>CAWBYS010000023.1:0-68848 GCA_963793055.1 uncultured Actinomycetota bacterium | reverse complement strand
GCCGTAGTCGATCGTCTCGCCGGAGATCGTCATGTTGTCGGTGTTGATCACACCGTGGACGAATCCCACGAGCATCCACTTCGCCACCAGCGCCGCCTGCGCCGAGGTCACCGCCTCGAGGAACGCGACGTATGGCTGCTGCGCCGCGGCAGCCGCGGGATGATGCCGCGCAATCGCGTGATCGGCCAGGCGTCGCAACACGTCGGTCTTTCCTGTCGACGCCGCGTATTGGAAGGTGCCGACCCGCAGGTGGCTGCTTGCGACGCGGGCGAGCACGGCGCCGGGCAGCTCGGTCTCCCGCTGCACCGGGCGTCCCGTCGCCACCACGGCCAGCGCGCGGGTGGTCGGAATGCCCATGGCGTGCATCGCCTCGCTGACGATGTACTCCCGCAGCATCGGCCCGACGGCCGCCAGGCCGTCGCCGCCGCGGGCGAAGGGCGTGGCGCCCGAACCCTTCAGATGAAGGTCGACGAGGCCGCCGTCCGCTGTGGTGATTTCACCGAGCAGCAGCGCCCGCCCATCGCCGAGACGCGGAACGAAGCCGCCGAACTGGTGCCCGGCGTACGCCTGCGCCACCGGAGTCGCGCCGCCCGGGACCGCAGTGCCGATCAGGAAACGATGACCGTCGGGACTTTGCAGCCATCCGACGTCGATGCCTAGCGCATCCGCGAGCGCCTCATTGAGCACCAGCAGTCGCGGGGCCGGAGCTGACGCTGCTTCCCAGCGGACGGCCAGCTCAGGCAGCTCGCGGGCGAAACGGTCGTCCAATGCGACCGAGGTGTCACCTGCGATGGTCATGCATCCAGCCTACGGAGCGCCCGACAGATTTGCTGACGCCGAAGGCGGTCGCCCGGGCGCCGGTCTGTATGGTGATGCTCCCAGGCAGAGCGCGGATAGTGGTCAAAGTGGACCTGCCGTGCCGCGGGAAATGATCGTTCGACTAGGAGCAACCCGGTGACCCTCAACACCATCGCGCTGGAACTCGTGCCGCCGAACGTCGAACAGCGGCCGTGAGCAGGCGCTCGAGGAGGCACACAAGGTGCTGCGGTGCTCCGCGGAGGCCGGTCTGGAGGGCCGGATCGGCCACGTCATGATCCCCGGCATGATCGAAGAGGACGACGACCGGCCGGTCGAGATGAAGCCGAAGATGGACGTCCTCGACTTCTGGTCGCTGATCAAGCCCGAACTGCCCGGCGTCAAAGGGCTGTGCACTCAGGTGACCGCGTTTCCTGGACGAGGCGGCGTTGCGGTCAGCGGCTCACCGATCTGTCGCGCCGCCGGTTTCGACGGCATCGCGTTCGTCGGCGTGCCGCGAACGATGAACGACGGCGAAGGGGCCGGTGTCGCACCCACCGACGCCCTCTCACTCTTTGACGGCCTGGTCGCCAACCGTGGCGCCATCCTGATCCCCACCCGCGACGGGCGAACATGGCCGGTTCAACTTCAAGTGCGAGCGGGCGCCACCTACGGCATGACGCAGCTGCTGTACTCCGACGCGATCGTCGGGTTCCTGCGCGAGTTCGCCGAGACCACCGAGCACCGGCCCGAGATCCTGCTGTCGTTCGGCTTCGTGCCCAAGATGGAGTCCAAGGTCGGGCTGATCAATTGGCTGATCCAGGATCCGGGCAACGCCGCTGTCGCCGCCGAGCAGGAGTTCGTCAAGCACCTGGCGAGCATCGAACCCGCCGAGCAAGCGCAAGCTGATGGTCGACCTGTACAAGCGGGTGATCGACGGTGTCGCCGACCTCGGCTTCCCGCTGAGCATTCACCTCGAGGCGACCTACGGGGTGTCCACACCGGCGTTCGAGACCTTCGCCGAGATGCTCGGCTACTGGTCGCCGGACAAGGGCTGACGCGCAGACCGCAGATCGGCCAGCGAGTTGCGGATGCCTCCATCGCGGCGGATCTGAATCCAGGCGACCGCGGCCATGACGGCCGCCGTGACGAAGTGCACCACGGCGTCGGTGATGTTGTTCGGGAATGTGAACACGAACGCCACCTGGTGGGAGAAGAGCGCCCAGATTCCCGGCAGCGCACCGGCCACCGCCGCCAACAGCAGGTAGAGCACCGCCCACGATTTCCTGAGGCAGAGCACCAGCCCGGGGCCGAAGAGCGCGAGGCCCGCGACGGCGTGCCAGCCGTTGTAATCCATGCCGAGGATCGGCACGGTGGGTGCGTTGGGGCCGACGGCGAAGCTCGGCTCGGCGATGAAGCCCACGATCGCCTGAACCACGTGGACCACCGAGATGATCAGCAGGCCGTACTGCGCGAAACTCCACTGCGAGATGCGCGGACGAGTCATCGCGTCCAACGATACATATTGTTGACCGGGTGTCCGAGCCGTCGAGCAGCGAACTGCGCGCCCGTCTCGACGGGTTGACGATCCGCGACGCGGCTCGCCTGGGGCGACGGTTGAAAGCCATTCGCCGCGCGGACCCAGCCAAGGCGCGGCGGATCGCCGAGCAGATCGCCGCGGCCGAGGCACTCGTCGCCACGCGCACCGCCGCTGTGCCGGCGATCACCTACCCCGACCTTCCGGTCAGCCAGCGGCGCGACGAAATCGCCAGGGCCATCAGCGAACACCAGGTCGTCATCGTCGCGGGCGAGACGGGTTCGGGCAAGACGACTCAGCTGCCCAAGATCTGTCTCGAGCTCGGCCGCGGCATCCGCGGCACCATCGGCCATACCCAACCGCGTCGGCTCGCCGCGCGCACGGTCGCCCAGCGCATCGCCGACGAACTCGGCACCCCGCTCGGCGAGGCAGTCGGCTACACCGTCCGGTTCACCGATCAGGCCAGTGATGCCACGTTGGTCAAGCTGATGACCGACGGCATCCTGCTCGCCGAGATCCAGCGCGATCGCCGGTTGCTGCGCTACGACACCCTCATCCTCGACGAGGCCCACGAGCGCAGCCTCAACATCGATTTCCTGCTGGGCTACCTCCGCGAACTGTTGCCCCGACGGCCCGACCTGAAGGTGATCGTCACGTCGGCGACGATCGAACCGGAGCGGTTCGCCGCACATTTCGCAGGCGCCCCGATCGTCGAGGTGTCCGGGCGGACCTATCCGGTCGAGATTCGTTACCGGCCACTGGAAGTCGCCGTCCCAGCCGACGACACCGACGATCCCGACGACCCCGACCACGAAGTCGTGCGCAGCGAGATGCGCGACCAGACCGAGGCCATCGTCGACGCCGTTGACGAACTCGCCGCCGAACCCCCCGGCGACGTGCTGGTGTTCCTGTCGGGCGAGCGTGAAATCCGCGATACCAGTGAAGCATTGCGTGGCGCTGTCGATAATCACACCGAGGTGCTCCCGCTCTACGCCAGGCTGCCCACCGCCGAGCAGCAGCGCGTCTTCTCGCCGAGCCGCGCCGTGCGCCGAATCGTGTTGGCCACCAACGTCGCCGAGACATCGCTGACGGTCCCGGGCATCCGCTACGTCGTCGACCCCGGCACCGCACGCATCTCGCGCTACAGCAGGCGCACCAAGGTGCAGCGGTTGCCGATCGAACCCATCTCGCAAGCGTCCGCCGCGCAGCGAGCCGGGCGGTCGGGCCGCACCGCGCCAGGCGTCTGTATCCGGCTGTACTCCGAAGATGACTTCGCGGCGCGACCGCGCTACACCGACCCGGAGATCCTGCGGACCAATCTCGCTGCAGTGATCCTGCAGATGGCGGCGCTCAACCTCGGCGACATCGAGACCTTCCCGTTTCTCGACCCGCCGGAGCGGCGCAGCATCCGCGACGGGGTGGTGCTGTTGGCCGAACTCGGCGCCTTCGACACCGCCGCCGGAGGCGGCGATTCGGGCCGCGACGGTGCGATCACCGACATGGGGCGCCGGCTGGCGCAGCTGCCCGTCGACCCGAGGCTGGGCCGGATGATCCTGCAGGCTGACCGCGAGGGATGCGTGCGCGAGATCCTCGTGCTCGCCGCGGCGCTGTCGATCCCCGACCCGCGGGAGCGGCCGACCGACCGCGAAGAGGCGGCGCGGCAGAAGCACGCCCGCTTCGCCGACGAACACTCCGATTTCATCTCCTTTCTGAACCTCTGGCGCTACCTGCGTGAGCAACGGAAAGAGCGCTCCGGCAACGCGTTTCGGCGGATGTGTCGCGAGGAGTTCCTGCACTACCTGCGCATCCGCGAGTGGCAGGACCTCACCGGGCAGCTGCGCAGCATCGCGCGCGATCTGGGCATCAAGGAGTCCGACGACCCCGAACCCGCCGACCCCGCGCGGGTGCACGCCGCACTTCTGGCCGGCCTGCTGTCGCACATCGGCCTGCGCGAGGGCGACTCCCGCGAGTATGCGGGTGCGCGCAACTCGAAGTTCGTCCTGGCGCCGGGCTCGGTGCTGACCAAACGCCCGCCGCGGTGGATTGTCGTGGCCGACCTCGTCGAGACCAGCCGGCTGTTCGGCCGTATCGGCGCGCGCATCCAGCCTGAAGTCGTCGAGCGTCTCGCCGGAGACCTGGTGAGCGCGGACCTACAGCGAGCCGCACTGGGATGCCGAACGCGCCGCCGTCATGGCCTTCGAGCGGGTCACGCTCTACGGCCTGCCTCTCGTGCCGCGCCGTCGGGTGGGGTACGCGAACGTCGATCCGGCGGTGGCGCGCGAGCTGTTCATCCGCCATGCCCTTGTCGAGGGCGACTGGCAGACCCGCCACCACTTCTTCCACGACAACGCCCGGCTGCGCGACGAGCTCAGCGAATTGGAGGAGAAGGCGCGCAGGCGCGACCTCCTGGTCGGCGACGACGAGATCTTCGCCTTCTACGACGCGCGCATCCCCGCCGCGGCGGTGTCAGCCCGTCACTTCGACGCATGGTGGAAGAAGCAACGGCACATCACCCCCGACCTGCTCACGCTGACCCGCGACGACCTGCTGCGCAAGGATGACGCGGGCGCAGAACAGCCCGACGCGTGGCATGCCGATGACCTGTCGCTGCCGCTGACCTACCGCTTCGAGCCCGGCGCCGAGGATGACGGCGTCACTGTGCACGTGCCGGTCGAAGTCCTCGCCCGGCTGGGCGGCGACGAGTTCGCGTGGCAGGTACCAGCCCTACGGGAAGAACTGGTCACCGCTCTCATCCGCTCGCTTCCAAAGAACCTGCGCCGCAACTTCGTTCCCGCGCCGGACACCGCGCGCGCCGTGCTCGCCTCGATTTCGCCGGACGACGGGCCCCTGCTGGATGCTGTTCAGCGGGGACTGCGCAGGCTCAGCGGAGTGCTCGTGCCCATCGACGCCTTCGATCTCGACAAGCTGGCCCCGCACCTGCGCGTCACCTTCGCCGTCGAGTCGGCCGACGGAGCGGAGGTGGCGCGCGGCAAGGACCTCGAGGCGCTTCGGGAGCGTCTCGCCGCGCCGATCCGCAAGGCCGTGGCCGAGGCGGTGGCGGGCGAACTGGAACGCACCGGACTGCGCGCGTGGCCCGACGATCTCGAGACACTTCCCCGCACGGTCGAACGCACGACGGGTGGTCACGCGGTGCGGGGATATCCAGCGCTGGTCGACGCCGGCGCCGCGGTGGACCTGCGGGTCTTCCCGACCGAAGCCGAACAGCGCGCTGCGATGGGCGCCGGCACCCGTCGGCTGCTGCGGCTGTCCGTCCCGTCACCAGTGAAAGCGCTTGAACGGCAACTAGATCCACGTACTCGGCTGGTGCTCGGCGCGAATCCGGATGGCTCGCTGCAGGCCCTGCTGGAGGACTGCGCCGATGCGGCCACAGACGCCTTGACGCCCGCACCGTCATGGACCCGCGCCGACTTCACGACGTTGCAGCAGCGCATCGCCCGCGAACTGCCCTCGGCCGCCGAACGCATCGTCGCGCAGATCGAAAAGGTGCTGACGGCCCACCACGACGTCCAAGTAGCGCTGCCGGCTGCGGCCCCACCGACACTGTCCGACGCGATCGCTGACATTCGCGCCCAACTGGACCGGCTTCTGCCGGCCCGCTTCGTCACCGTCACCGGAGCCGCACACCTGACGGATCTCGTGCGCTACCTCACCGCCATCGTCAGACGCCTGGACCGGCTGCCCCACAACGTCGGCGCCGACCGGGAGCGGATGCACCGGGTGCATGCGGTCACCGACGCGTACCGCGATTTCGTTGCTGCGCTGTCGCCCACCCGCGCCGCCGCCGACGATGTCCGCGACATCGGCCGCATGATCGAGGAGCTTCGCGTCAGCCTGTGGGCACAGCAGCTCGGCACCGCCCGACCCGTCAGCGAGCAGCGCATCTATCGGGCCATCGATGCGCTGCGACTCTGAGTCGCCATGGTGACCGCGATCACGTTTTCATTTGCTCGAGGCCCCAGGTTTCAGTGACGGCGAGCCGTTTCGAGGGGTCCCCGGCCCCTTGCGGTAACGACGCTCCGGGAGGTGAAACCGTTCGATTGCTGCCAACCGCCGATCAATTACCGCCACCGGAATTAATGCTGTGAGCAGTCTGTTTAACGGGTCAGCCCGGCAAGAAGAGATTTCGAGCCGGCCCAGAGGCGCCCGAATCGCGACCCCGCGCCACGGTCCGACGGGACAGGAACCAAAGAGGAAGAAGGCAGGAAGATGAAGAACCTTGGATTCGCCACCATCGCCGCGACCGGCTTTGCCGCCGCGATCATCGGTCTGGCCGCCCCGACTGAGGCAGTGTTCACCGCCGAGGCGCCGACCACCACTCACGCGTCGCTCTCCGTGCCGGCGGGCGTCGATCACCTCGACTGGCTGAACGACATCCGGCCCAAGGTGAACGTGCCGCAGGTGGATACCTCGGTACGGCACAGCGGCACCGGCCACTGACGACCACGACCGTCAGCGGAAGGGCACCCGATACGGGTGCCCTTCTTTCGTATTGACACGTGCGCCGTCGGGATCGGGTACCTATATGGCATATGAAATGGCGAGATCCGAGCCGCCGATGGGGGTGGCGCCTAGCGGTCGGGGCCGGTGCGATTGCGCTCATCGCGGGCTGTAGTGAACCTGCCCCTGCGAAGACGGACACCCCGGTGCCTGTCGTCGAACCCGTCGTGATCGCTGAGATCCCGCATGACACAACGGCGTTCACTCAGGGTCTGGAATTCGACGGGCCGGCCCTCTATGAGGGCACCGGCCTGGTCGGGCAATCGCAACTGCGCGAGCTCGATCCGTCCACCGGCGCCGTGCTCCGCTCGGCCGCGGACCCGCCCACCTACTTCGGCGAGGGCATCGCTGTGGTCGGCGACCGAATCTGGCAGCTGACATGGCGCAACGGTGTCGCCGTCGAATGGGACAAGGCCACCTTCAAGCCGTTGCGTGAAGTCAAGATGGACGGCGAGGGCTGGGGCCTGTGCCTCGACGGCGACCGGCTCATCCGCAGCGACGGCACCGACCGGTTGCGGTTTCACGACGCGGACTCGTTCACGGAGAACGGCGGGGTGAACGTGACCCGTGACGGTGCGCCGGTCACCGAGCTCAACGAGCTCGACTGCGTCGACGGGCAGGTGTGGGCCAACGTCTGGAAGACCAACCAGATCGTGCGGATCGACCCGGCGACGGGCGCGGTGACCGCGGTTGTCGACGCTTCCTCGCTAATCAACCGCCAGCATCTTGCGCCCGAGCAGGTGTTGAACGGGATCGCCCACGTCGACGGCCAGAACTTCCTGCTGACCGGCAAGGACTGGCCCACGATGTACCGCGTGCGCATCGATGTGCCGGAATAGCCGGACTGCCGCCCGGGGTTGCGCTCGAACATGACCGCCACATCGTTTGACCCCCGCAAGCTTCTCTCCGAGAGCCGCCTAGGCGTCCTTGCGACGATCAAGTCCAACGGACTACCGCAGCTGTCTCCGGTGACGCCCTATTACGACCGCGAGGCGGACGTCATCTACGTGTCGATGACCGAAGGCCGCGCGAAAACGGCCAACCTGCGCCGCGATCCACGGGCCGCGCTCGAGGTCACCAGCTCCGACGGTTGGGGATGGGCGACCGCCGAGGGCGGCGTCACCCTCACGGGCCCCGGAGCCGACCCGCACAGCCCGGAGGTCGAGGCGCTCGTCGACTACTACCGCAGCGCCGCCGGCGAGCACCCGGACTGGGACGAGTACCGGTCGGTGATGGTGTCCGATCGGCGGGTGCTGATGGCGATGGCGGTCGAGCGGGTTTACGGCGAGAGGATTCGCTGATTCGCGGCGACGCGTGTTTACGAACCGTCCGCGACGTCAACGGATGGTTCATGGGCCTCGCGAGCCTGTACCGGCGAACCGGTGCCGACCTGCCGTTCGGCGACCCCCTGCCCTCGCACGGCTGCGAGATGGAGGGATGGTTCTGGCGCATGACCGACGCGGCGTCGGGCCGGGTGGCCATCGCGCTGTTCAGCGTCAACCGCCATCCGGACGGCGACTGGTCGACGGTCGCGATCGCGGCTCATCCGGGAGGCCTGGTGCGGTCGGCTGCGCTGCATCACGCCCGAGCCGCTGATGCCCCGTTCGCCCTGACCGCCGGTGCACCAGGGGCCGACACGTTCACGGCCACCTATGACACGCTGCGCGTGGAACTCGGCGACGCCCGGATGGATCTGCGATTCGACGATTCCTACGAGTGGCCCAAGGCATTGGCGGGCGGCGGAATCGCGTCGGCGATCCCGTTTCTCAATCAGTACTGGCATCCCTACCGCATGGGCGGAACGGCGAGCGGTGAGGTTCAGTTCGGCGATGACATCTGGCGCCTGGACGGAGCCAAGCTCTACACCGAACGTAACTGGGGCGCAGGCTTTCCCAAGCGGTGGTGGTGGGGCCAGGCTCACGACTTCGGCGACGACGACGTCTGTGTCGCGTTCTCGGGTGGCCTGCTCGCGCTGGGGCCGATCGCGCGCGATGCCGCCGGCGTCGTGGTCCGGCTCGGCGACCGCTTGATCCGTCTGACAACGCCGACAGCGTGGGTGCGATCCGACCTCGGCGACTGGCGCTGGACGTTGCGCGCGATGTCGCCCCGGTATCAGGTGGTGTTGAAAGGCGATGGGACGGGCCTCGACCCGCACGTGCTGCCGGTGCCGCTACCGGATGAGCGGCGAAACATCGACACCGATTACGAGCACCTGGCAGGCCGGCTGCGCTGCGTCGTAAGGGAATTCGGCCGAGTCATCTTCGACGGAGAGTCCGAGCTGGCCGGACTGGAGATCGGCAGCCTGCCGGAGTCACGCGACTAGTGCGGCGCGGCCGGAAAAGCCGCGGTGATGCTGTCCAACAACGCGGGGTAACGCTTGGCCTCCCGATGCGGGCCGGGCTTGCCGCTGCTGATCACGCCGGCCGCCAACCCGCGCTCCGGGTCGGCCCAGACGGCGATGTTGGTCAGCCCTGTGTTGCCGAACGCGGCGGGCGCGTTGCGGCCGAACGGGCCGAAGCGCTTGGAGCCCAGCATGTATCCGGTGCCCCAGCGCAGCGGCACGAGCCCTGTGGCGACGTCGGGTCGCAGCCGCCGGCACTCCTTGACAGCCGCGCGCAGCGTCTCAGGCGCGATCACCCGCACGCCGTCGAGTTCGCCGCCCCCTCGCAGAATCTCGGCGAACCGCGACAGTTCGTCGGCAGTCGAGACGGTGTTCGAGGACGGCAGCACCGTGGTCAGGTATTCGGGGCTGTTCGAGAACGGGATGATCTTCTGCATCGACCCGCCGGTGGCGAGGCTGAACACCTTCTCCAATGGCTTGGGCGCGGGCGGTCCGGTGGCGTGGCTCGGCGCGACGAGCGGAACATCCTGTGGCGCAACCCCGTAATTGGTCCATCGGAAGTCCAGCGGGTCGAGTATTTCTGCAGCGAGGATGTCGCGGATGTTCTTGCCGGTGGCTGCCGAGACGATCTCGCGGATCAGCGGGCCCCATGTCAATCCGTGGTAGATGTGGACCAGTCCCGGCCTGTGCAGCGGCTTGAGCTCGCCGAGCTTCTCACGCGTGTACTCGCTGTCGTTCATTCGGCGAAGGTCGGGCCGCGGGCCGGTATAGATGGGCACGCCTGCGCTGTGTGTCATCACGTGCCGGATCGTCGTGCGGTCCTTGCCGTGACTGGTGTAGGTCGGCAGGTAGTCGCAGACACGGTCGTCGAGCGAGAACTGCCCGCGTTCGACGAGCATGTGCACGACCGTCGACGTGATCGCCTTGGCCGCCGAGTATGCGCAGAACGGCGTTTCGGTGGTGACGGGGATCTTTTCGGCGTCGGGCGGATCGTCGGGGCCGTTGCCCCAGCCGTGCCCGATCGCGCGGTTGAGCACGACCCGGCCGTTGTACCGCAGGCACAGCTGGATCGCCGGGTGCATCCCCGCGCGGTACCAGTGCCGCGCGGCGTCCCAGATCCGTTCGATGGCCGCAGAGTTGACCTCGCAATGGTCTTCCGCCCCGAGGGCCGTGACGGCGTCGAGATCGGCCGGTACCGCGATTCTGCCGTCGTCGCTCATTGGCGTTGCCTGCGCAGGGTCGCCGTCAAATGGTGCTGCATGGGCTGGCCGACGGCGGCCATGCGCAGCCGGTACGTCAGCTCGTCGCCGTCGACGTGGATCCAACGGCTCAGCGCCGTCACGTGTTTGGCCGACGCGGTCAGGCCGATCGCCGTCGCGTTCAGGTCCATCTCGATGACGGTTCCGCGTACCGCGAGGGTGCCTTCCTCGATCTCCGTGATGCCGTTGGGGTGGGCGAGCACCAGCTCGGCGGAATCGGGCGACGGCATCCGCAGGAACCCGATCTCCGAGTGCAACGGCCTGCTGTCGGCTGCAGCGGTGGTGCGCTGGCGGTAGGTGAGGAAGGGCTTGCCGGAATGATCGAAGGTGATGGCCTCGAAATAGCCGAACGGTTGGATCGTCGGGTATTCACCCGTGCCCTCACCCGTCCAGGTGCCAAGCAGCGGTGCGAGGAGTGCGATGTCCGGGTGGAGGTCGGCCACTCCGACAGGTTACGGCGTCGGCGGGGGAGCTTTGGGGGCCAGAATCGCGGGAGCGAGGAATGTGCCGAGCTGACCCAGCAGGTCGCCCGGAGCGGGCTGCGGCGGGGGTGGGGCGTTCGTCAACGACCACTGTTGGCAGTCGTTGGTGGTGAAGCTGGTGTCGGTGGGATCGATCTGCACCACCTGAGGCTTTTTCGTCAGCGCGTTGTCAACGAGCTTGTCGCCGCTGGTGCGCTTCCAGTAGCAGGCCCCGTCGGCGATGGGTCCTGCCGACGCGTAAACGCCTGGTGCGATGTCCGTGCCGACCGCGTAGGTGCCGTCGGCGTCGATCGTGGTCTTGGGACCCGCCGGGGCGGGCGCCGGATCAGTCTGTGCGTGCGCGGTGCCCGCGGCGGCGGACGTAAGCAGCATCACCGCTGCCATCGCTGCCGCGTTCCGGGGGCTCATAGGAAGCCAGTCTAAGCGCCATTGCGCCAAGACGAGAAAACCCGCCGCTGCAGCCGAGCGCAGCGGCGGGTTTTCAGTTGCGGACTCAGCCGGCCATGAACTCGTCGTATGCCGACGCGAGGTACGGCGGCAGCGCCGCGAAATTGCACTGACGCTGTACGTCGCCGATCGGCGCGAGAATGCCGCGCAGGTCGTAGTACTCCTGCGGGTTGGCGGTGAAATACCCCCGCAGGGTCGCGGCGGCCTCCGGTCGCGGCTGGCCGAACGCGGCCGTCACGGCCTGGTTCGCACCGGGGTGACCGTCGAGATACGCGCGCGCCGAGCCCGTCACGGAGCTGACTGTGCCGGATACCGCGCTGGCGTCGCACCCGGGCGCCGCGCTCGCTGACGGTGCGGCGATGGTCGCTGCGGCGAAGCCGGCAATGAGACTGCCTGCGCACGCACCGACGACTCCCCGACGCGCGGTGTTACCACTGAACTTCATTCTTTTCTCTTCCTTCATTTGCGAATCGGTCGCTGTTTCCCCGTACCCGAAATCCAAGGTAGTGGAACGCAAAAGGCGCAAATGCGGCCCGAATTCCCGGGCCGATACGCATGCGCAGCGTTACGGCTCAACAGCGTGATCTGTGCCTCAAATCACGTCGATTTCGGTAAACAATCCGAAAGGGCGGCGCAGAGATCTTGAAAACACTCAGAAATTGCTGCCCGCCCTTAAATGATCGTGATTCAGACGGTGACCGAATTGTTATCCAGACGGCTGTCGGCTCAACCGTCAGAGGTATACCCGCGCAACGGCAGCAGCATTCGCCCACGCAGCGCGCACTAGGTTGGTGGCGTGAAACTGGATCTGCTCGCACCGGGCATCGAGATCGGCGTGGTGACCACCAACCTCGAGGAGATGGTCGCGTTCTACGAAGGCTTCCTCGAACTCGAGTTCCAGGGGGAGCTCGACTTCCCTGGCGGGTCGCAGCGGCGGTACTCGCTGGGCAACGGGGTGCTCAAGCTCGTCACGTACACCACGCCGCCGCAACCGGCGGCGCCGGGCGGCGGCCGGGCCCAGGCCGGCGTGCGTTACTTCACCGTCGGCGTGAAGAACCTGACCGCCGTGGCCGAGACCATCGCCGACTCCGGGTATCGGGTTGTCGAGGAGCTCACGGAGTTCGCGCCGGTGCCCGGCATGGGGTGGATGTTCGTCGCCGATCCCGACGGCAACTGGATCGAACTGTTCGGCACGCTGTAGTCATGACGACCGCGCCGCAGCCGACGACCTGCTACCGGCATCCCGACCGCGCGACCTACGTCCGGTGCACTCGGTGCAACCGGTTCATCTGTCCCGAATGCATGCGCGACGCGGCGGTCGGCCACCAGTGCCCCGACTGTGTCAGCACCGGCGCCAGGACGACGCGTCAGCCGCAGACCCGCTTCGGCGGCACTCAGCGCGGGCCGGTGCCGGTGGTCACCTACGTGCTGATCGCATTGAACGCCCTTATGTTCGTGCTGCAGACGGCGTCGACGGATGTCGAGAACTCTCTCGCGATGTTCTCGCCCGCGGTGGCCGACGGCGAGTGGTACCGCCTGGTCTCGTCGGCGTTCCTGCACTACGGCATCACGCACATCCTCTTCAACATGTGGGCCCTGTACGTCGTCGGCCCGCCGCTGGAAGCGGCGCTGGGCCGCTTGCGGTACATCGCGCTGTACCTCATGAGCGCGGTTGGAGGTTCGGTCCTCGTCTATCTGCTCTCGCCGTTGGGCGCGCACACCGCAGGCGCCTCCGCCGCGGTGTTCGGCTTGTTCGGCGCGACGTTCGTGGTCGGCAGACGGCTCAACCTCGACGTCCGGTGGGTGGTCATACTGATCGTGATCAACCTGGTGATCACGTTCACCATCCCCGGCATCAGTTGGCAGGGCCATATCGGCGGGCTCGTCACGGGAGCGGTGATCGCCGCTGCATACGCGTACGCGCCGCGGGAGAACCGCAACCTCGCTGCGGCCGGGGTCACCGTGGCGGTGGGAGTGCTGTTCGCGGCGCTGATCTGGTGGCGCACAGCCGATCTCCTCGCGACGTTTGCCCATTGATCACGTAATCGTCACCCGTACATGTCAGCGTTGAGGGGTGAGTGTCGGATCGGTGCCCGGCGCGACGGGGGCAGTCGAGCGATTCCACCAGATCTGCGGCCGGGTGGTCGGCCGCCTGCCGTTCGGATTGAATTCCATTGTCGCGCCGACCTTTCTCGGCTTCTGCATCATCAACGGGTTCACGTTCGGAGTCGACCTGGTGCTACTGACCGCGTTGCACGGCGGACTACGGGTGCCGTTCGTGATCGCGGTGACGATTGCCTATGCGTGTGCGTTCACGTTGAGCTACATCCTCAATCGGATCCTCAACTTCGGCTCGCACGCGCCGGTCGGCCCGCAGTTCGCCGTCTACGTGGTCGTCGTGGTCGTGAACTACTTCGCGTTCATCCTCGGGGTGTCGAGCCTGCTGGCGACGCTGGGAGTCGAGTACCGAGTGGCGCGGATCGTGGCGGGCGCCTGCGAGGCGGCCTACATGTACAGCGCGATGCGCTGGGTGGTCTTCCGCCGCTGAGCCGCGGCAAATGAGCACGAGCGCACACCCTTGTACAGATTTCGGGGCGTTTTATGTACAACGATGCGCGCTCACGCAAGAGGTTGCCTACATCTCGATCCGCGAGCCGACGATGACGGTGCGATCGAGTGGCAGGCTGAAATGCGCGGCGGCGTCGGCGGTGATGTGGGACGTCGCAATGAAGATCCGCTTGCGCCACGGCGCCATCGTCGGCGCATCGCCTGCGCACAACTCGAGCTTCGACAAGAAATACGAAGCGTTTTCGAGATCGATCGGCCCCTCCGTTTCCGAGGGATCGAGCAGCGCCAGCGCCCTTGGCACGTTGGGACGCTCCATGTAGCCGAAGCGAGCCACCACGTGGACGATGCCGTCTCGCTGGTAGCCCAGATCGTCGTGGCTCATCCGCTCGTCGTCGGATATCCGCGGTACGGGCTCCGTCTCCACCGACATGATGATGACGTGCTCGGCTAACACGTGGTTGTGCTCGACGTTGGCACGCATCGCCAGAGGGGCGGTCTCCTTGCCGCGGTTGAGGAAGATCGCCGTGCCGGGGATGCGCACCAGGGGCGCATCCCGGTGCACCAGTCCGTCTACGAACTCGCGCAGCGGGCCCTCGGCTTTCTCCCTTGCCCGCGTGACGATTTCACGGCCGCGCTGCCAGGTCGTCATGACCGTGAAGGCGACGACGGCGATGGTCAGCGGCAGCCACGCCCCGTGCACCAGTTTGGTGAGGTTGGCCGCGACGAACATCAGGTCCACCACCAACAGCGCGCCGCCGCCGAGCAGGACCGCCCACAGCGGCCAGCGCCACCGTGTGTGGGCGTAATAGAAGAACAGGGTGGTGGTGATCGTGATCGTTCCGGTGACCGCCATTCCGTATGCGTATCCGAGCGCCGCCGAACTGCGAAACGCCAACACGAGGATCAACACCGCCACCATCAGCGCGCCGTTGATCCACGGCACGTAGATCTGGCCGATGGTGGATGCCGAAGTGTGTTCGATCCGCAGCCGGGGCAGATACCCGAGCCGCGCTGCCTGTGACGCCACCGAGAACGCGCCGGTGATCACCGCCTGCGACGCGATCACCGTTGCGGCGGTCGCCAGCAGAACCATCGGGATTCGCGCCCATTCCGGGGTGAGCAGGAAGAACGGCGCGGCCACGTTCCTTTCGTCGGCCAGCACCAGGGCGCCCTGCCCGAAGTAACTCAGCGTATTGGCCGGCAGCACGAGACCCAGCCACCCCAAAGTGATTGCGCGCCTGCCGAAATGGCCCATATCGGCGTAGAGCGCCTCGGCGCCGGTGACCGACAGCACGATTGCGGCGAGAGCGAAGAAGGCGATGTGGAAATGGCTGGCCATGAACGCCACCGCGTAGGTCGGCGACAGCGCCCGCAGGATCGCGGGATTGTCGATGATGCCGACGACCCCGCACGCGCCGATGGCCGCGAACCACGCGATCATCACCGGCCCGAAGACGCGGCCGACCCTCGCCGTTCCGCGGCGTCTGTACGGAGAACAGGATCACGATGATCACCGCGGTGATCGGCACGATGAAGTCCCGGAAGTCGGGGTTGATGGTGTTGAGTCCCTCGACCGCCGACAGCACGGAGATGGCGGGGGTGATCATGCTGTCGCCGAAGAACAGCGCCGCGCCGAACAGGCCGGCGGCGGCCAAGACCGCCGCCGTGCGTCGCCCGCGTCCGCCGGTCCACTGTCGCAGCAGCGTGATCAGCGCCATGATGCCGCCCTCGCCGTTGTTGTCGGCGCGCATCACCAGCGTGATGTACGTGAGCGTGACGATGATCATGACCGACCAGAAGATCAGCGACACCACGCCGTAGACGTGCGCGTCGGAGACGGGCACGGGGTGGGGATCGCCGGGGTTGAAGACCGTCTGGATCGTGTAGATGGGGCTGGTGCCGATGTCGCCGAACACGACGCCGAGTGCGCCGACCACGATGGCCGGGCGCACCGGATGCGCGCCGGTTTCGGTCGATGTCTGCACGCGACGATCATCGCCCGAGCGCACGGTGGTTCGCGGGACATCTCGGCGGATGGGTACAACAACCGTGCGCTCAGCGGTGATGATGGCGTGGTGGCCGACGACCCGCTCGACACCCTCTACGCCGCCAGGCTCGACGACTTCACCGCGCTGCGCACCAAGCTCGCTGCCGAGGCCAAGCGTCGTGGTGACACCGACGGCGCCAAGCAGATCTCTGCCGCGCGTAAACCCACGACCGCCGCGCATGTGGTCAACGTCCTGGTGCTGTCCGTCCCGGACACGAGGAAGCGACTGACCACGCTCGGCGAGCGTCTGCGTGCTGCCCATGCGGAGATGGCCGGCGACCGCATCCGGGAGCTGACCAGGGAGCAACGTAGGCTCATCGACGAGCTGGCCCGCACCGCGTTCGAGGAGGCGAGCCTTTCGCATCCGACGGCTGCGCTGCAGGACGACGTGACCGGCACCCTGCAGGCGGCGGTCGCGGATCCGGAGGTCGCGGCGCGGCTGGGCCGCCTCAGCAAGGCTGAGCAGTGGTCGGGGTTCGGCGAGTTCGGCGACACCGCAATCGTTTTCAAGCCCACCCGCAGCCGCAAATCGGAACCCCAGCCGCAGCCCGAGCCAAAGAAGCCCGGCGAGGACGGCAGCCGCGACGACAAGCGTGAAGCGCGCGCGGCGCTGGCCGCCGCCGAACGTGCCAAGGCCGAAGCCGATGACGCGCTGTCGGAATTGCAGTCCGACCTCGCGACTGCACGGCTGCGTAGGGACGACGCCGGCAGGAGACTGCAGGAGGCCGAACGGGCGCTTCACGCTGCCGAGGATGCCTACGACAAGGGCAAACAGGCCAGCCGTGACGCCGCCTCAGTGGTGAAGCACGCAAAGGCCCGGCTCAAGTAGCCACCGACCGCCAGGAGGTAAGCGATGGACGTTGAAGTGGTCGACGGGGTGTCGGTGGTCCGACTCGACCGCCCGCCGGTGAACGCGCTCGACCTCGACCTGGTCGAGGACGCGGCGGCCACCATCAGCGGCCTCGCGGGTCCCGTCGTCATCACGGGAGCGGGCAACTGCTTTTCGGCCGGCGTCGACCTGCGAGCGGTGGCCGACGGCGGCCGCGAGTACACCGAACGCTTCCTCGACGTGATGCCGTCGGCATTCCTGGCCGTCTTCGACTACCCCGGCCCGGTGGTCGCCGCGATCAACGGCCACGCCATCGCGGGCGGTTGCGTCGTCGCGATGGCCGCAGATGTGCGGCTGATGTCGGCAGGAAAGATCGGGCTCACCGAGGTGGCCGTCGGCGTCCCCTTCCCTGTGGCCGCGCTGGAGGTCTGTCGCTACGCCATGGGTCCATCCGTGTCGAGGGCCATGCTGGGCGCCGAGAACATCGACGCGCCAACCGCATTGGAGCGCGGCTGGGTCGATGCGGTCCTACCGCCCGACGAGCTGTTGGCAGCGGCGATCGCGACGGCCCGTGCGCTCGGCGAGCATTCGCCATTCGCCTACGCGGCGACCAAGGAACAACTGCACCGCCACGCCCGAGCGGCCATCGACGCCGGCGCTGAGATTAATCCGCAGGTGCGGGCGGGCTGGCTGTCGGACGAGACGTTCGCGCGGATCGAGAGTTTCCTCGATGGGCTGACGTGATTTCGGTGTCCGTAGTCGCGGCCACCGCGACCAACTACACCCAAATCGCTAGGCGCGGCAGCTGATTTCCATGCTGTCGCTCTCCCGGACGGGGAAGCTGACGCTGACGTACCCGTTCGCCGGGTCGCGCACGTAGTCCAGGTACGGCGCCAGCTCGGCCATGGAGGTGTTGTCGGCGACGATGAGCGACCCCGCGCAGATGCTCGGTTCGAGGAGCTCGAGCACTGGGATGTAGAGCTCCTTCCAGCCGTCGAGCAGGACGAAGTCCACCGGACCGTCGAGCTCTTTCAGCGTGCTCAGTGCATCGCCTTCGAGCACGGTGATGACGTCGTCGAGCCCGGTTTCGGCGAAGGTGGCCGTGGCCGCGGCGACCTTGGCCGCGCTGAGCTCGGTGGTGACGACACGGCCGCTGCCGTTGTCGCGTACGGCCGCCGCCAGGTGGATCGCGGAGATACCCAGCGACATGCCGAACTCGACGACCGTGGTGGGGCGGCTCGCCCGCACGAGCGCGTAGAGCAGTCGGCCGGCCTCCGGCGTCACCGGCAGGTAGAACTCGCGCAGCGCGTCGGCTCGCTCCTGTGCGCTTGCGGACTGCAGCCGCGAGAACTCGGTGCCCCGCTCGCGCAGCGAGGCCATTTGTGCGGCGGATTCGGCGTACATCCGGGTCAGGGCCGTCGCGACCCTCGGGCTGGAAAGTGTGGTGGTCACACCCTCGACCGTATCCATCGAATCTGTGACATGGCGCAACGACCAGCAGGCAGGATGGAACCAGGGCCATGGCCGGTATCGACAAGTCGACACGACGCGTGATCGCGGTGATCACGCTCATGGTCCTTGCGGCATTGACACTGCGCGGATACCTTCCCGGCAGCCAACCGGCAGCGGAGCAAAAACGGCCGCCGAGCAACCCGGCGGCCCTCGTCGTCGTCACGGCGATGGTGACTGCCGCGGTCGCGGTCATCGGGTTCGCGATCATCGCCAGGATGCGCGATCGGCGGCCTAAACGCCGCGCCGGAGGTGAGCCGCCGCGCGCGGCAGGAACCATGGGCCGGCCGTCGTGGCGCTTCGCCCTGATCGGTCTCGCGGTGGTCATAGTCTGGCTGCTGTTGGTCATGTTGTTGACGAGCCTTGGCGGCGGCGACGCCGTTCAACAGCCGTCGGCGGGATCGCCCCCCGTCGACGCCACCCCGGCGCCGCGCGGCGATCCCGCACCCCCGCCGGCACCCGACGACGGCGGCACCAATGTGGTCGCGTACCTGATGCCGCCGATGCTGGTGTTCATGGTGCTCGTCATCGTCGCCTCGATCGTCGCGTCGCGGCGGCGAGGACGGGACGCAACGCACTACCCCCTCGACGAACTCGACGAAGTTCCCGTCGTCCCGGGGGCAGCGGATTCGCTCGCCCGGGCCGCCGAGGTCGGGTTGGCCGAAATCGGCGACCTCAGCCGCGAGCCGCGCGAGGCGATCATCGCGTGCTATGCGGCGATGGAGCGCGAGCTGACCCGGGTGCCCGGCGCGGTGCCGCAGGACTTCGACACTCCCAGCGAGGTGCTGGCGCGGGCCGTCGACCGTGGCGCGCTTCGCATCGACAGCGCCACGGAGCTGGTGGAGTTGTTCGAAGAAGCCCGGTTCTCCCCGCACGTGATGACCGAAGCGCATCGTGACACGGCCATCCGGGTGCTGCAGCGCGTGCTGGCCGAACTTCCGCTCGACATGTCCGGGAACGTCGCATGAAAAGGCTTGTCGCAGCGGTGTTCCTGATAGTTGCGGGAGTCGAGCTTGTCGCGCTCGCCTCGCCACTTCGGGAGCTGGCACTGGTCGTATCGGGGGCCGCGGTCGCATGCGCCCTGCTCGCCCTGCGATGGTATCTGGTGCGGGAGGCCGAACCGGATGCCGACGAACCCAGAATCGATGATGCCGCAGAATCGTTGCACCGCTGGCTGTCTCGGACCGAGACGCTCGTCAGCCGGTCGGAAACCACCCGCAGGGATTGGGATCGGCATCTGCGTCCCATGCTAGCCAGGCAGTTCGAGATGGCAACGGGACAGAAGCGGACCAAGGATCGCGCGGCTTACCATGCCACCGGCCGGATGCTGTTCGGTGCCGACCTGTGGACGTGGGTCGATCCGGAGAACGTGTCACGCACGGGCAGCGACGAACCGGGACCGGGGCGGGATGCGCTGGACGAAATGCTGAAGCGGTTGGAGCAGGTATGACAGCAGCGAAGGGATCGCCTGCGGCGACCACCACCGCCAACAGCGAGGCCGTTCTCGATGAGATCGGACGCGTGGTGGTCGGCAAGCGCGGAGCGCTCTCGTTGATCCTGACCACCGTGCTGGCCGGCGGCCACGTGCTCATCGAAGACCTTCCCGGCCTGGGCAAGACGCTGATCGCCCGGTCGTTCGCCGCGGCACTGGGCCTCGAGTTCAAACGTGTGCAGTTCACCCCGGACCTGCTGCCCGCTGACCTCCTCGGCTCGACCGTCTACGACATGCAGTCCGGCCGCTTCGAGTTCCGGTCGGGACCCATCTTCACCAACCTGCTGCTGGCCGACGAGATCAACCGGACACCACCGAAGACACAGGCCGCGCTGCTCGAGGCGATGGCCGAAGGCCAGGTCAGCATCGACGGCGTCACGCACAAACTGCCGGCCCCGTTCATCGTGCTGGCCACCGACAACCCGATCGAGTACGAGGGCACCTACCCCCTTCCCGAGGCACAACTCGACCGGTTCACGATCCGCCTCGAGTTGCGTTACCTCTCCGAGGACGAAGAGGCGTCGATGTTGCGCCGCCGCATCGAGCGGGGTTCGGCGGACCCGACCGTGCATCAGGTCGTCGACGCACACGAGCTGATCGCGATGCGTGAGTCGGTCGAAGAGGTCACCGTGCACGACGACGTGCTGCGTTACGTCGTGTCGCTGGCCGCCGCGACCCGTCAGCATCCGCAGATCGCCGTCGGCGCGAGCCCGCGGGCCGAGCTCGACCTCGTGCAGTTGGCCCGGGCCAGGGCACTGCTGCTCGGCCGCGACTACGTGATACCCGAAGACGTGAAATCCCTTGCCGTTCCGTCCATGGCGCATCGCATCAGCCTTCGTCCGGAGATGTGGGTGAGGCGCGTCCACGGCAGCGACGTCGTCGAAGAACTCCTGCGGCGGCTGCCCGTCCCGCGAGCCAAGGCGTGACGCCGGGTGATCGAAACCCGCAGTGCGCAAGCCCAACTACATTGGCGCCCTTCGCCTCTCACGCTCTCACTCGTCACGTGTGTAGCAGTCGGGCTGGCGGCCGCGGTGATCTGGTCGAGCTGGCAACTCGTGGCGTTCATTGCGCCGCTGCTCGGCGTGCTGTGTTCGATCGGCTGGCAGCGTCCGGTGCCGAAGGTTCACGTGCACGCCCAACCGGGGGCACACCGGTGCTTCGAGACCGAACAGTCTCGGGTGTCGGTGTGGGCACACGCCGAGCCCGGTGTAGAGACCGACGAGGTCCACCTCGACGTGTCCGTTGCTGGGGGCATGCGATTGGAGACCACGAGTCGCGAGACACGCCAGCGCTGCAGCGTCGCGGTAGCCGCGGACCGCTGGGGCCGGTATCCGATCCGGGCGCACCTCACCGTCGGCGCCCGCGGAGGACTCATTCAAGGCACCGAAACCATCGACGCTGCAAATGTTTTCGTGTTTCCCACCGCGCCTCCGCAGTCGACGATTCTGCCGCGCACCGACTTGCTCGACCGGCTCGGCACCCACCTGACGCGTCACGTGGGACCGGGCGTCGAGTACGCAGATGTTCGCCGCTACGTACCCGGCGACCAGCTCCGGACCGTCAACTGGGCGGTCAGTGCGCGTCGCGGCAGTCTGCATGTCACCGAACGGCTGACCGACCGGGCCGCGGATGTGGTGGTGATGGTCGACAACTATCCGCAACCCGCGGGCCCGGCGACGGAGGCCACCGACCGTGTCGTGCGGGGCGCCGTGCAGGTGGTGCAGAGTGCATTGCGAAGCGGCGACCGCGCCGGCGTCGTGGCGCTGGGGGATCGTCACCCCCGCTGGCTGGGTGCCGACATCGGCCGCAGGCAGTTTTACCGCGTGCTCGACGCGGTTCTCGCGGTGGACACCAGTTATGAGACCACGCGGGGCACGCTGGCGCCGCGCGCAGCGATACCGCCCGGTGCGATCGTCATCGCGTTCTCCACGATGCTCGACACCGAGTTTGCGCTCGCCCTGATCGACGTGCGCAAGCGCGGCCACACCGTCGTCGCCGTCGATGTGCTCGAAGGTGCGCCGTTCGCCGGTAGCCCAGACCGTCTAATCTCCCGGATGTGGTCGATGCAGCGGTCGTTCATGTACCGGGACATGGCCACGATCGGCGTCGACGTGGTGGCGTGGCGCGAGGCGGACACCCTCGATCAGGCCATCCAACTGGTGCCCGACCATCGACGCATAGTGCGGAGGCGGCGGTGACGCGCGCATTGTCGATGGCTTTCGGCTTGGTGATGGTGGCGGCAGCGGCCTTGCAGGCCGATGACGCAGCGTTGGTCGCGGTGGGCCTGGCCGGCGCTTCGGTGTTGGTGGGCACGGTGATTCGGCCGGTTGCGGCGATCGCGGTGCTGCTGACCGCCACGGCGATCGTCCTCGACGACGCGCCGCCGATGCTCGCAGCGCTGTGCGGACTGTCGGCGGCGGGATACCTGGTGATGCGTCATACCAGCACTGCGTCGTTACCGACGTTCACTGGCGCAGTGGGCTTTACAGCGGTTGGAGTGGCTGCCGCATCGCTGCCGATCCAATTGCCGTGGACGCCGTTGGTCGCCCCGCTCGCGGTGGTGGGTCTCGTCGTCCTCGTAACACGGCCGTTCTGGGCCGATCGGTCGCGTCGGTAGCGGCCGCGCACGTCTAGATGCCGTACTCGTCGTGGCGGTGCCACCACGCATACGGCGGCGTCTGCGGGTAGCCGGGCGGCGAGTCCTCCCATTCCTCCTGTCGGCCGAGCGCGGTGATGTCGAGATAGGCCCACGTCGTACCCATGCCTTCGTCGCCGCGGTTGTCGATGAAGTAGGTGCGGAAGATCTCGTTGCCGTCCCGCAGGAAGGCGTTGGTGCCATGCCATTCGTCGACGCCGAAGTCGGCGTCGAAGCTGTCGGTGATCGAGTACCAGGGGATGTCCCAGCCGAAACGCTTCCTCAATCGCGCGATGTCGCTCTGATCGGCGCGGGAAGCGAACACCAGCGTCGTGTCGCGAGCGTTCAGGTGGGACAGATGGGCGACTTGATCGGCCATCAGTGAGCAGCCCGGACAGCCGGCGTCGGGCCAGCCGTTCACATCGGGCTGGAAGAAGAAGCGGTAGACGATCAGCTGGCGTCGGCCGCCGAACAGGTCGTTCAGGCTCGCGGGCCCGTTCGGCCCGTCGAACAGGTAGTCCTTGTCGACGGCCATCCGCGGCATCCGCCGTCGCCGGGCGGCCAGCGCGTCTCGCGCTCTGGTGAGCTCCTTCTCCTCGACCAGCAATTCTCGGCGGGCGGCGTCCCATTCCTGTGGCGAGACGATCGGTGGCAGATCCATCGCGGTACCTCCTTTTCCGTGTTGCAGATTCAGACCATCCCGGCGCCGAGGATTCATCGCCACCGCTATCTTTTTGGTGGACGACCAGCGGGTTTGGTAAGCATGACGCTTAGTTTCGGGAGAGAACGCCATGCCGAGTGACATCCGTCGAGCAGTCACCGGTGCGTCGATCGGCAACGCTGTGGAGTGGTTTGACTTCGCCATCTACGGCTTCCTGGCGACCTTCATCGCCGCGAACTTCTTCCCGCCCGGTGATGAGACCGCCGCCTTGCTCAAGACGTTCGCGATCTTCGCGGCGGCCTTCTTCATGCGACCACTGGGCGGGTTCGTTTTCGGCCCTCTCGGCGACAGGATCGGCAGGCAGCGGGTTCTGGCGGTAGTGATCCTGCTGATGTCGGGTGCGACGGTGGCGATCGGCTTCCTCCCGACGTACGCCTCGATCGGGGTGGCCGCTCCGCTGCTGCTGTTCTTCCTGCGCTGTCTGCAGGGTTTCTCGGCCGGCGGCGAGTACGGCGGCGGAGCCGTCTACCTCGCGGAGTTCGCATCGGAGGCGCGTCGCGGCCTGACGGTCACGTTCATGGCGTGGTCCGGGGTCGTGGGGTTCCTGGTCGGCTCGGTGACAGTGACGCTGTTGGCGGCGCTGTTGCCCGCCGAGGCGATGGACAGCTACGGCTGGCGTATCCCGTTCCTGATCGCAGGCCCGCTGGGATTGGTCGGTCTCTATATCCGGCTGCGCCTGTCCGACACTCCGCAGTTCGCCGAACTGAGCAAGTCCGAGCAGGTGGCAAAGTCGCCGCTGCGCGAGGCGGTGGTCACGTCGTGGCGACCGATCCTGCAGGTCATCGGTATGTTCATCATCTTCAATGTCGGCTACTACGTCGTGTTCACGTTCCTGCAGCCGTATCTGATCACCACGCTGAAGTTCTCCAAGACGCAGGCGTTCACCTCCATGACACTGGCCACCTTCGTCGCGCTGGTGCTGATCCTGCCGCTGGCAGCGCTGTCGGATCGGGTCGGGCGCAAGCCCATGCTCATCGCCGGCTCGGTGGCGTTCGCGATTCTGGGATATCCGTTGTTCCTCCTGCTGAACTCGGGGTCGTGGGCGGCGGCGATGGCCGCGCACTGCGGACTGGCTGCCATCGAGTCGGTCTATGTGTCGGCCGCGGTATCGGCGGGCGTCGAGTTGTTCGCCACCAGGGTTCGCTACAGCGGCTTCTCGATCGGGTACAACATCTGCGTGGCCGCATTCGGCGGCACCACGCCCTACATCGTCACGTGGCTCACGGCGGAGACCCGCAACTCCATGGCACCCGCGTTCTATCTGATCGTGGCCGCGGTCATCTCACTCGGCGCGATTGTCACGCTGAAAGAGACGGCGCGGCGGCCCCTTGCGCAGACGAGCCCTGCCCCGTTGGCCGCAGCGATACAGTGAGTAGGTGCCGCCGCAATCCGAATCCGCGCCGCGGCCCCGACTGACTTCGCGAGGCGCTGCCACGCGGCACCGCATCGTCCTGGCCGCCGCGGAACTGATGCACGTGCAGGGCGTCGCGGCGACGACGATCGATGATGTGCTAGCCGCCAGCGCAACAAGCAAATCCCAGTTCTACCAACACTTTGAGGACAAGACCGACCTGGTCTACGAAGTCATCACGCTGCGTGCCGATGAGGTGCTGTCCTGGCAGCGCCTGCGCCTCGAAAAGGTCGATTCATTTCGGGGGCTGCACCATTGGCGGGACGCGATGGTGCAGCGGTGTGCACTGCGTCGCGGGTTATGGGGCTGCGAACTCGGTTCTCTCGCTGCCGAATTGTCGGATACCGACGACAAGGCGCGAATGTCACTCTCGGAGCACTTCGCCGAATGGCGGACGCTGCTTGCCGCCGCGCTGGAGCGAATGCGCGACAACGGGGTTCTTCGCCGCGACATCGACATCCGTTCGCTTGCAACGGGATTACTTGCCGCCGTCGAGGGCGGCTATCTGCTATCGCAGACGGGACGTGATCCGCGACTCATGCAGTCGGCGCTGAACATGGCGATCGACCATGTCGCGTCGTTCGCGGCCGCCGCCGAGTCGGTGCACTGACGGCGGCCGCGTTTCCGCGCTTAGTTGTCGCCCGGAGGAGCAGTCGGTGCGGGCGGAGCGAGCACGGTCGGTGAGAACGGGTTGGGCTGGTTCGGGTCGAGGCGTGGTGCCTTCTCCGTCGGAGTGGCCGGCGGTGCCGTGGTGGTGGTGGTGGTCGTCGTCGTGGTGGTCGTCGACGTCTCGGGCGCCTTCTGCTCTTCCTTCGAGCACGACGCGGTGAGCACGACCATCGCGGTGACCGCGGTGCCGCCGGCAACAGCCGCGATGCGGCGGCCCAGTGTTGACTTCATTCTGCAGTCCTATCTGTATGGTGAACTGAACTATATCGTCCAAAACGCACAATCGTCAACGCCGATACGCTGGTCAAGCGCGTTCTTAGCGCAAGATGGAGACGAATTAGTCCAATCTATCCTTTGGGTTATTGACTCAGACCTTTCTCGGCGTGTTGGTATCGGCCGTTCCTGGCTGCAGTGGCACGAACTGGTCGAAGCGTTACACGCCACCATCGTCTCTGCGACAAGTGCGTCGTGACGACGGCCAAGGGCCACGAGCCGCACTGACGGCTAGTCTGGGCGCATGAGGCTACGGGTGATGCCCTACGTCACGGTCGAGATCGATGATCGTCTGCGCCGGCGGGCGCGGCGCGCCGGAGAGCGGTTACGCGTCAACGTGAGGGCCTACCTGCTGAGCGCGGTCGACGACGTCGACGTGGCAGGCGACAAGGTGCGCGGCTTGTGCGATCGAGCGGTGAATCGCGTCGACTCGGTGGTGGCGACCGTGAACGACAAGATCGCGCCCACCGAATCGGGTCCAGCCCTTCGCGTGGTGTCCGAGCGCGAAGCCAGCTAGGTAGCGCGCCCGCCTGCTCGCCCGCCGACGAATAAGGAGCCGGCGGCCACGACCAAGCCCACTATCGCGACGGGAATCGTCCATGACCGGCGGCCTGACACCGCAGACTGGCACTGGGCGACGTAATCGGTATGCGGCACGATCTGATTGACGATCGGCAGATTGGCGGGATTGCTGTTGTTGAGGCCCTGGGCGCCGGACGTGTCAGCGGCAATGCCGTTGCCGCAACCCACGCTCTGGTTGTCGGGTCCGGTGATCGACACAGGCATGAGCAGACCGATGACTCCCACGATCAACAGGACCGCACCCGCCAGCAAAACAATCCGTTGCAGATTCATGCTCGGATAGGTGCCCACTCGGCATCGTCTCAAAACGCCGTGCCCACCGATCGGACCTGAATCGGCGGCGCAGCGCGCAGACGAATATGTTGTCCTTGATGCCGTACTCGCTGTGGTCTGAGAGGAGCGCGACGCTTTGGTAGGCCATGGGCTCGTCGTGCTGCTCGCCTTCCTCGCGGCGTTGTTCCTCGCGATCGGCATTGTCGTCCGGCAACGTGCCACGATGGACGTCCCGCCCGAAGACGGAGTGAGCAGCGTCATGTTCCTGACACTGCTGCGCACTCCGCTGTGGTGGGCTGGCACCGCGGCGGCCGTGGCCGGTTACGTCTTCCAGGCGCTCGCACTCGCGAACGGTTCACTGCTGTTGGTGCAGCCGATACTGGTTTCCGCGCTGCTGTTCGCTCTTCCGCTCAGCGCGCGCCTGGCACACCGCCGCGTCACGCGTGCGGAATGGCTCTGGGCGGTGTTGCTCACGGCCGCGCTCGCTGTCTTCCTGTTGCTGGCCAAGACCCGCCCCGGCGACTACGAGGCATCGGTGCCGCTGACGGCGCTCGTCGCCGTGATCTGCACCGCGGCCGTGACGGCATGCGTGATCGTCGCGGTACGCACCGCGGGCTGGAAGCGTGCCGTGATCCTGGCCGTGGCCGTCGGTGTGCTGTTCGGCGTTGTCGCGGTCCTGACCAAGCTTCTGATGCACATCCTCACCCACGACGGGGTGCGTGCGGTGCTCATCACGCCGGTGCCGTATCTCCTCGCGCTGCTTGGCATCGTGGCGGTGTTCCTGCAGCAGTCGGCCTTTCACGCGGGATCGCTGCAGACGTCGGTGCCGACGATGCTGGTGCTCGAGCCTGTCATCGCCGTCGTGCTGGGAGCGGTGGTCCTCGGCGAGCACCTCACCGTCAACGGTGTGAGGGCGGTGGCGATCTCTGCGGCGGTTGTCGCGATGGCCGCGGCGACGATCGCGCTCGGCCGTGAAGAGGGCGCACTGGAAGAAGAGCTCGAAGCCGCTATGACGAAGCGGACTGAGAAGACTCCGGAGTAGCGACGGGGCGCAGTGCCGCCCAGGCGAAGAACACGACGGCAACGGCGATCAGCGCCAGGCCGACCCACCAACTCGCGTCGGTGCCGAAGTACAGGTCCACGGGATTGTTCCCGGCGCCCTTGTCGCGTTCGCGAAGTAGGCCCGGGGCGAAGCCCGCGATGGTCAGGACGACGCCGTAGATCGCCATCAGCGCACCGATGACGTTGCGGATGTCGAAGAGTCGAGACAACTTGCTTGCCATGAGGATTCCTGACCGCGACGCTGACCAGGATGTCGACGACGAACGGCCATTTACCCCTTCAGCGGCACAGTAGGCCGCACAACTCCAAACAGAATCAATCAGGAACGAACAGTATCTAGAGCGGAGAAGATCAGATCCGGCCGGATTTGTTTGATAATGTGCGATCCCGCACTGTGAATCTGGAGGGTGCCGATGCTCGCCGCCGAACGCCGCCACGCGATCCTGCGGGCGTTGCAGGCCGGCGGTGCCGTGCGCGTCGCCGACCTCGCCGCCGAACTCGACGTGTCGGAGATGACGGTGCGGCGCGACCTCGATGCGATGGATGCACAGGAGCTGCTGCGCAAGGTGCACGGCGGCGCGGTGTCCTGGCACAATCGCGGCGAGGAGCCCTGGTCGTCGGTCAAGGCCGCTCAGCAACGAGCCGAAAAGGCGGCCATCGCGACGGTAGCGGCCGGCAGTGTCGAGGACGGCATGACGATCGCGATCAGCGCCGGCACCACCACCACCGAGTTCGCCCGCAGACTGCGCCATCGGTCGTCGATCACCGTGGTGACGAACTCCGTGAGCGTCTTCTCGGTGCTGACGGACCCCGGGACCAGTGGCGCCGACGCGCCCCAGGTCTACCTGTCGGGCGGTGTCCGTACGCCGTCGGATGCGCTCGTCGGTCCGATCGCCGACGCCGCCATCGCATCCTTCCGGGTCGATGCGACCTATCTCGGCGTACACGGCTTCGATCCCGACGCGGGCCTGACGACGCCGAATATCGCAGAGGCGCAGACGAATCAGACGATGATCGGGATATCGCCCCGACTGATCGTCGTGGCGGACCATACGAAGTTCGGTGAGATCGGCACGAACGTGTTCGCCCCGCTGTCGCGAATCGACACGTTGGTCGTCGACGACGGCTTGGCCGAGGAGGACCGGGCCGTGGTCGCCGCGCGGGTCGGCACCTTGACGATCGCGGCACGTGGCAGGCTCGCTGTGACCACCCCGACCCGGTGGCCACTCGCGGATGGGCGGGACCTGCTGTTCTTCTCCCTGCCCGGGCACCGGCCAGCGCCCGTCGATGATCTGCGGCCGCTCCCGCCGCGAGGAGATCAGCAGTCCCAGTTGAGGTTTGACCGCCAGACGGGCCAGTGGGTGATCATCGCGGCCTTGCGTCAGGACCGCACCTACAAACCGCGCGCCGAGGCGTGCCCGCTGTGTCCCGGGCCGTCGGGGTCGGTCAGCGAGGTTCCGGCCCCCGGCTATGACGTCGTGGTCTTCGAGAACCGGTTTCCGAGTCTGTCCGGCGCGGGCGGCGAACCGTTCGCGTTACCGGCGATCGACGGCGATCTGCTCGTCACCGCCCCTGGGCATGGGCGGTGCGAGGTGATCTGTTTCTCGAGCGATCACACCGGCTCCTTCGCAGACCTGACACCGGCGCACGCCAGACTGGTGGTCGACGCCTGGCGACATCGCACCGCCGACCTCATGGCGCGTCCCGGCATCGCGCATGTCTTCTGCTTCGAGAACCGCGGCGAGGAGATCGGCGTGACGCTGACGCACCCGCACGGCCAGATCTACGGTTACCCGTACCTGCCGCCGCGCGCGGAGTTGATGCTGCGGGAGGCGCGGGCATACGCCGGCCGCACCGGACACAATCTGTTCGCCGACATTCTCGGGCGGGAGGTCGCCGACGGCACCCGCGTCGTCGCGAGGACCGAGTCGTTCACCGCATTCGTGCCGTTCGCGGCACGCTGGCCCGTGGAGGTGCACATCTACCCGAACCGATTGGTGCACAACATCACCGAGCTCACTGATGCCGAGCTCGACGGCTTCGCCGACATCTACCTCGACGTACTCGGCCGCTTCGACCGAATGTATTCCGCTCCGCTGCCCTATATCTCGGCACTGCACCAGTACACCGGTGCCGATGAACAGCGTGAAGGCTACTTCCACGTCGAGCTGATGTCGGTGCGCCGAAGTGCCACCAAGCTCAAGTTCCTCGCCGGGTCCGAATCGGCGATGGACGCGTTCATCAGCGACGTCGCGCCCGAGAGTGTGGCCGTGCGGCTGCGGGAGCTGTAAGTGAGCATGGATGAGCGCTCGCGCGAAGACGGTGAGATCCGCTATGCGGCGCCGGGCCGGATCAATTTGATCGGTGAGCACACCGACTACAACCTGGGGTTCGCGCTTCCCATCGCGCTGCCGCAGCGCACCGTAGTGACATACGTTCCCGACAAGACAAGCGCCCTCGCCGTGCGCAGCGACCGCGAGGACGACGAGGTCACCATCCCACTCGACACCAGCCCGGGCGAGCTGGGCGGCTGGGCGGCGTACGTGGCGGGCGTGGTGTGGGCGATACGCCAAGCCGGCCACCGGATTCGGGGCGGGACCATGTCGATCACCAGTGACGTCGAGATCGGCTCTGGAGTGTCGTCATCGGCTGCCCTGGAGTGCGCGGTCCTAGGCGCACTGACCACCGCGGAGAATATGCGGATCGACCGGATCGAGGTGGCCCGCATCGCCCAGCGCGCGGAGAACGACTATGTCGGCGCGCCAACCGGTTTGATGGACCAGCTGGCGTCCCTGTGCGGTGAAGTGCACCATGCCTTGCTGATCGACTTCAAGGCGGTGACGGTGCGGCCCGTGAGCTTCGACCCGGATGCCTCGGGTGTAGCCCTGTTGCTGATCAACTCCCGCGCACCGCACCGCCACGCGGGCGGCGAATACGCCTCGCGCCGTGCCTCGTGTGATCGTGCGGCGGCGCAGCTCGGTGTCGCCTCCCTGCGTGAGGTACAGGACAGCGGCCTGCAGGTGCTGGAGCGGCTGACCGACCCCGTCGATGCGCGTCGTGCCCGTCACGTGCTGACCGACAATCATCGTGTGTTCGATCTGGTTGCCGCCCTGGGGGTTTGCGACTTCGGAGAGGCCGGCCGGTTGCTGACGGCATCCCAGGCGTCGATGCGCGACGACTTCGAGATCACCACCCCACACATCGACCTCATTGCGGACACCGCGGTGCGCGCTGGTGCGCTCGGCGCCCGGATGACCGGCGGTGGATTCGGGGGATGCGTGATCGCCCTTGTCCCCGACGACAAGGTCGATCCCGTCAGCCGCGCTGTCCACGAGACGGTCCGTGAAGCCGGCTACGCCGAGCCGGTGATCACCCGTACTTACGCGGCAGCCGGCGCTGGCCGCCCGGCGTGATCACCCCTGCGGCAATCCAAAGGTGATCGTGACGGTGGTGCCCGCGTCGGTGCCGTCGACCTCGACGTCATCGCTCACCGCCCGAATCAGCAAGAGCCCTTTCCCGCGGGTACCGGGATCGTCAGGTGGGCGCTTCCATGAGCCGAAATCGGCGATGCGGAAACGCAATCGGTGATCGCTGGAGTCGGCGTCGATGCGCATTCGGCCCGGCTCCTGCCCGCGGTAGGCATGCTCGACGCAGTTGGTGCACGCCTCGTTGACGACCAGGACGATGTCGGCGGCCAGCGTCTTTGGAACCGAGTTGGCCCGCAACCAGTCGCCCAACCGATGCCGTACCTCGGTCAGACGACGCGGGGTCGCGTCGTAATCGATGACGAGCGAGGTGTCGGGCCGCCGATAGAGCACGAACGCGACATCGTCGTCGTACCCGGATTCCGGCGTCAACCGGTGCAGAATCTCGTCAGCCACGGATTCGACCGGCAGAGTGCTGGATTCGGCCAGCACCGCGGCAACCCGGTCGATCTGAGCATCGATGGATTCGTCGCGGCGTTCGACCAAACCGTCGGTGTACACAAGTAGCGTCGACCCCGGCGCCAAGGGATGGACCGCCTGTGGTCGTGGCCCGTCGCGGTGCACCGCGAGCGGCACCGAATGGCCATCGGTCAACAGTTCGGGCGGCGACGCTCCGACGGCGAGGACGGGGGGAACGTGACCGGCATTGCTGTATCGCACGGTCTGGGTCGCCCTGTCGATGATGGCCACGAACACCGTGGTGCAGAACGCATCCGGGATGAACTCGGCAACCGTGTCGAGCTGATGGAGCACCTTGGCGGGTTCGGCGCCGGACAGCAACAGTGCGCGGGTGGATGCGCGCAGCTGTCCCATCACCGCGGCCGCCGACAAGCCGCGGCCCACGCAGTCGCCGACGGTGATGCCGATGCTGTCGTCGCCGAGCGACAGCACGTCGTAGAAGTCACCGCCGATCTCCAACGGCGAAACCGCTGGCTCGTATCGGACGGCAAAGCCGGCTGGCAGTTCACTCGGCGGCAGCATCGACCTCTGCAAGGTCAGCGAGGTCTCCCGAGCCACCTCGAACTGCCGGACGTGCTGCATCGCGAGGCTGAGGTGGCCGACGAGCGCCGAGACGAGTTGCCGGTCCTCGGTGGTGATCCGGCGTGGCTCGCGATGCTCGAGGCACACCACGAAGTCGCGCGCTCCGGTCAGCACCGCAACAAAACCCCTGGTGGTTCCCGCGCTCGGCGCGGCCCCCACCGGTGTGACGGTCAGGGGTAACCAGTCGCGGGCGTCCTCCAACGTTCTTCGCCAGTCCGGGTCGAGGTCATCCCAGCTCGACACCTGCGGATCACCTGCGACGTAAACCGCGGGTGCGGCCTCCTCGGCACGCCACATCACCGCAATCAGCCGCTGCGCGTCGAGCGGCGAGCGGCTGTGGGTGAGCGTGATCGACAGCACCTCGTCCACACTTCTGGCCACGCTGACCGCGGTGGCCAACCGTGCCACCGCCCGCTCGCGAACCGACGCCGCCCGGGTCGCGGTGATGTCTCGAACCGTGCCGACGTAGGTGTGACGATCCGAACCGCCCGCGGTGACCGCGTTGATGGTGACGGCGATCCAGCGGGTCCGGCCGTCGCTGTGCCGGATCTCCGTCTCGAATTCGACGCTGCCGTCGCGGGTGAGCGCAGCCAACCGCGCATTCGAGGCGGACTCGTCGCTGATCCACGGATAAGGCGGGCGATAGGGGAGTCCGGCGGGTCCGTAGCCGGTGATCTCGGCGAAGGAATCGTTGATCTCGACCAGCGCACCCTCGCGGTCGGCGACGAAGAAGCCCTCCTGAAGTGAGTTCACCAACGCATTGCGGAAGTTGTCGCGGTCGGCGAGATCGTCTGCTCTGGCACGTTGTTGTTCGTAACGCTTTGTGCCGTCGAGGAATCCACGTGTCGCGACGTCGAAAGTCGCGAGCGTCTGCAACAAGAACTGGAGTGCCGCCGGCGAGTCGCTGGGGGTCTTCCGCGCCGCGACCAGCCGGGAATGGTTCTCGATGATGTCGAGCATGCTCATCCGGTCGGTCAGCGCCCGGCGGCCGAGCTCATGCCCGATTGCCAGGCTGGCCTCGTCGCGGGCCACGAGATAGGCATCCAGCGCTTCGGCATAGCGGTCATAGAAGTCACTCATGACGAGCCTCGATGACGCACGGCGACCACCAGTGCGTCGTCGGTCTCCTTGCCGTACTTCCCCACCAGCTCTTCGGCGATGCTTGTCGCTTGTGCGGCGAAATCGATTGTCTGCAAGTGATCTTCGGCGATCCCGTCGCTCGCAATGATCAGCAGATCGCCGGTGTTGATCGACACCTGATGCGTCAGCAGCGTGTTGGGCATGCGATAGCCGACGATCCCGCCCGCCAGCAGCGCCGACGCGCGCACCTCGACGCCGGTCGGTCGTTTGACGACCAGATTCGCAGTCACGTTGCCGACGCCGATCCAGCTCATGGTGTCGGTTCCGAAATCGATGCGTGCCAATGTCATTGCGACGCCGCGGGTCTGGGTCAAGGCTCGGTTGCAGCGCTGCATCACCACGTCGAGTGGCTCCGTTCGGACCTCCTCGATGGTGTCCACTGCGCAGAGCGCGGCATCTTGCGCGCCTTCTCCGTGGCCGAGCCCGTCGATCACGCCGAAAAGTGCTGCGCTCGGGCCGATCTCGAGCGCCACCGGATGGTCGCCACACACCTCTTCCCCGGGTCGCGGCCGGCGCACCGCCGCCCATTCGATCGGTCCGAACTTGCCATGCCTAAACACCGTCGGGAATCCACTTCCACATCTCGACCACGGTGCCCCTACCCGGCTCGGATTCGACGGTGAGCCGATCCATCAGTCGCCGTGCGCCGGGCAGGCCGAGGCCGAGACCGCGGCCGGTCGAGTACCCGTCATCCAGCGCCCGTTCCACGTCGACGATGCCCGGCCCGTCGTCCTCGGCCCGCACCACGAGCGCGTGCTTGCCGTCGCGCAGCTGCACACCGACGCGAACCTCGCCGGTGCCGGCGTAACTCGTGATGTTGCGGGCGATTTCGGAGATCGCCGTCGCGATCATCGTGACGTCTGTCAGCGAGAAGCCCAGTTGTCTGGCGAGTTCGTGGCCGGCTTGCCGGGCGGTGACGATGTCGTCGGAGTCGTTGATGTCGACCACGAAATCAGTCGGCACCGTCACGTCCGATCGTCGGGCGACGGTCGTCGGGTTGCCGGGTCAGAAGCGACAGCCCCTCTTCGAGATCCAGGGCGGTGCGCATGCCGTCGAAGGCAAGGCCCAGCTGGACCATCGCGAACGCCACCTCGGGCTGGAGTCCGACGATCACCGTGTCCGCTCCGCGCAATCGGGTCATGTGCGCAATCGTGCGCAGCGACCGCGCGGCGAACGAGTCCATCACGTCGATCGCGGTGACGTCGACGATGATTCCGTGCGCGCGAAACCGGCTCACCTGTTCCATCAGATCCTGCTGAAGCCGTTCGGTGTCGGAGTCCGACAGTGCCGCCTGCACGGTGGCGATCAGGATCGTGCCCTGTTTCAGGATCGGAACTGGCATCCGTTATTTCGCTCCTCGCGTCCGCGACGACGGCCGCGTCTGAATCTTCTAGGCGTTCGGCTCGCCGGTGCGGGTCACCTCGTAACCCAGCAGGCGTTCGGCCTCCTCGATGCCACCCTGCAGGTCGCCGACCGCGTTCATCTTCGACAGATCCAACCCGATGGTGACGAGCGTGAGCGCGATGTCTGACGACAGGCCGGTGATGATGACGTTGGCACCCATCAGGCCGGACGCGTCGACGGTCTGCACCAGGTGGTTGGCCACCGTGGAGTCGATCGTCGGCACACCGGTGATGTCGATGACGACCACCTTCGCGCGGTTCGCGCGGATCGCCCGCAGCAACTGTTCGGTCAACTGCCGGGCGCGCTGGCTGTCGAGCACGCCGATGATCGGCAGGATCAGCAGCTGCTCGCGGACCTGGAGCACGGGTGTGGACAGCTCGCGGATGGCTTCCTGCTGCTGGCGGATGATGCGTTCGCGCTCCTGCACGAAGCTGACGCCCACGGTGTTGGCGATGCGGTTGGCCGCCGGTTCGTACGCATCGAGCACGCGGTTCAGCAGCCGGAAGTCCGATTGGTACTTCTCGAACAGCGATCGGGCCAGCACGTCGCGCAGAAGCAGCACGATGCCGAGCACTTCATCGGTCTCGACACCTCGCGGGATGATGCGTTCGGACAGGTCGCGCGCGTACGCCTGCAGCGCTTCGACGCTGCCGGTCTCGAGCACCTCAACGTAGTTGTCGTACACCGCTGTTGCTTCGCCGAAGAGTTCCTCGGGCGACATCGCGGTCAGCAGTTGCGCTTCGTTGATCCGGCGCGCCCACTCCTCGCGCAGCACGGTGCGGTTCTGCCTCAGGTGCTGGACGAGCTGCGGCAGCAGGCCCTCGGTGGAGATCCCGACCGGCGCTGCGGCGACGCCGACGCCTGTACCGACCAGGTCTGTCGAGTCGGACATCCAACCTCCCGGGTTGCGTTCCTTGTTTTGACATTAGCCTGCGGAACGCCGCCGATTCGGGCTTAGTGAGGATCTACCGTTTGATGCCAACGGTTAAGCTCTGCCCACCGCCCTTCTTCGTGGCGGTGCTGACCAAAGGACGGCCCCTTGCCAGGTACTGACCCGATCTCCACCTCGGTTACCCATGAGGACGGGATCGCCGTGCTGGCGGTGAGCGGCGAAGTCGACCTCTCGACAGTCCCGGCCTTCGAAGCGGCGATCACGGAAGCTTTGACCGCCGGCCCCGCGGCGTTGGTCGTCGATTTGTCCGAAGTGGGCTTCCTAGCCTCGGCCGGGCTGCAGACCCTGGTTGCCACCCGGGAGCGCATCGGTAAAGAAGCCGCCTTCGCGGTGGTGGCCGAGGGCCCTGCCACGAGTCGGCCGATCCAGCTGACCGGGCTCGATCAGATCCTGTCGCTGTATTCGACGATGGCCGAAGCGATGGCCGCCCTGAAGACATTCGATTAGAGTTCAAGATCGCCGGACTGATCGCAGAACGCAGCTGGCACCGGTCGGGACAGATAGGACTGCAGAATGAAGTCAACACTGGGCCGCCGCATCGCGGCTGTTGCCGGCGGCACCGCGGTCACCGCGATGGTCGTGCTCACCGCGTCGTGCTCGAAGGAAGAGCAGAAGGCGCCCGAGACGTCGACGACCACCACGACGACCACCACCACCACCACCACCACGGCACCGCCGCCGAGTCCGACGGAGAAGGCGCCACGCCTTGACCCCAACCAGCCCAACCCGTTCTCACCGACGGTGATCGCACCGCCGGCACCGACGGCCGTCCCCGGCGACAACTAACAGCCGGTCGGGCTTGTCCCCCTGCGCTTCGCGTGGGTGGAGTCCCAGCTTGCGAGGGGAGTACCCCCACGGACGTACTCTGGCGTCCGTGGGTACGCGGCGTTTCGGCCTCCTGGCGCTGATCGCCGCCGTGAGTGTGGTGGCGCTCGTTTCGGACTTGCGCCCGGTGCGGTCGCTGGACGGCCGGGACGGCTCCGGCGGTTCCGGCGCTATCGCGGGTCCGTATTCCTACTTGCTGGCGAGTTCCACCGACCTGGGCCCGTCGCGCGACCGCAACGCTCAGCTGACTGTCGCCCTGCGCGACAGGACACGCCCCCGCGACGTCTTCGACTGGGCCGACGGGCGGGACCTCTCGGTCAGGTGGCACCCGGGAGACGACTGGGCGGTGGTGGAGGGCGCTGCGCAGGATCTCGGCGCTGCGTTCGACGTGGACGTGCACGACTATCGCGGCATGCGCGGCCAGGTGTTCTACGCGTCGCCGCAGCAGCCGGCGATCCCCGAGGCCCTGCGCCCGGAGATCGCCGAGCTCGGGCGGATTTTGGGCTATCTGCCGCATCACACCTTGTTGCCTATGGTGCCGCTGGATGTGCCGGACAAAGGGCTGATGCCCGAGGCCCTCCGCAACAGCTACAACACGAGCAAGCTTGCCGCGGACGGCTACACCGGCAAGGGCGTCACGATCGTGTTCTTCGCCTTCGACGGCTTCGCCCAATCCGATCTCGACACCTTCGCCGACACGTACAACCTGCCGAAGTTCACCCCCGAGGTCGTCGGCGGCAAGCTGGACGACCCGCGTGGCGAGACCACGATGGATCTCGAGGTGGCGCACGCCATCGCACCGGATGCTCGCAAGGTGGTCTTCAGCGCTCAGTCGACCGTGCAGGGCGACGGCACCTTCGAAAAGGTCGGGCAGATGTTCGACGAGGCCGACCGGCGCTTCCCCGGTGCGGTGTGGAGTTTCTCGATCGGCTGGGGTTGCGACAAGCTGATCACCGCAGCCGACCTCGCTCCGGTCCGGACGGCATTGGCCAAGGCGCAGTCGCACGGCACTACGGCGTTCAACGCCAGCGGTGACCTCGCCGGCCTGGAATGCAAGGGGGGCGAGGACTGGTCGTCGCCGCCGGGCGCGGCCGATGTCGGGCTTGACTCGATCGCGTCGCTGCCGGAGATGACGGATGTCGGCGGCACGTCGCTGTCCACCGACAAGACCGGGCGTTGGCTCGCCGAGCAAGCATGGTTCGACGTGCCGCTGTCGGTGGGCACCGGCGGCGGGGTGTCGTCGCTGTTCGACCGGCCCGAATGGCAGCGTGCGGTGCTGCCCGACAGGGACACCGGCCGGCGCCTGACCCCGGATATCGCCGCGGTCGCGGACCCGTTCACCGGCGTCCGCATCGTCTTCAAGGGACAGCAGCTGGTCGGTGGTGGCACGTCGCAGGCGGCGCCGATCTGGGCCGGGCTGGCCGCGGTGATGAACCAGTACCTGCTGGCCAACGACGGGCGGTTGATCGGCGACCTCAACCCGCAGCTGTACCGCATCGCGGCGGGCGCGCCCCTGCCCGCCTTCCGTGACGTGACGCTCGGCGGAAACGCGGTCGAGGATGCCGCGCCGGGCTACGACCTGGTCACCGGCCTCGGCACTCCGGACGTCGACAATCTCGTGCGGAATCTGCTGGTCCTGCAGAAGGCGAACGCATGACCACTCCGGAGGATTCCGTACCGACGACAGAGTGCCGCATCTGCCAGACCGAGGTTCCGGACGGCGAATTCTGTGGCCTGTGCGGTTGTCACCTGACGCCGCGCCGCGGCGAAGGCCCGGACTGGTTGCGCGTTCGCGACTTCAGCGCGGCGCCGAACGAACATCTACTCCAACCGGCCCTGGCCAGTTCGCTGTTTCCGCATCTGCCGCAGCGATCCCGCACCGCCTTCCGGATCGGGTTGCTCGTCATCCTCGTCGCGTTGATCGCGTTCACCCTGCTGCGGCTGCCCGGAGCGCTTGTCACCGTCTCGGCCCTGGGCCTGCCGCTCCTGTTCATCATCTACCTACGCGAGTCCGACGCCGACCACGACTTTCCCGTCAGCACCCTGATTCTGACCGCGGTACTGGCAATCGGGCTGGCGGTCGGCTGGGTGTTGCTGACGGGCTCGATGGTGGCCAGGGCCTACGGAGTCGAGTTGGGCGCCGCGGTGGTCGGCGCCCGCATGGTGAAGATGGGCATCATGATTCCGCTCGGTGGGGTCATCCTGATGCTGATGCCTGCGGTGATCGTGCGGGTGCTGCGGCCGTCGACGCGAGAAGCGTTGGACGGCTTCATGATCGGGGCGTTCGGCGCGCTGGTGTTTTCCGCCGCCGCGACCATCACCCGGTTGGCTCCGCAATTCGGCACCGGTGTGGTGAGCAAGCGCCCGATGGTGAGCCTGCTCTGCGAGGCGGGCATCCGCGGCGTGGCGGTGCCGTTGACCGCGGCCGCGGCCGGCGGCCTGGTCGGCGCGGCGTTGTGGTTCACCCGCCCGCCGGGCAAGAAGAGTCAGCATCCCGGCGTCGTGCGTGCGGTGCTGGTCTCGTTCGCGGTTTTGGTGTTGGTGGTTTATGTGGGTCTCGGCCTCATCGACGTCGCCCACATCCCGCAGGTACTGATGTTGGCGCTGTACCTCGGGCTGGCGGCCGTAGCGCTGTTCCTGTTGCGTATCGGATTGCAGCTGGCGTTGCTTCACGAAGCGCACGACGAGATCCACTCCGACGAACCGCTGCTGTGCCCGCACTGCAATCACGTGGTACCCGATATGGCGTTCTGTCCGGCGTGCGGTGCAGCGACCCGCGCGTCGTCGCGGTCGTCCCGGAAGTCGCGTCGCGAAGCGCGTCCGGTGCGCGGTGACGCCGCGCCGGGGGCGCCATGAGCACGCCGCCCGATTTCTTTCCCGGTTACGCGGTACCCGGCGGCTCGTATCAGGCGGCCGCCCCGCCCCGCACGTCGCGCGTGCGGTTGGTGCTGACGTGGTTCGTCGCGATCGCCGTCGTCGCATTGGCACTTGTGGGGGTGACGGCCATGATCGCCAAACCTTCGGTGCGCTACGCGTGCCCGCCCGAGTGCGGCCGGCCACCCACCGGAATGCCGGTCGAGATCAATCCCCGTTTCACCGCCGCCGACGGCTCGTTCTCGGTATCGCATCCCGCGCCGAGTTCGGCGTACCGGATCACCACCAGACCCGACGGGGTGACCGCGGAATTCCTCGCCGGCGACGGCGGCAAGATGCAGCTGTTCAGCCGGCCGGCAGCAGGCCGGTCACCGCAGGACATCGCGAAGGCATTGGTGAAGGAGACGTTCCCGGACGCCCGCACCGCATACGAGATCCCCAACGCGATGGTCGGCTACCACGCCGGCTACGGCGAGGTCGCCGACTGCTGGCCGCAGGGCTCCAACAGCAGCTACCTGCGGATGCGCGTGCTGGTCATGGTGGCGGTCAAGAACGACCTGGCGTTGATCGCCGCCGCGGTGGGCCCGTATCACCAGTTCGGTCCCGACTTCGGCTTCGGCAAGCCGTCGGGGGCCAACACCCAAATCGCTTTGGACATGGGCAAATACGTCAACAGTTTCAGTTGGCGCGGCGACCCCGCCCGCTGACGGCCGCTTGCCTCAGGCCGATGCCGTCACCTTGGACGCCGCATGGTCGGGCATGGGTTCGTACCGGGCGAACGACCTGGTGAACGATCCGGCGCCGTGCGCGAGGGAGCGCAGGTCGATGGCGTACCGCGTCAACTCGACCTCGGGGATCTCGGCCTTCACGACGGTACGGTCCTCGCCGACCTTGTCGGTGCCCAGCACGCGACCGCGCCGGCTGGCCAGATCGCTCATCACCGCGCCGACGAAATCGTCGGGCACGACGACCGAGACCTCGTCGACCGGCTCGAGCAGGTTGACCTTGGTCGCCGCCGCCGCCTCACGCAACGCCAGCCCGCCCGCCATCTGGAAGGCGAAATCCGACGAGTCGACGCTGTGGGCCTTCCCGTCGAACAACGTGACCCGGATGTCGACGACGGGATAGCCGGCCCCGACGCCCTTCTCCATCTGGGCGCGCACCCCCTTTTCGACGCTCGGGATGAAGTTGCGCGGGACGGCGCCGCCGACGACCTTGTCGACGAACTCGAAGCCGGAGCCCTCCGGCAGCGGCTCCACCTCGATGTCGCATACCGCGTACTGACCGTGGCCGCCGGACTGCTTGACATGGCGTCCGTGGCCTTTTGCGTTGCCGCCGAACGTTTCTCGCAGGGGCACGCGCAGGGCGATGGTGTCGACGGCGACGCCGTATCGGCGGGACAGCGCTTCGAGGACGACACCGGAGTGGGCCTCACCCATCGTCCACAGCACGATCTGGTGGGTTTCGGGGTTCTGCTCGATCCGCAGCGTCGGGTCCTCGGCCGCGAGCCGTTGCAGGCCCACCGCGAGTTTGTCCTCGTCGGTCTTGGCGTGCGGTTCGACGGCGATCGGCAGCAAGGGCTCGGGCATGGTCCACGGCCGCAGGACAAGCGGGTCGGACTTGTCCGACAGCGTGTCGCCGGTCTCGGCGCGGCTCAGCCGCCCGATCGCACAGATGTCACCGGCCACCACCGACGGCGCCGGGCGCTGCTGCTTGCCGAGCGGGAATGACAACGTGCCGATGCGCTCGTCCTCGTCATGGTCGGTGTGGCCGGCCATCGAACCGGAGTCGGCGCCAGACGAGCCGTTGTGGTTCGAAGAACCAAAGAACGACGAGAAGTGGCCGGACACATGCACTGTCGCGTCGGGGGTGATGGTGCCGGAGAACACCCGAACCAGGCTGACCCGCCCGACGTAGGGATCCGACGTCGTCTTGACGACCTCCGCGAGCAGCGGTCCCTTCGGGTCGCACGGCAGCTTGTCACGCGGCTTGCCCTGCGGCGTGAACACCTCGGGCAGCTGATGCTCGGGCGGTGGGGGGAAGCCGGCTGCGATGATCTCCAGCAGTTCCAGCGTGCCCACGCCGGTGCTGCTGCACGCCGGGATCACCGGGAAGAAGGAGGCGCGGGCGACGGCCTTCTCGAGGTCGTCGATCAGGACCGCCTGGTCGATCTCCTCGCCGCCGAGGTAACGCTCCATGAGCGTCTCGTCCTCGGACTCCTCGATGATCCCCTCGATCAGAGAGCCGCGCATCTCCTCGATCGCATCGGCGTAAGAGGCGTCGGGCGCGTGGGTGTTGGTGCGCTTGCCGTCGGCGTATTCGAAATGGTTCTGCGACAGCAGCCCGATCAGACCGGTGCAGGGTGAGTCGGCCGGCAGGTACAGCGGCAGCACCTTGTCGCCGAACGCCTGCTGCGACCCGGCCAGCGCGTTGTCGTAGTTCGCGCGGGCGTGGTCGAGCTTGGTGATCACCACCGCGCGCGGCATGCCGACCTGGCTGCACTCCATCCACAGCGACTTGGTCGGCTCGTCGATGTCCTCGTTGGCGGCGATCACGAACAGCGCGCAGTCGGCCGCGCGCAGCCCGGCCCGCAGCTCACCGACGAAGTCGGCGTAGCCCGGAGTGTCGATCAGGTTGACCTTGATGCCGTCGTGGTCCAGCGACGCGAGCGCGAGTCCGACCGACCGCTGCGCAGCGATCTCGGCTTCGTCGCTGTCACAGACCGTGGTGCCGTCGACGACGGACCCGGCTCTGTTCAGCACCCCGGAGGCGACCAGCAGGGCCTCGACGAGTGTCGTCTTGCCGCCACCCGATGGGCCCACCAGCACCACATTGCGGATGGCGGCCGGACTGTCCGCGGTGGGCGCGGCTCCGGCTTGGGAAGTTGTCGTCTTGTCCGCCATGACAGGTCCCTCCGTGCTTCCCAACGGCTGTGTTAAGCCACAATTCTCCGAACCGACACTTCACACAAGCGATTCGGCGACTTTGGGTGGTCCAGCGCAGTCAGGCGCGCGCAGCGCTCAGGCGTGCCACGATGCCCACCGCGCAACGGCGATGCTCACGACCGGCCCGTCCAGCGCAAGGCGTTGGTATTGCACGTACTTGTGGCGAAGTAGGTAGTAGCCGTGGGCCATGTCTTCGCCGCTGTGGTGGACCTCGGCCGACCCGTCGGCCCGCACCCACCACAGTTGTGTCCAGTCTTCTTCGTAGTGGTCGACGAGCATGCTCACGTGTGGGTTGGCCTCGATGTTGGCCAGCCTGCGCAGTCGTTGGGTTGACTTACGTTTGGCGTCGACGGCGGTGTACACCGTCGTGTTTTCACCGTCATTGTGTACCGCGAACACGACGGGGACGATGTGTGGCACCGCGTCCGTCCCCGCCGTGGCGAGCATCGCGACGGGCGCTTCGGCGAACATGGCCGCGGCCTCAAATTGGGCCATGGCTCTAGGGCGTGGGCCGAGGCCCGGGCCGCTGCGGAGCGACGCTCAGCGGCAACCTGGTCACCGGCGTACGGGTGACGCCGATCTCGGGCGGCTTGGTCGATCGCGGAGGGCGCGGCTGATATGTCTCCGCCGGAGGGGCGGCCGGCGCGGCCGAGGTCTCCGCGGGTGGGGGAGGCGGAGGCGGAGGAGGGGGCGGCGATTCCGGGCTGCTCGCGGATTCGGACTGCGCGACGGTCGTCGGCGCGGTCGGCGTCACCGACGTCGTCTCGTCGACGCTCGTGCTCGGTCCCCGAAACACCAGCAGGACCCCGGAAACGACGAGGGCAATCGCGGCGACCGCCGTCGCGACGAGTGCGATGGCCGACTGTTTGGTGCGGTACCACGGCGGCGGAGAGGGGTCGAAGTGCCACGTGCTCTCGTCGAAGGCGTCGAATGACCCGTCAGCGCCGACGCCGTTGCGGGGCTCGTCGGCCCACCCCGGGGCCTCCGGCTCGGCCCGGTGATAGTCGCTACCCGGCAGATGGTCGGCTTCCTGCGTCGGCGCTCGATGCGGCAGCACGTCATCACCGATCGACTCTTCGGCTTCTGTCAGGTCGCCGAGCAAGTAGTCGAACTCCCCCGAGGCTTCGCGTTCAGCCACCCAACGATGCTAACTCGGTTACCTGCACAAATGCGCAGCTAGCCGAAGTCTGAGGAACACCCACCGCCGATCGCGCCGAAACGATAGGGTTCGAGCGCCTGGTACGGATCCGTTCACCGCGGCGACTCGGTGCCGTTACCCCTGCGCCACAGCGCCGCCTCCTGTCCATCGGAAGGTTCGCCAATGAACTACTCACGCTGGGTGGCGTCCTGCGCCGCATCGGTCCTCGTGCTCTCCGGCCTCGTCGCATGCGCGCCGCCGGAGAAGGAGAGCACCGGCGAGCAGACACAGTCCGGCGTCAAAGCCGGCGAGGCCACGTCGGCCGGAGACTTCGGCGGCATGGATGGCCTGGTTGCCGCAGCCAAGAAGGAGGGCGAGCTGAATGTCATTGCCCTTCCACCGGATTGGGCGAACTACGGCGCGATCGTCAAGGCGTTCTCGGACAAGTACGGCATCAAGGTGAACTCGGCACAGCCCGATGCCGCCAGTCAGGACGAGATCAACGCGGCCAATCAACAGAAGGGCAAGGGCAGCGCACCTGACGTGTTCGATCTCGGTCAGTCCGTCGCACTGGCCAACACGTCGATGTTCGCGCCGTACAAGGTGGCTACGTGGGACGACATCCCGGCGGCGTACAAGGACGCCGACGGCAAGTGGGTCAATGACTACGGCGGCTACATGTCGATCGGATTCGACTCCGCCAAGGTGCCGCCCGTGACATCGGTCGACGACCTGCTCAAGCCCGAATATCAAGGCAAGGTCGCGCTCAATGGCGATCCCACCCAGGCGGGTGCGGCCTTCTCCGGCGTGCTGATGGTGGCGCTCTCGCAGGGCGGGTCGGCCGACGACATCGCGCCGGGGGTCGAGTTCTTCCGCAAGCTCCACCAGGCGGGCAACTTCCTGCCCGTCGACCCGACGCCCGCGACCATCGAGTCCGGCCAGACGCCGGTGGTGATCGACTGGAATTACCTCAACGCGAGCGAGACCAAGAAGCTGCCGTCGTGGCAGCTGCTGGTTCCGCCGGACCACGCGGTGGCGGGCTACTACTACCAGGCGATCAACTCCGACGCGCCGCATCCGGCCGCGGCTCGGCTGTGGCAGGAGTTCCTCTACAGCGACGAGGGGCAGAACCTGTTCGCGGCCGGAGGCGTGCGCCCGGTCCGTGCCGACACGATGATGGCCGACGGCAAGCTCGACAAGGCCGTCGCCGCATCGCTGCCGGTGATCGACGGCCCGGTCACCGTGCCGAGTCCGGAACAGACCGAGAAGGCGACGAAGTATCTCTCCGACAACTGGGCCAAGGCGATCGGCTGACGTGCCGGGCGTGAGCCGCAACCTGGGAAAGAGAGTCCGCGAAGCGCTGCCGCTGCTGCCGTTCCTGGCCGTCGTCGTGATCTTTCTGGTCATCCCGACGGTCACGGTGATCGTCAACGCGTTCATCGCCGACGGCAGATTCTCGGTGGCACGCATCGGCGCGTTGTTTTCCTCCACCGCGGTGTCGGCGTTGGTCAAGAGCGTGCTGCTGTCAGGCAGCACGGCACTGATCGGCGCGGTGCTCGGCGCGATCCTGGCGTGGCTGATCGTTGGCAGTCCGAGGACATCGATGGTGCGCCGTGCCGTGATCTCACTGTCCAGCGTGCTCGCCCAATTCGGCGGCGTGGCACTGGCTTTCGCGTTCCTCGCGACGATCGGCCTCAATGGTGTGCTGACGCTGTGGGTGCAACAGGCCTTCGGCTTCAACCTGGCGGGCTCGGGCTGGCTCTACAGCGTGAGCGGATTGATCCTCGTCTACACCTACTTCCAGATCCCGTTGATGGTGATCGTCTTCGTGCCCGCCCTCGAAGGCCTGCGCGAGCAATGGCGCGAAGCAGCGGTCAGTCTCGGCGCCTCGACGCTGGCAGTACTTGCGCGAGGTGGCCGTGCCGTTGTTGACACCGGCGTTTCTGGGATCGGCACTGTTGTTGTTCGCCAATGCATTCGCGGCGTATGCGACCGCCGCGGCGCTGGTCAGTCAGGGCAGCCCGATCGTGCCGCTGCTCATCCGCGCGGCGCTGACCAGTGAGGTCGTGCTCGGGCAGTCGGGCTTCGCGTATGCACTGGCGCTCGAGATGATCGTCGTCGTCGCCGTGGTGATGGTCGCCTACAACGTGTTGGTCCGCCGGACCGCGCGGTGGCTGCGATGACGACTGGGGGTACCACCCAGCCGAAGGCGAGGGGGAGGGTGGTTCGCGGCGTGCTGTGGGTGGTCTTCGCGTTGTTCTTCCTGTTTCCGCTCTATGCCATGGCCGACTTCTCCACCCGCAATCTGCATCGCGGGGGGCCGCACGTTGCAGGCGTGGGCCAATCTGGTCACCGACGACGCGCTGTATCAGGCGATCGTGATCTCGCTTCTGCTGGCCGTGTTCACCGTCATCGCGATGCTGGTGATCCTGGTGCCGACGATGATCTGGGTGCGGTTGCGTGCGCCGTGGGCCAAGGGCCTCGTGGAGTTCTTGTGCCTGCTGCCATTGACCATCCCCGCTCTGGTGATCGTCGTCGGCCTGCGCAACGTCTACCTGTGGGTGACGTACTTCCTCGGCGAGTCCGCGCTGACGCTGACGTTCGTCTACGTCGTGGTGGTGCTGCCGTTCGCCTACCGCGCGATCGATGCGGCGCTGTCGTCGATCGACCTGCAGACCCTCTCCGAGGCCGCTCGATCGCTGGGCGCTGGTTGGACGACGACGATCCTGCGCGTGCGTGGTGCCCAACATCTGGTCTGGCATCCTTTCGGCCGCATTCATTTCCATCGCCGTCGTGCTGGGCGAGTACACGATCGCGTCGCTGTGCGGGTATCGAGACGCTACAGGTGCAGATCGTGGCGATCGGCAAGACCGACGGCCCGACGTCGGTGGCGGCGTCACTGGCCATGCTGCTGTTCGGGTTCGCGCTGCTGCTCATCCTGTCGCTGGTCACCCGCGGACGCGTCGTCGAGGAGTCACCGCATGACGACGGAGTAGCCGTCGATCTCAACGACCTCACCCGGGTGTACGGGAGCATCAAGGCGCTCGACGGGCTTCACCCTGCACATCGAACCCGGCGAACTTGTCGCGCTGCTCGGCCCATCGGGCTGCGGCAAGACCACCGCGCTGCGGATCCTTGCCGGCCTCGACGAGGCCACCTCGGGCACGGTGTCGGTCGGCGGCCGCGACCTCAGCGGGGTGCCCGCCAACAAGCGCGACATGGGCATGGTGTTCCAGGCCTACAGCCTGTTCCCCCATCTGACGGTGCTCGACAACGTCGCATTCGGACTGAAGATGCGGGGAAAGCCAAGGGCGACAGGACTGTCTCGGGCCGCCGACATGCTCGACCTGGTCGGGCTGTCCGCGCACGCGCACAAGTACGCCAGCGAGCTGTCCGGCGGTCAGCAGCAGCGCGTCGCGCTGGCGCGCGCGCTGGCGATCCAGCCGCGGGTGCTGCTGCTCGACGAGCCGCTGTCGGCGCTGGACGCCAAGGTGCGCACCCAGCTGCGCGACGAGATCCGGCGCGTGCAGCTCGAGGTCGGCACGACGACGCTGTTCGTCACCCACGACCAGGAGGAGGCGCTGGCCGTCGCCGACCGGGTCGGGGTGATGAGCCAGGGCAAGCTCGAGCAGCTCGCCGCGCCCGCCGAGCTCTACGCCAACCCGGCGACGCCGTTCGTCGCCGAGTTCGTCGGGCTGAACAACAAAGTGCCCGCACAGGTTTCGGCGGGCACGCGCGCAGCTGCTCGGCGTCGTCGGTGCCGACGCTGCCCGGCTCGATCGCGTCGGGCTCGCGGCCTGGCGATGGTGCGGCCGGAGTCGGTCACGGTGACCGCCGATTCCGCCGGCACGGTCGACGGTGCAGCTCGGTGGCGTTCCTCGGCCCGATCTCGCGGGTGTACGTCGCGCTCGCCGGACGGCGTCGGTGATCAGTGCGCAGATGGCCAGCTCGGCAGGCGCAGGGCCTTCGCGGCCCGGCGACGCGGGTGACCGTCGGCGTCGAGCCGCGGCGCGGTTCTCGTCGTGCCTACGTGAGGCGGACTCAGACGTCCTTGACCGGCTCGATGCCGAGATCGCGGTAGGTGACCAGCGCGGCGAACGGCACGTTGCGCTGCGGCGAAGCGCTTCGGCGGCGACGTCGCCGCGGTCGACCATCGGGATCACGCCGGTGACGACGGCGCCCAGCGGCGGTGACGCGGTCGAAGGCGATCTCGGTGGAGCCGCCGGTGCTGATGACGTCGTCGACGAGCAGCACCCGGGTGCCCGGCGCGCAGCCGGGTGCCCTCGATCCACTGCTCGCGGCCGCGCTGCTTCTGCTCCTTGCGCACCGAGAACCACGCCTTGCCGGTCACCATCGCGACGCCGTGCGCCAGCGGGTCGGCGCCCATCGTGAGCCCGCCGACGGCGTCGAACTCGATGCCGCTGCGTCGCGGCCAGGTCGGCGACCGCCCGGCTGACGATCGTCGAGCCGCTCCCCGGTGTCGATCGGCGTACTTGCCGTCGATGTAGTCGTGGCTGAGCTGGCCGCTGGCCAGCCTGAACGGCTCCTCGCGACGTTCGTAGCCGCGGGTGCGGATCAGGTCGAACGCCGCTTGCCAGGTCTCGGGGCGTCGGTCGCGCAGTCATACGGAATGTATCAGTGCATCGGCCGAGCCGATGATTCAGCCCTGCCGGGCCCGGCGCGTCAGCTCGACGGCGGCCGAACGCAATTCGTCGATCGAGTCGATCGGCGCGGCGTAGCCGACCCGGGTGTAGGCGATCCCGCGGTCGGTCGTCACCCTGCAGGTCCAGCCCGTAGCGGTCGGCGCCGGTGCAGGTCGCCGCGGTGGTGTCGGGATAGCCGCCGAGCGTCCTGGCCATCGCGACCAGCGCGTCGGCGTGGTCGGCGTTGAGGTGGGCGATCGCGCCCGCGGCGTGCGGCTGCACCGGGTCGGGCTCCGCCGCGGTGTAGTCGTCGCCGGTCGCCGAGTCCATCCGGCCGTAGCCGCCGACCCAGCGCACCCGGTGCACCCGCAGCACCCACAGCGAGAAGTCGCTGTAGTCGATGTAGTACTTCGCGGCGGCGACGCGCCGACAGGTGCGCCTCGCGCGCGGCGGCCAGCTCGTCGCCGGTCGGGCCGCTCCACGTGCCCGGCCAGGGTGACGCGGCCGCTGGCCAGCGGGTCGGACTCGGTGGCTCGGCGCGACGATCGCGATGCTGGCTCGCGGATCGCCCGCGAGATTGCGGCCGTGCTCGGCCAGATTCGACACGCACAGCACCGGCGCGCCGTCGAGCAGACCGTAGGTGACGAACGACGCCCACGGGTCGCCGTCGGCGGTCAGCGTCGCCAGTGTGCCGGTGTTGGTCGACGCCGCGATGGTGCGCGCCTCCTCGGCGGCCGACGGGCGGACGGGATTGGCCACCGCGGTCAGCGGCGGCGGAACCGACGGTGCATCGCCGGGTCGCCGTGATCACGGGATGTCACGTCGGCACGATACCGAACGCCGCGAGATTGCTTGGCGCACTGGTCAAATAACGAGGGAATTGATGAATCGCGTTGCGTCGGAGAACGTCAAGCGCTACCCAGCGATGACGTTGTGCGAGAATCACTGCCAGGTGCGCTCTGGCCGGGCGGTCCTCAACAGGGGGAGCGGGGCCTGTGACTGCATCTGCGTTACGCCTCATCACGTGTGCCGGCGCGCTGGCAGCAGGCCTGTTGATCGGCCCTGGATTCGCAGCGGTGCAGACCCTGGTGACTTGACGGATGCCGGCGGCGACGACGGGACCGCAGCGCCCCCCGATGTGGTGACCGAACGCGCGCCGGAGGTGGCTGGCGGAAGTGGCGGTCCGCCGCCGACGGCGCGCCCGGTGCGCTCAACGGCCCCCCCAGCACGATCGGAGCGGCCGCAACAACGTAGTCGATCCCAACGCCCCCATCCAGGGGGACTACGGATCCCTGCCGAGCGATACCAAGCCGGAGCCGAACTACCAGTCCTGGCTCTTCCCATCCTGCGGATCCCCACGCCACAGGAGTACGCCGCACCCGGAGGGCGCCCGGCGTCGGCGTGCTTCACCACCTTCGAGATCCCGATCATCGGGCTCGGGGACATCCTTGCGGCGCTGTCACAGCCGAAGCCTAAACCGGTGCCCAGCCCCGCCTTCCGTTCCCGAGCAGGAAGCGCCCGTCATGGACGCCATCCCGGCCCCGACGGCGGTGGGGGCGGAGCGATTACAGCCGCCGCCGACGGACGGCGCAGTGCGTTCGGGTGCCGTTGCTGTTCGCGCCGCGGATGCCGTGACGTCGCGCCGCGACGCGGGCCGGTCGCCACCCCCGCCGGACCACCGGCTCGTCGGCGGCGGTGGACGCCGCCGTCGCCGCCGGCGCGGGGACCCAGGTAATCCGCCGGTCGCTGCCGCCGTCCGGAGAGTCGGTGCCTGTGCCAACTCCCTGTCCGACTTGCTCCCGTGACCGGTCAAGTACCGCGGTCGGGTATCAGCGATATCTGCGCACAGCCAAGGTGGCGAACTGTCGTGGTCGCGCTGCCGGGGGTCGCAGGGCTGATGTGCCATGACCTTGAGCGGCAGCGTCATCGGCCACCGACAAGCCACGCGCGCGGTCCATGCTGCGGCACACGGCGCGGCCGCGCTTACATGCCGTAACCGTCGCCCTGAAGGCGATGGTGGCATCAGCCGCCGAGTGCAGCGATCAGGTCCTTGATCCGGCTGGTCTCCTCCTCGGTGGCGGGCTCCTCCGCCTCGACGGCCTCGATCAGGTCCTTACGCAGACCCACACCGTTTGCCGCTTCCTTGGTCGACAGCTTGGCGTGTTCGCGCGCGACGTACAGCCGCTGACCCAGCGTGGCCCCCTGGGCCCGCTGGCGGCGTCTCCATCAGCTCGTCGTAGCGGCTTGCGCACGCCGCTGAACGAGACGATCACGCTCGCGGAGTTACGCTGCTCCGCGAGGCCGCCTCCGACAACGACGCCTGCAGTTTGCGGAGGCCGGCCAGGATGACGCCGGCGCGGTCAGGGAACTCAGGGTCACTCTGATCGGGCAGGGCCTCGATCGCGACGTTGTACATGTGCATTGCCGCATCGGCCATACCGACGATTACTGGAGCTTCACCATCGTTGGGCGTCGAATCCGCCACAGCCACTCGATTCTCTTCGGCGTTCAACCATCTCCAGACGGCCAGCTCGCCACTGGACGGAGCCAGGACGCCGAAACCGTAACCCGATCTGCGTCTCCGAGGTTTCAACCGCTGGACGCCCAGCAGAATTGCGCGCCGGCGCAGTTATCGAGACGTCGACGGCGATTCATTTTCGTCAGACATGGGTAGGTTTGAAGTCGGATGGATCATGGCATCAGCACCAGTGCGCTGGGCACACGACCCCGCGGAGGGCAGCCACGTCGAGGACGGCGGTGCGTCGAGCACCCCACCGCGGAGGACTTCGGGCACGCCCGCGCGCTGCCGGACGATCGCACGTGGTTCAAGCGCGCGGTGTTCTACGAGGTGCTGGTGCGCGCGTTCTATGACTCCAACTCCGACGGCTCCGGCGACCTGCGGGGCCTGACCGAACAGCTGGACTACCTGAAGTGGCTTGGCGTCGACTGCCTTTGGCTGCCACCGTTCTACGACTCGCCGCTGCGCGACGGTGGCTACGACATCCGCGACTTCTACAAGGTGCTGCCCGAGTTCGGCACCGTCGATGACTTCGTCGCCCTGTTGGACGCGGCGCACACGCCGCGGCATCCGCGTCATCACCGACCTTGTCATGAACCACACCTCCGACGCGCACGCCGTGGTTCCAGGAGTCACGCAACGACCCCGACGGCCCGTACGGCGACTTCTACGTGTGGAGCGACACCGGCGAGAAGTACTCCGACGCGCGAGTCATCTTCGTCGACACCGAGGAGTCGAACTGGACCTTCGACCCGGTGCGGCGGCAGTTCTTCTGGCACCGGTTCTTCAGCCACCAGCCCGACCTCAACTACGACAACCCGGCCGTGCAGGAGGCGATGCTCGACGTCCTGCGGTTCTGGCTCGACCTGGGCATCGACGGCTTCCGGCTGGATGCCGTGCCCTACCTGTTCGAGCGTGAAGGCACCAACTGCGAGAACCTGCCCGAGACGCACGCGTTCCTCAAGCACTGCCGCAAGGTGATCGACGACGAGTTCCCCGGCCGGGTGCTGCTTGCCGAGGCCAACCAGTGGCCGGCCGACGTCGTCGAGTACTTCGGCGACCCCAAGATCCGGCGGCGACGAGTGCCACATGGCGTTCCATTTCCCGCTGATGCCGCGCATCTTCATGGCGGTCCGGCGCGAGTCGCGATTCCCGATCTGCGAGATCCTCGCGCAGACACCGGAGATCCCGGAGATGGCGCAATGGGGCATCTTCCTGCGCAACCATGACGAGCTCACGCTGGAGATGGTCACCGACGAAGAGCGCGACTACATGTACGCCGAGTACGCCAAGGACCCGCAGGATGAAGGCCAACGTCGGCATCCGGCGACGGCTGGCGCCGCTGCTGGAAAACGACCGCAACCAGATGCAAGCTGTTCACCGCGCTGCTGCTGTCGCTGCCGGGCTCGCCGGTGCTCTACTACGGCGACGAGATCGGCATGGGCGACATCATCTGGCTCGGCGACCGCGACGGGGTGCGCACGCCGATGCAGTGGACCCCGGACCGCAACGCCGGCTTCTCCACGGCCAACCCGGGCCGGCTGTACCTGCCGCCAAACCAGGATCCGATCTACGGCTACCAGTCGGTCAACGTCGAGGCGCAGCGCGACAGCTCGACGTCGCTGCTGAACTGGACGCGCACCATGCTGGCGGTGCGGCGGCGCCACGACGCGTTCGCCGTCGGCACGTTCCGCGAGCTCGGCGGATCCAACCCGTCGGTGCTCGCCTATGTGCGGCAGATAGAGGAGGACGGCCGAAGCGACACGGTGCTGTGCGTGAACAACCTGTCGCGCTTCCCGCAGCCGATCGAGCTGAATCTGCAGAACTGGAACGGGTACACCCCGGTCGAGATGACCGGGCACGTCGAGTTTCCCCGCATCGGCCAGTTGCCCTATCTACTGACGCTGCCCGGCCATGGGTTCTACTGGTTCCTGCATTGCGGGAGCCGGAGGAGCAGCCGTGAATCTGCCGTTTGACGAATGGCTGCCACACCAGCGGTGGTATGCCGGGCGCAGCCGCGAGCTGGCGTCCGTCGTGCCCACGGTCGCGGCGTCGCTGCGTGACGACCTCGATTTGGCCCTGCTCGACGTCGCCTATACCGATGGTTCGACGGAGCGCTACCAGGTGCTGGTCCGGTGGGATACGGGTCCGATAGACGAATACGCCGAAGTGGCGACGATCGGCGCCGAGGACGACCGTACTGCCTACGACGCGCTGTACAACCCCGCCGATGCGGGTTACCTGCTGTCGCTGGTCGATTCGTCGGCGGAGTTCGGCGCCGTGCGGTTCGTCAAGGAACCCGGCGCCGAGTTGCCGCTGGACTCCGCGCCCCGGGTCGCGAGTGCCGAGCAGAGCAACACCAGCGTGATCTTCGAAGAGAAGGCCGTCTTCAAGGTGTTCCGCCGAATCACGCCGGGCATCAATCCGGACATCGAGCTCAACCGCGTGCTGGCGCGCGAGGGCAACCCGCACGTAGCGCGGTTGCTCGGTGCGTACGAGACCACCTGGAGCGGCGAACCGTACGCGCTGGGAATGGTCACCGAGTTCGCGGCCAACTCCGCCGAGGGCTGGGACATGGCGACCGCAAGCACGCGGGACTTGTTCGCCGAGGGTGACCTGTACGCCGACGAGGTCGGCGGAGACTTCGCCGGCGAGTCGTATCGCCTCGGCGAAGCCGTCGCCTCCGTACACGCCACGCTGGCGGAGAGTCTCGAGACCGCCACCACCCTGTTCCCGACGGAGACCATGCTGGAACGGCTCGCGGCGGCGGTGTCGGCGGTGCCGGAGCTGCGGGACCACGCGGCGCTGATCGAGGAGCGCTACCGCAAGCTGGCCGAAGAGACGATCACCGTGCAGCGCGTGCACGGCGACCTGCACCTCGGCCAGGTGCTGCGCACGCCGGAGCGCTGGCTGCTGATCGACTTCGAAGGCGAGCCCGGGCAGCCGCTCGACGAGCGACGGCGGCCCGACTCACCATTGCGGGATGTCGCCGGGGTGCTGCGGTCATACGAATACGCCGCATACCAACGGTTGATGGACCAGGATCAGGATGGCGACCGCGACCGTCAGCTCGCCGCCCGGGCGCGAGAATGGGTGGACCGCAACGGTTCTTCGTTCTGCGAAGGCTATGCGGCGGTAGCGGGCACCGACCCGCGTGACCTGGGCCAGTTGCTAGGCGCATACGAACTGGACAAGGCCGTGTACGAAGCGGCGTATGAGGCCCGCCATCGCCCGAGTTGGCTACCCATTCCGCTGAAGTCCATCGAACGGATCGTCGGCTGACGCTGCCATGGCCTCCTATGCGCTCAACGAACCTGCGGTGGCCAGGGCACGTGAACTCATCGATGCCCGTCAGTACGTGCTCGACAGCGATTGGGGCGAGGTGCAGCCGCGCGCCGAGGCGCAGAACGCCTATCTCGAGTCGCATTCATGGGACGAGTACGCGCAATGGCACCTCGGCCTGACCGAGGGAGCCAAGGACCAGACCAAGGCGCGGTATGCGTTCGTGTACGGCGACTTTCGGCGAGTCCACCGGACCGGGCTCATCGCGTGCGTGTACCGGGCGGCCGAGTGGCGGCACAAGGATGTCGAGGTGGCCGCCCACCATTTGTTGCAGTATCTCGACGCCAAGACGGGGCTGAAGCCGACGAAGACTATCGACGGAGCATGAAGCCCACGACGCGCTCACGAAACAGAGCGGCTGCCTCCGCATTCAGACCCGCCCCGTAGAGCAGGCCGACGCCCGTCGCGAACAATGTCACCGCCCGCAGGTCCGCCTCGTCGTCGTCGAATCCGCAGTCGACGAAGGCCTGGCGAACCGCGCACAGCACACGGCGGTCGCTTCGCTGGACGCTCTCCAGCACCGTGTCATCCGTCAGCGACCAGATCCGCATCGCGCGTTCGAGCGACGACTGGTCGGGCCGCACGAGGGTCTCCATCATCAAGTCCAGCCGCTTTCGCGGGTCGTCCTCGCGGATGTCCTCGAACTGCCGTCTGCGTTCGTCGTGCAGGCTGCCCCACGCGCCGGCCAGCGCGGAGCGGTATTCCTGCATGTCGGTGAAGTGCCAGTAGAAGCTGCCCTTGGTGACGTCGAGCTTTTCGCACAACCGTCCGATGCGCAGCGCGTCCGGCCCGCCGTCGGCCAGCACCGTGAATCCAGCCTGGATCCAATCATCGGCCGTCAGTTGGCGGCCGAAACCGCTCGGCGGCGTCATGGTGGGCAGCATACGACAGAAACTGACACCGACGAAAATTATCCCGGCAGAAATTCTGGCAAAGTCGCGAGCGATCGAGGGTGTTCGGGGGTGCGGGGCGATTTTTGGCAACCGCGGCCGCCAGGTAGAGGCCGCCGCTCGTCGGCTCTACACCGGCCCGCCCGGCCGGCGGCGCAGGGTTTACAGACACTTCGCCATCGCGACGGCCACGGTTGCTACCGCGGGACCGTACCATACAAATTCGTACGGGAAGGATAACTGGGCGCGGCAAGTCCGCTGGCGCGCAACAGTTCTGATGGCAGAGGGCGTCGCTGCGCAGGGTCGCCGCGGCGGTGAGTACACATCCTTGCGTTTAGCGCCCGGGCTGTCGGGCAACATGGGCGGCATGGCTCCCGACCAATTCGACGGCAATTCGCCGCTGACGCCCGAAGAGCAGCTGGACTCCGACGAGATCCGCAATGACGACGGTGACGAGGTGGTGGACCCGCCGGACCGGTGGCTCGCGCCGAAAGAGGACGAGACCCTTGACGAGCGGTTGTCCGACGAGGTTCCCGACATCGCACCCGAGGATTCCGAACAGCCGCCGACCGAGGCACACGACTCCGACGCCGGTGGTGGACTCGAGCTTGTCAGCGACCACGAACTCGACGGTCTCGACACGCAGCGACACGGCCACGAACGCGGCCAGATCGACGGGACCCCAGAGGACGGCGCGTCGTTCTTCGACGTCGAGAAGTAGCTACTCCGAACTCGCCTGCAGCACCAGGGCCGAGCGCGCGTCCACGGTGACGATCTCACCGGCGTCGATCGGCTTCGCCTCGCCGAGATCCGCCGCGGTGTTGACCACAGGAACCCAGGCCGGGCCGAATTCCTTTGTCGGAAGGACGAAGTCGATCGGCTCGTGATGCGCGTTGAAGAACAGCACGAACGAGTCGTCGGTGAGCCGCTGGCCGCGCCCGTCGAGGTCAGGGATTCCTTGGCCGTTGAGGTAAACGGCCAGCGACTTGGCGAAGCCGGACTCCCAATCCTCGTCGGTCATCTCCGAACCGTCGGGCGCGAACCATGCGATGTCGGCCAGTCCGTCGCGGGACCGCACGGGACGGCCGCTGAAGAACCGCCGCCTGCGAAACACCGGGTGCTCGGACCGCAGCCGGCACACCAACTGGGTGAACTCCATCAGTTCGGTGTCCGCACTCGCCCAATCAACCCAGGACAGCTCGTTGTCCTGGCAGTAGACGTTGTTGTTGCCCTGCTGTGTGCGGCCGAGCTCATCGCCGTGCGCGAGCATCGGAATACCTTGGGAGAGCAGCAATGTGGTGATGAAGTTGCGCTGCTGACGGGAGCGCAGCTCGTTGACCTTCGGGTCGTCGGTCGGCCCCTCGACGCCGCAGTTCCACGAGCGGTTGTGACTCTCGCCGTCGCGGTTGTCCTCTTTGTTGGCTTCGTTGTGTTTCTCGTTGTAGGACACGAGATCACGCAACGTGAAACCGTCGTGGGCGACGACGAAGTTGATGGACGCCACCGGCCTGCGCCCGGTGTGCTCGTAGAGGTCGGCTGAGCCGGTCAGTCGCGACGCGAACTCGTCGAGCGTGGCCGGCTCGCCGCGCCAGTAGTCGCGAACCGTGTCGCGGTACTTGCCGTTCCATTCCGTCCACTGCGGCGGGAAGTTGCCCACCTGGTAACCGCCGGGGCCGACGTCCCACGGTTCGGCGATGAGCTTGACCTGGCTGACGGTCGGATCCTGTTGTACGAGTTCGAAAAACGCGGCCAGCCGGTCGACGTCGTAGAACTCGCGGGCCAGCGTCGCGGCGAGGTCGAACCGAAAACCGTCGACGTGCATCTCGAGCACCCAGTAGCGCAGCGAGTCCATGATGAGCTGCAGCGAGTGCGGATGGCCGACGTTGAAGCTGTTGCCGGTGCCGGTGTAGTCCATGTAGTAGCGCTTGTCGTCGTCGACGAGCCGGTAGTAGGCGGCGTTGTCGATGCCCCGCATGGACAATGTCGGACCCAGGTGGTTGCCCTCGGCGGTGTGGTTGTAGACGACGTCGAGGATGACCTCGATGTTGGCTTCGTGCAGTGCGCGGACCATCGCTTTGAACTCCTGCACCGGCCCCCCGGGGTTGGGATTGGAGCTGTACTTCGAATCCGGCGCCAGGAAGCCGATGGTGTTGTAACCCCAGTAGTTCGACAGCCCCTTGTCGATCAACGTGGAGTCGTTGGCGAAGTGGTGCACCGGCATCAGTTCGATCGCGGTGATGCCCAGTGACTTGAGGTGATCGATGATCACCGGGTGGGCCACCGCGGCGTAGGTGCCGCGGATGTTCTCGGGAATGTCGGGATGGGTCTTGGTCAGGCCCTTCACATGCGCCTCGTAAATGATCGAGTCGGCGTACTCGTGGCCGGGCGGGCGGTCGACGCCCCAGTCGAAGTAGGGGTTGATGACCACGCACTTGGGCATGCTTGCCGCGGAGTCGTCGTCGTTGCGGCTGTCCGGGTCGCCGAAGTTGTAGCCGAACAGCGACTGGTTCCACTCGAAGTTGCCGTCGATGGCCTTGCCGTACGGGTCCAGCAGCAGCTTGTTGGGGTTGCACCGTTGCCCGGCGGCTGGGTCGTAGGGTCCGTGCACCCGGTAGCCGTACCGCTGGCCGGGCTCGATGTTGGGGATGAAGCCGTGCCAGACGAAGCCATCGACCTCTGGCAGCGCCACTCTGGTCTCTCGCAGTTCACCCGGGCCGTCGTCGTCGAACAGGCACAACTCGACCTTCTCCGCAGCCTCGCTGAACAATGCGAAGTTGGTGCCCGAGCCGTCGTACGTCGCGCCGAGCGGGTAGGCCTTACCGGGCCAGATCTCGAGTTGGGCGGCCTGCGGGCTGGCAGCTTCGGTCAAGTGATACTCCCCAATAAGACATAGATGAGACACAAATACGCGGACCAAGGCGACGATACGGGGATGCCCACTGCGCGAGCATCGCAACCACACGAGTTCGACGGCCCCTACCGCACATTGCTGCTGGTGGTCGAGGGCGGTGTGGCAACCATCACCTTGAACCGGCCGCAACGCCGCAACGCGGTCGGCGACGGCATGCGCGAGGAGCTGGCCGAGGCCTACCGCGCCTGCGACGGCGACGACGGCGTGCGGGCGATCGTGCTGACCGGCGCCCCGCCCGCGTTCTGCGCCGGGGCGGACCTCGCCGACGGCGAGGAGACGTTCGCCAAGCCCGGTCCGGGCTTCAGCGCGGCGGGCATCGACGTGCCCGCATGGGGGCTGTCGAAACCGGTCATCGCCGCGGTCAATGGGCACGCGATCGGGTTGGGTCTGACGCTGGCGCTGCAATGTGACATCCGGTTCTTCGCGGCCGAGGGCCGCTACGGTGTCGTCCAGGTCCGGCGCGGAGTCGTCGGCGATGCATACTCGCACTGGGTGCTCCCGCGTATGGTGGGCATCGCCAATGCGGCCGAGATCCTTTTGGCGGGAGCCACTTTCGACGGCAACCGGGCCGTGGAACTGGGTTTGGGCAGTCGGGTACTGGCCGCCGACGAGGTGCTTCCGGCCGCCCGCGAGCTGGCGCACGACATCGCCGCGAACACCGCGCCGATGTCGGTGGCGGCGAGTAAGCGGTTGCTGTGGGATTCGTTCGACCTCGACCGGGCTGCGGTCGGCGCCCGGGAGACCGAGATTCACCTCGAGCTGATGTCGCACGACGACGCCAAGGAAGGGGTGCGTGCGCACATGGCGGGCCGCCCGCCCCGGTGGACGGGCAGACCCGTCGATCCGACGGCTTGACCTCAGCCGACGGTGACGCCGGCGGCGCGCATGCTTTCGACTGCCTTCGCCGTCGTCTCGGGTGCGACGCCGGCGGTCAGGTCCAGCAGCACCCGGGTGGCGAACCCGGCATCCACCGCGTCGGCCGCGGTCGCCTGTACGCAGTAGTCCGTGGCGAGTCCCGCGATGTCGACCTCGTCGACGCCACGCTGGCGCAACCAGTCCGCGAGCGTGGTGCCCTCGTCGTCGGTGCCTTCGAAGCCGCTGTAGGCCGCCGAATAGCCCCCCTTGTGAAACACGGCTTCGACGGCGGTGGGATCGAACTGCGGGGGGAAGTCGGCGCCGGACGTACCCGCGACGCAGTGCCGCGGCCAGGAGACCTGGTAGTCGGGGTGATCGGAGAAGTGCTGGCCGGGTTCGACGTGAAAGTCCTTGGTGGCCACGATGTGTGCATAGCCGGGTTTGCCTGCGAGCAGTTCGCTGATGCCCCGCGCCACTTCGGTGCCGCCGGTCACGGCCAGGGAACCGCCTTCGCAGAAGTCGTTCTGGAGGTCGACGATGAGCAGTGCGCGCATGAGCTAGAAACTACCCGCCGAACAGCAGGTACAGCCCAGTGAACGTGTACCCGACCATCACCAGCATCATCGCGAGTTGGCCCGTCAGCTGGTGCCCCTTCGGCAGCAAGCGCAACGCCCGGTCGTGCGCGGCGATCACGGCGCCGATGTGACCGGCCACCACGCACGTGACCTTGATGGTGGCCAGCACCGAAGGATGAGCCGACAGAACGTAATTCACGTCGGTGTGCAAACCGAGCAACAGGATGAACGTCTGTTGGCCGCGTTCCATCAGGTATGTCAGATAGTGCGCGAACATGTAGCCGACCACGATCGGGATCAGGGAGTGCGCCATCAGTCCCGGCAACTCGCGACGGCGCTGCCTGTCGACTCCTCCAGTCGCCCTGGCGGCAAGCACGAACGTGCCCGCGACCACACCGGCGAACACGAGCAGTCCTGCGGTGCGGATCAGCGTGGCCGTCGCGGCGGATGAGGAATGCGCTTCGACGAAGTTGCGCCACGGCGGCATGGCCGAAAAGCTGTCGAACGCCGTCGACCCCAAGAGCACGGCCAGCATGGTGACGGTGCCGGGACGCACCGGCAAGGACGGCAGGTGGTTGAACGGGTTGCCGATCGAGATGCGGCCGTCGGGGTTGCGTCGCAGCGCCGACAACCGCGACGCCACCACGCTGAAGGCCTCGAATGGATCCGCCCGCGCGCACCAGCGATCACCGAACCACAACGCGCCGGCCAGCGTGACGGCGAGATAGATCAGCAGCCAAATCCGGATGGCGACAAGGGATCCGGGATCAGGGCTGGCCAGCTCCAGCCACACGAACGCGAACAATCCGAAGACCGCGGGCCAGTATCCGAGCGCTTGCGGGTAGCTGCCGCCCATTGACGGGCGGCCGAGCAGCCGGTGCACCGTGCGCACGGGCGAGACCGCCCGCCACACCGGACCGAAGAGAAGGGAGACCGCGACCAGGCCGATCCACATCCACACGTAGAACACACCGGGCAGCGGGTTGTCCGCATCTTGCGGTCCAACGAACGCCACCACCATCACCCACACCGCGAACAGCAACCCGGCGATGCCGACCGCCCACCGGGTGACCGGAGCGTCGACGGTCGCGGTGAGCCAGGACGGGAGCGCCCGGCCCGGCTTGTCCGGGTCGAATCGAGGCTGCCGCCACGCGATCGCGACCACCGCGAACGTGAACGTCAACGCCCAGGCGGCGCCGATCAGCGCGTAGGAGTACGGGATGGGGAGATCCGTCGAGCCGCCGAGGCCATGCGCCAGCACGGCGACAGACGGATCGGCCATCACTGCACAGCGACGGTGGCGATGGTCTTGTTCAGGTGATGCAGCTCGATGTCCACCTTGCCCGGCACGTCGACGGTGAACTGGAAGGCCTGGTTCGGCTTGGCGTCCACCTTGAACGTGTGATCGGGCGTCGAGTGCACATGCAATTCGTCGGCGACATCGCTGTTGATGTGGACGACGATCGGCTCGTGGACCTTCGCCTGCAGCTGCTCATTGGTGGGTGTGACGTTCCCGCCCTGGATCATCACGTCGATGTCGAGCTCGTCGGGTGCGGCCTGGTTGTTCGACATCTGGCCCGGGTTGACGGACGAGCCAGACGAGCTGGTGGCCGGGGTGGATTGGGTGCTTGACGATCCGCCGCATCCGGCGGTGATCAGTGCCGCGGTCGCCAACATCACGAGAACAGTTGATTTGGTCACGGGTTTCCATCCTGGTCGGACGCGTCTGAGCGGTCACTGTGAGGTGCGTCGCTTCGACGGTCACGCATCGCGATGTAGACGACAACGCCGACCACGACGAGCGCCGGGACGAACGCCGGTATTGCAAGCAGCAGACCGTGATGCGCGAGAAGAGTGACGTCCGGTGTTCTGGTCATGCCTGCGCCGTGGGTTGCAGCTCGGCCTCGCTGCCGCTGGGTTCGGTGCGATTAATCCGCCCCGCGCCCCATGTGAGGCCGCCGATCAGGATCAGGGTGCAGGTGAGCACGACCAGGCAGCCGATCAGCCAAAGCGATTCGGGTGTCGCAGGATTGCGCTCCCGCTGCAGGATCGTGCTGTCCGCCACGAACGGCCGGGTGAACGACGCGTCGGCGGGTATCTCCTTCGCGCCGATGCCCGGGTCGCCGGCCAAGTAGATCGGCACGGCGGTCATTGTCTTGCCGTCGTGCAGGCGCAGCAGCGTCTTCCACGTGCCCCACACCGGGACAGGTCCAGTGGTCCGGTAATGGCCGGGGCCGACCTTCTCCAGGTTTTCGACGACTTCCCCGCGTTGGTTCTCCAGATGGCCCTGCCAAGCGAGGATCGACACCCAGTTGGGGTCGTTGCTCACCAAGTTGGCCGGGGTCAGTTGCACGTCGGCGTTGACCTGCCGTTGCCCTTGGCTGGTCGGCACATCGGTGAGAGTGACTGACGCGACAGCGCTTTCGGGAACGTGATAACGCAGACCGTTGGCCGTAACCCCACCGATCACGAGGACGGTCAGCACCACCAGGCCGATGCTCAATGCGCGCGATGGCAGCCGCCGCGAGCTGACGACCAATCCGAACATCGCGCCGCACGCGCCGACCAGGATCGCCACGGGGACGGCCATGGCCAGCGCTTCGGGCCAGATGCTCGTCGGCCACGGATAGTGGTAGACCGCGCCGACCCACAACGATTCCAGCCAGAGCCCGATGGTGGAGATACCGAGACCGCTGACGGCACCGAAGACGATGGGGCGCTTGACAAGTGGGGTCAGGCCGATCAGCTCGACGACCACCGCGGGGCCGAGGTAAAGCGCGAACCAGTTGATCGGCGAGCCGAGTATCGGACCGACGACGAGTGCGACACCGCCGCGCAACGCGATCGCCAGGACCGCGGCGATGATTGCCGCGCCGCGGCCCAACATCAGCCGTGCCGCCACCAGACCGAATGAGGCCGCCGCGGCGATCAGCATCGGTTGGAACACCTGTCGGAATTGCGCCACTCCGAAGTCGAACTCGATCTGGTACACCGACAAGCCGACGAGGATTCCGCCGAAGCCCAGGTACTGGATGAATGTGATGCCGATGCCGCCCGTCGGGGCGTCGTCGCCCATCGCCTTGAGGCCCTCGTGGTTGAGCATGATGGCCGACAGCGTGGAGAAACCGGCGCCTCCGATCATCATCAGGTGCGTCGGACCCCACAGCGTGACGTCCTGGCCGAAGATGCGGTGCCAGATGTCGTCGAGCGGGAAGCCGATGAGCGCGTACAGGCCGCAGCCGGCCATCAGAATCCCGCCGACGGGGGCGTACCAGCTCTTGGTGATGCGCACTGCGGACGGACCAGGCTTGTCGTAGGGCAACACGCACGCCATGCAGCCGGCGACGAATAAGAGGAATAGTCCGAAGAGGATGAAGTAGTGCGCCGGGTTGGCGAGCGGACCCGGGTCGCGGCCCTTGCCGATGTGCAGGCTGACGTCCCAGATGAACCCGAACAGCGCGCAGATCAGTGTGGTGATGAACAGCGCCATCGGCAGCGCCACCCACGGCGGCCTCTTGAACTTGCGCGCCGACCATTCAGCGAGGTTGTTGAGCCATGTGATGCGGCGCTGCCGGTGTAGATAGCCGATCCAAAGCAATGCGAGCGTGACGATGAGCGCCACGACGGACATGCCGATGACCTGGTCGAGGGCGGCGCCACCGCCCTCGTCTCCCTGGGCAACGAACTCCATTGTCATCCCCACCTGTCGTATGCCGAGCAGCCGACCTTACTGCTGGGTAATGTTGCCAGAACCGACCCAAACGAAACCAGGGGTATCAGGTAGCGAGGACACGGACGGGGTGGCATCGAGATCAGGGTGTGGCGGGGTCGGGCACCGTGTCGACGGAGACCTTGCGTCGTCCCTGCCACGTCACTGCTCGCATCGGCATCCTCCTACAGAAGTTTTCGTCGTGTTCCTAGGCGCGCCCACTCGGACATCGGCCAAACCTGCGGCGACCATGGGCATATGGCCGACAGCGGAACCGTCGTCGAACTTCGGGTGCACGGCGTCTCGGGGACACCTCCTGAAGCGCTGCTGAGCTGCCCAGCGGAATTCCTCGAGCAGGAGGCGGGGGACAAGTCCGCGGGGTTCTATCGCAGACAGCCCTGGATCGACGACGCCTCCACCGACAAGCGGGCGAGCTGGCGTCGCGTGATGGAGGCGTACTCCTGGGGCGGGCTGACGTCGGGACCCGCCAGCCGCGCGGTGTGGCTGCTCTTCCTGCCGTTCATCGTCGTCAACCTCGCGCACTGGATGCTGCCGCCGGCTGCCCGGCAGCGACGCACCGCCGGCGTCGCGGTAGCGCTGTTGCGGCTGATCGCGTTGTCGTTCACGTTGACCCTGATGCTCGCTGCGGCGGTGGCGATCATGGACGTAATGGTCTGGCAGTGTGTGAGTTTGGACTACTGCGCTGCCCAGTGGGCGCCGCTGTCGGCCATGGCGTCGATACCGCGGGGAACGCGGGTGGCGCTGAGCGCCGTGCCGCTCGTCGTGGTGATCGTCGTGTTGTGGCGACTGGGCAAGGAACACGCGCGGGAGGTCGGCAGGCCGCCGAACCCCGCGGTGATGGCCGACGAGGTCCCGCTCGAGTCGGACACGTTCTGGTGTGCCGATCCGTCGGTGCTGCGGCTGCGGGCCTGCCATGTGATGGCGTGGACGACGGGACTCGGCGCGCTTACGGTCGGGGCGCCGCTGCGCTACTCGCCGTCCGTGGCCGGTGTCGCATTGTTGGTCGCCAATGGCGCGATCCTGTCGGTCGCTGTGCTGGCCACCGCGTGGAACCGGGCGACGGCACGCGGCGGCACCGGCGCGGACAGGTTGACGCGACCGCTGTTGTTGCTCCGGTGGGTTGCGGTGGGTTTGGTGGTCGTGTCGTTGATGTGGGTGGCGGTGGCGCACGCCGATTATCCCCCCGCGCCAACGCATTTCCCGGGCCTGCGCGGGTCGATATACATGCTTCTCGGTGCGCAGGTGGTGCTGCTGATCGCACTGTTCGCGTTCACATGGCTGTCGACGCGAGGTCTACCAAAGCCCCGTGACATCGCGTGGCGGCCGACGTTGGGTGGCTTCACCGGTCCGTTCGTTGCGTTGATCGGCTGGCTGGTCGGTGGCGCGTTCAGCGTGGGTGTGGGTTTGTGGACCGCGCAGGTGCTCGGCAACGCCGTGGTGGCGACCGCCGATGCGCGCGGCGAAATAACTCGTCGGACAGACACACTCGGTGATCAGACCACCGGCTTCGCCGATAAGATCGCGGCGCTCAATGCCGACCCGCCGCTGATCGTGCCGCCGCCGTATCTGTGGGCCGCGATGGCTATCGTCGTGGTGATCTTGGTTGCGATTGTGATCGGTCTGGTCGTGTGGCTGTGGGTCATCCCCACGCGAACGAAGGTATTTCAATCCGCGGTGCTTGCCGACTATCCAGGCGTCACCGGTGCTGACGCGCGGGCCAAGCAGGTTGCGCGGGCGAGAGCGCTGGCGTCGCTGACCGACATGGGTGTCGCGCTGATCGCCTGCATGGGACTGGTGGCCGTCGCGGTCATTGCGGCGATGGCCGTGTGGTACCTGTCGGACCGAGGCGGATTCGGTTCACTGCCCAACTATTCGCCGATGATCACCAGAGCCAGCATCTTCATCACCTTGTCGTTCGCATCGGGATTGGTTCTCGTTGCGGTGCAGGCATTTCGGAACCGCCAGATGCGCCGGGCGGTCGGGGTGCTGTGGGACGTGATCACGTTCTGGCCGCGAGCCAACCACCCGCTGACGCCGCCGTGCTACGCCGAGCGCACCGTGCCCGAGCTGCTCGACCGGCTCAACGCGCTGGTGGCCGACCCCGACACCCGAGTAGTGCTCGCTGCGCACAGCCAAGGCACCGTCATTGCCGCGGCGACCCTGCTGCAGCACGATGACGCCACCCGGGAACGGGTGGCGCTGTTGACATTCGGCTCCCCGCTGCGCCGCCTCTACGCACGCAACTTCCCGGCCTATTTCGGAACCGGCGCGCTGCCGCGGTTGTCGAGTCGGCAGCAGTCGTCGTGGATCAACCTGTGGGCGCTGTCCGACCCGATCGGCTCCTGGGTGATCGAGGGCGGCGATCGCAGTATGGCGGCCGCGCTGCGCGGCGTCGACTACCGGCTGCGGGACGTCGAGGCGCTCACCCGACAGCCCGATGGCACCTTCCCACCGATCTGCGGTCACTCGGGTTTCTGGGTGCGGCCCGAATACCACCAAGCGATAACGGAATTGGAGACGACTCTGACGCCGGTCGGAATCGAGACGGACGTCCGGGGCACACCTGCGCCGACCAGACAGGCGCTGTGATTCGGTTGGACCGGCTCAGTCGCTCCACGGGGTGACGGGCCGTGCGCGACGCTCACCGTCGACGATGACATCGAGGTGTTCGTCGAAGAAGCACACCCGGTCGCGTACCAACTCCGCATCGTGGAGCGGCTCATGGTAGGTCCACGCGACGTCGCGCGGGCCGTCGGGAAGCGAGTAGTAGGACGCGCGGCCCTTGTACGCGCAGTAGGTCACGGTGTCACTTGGTTCGAGTGGGACGACGATGTCGTCGTGCGGGAGGTAGAACCGCACCGGCAGCATCGTCTCGAACAGCATCATCGGGCGGGTGGACTCGGCAAGTAACCGGCCGTCGAGTTCGATGCGCACGTGGCGGCTGCTGCGCAACACATCGATGCGGCCGAACGGGTCGTGCGGATGAGCGACGATCCGTTCGTCCTCTTCGCACCATTCGAATGCGTCAAAAGCCAGGATGACGTAGTCGGCCAAGTCGGGGTCGTCGGGCTGAAAGGCCGCCGCGGCACCGGTCTCGTCTCCGGCGATCACGTCGAATGCGGTGCCGGCGCAGGTGTGCGCGTTGAACGGCACGGACGGATCGAGAATGGGCCTGCCCTCGTCGTCGCCCGACTCCGCTCCTGCCGGGACCAACTGCGCGGAGAGCGCCGCGATCGGCACCGCATAGGTAGGCACGACGCGGCGGGGCTCCCACACCAAGCGGGCCTCGCGGGTGTCGGCGACCGGCTCTCCGCCGATGCTGACCCGCACGCGTTTGGCGGTGGGCTCATACCGCAGGGAGTCGAGACTTCCGGTGAGTAGATCCATCATCCTGACGCCCATCGCGGACCTCTTTCACTTGCGGGGAGGGCGCAACACGTTCATCGCCAGTCGCATTATCGGCGCCGGGACCCGGTCCCTGGCCGAAAGCGCCGCATTGGCGACCTCGGTACGCAACGGCGTGCCGCGGCCGAAGATCCGGTTGATCGGCCCGCCGGTCGGTTCGAGGTCGAAGTGCAGCGGCGGCTTGCCGTCGGCGGCGCCGAGCGCGTTGGAGATCACGATGCGCTGAATCTCGCTGGTGCCCTCGAAGATGGTGTACAGCTTGGCGTCTCGGTACCACTTCTCGACGGGGTGGTCCTTGATGTATCCCCAGCCGCCCATGGTCTGGATGGCGCGTTCGGTGGTGCGCACCGCCACTTCGCTGGCGGCGAGCTTGGACATCGAGCCTTCGCCCCGTTCGAACGGCACACCGTTTGCCGCCATCCAGGAGGCTCGCCAGGTGAGGAGCCGGGCGCCGTCGATGGCGGTGGCCAGTTCGGCGAGTGGGAACGCAATGCCCTGGTTGTCGATGATCGGTGCGCCGAAGGCTTCGCGCCGGTTGGCGTATTCGGTCGCGTATTCCAGTGCTGCCCTGGCGATTCCGAGTGCCTGCGCGGCGACCATCGGCCGGGTCTGCTCGAATGTGCCAAGGGTCGCGGAACCGGAGTGCCTGCCTCCTGCGATGGCCTCCCTGGCCTTGGCCAGTTTGTGCTCGAGCTTCTCCTCTCCGCCGAGCAGGTTGGCGGCAGGTACCCGCACGCCGTTGAACTTCAGCTCGGCGGTGTGCGATGCGCGGCAGCCCAGCTTGTCGAGTTTGCGGACCATCTCCAGGCCGGGGGTGCCGCCGGGCACGATGAACAGCGCCTGGCCCCGGTGGCCGAGCTCCTCGTCGACGACGGCGTTGACGACGTGCACGTTGGCGATGCCGCCGTTGCCGATCCACATCTTGTGGCCGTCGATGATCCAGTCCGCGGCTGCACCCGTGCCGTCACGGCGGGCCCGGGTGCGCAGGTTGCGCACGTCGCTGCCGCCTTCAGGTTCAGAGATCGCAAGCGCGGCAAGCTTGAGATCGCCTGGCGTGCCGAAGCATTCGGGTGCCCACTCGAGCATCTGTTCTGGAGAGGCCGCCTGCCCGATCGCCGACAGGGCGAGGGCAGGCATCACCACGGCCAGCCCGATACCGGCGCAGCCCCAGAACAACTCCTCCATGAACATCGGCAGTGAGAGCCCGGTCGGATCGCCGATGAGATCGCGGTAGAACAGTGGGCTGTAGAACCCGCGGGTGGCCGCCTCCTCGAGCACCGGCCACGGAAACTCCTGACGCTGGTCATAGTCGAGCGCCACCGGACGAATGACATCGTCGGCGAACTCGTGGGCTCGTTGCGCGAGGTCGTGCTGCGCGGCGGTAGGCGTGAGATCGAACGTCATCGTCACATGTATTAGCCGCCCGCGACGCAAACGAAACACTTGTTCACGCAAAAGGGACGAGCCCCCGGATGCCGGGGGGCCGCATCCGGGGGCTCGTGGTGTGGGGGATTACTTCACGTCGACGTAGACCGTCTTGTCCAGTACCCGGGTCTCGAAGCTGTCGCCGGGTGTGCCGCTGTCGGTCTGGGTGTAGGTCTGGCCGTGACGTACGGCCACGACGCTGGCCTGATCGAGCGGGGCGTTGCCGATGCGGTTGACGATCACGGTGTAGCCCTGCGACTGGAGGTCGCTGATCGTCTGCTGGGCGTTGCCGGGGCCGGTCGGGGCGGCCAGGGCCGGTGCGGCCAGGCCGATGACACCGGCGGCCAATGCGCTCGCTGCGACGGTGGCGAGTCCGAACTTCTTCATTTTCGAGCCTTCATCCTTCTCACGTTTCGTCGTCGAGCCGCGCCTTCTGTCGCGGTTCGTGGCTGCAGCTGATCTTGTAAACCGACAGCTCAGCCCGTTTAATTCCGGTGGCAGAAAATGATTGCCACCTGGCAGTAAATAGGCGGTGCGGTTACACCCGCAGCCACACTGGAGGCCGATGAGACTCTCGGGTCTGGCGCTGCGCCAGCGCGACGGCGTGACGTGTGGCCCGTCCGCCGCACTGATGGCAGGCGCGCTGCTCGACCCGGTGCGCCGCGCGGCGTTGGCCGACCCGCACTCGGGCCCGCAGCTGTTCGCGGCGGAACAGGCTCGGCTGCACGACGAGGTGAACCGCATCTGGCCGCGCCGCCTCGGTACGACGCCATGCGGAATGGCGCGCGCGTTGACCACGCAGGGCTCGACCGCCGGGCTGCCCTACCGGTGGCGGCTGTATCGCGGGCGTCGGGACGGGTTGGCCGATGTGTTGAGTGCGGTCGCGAATGACCGGCCCGTCGCGATGCTGATCGGGAGGCTCGTCCCGCGGCACTGGGTGCTGATCGTCGGCGCGGCGGGAGAGACGTTGGAGTGCTACGAGCCGTCGTCGGGGGACGTGCGGGCGGTCGATATCGAGGCCGTGCGCCAAGCCCGATTGACCGGGCTCGGCTACCCGCGACCGTTCGCGTTCGTCGTGCCTTGTTCGAGCGGTTGACCGAAGGGGTGGCGTGTGGTGTTGGCGGTCATGGTGTTCCTTCTGGCTTTTCGCAGCCCTTCTGGGCGGCATTCACCTGCTAGGAGCAACGACCGGTTCGATTCCCACACTTTCGCCGAGCAGCTATCGGCGACGTGCGTCGACTGCCCGTTTCACTGAACAAAACGAAGCACCGCAACCGACTGTCTTTGCCGTATTCGAACG
>CAWBYS010000022.1:0-28315 GCA_963793055.1 uncultured Actinomycetota bacterium | reverse complement strand
TCCGTTGGTCTTCTGGACAGAGATCAGGGCCGGGCGCTGCCGTTGTCCCTTTCCTGGCATTTCGGGCCGGGGCCGCGCATGTAGTGCAACTCGGGCCGGTAGGAGTGGAACAGGGAGGTCCTGAGCCAGCGCCACCGCCGCGTCGCCGCATTGAGGCTGTGTGCGTGCACCGGCGTGCCCAACAGGGCTCCAGAACACGCAGGAGTTCGACGGCGGGTGCATTTTTGGACCTCACTTTCGGCGCCTGCAGGATGCGCGTGGACGGCCGACGGTGCCATTCTGCGGAGGTTGATCGCCGTGACGTCTTCGTTGAACTCGCCCTTCACCTAGGTTTGCCTGGCCTACACCCTAGGTTTAGCCAGTCCGTCCGTGCCGCTCGAAGGCGGTCCCTACCGAGACGTATGGCCTGCCCCGTCGGCAACTGGTTTCAGCGAGAGGAGTTTCTTGCCAGTCTGCATCACGGCTTGATCTCTGGCAGAAGGTATGGGGAGAGAGCACCGCCAATGGTCGCTAAACGACCGCTTCGGGTCAGACGCGTCGGTTTCGTGATGCCGCCGGATGTCCGCTTCGCCCCTAGCATCGGACGTTTCCGGATCTGGTTGGCACTTCACGTTTGGGCCAAAAGGCGACATGCCAAATACCGGCGCAGTCATGGGCCCAGCCAGGCCGGGTTCGATGAGCCTATGCACACGATTTGCGCGTAGCGTGTCTCTACTTGGCGCGTTTCCAAGTCCACCGTCCGAATTTCGCCGCTGGACGCTGTAGCGGTAATGTATTTAAGTTCGTCTTTGCCGGCTGTCACGATCGATCGTTTCTGCTCGGTCCGATTCCAATTCGGAAACGTGGCGCTTTCGACCCTGAACGTCAGTGTCTTGTCGGTCGGGTTGAGCGAATAGGTGCCGATCATCGCGATGCTTTTCGACACGACGGCCTTGTTTTCCTCCGATGTTCCGGCGGCACGGCTGTTCGAGGCAAATCTTGCAATATCGGGACCGATGATCGTCAGCATGAAATGTCCATCGGCATCCAGGCTCATCATCCCTTTGGCGCCGGACCCGAACTGCTCGGTCTTCATTCCGTCTTTATCGGTAACCGATGACACGAGGATCCAGGTACCCCGCAAATCGTCAGGGACTTGTGCCCACGCAGACGCGGAAAGCACCGAAGAGACGGTCGCAACCACAAGCATCTTGGCTAGCATGGTGTGCCTTCATGAGCTGGCTCTGGTTCGGGGATCGCGATCCTAGAGGCATTCCATGCGGAACCATATGGTGGCAAACGGAGAGGATCCCTTCCGGAATTTGGAAAGCGAGCCATGGATCGGCTTGAAGCGATGTCGATCTTACTTGCCGTTGCCGAAGCTGGCAGCATTTCGGCGGCGTCGCGCAAAACTCAAGGTGCCCCTGGCGACGATCAGCCGAAAAATCTCGGAGCTCGAAGGGCACTTGACGGTGCGATTGTTAATGCGGTCGAACCGGAACGTCACGCTGACAGAGGCGGGCCGGGTGTTTGTTGCTGCCTCCAGCACGAATTCCTCAGGATCTTGGAGAGGCCGAGCGTGAAGCTTCTGGCGAAGGCGGAATACTCAAAGGTGAAGTGGTCCTCTCTGCCCCCATCGCCCTTGGACGATTTCATCTGCTTCCGGTCGTCGTAGATTTTCTCAGAGATCACCCCAGTATTGACGTGCGCATGATGCTCACGGATCGCCGCGTGAACATGATCGAGGAGCATATCGATGTCGGGCTCCGAGTCGGCGAGCTAGCCGATTTCAGCCTCGTCGCAAAGAAAGTTGGCGCCGTCAGTCGCGTGGTCTGCGCAAGCCCCGCCTATCTTAAGCGTCGCGGTTGTCCAACGACCCCTGAAGATCTTGAGAACCACGATTGCATCACTTTTGACAATACGCTCTCTTCGCAGACATGGAATTTCAATATAGGCGAGATGGAAAGGCCTTTTCCGATTTATTCACGGCTGGTCGTCAGTACCGCCGAAGCGGCTACGGACGCCGCTGTTGCCGGCATAGGTCTTACGCGAATGCTCGATTACCAGATCGCCGCCGAGCGCCGCGAGGGCACTCTCAAGTTGGTGCTGGAATCCTTTCGTTCACCGCCCAAACCCGTCCATTTGATCCATGAAGCCGGGAGATATTTGCCGTTGAAATACTCAACATTCCTTGATTATGCCGGGCTTCGTCTAAAGCAATCGATGCGTACGATCGCCAGATCGATTATCTTCGTCAACCCCAGTGTGTGCTCCGGACGGAATAACAGGAGAACGTTCTCGCGATCTCGCAGCCGCACCTCACTGCTCGGTCCTGGTGCCGATATCCATCGTGTAGCACACCGCTGTCCCATCCAGCACGACGGTGCCGTCGTCCCGGGTGACGGTGGTTCGCAGTTCGGTGATCGGCTTGTCGGTTCGCACCGAGATGACTTCGACGCTGCCGGTGATCGTGTCACCGCAGCGCACCGGTGCCTTGAAGGCCCAATTGACATTCAGAAACACCGTGCCGGGACCCGGTAACTTCTCCGCCACAACGGCATTCAGGATGGCACTGGTGACTCCGCCCTGGACGACGATCTCCCCGAACCGCGACGCCCGAGCCGCCGCTTCGTCGTAATGCAAAGGGTTGCGGTCGCCGCTGATCTCGGTAAACAGGGCGATGTCCTTGTCACCGACAGTCCGTGAGAGCTGCGCTGTCTGACCGACGAACGTTGTCGTGCGCGTAGAGCTGGTGATCATTGCTGTCCTCCTTGAGTTGGTGGTGGTTGCGTAGGGCCGACATCGCCTTGGCACCGAGCAGCGGGCCGGGTGCAAGAAGCAGGAAGGCGTATTGCCAACCGATCAGTTCGGCGACGACAGGAACGAGTTGGATGGTGACAACAGTCAGCAGGAAACCGGTTGCGGTCTGTGCGGTCAAGGCCGTGCCGACGAACCGGGTGTCCATCGTCTCGCTGAGCACAGTGGAGAAGACACCTGAGTCGGCGATGACAGCGGTACCCCACACCAAGAGGAAGACCACGAGAAGCAGCGTCGGGCCGGCGAAGAACAGTGGTGATGCCACGCAGCAGATTCCGCTGATCACCAGCGCCGCCACCGCCGCCGGGGGCGACCGAAACGGTCTGACGCCCAACCGCCCAATAGGCATCCGACGGTCCCTGCGACTCCGATCGCCCCGAAGGCGATGAACCCGGTGGACCCCAGGCTCGCGTCGCCTCGTGCGACCCGACCGGCGACGACGAACATCGGCAGCCAGGTCCACAGGGCGTAGAGCTCCCACATGTGCCCGAAATAGCCGAGACTGGCCAGCCGCGGTCCGCGGTCGGTGACGAGAGTGAGCGCGTAGCGCGGATTCGGGCTGACCGCGCCGACAGCCAGATGGGGGCCGGGCCGAACCGCCGCGAGGGCGACGACGGCGCCCGACCGCAGTCAGTGCCGCCGCGGCCAGCATCACCGTTCGCCAAGGCAGCGGTCCGAGGCCGGTGATGAGGTGCGGGAGGGCGGAGCCGATGGTCAATGCTGCCAGCAGGATCCCGAACGTACGGCCTCGATCGGTGGATGCCGACCATGACGCCATCAATTTCATTCCCACCGGATAGACGCCGGCAAGGAACATCCCGGTGAGGAATCTCAACGGGACCGCCGCGGCGAGACCAGAGGCGGAGAGAGCCAGCGCCGCCGTGCAGGCCGCCGCGCCAAAGGCGCTTGCAGCGAGCAGGTGCTGCGGTGTGGTGCGGTCGGCGAGGTTGAAAACCGCCGAGGTGATCGCGCCGACGACGAATCCGATTTGCACTGACGCGGTCAACCAGACCGCCGCCGTCGCTCCGATACCCCACTCCGAACGCAGGGTGGGCACGACCGCGGTGGCCGAGAACCACGCGCTCAGCGCCAATACCTGGACAACCGCGACGAGTGCGCGTTGCCGGTTGGTCCGCGACAGCATCATCGTCGAATTCCGTTCAGGCGGCCGGCGATCTGGTCGAGCGCGCGCAGCGCGTCGACTTCGGGCCGCATGGCCTGGCTCAGTTCACGAAGGTGGCCGCGCAGCTCGCCAAGATCCCAGCGGTAGCTCGCGATGCGTTCGGTGATGTCGAACAGCGGCTCGGACAAATGGTCTCCGGGTCTGCTCGTAGTCGCGGAGGGCGATGAGCTGCAGCGTGCCGACTGCGCGGTGCATCAAGCACCGCCCGGGCGAGCAGTTCCGCGTCGCGCAGGGCGTCCGTGATGCCGTGCGCGGTGATCGGGTCCTTGAAATAGCCCGCGTCGCCGACCAGCGCCCAGCCCGGGCCGGCGGACGCGCGGATCCAGCCGGGCTGGCCGGGGAAGCCTCGCAACGTTCCGACGGGTGGCTGTGTCGGCGATAGAGCGGGCCAGCTCCGGGGCGGCCTCGGCGAGCAGCGACCGGTACGTCGCTTCCAGACCTGCGGACCGCTGCCGGGTGAACCTGTCGCTCGCGGTGCCCGTCCAGACGCAGGCCAAACCGTCGCCGGTCGGCACCACGCCCGCCGTCACGCCCGGTCGGTACGCCCAGTGGTAGCGATCGCGCGCGAGTCCGGGAAAGTAGCCGTACACGATCGCGCCGGACGCTGTGCCGCGTCGGCGGAAGGGGGCGTCGACCGCTTGCGCGATCGTCGAGTTCCGCCCGTCGGCGCCGATGGTCAGCGGCGCGGTCGCGCGGAAACGGATGCCGGTCCCGCGCTCGACGCCCTCGACGCCGTGCACCTTGCCGTCGTCGGTGAGCAGGCGAGTCACCCGCGCCGGAGCGCGAACCTCGGCGCCTGCGGTGCGCGCGGCCTCCAACAGCAGCGCGTCGAGGACGGTTCGGCGGGGGGCGCGCAGCGCCGATATTCCACCTCTCGGGCGGATGTCGACGGTCTCGATGTCGTCGCCGTAATCGAACTCAGTCGAAACGATGGCCGGAGTGCCCGCGTCGATGACCGCGTCGAGCAGACCCCAGCGGTGCAGTTGCAGCACGCCGCCGCGCATGAGCGCATGGGTGGACAGCGTGTCGGAACCCTGGCCGGGTCGCCTCGACGACGAGCACACGCATGCCGCCGCGGGACAGCAGCATCGCGGTGGCTGCACCGGCGCACCGGCCGCCGACGACGATCGCGTCATAGTTGTGGTCCATGAGTTGCTCCTTAGTTCGAGTCGAGATAGTGGGTGAGGTGTTCGCTCAGGTCCGTCGCGTCGGCGGCTGCGCCGTCGATCAAGGTCGACTTGCGGCGGCGCAGGAACGGCATCCCCATCAGGTACAGGCCGGGGCTGGGGGTGACGCCGCCGTCGTGGCGGACATGGCCTTTTCGGTCGAAGACCGGAACGTCCAGCCAGGACAGATCCGGACGAAATCCGGTGGCCCACAGAATCGTTCGGACGGCGCCCGAGCGTAGGTCGAGGGTCAGCGGCGGGTGGGCGGGGACGGCGGTCGCGGTGAACCGTCGCGGCGGATCGCCACCGTCCAAGCCCGCGTGCGGTCGCCCACGCGTCGATGGTGTCGAGCAGCCGGCCGAGTTTGAGGTCGGCCAGCGCGAACATGTTCGGCAACGAGCCGGAGAATTTCGCGATGCCGTCTTCGATGCCGGCCAACCGTCCGACCAACTGCACGCCGAGTTGACTCAGCGAATTCAGGTCGAGGGTGGTTCGTCTCGGGTGAACCGATCAGCTGCATCGACGGCAGGTTTCGGGCTTGGATCAGATCGGGCATCTGGTCGTAGCGCTCGTCCAAGCACTCCCGCCGCGTCCATCCACCACAGGATGTCCTTGCCTCGGTAGGTGCGCGGCATTCGGACGTGTTCCCCGACGGCGAGCGTGACCGGCCGGCCGGATCGGTGCAGTTCCGCGGCGATCTGGATCCCGCTCGCCGAGGCGCCGACGACGAGGACCCCGCCGTCAGGAAGCTGGCTCGGGTTGCGGTAGTCGGCGGGGGTGATCGTGGTGATGCCGGCGGGCACGCCGCCTTGCAGCGCAGGCACCTTGGGAACGGTGCTTGCGCCCGAGGCGAGCACAACCGTTCGCGCGCTGCCACAAGCCTTGGTCGGTCTGCACCGGTATCCCCGCTCGTCCTTGCGCACCGATGTGACGGTGGTGTTGGCTCGCACGGGTGCCGCCGACTCCTTCGCGTAGCGCTCGATCAGCTCCACGACGTCGGGTGCCGCGAGGTATCCGTCGGGGTCGTCGCCGCGGTAGGCGTAACCCGGTAGCCGGGTCATCCAGTTGGGGGTGAGCAGTCGCAGCGAGTCCCAGCGTTGCGTACGCCAGGAGTGCGCTACCTCACCGCGTTCCAGCACGACGTGGTCGATCGAACGGTCGGCGAGGCAGCGACTCATGGCCAGTCCGCAGTGCCCGGCACCCACCACGATCGTGGTTGTCTTCAGCATGGTGGGTCTCCTGATGAAACGTCGCCGGTCAGGCCAGCTCGACGGTGACGGGGGTGGGGTTGGTCAGGATGTCGTAGACGGCCGAGCGCTTCTGTGACTGCGCGACAAGGGCTTTGATTTCGTCCCTCGTGGCGTCGGCGTCGATGCTGTAGGTCACCCTGACGCCGCTGAAACCGTTGCGGACATCGGGGTCGGCGCCGAGGATCCCGTGGATGTCCTCGTCGGCCTCGACGGTGGCCTGCACGGAGTGCAGCTGAATGCCTCGGCGTTGGGCGATCGAGGCGATGCCGGCGGTAAGGCAGCCGCCCAGAGCGACCAACACAAACTCGACCGGAGTGATGCCGTTGTCCTGCGAGGCGAATGAAAGTGGATGATCGACGTCATAGGTGTAGGTCGTCTTGTGGTGTTGCTGCTCGCCGAATCCGTAGAAGGTGTCCACGCTCGAACGGCTGTGGGTGCCGTTTACCCAGGAAACTGTTGTGCGCCATTGGAACTGGGCGATCTCGGGGGTGTCGGCCAGCGCCTCACGGACACCGAGTAGAGCTTCGACGTTGACGCCGTTGTCGACGGGGGTCTGGATTGTGGTCATGAACTTCTCCGTTCTGTCGGGTGATCGGCCCCGTATGGAAACCGGTCAGGATTGGTCATGCCGCAATGCTCGACCCGGGCGCTCAGCTCGCGCATGAGGCACTTGCCTCAACTTTCAGGCGGTGTGAAGTACCGATGCCGTGCGGTCCTGGCGGGGATGGAGTGCTCAAAGCCGTCGGTTATGGCAGCGGGCCGTGACTCGCGTTGGCGCGGCGGTCAATTCCGGCCTCACATACGCGGGCAACATGGGGCGCGCGGTCGTCGGACGTCACTGCCCCCGGTGATCCGGTCAACGTCGCGGCGTGCATGCGAACAAACGGCGCTGGCCGATGACTGCAGGGCGAGGGCTCAGCGAGGTCAACTGAAACTCCGAGGTCGACCGATTCATGCGTTCGTCCGCGGTGCGTATGCCCTTCGATGCAGCCGAAGCCAGTGTCGGCACTTAAGGCTGCGACGACAAAAAATGTGTGGGCCAGCGCCCGGATCGACCTTCAGACTGGGCGAAATCGGTCAGTTCGCGATTGTGCGCGAGGTGATGCGGTCGAAGTAGGCGCGTTCGCAAACGAACTAGCGACGCCAAGGCAAAATCAGACTGAAGGAATGGGCATACCGATGCCGGGCGTCGAGCCGACTCAGCCTATCGACAGCTCCAGTAGCCAGGAGCCCCACGTTGCGTCGGTGCGTTTGCCGGGCAGGGCGAGTGCGGTCGACACGGTGATCACCAGACCGGTCGCGAAGAATGTGCGTACCTGCAGCGCGTCGGCGCCGGTCAGCTCGGCGACTGTCTGCTGCAGCTGCAGGTATCGGCGGGCTACCGCCTCGCGTACGACGCTGTCTGCGGCCGCGGCATAGCCGTGCAGCATCAGCAGTGCAACCGTTCGGTCGCGCTGCAGCAGACGCCGGTATGCGTCGCCGAGCGCCACGAGCGGAGAGGAGGCATCGTTGGTCTGCGGCGCGTCAGCGGCGTCGGTGAACGCGGTGGCGATCCGATCGAAGTTCGCGTCGCTCACCTCGAGGAACAACGCCCGCTTGGAGCCGAACATTTGGACGACGCGCGGGTGTGAGACCTCTGCGCGTGCTGCAATGACTTCCAGCCGCGTCCCGGCCAGGCCCCTCTCGGCGAATTCGATCGCCGCTGCCGAGATGATTTCCACCCGTCGCACGGAGGCGGGCTTGCGTGTAGCAGGCGGCCGAGTCGGGACCGATCTCATAGCGACGGGATTCCTCCGAGCTGCCGTAGCACGAGATCGTGGTCGTACAGGCAGCGGTAGGCGCGAATCAATCCGTCCTCGCCAAACTCCAGGCGATCATCGCCGTGGAAGTCAACCGTCCGATCAGTTCCCGCGCGCGTACCGGTGAAACGCCAAGCCACCAGGACGGCGCGGCGGCGCACGTCGGCGAAGAGACCCACCAGCGCAAATTTGTGGTCGGGATATGCGGCGTCCATTGCTGCCACGAAGTCGCGGATCGAGTCACGTCCGTAGACGGTGTCGCCCAACGCGGGCTCGTCGTACACCAGGTCTTCGGCACACAAGGCGGCGACGGCATCGCCGTCATGGTCATTCCAGGCAGTTCCCCAGCGCAAGGCAAAGTCCTCGACCGCGCGCGGATCAGAAATGGCAGCATCGCAGATTGACGGCATGCAACTAACTTACTAGTTTGTAAGAAGTTGAGCAACCGCCCTGAGTACGGGTGCAACATGAACTACGTTGGCGCAATGGATACCGGCAGGTATGTGCTCGTCAGCCTGATGTCTGCGGCGCTGGTCGCGACGGGCTGTGGCAGCACCCAATCGACACACGAGAGTCGCACAGGCGTCGCCGACCGCGACGAGCCGACACCGGTACCAACGGTCTCGAGCCTGTTCGATCCGCAATGGATGGGTGTCACCCCGGCTCAGCCCAACGGCTGGCAGGAACTCAACCGCACGATCACCGCAGACTTCCAGCAGTTCGACTTCCGGCCGGTCGATGAAACGGAGTATCGGCGGCGTTGCAACGGCTGTGCGCCGTGGACCGCGACCCTGACGGCGTATGCACCAGGCAAGTTCGACCCGACAGACGCACGTGGGTGGCAGCCGGCGAGCGTGACACGGCACCGACGACGGCTTCTTCCGTCCGACCGATGAAACCGACGACAACAAGGACGCGACGCTGGCGTGGCAGTACGCGGACAACGCGTGGGCGACCGCCGTCGGCCTGACGAGCGCTACCGGCCGACTCGACGAACTGACGGAACTGGCACGCGCACTGAAACCCGCTGAGCGCACCCCGATCCGCCTGCCGCTGAGTTTCGCGAACCTGCCCGCCGATATGCCGTTGGCTGAGATCAACGTCGATACCTCCCCGCTGGAGGACGACGGCCTCGACTACGGCACGACGATCGAGTTCGCGCCATGCGGGTCGACCGTCACCGGTGCGGAACCTGACTGCAAGCTCAGCGCGGACAACATGAGCGTGCACATCTGGCCGAACGACTACCGCGTGCCCACCGGCGGCGTCGAGCACAAGACATTCCCGGTGAAGGTCGGCGGCAAGGACGGCGTGTACGACGAGACGTCACACCAGGCGGCTGTCCAGCTGCAGCCGGGCACCCATGTCGAGTTCGGACTCTACGGCCCGAGCTACCCCGACAACCGCGCCGCTCTCGAACAGATTCTCGCCGACGTCGCCTGGGCACCGAATCCAGCCGACGAAGCAACCTGGCAGCCGGTCGGCGACTGGGCGAAATAGCGTACGCAGCCTTGGGCCGCACACTTCTTCGATACGGTCAAGGAATGCCAGGTATCGCCGAACTCGCTTTGGGTGCAGCACCAATCGCCGGCGGTGCGCTCTTGGGCGCCGCCGCGGGAAGTTTCAAGGGACCCGACATTCGCGCCCTGATCACCAAGGACATGGACTTGCTGGAGCGGATACCCGACTCTCAACCTGAGCTGAAAGCCCGACTGAAGGCCAGCATCGACGAGCGAATCAACGACCTGATCGCGGCCACGGAGAAGACCCGGGAGATCCGCCAGATGGCGGCGTCCTATCAGGGCAATTGGCGCGATTTCGTGGTGTTCATCTGCGTCATCCTCTTCACCATCATCTGGTGGAACGTCAGCCACAGCCGCTCCAACTGGCTGATCATGTTCATCGCGCTGATCGTGTTGTCGATCCTTGCGGGCCTCTACGCGGCCCGCGGGATCTTCCGAGGACTCGCGACCTTCAGGCACTCGCGTGGAAAGCGCCCCACGGCCGGGGATCAGTAGTGGTAGGTGTCCGACGGGGCCGGAATGTGCGCAGGCTCGTCGACGTCCGCGTAGTCGGTCACCTCGAGGCCGTATGAGCGGGCCAGGTCCAGGATCTTGTTCGCCCTGGCGATGCGCGGCAGGTCCGAGCCGTTGCGGATCTCGCCGCCGTCGCGTTCGAACTCCGCGAAAAACTCCTTCGCCCAGCCGATTTCGTCCGGCGACGGGGACAGGCCCTCGTTGACGGTCGGGCACTGGTCGGGTGTCAGGCAGATCTTGCCGGTCATCCCGAATTCGGCGGAGACGGCCGTCGCCTCGCTGAGCACCAACGCGCTGGAGCCGACGGTGGGACCGTCGATCGCGCTGGGCAGGTGGGCCGCCTTGGCGGCGATGGTGAAGCGCGACCTGGCATACGCCAGCGTGGTCGGGTTGTCGCCGAATCCGGTGTCGCGGCGGAAGTCGCCGATGCCGAAGGCCAGCCGGAAGGTGCCTTTGGTCGCGGCGATCTCGGTGATGCGCTCGAGGCCGCGTGCCGTCTCGACGAGCGCGACGATCGGGACCCCGCGCAGCCTGTTGGCGGTCTCGGTGACGTGGTCCACCGATTCGACCATCGCGAGCATCACTCCGCCGATCGACGTGCCGGACAGCGCGTCGAGGTCGTCGGCCCACCACTGGGTGCCGAACCCGTTGACGCGGACCCAGTCGCTGTTGCCCTCGGCCAGCCAGCGCAGGACGTTGTCGCGCGCCGCCACCTTGTTCTTCGGGGCGACCGCATCCTCGATGTCGAGGACGACGATGTCGGCGCGAGACTTGACCGCAGGCGCGAAGCGTTCGTACTGCGCGCCGTTGACCAGCAGCCAACTGCGTGCCAGTACCGGGTCTATGCGGAATCCGACGTCGCTCGGGTCCGATTGGTCAACAGTTCCCGCCTCAGCCATCCGTTCATGGTCGCGTATCACCGGGCCGGGCGGCTGAGCGGGGTCCTCAGGAGGTCAGGCCAGGGCGGTCCCGAACAACTCCTGCAGCGCGAGCCAGTGCCGCTCCGCGGCTTCTTCGTCATACGGGGCATTGTCGGGGACTGCGTAGCCGTGCGCCGCCGGATAGATCTCGATGGTGTGCTTCACGCCCGCCGCGGTGAGCGCCTTGTCCAGCGTCTCGGCATGCTCGGGCGTGAACGACGCGTCGTTCTCCGCGCCGCCGATGTACACGGTGGCGTTCATCTTGTCGGCCAGCAGGTGCGGGCTGCCCTCGTCGTCGGTGACCACGCCGCCCGCGTGGAAGGCGCCGGCCGCCGCCACCCGGTCCGGTAGCAGCCCCGCCAGCAGCAGGGAAATGCGACCACCCATGCAGTAGCCGCAGACGCCGAAGGTGTCGCCCTTGACCTCCGGTCTGCCCGCCAGGAAGTCGAAGAATGCGTTCGCATCCCCGACGATTCGCTCGGCGGTAAGGCTGCTGATCATCCCGAACAGCCGTTTGCGCTGGTCCTGGTCATTGAACACCGTCTTCATGTCGAAGGGTGCCCAGTCGCCCTCCCGGTAATAGACATCGGGCAGCAGCACCGCGTACCCGAAGCCGGCCAGCCGTGCGGCCATCTCCTGGAAGGTATTGCGGTAGCCGCCGGCATCGGGGAACATCACGACCCCGGGCCACGGGCCGGAGCCGTTCGGCGTGTGCAGCGTGACGGGGCAGGTGCCGTCTGGTGTGGTGACGGACGCGGGGATGCTCGGCATGCCTTTCGTTCTACTCCTCACCTTCGGACGTAAGCTGACCGAGTGTCGGTCACTGTGCCCATCAGCGCGCCCTACGAGGACCTACTCCGCCTGGTACTCGAGCGTGGCACCGCGAAATCCGACCGCACCGGCACCGGCACCCGCAGCCTGTTCGGCCATCAGATGCGTTACGACCTGACAGCCGGCTTCCCGCTGATCACCACCAAGAAGGTGCACACCAAGTCGATCGTCTACGAGCTGCTGTGGTTCCTGCGTGGCGACTCCAACGTGCGCTGGCTGCAGGAGCGCGGTGTGACGATCTGGGACGAATGGGCCTCTGAGACAGGCGATCTGGGGCCGGTGTACGGCGTGCAGTGGCGGTCGTGGCCGACGCCTTCCGGGGAACACATCGATCAGATCAGCGCGGCGCTTCAGATGCTGCGGACCAACCCCGACTCGCGGCGCAACATCGTCTCGGCGTGGAACGTGGGTGAGATCCCGCAGATGGCGCTGCCGCCGTGCCATGCGTTCTTCCAGTTCTACGTCGCCGACGGTCGGCTGTCCTGCCAGCTGTACCAGCGCAGCGCCGACCTGTTTCTGGGTGTGCCGTTCAACATCGCCAGCTACGCGCTGCTCACTCACATGATGGCCGCGCAGGCCGGCCTCGCGGTCGGGGAGTTCATCTGGACCGGGGGGGATTGCCACATCTACGACAACCATGTCGAGCAGGTCACCGAGCAACTCAGCCGCGACCCGAGACCATATCCGGAACTCGTACTGGCACAGCGTGATTCGATTTTCGACTACACCTACGACGACGTGGCGATCCTGAACTACGATCCGCATCCGGCGATCAAGGCCCCCGTCGCGGTATGACAGCCGCATGACGACGGTCGGGCTGATCTGGGCGCAGTCGAGTTCTGGTGTCATCGGCCGCACTGGGGGTATCCCGTGGCGGCTGCCCGAGGACCAGGCCAGGTTCAAGGAGATCACCATGGGCCGCACGGTCGTGATGGGCCGGTTGACCTGGGAGTCGCTGCCGCCGAAGGTGCGCCCGCTGCCGGGCCGGAAAAATGTCGTACTGACCCGGCAGGCTGACTACATGGCTGACGGTGCGCACGTGGTTCCCACGCTGCAGGACGCCCTGACCGACGACTTGACATGGGTGATCGGCGGGGAGCAGATCTACTCGCTGGCACTCCCCATCGCGACGCGATGTGAGGTCACCGAGGTCGAGATCGACCTGCCCCGCGACGACGGCGACGCGATGGCGCCCGTGCTCGACGAGGCTTGGGTCGGCACCGAGGGGGAGTGGCAAACCAGCAGCACGGGTCTGCGCTACCGCTTCTTCAGCTACGTCCGGCCGTGACTGGGGGTACCACCCGCATGCGGGGGGCGCTGACCCAGGCGCAGGCCCGCCGCATCGCCGTGGCCGCGCAGGGCTTCGCGGAGCCCAGGCCGAACGGCCCGGTGACCCGTGCGCACCTGCGCCGGCTGATCTCACGGATCCAGGTTCTGCAGCTGGATTCGGTGTCGGTATCGGTGCGCGCTCATTACTCGCCGGTGTTCAGCAGGCTGGGGCCCTACGACCGCGACGTGCTCGACCGCGCCGCGTGGAGCCACACCGCCCGGTCGCCGCGACTTCTCGTCGAGTACTGGGCGCATGAGGCGGCGCTGATGGCCGTGGACGACTGGCCGTTGTTGCGCTGGCGGATGCGCGAGTACACACACGGCCGGTGGGGCAAGGAGATCGTCAAGAAGAACGCGAAGCTGGCCGACGACATCGTCGCCGCGGTCGCCGAACTCGGCCCGTCGACCGCCGGGCAGATCGAGGAACACCTCGGTGCGGAGCAGCGCGGCAGGAAGGGGCCGTGGTGGGACCGCAGCGACACGAAATGGGTGACCGAGGCGTTGTTCGCCGCGGGCGTCGCTGACGACGGCGACCCGCGTCGGTTTCGCGCGGCACTACGACCTGACCGAGAAGGTGCTGCCGCCCGAGGTGGTCGACAGGCAGGTCGACGACGAGGAGGCGGTGCGCGAACTGACGTTGCGCGCCGCGGGTGCGCTCGGTGTCGGCACCGAGCCCGACATCCGTGACTACTTCCGGCTGTCGCCCAAACAGGTCAAACCGGCGATCGCCAAACTCGTCGCCGACGGCGAGCTGGAGCAGGTCGATGTCGACGGCTGGACGGCGCCCGCCTATCTGCGTGCGGGCCAGACAGTGCCGCGCCGCGATCGGGGGACGGCACTGCTCTGCCCCTTCGACCCGTTGATCTTCTTCCGGCCACGAGTCGAGCGGCTGTTCGATTTCAGATACCGAATCGAAATCTACGTCCCGGCTCCGAAGCGTCAATTCGGTTACTACGTATGGCCATTCATGCTCGACGGCAGACTCGTCGGCCGCGTGGACCTGAAGACCGACCGGACGAGCGGCACGTTGCACGTCGTCGGAGCGTTCGCCGAACCGGAGGAGGATCCGGCACGGGTGGGTACAGCGCTGGCCGCCGAACTTCAGTCGATGGCCAACTGGCTGGGCCTGGAGACCGTGACGGTGGGCCGGCGCGGCGATCTCGCGCCGGCGTTGCGTCGAGACATCGCGCGGTGAGGTTGGGGCACAGGTCATTACCTCGTCGGGTAATCGATTTGATGCGCATCCATCGCGAGGATGGAGTCATGACCCGACCACCGATTCTGCTCCTGCACGGTTTGTTCAGCACCCCGAAGTTGTTGTCGAACTGGGTGAGTGCACTCGAGTCCGCCGGATACCGCGTTCATACTCCCGCGATGCCCGGCCACGATCCGGTGGATATAGCGGTGCTGTCGCGTATCACCCTGTCCCACTATGTCGCTGCGGCCCTCGCGGCCTACGACGCGCTGGACGAACCGCCGATCGTGATCGGGCACAGCATCGGAGGGTTGATCGCCCAGCACGTGAGCGCAGCGCGAGATCCCAGGGCGCTGGTGCTGCTGGCGTCGGTACCGCCGGGAGTGCTGTGGCCCCAGCTGCGCTCGTTGCCTCACCTGTTCCCGCTCATGCCCGGCCTCATCAAGGGCCGGCCACTGCGGCCCTCGGACGAGACCTTTCGCGAGATCCCGCTAGTCGGACTGCCCGTTGAGGAGCAGCAGGAGATCATCGCGGGATTCGTGCCGGATTCCGCACATGTCTTCCGGTCGATGAGTCTGGGCAGCCGCGACACCCGCGTCGATCGCGCTGCGGTGCGCTGCCCGGTGCTGTGTGTCAGCGGAGGAGCCGACCGCAATGTCGCGACATGGATCTCCCGCCGTATCGCACGCAGGTACTCCGCCCAGGAGCACCATCATCCGAATTTGCCGCACTGGATCGTCGCGGATTCGGCCCTATCGCAGGTGGCGCCGCCGGTCCTGGGCTGGCTCGAAGCCCGGGTCGCCGAATCCGCACCGACCAGCGGATAAGCCCGCGGCTGCCGTCACGTTAGGGTGAGCCGTGGCCGAGACCACGCCGCTGCGTGTGCAACTGATCGCCAGGACCGAGTTCCTGGCGCCCCCGGACGTGCCTTGGAGCACGGACGCCGACGGCGGCCCCGCCCTGGTGGAGTTCGCCGGCCGGGCCTGCTATCAGAGCTGGTCGAAACCCAATCCGCGGACGGCCACCAACGCCTCGTATGTGCGGCACATCATCGATGTCGGACATTTCTCGGTGCTCGAGCACGCGTCGGTGTCCTTTTACATCACCGGGATCTCCCGGTCGTGCACCCACGAGTTGATCCGGCACCGCCACTTTTCCTACTCGCAGCTGTCGCAGCGGTTCGTCCCGGAACACGACTCCCAGGTGGTAATGCCGCCGGGCATTGAAGACGATCCAGAGCTGCAGGACATCTTCACTGCAGCTGCCGACGCCAGCCGCGCGACATATACCGAATTGCTCGCCAAGCTCGAAGCGAAATTCGCTGACCAACCGAACGCCGTCCTGCGGCGCAAACAGGCCAGACAGGCCGCACGCGCGGTGCTGCCGAACGCCACCGAAACGCGGATCGTCGTGACCGGCAACTACCGCGCGTGGCGGCACTTCATCGCCATGCGGGCCAGCGAGCACGCCGACGTCGAGATTCGCCGGCTGGCGATCGAATGCCTGCGACAGCTGGTCGACTGCCGCCCCGCAGGTGTTCTCCGACTTCGAGATCTCCATGCTGGCCGACGGCACGGAGGTCGCCACCAGCCCGCTCGCCACGGAGGCATAGCCCAGCCGGCCAGATCCAGCCCATGGAGCCGTGAGGCCGAGCGAGTAATCTTGAGCCCCGTGAGCACCAGCGGATTCGATGTGACCGCCCAGTTGGGCACAGTGCTGACCGCTATGGCGACTCCGTTCAAGCCCGACGGCTCGTTGGATACCGAGACCGCCAAGCGGTTGGCCACCCATCTGGTCGACTCCGGCTGCGACGGTCTGGTGATTTCAGGCACCACCGGTGAATCGCCGACGACGACGGATGACGAGAAGGTCGCGTTGCTGCGTGCTGTGCTGGAGGCGGTCGGCGACCGCGCCAGGATCGTCGCAGGCGTCGGCACGTACGACACCGCCCACAGCGTGCACGGCGCGAAGTTGGCCGCCGCGGAGGGCGCCCACGGACTTCTGACGGTCACGCCGTACTACTCGCGTCCGTCGCAGGCCGGACTGCTGGCACATTTCACGACGATCGCCGACGCGACGCCGCTTCCGGTGATCCTGTATGACATCCCGCCGCGGTCGGTGATCCCGATCGAGTGGGACACGATGCGTGCACTCGCCGAGCATCCGAATATCGTCGCTGTCAAGGACGCCAAGGCCGATCTGCACGGCGGCGGCCAGATCATCGCCGAGACGGGGCTGGCCTACTACTCGGGTGACGACGCGCTGAACCTGCCCTGGCTGGCGATGGGTGCCGTCGGGTTCGTCAGCGTGTGGGGCCACCTCGCCGCCGGCCAGCTTCGGGACATGTTGTCGGCGTTCAACTCCGGCGATGTCGCGACGGCTCGCAAGATCAACGTCACACTCGCACCGTTGAACGACGCGCAGTCGCGTCTCGGCGGCGTCACCTTCGCCAAGGAAGGCCTGCGACTGCAGGGCTTCGACGTCGGCGACCCGCGTCTGCCGCAGCTGCCCGCGACACCCGATCAAATCGAGGCGCTGGCCGCCGATATGCGTGCCGCCGCGGTGCTGCGCCAGTGAACGAAGAACTCGATCCGCCGGGGCCCCTGGCTCCGGGTGGATTGCGGGTTACCGCGCTGGGCGGAATCAGCGAAATCGGCCGCAACATGACCGTTTTCGAGCACCTGGGCAGGCTTCTGATCGTCGACTGCGGTGTGCTGTTCCCGACCCACGACGAGCCAGGCGTCGACCTGATACTGCCGGATCTGCGCCACGTGGAAGAGCGCCTCGACGATGTCGAGGCGCTGGTGCTGACCCACGCGCACGAGGACCACATCGGAGCGATCCCATTTCTGCTCAAGCTGCGCCCCGACATCCCGGTGGTCGGCTCCAAGTTCACGCTGGCGCTCGTCGCGCGAGAAGTGCCGCGAGCATCGCATCAAGCCCGTGTTCACCGAAGTGGCGGCGGGGGAGAGCAGTCGGCACGGGGTCTTCGAGTGTGAGTACTTCCACGTCAACCACTCGATCCCCGGATGCCTAGCGATCGCGATCCACACCGGTGCGGGCACCGTGCTGCACACCGGTGACATCAAGCTCGACCAACTGCCGCTCGACGACCTGCCGACCGACCTTCCCGGCATGTCGCGACTGGGTGACGCCGGGGTCGACCTGTTTCTGTGCGATTCGACGAATTCCGAGATTCCGGGCGTAGGTCCGTCGGAGAGCGAGATCGGGCCGAATATGCACCGGCTGATGCGGGGTGCCGAAGGCCGCGTCATCGTTGCCTGCTTCGCCTCCAATGTCGCACGCGTGCAACAGATCATCGACGCGTCGGTGGCGCTCGGCCGCAAAGTGTCGTTCGTGGGCCGATCGATGGTGCGCAACATGGGCATCGCCAAGGAACTCGGTTACCTCGGGGTCGCCGACGACGACGTGATCGACATCGGCGCCGCCGAGATGATGGCGCCCGAGCGGGTCACGTTGGTCACCACCGGCACTCAGGGCGAGCCGATGGCAGCGCTGTCGCGGATGTCGCGCGGCGAGCATCGCAGCATCACGCTGACGTCGGGCGACCTCATCATCATGTCGTCGTCACAGATACCGGGAAACGAGGAAGCGATCTTCGGCGTCCTCGACTCGCTGGCGAAGATCGGTGTGCGCGTCGTCACCAACGCTCAAGTCCGCATTCACGTTTCGGGCCACGCATATGCCGGTGAATTGCTGTTCCTGTACAACGCGGTGCGGCCGCGCAACGTGATGCCGGTGCACGGCACGTGGCGGATGCTGCGGGCCAACGCGGCGCTGGCCTGCCGGACGGGGGTTTCCGCCGAGAACGTGGTGCTCGCCGAGAACGGCGTCAGCGTCGACCTGGTCGCCGGTCGGGCCACCATCGCGGGCGCAGTGACGACGGGAAAGATGTTCGTCGACGGGTTGATCACCGGGGACGTCGGCGATGCGACGCTCGGCGAACGTCTGATCCTGTCGTCGGGTTTCATCTCGGTGACGGTGGTGGTGAACCGGGCTACGGGCAAGCCCGCCGCGCCCGCGCACCTGCACTCGCGTGGTTTCTCGGAGGACCCGAAGGCGCTCGAAGCGGTGGCACAGAAGGTCGAGGACGAGCTCGAAGTGCTCGCCTCGGACAACGTCACCGACGTCACACGCATCGCGCAGGCGGTGCGCCGCACGGTCGGCAAGTGGGTGGGCGAGACCTACCGTCGTCAGCCGATGATCGTGCCGATCGTCATCGAGATCTAGCTACAGCGGCGACGGCGTCAGCTTCAACACGGTGACCCTGCCGTCGACCGGGCTGGTGACGTAGGCGTACTTGCCGTTGAGATTTGCTGAATTGGCAGATTCGCGTGCAATTCGGTCACGCCTTCTCTGCGTAGGCCGACCACTCGAGCTCTGACGCGGTCAGCTTGCGTCCCGCGGGTTCGATGTAGTTGCGCATGAAGTAGTGGGGACCGGCTTGCGCGATCAGGTGCCAGCCGTATTCGGCCAGGAACGCCTCGACGTCGCGTGGGTCGAGTCCGAAGCGCCAGATCCGGTTGCGTTCGATGAAGCGGTTGTAGAGCAACTGCGCGCCGTACATGTGCTCTCCGTCGATGAAGTCCTTGCGTACGTAGGTGAACGCCAGTCGGCTCCCCGCCGGAGCGGGTCGCAGCGCCGCGAGAGTGGCGCGCACGGCGTCCTCGCTGAGGTACTGCGTCACGCCCTCCCAGATGAAGAATGTGCGGGTGTCGCCTCGATAGCCGTGCGCCGCCAGCGTTTCGATCAGGTCGTCGCGCTCGAAGTCGACGGGGACCAGGTGCAGCGACGCGGGAACCGCTCCGACGGCGCGTTTGACCGCGATTTCCTTGTGGGCGATGTTCACCGGGAGGTCGACCTCGAAGACTGGAAGGCCGGATCGTCGTGTGAGCCGTAGGCCACGGGTGTCCATGCCCGCGCCGAGGATCACGACAGCATCGACATCAGCCAGTCCCTCGACAAGCTTTTCGTCGATGAAACGCTTGCGGCATGTGATGATCGCCCATGAACCGGGCACCGCTCGTTCGCTTGCGGCAATCGTCAAGCGGCGCAACGGTGTCCACCGCATCGCGCCGACGAGGATCCGTTGGGGGGTCGGCAGTATCGATGCCGCCAGGTCGTCGTCGACCAGTCGATGCCCTGGCGGTTCGTGCTGCTCCATCGCCACCTGCACCATCGGGTTGGTGGCGGTCTTGGCGGCGGGATTGCGCTGCCATCAGCGCTTGTTGACGGAACCGGCATCCACCGGCAGTGCCACCCCGGTCACATATCTCGCGTCGTCGGATACCAGCCAGGCGACGGCGTTGGCGATGTCCTCGGGCTGCAGCACCTGCACGGGCAGTGCGTTGCCCATCTCCTGCGGGCTCTTGTCGGCGATGTTGCCCAACCACTGTCGGGTGGCTTCGTTGTTGATCATCGGTGTGTCGACACCAGCGGGATGCACGGAGTTGACCCGGATGCTATGCCGGGCAAGCAGATTCGCGTAGACCCTCATCAACCCGACAATGCCGTGCTTGGCCGCCACGTAGCCGAGTGCGCCGGGGTCGTCGCTGCCCACGCCGATCAGGCCCGCCACCGAACTGGTGAGCACCATGGCGCCGCCATCGCCCTGCTCGATGATCTGGCCGGCCGCGACTTCCACAGTGTGATGCACGCCGGTCAGGTTGACGTCGATCACGTCGCGCCAGCCGTCCGGGCCCGATTGCATCGGTGCGATGCCGGCGTTGGCGACGACGATGTCCAACCGTCCGAACACGTCGAGTCCGGCCGCCAGCGCGCTTGCGAGCGCCGTCTGGTCGCGAACGTCGGCCTGCTGCGCCACGATTCGCCCGCCGGCATCCTCGACGAGTTTGACGGTGGCGGCCAAGTCATCGGCGGTGGCCAACGGATAGGGGACCGACGCGATCTGATCGCAGATGTCGACCGCGATGATGTCGGCGCCGTCGGCCGCCAGCCGGATCGCCTCGGCGCGCCCTTGTCCGCGGGCGGCGCCGGTGATGAACGCGACTTTGCCGTCCAGGCGCGCCATTACGGACGCAGCTGACCCTTGGCCGGATCGCCTGCGACGACGGGCGCCAGCATCTTGATGTCGGGCGCGCCATCGAGGTGTTCGCCGATCGTGGCGAACAGTGTGCCGACGGCGGGGGCGGTGCTGTGCGTCTTCAGCGCGTCGGCGTCGGCCCACTGCTCGACGAAGATGAACGTGCCGTCGGCCTCGTGCAGCGCATACAGGTCGCAGCCCGGCTCCTGGTGCACCGCTTCGATGGCTGCCTTGCACGCATCGCGGACCGCGTCCACGGACTCGGGCTTGGCCTTCATTGTTGCGACTACGACGACGGGCATTTTCAGAACTCCTCGATGAGTGCCGGCTGGACGAATGCTCAGCCTACTCAGCGAACCTAACTAAATCGTCGGCCACCCCGACCGTTCAGAGCACGTCCACCCAGACGACGATCGCCGCCATCACGATCGCGACGATTACCAGCCCGATCGCGTCGCCGCTCCGCAACTGCGTCGGGTCGGTCCTGGCAATGCGCAGTTCGCGAGCGAGCAGGAACAACGGGAAGGTGACGCTGATCGCGGTCGCCACACCGCCGATCAGGTACAGCCACACGAATCTGACCCCGTGTTTCCTCCCCTCCGCCACCATCAGGATCGCCAAGGGTATGCCGAGAAGGAAGAGATCCGACGGTGATCGACCGTGCTGCGGGCGTGACTTTGAGGTCACTGCCGAAGGAGAGAAGGAAGTTCTGGCTGTGGATATAGGCCAGATTCTGGCTCCAGGTGGCGATCAGGGCCGCGATCGCGGTCAGTGCATAGACGGTGCAGAGCACCTTCGAGAAGGTCGGCAGGTCGGCCGACTGGTCGGTTGCGGTCATTCCGGCACGTTATGTCCCGTCAGAGCCACGATTGATACCTTTCTGTGACCCGTGTGGCAGATGGTGAATCTGGGGTTAGTGCGACTAGGCTTACAGACATGCCAAGTAAGACCGCTGCGCGCTCGGGCGCCCGCTCGACCAGGTCAAAGGCCGGGTCGAGGTCGGGGTCCAGGGCGACTCCCAAACGGAAACCCGCCGCGCGCCGGAATTCCTCGCCGGTCGCCGTCCGCGGGCAACACCGTCGGGCGGGGTGTGCGCGCGGGCTGGATGATGCTGGCCAAGGGCGCCGGATCGACCGCCCGCTCCGTCGGCAGGGCTCGCGACCTGGAGCCGGGCCACCGTCGGGACGGCATCGCGCTGGCGCTGTTCGGCATCGCCGTCGTGATCGCCGCGAGTTCCTGGTTCGGCGCCGCCCGGCCGGTCGGGGAGTGGATCGACACGTTCCTGCGCACGCTCGTCGGCTCGTCCGTCGTGCTGGTGCCGGTCGCGCTCGCGGCCATCGCGGTGGTGTTGATGCGCACTGAACCCGAACCGGAGGCGCGGCCGCGGCTGATCCTCGGGGCGGCCATGATCGTGCTGCCCGCTCTCGGACTGTGGCATCTGTGGGCCGGGGCTCCGCAGGATCCGATCGCCCGTCAGCATGCCGCCGGCTTCGTCGGCTTCGCGATCGGCGGCCCTCTGTCCGAGGGGCTGACCGCATGGATTGCCGCCCCGCTGTTGTTCATCGGCGTGCTGTTCGGTGTCCTGTTGGTGACCGGCACAACGATCCGCGAGGTGCCCGACGACCGTCCGGACGATGTTCTCCGCACGCGCATTCCACGGCGACAATTACGACGACGGGTACTACGACGACGAGTCGAGCGTTGCCGAGGAGGCCGACGACTTCTCCGACGGCTACTACGACGACCCATCCGGATATGGCGACGACGGGGCCCAGGCGTGGCCTACGGGCACGCCGATGGAGAACTACCCGATCGTGGACGAGGCGCCCACCGTTCCCGAGCCGGCCGTGCGCGCCGCGCAAGAAGAAGCCGGCGAAGCCGAAGGTCGTCGACCGCGTCGTGGAGGGCCCGTACACGCTGCCGTCGCTGGACCTGCTCGCTCGCGGGCGACCCGCCCAAGCGGCGCAGCGCGGCCAACGACCGGATGTCGGAATCCATCATCAGAGGTGCTGCAGCAGTTCAAGGTTGACGCCGCGGTCACCGGCTGCACGCGCGGCCCGACGGTCACCCGCTACGAGGTCGAGCTGGGCCCGGGCGTCAAGGTCGAGAAGATCACCGCGCTGCAGAAGAACATCGCCTACGCGGTCGCGACCGAGAGCGTGCGGATGCTCGCGCCGATCCCCGGCAAATCCGCCGTCGGCATCGAGGTGCCCAACGTCGACCGCGAGATGGTGCGACTGGCCGACGTGCTGACCGATCCGTCCACGCGTGCCGACCACCATCCGCTGGTGATCGGCCTGGGCAAGGACATCGAGGGCGAATTCATCTCGGCGAACCTCGCGAAGATGCCGCACCTTCTGGTTGCCGGCTCCACCGGTTCGGGCAAGTCGAGCTTCGTCAACTCGATGCTGGTCTCGCTGCTGGCGCGGGCCACCCCCGAGGAGGTCAGGATGATCCTGATCGACCCGAAGATGGTGGAACTGACGCCCTACGAAGGCATTCCGCACCTGATCACGCCGATCGTCACCCAGCCCAAGAAGGCGGCCGCGGCGCTGGCATGGCTGGTCGAGGAGATGGAACAGCGCTACCAGGACATGCAGGCCAGCCGGGTCCGCCACATCGACGACTTCAACAAGAAGGTGCGCTCGGGCGAGATCACCGCCCCGCTGGGCAGCCAGCGCGAGTACCAGCCGTACCCGTACATCGTGGCGATCGTCGACGAGCTGGCCGACCTGATGATGACCGCGCCGCGCGACGTCGAGGACGCCATCGTGCGGATCACCCAGAAGGCCCGCGCCGCCGGCATCCACCTGGTGCTGGCCACCCAGCGGCCGTCGGTCGACGTCGTCACCGGACTGATCAAGACCAACGTGCCGTCCCGGCTGGCCTTCGCGACGTCGTCGCTGACCGACAGCCGCGTCATCCTCGACCAGCAGGGCGCCGAGAAGCTGATCGGTATGGGCGATGGCCTGTTCCTGCCGATGGGAGCCAACAAGCCGATCCGGCTGCAGGGCGCCTTCATCAGCGACGAGGAGATCCACGCCGTCGTCAGCGCCATGCAAGGACCAGGCCGAGCCGGAGTACACCGAGGGCGTCACCGCGGCCAAGACCACCAGCGAGCGCACTGACGTCGACCCGGACATCGGCGACGACATGGACGTCTTCCTGCAGGCCGTGGAACTCGTGGTGTCCAGTCAGTTCGGCTCCACCTCGATGCTGCAGCGCAAGCTGCGGGTGGGCTTCGCCAAGGCGGGCCGGTTGATGGACCTGATGGAGACCCGCGAGCATCGTCGGGCCCAGCGAGGGTTCCAAGGCGCGCGAGGTGCTGGTCAAGCCCGACGAGCTGGCCGGCGACGCTGATGGCGATCCGCGGCACCGGCGACGACGTCCGCGGACGACGACTAGGGATTTCGGCGTGCTAGGTCACCCTCAGCGCTCACTTAGCACGCCGAGATCACTACAGCGTCAACAACATTCGGGTGTTGCCCAGGATGTTGGGCTTGACGTAGGAGAGGTCGAGGAACTCGGCGACGCCGGTGTCATACGAGCGGCACATCTCTTCGTACACCTCCGCGGTCACCGGCGTGCCCTCGATCTCCTCGAAGCCGTGCCGGCTGAAGAACTCGACCTCGAAGGTCAGCACGAAGATGCGTCTCAGATGGAGTTCCCGGGCCACGTCGAGCAATCGGTCGACGATCGCGTGCCCGACGCCCTGGCCCTTGACTTCGGGGTGCACCGCCACCGTGCGCACCTCGCCGAGGTCCGACCACAGCACGTGCAGCGCGCCGCAGCCCGAGCACCCCGCCGTCGAGTTCGGCGACCCAGAACTCCTGGACCGCCTCGTAGAGCGTCACCAGGTTCTTCTCCAGCAGGATCTTGCCTGAGTAGATGTCGACGAGCGCTTTGATGGCAGGCACGTCGGAGGTCCGGGCGCGGCGGACGACCAGCCCGCTCGGCCCGTGCGACCCGCGATCCGCTCACACGTGCGAGGGTATCGGTTCTGAGCAACCGATATTCTGTTGCGGTGCCGGGCCAACCACATACCGATCCGGTGGTTCCGCGTGCCCGGGTGGCGAACATCGCCAACGTCCTCACCGGCGTGCGGATGGCGCTTGGTGCCAGTCTTCCTGGTCGCTGCTGTTCGTCGGCGACGGCCACGAAACATTCTGGCGGATCAGTCGCATTCGTCGTCTTCGCGGTTGCGGTGATCACCGACCGATTCGACGGCGCGCTGGCGCGCAGCTACGGCATGGTGACCGAATTCGGCAAGCTGGCCGATCCGATCGCCGACAAGGCGCTGATCGGCGCCGCGCTGATCGGCCTGTCGATGCTCGGCGACCTGCCGTGGTGGGTGACCGTGGTGATCATGGTCCGCGAGATCGGCATCACGGTGTTGCGGCTGGCGGTGCTTCGTCACGGCGTCATTCCGGCCAGTCGGGGTGGCAAGCTGAAGACCCTCGTCCAGGCCGTCGCGATCGGCCTGTTCGTGATGCCGCTGTCCGGCGCCTGGCTGACGGGCGCCTGGGTGATCATGGGGGCCGCCGTCGTGCTGACGGTGGTCACCGGCGTCGACTACATCGTCTCGGCGGTCCGGGACAGCCGAGACGCGCCCAGCTCGCTGCCTGACCAGCGGCTTTCGGGCCATTCGACGGCGATCTGAGCCATTCCGGGAACCAACTCGGTCGCGCTCAGCGTTGCCCTATACCAAGCCGACCGTCCAGCCCGTGTAAGGAGACCGCGATGACGACATTGCTGCGCGAGGTGATCGGCGACGTGCTGCGCCGCGCCCGCACGGAGCAGGGCCGCACCCTCCGCGAGGTCTCCGATTCCGCCCGGGTCAGCCTCGGCTACCTGTCCGAGGTGGAACGGGGCCGCAAGGAGGCCTCCAGCGAACTGCTCAACGCCATCTGCACCGCACTGGACGTACCGCTGTCGCGGGTGCTGTCCGACGCGGGCGACGATATGGCGCGCGAGGAACACGCGCGCACTGTCCGCGGAGCCGTCAGCGCGGCCAACATCGACGCCACCACCAAGGTCGTCATTCCGCAGGTCGTGTCCATGGCGGTGGCCTGAGGGTTCTGGATGCGGCAGCGCTCACCGACCCGATAGATTGGGCATCACGGTAAGCCCGCGGCCCCAGGCCGGGACAACCTCAGACACGAAGGCGGAGTGAACTCATGGCCAATCCGTTCACCAAGGCGTGGAAGTACCTGATGGCGCTGTTCAGCTCGAAGGTCGACGAATACGCCGACCCGAAAGTGCAGATCCAGCAGGCCATCGAGGAGGCGCAGCGGCAGCATCAGGCGTTGACGCAGCAGGCGGCCCAGGTCATCGGCAACCAGCGGCAGCTGGAGATGCGGCTGAACCGCCAGCTCGCCGACATCGAGAAGCTCCAGGTCAATGTCCGCCAGGCGCTCACGCTCGCGGATCAGGCCACCGCTGCGGCCGACACCGCCAAGGCCACCGAGTACAACAACGCCGCCGAGGCATTCGCTGCCCAGTTGGTGACCGCCGAGCAGAGCGTCGAGGATCTCAAGGGCTTGCACGATCAGGCGCTGCAGGCCGCCGGCCAGGCCAAGAAGGCCGTCGAACAGAACGCGATGGTGCTGCAGCAGAAGATCGCCGAGCGCACCAAGCTGCTGAGCCAGCTGGAGCAGGCCAAGATGCAGGAGCAGGTCAGTGCGTCGCTTCGCTCGATGAGCGAGATCGCCGCGCCGGGCAGCACACCCAGCCTCGACGAGGTCCGCGACAAGATCGAACGCCGGTACGCCAACGCGATGGGCTCTGCCGAACTGGCGCAGAACTCCGTACAGGGTCGGATGCTCGAGGTGCAGCAGGCCAGCGTGCAGATGGCCGGACATTCACGGCTCGAGCAGATCCGTGCGTCGATGCGTGGCGACCAGCTGCCTGCGGGCGGCACAGCGGCCGCCGCGCCCGCCGCACCGGCCGGCAATCAGCAGGCGACTCCGGAAAATCCGCTGTCGCAATAACGTTGTCGCAAAGGAGTGCAGTGAGTACGCGCGGGGGTCGTCCCGAAGCCTGGCGCTCCATGGTGCAGCGGGGAGTCGACACCGCCGCCGAATGGTCCGACGTAGTCGCCGAGAAGCTCAATGCCGCAGCCGATCCGCGTGCCAAACTGCTGCGTAAGCGGCGCTGGGCACTGCGGCTCGGACTCTTCTTCACGTTCTCGTCGGTGCTGTGGATCGGCGTCACGGGTGTGCTGGCGTCGTGGAACACCCCGTTCTGGGCGCTGTTCATCCCCGCGCCCATCGCCGTCGGCGCCGCGTTCCTCGCGACCCTGTCATTCCTGCGGTACCGCTGGCTGCGCGGTGAGCCGTTGCCGCCGCAGCGATCTCGCGCAGCCCGCCGGCTTCCTGCGTGGGGATCGGCTGCCCGGCAGCCGATGGCCGCACTCGCAGCCTCCGAGCGGGGGCTGTTCTCGCTGATGGGCGTGATGGACCGCGGCCGGATGCTGCCCCCCGACGAACTCCGCGAACTGACCGCTGCCGCCAACCAGACCGCGGCGACCATGGCCGCCACCGCCAACGAGGTGATGTCGATGGAGCGGGCGATCGGATCGGCACCGCAGTCGCGCTCCCACTTGGCGCCCACGATCGCGGCGTTCACCGCACAGCTGGATCAGGGCGCGCGTCAGTACAACGACATGGTCACCGCCGCAGCGCAGTTGGTCTCCGCGGCCAACACCGGTTCGATGTCGAGTTCGCCGATGGCGCAGCAGCGCTACCGCGACGAACTGTCCAACGCCACCGACCGCCTGATGGGATGGGCGCAGGCGTTCGACGAACTCGGCCACCTGCGCGGCGCGTAGCAGCGCTGGGCTCAGCCGCCGGAGTTGCTGACTCGCAGCTGCTCGGTCACGAATTCCGCCGCGAGTCTGTGCCATTCGGAGAAGTCGCGGAGCAGGAAGTGGCCCGCATTCGGCATCTCGACCCATTGCGCATCGACACCGCGTTTACCCGCCCGGATCGTCTGCGTCCGCGATGCGTGCGGATCCGTCCAGGTGTCGGCGGTGCCGTGAATCGTCAGCAGTCGACACTTCGTCGGCATCAGGTCGGCGTCGTCGAGGGGCCACCACGGGGCCAGCGCGACGACGCCACCGACACCGGTGCTGCTCGCCAGGTGTGCCGCGACCCGGCCGCCCATCGAGTGGCCGACGAGAATCACGCGGTCGGCGCTGATCTCCTGCTGCATCGTGGACAGCGCGCGCTCGGCGTCACGTAGCGCGTCGAGGGCCGGGCTGTTCCAGCCGCGCTTGGCGTACTGCACCCGGTGCACCCGCACCGATGCGCCGAGGCGGCGGCGCAACGAGGTTGCCAGCCAGATCATTCGCAGGTTGGCGAGCTGCCATATGCGGGAAGTCGAGGTGTCGTTGGCCCTGCCGCCGGGCAGGATCAACACACCCGCCGCGTGTCCGGTCAGTTGTGCTCATTCCCGGTATTCGTTGCTACCGTCAACAAGGATTGGTCGCGGATCGCGAAAGTCACATCGTCGGCCGCAGCGATGGGAAAACGGTCGCCGCGAGTCCGCGCACCGTCGCCTTGAGGAAGTCGAACATGTCGAAGTAGTCCCGCCACAACGTGATCCGGCCCGCGTGCACCTCGAATGTGCCGCACACCCAGAACTGCAGCCGAAGCGGCCCGAACACCAGCGCGTCAGTGCGTTCGGTCAGCACGGCATTGCCCTCGGCGGCGATGCGGTGGATCTTCACCTCGAATCCGAACCGGC
>CAWBYS010000021.1:0-23046 GCA_963793055.1 uncultured Actinomycetota bacterium | reverse complement strand
GGTGGCGCTGGGGACCATCCTCACTGCGGTCGAACTTCGATTGGCCCAACGGCGAGTCCGGCTGCCACGGTCGATCCCCCGCGGTGTCGCTGCTGTCCCAAACCGGCCGATAACCCTGGAAGTCGTCCGCAAATTCGAGCCAACGATTGGGCGCCCATGAAACTCAAACAGCATGTTCCCCTTCTCCGGTGGTCCTTCTGGCGACTGGCTGTCTCAATGCGCGAGATCACGAGAAGCGGTCAGGTCGGCGACGGACGAGAAGCCGCAGCCGTCGAATACGTACTGAAGAACGCCCGCAAGGGCGACATCAACGATGTCATCGACACCATCGATCGATTCGCCTACCGGGAATCGTTTTTGATCAATGTCGGCGACGAGAAAGGAAGGCTGCTCGACGCCGCGGTGCGCCGCGTCAACCCCCGACTCGCCCTCGAACTGGGTACCTACTGCGGTTACGGCGCGTTGCGTATCGCCGCCGCGGCCCCAGGCGCTCGGGTGTATTCCGTGGAACTCGCGTCCGCCAACGCCGTCAATGCTCGACGGATCTGGGAACATGCGGGGGTCGCCGACAGGCTCACCTGCGTGGTGGGGACCATCGGCGACGGCGGAAGGACACTTGACCTGTTGGGCGCCGAGCACGGCTTGCAGCCAGGGTCGGTGGACTTCGTCTTCCTCGACCACGACAAGAACGCGTACGTCGCCGATCTGGAAAGCATCGTGGCGCGTGGCTGGCTACGCCGCGGCTCCCTGGTTGTCGCCGACAACGTCAAGATCCCTGGCGCGCCGAAGTACCGCGCTTACATGCGCCAGCAGCGCTCGACATGGCGAACCGTCGAGCACAGGACACACGGAGAATACGGCTCGGTGTTCCCAGACATGATGCTGGAATCCGAGTTCCTCGCTGACGGCGCTGTCGGCTCTCGGCCAAATGTCTCCGAGGCCGCGTCAGTCGGGAAAACCGAACAGCTTGATGACGCCGTGATCGCGACCCGCCGTATAACCGCCGTCGACCGCAATCGCCTGACCGGAGACGAACGAAGCGTCCGTTGACACCAGAAACGCCGCCATCGCGGCGATCTCCTCGGGCCGACCCCGGCGGTGGAGGGCGTGCTCCTCGGTGATCGATTGCAGCGGGCCTTCCATCCCTTCCAACCCCATCACGCTGGCAAGCATTGGCGTGTCGATGAACCCGGGGCAGACCGCATTCGCCCGGATACCGCTCGGGCCGTAATCGAGCGCAATGTTCTTGGTCAACAACACAACTCCGCCCTTGGACGCGTTGTAGGCGCTGCCACCGGCCGTCCCCTCCAGACCCTCGATGCTGGCCAAAGTGACGATGGAGCCGCGCTCGCCGTCGACCCGCGGCTGCTCGATCATCTTGGCCAGGGCCGCTTTACACACCAGGAAGGTGCCGGTGAGGTTGACCCCGATGACGCGCTCCCACTCGGCGCGAGGCACCAGATGCACGGGGCCGCCGCCTGCGACGCCGGCGGAATGGACCACGCCGTCGAGCCGATCGGAAACGGTCGCGAACACGGCGGTGACGGCATCCTCGTCGGTGATGTCGGCGGTGACGAACTCGAACCGATCCCCGAGGTCGTCCGGTGGGGCGGCCATGTCGGTGCCGATGACCGTGCCACCTTCGGCCAGCAGTCGTCGTGCAGAGGCCAGTCCGATGCCCGACGCCGCTCCGGTTACGACGAATGTGCGTGACCGCGCCCGCTCATGATTCATGGGCAGACCCTATGCGCTGCACCGCCAACGCCGCCACGGCTCCCGCCTCGTTGACGGCCAGATGGGCCAGCATCGGCGCGATGAGGCTGCCGGAGCGCTCGTAGAACCACGAGAACAGCCATCCGGCTGCGGCGGTGACGAGCACCGTGGGGACGACGGGCGCCCCGGCACCGCTCGCATCCGCGATGTGGGACAACCCGAACGCCGCCGAACCGAGCAATCTGCCGTTCGTCGCCCCGAAGGCGTCGGCAGCGACGGTGCCGAGGGCGGCGCGATAGGCGGTCTCCTCCGACCACACCGTGCCCAGCGGGATACCGAGCGTGAGCCACTTGCCGGGCGCGCCGGGAAGCTCCCGTGCCGCCATTCCCCGGCGCACCGGAGCCAGCGCTGTCGCCGCTGCGATGCCGACCGCGACCGGCACTGCGGCCGCCAATCCCAGACGCACGCCCGACGACGACTCCGGCTGCCGCAGACCTAGCGGCGCCTGGGCGGCGACGGCCAGCGTCGTGCCCAGCAGCGCGTGCGGAACGGGGTGCCACCGCGACGGAAGCCGAGGGGCGACCAGACTCCATCCGACCAAGCCCGCGGAGAGCCCGAGGGCCCGGATCACCTTGCTGGACAACTTATTCAGGGCTGTCTTCTGGATGGGCCGTCTCCAGCGCGACGCGGATCCGCTCGGTGTCCCGGGGTGTCCAGCCGTCCGGCGGCGCAACAGCTACCCAGCCGTCGAGGATGTACTTGCCGTAGTTGTGGCCGTGTCCTGCCGGAACCGACACCGCGTTGGTGAAGTCTGCAGCGACCTGCCAGAACGTGACGATCGGATACCAGCGCATCGACGCCGTGCGGTCCTGCCCCGGTGGCTCGCTCAGCCAGTCTGGACGGTTGAACACCAAATCCGCCGACAACCACACGATCGGATCGGACGGGTGCTGCAGGAACAGCACTCGGGTGCCCTCCCAGGGCTTTGCAGCCTCGTCGGCGATATCCGCTGCGTCGGTGGCCTGAGAGAACCGCACGGTTCGGCCGTTGTCGTAACGAGGCTCGACCTCCGGAGTTCCCGGGTCGCGACGTTCGGTAATGGCCTTCCACAGTGGGCTGGGGTTGGGCGGACCCACCCATAGCACCGACGAGAAACCCATGTCCGCGATGTCGGGCACCCATCCGAAGGCGCCCTGGCCGCCCATTGAGCCGAGGCTTTCGCCGTACAGTACGAGTTTCGGCCGTCGGTCCGCCGGCAGCTTCGCCCAGCGTTCGTGCACGGCATCGATCATCATCCGGCCGGATTCCATCGACTTCTGCTGGTCACCCATGAACGAAATCCAGCTCGGCAGAAAGGAATACTGTGAGGCGACGATCGCTGTGTCGCCGTTGTACATCATCTCCAGCGATCGCGCCGCCATCGGGTTGACCCACCCGGTACCTGTAGTCGGGATGATCACCAGCAGCTTGCGGGTCATGGCGTGCGTGCGCTCGAGCTCACTGAGCAGCACGGCCATGCGCTGTTCGTCGGTGTCGGCGGTGTTCAGACCGACGTACAACCGGATCGGCTCCTTGGCGGGCTTACCGTTGAGCCGGGTCAACTCGTCGGCATGAGGCCCGGTTGCGACGAAGTTGCGTCCCTCGAGGCCCAGCGTGTCCCAGTGCGCGAACGACACTGGGCTGCCGGAGCGTTCGGGCTGCAGCGGCTGGACGATTCCAGCCCTGGTGGTGGTGTTCTGCGGCTTGAAAATCCAGTTCGCGCCGGCCAGGAATCCCTGGAACAGTACGCCGTTGACCAAGGTGATCACCAGGATCACGACGATCGCGGTGCCGATGAACAACGCCGTCTCGTCGTGCAGGTGCCACCGCCGGATGAAATACCGGGCCAGGGTCTTGATCAGGTCAAGCAGAACACGGGCTGTCCCAACGCATACCGCGCCGACCAGCAGGGCGACGATCAGCGCGCGTGAGTACTCCAGTGTGGTCGGGCCATCGATGCCCACCACCGCCGAAACCTGCCGCTGCCACGCCGCAGCCGGGACCATCATCAGCACGCTGGCGGTCACCGACGCGACGACGGTCGACCGCCTTCAGCACGTAGAAGACGCCCTTCGTCGGCGGCCACCACGGCCGGCGCCGTAAAACGAAGCGGTGCAACAATCTTGCGGCGAACACGCCGATGCCGTAGCCGATAGCGGCGTTGACGCCGCCGACGACCCCGGGAACAACCAGTCGCGCGGCAGCAGCGACGGGGTCAGCGACAGACAGAAGAACAGCGCGCCGAACGCCACCCCGAGGAAGTCGAGATGTACCAGGCTCCAGGCCCAGACCAGTAGCGGATGTCGGTCGTCGGTCCGGGCCGTCACCCGAACAACCCGGGAAGCACGCCCTCCGACGTGCCGCGCAGGTCCTCCAGAGTGACCGAGAACTGAGCCCTGCACCTCGACCGCATCGCTGCCTTGGTCGACGACGCCGATGCGCGTGGCAGGCAGCCCGCGGGCCTCGCACATAGCGCGGAACCGGCTCTCCTCGGTCCGCGGCACGGCAACCAGCACCCGGCCCGCCGACTCCGAGAACAAAAATGACGAACGGATCGGTGCCCTTCCGAAATCTTCGGGAACGATTATGCGGCAACCGGTTTCACCCGCGAGCGCCGACTCGACGACGGCCTGGATGAGTCCGCCTTCGGACAGGTCGTGCGCGGCCGAAACCAGCCCGTCACGCGACGCCGCGGCCAGCACCTCGGCGAGCAGCTTCTCGCGGTGCCAGGTCGACCTCGGGCGGCAGCCCGCCGAGGTGGTCTGCGGTGACCTGGGCCCAGATCGAGCCGTCGAACTCGTCGCGGGTATCGCCGAGCAGCATCAGGGTCTCGCCGGCTTCGGTGCCCGAATGCGGTGGGATGCGGCGCCTGACGTCGTCGATGACGCCGAGCACACCGACCACGGGGGTCGGTCAGGATCGGCGTCGTCCCCGTCTGGTTGTAGAAGCTGACATTGCCGCCGGTGACCGGAATGCCAAGCGCGGCACAGCCGTCGGCGAGTCCGCGGACGGCCTGGCTGAATTGCCACATGACGCCCGGGTCCTCGGGGGAGCCGAAGTTCAGGCAGTTGGTCACTGCGACCGGCGTGGCGCCGGTGACCGCGACGTTGCGGTATGCCTCGGCGAGGGCGAGTTGCGCGCCGGCGTAAGGGTCCAGCGCGGTGTACCGTCCCGAGGCGTCGGTCGAGATGGCGATGCCCCGGCCGGTGGTCTCGTCGACGCGCAGCACACCGCCGTCGGCGTGCTCCGCCAGCACGGTGTTGCCGCGCACGTAGCGGTCGTACTGCTCGGTGATGTATGCGCGACTGCACAGGTGCGGACTGCCCACCAGCGCAAGCAAAGTCGCGCGCAGCTCATCACCGGTCGACGGCCGCGGCAGGGCAGCCGAGGTGGCGGCGTTGAGCGCATCCTGGGTGTCCGGGCGTTCGACCGGTCGCTCGTAGACCGGGCCCTCGTGTGCGACGGTGCGCGGCGGCACGTCGACGACCGTCTCGCCGTGCCAGGTGATCTGCAACCGGTCGCCGGCGCTGACCTCACCGATGACGGTGGCCAGCACCTCCCACTTTGCGCACACTGCCATGAACGCCTCGACGTTCTCGGGGGTGACGACCGCGCACATGCGTTCCTGTGACTCGCTGGACAGGATCTCCGCCGGTGTCATGTACTTGGCCCGCAGCGGTACCTTGTCCAGTTCGATCGTCATGCCGCCGTCACCGGCGGACGCGAGTTCCGATGTGGCGCATGACAACCCGGCGCCACCGAGATCCTGGATGCCGACCACCAACCCGTTGGCGTACAGCTCGAGGCAGCACTCGATGAGCACCTTCTCGATGAAGGGATCGCCGACCTGTACCGACGGCAGCTTCTTGCGGCCGGGCCCCTCGCCCTCGTCGCCGCCGAACGTCTCGGACGCCAGCACCGACACGCCACCGATGCCGTCAAGTCCGGTACGGGCGCCGAACAGGATGATCTTGTTGCCGGTTCCCGACGCGAACGCCAGGTGCAGATCCTCTTTGCGCAGCACGCCGACGCACAACGCGTTCACCAACGGGTTTCCGCCGTAGGAGGCATCGAATACCGTCTCGCCGCCGATATTGGGCAGGCCCAGCGAGTTTCCGTATCCGCCGATACCTCGAACGACGCCGTCGACGCACACGGCGGGTGTCGGGTGCGTCCGCCGCGCCGAACCGCAGCTGGTCCATCACCGCAACCGGGCGGGCGCCCATCGCCATGATGTCGCGGACGATGCCACCGACGCCGGTGGCCGCGCCCTGATACGGCTCGACGTACGACGGATGGTTGTGCGACTCGACCTTGAAGGTGGCCGCCCAACCGTCACCGATGTCCACGACGCCGGCGTTCTCCCCGATGCCGGCGAGCATGGCCGTGCGCATCGCCTCGGTGGTGGTCTCACCGAAATAGCGCAGGTGCACCTTGGACGACTTGTAGGAGCAGTGCTCGCTCCACATCACCGAATACATCGCTAGCTCGGCGTCGGTGGGCCGACGGCCGAGGATCTCCCGGATCCGCTCGTACTCGTCGTCCTTGAGGCCGAGCTCGCGGAACGGTTGAGGGTGATCGGGGGTGGAGGTGGCCCGGTCGACGGTGTCGACGATCGGGCCGGAGTCGACGGTGTCGACGATCGGGCCGGAGTCGACGGTGTCGAGGGAGGGGGCGTGGGTTGGCTCCGACGTCACGGCGACAGTCTAGTTTGGCCGCGCGCCCTCGGGGTATCGCGACGCGAATGGTACGTCGAACAGGTGTTCTGGTGCCAGCCGGCCGGGGCCACGCAGAACGCGTTTCCGTCTGGGTCGGCCAGTACAACCCACTCGAAGTCGCCGAAGTTGCCCCTGCCGGTTTCGCTGGCGCCGAGTCCCACCAACCGCTTGACTTCCGCCTCCACGTCGGAGGCACTGAAGTCGATGTGGACGCGGTTCTTGCCGGGCGTCGGGTCGTCGACCTTCTGGAATGCCAGACCCGGGCCCTCCGCCCGGGACACGGTCAGGAAAAACGGTGGCGCGACGGGGTTCACCTGCCCGTCGAGCGCGCGGGCCCACCACTCGGCGAGCCGTTCGGGGTCGGTGCTGTCAAAGGTGATGTTCTCTGTCTTGAGCGCCATGGCGCCGACCCTAGAGCAGAGCGGTGACACGTAGTGCCGATCGTCGACGCGCTTACCTGTCGAGTAATTGAACAGCCGACGGGCACCGCGCAACCTGGACCCATGACGAACACCCAGTCCCCTCCGAAGTTCAGCGCCGAGATGTGGGCGGCCTTCTGGGCCGCGCCGACAGAGTCGCCGGTCGGCGACATCCTGGCCGACGACATCGTCGGCTATTGGCAGGGCGATCCCACACCGGTGCGAGGGCGAGACGCCTACGCAGGCAAGATCGCCGAACTCATCGCCGCCGCACCCGATCTGCGCCTGAGGCTTGTCGACAGCGCGACCGTCGACGGGCGTGTACCCGGCGAGCAGCTGGTGTTCCTGCATTACGTCGGCCAGGGCACGGGGCCGAACGGTCCGTTCGAGATTCGCGGGCTGGACCGGGTACGCACCCGCGACGGGATCGTGGTGGAGAACGTGATCCGCTACGACGAGGTCGAAAGCGAAGCGTCCTAAGCGAACTCAGGCCGGCGACAGGAACGCGCCGAGCGCAGCGGCATAGGCAGCGACGTCGGAGGCGCCCATCACCTCACGTGCCGAGTGCATCGCGAGCTGTGGCGCACCGACGTCGACGGTCGGGATTCCGGTGCGGGCCGACGTCATCGGTCCGATCGTCGATCCGCACGGCAGGTCGGCGCGGTGCTCGTAGCGCTGCAGCGGAACGCCGGCCTGCGCACACGCCAGCGCGAAGGCCGCCGCCGTTCGCCCGTCGGTGGCATAGCGCAGATTGGGCTGCACCTTGAGCACCGGGCCGCCGTTGACCTCGATGAGGTGGCCCGGCTCGTGGCGCTCGGGATAGTTCGGGTGCGTGGCATGGGCCATGTCGCCGGAGGCCACCATCGACTCCGGCAGCCGGCGCAGGAACTCCTCGCGGCCGCCGCCGCTGGCCAGCGTGATGCGTTCCAGGACAGTCAGCAGCAGCTCGGACTGCGCGCCATGGTCGGACTGCGAGCCGACCTCCTCGTGGTCGAACAGTACGAGCACCGGAACGTGATGCTCGGGTTCGGCGGCCAGGAACGCCTCCAAACCCGCGTAGCAGGTGGCCTGGTTGTCCAGCCGCGGCGCGCTGAGCAGTTCGCCGTCGGCGCCCGCCAACCGCGACGGGGTGAGGTCGTGGGTCATCAGATCGAATCCGAGCACATCCCTTGCGTCGACGCCGGCACGGTCCGCCACATACGAGAGGAATGACCGCGGCCCGCTGCCGACGCCCCAGACGGCGTTGATGTGCCGCTGCGGGTCGAGCGCCACCGCCTTGCGGTCGTCGGCCAGGTGGATCGCCAGCTGCGGCACGCGCAATATGGCGTCGTCGATACGCACCAGACGGTGCTCGATGGTGTTGCCGGTCCGCACGGAGAGCCGGCCGCTAAGACCCAGATCGCGGTCCAGCCACGAGTTCAGCCAGGCCCCGCCGTACGGCTGCAGCGCGACCACCTGCCAGCCCGACACGAACCGGTCGGGATGCTGTTTGACCCGCAGGTTCGGGCTGTCGGTGTGGGCGCCGACGATCCGGAACGGCGTCGTCGTCGTCGTGGTCGGACTGCCACGCGATCAGCGACCCGCGCGCACGCACCGGCTGAAGCAGACTCCGGCCCGCCGCGGAAGGCCAGGCGTCGGCCTCGGACAGTTCGCGGAAGCCCGGCCGCGCGCAGCCGCTCCGCGACCGTGGCGCAGACGTGGAACGGCGACGGCGACGCGTCGATGAACTCGCAGAGGCCCTGCGCACTTGCCGACATGGTTCACCATCATCTATCAGCCCGTGCCGATAAGGTCAGATGGTGCCCGATCCCCTACCGCAGCCCGTTCTGGCACCGCTGACGCCGGCGGCGATCTTCCTGGTGGCCACCATCGACGACGGTGGCGAGGACGCCGTGCACGACGCGCTCGGCGACATCTCCGGGCTGGTGCGCGCGATCGGCTTCCGCGATCCGACCAAGCGGCTGTCGGTGGTCACGTCGATCGGCTCCGACGCGTGGGACCGGCTGTTCTCCGGTCCGCGACCCGCCGAACTGCACCCGTTCGTCGAACTCGACGGCGCCCGTCATCACGCGCCGTCGACCGCCAGGCGATCTGCTGTTCCACATCCGCGCCGAGTCGCTGGACGTGTGCTTCGAGCTGGCCACCAAGATCGTCGACGCGATGGGCGACGCGATCACGATCGTCGACGAGGTGCACGGCTTCAAGTTCTTCGACAACCGCGACCTGATGGGGTTCGTCGACGGCACCGAGAACCCGGACGGTGCCGGTCGCGGTGCAGCGCGACCCAGATCGGCGACGAGGACCCCGATTTCGCGGGCGGTTGCTACGTGCACGTGCAGAACTACGTGCACGACATGGGTTCCTGGAACTCGCTGTCGACCGAGGAGCAGGAGCGGGTCATCGGGCGCACCAAGCTCGACGACATCGAGATCGACGACGCGGTCAAGCCCGCGAACTCCCACATCGCGCTGAACGTGATCACCGACGACGACGGCAACGAGCTGAAGATCGTGCGCGCCAACATGCCGTTCGGCGAGATCGGCAAGGGCGAGTTCGGGACCTACTACATCGGCTATTCGCGTACGCCCGCGGTCACCGAGACGCATGCTGGACAACATGTTCATCGGCGATCCGCCCGGCAACACCGATCGGATCCTGGACTTCTCGACGGCGTTGACCGGCACCCTGTTCTTCACGCCCACCGCGGACTTCCTCGATGATCCTCCCCCGCTTGCGGATTCGGACGAAGAGGACGCCCCAGCCCCTCCAGTCATCGCCGTTCCCTCCGACGGGTCACTCGGCATCGGCAGCCTGAAAGGAAGCACCCAATGAACAACCTGTATCGCGATCTGGCTCCGATCACCGAAGCCGCCTGGGACGAAATCGAGAAGGAGGCGACGCGGACGTTCAAGCGGCACATCGCGGGTCGCCGGGTCGTCGATGTCAGCGAGCCGGGCGGACCGGTCACCGCGGCCGTCAGCACCGGCCATCTGGTCGACGTCCCCGCACCGGGTGACGGCGTGGTGGCGCACCTGCGGGAGAGCAAGCCGCTGGTGCGGTTGCGGGTGCCGTTCACGTTGTCGCGCACCGACATCGACGACGTCGAGCGCGGCTCGCAGAACTCGGATTGGGACCCCGTCAAGGAGGCCGCCAAGAAGCTGGCCTTCGTCGAGGACCGGGCGATCTTCGAGGGTTACGAGGCCGCGTCGATCGAGGGCATCCGCACGTGCAGCAGCAACCCGGCGCTGGCGCTGCCCGACGATGCCCGCGAGATCCCCGACGTGATCGCCCAGGCGTTGTCCGAGCTGCGGCTGGCCGGCGTCGACGGGCCGTACTCGGTGTTGCTGTCAGCCGACGTGTACACCAAGGTCAGCGAGACGACCGAGCACGGCTATCCGATCCGCGAGCACCTCAACCGGCTGGTCGACGGCGACATCATCTGGGCGCCCGCCATCGACGGTGCGTTCGTGTTGTCCACCCGCGGAGGCGATTTCGATCTTCAGCTGGGCACCGACGTGTCGATCGGCTACCTGTCGCACGACGCCGACTCCGTCGAGCTGTACCTGCAGGAGACGCTGACGTTCCTGTGCTACACCGCAGAGGCCTCGGTCGCGCTGACGCCCTAGCCCCCTTTTTCCGCGTGGGCCCACGCGGCTGTCGAGTCAGGCGGCCAGCACGGAGTCCAGGGCGGAGTAGAACAGGCCGAGCCCGTCGTCGGACGGCCCGGTCAGTGCCTCGGTGGCGTGCTCGGGGTGCGGCATCAGGCCGACGACGCGGCCGTTGGACGAGCTGATCCCAGCGATGTCGCGCATCGACCCGTTGGGGTTGTCGCGCGTAGCGGAACACCACGCGGCCCTCGCCCTCGAGCTCGTCGAGCACCTCCTCGGCGGCCACGTAGCGCCCTTCACCCGACTTCAGCGGCACCAGCAGTTCGGCGCCCCGCTCGTAGCGCGACGTCCACGCCGTCGAGTTCGACGACGACCTCGCAGCCACACGTCGCGGCAGACGAAGTGCAGCCCGGCGTTGCGCGTCAACGCACCGGGCAGCAGCCCCGCTTCACACAGCACCTGAAAACCGTTGCAAATGCCCAACACCGGCATGCCCTGTTCGGCGGCACGCGACCAACTCGCCCATCACCGGGGCGAATTTCGCGATCGCACCGCAGCGCAGGTAATCGCCGTAGGAGAAGCCGCCGGGCACGATGACGGCGTCCACGCCCTTGAGGTCCGCGTCGGCATGCCAGAGGCTCACCGCTTCCGCGCCCGCCAACCGCACCGCACGGGCCGCGTCGACGTCGTCGAGCGTGCCGGGGAAGGTGATCACGCCCACCCGCGCAGTCATGATCGCTCCCTGCTGACGGCCCAATCCTCGATCACGGTGTTGGCCAACAGCGATTCGGCGATCTTGGCGAGGGTTTCGTCATCGACGCCGTCGTCGACTTCCAGCTCAAATCGCTTGCCTTGCCGCACATCTGAGACACCATCGAAGCCGAGACGGCCCAACGCGCCGACGATCGCCTGGCCCTGAGGGTCGAGGATCTCGGCCTTGGGCATCACGTGCACCACCACCCTTGCCACGGCCGTCACTCTACCGGCGCATCCGGCCTGTCCGCCTCACCGGCACGAATCGAGATATGCGCTGCACAACGGGGCAAGCCATCGCGTCGAGTACCGCGATGTCGGGCACCCCGGGCCACGCCACCTGCGGCGGCAGCGTCGACCACAGGGCAAGTTCGACAACGGTGCTGCTGTCGGGGTGTGCCAGCAGGTACTGATGCATCACCTGCTGGCCGGCCACACTGATCACCGCGGCCAGTCGCGTGGGCTCGTCCGTGGTGATCGACGGCGAGGCGAGCGGGGCGGTCACCTGGCATCCGCGGAGTCGGGCCCGGGCCAGGTCGAGCGACGCAGAGGCGGTAGGCCCGCCCAGCCCGGCGTCGCCACGCCAGTGGATGACCTGCGCGCGTAGCTGCCACTGGCCGTCCGGATTGTTCACCACCGCCCGAGCGGCGACCGCGTAGTTGCGGGGATCGCCGAGTATCAGAGGGCTCGCGCACAGGTCCTCGAACGCGAACCGCGGAGCAGGCGCGGTGACAGCGATGCCCGCGAGCCCGGGCCAGCGGTACACCGGAAACAGCGGCACGGCGCTGGGCGCAATCCAGGCCGAATCGGGAATCGCGTCGCAGATCGGCGGGCAAAAGCCGGGGACCGCATTGACCGGGGGACTCGGCGCAAACGCCAACCCGCAGGTCGCCAGGACCGCCGCCAGCTTTACACGCAAGTCTCGAGTACCCCCTGATACCGCCTGCGCCGCACAATATAGGTATGCAACTGACGCATTTCGGCCATTCGTGCCTCCTCGCGAAGTTCGACGACGATTCCGCAGGCGACGCAACCATTTTGTTTGATCCCGGTACTTTCTCGCACGGTTTCGAGGGCATCACCGGTCTGTCGGCGATCCTGATCACCCATCAGCACCCCGACCACGCCGACACCGCACGGCTGCCCGCACTTCTGGACGCCAACCCGCAGGCCGCGCTGTATGCCGATCCGCAGACCGCCGAACAGCTCGGCGACCCGTGGCGCGCCGTGCATGTCGGGGACGAGTTCACCGTCGGCCACCTGACCGTGCGCGGCGTCGGCGGTCGGCATGCGGTGATCCACCCGGAAATCCCTGTCATAGACAACATTTCGTATCTCGTCGGCGACGGCGATCATCCGGCTCGACTGATGCACCCCGGCGACGCGCTGTTCACGCCGGGCGAGCCGGTTGATGTGCTCGCCACCCCCGCTGCAGCTCCGTGGATGAAGATCTCCGAAGCGGTCGACTACCTGCGTGCGGTGGCGCCGACGCATGCGGTGCCGATCCATCAGGCGATCATCGACCCGAGCGCCCGCGGCATCTACTACGGCCGCCTGTCGGAGATGACGACCACCGACTTCCAGGTGCTCGAGCCGGAGAACGGGACGACCTTCTGAGCGCGAGCATCAGGCCGTATCTCTCGCCGCGGCGCGACCGGCGGCCCGGCCGGAGAATACGCAGCCGCCGAGGAACGTGCCCTCCAATGAGCGGTAGCCGTGCACTCCCCCGCCGCCGAAGCCAGCCGCTTCTCCTGCCGCGTAAAGCCCCTCGAGCGGGCCGCCGTCCGCGGTGAGCACGCGGGAGTCGAGGTCGGTTTCCAAGCCGCCCAACGACTTCCGGGTCAGGATGTGGAGCTTGACCGCGATCATCGGTCCGGCTTTCGGATCGGTGAGCCGGTGCGGCGCGACGACGCGACTGATCCGGTCGGACAGGAACGCACGAGCGCCGCGGATCGCGGTCACCTGACTGTCCTTGGTGTACCTGTTGACCACCTCGCGGTCGCGTGCGGTGACCTCGGCCGCCACCACGTCGTACTCGAGTGATTCGACGTCGGGCACGGCATTCATCTTGGACACCAACTCCCGCAATGAATCCGCGCTGACGAAGTCGACGCCCTTGTCGACGAAGGCCTGCACGGGGCCCGGAGCTCCGGGCTTGATGCGGGCGAGCAACTGTCGCACGCTGCGGCCGGTCAGATCGGGGTTCTGCTCCTGACCGGAAAGGCCGAATTCCTTCTCGATGATCCGCGCGTTGAGCACGAACCAGGTGTAGTCATGCCCGGTCTTGGCGATGTACTCCAGCGTCCCAAGCGTGTCGAAGCCGGGGAACAACGGCGGGGGCAGGCGCTTGCCGGTGGCGTCCAACCACAGCGACGACGGGCCGGGCAGGATGCGGATTCCGTGCATAGGCCAGATCGGGTCGTAGTTCGTGATGCCCTCGGTGTAGTGCCACATCCGGTCGCTGTTGATCACATGTGCGCCTGCGGATTCGGCGATGCCGATCATTCGGCCGTCGACGTGTGCGGGCACCCCGCTCAGCAGTTGTTCGGGAACCCGGCCCATTCGCTTCGGCCAATTCTCGCGCACCAGGTCATGGTTGCCACCGATCCCGCCGCTGGCGGCAATGACGGCTTGGGCACGAAACTCGAAGTCGCCGATGATGTTTCGCGAGGAAGCTACTCCGCGAGCTGCAGATGACGGTTCCAGGACCGCACCGCGGACACCGACGACGGCGCCGTTCTCGATGATGAGTTCATCGACTCGGTGGCGATGGGCGAAGCGCACGTTGGAGGCGCCACGCAACCGTCGGGCGAAGATGTCGACGATCGCCGGTCCCGTCCCCCAGGTGATGTGGAACCGCGGGACCGAGTTGCCATGGCCGCGTGCGTCGTAGCCACCGCGCTCGGCCCAACCGACGAGGGCGAACGTCTGCAACCCGCGTTCGCGCAGCCAGCTTCGCTTCTCGCCCGCCGCGAAGTCGACGTAGGCGTGCGCCCACTGGCGCGGCCAATGGTCCTCCGGCCGGTCGAACCCCGCCGTGCCGAGCCAGTCCTGCAGCGCCAGCTCGTAGCTGTCGCGAATGCCCAGGCGCCGCTGCTCAGGACTGTCCACGAAGAACAGGCCACCGAAGGACCAGAACGCCTGGCCACCGACGTTCTCGGCGTTCTCCTGGTCGACGATGAGCACTCGGCGGCCGCGCTCGGCGGCCTCGCACGCCGCGACCAGCCCCGCGAGCCCCGCTCCGACGACGATGACATCAGCGTCTGTCATGGCCGCCACGTTAGCGGGCGGGCGCTATGCGGCGTCTGTGAGTGCGCGGTACGGAGTCCAGTGATACACGCCCGGCACGCACTGGTGCATGAGCGCAAGGTCCACGGCGTCCAGCATCGCCTGCCGCGGACCGGGCCTGCGCAGGTGACGCGCCGCAACGGCCACCCGGACGATGCCGTCGCGCCGCGCGGTGCGCTCGGCCGACAACACGAGCGTCCGGCACCACCACGGCTCGCTCAGGAAGCCCTCGCCGATTCCGAGTACCCGCGCCCGCACCGCGCTGTCGCGCACGAGGTCGGTGATCCCGGCCAGTCCGGCGAGCAACCGAAAACCATTGCGGGGCAGCGCAGTTGTCGTGCCCTGCGACACCGTCCAACCCGGTGCCGCAAACAGCCGGGTGCGCAGGCCCAGGTGTTCCATCACCCGGTCCGCGGCCATCAGCCGCAGGTTCGCCTCGTGCGCAGGCAATGTCGCGAACTCTCCGCGCCGCTTCTTGGTGGCGGCCTCATCGAAACCATGCAGAACGAGGGCATCGCCCTTCACACGCCTTTCGGCCAGCCACTCGACGGTAGGTGCGTCGTCGTCGAGCCGGTAGCCACCCTTGATCCTTGGTGCCACCAGAAACGACACAGGGACGTCACGGGATTCGAGTTGCGCGCAGAACGCCTCGACTTCGGGCAGTGTGCGATCGCGGATCCCAGAGATCGAGACGATCAGTTGTCCAGCCACTCCTTCATTGTGGCAACGTCAGGTGTCGCAACGGTTTACAACACGTGGGCGACAGCTGACTTTTTCTCCTTATCGCGGCAGGACGTCTTCGATCGCCGTGATCACCTCCGGAGCGTCCGGAACGGTGCGCGGCCGGAACCGCTTGGCAACCGTTCCACCCGGCGCGAGCAGGAACTTCTCGAAATTCCACTGGATGTCGCCGGCTTCGCCGCTGTCGTCGGCGGTCTTGGTCAACTCGGCGTAGAGCGGATGGCGGCCGGATCCGTTGACGTCGGCCTTGGCCAGCAGCGGGAAGGTCACGCCGTAGGTCGTCGAGCAGAACTCAGCGATCTCCTCGGAGGTGCCGGGCTCCTGGCCCATGAACTGATTGCAGGGCACTCCGATCACCGTAAGTCCGCGGTCGCGGTAGTCCTTCGCCAACTGCTCCAGCGCGGTGTACTGCGGCGTCAGGCCACATTTCGAGGCCACGTTGACCACCAGGGCGGCGCCGTCGGCGAGCTCGCCGAGCGTGGTCGCCTTGCCGTCGAGAGTGGTCAACGGGATTTCGGTGAGCGAAGCGTCTGCCATGGCCAGCACGCTACTCGCTCTTGAAAAGCATTCCCGCGACTCGGTGCACCGTCGCCATCGGATCGGCGTCGCGGTCGATGGCCTTGTTGAGCCACAGCAGCGAAAAGCCGTGTACCAGAGACCATGCCGCCAGTGCCGCGGCCTCCGGGTCCGCAGTGGCACGGGGATCGTCAAGCGTGCCCACGCCGCGGGCGAGTTCGGTTCCTGCCGCGCCGACAGCCGCGACGAGGTCCGGATCGTCCTGTTCGGTGAGCGACCGATCGAACATCACCGCGTAGTGGCCGGGATGATCGAGCGCGAAACGCACATACGCCAGTGCGGCGTCGATGAACTCGGGCCTGGCGTCTTTGAGGGCGACGGCCAGCAGTCGCCAGCCCTCGGCCGCCAGCGCAGTGAACAGGCCGCGGCGGTCGGTGAAGTGGTGTGCCGGCGCAGCATGCGACACCCCAGCCGCGCGCGCCAGCTCACGCAGCGACAACCCGTCGGCGCCGCGTTCGGCCACCAAGTCGGCGGCCTCGGCCAGGATGACGGCCTTCAGATCGCCGTGGTGGTACGAGTCCTTGCCCATGCGGCCATCATAGCCAGGAATCTTGACACTGCCTAGATCGTGTCTTACCGTACATCTAGTCACTGTCAAGATTGGAGTCGAAATGGCCGTCCATCATCACCCTCGTCCTGGGCACGCTCGGCGCCCGCCTGGCCGGATGGCTGGGGGTGGACTACGCCGACAGCTGGCCCAACGCGATCGCCATCGGGCTTGCGGCGATGTTCGTGGTCACCGGCGTCGCGCACTTCGTCAACCCGCTGCGACGCGACATGGTCGCGATCGTGCCGCCGTGGCTGCCTGCGCCGGGACTCCTCGTAACCGTGACCGGCGTTCTCGAACTCTTGGGCGCCATTGGCCTGCTGTTTCCACCGACCCGGGTCGCCGCGGCGGTCTGCCTGTTCGTCCTGATGTTGGCGATGTTCCCGGCCAACGTCTACGCGTCGCGGATGCCGAACCCGCCGAAGTCGATGACCACGCGGTTGGATGTCCGCACTTTCGAAGAGGTCGTATACCTAGGGGCCGCTGTCGTGGTCGGCCTTGGCGGCATCCAGTAGCCAGGCGTACATGAAGGCGGTTTCCTTCCAGCGTTCGTAGCGTCCGCTGATACCACCGTGGCCGGCGTTCATCTCGGTCTTGAGCAGGACCGAGGGGCCGCCGGTCTTGGTGTGCCGAAGGGCCGCAACCCATTTCGCCGGCTCGACGTAATACACTCTGGCGTCGTTGAGTGACGTCATCGCCAGAATGGCGGGATAGTCCTTGTTCGCGACGTTCTCGTATGGCGAGTAGGACTTCATGTACTCGTAGACGTCTTTGTCGCGCAACGGGTTTCCCCATTCATCCCATTCGGTCACGGTAAGGGGTAGCGAAGGGTCGAGGATCGTCGTGAGCGGATCGACGAAAGGCACCTGTGCCAGAATCCCGGCGAACAGCTCGGGAGCCATGTTGGCGACAGCACCTACGAGCAGCCCGCCCGCGCTGCCGCCGAGCGCGACCAGGTTCTCCGGTCGGGTGATGTCCGTGGCGATGAGATGCTTTCCGACGGTGATGAAGTCGGTGAAGGTGTTCTTCTTCTCCAGCATCTTGCCGTGCTCATACCACGACCGGCCCAGTTCGCCGCCGCCTCGCACGTGTGCGACGGCGAAGATCATGCCGCGGTCGAGAAGTGACAGCCGGGCGATGGAGAATCGCGGATCCTCGCACGACTCGTAGGCGCCGTAACCGTAGAGCATCAGGGGGGCCGGATACTGCAGGCCGATCTTGTGGACGATCGAAATCGGCACGCGCGCACCATCGGGCGCCACCGCCCAATCGCGCCGCTCGACATAGTCCGCAGGGCGGTAGTCGCCGAGCACCGGCTGCTCACGCAACATCGTGCGCTCGCCTGTCGCCAGGTCGACGTCATAGATCCGCACCGGGGTGACGAACGACGTCGCGCCGATGCGCAACTTGGGCGCGTTCCAGTTCGGGTTGGCGGACAGGCCCGCCGACATCAGTTCGGAGTCAAAGGTGAGGTCCTCGGGGTGTCCATACTCGCCCGTCGCGTAGATGGGCCACAACTGAATCCGGGGCAGCGCCTCGCTGCGATAGCCCACCACCAGATGCCCCTCGAACGCATCGACGGAATCGAGCCGTACGTCCTCACGATGCTCGATCAGCGTGCGATGCGTGATGGGGTCGCTGACCGGGGCCTCGACGAGCGTGAAGTTCTCCGCGCCGTCGTTGTGCAGGATGAGGAACCGATCCTCGCCGGCCACGACGGCGTGCTCGACCGAGTACTCGACGAGTTCGCGTCGTGGCCACACGATGGTGAACTCGGCGTGCGAGTCGGCGGCGTCGCCGTACCGCACCTCTGAGGTGACGGCGCTGCCTGCCGCGATGATGACGTACTTGTCGCTGCGGGTGCGGCCGACCGCCAGCCAGAACCGTTCGTCGGGTTCGTGATAGACCTTCTCGGCAGGCAGTCCGGATCCGATGCGATGCCGCCAGATGGTGTCGGGGCGCCAGGCGTCGTCGACTGTCGTGTAGTACACGGTGTGGTTGTCGGCCGCCCAGGTCACGCCGGCGCCGATACCGACGATCTGATCCTCGTACAGCTCACCCGTGCGTAGATCCTTGAACCGCAGGGTGTATCGCTCGTCGCCCTTGACGTCGGTGGAGTACGCCAGGACGTTTCCATCGAGACTGACCGATGCGGCGCCGAGCGTGAAGAAGTCGTGCGAGCCGGCCTCGATGTTCTCGTCGAGGAGCACCTGCTCCCCTGGGATCTCGGTGTGCTCGTCGAGTACCGGCGGTGTCCAGTCGTCGGGATCGGCGACTGGGCACCGGCAGTGCACGCTGTACTGCTTGCCTTCGAAGCTGCGGCCGTAGTACCACCACTCGTCGCGGCGCGTCGGCACTGACAGATCGGTTTCCTTGGTGCGTGCCTTTATCTCGTCGAAGATCTTCTGGCGCAACGGCCCGAGATCCTCGGTGGCCTGGTCGGTGTACTGGTTCTCCGCCTCGAGGTAAGCGATCACCTCGGGGTCGGACTTCTCACGCAGCCACTCGTAGGGGTCGGTGAACACATCGCCGTGATGTTCACGTCGGAAGTCCATTCGTTTTGCGATCGGCGGCATCATGACTGTGCCCCCATCCAGTCGCTGAACTTCAGACCCGAAATGCGTTCGTAGGCCTCGACGTAGCGGGCTCGCGTCGCGTCGACGATGGCGGCCGGCAACGGTGGCGGCGGGGTGTCGCCGTGACGATCCCAGCCTGAGTCGGGTCCGGTCAGCCAATTTCGGACGAACTGCTTGTCGAAGCTGTTCTGGACGACGCCCTCCTGCCAGTCGTCGGCGCGCCAGTAACGGCTCGAGTCGGGTGTGAAGACCTCGTCGGCCAGTCGCAGATTACCGTGCTTGTCGACGCCGAACTCGAATTTGGTGTCGGCGACGATGACACCTTTCGTCAAAGCGTGGTCGGCACCCTGGATGTAGGTCTGCAAAGTGCGCTCCCGCAGTTGATTTGCGCGTACCGCGCCGACCAGGTCGATCATGTCGTTGAACGAGATGTTCACATCGTGTTGTCCGAGTTCGGCTTTGGTGGCAGGGGTGAACAACGGCTCGGCGAACTTGCTGGCTTCGACGAGGCCCGGTGGCAGCGGTATGCCGCACACTTCGCCGGTCTTCTGATAGTCGGACAGGCCCGAGCCGGTCAGGTAGCCGCGCGCCACACACTCGACCGGCATCATCTCGAGCTCCTCGACCACCAGCGCGCGTCCGAGCACCTCCTCGGGGATGCGCTCGTCATCCGGCGGACCCGCGAGGTGGTTGGGCGCCTCTACGTAGTCGAAGAAGAACATGCTCATCGCGGTCAAGATGCGGCCCTTGTCGGGGATCTCGCTGTCGAGGATGTAGTCATACGCCGAGATGCGGTCGGTGGCGACGAAGAGCAGATGTCCATCGTCGATGCGGTAGAGCTCGCGGACCTTGCCGCTGGCCAGATGTTGATAGTCGGACAGACCCGGGCGCATCGGGTCAGCCTATCGGGCAGCATCATGGTTCATGAGTTCGCGGTTTATCCCGTATGCCAGGACGCCGTCGCGCCTGCTGGCGCAGTTGATCAGCGACATCGTTGTGATCGCCTGGAGCGTTGTCTGGGTGTTGGTCGGAATGGCCGTGCACGCGGCCGTATCGACGATCGCCCAGGTCGGACGCCAAGTGCAGACGGGCGCCGACGGTGTCGCCCACAACCTCAACACCGCAGGCGATCGGACCGACGACGTGCCGCTCATCGGGGACGCGCTGGCCAAACCGCTGCGAGCGGCCAGCGAGGCCGCGCTGGACATCGCCGGAGCCGGGCACAGCCTCGACACGACGGCATCGTGGCTGGCGTGGGTGCTGGCACTGGCGGTCGCGGCCCCGCCGATCCTGTTCGTCGCGATGCCGTGGCTGTATCTGCGTATCCGGTTCTTCCGGCGCAAGTGGACCGCGATCACGTTGGCCAGCACGGCGGCGGGCGAGCAGCTGCTGGCGCTGCGGGCGCTGGCCAATCGGCCGTTGGCCAAGCTCGCGGCGATACACGACGATCCCGTCGGCGCCTGGCGCAGGCAGGACGCCGTCGCGATCCGCGGCCTGGCCGCGCTGGAGTTGCGTTCCGCGGGCGTCCGCATCCGCCGACTCCACTCCTAGCGGTTTCGGCGTGATTTTCAGCGCTGAGCGCAGGTTTTCACGCCCAATTCGCGAGGACGGGAGCCGGGTGACGCGTGCCGTCGTCAAAACAGGATGCTTGATGAGCTGCTACGGGCACACGACGGAGTCATCACACTCGCGCAGGCACGCCGGGCTGGACTCAGCGAGCATGCAGTGATACGCCGGTGCAAGTCTGGTCATTGGGAACGACGCGGGCCAGGGGTCTACTTCGTCACCGACAGGCCATTCACCGATGCAGCGCGATTACGGGCGGCGGTGTGGAGTTATGGCGCCCGAGCCACCGCGAGCGGACTTGCCGCCGCCTGGTGGCACGGTGCAACGAAATATGTTCCGCAGGTCATCGAAGTAACCGTGCCGCGCTCAAGTAATGGCCGCCGACGCGCCGGCACCAGGCTGCGGCGGCGCGACCTCGCACCGAAAGACATTGTCGAGCGCAACGGCTTGCGTGTCACGGCTCTGCCGCTCACGGTCGTCGAAGCCGCGGTGCGACGAGGCGGCGGGGCCCAACTGATGGACGCAGCCTTGCAGCGCCGTGTGCAGCTGAACCAGCTGTGGCATGCGCACTGCGCAACATGGGCCGACACGGATCGCCCGCGGCGAGGCGGCTACTGCAGGCCGCATCGGATGGCGCGCGTTCGGAAGCCGAGCGACTTCTCCTGAAGCTCCTGCGCGACGCAGGCATCACCGGATGGAAGGCGAACTATCCTGTCGGCGGCTACAAGGTCGACGTCGGATTTCCCCGAGAGAAAGTTGCGCTCGAGGCCGACGGCTGGGCGTTTCACAGTGACCCAGAAGCGTTCCAGATCGACCGCAAGCGCCAGAACGCCATCGCGTTACTCGGCTGGCAGGTGCTGCGGTTCACGTGGCTTGACCTGACGGAGCACCCGCAGCGCGTGATCGCCGAAATCGCAGCAGCAATCCGACCGCCACGATGAGCCAGGAGGCGAACGCGATCCAGAAGAAGACCAGCGAGACGATCGTCAGCCAATGCCAGCGGGTTTCGATGGCCATCGCATACGTGGCCGACGAGTACATCCCGAGCGGAAAGACCGCGGGCCATCCCAACCCCACCGACCGCCGCAACACGACGACGACAAGTAGCGGAATCCACGCCGTCGCGACCACCCACGTCACGATCGTGACGGCTCGCACACCGTCGGCGAACGGGCCGCGTATCAGCACACGGTGCAGATGGTCGCCAGCGAGCGTGGCAATCGCTATGCCGCCCATCAGGATCCAGATGTCCGACTGCGCGAGCTCGGGTGCAGACGGGTCATGACGCACGCGCATCAGAATCAGCGTGGTCATCACCAGGTAGACGGAGATGCCCAGCACCCAGAACACCATGGCCCAGAACACGATGTCGAGATCCGCCGCGACGATGGCCAATCCCGACGTCGCCACGCCCGCCAACTCCCAGCCGCCGCGAGCATGGTCACGCTGTCGCGCTGCGCGCACCGCCAGCGGCACTAGCGACAGCCAACCCTGCAACGCCATGCCCGCCAGCACCCACAGCACGATGCGGTGCTCGGCCAATCGCGCACCCACGACAGCGCATGCAGCGGCATAAGTGAACAGCCCAAACGCCACGTCGGGATCGCGAGGTCGAGCCACGCCATGCCCTGCAACAAAAACCATCAGGACGGGAAGTGCGATCGCCGCCACGACGGCCAGCCCGTCGCTGACAAGGTGATAACCGTGGTCCGCGGCGGCGATCGACACGATGCCAGTCGCCATCACCGCAGCGAACACATCGGGTTTCACGGTTCGAGCTCGACCACCAGATGCCGGATACCCGTATGACGGTTGCTGCGCGTCCATTCCACCGGCTTGACCACGTTCACGGCGCCGAACCGAGTGAGCAGCTCCTCGTACAGCACCCGCAGCTCCATCCGAGCCAGGTTGGCGCCGAGGCAATAGTGGATGCCCTGCCCGAACCCCAAGTGCGGATTCGGCTTTCGCGTGATGTCGAAGGCATCCGCATCCGCGAACACCGCTTCGTCGCGGTTGGCCGAGCCTTCCCAGATCTGCACCTTGTCCCCGGCCGCGATCTGCCGGCCGCCCAGCGAACGTCCCTGGTCGCCGTCCGCCGCTTCGATGGCGACGGCGACGTCCACCGCACCATCTCCTCGACAGCGGTCGGCAGCAACTCGAAATCCCCACGTAGCGTGGCCAACTGCCGCGGATGCTCGGCGAGCGCCAGCAGCCCGCCTGCCACCGCGTTGCGCGTCGTCTCGGCGCCCGCGCTGAACAGCAGACTGAAGAACAGGTACAGCTCCATTTCCGAGAGGAGGGACGAAGACAGCGACGGCGCATCCGCGTCGTCGACCATGGCGTTGGCGACGACCGACAGCATGTCGTCGGTCGGCTCCGCCCGTTTCGCTGCGATCAACTCCTGGCCATAGGCGTACATCCGCGAGCCGGCCTCCTCGGCCGACAACTGGCCCACTGTGCCCACTTCGGCCCTTCGGGCCCTACCGAAGTCGAACTGCGGCT
>CAWBYS010000020.1:0-52640 GCA_963793055.1 uncultured Actinomycetota bacterium | reverse complement strand
CATTTTGGGTCCGCGACGACGAAGCCCTACGAGCAGCCGCCAACTGGGCGTCCTACGCCAGCAGCTGGCGGATGGCCGAATGATCGACGAGCATGGCCACCTGCGGCTGCACAGTGCCGAACACCTCGATCCGATCTGGCGCCTCTGGGACGAGCTGCCGGCACAGTGGCGCGGCCCCGTCCTCGGGCCAGGCATCCCCAACTGGGCCTCGATCACCGAGAACGATTGGCCGCATCTGGATCTGAGCGGGCTGCCCGACCCCTTCGCGGCGGAACTGGCGTGGATGGCGCACTGGCAGGCCAGCGACGGCACCCGCGTCTCGGTGTTGGCAATGGCTCAGCTGGCCAACATGATTCGACGGGCCGTCACCGCGGGCCGCGATATCCCGTCATCGATCCGGGCGATGGATTACGACGCCGCCGCGACGTTGCAGAGCTGGTTCTATCTCAGCAGGGGCAAGCGACTGCCCTCACCCCGAGGCCGGGGGCGGGTGCACGCACTGTTCGGCTTCGCTCGCCACGCCCTGATCGCCGCCAGCCACGACGGCCCGTGGTGGCAGCTGGACTTCTGGCACCCGCGCTGCGATCCGCGGATCCCACTGACCGATCGTGAACCAGTCGCCAACTACGGCTGCTCACCCGGAGACATCCAACTGCCGTGGCTGCGGGCCGCGGTGAAGTGGCACCTGGGCACGATGCTCGAATCCGGGGCGCTGCGCTGGACCAGCGTCAGCCAGGAACGCATGCGCAGCTTCCGCCGCTTCGACAACTGGCTGACCGCCAGCTTCGATAACCCCACCGAGATCCTGGGCGACCCGACGAGCGCGGTCGAACAGGCGGCAGCATTCGCACGGTGGACCGCCGTGGCCGCCAACCGCGTCACCCGCCAATCCGACACCCGCCACCTCGGAAGAACCGTGCCGATCCGAGGAATCAACGACGACCTGCGAGCGGTGGCCGGCCTCCTGGACTTCATTGCCGCCAACCCCGCCGAGGCTCGCCGCATTCTCGACATCGAGCCCTGGCACCGGGTCACCACCGCTCACGCGGCCAGCTGGTTCGGCCGGGTCACCCGGATACCGCATCAACGCGGTTTCAACGACGCGAACTACATCGACGACCACGCACTCGCGCAGATCACCGCCGCGCTGCCGCTGATCGGATTGCCTCGCACCGAGCAGATGACCATCACCCGCGGCGACGGAACCACCATCACCGCCAACGGGCTCGACGACCCGCAAGCAATGCGGATGATCCTGCTGCAGATCCTCACCGGACGGCGGGCCAGTGAGATCCGCACCTGCGACTTCGACTGCCTTTCGGCTGCACCCACCACCACAGCCGCGGGCGAGGACCAAACACTGACCCGGTTCCGCTACGCACAAAGCAAGATCGACGTCGCACCCGACACCATCCTCGTTGACTACGAGGTCACCGAAGTCATTGCCGAACAACACCGTTGGCTGCACACCCAGTACCCCGACAGCACCAGGCGGTATCTGTTCGCCCGGCGTCTGGGCAACCGCCGCGGCGACAAACCCTACCCATCGGGCACCTACAACTGGGTGCTGCGCACCCTCAGCGACCTTGTTCAGATCACCGACGCCAAGGGCCAGGTCGTGCGATTGAGCCACACCCACCGATTCCGCCACACCCGACTGACCCGGCTGGCCGAACTCGGCCTACCGATCCACGTCCTGCAGCGCTACGCCGGGCACGCCACCCCCACCATGACAATGCACTATATCGCCGCCCGCGACGAACACGCCGAGCAGGCGTTCCTGGCCACCGCCAAGCTGCGATCCGACGGCACCCGCATCCAACTCCGCAGCGACGACCACGACAGTCTGCACCTGTTCCGCCGCGCAGACCGGTTCCTGCCCAACGGCTGGTGCATGCTGCCACCGCTGCAATCCTGCGACAAAGGCAACGCCTGCCTGACCTGCTCGGTATTCGTCACCGACCACACCCACCGAGACGTCCTGCAGCGCCAACTCCGCGAAACTACCAACCTGATCGACCGGGCCACAACAGAATTCGAGCAACGACACGGCCACCCCATGCCCGACGACAACGTCTGGCTGATCCGCCGCCGCGCCGAACACTCCGCGCTGACCAAGCTCCTGGCCGCCCTGGACGACGTGCCCGACTCCGCAGCCCACAGCGCGACACCCGTGTGTCATCGAGCCAGCACCGGACCCGTCCCGCTGACGCTCGACCTGACCGCCCACCGCAGGAGACAGCCCATGACCGACTCCCGACAACGCCGCATCACCGCCCTCACCGAAGCAGCGAAAATCAAGTCCCAGAACAAAACCCGAGACGCCGAACAAGGCTATCCGCCGACTCGTCAAACGCGGCGACCCGATCACGTTCCAAGCCGTGCAACGCGAAGCAGGCGTCTCTCACGCCTTCCTCTACAACCACCCCGAACTGCGCACACGCATCGAGCACCTGCGCGGCACCCGCCGCAAGCTTCTTCCGACCGCACCCCGTCGACACCGACAGCACCCTCGTCATCACCCTGACCCGCCAGATCGCCGAACTCAAGAAACAGCACCGCCAGCAACTGCAAGCTCTCCGCGACGCCCTCGAGACGAGCACACGGCGAGAACCTCGACCTACGACGCGAACTGGCTCGCCGTGGCATCCACCCCTCACCAAACGTCGCATCGATCGCAACAACGTCCTGAACAGGCAGCACGCGGCACTCTCGCCCCCGAACCCGCGATAACGGGCGGCACCGGTATGAAGTGCCCCAGGTTTTGTTCCGATCTTTGTAGGAGGATCAGGAGCATGCCCCGTCAGTATTCGCCGGAGTTTCGTCAGCGTGCGTTGCGGTTGTTGGACACCATGATGGAAGCCTCGGATATTTCTGAGTTCGAGGCGATCAAGTCGGTTGCCAGCAAACTTGGTATCTCGGAGGAGTCGGTGCGCCGGTGGCGGCGTAAGGCCCAGGTCGATGCCGGTGAGCGTCCCGGTACGACGAGCTCCGAACATGCCGAGATCCGTAAGCTCAAGCGTGAGGTTTCCGAATTACGCAGGGCCAACGTTATCTTGGGTCGGTTCGGTCGTTTGGCAGCGTGACCAGGGTGTTCTCGTTGTGGACGGTGTCTGCGACGGGTGGCCCGTGCAGGCGGGTGGCGCGGAGTTGGCCGTGCAGCTGGGCTACTTGGTTGCGCAGGCGACGGTTGTCGTCGTCGAGTTCAGTGATGCGGGCGTGGGCGAGTTTGAGCCGTTGCCGCAGGGACGCGTCGGAGCTGCGCTGGGTTTGGTCGATTACCGGCGGGCTTGTCGGGCGTTGGTCGGTGAGTTGGCGGATCTGGTCGCGTAGCCCGATTTGGGCGTAGAGCCAGGCGCGGGAGACACCGGCGCGGGCGGCGATGTCGATGACCGTGTAGCGCTGACCGGTTTCGCTGAGCTCCCGCAGGGTGCGCTGGGCGCGTTCTAGAGTGCTGTCTCGGCGTCGTTGAGCGGCGGCGAGCAGGTGGTGGGTGTTGTCAGAACGCATCGGATGTTCCTTCTCCGCAGCATGTTTCGCCGGATGATGTGCGGCCGCACCGGCAGCTGGCGTCGTGTTCGAGGGTGCTGATGATGGTGAGCAGGTTGGTCTCGACGGAGCGGTTCATTTCGGCCAGGCGGATGTGGCCGTCGGTTTCGGCACGGGTAATCAGAGCGCGGGTGGCGGCGAGCTGCTGGTGGTGTTGAGGCAGGAATTCGGCGGTGGTGACCAACAGCGGACAAGTCAGGCAGGCGTTCGCGTGTGGGCACGATTTCTGCATCGGCAGACCGCAATAGCCGTTCGGTAGAGCCATTTTCGCGCGAGACAGGTTCTGTTTCATCCAAGCGGCGTCGGCGAGTGGACCGTCGGTGCTGGTGTCGACGGGCTCGCCGTGAATGTTGATCTTCTGAGCGCGTTCCCACTGTTCGCGGATGGTGGTGTCGGCGAGGCGCGCGTAGCGGGCGGTCATGGTGTGGCTGGTGTGGTCGAGCAGGCGACGCACCACTTCCTGCGGTACGTCGTTGTTGATCAGCCGGGTGGCGTAGGTGTGCCGGAACTGGTGGGGTGTGACTTTGACGGGGCAGCTGAATTCGTCGATGACCGCGATATCGGCCATCCATCGCTTGAGCCGCATGTCGAAAGTTCCAGTGTGGATGGGGAATCGACCGTCGGGGTTGGCATGTCCACGTGGCAGCAGGACGCTGGTGTCGGGGAACCGTTGTCGGGCGCGGATCTGTTGGGCCTCGATCTTGGTGGTGAGTTCGTCGTCGATGGGGACCATGGCGTCGCGGCGCATCTTGTGGTTGCGGTAGTGCAGGTAGACCGCTCCCTGGTGGTCGCGGATCAGGCAGTCCAGCGCCAGTCGGGTGGCGTCGCCGATGCGCAGCCCGGTACGGATGAGGATCTCGACCAGCAGCCGGATCCGCGGATCGGTGAGGCGGGCGAGGTTGTCGGCGCTTTCGAGCTGGTTCATGATGAACTCGGGGATCGCGCGCGGCGCTGACGCTTCGGCGCGGCGGGGATGGTCACCGGGATACAGTTCCGCTTCGGCGGGCAGCCGCGCCCAGCGGTGCTGGCGGACGGCGCGGAGAAGCCCTGCGACGGAACTGATGTCGCTGCTGCGGGTCTTCGCGTGCGGGACGGCGACCGCCAGCTGAGCCAGGTAGCTTTCCAGCACCGCCCGGTCCAGCGCGGCGGGACCGGGCGAGGCTGCCAGTCTGGGTGTCAGCCGCGACAGCCGCACGATCGCGATGAGATCCTTGCGCAACTGGCCAAGCCCGATGCCGCAGGAGATACGCCATCGGCACCACCGTTTGGCAAGCTCCCGCAGCCAGCGTGGCTGCACCGGTGTGAAGTCCAACCTGGCGCCGTGGCCGGCCGCGACGCCGAGCCGTCGCAGTAACCACACATCACGCGGGTACTCGCTGTCCCATCCGGTTCCGTCGCGGACGTCGAGCAGGCAGTCGATCGCGAAGCCGAGGAAAGCTCGCGGTGAGGTGGTCGAGGCGGCGGCGGGCAGTCGGGCCAGCCAGTCCTGCACCGAGTGGTCCAGCAGCGAGACGGTGGCGCCGTCGACCGCGAGATGGTCCAACAGTGGTTTGATCGATCGCGGTGTGGTGCGGGTGCGGTTGGCATCGACGCGGCACTGGATCGCGTACTGGATCTCGAGCCGCAATTGCGGTGGCAGCGGCCCGAAGTCGAACTGGTCTTCGCCGTAGCTGGTGCAGTAGGCGATGAACTCCGCCGCCGGTGGCCGGCCTCGCTGCCGCCACCGAGCGTGGTGTGACCGACACCAGCCGCCATCCAACTCAGCCCACAACGAGCACCCCGGCAACGCGCACACCCTCGTCATGGTGACCAGGGTCGGCGTCCACTGATCCTCGGTCGGGCGTCCGGCTTTGTCCCAATCGCGGGAATGCCTGTAACACAATCGGTATCGATGCTGCCCGTATCCGCAGCCGGTGACCTGGCACGGCTGAAGCGGACGGTGTCCCATCACGGCCGGATCCGCAGAGGCCACCCAAGCCCGCCGGTCGGGACGGTCCTCGAGGTTCCATCGCCGCAGATGAGCCGAACAGAGTCCGCCATACCGACTGGAATGCACGCAGCCGCTGACCTCGCAAGCGGGCGTGCCAAGGATCGGGTCGTCCGCTGCGGGCACCAGCACATCGACTCGGAACTCGGGGCGCACCAACGCATCCAGGCGACCGTGCAGGCTTGTGTCCGGCTGGGTGGCCAGCGCCTCGACACTCACCGCTGCACGTCCTCGTTCGTCAGCCAGCCCGCCGCCACCAGCGCCCGCCGAGCGTCCTCGATCTTCAGGTGCGCGTACGTGTCGCTGGTGGTCGTGATCGAGGTATGTCCCAGCAGTTTGGCGACCACCTCCACCGCGACGCCGCGGCGTAACAGTTCGGTGGCGTAGGTGTGCCGAAACATGTGCGGCCCGAACATCGTCCCGGTTCGCTTGCGGATCCGGCAGGTCAGGTCGTAGACACTCGGATACGTCAACGGACTTCCAACCGGGCTCGACCACAGGTTGACGAACACATAGTCGCTGTCCAGGTCGCCGTACTCGGTGTGCAGATAGTCGCAGTAGAGGCGGATCACCCGCGCTGGCACCGGCACCTGCCGACCGCCACCCTTGGCTCGAGCGTAGTTGCCGTTAGTTCGTGGCGTCACCGCGACCAGCCGGGACGCGGCGTCGATGTCGCTGTGCCGCAACCCCAGCGCCTCACCGACCCGAAACCCGCTCTCGGCAAGCAACGTGAACAAAAACCGATCCCGCAGCCGATCGCACGCCGCCATGATGGCCGCGACCTGCTCGGCGTCGAGCGTGCCGGGGATGCGCCGATCGGCGCGCAGACCGATCCGGCGGGTTCGTTCCGGTCGAGAGCCCAAGTGCGCCAACAACGGCCGCCAGGACCCGCCGCGTGTCCCACGTCGCTGCCAGGTCACCAGCAGATCGCCCAGGTCCACGCCGTGACGCTGCTGGAATTCGTAGAACGCCGACACCGCCGACAGCTTCCGGTTCACCGTCGACTCCGAACACATGCTCGCCGCCGTCGGCAGCCCGGTCACATTCTCGGCCCGCGACCCCGCCGGCAGCCGCAGCCAGGCCACGAAGCGCCCCACATCCTCGAGCCGCACCGCCGACCACACCAGGGCGTGCTGGTCGAGGAACTCGAACCAGTCCCGCAGATCGTGCGCATAAGCCTTGACCGTGTTCGGCGAGCGCTCCACCGCATGCAGATGCGCCAGGAACGACTCCGCCGGCTCCACCACCGAGCCGTCGTCAGTCACCGTCCACGACCGCGGATCGCCGAACGGCATCTCGACTCGCTGCACCCGGATACCCAGCCCCGTCATAGACACCGAAGATAACCAGCCCACAACGGATCTCGGCGCACCCCGGACCGCGTGTCGTTTACATCATCGACCGGACGCTGAGAACCTCAGATAACCAACGAGATTTTGAAGTCTGCGTCTGCGTTTTTTGCAGCGGAGCTCGACCGCCCCGCGTCGAAATGATCGCCTTCATCGACACCTACCGCGATCAGTTCGGGGTCGAGTTCATCTGTCGTATCCTGCGGGCAGCAATCCCGGGGTTTCTCACCTCCCGAGGGTATCGGGCAGCGCGGACCCGCCCGGCCTGCGATCGCGAGATCCGCGACGAACAGCTCATCGCCGACATGCGCACCGTGCATCGGGACAACTTCTCGGTCTACGGGGTCAAGAAGATGCACGCCGCGATGACCCGCGCGGCTGGCGGGTCGGCCGCGAGCAGACCCGGCGGTTGATGCGCAAGGCCGGCCTGCGGGGCGTGCAGCGGGGCAAGCCGGTGTTCACCACGATCACCGACCCGGCCGACCAACGACCGGCTGATCTGGTTAACCGCCAGTTCAAGGCCCCGGCGCCGAACCGGCTGTGGGTTGCCGACATCACCTTCGTGCGGACCTGGCAGGGGTTCTGCTACACCGCGTTCGTCACCGACGTATGCACCCGCAAGATCGTCGGCTGGGCTGTCTCAATGACGATGCGTACCGAGGATCTCCCGCTGCAGGCATTCAATCATGCTGTGTGGCAGTCGGATTCAGATCTATCTGAGTTGGTGCATCATTCCGACCGCGGGTCGCAGTACCTATCGCTGGCCTATACCGACCGGCTGGCCGAGCTCGGGATCGCGCCCTCGGTGGGCTCTCGCGGCGATAGCTATGACAACGCCCTCGCCGAGGCGGTCAACGCCGCCTACAAGACCGAGTTGATCAACCGCGGCAGACCATGGCGGTGCATCGACGACGTCGAACTGGCGACCGCCGAATGGGTGGCCTGGTACAACCAGGAACGCCTGCACGAAGCCCTCGGCTATGTTCCACCAGCCGAGTACGAGGCCGCCCTCAGGGGCACCTCACACCCCGTGAGCCAGCCAACCCCGGCCCTCACAACCAACTAGGAACAAAACCTGGGGCAGTTCACCCCACCCCCACCACATCGCAATCGGATAACGATCGGCCCACGCTGAACCGCCAGCCCACCCACCCGAACGACCGTCATCGACACCGTCCACAACACGAAACACCAGCTCAGACGACCGCACCCGCACCGGACTCCAGATAACCATCGAGCGGTTGAACAAGGAGATCAAGCGTCGTGCCGATGTCGTGGAGATCTTCCCCAACCCCGCGTCGTTCCTGCGCCTGGCCACCGCCGTGGTCATCGAATCTCACGACGAATGGCAGGTCACCCGCCGGTATCTCTCCGATGTCTCCATGGACGAACTCCGTACCGTCATCGCCGCGAAACACGCCGCGGCAGCACTGGACAAACAACACCAAATCACCTAGCGTTCAACAAGACTCGTTGATCGCAACGCGTGAACCGCGCCGAGATCCGAAGTCCACCAAGTCATGGGACGCTATCCCACCTCATCAGTCACAAGACGAGGATCAAACCAGACCGTCAAACACCTCTTGAACCCGTCAAGGATATTCAGAACCCCTGGCGTCCAACATCTCCTGAGCCTCTACACGGAAATCCAATCGGCCGATCGCAGCAAACCCGCTGTTGCTTGTCTTGCCTTGTGGCGCAACAGATTTGGATGCAAGAACCGTCCGGCACTGACGGCTCGGTTCCCGCCCTTCCCAGTCATTGACGGTGAATAAGCGGAAACCGGATTGAACCACACTGGCGCGACAATGGTCCGCAGTCGGGGAGACTATGCGCTGGCAGCGGGTCTACATTGGGTCAACGGTCTTCGGCACTGTGTCGCTTCCTGTGGTCAGCAGATGGCGTCTCTCGGTGCACGCCATTTGTGCCTTACCACGAAGGGACTGCATTCCTATGCGACTCCACTAGCCCGCGTATCCAGTCGTCTTAGGTGACTGACGCTACTTATCGCGAACAGTGCGCGGGTATCAACTCGGGTGATCGAGTTGCTTGTCTGCGCTAGTCGGTTGATGCGCGATGCGAGTTCCAGACCGCGATCGGCGGCTTCCGCCAGGTTCTGCCATCGCCATACCGGTGTCTCAATTCGACTTAGTTCGCTCAGTCGGCGGGCGCGCTGTACGACGGTATGCCCGCGTCCGTTATCGAGAATTGCCCGGCCACCATCGGGACAGCAATCCTGATCGGTGCAGATTAGGCACGTCCAGACGTCGCGGTGGTGATGGATCTCCTCAAGGCTGCGCTTGTCGACGCTTCGACCCAGTGGTGCGACAAATACCGGCCGCCCAGACCGAGGACCACCCGACTGAGCTCGCCGCCGGCTCGACATCGTTGCTGGCAGGTCGCAGCGTTCACGCCAACCAATGCCCGTCTCGTACCCCTGTGCACCCGCTGCGACACCTAATTCCCCCAGGCGACCCTGCTGCCAAAGGACGACCGAGTGGTCGTTTCTGAGCTGTTCGACCATTAGAACCAGGTCCAACGCGCGTTCATCAGGGTGTGCGCCATCATCGATCTTCCACGCCGCCAGAGCGACCTCCCGCGGCGCAAGATCGGCGAGTGCCCGCATCATGGGGCCGAGCGCGCGCGTTCCGTTGATGGGTTGCAACATCCGCCAGCCGACGGCCATGACCGCTAGCACGGGTAGCGCGATCGCTTCGTTATCGAGGTATCGCCGCGCAAAATCCCACATTGCGGCCTGGACGTCGATCCACTCGCTTCCGGGTCGATCGATGTATACGTACGGCGGGATGATGGCAGTCGCTCCGTGAACTACTTGGTAGTCGATCACCCGCCGGGTGAGGTCGGACAGAAACACCGGGCGAGACGCCTCTTCTGGGGTAAGGGCGCGGGGCAGGCCGAAGGGCAAACTGGACCAACGATCACCAGCAGGCTGCGCGCCCTGGAAGAGGTAGGTCTGTGGGTCAACGATGAAGGCAACCCCGGATTGACGAGCAATCTGGGAAAACTCGGACGTCCGCGCGGGAACATGGGCGTCCACAACGATGCGGTCAGGCCGCAGGGACGCACGAGGCTGCTGCGCGTCTATCCCGAAGATCCTTCGAAGAAGGGCCCGGTCTTGCAAGGACGCCCTGATGAGCAACTCGGCCATGACCGTCAGCCTCCTTCGCTCCGGTATCGTAGCATAGGGCGAAACACAACCCGCAACTTGACCCGCAGCAGAATACGAACCATTATTAGCATGTGGGAAGGAACCCTGGCGAATGAGTGACACCCGGACATCATCAAAACGAGCCCGCGCGACCAAGCGGGCTGAGAACAGTGCGTCGGTTACATACATGCGCGTAGTGGACAAGGTCACCAGCTCCGGAATCACCCAAGCGGAGCTGGCCAAAGCGGTAGGAACCGGCCCACGCTCCGTGCAGAACTGGGCCAGCGGGCACAACGCCCCACGAGGCAGATCGGCCGAGAAACTACTGGATGTCCACGCAATTGTGGACATACTCAGTGACTCCTATACACCCGAAGGCATCGCTATCTGGTTCCACTCCCGCAATCGCAACCTCGACATGCGTCGCCCGATCGACCTGCTCACCGAAGGTGACTTCGACCGTGTCTTGGACGAAGCGAAATGGGTGGCGGGAGGCATGTGAGGGATGGATTGGCTGCCTGCCAGGCTGGCTCAGGCCACACCCATAAGCGTGGAGGGCACCTGGCAACGCCACGTCGCCGCCAAGTACTTGACGAACGCCCTTGCAGGTCGATCTGCAACAGGCCGCTGGGGCACTGAAGGCGGCTTTCCAGTTCTTTACCTCGGTCGGCCGACCGATTCGGTAGTAGTCGAGGCGTACAGGCACTTGATAGACCCGATCGCCGATAATCCAGTGCCACCGATCAGCCCGCGTGCGCTCATCACATGCGATGCGTCGGTGTCGATGATCCTCGATCTACGCTCGGCCGCGAACCGCGTGTCAGCCAACTTGACGATGGAGCAATTGCAATCAGACACACGCGACCGTGCGGCCTATTCGGCTTGTCAGAACGTAGCGGCTGCAGCCCACCAACTCGAGTTCCACGGTTTGATCGCTCCGGCTGCGACGGGTATGGGTGAGACGCTCGTGCTGTTTACTGATCGGCTCGACGATGACGAGCAACCGTCGCTTATCGCAGAAGAGCTCTGGACGGAGCTCCCGCCGGATCCGCGGAAGCCGGGAACGGGTCGCCACTTGCGGGTGGTTCCCTAGGCCGGCGATGCGGGACCCGTAACAACCGTCGGTAGCCGACCTGGCCCACTTGTCCCCCAGTCGGACAATGGCCGAATTTTGTTGTGTTGCAATAACTCTTGAAGCCGTTTGTCCTGCCGAAACTGTCCCGGGCCGTCTCTTCTCGACTCCCTCGATTTGCACCCAGTTGACAACGTTGTGGCAACGTCCGGGCCCAGCGTGCGTCGGCCGGTGAACACTGATCCCGTTTGCTGATCAGCTACGAGCGCCGTTCGTGCTCGCGCCTCGGGTTCACCAATAGCGTCCGCCCGTGAGGCCAATACCGTCCGCCCGTGAGATGGAGCGCTGGCTTACACGCTGCGCACACCGCAGACTTAGGACACAAGGCGTCTTGCGGCTCGATCCGGCTAACAAGTAAAACCCGCTCCGACGCTGGTCAGAACGGGTTTTCAACGTGGAGCTAAGGGGACTCGAACCCCTGACCCCCACACTGCCAGTGTGGTGCGCTACCAGCTGCGCCATAGCCCCGTGAAGTTGTGCTCATCGAAGTTACACCACCTGCAGTAGGCCTTCAAAATTGCAGGTCAGGGAACTTCGCCGCCGGCTTCCGGACCCAGCGCGCGAGCCGGGGTCGGCTCGGCCGGTGGCTGGCCGCGGGTTTCCGGCGCGAACGTCCAACCCAGTGCGGCGAGCGCCAGGATCACGCCGCTGACCGCGAACGCCCAGCCGAATGAGGCGTGCTGAGCCACCTGACCCACCACCATCGAACCGAAGATGGAGCCGAAGTCGGCCATCATCTGGAACAGCGCGACGGGTGTCCCGCCCCGCGCCTTGTTTCCCACGATGTCGGCGACCGCGGCCTGCTGAGGCGAGACGAAGATGCCCGTCGCCGCGCCGGTCACATACGCCGCGGCCAAGAAGGCAGGCAGCGACGACGCCAACCCGACCAGCACGGTCGACACGGCCGAGACCGCGAGGCCGACGATGAGCAGCTTGCGGCGGCCGACCCGATCGGACAGGTAGCCGCTGGGAATCACCACCGACACGTTGCCGATCGCGAATGTCGCCAGCGCAAGGCCCGCGAAACCCGGACCACGGCCGAGGACCTCCACGACGAAGAGCGGCACCAACGCGATCCGCAGGCCGAAGGCCGCCCATCCCGTGGCGAAGTTGGAGAACAGCGCGGCGCGGTAGGCGCGGTGCCGCAGGACTTCACGCACCGACACGGTCGCTTCAGCCGTCTCGGCGGGTACGGCGACACTGCTGTGGCGCAGGCTGACGAACACCACCGCCGCCGCGACGAGCAGCGCGGCCCCGTAGATGGCGAACGGCGCCGCCAGCCCCAGCCCTGCGGTGAGGCTGCCGAGAACAGGGCCGCCGACCGAGCCGATCAAAAATCCCGTCGAGAACAGACCGGCGACGCGACCCCGGGCGTCAGCCGGCGAGATCCGGATCATCAGACCCAGCGACGAAACCGTGAACATCGCCGAGCCGAGACCCCCGAGCGAGCGGAACAGCAGCAGTTGCCAGTACTCCTGCGCGAACGCGCACGCGGCAGTCGACAGCGCGACGATCAGCAGACCGCTGATGTAGACCCGACGCTCGCCGAGCCGCTGAACCAGAAAACCGGCCGGCGGGGCGGCGACCAGTCGCATCAGCGCGAACGCGGTGATGATGAACGTCGCGGCACTGATGCTCACCCCGAAGTGCCGGGCGTACTGCGGCAGCACCGGGGCGACCACGCCGTAGCCCAGCGCCACGACGAAGTTCGCGCCGACCAGCAGCCAGACCTCGCGCGGGAGTTGCGGCTTGTCGACCGTCGTACAGTCGTCCTCCGCTTGCGAGCTCATGCAATGACTGTATTAACCACGTCCTTCGCGGCTTCCTGCACCTCGGCAAGGTGCTCGGGACCGCGGAACGACTCGGCGTAGATCTTGTACACGTCCTCGGTGCCCGACGGGCGTGCGGCGAACCACGCGTTCTCGGTCGTCACCTTCAGTCCGCCCAGCGGCGCGCCGTTGCCCGGTGCGGTCGTCAGCTTCGCGGTGATCGGCTCACCCGCCAGCTCGGTGGCCGACACCTGCTCGGGCGAGAGCTTGGCCAGCCGCGCTTTCTGTTCGCGATTCGCGGGCGCATCGATACGTGCATATGTTGGCGCACCGTACTTTTCGGTCAGCGCCGCGTATCGCTGCGACGGGCTCGACCCGGTCACGGCGAGGATCTCCGACGCCAGCAACGCCAGGATGATGCCGTCCTTGTCGGTGGTCCACACCGATCCGTCGCGGCGCAGGAAAGAGGCGCCGGCACTCTCCTCACCGCCGAAGCCGATGGCACCGCTGATCAACCCGTCGACGAACCACTTGAAGCCGACGGGCACCTCGAGCAGCTTGCGGCCCAAGCCGGCCACCACGCGGTCGATGATCGACGAACTGACCGCCGTCTTGCCGACCGCGGTCGAGCCCGGCCAGTCGGGCCGATGGGTGTACAGGTACTCGATCGCCACCGCCAGATAGTGATTCGGGTTCAGCAGCCCGCCGTCGGGTGTGACGATGCCGTGGCGGTCCGAGTCGGCGTCGTTCCCCGTCGCGATCTGATAGCTCTCCCGGTTGGCGATCAGTGAGGCCATCGCGTTGGGCGAGCTGCAGTCCATGCGGATCTTGCCGTCGGTGTCCAGCGTCATGAACCGCCACGTGGCATCGACCAACGGGTTGACCACGGTCAAGTTCAGCTTGTGGCGCTCGGCGATCGCGCCCCAGTAGTCGACGCTCGCCCCGCCCAGCGGGTCGGCGCCGATCCGGACGCCTTCGGCGCTGATCGCGTGCAGATCGACGACGTTGCGCAGGTCATCGACATAGGAGTTGAGGTAGTCGTGGCGCTGCGCGGTCCGCAACGCCGCGGCCAGCGGCATTCGCTTCACGCCTTTGAGCCCGTCGCGCAGGATCTCGTTGGCTCGGTTGGCGATCACGCCGGTGGCGTCGGTGTCGGCCGGTCCGCCATTGGGCGGGTTGTACTTGAAGCCGCCGTCACGTGGCGGGTTGTGCGACGGGGTGACCACGATTCCGTCCGCCAGGTCGCCGTCCCGGTCCCGGTTGAACGTCAGGATCGCATGGCTGACGGCCGGCGTCGGGGTGTAGCGGTCGGCCGAATCGATCATCGCGACAACGTCGTTGGCCGCCAGCACCTCCAGCGCCGAGACCCAGGCCGGTTCCGAAAGCGCATGGGTGTCGCGGCCGATGAACAGCGGCCCGGTGGTGCCTTGCGTGTTTCGGTACTCGACGATGGCCTGCGTCGTGGCCAGGATGTGCGCTTCGTTGAACGCCGCATCGAGGCTTGACCCGCGGTGGCCGGACGTGCCGAACGCCACCTGCTGGTCGACGTCTTCTGGGTCGGGCTCGATGCTGTAGTACGCCGTGACCAGCTGGGCCACGTCGATGAGATCTTCGGGCTGCGCCGGCTGACCGGCTCGAGGATTGGCCGCCATGACACCCAGTCTGCTACGTAGCGGCAGGCAGCGTGCGGTCCTACCGCCATACTTTGCGTTGTGTTTGGTTTCGACCGTCGCGAGTTGGCCGCCGTGTTCATCGGCGGTGCGCTGGGAACCCTTGCTCGCGCGGGGTTGGAGACGTTCGCCGCGCCGGACCCCGGGCGATGGCCCTGGCCGACGTTCATCGTGAACATCGTGGGCGCATTCCTGTTGGGGTACTTCACCACCCGACTGCTCGAGCGTTTGCCGGTATCGAGCTACCGACGTCCGCTGCTGGGCACCGGGCTGTGCGGTGGCTTGACCACGTTCTCCACGATGCAGGTCGAGATACTCAAGATGTTCGAGCACGGCCACTACGGCTTGGCCGCCGGCTACATCTCCGCCAGCATCGCCGCCGGGCTGGTCGCCCTGTATGCGGCGACCGCCATGGTGCGGCGGGTCGGGATGCGCCGATGACGCCGCGCACGCGTGGGGGTACCGCCCGCCGGGCGGCGAAGCAATATGACGTCGCGGTTGGGCGGCGTCCTCGTCATGGGCGGCATCGGTGCGATGACGCGATTTCTCGTCGACCGCACCGTGTCGGCCCGCATCGACGGCGCGTTCCCGTACGGCACGTTCGTGGTCAACATCAGCGGGGCGCTGTTGCTCGGATTCCTCGGCGGACTGGCGCTGCGCCCCGATCTCGCTTTGTTGGTCGGCACCGCATTCGTCGGTTCGTACACGACCTTCTCGACGTGGATGCTGGAAACCCAGCGACTCGGCGAGGAACGTCAAGTGTTGCCCGCCGCTGCCAATATCTTCATCAGTCTCGTGACGGGCATCGCCGCGGCGGGGCTCGGCATGTGGATCGGAACCAGGCTATGACCGGCGAGTACCTCAAGCTGACCACCTACTTCGCCGAGCGCATGCGCACCGGACACCAGTTCCTCGCCGACGCGCTGCTAGACCTCTACTCCGAGACCGACGTGGCGACCAGCGTCGTGCTGCGCGGGATCGCCAGCTTCGGCCCCCGCCATGAATTGCGCAGCGACCAGTCGCTGAGCCTGTCCGAAGACACCCCGATCGCCGTCGCCGCGGTCGACGCCGCCGACAAGATGAGCGCGCTCGCCGACCAGGTTGTCGCGATGACCGCGCGCGGCCTCATCACCTTGGAGCGCGCCCGCCTGGTGGACGGTTTCGACGCCGCCGGCCCTGCCACCGCGAAACTCACAGTCTATGTCGGCCGTCAGGACCGCGTCGCTGGGCAGTCGGCGCACCTCGCAGTCTGCGACGCCCTGCACCGCCACGGATTCGCCGGTGCCTCAGTGTTTCTCGGCGTCGACGGCACCAAACGCGGGCAGCGCTGCCGCGCCCGCTTCTTCAGCCGCAACATCGACGTGCCGGTGATGATCATCGCGGTGGGCGCGGCGCAACAGGTCGGTGACGCCATCGCGGACCTCGAGGTCATGCTGGCCGACCCGCTGTACACCGTCGAGCGAGTGCAGGTGTGCAAGCGCGACGGCCGGCTCGTGGCCCGCCCGACGGCGCTGCCGCCGGCCGACGATGCGGGACGGCCGCTGTGGCAGAAGCTGATGATCTATACCTCGGAGGCCACGCTGCACGACGGCGTGCCGATCCACCGCGCGCTCGTGCGCAGCTTGCATGACGCCGACGTCGTCAGCGGTGCCACCGTGCTGCGCGGCTTCTGGGGATTCCACGGCGACCATGAACCGCACGGCGACAAGCTAATTCAGTTCGGTCGGCAGGTACCGGTGACGACGATCATCGTCGACAGCCCCGCACGCATCGCCGCCGGTTTCGACATTGTCGATGAACTCACCGCCGAGCACGGACTGGTCACCAGCGAGTTGGTTCCCGCCCTGGTATCGGTCGACGGCGCCAAGCGGGTCGGCGGCACGCGACTGGCGCGCTTCACCTACTGACCGCCGTCCGGCGTTTATCGGCTGGCAGATGCTTCGCGGACCGGCGTTGCGGAAAGCCTTCCAAGATGGAGGAAGTGCTCGAGCGCGAGGCTACTTGGACCTGCTGGCGCACCTGCAACGCTGGCGCGGCGTCAGGCCGAGGAGTTCGTCGGCTAGTTCAGACACAGTGGTTGGTGTTCGGTCTTCGGCGCTGCCCACCTTTCAATGTGCCAAGCTAGAAGCGACATTGTCGCTGAAATGGTATGGCGTACAGGACATTTAGCGACATTGTCGCTCAGAGGTTGGCAACAAGCACATGATCACCGGGGGCGAGCCGATAAGGGCCACCGCAGCAGAATCACGGACTCGCGATGCTAGCGGACCGCCGAGACCCAATGGTCGGCCAGCGCCGACACCCAGTCGGCTGCGATGTTCGCGTCGTGAGGTGGACCGTCGACCACCACGAGTTCGTCGACGCCGAGGTCTGCCAGTGCGGCGACGTCACGGATCTGCAAGTCGCGCAACGCGACTGCCACCCTCAGTTCGGCTCGGTCACGGCCGGTTTCGTCGCAGAGCGCGTTGATCAAGCCAAGCGGTCGGCGACGCCGTCCACGCCGTCGATATTGAAGCCGTACCAGCCGTCGGCCCACCCGACCACCCGTTTCATCGCGGCGTCACTGTTGCCACCGATGACGACGGGAATGCGTCTGTCGCTCAACCGGTTTCGGGTTCATTCGTACGGAGTCGAAGCTGAGGAACTCGCCATCGAAGGATGCGACGTCCTCGCGCCACAGCGTGCGCATCGCCGCGACATACTCCGCCGTGCGCGCTCCGCGCCGCTCGAACGGGACGCCGAGCGCGTCGAACTCCTCGCGGGACCATCCGATGCCGATCCCCAGGGTGAGCCGGCCGCCGCTCAGGGAGTCCAGCGTCGCGGCTTGTTTCGCGACCAACACGGGGTTGTGTTCGGGCAGCAGCAGTACTCCTGTCGCGAGCCCGATCGTCGAGCTGGCCGCCGCGGCGAAGCTGAGCCCGATCATCGGGTCGATCCAGTCAGAGGCGGACGGAATCGCGATCTGCCCGTCGTCGGAGTAGGGGTATCGAGACTCGGACGTGTCGACCCCTATGACGTGTTCGCCGAACCACAGCGTGGCGAACCCGCTGCGATCGGCGGCGCTGGCCACCGCGTCGATCACGTCGCGATCGGCGCCTGCACCGATGCCCAGCGCGTGCAATCCCACCCGCATGGGGCGATCGTCTCACGCCGCGAGCAGCAATACACCGGTGACGAGCAGCGCGACCACCTTGAAAAGCTCCAAGGCGACGTAGGCCCAGTGCGCCCGCGACCGAGGACCTTCGGTGCCGGCGAGCGTCGCATCCGATCGTCGGCTCAGCGACGGCCGCACCGCGAGCACCTGCGCCAGCAGTGCGACAACGGCCACACCGGCGGCAATCCAGACCGCGGCGGTCGGCTTCGCGAAAGCCAGCGACGCCAAGACAACCACCGCAAGCACGGACTCGCAGAAGTTCAGCGCGCGAAAGACCAAGCGGCCGATGCCGAGCCCGAGTTGCAGCGTGATGCCCGGCGCCCGGAATTTCAGCGGGGTCTCGATGAACGAGATGGCCAGCACCATGCCGAGCCACACGAAAACAACGGCGGTCGCGATCGCGGGTGCTGTCTCCACGCGACCCAGCCTAGGAGAGCAGCCGCGACAGCACGGCGACATGGCTGCCGTCGAGATCGCGCGCGGACGTCACAAGGGTGACCGGGCCGTCGCGCAGCAGCTGACGCAGATCGGCCAATGCCGCCGCCCCTTCTCCCGTCTCGAGTTCGGCGGAATAACGTGCGGCGAATTCGTCGAACCGAGAGGTCTCATGTGAGTACCAGCGGCGCAGTTCGGTGGACGGGGCAACCTTCGGCATCCAACGACCCACTCGCGCGTCGCCCTTGCGAAAGCCCCGCGGCCACAGCCGGTCGACCAGGACCCGTGCGCCGTCGTCGGGAGCGGGAGCTTCGTACACCCGCGCCACCCGCACGTTTGGCCGCCCACTCATGCGGTGGAATCGTAAGACCATGGCCGTCGATCGCGTCGCGGAACTGCAGCGATGGCAGGACTCCGGAGCCGTCTGGCAGGTGGTCTCCCGCAGGGGCGATGCCGTGACGGTCGCATTGCTGCGTTGCGACGGTGGCGAGGAGATGGACCGCTTCACCTCCGCCGACGTAGCGCTGCTGGAGTTCATCGGTAACCGAAACAGCAGCGAGGACTGACGCGTGCAGTGAAATGGCCGCCCCGCCGAAGCGGAGCGGCCATCCCGTTTCTACGCACTAGATCGTCTGGAACCCACCGTTGACGTAGACGCCCCAGGCATTGAAATCCCAGTTCCACTCGACGGGAAGCCAGGGAGCCCAGTACGGAGGCGGCGGCGCCGGCGGAGCCCAGTCCGGCACATCGCCGCGGTAGCTCTGAGGCATTGGGCCGCCGTGGCCCGGCGGCCACGGAGTGCCAGGTCCGGCGACGTTGGCGCCCGGCCCCAGGTCCGGCCCCGGAATCGGCCACGGTGGTAGTGGCTTATGCGGATCGGCGTTCGCCAAGCCCGACCCGACTCCGGCGGCGGCAATGGCCATCACGCCAAGTACGGTGGCCTTGGCTGCGGTTTTCCTGAGCTTCATGAGTCTCCCTTCGATCGGCGCACCTCCACATTGCGCAGGCGCGCTGGTGCCAGGACGACCCCCCGAGCCATAGGGAATACCCGGCGGCTCCCAGGGTCTAAACGAAGGCTTTTCGAACGAGGTCGGCGAACGCGTCAGCGGCCGCGTCGACACCGCGGGCATCTTCCGTCGCCACCAGGTCGAGCAACAGGCCCCGCGTGACCGCCAGACCAAGGCGCATCAGCGCGGGATCGGATGCTCTGCCAGTCTCCGCGAACCCGGCCAGCCAGTCGTCGACGGCTCCCGGCAGCATCCGGGCGAACGGTTGCTCGCCCTGCACACCGCGGCTGTAGCACTCGAAGAACAGCCGCTCGAAAGGGCGCAGTTCGGGTCTGCGCAGGTTCGCCCACATCGCGACGAACGCCTCGCCCGGTTCGGTGGGCAGTTCGTGCATCAGAGCCATCTGACGGCGCTCGACGGCATCGACGATCGTCAATAACAGCTCGTCTCGCGAGCCGAAGTGATGCAACAACATTCGGTGGCTGGTGCCGACGGCGGCGGCGATGTCGCGAAGCGACCGATCACCGATGCCGCGCACCGCGACGTCGTCCACCACCGCGTCGAGCAGCTGCTGGCGGCGCTTCCGGTCAGGTGGTCGGGCCATCGAGACGGCTGGCTTGTTCGCTTCGAGTCTTGAGGCCGGCAGCCTCGAGGTCGAGATAGCGCCTGGTCATCCGGCGCATGAGCAGACCGATCAGGGCGCCGGCCGGACCGCGCTGGTCGATCTGCTGATGGACCCGCGCGCGGCCGCCGCCAAGCGGCCTGACCTCATGGCTGGCCACTGTCAGACCACCCGGCGAGCGCTGCACCCAGGTCCAAGCGCGACCGGGCGTGACATCGGTGACCTCCCACACCAGTTTCGGCATGCGCGGTTGCTTGATCTCGAACTTCTTGCCGACTTCGATGCCGGGGCCGTCGAGGGCGACGAGCCGGGTGACAGAAGCCGTCCATTCGGGCCAGCGTTCGACATCGGAGAAGACATCCCAGACGACCTCGGCCGGTGCATCGACGTCGATACCGCATTCGGTAATCATGTACCAGACGGTACATGAATGTCGGCGTGCGTGGAAGGCCCCGACGGTCCCAAACAGCGGAAAGTGCACCCGTGAACCGCTGAACGCCCATACCGTCGAAGCTTTGCTGGCACCATCTCTTCTAAGGGGATACACGAAAGGACTCCCGCGTTGGCAACGATGCCGAACTCATACGGGCGTTTCATCGGCAGGGTTGGCGCGCTGGCGGTCGCGCTAGGCATCGGAGCCGCGATCGCCAACGGTCCCGGCCTCGCTCTCGCCGACACCGGTTCGTCGGGCGCCTCGGGAGGATCAGGGACCGCCGGATCCGCGGGTACGGCGGGGACGACATCGACGACGGATTCGACCAAGGAGTCGGCAGATACCAGCGACGGCACCTCGGCGAAGGGTCCAGCCGCCGACGGCGTACACGCCGGCAGCGAGGTCTCAGACGAGCAGGACTCGACGGAGGACACCGACAGCGAGGACACGACAACGACGCCGGACGACGAATCCGAAGCGGTCGTCGCGTCAGCAGGCTCCGGAGACGCGGCCGACGGCGACTCGCTGCTCAAGGGCCAGACCGATACGAGTCACAGCGATCTGACCCCGGCGTCGCGGATGACCATCACGTCATCCGATGAAGATGATCCGCCGACCGATCTGTCAGCCGAGGCCACCGAATCGCATGAGCAGCCAACGGATTCGGCGCTCGACGCTACGCCGTTACAGACCGCGCGGACATCTTCTGTCGCGAGCTTCGCCACGCTGTCGGAGCCGCCCCCCGCTACACCGGTAACCACGGGCCTCGGTGGCTTCGTCAACGGTGTCTTGTCCGCGTTGGGATTCGGCACGCAAGCCGCCAGCGACGGCCCGGTCGCGCCGCCGCAAGCTCCGATGCTGTGGACCATGCTCGGCTGGGTGCGCCGCGAGATCGGAAACCTGACCGCGCCATTCTTCGGTGGCGGCGGGACGCCGGCAGCCGCGTTGGTGGCGCAGGATGCCTCAACGCCGGTAGTCAGTCCGCTGGCGACCGAGGAGCAGCTCGCCGCCGAGAGAATCGCCACTCAAACCGCCAATACGCTGCCCGTCGCGTTGATGAAAATCATTCTGCGCCAGCAGTTCCTACAGGCAGCCAATCAACAGTATCCAGGCGGGCTCGACGAAGGCAGCCTCGCGGCGCTGGACAAGGCGGTCAACGAATACGCCACGGCCGCCGCCTTCCAGCAACAGCTGCTTGACTCGATGAATCCGACGGTCGTCACCCAAGTCGCGCCGCCCCATATCTGGTTCGGGCAGAACGTCCCCGGCGGGCGCATCCTTTACGACAACCCGGACACCATCTACCGCTTTATGGGAGTCAACGGGGCGTCGGAGTACGAAATCCACGGGCAGTTCCTCAATTACAGCGACAAGAAGACGCTCCCCGCCGATACCAGCTTCAGCGTGCTGGAGGGCCTGGCGGGCACGACATCGTCGATTCTGACCGCGAAAGACCTCGTCGTGGACGAGGACGGCAAGTTCGTCATCACTGTGAGTACCGAACCTGCGGATGGTCGACCGAACCACCTGCAGCTCACCTCCGGCTCGACGATCATCGCGGCTCGAAACACCTTGGGCGACTGGACTACCGAAGATCCGATGAGCTTGTCCATCGAGCGGGTCGGCGGTCCGCCCGACAGCCTGTTCGCCCAGCTCGGCGGGTTCGCCTTCCTCGGGCCGCAGGTGGCCTCGAATCCGTTGTTGACGACGCTGGTGTCGCTGGTGCCGCCGCTGCCCTACATGCCGCCCATTCTGCGCGGTGTGTTCGCCGCCGCCATCCTGGTGGTCAGGGGCGGCTCGCAGGAAAGCAAGTACATGGCGCTCGCGTCCACCGATCCGGACACCGGCCTGCCGAGGGACGCGAACGAGGTGAGCCAGCCGTCGAGCAATGCCGAGTTCCTGGCCAATCAGCTGCAGAGCAACGGCCATTTCCAGCTCGAGGACGGCCAGGCTCTGGTGCTGAAGATCGATCCGGGCCGGGCCAACTACTTCATCGTGCCGACCTACGACATCTGGACGATCACCGACGACTACTGGAACAAGCAGACCAGTCTGAACAACGAACAGGCCATCCCGAACGAGGACGGCACTTATACGTTCGTGATCTCGCCGACCGATCCCGGTGTGACGAACTGGGTCGACACGGGCGGATTGCATCAGGGCGCGATATCCATTCGCTTCCAGGATCTCGGACCCGACCCGGACAACCTCAATGCACCCCGCATCGTCGACCAGCAGGTGGTCGATGTCGGCGATGCCGTGAACTTCTACGCGGACGACCCGAAGTACTTCGTTGACGATGCGGGCCGCGCCGATCAGCTGGCTGCGCGCAAGGCCGGGTACGACAGGCGCTGGGCGCCCTATCCGCAACAATAAGGATTCGATGCTGCCGGAATCCCCTGCTGTTGACGAGTTCGTTGACTCCGTCGACGTCGTCGAACCACCGACAACCGAGCCGAATCTGTTGCTGCAGAAAATGGAGAATCGGCTCGTCCGGCACAGTCTCGTCGCCCCGGACGTGCTGAGCGCCGAGCAGCTTCGCCACCTGCGCTACATCCTGAACTTCGCCCGGCTGGCCGACTTCGAACCGGGCGCCGCGGGTCCTGTCGGGCGACGCGGGCGCGGCGATGTCTCGGTCGGCGCCGAGCTCGCGCAGTGGCGGGCGCGGGTCGCCGATGCGCTGCACGGTCCGTTGCGCGAAGAGCGTGATCCGGTCACGGCGCTGACGGACGCACGCCACGTGCTGCAGAGTTTGACCGACGATCAGTCCGAGCAGCGACGGGCGCTCGTCGAACACCGCGGAAATGACTTCTCCCAAGCCGAATTGGACGCAGAAGTCGGATACAAGAAGCTCGTCACGGTCCTCGGGGGCGGCGGCGGCGCGGGTTTCGTCTACATCGGCGGCATGCTCCGGCTGCTGGAGTCGGGTCATGTCCCCGACTACATGATCGGATCCTCCTTCGGATCGATTCTGGGCAGCGTCGTCAGCCGCGTCCTGCCGATACCGATCGAGGAATATGTCGCCTGGGCCAAGACTGTGTCTTATCGCGCCATCCTCGGACCCGATCAGCTGCGCCGCCGACACGGGCTTTCCGGCATGTTCGCGCTTCGCTTCGACCGATTCGCCGAGGCCATGTTCACCCGCGAAGACGGTGAGCGAATGCGCATGTCGGACTTGGCCATTCCGTTCGAGGCCGTCGTCGCCGGCGTGCGCAAGGGGTCCTTCGGCGCTCTTCCGTCGAGGTTTCGGCGCCAAGAGCTGGCCGCGCTGCGCTTGCGCTTCATCCCGCATCTGCCGATCGGCATCGGCCCGCAGGTCGCGGCGCGCATGTGGCAGGTGGCCGCGTTCATCGACTCCCGGGTGACGAAAGCGATCGTCGTCGGCGGCGACGATCTGACTCGCGACTTCAATGTCGTTGATGCCGCATCGTTTTCGTCGGCCATTCCTGGTGTGCTGCACCACGAGACGACCGACCCGCGCATGCTTCCGCTACTCGACGGCCTGTGCGAGGAACGCGATGTCGCCGCAATCGTCGACGGCGGTGCGGCGAGCAACGTGCCCGTCGAGCTGGCATGGAAACGAGTGCGCGACGGGAAACTCGGGACACGCAACGCGTGCTACCTCGCGTTCGACTGCTTTCACCCGCAGTGGGAAGCAAAGCACCTGTGGCTCGTCCCGATCACCCAGGCGATTCAACTACAGATGGTGCGCAATGCACCCTATGCCGACCACCTCATCCGCTTCGAGCCGACTTTGTCGCCGGTGAACCTGGCTCCCTCGGCCGCGGCGATCGATCTCGCCTGCGAGTGGGGCCGCAAGAGCGTCGACAAGGCGATTCCTGTGACGTCGGCGCTGCTACAACCCACGTGGTGGGAGGGTGACAGGCCTACCACCGGCGAGAGGGAGCCCGCCGCCCGGCCGAAGTCCGTCGCGTGGCCCATGAGCGCGGTGATGGCCGCGATCCAGCTGCCTTCGAACCGGTTCCAACGCTGGCGCAATCGGCATCTCACCTGAGTCAGCGTTGGTGCGTGGCGAGCAGATGCTGAACGTCGGTCGTGGCCGCAGCAAGTCGTAGGTAGGCGTCGTAGAGCTCGTCGTACAGCCCTGCCGTTTCCTGATTCGGGACCAACTCGGCTTCGGGTGTGTTCCATCTGCTGTCTGGGCCGACCGCGCCGAGCGCCAGCGCCGCGAAGCGTGCATCGCCGAAGCACGCACCGACTCGTTCAGTAGGTATCTCTTGCACATGTCCGGTGACATCCGAAACGATCTGCGGCCACAGCGGCTGTGTCGTCCCGCCACCTACCGCCACGATTCGAGTCGGGTTGGCTCCGGCATCTGCGAATACCGAAAGGTTTTGCCGCACACCGTACGCGGTCGCTTCCAGTAATGCGCGATAGATATCTCCGCGTGTGTGGGTCAGGGTCAATCCGACGATCACGCCTCGCGCATCCGGATCGGCCACCGGTGTGCGCTCACCGCTGAAATACGGCAAGGCGAGCAGACCATTGCCGCCGGGCCGCGATCGCTCCGCAGCTGCGACGAGTTCATCGAATTCCCTGACACCGGTGAGTGTTCGGAACCATTCGGTGATGCTGCCGGAGCTAGCCATGCCAGCGGCGAGGGTATGTTGTCCAGAATGGTTGCCCTGAGTAGACCAGAGGGCAGGCATCAGAACGGCTTTCGGGGTGACGCCGATGAAGAACATTGTCGAGCCGTACATCAACATCAGGTCGCCGGGCGCGCGCACGTCAACACTCTCTGCCTCTGCCCACGCGTCGATGGTTCCCACTGCGACGGGAGTGCCTGCCGACAGGCCGGTGAGTGTGGCGGCTTCGGCGGTGATCCGTCCCGCGATCTCCGCCGGCCACGCGAGCGTCGGCAGCGCCATACCGGGAGCAATCATCTCCGCGATCTCGGGATCCCAGGTGCCATCGCGCAGGTCGTACAGCGGCACGCACTGGCTTGCCGACTGGTGATCGAGGACGTAGGCGCCCGTGAGCCGATGGACGATGTAATTGTGCGCCATGAAGAACCGGCGGGTGTTGGCCCACACCTCCGGTTCGTGCGCCCGGATCCAGGCGATCTTGGGTCCAGCCGCTTGTGAAGAGATGACGGAGCCGCATTTGGCCAGTACGGCGTCGGCACCTCCGAGTTCGTCTTGGATCTGCGCGCCGATCTCCACCGCGCGGGTGTCGATGCCGTACAGAATCGCCTGCCGGAGCGGCGTGCCTGCGCGATCAGTGGGTAGCACGCATGGGCCGATACCGCTGACGCACACAGCATCAGGCTGCTGCGGACTACTCGACAGGATGTCGGCGGTCAGCGCACAGAAGTCGGCCCACCACAACGATTCCGCATCGTGCTCGGCCCAGCCCGGTTTCGGGAACGACGTGACGTGCGGGCGCGAAGCGCGCGCCACCACACCGCCCTCAATCGTTGTCAGCACCGCCTTGCTACTGGCGGTGCCGATATCGATACCGAGCACGTATCGCACCTGGGCCATTGTGCCTTCTCCGACCTGGGTTCGGCTGCTATGCGTTGAGCGCGGTGTCGCCGATCACCCGATGCGAACGCAGGCCCGCCAGTTCGTCGTCGGTCAGGCCGAGCCGACGTAAAATCTCGTCGTTGTGCTGTCCCAGGGTCGGCGGCGCGAAGCCGATGGTGACGTCCGGGCCCGGGCGTCATCGTGAACGGCCACCCCGGGTAGCGACGCCGCCCGGTGACGGGGTGCTCGAACTCTTCGTAGTATCCGCGGGCGTCCAGCTGCAGCCAATTCGTACATGCGGTCCGCGGTCAGCACCCATTCTGCTGGAACATGCACTGCGCCAAGGGCGTCGACGATCTGCATTGGACTCAAAGTCCGCGTCCAAACCGCGACTACCGCGTCGAATTCGTCGTGTGCCGCTTCGTTCTCAGCCGCCGACGCGAAGCGCCGGTCCGCGGGCAGGTCCGGCTGGCTGATCGCCTGCAGCGAGATTGGTCAAGTCGGTGTCGTCGCGGACCGAGATCGCCACCCACTCGCCCTCCTCGGCCGTCGGGTAGACACCTTGGAGAAAGCCGCGCATGCGGTTGCCCCGGCGTGGTGACACCACACCGTTCATCGAGAACTCGATCACCGGCTCCGCCGTCACGCACGCCGTGACCTCGACCTGCGCGATCTCGATGAGCTGACCTTGACCGGTGCGGCGTCGATGTTCGAGGGCGGCGAGCAGGGCGACGCCCGCGTGCACCCCGACAATCGGGTCGGCGGGCCCCTGCAAGGTGCAGGGCGGGCCGTCGGCATAGCCGGTGACAGCGGCCATGCCCGACGCCTGCTCGAAGTTGAGGGCCCACCCGACGTATTCGCGCCACGGTCCACGCAAACCGAACCCGGGCATGCGCACGAGAACCACATCGGGCTTCAGTTCCACAAGCGATTCGTAGTCGAGGCCGAACTGCTCGATCACCCGTGGCGAGAAATTCTCGACGACGACGTCGGCTTCCCGGACGAGGCGGCGGACCACTTCGCTCCCCTGTTCGGACGTGAGGTCCAGCGTGATGTCGCGCTTGTTCAAGTTGGTCGCCTGCCACATGGCGCTGCCTTCGTACCATCGGTCGCCTTCATGGGCCCATGCTCCCGAATAGCGGAATCCGTCGGGTCGCTGGATCGACTCCACTTTCACGACCTCGGCACCGAATGCCCCGAGATAACAGGTCAGGTACGCACCCGCCCAGAACGTGGTGAGGTCAAGAACTTTCACGTCTGCAAACGGCTTCGACGGGTCGTCCCCGCACCGGTAAACCGACCGATGACGTCGTGGCGATGGGCGCTTGAGAACCCAGGCGGGGTGCCGGGCGCGGCGGCAGTGCCGGGGTTTTCGACAGCCGGAACGGGGCACCCGGCCTACGGAACGACCAGTCAATGACCGCCTGCTTCGAGGAAGAATCCTCGTTCGACGGTACTGAGGGCAGTCCAGCACGGTGGCGCCGTCGTTGACGGGCGAGGCGGGAATGCGCATCGCCTGACTCAGCTCGACGATTTCGGCGACGGTGTGCTCGGAGAGCCACGGCTGGGCCTTCTCGAAGAACTCGCCACGCTCCGGTCCGCCAAGCATTATCGCGATCTGTTGGTCGCCGTACTCGGGCAGTCCGAGCATCGCGCACACGTCCAGCCAGTGTTGCCCCGTCAGGCAATTGATCCCGAGCCAGCCGTCCGCGGCGCGGACGATGCCCATCATCGGCGCCGACCTGGTGTTGGCTGGCATGCCGAGGCTACGCATCTTTTCGGCCATCAGCATCGGATACGGAAGTGTCGACAGCAACGACTCGAACACGGAGACGTCAACCTCGGTGAACCGACTGTGCCGTAGACAGTCCTCAGTGCGGTCAGGCCGCCGAGCGCGGCGTACCCGCCGGCGACGTACTCGGAGATCCTGGCGCCGGCTTGAACCGGCGGCCGCCCGGGCTCCCTGTTGTTGACCCAGCCCGAGGCCGCCTGCACGGTCAGCGGCGTGGCCTGCGCGGTCGCGCAGCGGACCGTTCTGCCCGAAAGCCGAAATGCGCACGACGACGAGATCCGGGTTCAGCGCGCGCAGAGTCCGCGTATCGAGGCCCGAGCCGTCCAGCACTCCCGGCCGCATGCCGTCGACAAGAAGGTGCGCCTGGGCGATCAGCGTCGGCTGAACTCGGCGTCGAGTTCCATTGTTGCGCCGCGTCTTTCCGGCATTCAGATACTCGAACAGACCGGATCTGTCCGGATCCTCGACGCCCCCTGGAAACGGCCCCCAGCGACGCAGCGGATCCCCGGACGGCGGTTCGATCTTGGCCACTTCTGCACCGAGGTCGACAAGTAGCTTCGTGCAGTATGGACCGGCGATGTCCCCGGCGATCTCGACGACGCGCAGCCCTTCCAGGGTCGCCATCACGCCGGGATTCCGATGGCCTTCGACTCCATGTACGAGTGCAGCCCCGGCAGGCCGCCGCCCTCGCGGCCGAGTCCGCTCTGCTTGAAGCCGCCGAACGGCGCATCGCCTGGGATGGCAGCCGTTTACCGCGATCTGTCCTGTGCGGACACGGCGTGCCACGGCAATCGCACGTTCTACGTCTGTTGCCCCACACCGCGCCCGAGAGGCCGTACTGCGAGTTGTTGGCGATCGCTACGGCATCATCGTCGCCGCGATGGCGAAGGACCGTCAGCACCGGGCCGAATACCTCCTCCTGGGCGATGCGCGAGTCCGGGGTGACGCCGGTGAGGATCGTCGGCTCGAAGTAGTAGCCCGTGTCCGATACCCGGCGGCCGCCGGCCGCCGGCAGCCAGTGTGGCACCGTCGGTCACCGCGGCCGCGACGTGGGCCTCCACGCTGGTCTCGCTGCCCGCTGCTTATGAGCGGGCCCATCCCCACGTCGGGATCTGTTGGGTCACCGATCTTTACGTTCTCGGCCATACCGACGAGCCGCTCGACGACGTCATCGTGGAGATGCTCCGGCAGCAGCAGGCGGCTCTGCAGGATGCACGCCTGGCCCGCGTGCAGCGAGCACCCGTCGAACAGGAACCGTTCCAGGAGTTCGTCGGTCACCTCGACGTCGTCGAGGAAGATGCCCGCGGACTTCCCGCCGCATTCCAGCAGGATCCGTTTCATGGTGCCGCCCGCGGCGGCCATGACTTCCCGGCCGACCGCCGAGCTACCGGTGAAGCTGACCATGTCGATGCGCGGATCGGTGGTCAGCAGCTTGCTGGCCTCAACGCCGACGGGCGTGACGACGTTGACGACGCCGGGCGGAATGTCGGTGTGCGCGTCGATGATCCGCGCCAGAGCGAGACCGGCCAGCGGTGTCAGCGGTGACGGCTTGAGGACGACGGTGTTACCCGCAGCGAGTGCGCGACACACCTTCATCACATTGAGGCTGTGCGGGAAGTTCCACGGCGTCAGGATCGAGACGACGCCGAGCGGTTCATGACGGAGCAGCGTGGTCCCCGGACCGCCGAACGCGTTGATCGGTTGATCGGTGAGCTGTGCGGCGAGCTCGCCAGCATGCAGCGCCATGAACGCCGGACCGTCGACCTGAATCAGCCGTTCGTTCGCGATGCAGCCCCACTCGGCCTGCGACAGCGCGAAGAACGTCGTCCGCCTGTTCCATCAGTGCGGTGCCCAGCTGGTTCAGACACCGCGCGCGCTCCTCGCGCGTGACTGCGGCCCACGGCCCGGAGTCGAAGGCACGCCGGGCGGCGGAGATTGCCGCGTCCACGTCGGCGAGGCTTGCGTCCGGCGCCTGCGCGATGGCTGCTTCGGTGGCCGGCGAGATGTCTTCGTAGCGCCCGATCTCAGGGTCGACCCACCGGCCGTCGATGTAGAGCGGATATGTATCGAGAAGCGGACCCGCGTCGGCCATATTGATTCCTCACGAGATCGATGAGTCAACACATGGTGTACACCTGTCCGACCGGTCCGTCAATCGCGGTCGGCGAACTTGGTTCGTAAGTAACGCAATGACCGAGTATTGACAGTGCCATTCACATGAAGTAGACACAGTGACGAATCGGACAGATTACGATGATATGTCTGATGGCGAGCACATTGAGGGAGGCGGCCCTGCGTACCGAGTTCCCCTTGCACTCGCCCGACTTCTTCGCGGGCGACCCGTACCCGGCTTACCAGGAGCTGCGCGCGAGCGACCCGGTGTGCTGGAACGACGTCACCAAGTTCTGGGCGCTGCTGAAGTATGAGGACATCCGGTACGTGTCGACGAACCCAGACAAGTTCTCCTCTGCCAAGGGCATCACCATTCCCGACCCTGTGATGCCGAACCCGGTTCAAGAGGGCAACCTGATCTTCACCGATCCGCCCCGCCACCGGCAGTTGCGCAAGCTGATCAACACCGGCTTCACGCGGCGCGGTGTTGCGGTCCTCGAACCGAAGGTGCGCGAGATCGTCTACGGGGTGCTCGACGAGCTGGGAACCGACTCAACCGTCGAGTTCGCCGAATCCCTGGCGGCCCCCCTGCCCACCCGGATGATCGCCGAGTTGCTCGGTGCGCCGCCTGATGACTGGGAGCGGTTTCGCAGGTGGTCGGATGCGTGCACCGGGAACGCCGATCCGGAGATCGAGATGGATGCGCTCGTCGCCGTCGGCGAGCTCTTCGGTTACTTTCAGCAGCTCATCGCCGCCCGGCGTGCCGAGCCGCGAAACGACATGTTGTCGGTATTGAGCACCGCCGAAGTCGACGGCGCGCGGTTGACCGACGAGGACCTGCTGAACTTCGCGTTCCTGCTGCTCGTTGCGGGCAACGAAACGACCAGGAACCTGATCGCGCTGGGCACGCTGGCGCTCATCGAACACCCTGAGGCATGCGCCCGGCTTGTCGCGGATCCCGAGCTCATCCCGGCCGCGGTAGAGGAGATGTTGCGGTGGTGCAGCCCGGTGACCCATATGGCTCGCACCGCGATGGTCGACGTCGAGATCCGTGGGCAGCGAATCCGTGAAGGCGACACGGTCGTCATGCTCTACGGCTCGGCCAACCGCGACGAGGAGATCTTCGGTTCCGACGCCGAGGAGTTCAGGATCGACCGTCACCCCAACCCGCACATCGCATTCGGTTGCGGTGAACACTCATGCGTCGGATCTCAGCTCGCCCGACTCGAGGCAATTGTCTTCTTCGAGGTATTGCTCGGGAGATACCCGAAGCTCGAATTGGTCGGCGACGTCGACCGGATGAGAGCAACCATGGTGCCCGGCGTCAAACGCATGCCAGTGCGATTGGGAACGGGGAGCTGACCGGTGTATCTGGACTTCACACCCGAGCAGAAGGAGCTGCGCGCCGACATCCGGACGTCGCTCGAGAAGGTGATGACGCCGGAACGTATCGCCGCGGTCGCGGGCCGCATGGAAGGTGGACAGGCCGTCAAGGAGTGCGTGCGCGCGCTCGGCGCCGCCAACCTGCTCGGCGTCGGGTGGCCCAAAGAATACGGTGGCCGCGGCTTCACCGCGCTCGAGCAATTCATCTTCTTCGAGGAGGCGCAGCGGGTCAATGCACCGATCCCACTTGTCACCCTCAACACCGTAGGACCGACCCTGGCCCAAAGCGGCAGCGACGAGCAGAAGGCGAAATTCCTGCCTGCAATCCTGGACGGCACCGTCGAATTCGCGATCGGCTACTCCGAGCCGTCCGCGGGAAGTGATCTGGCGTCGTTGCGCACCACCGCCGTGCGCGATGGTGACGACTACATAATCAACGGCCAGAAGATGTTCACCAGCGGCGCGGCGTACGCCGACTACATCTGGCTCGCCGCCCGCACCGATCCGACGGTCAAGAAGCACAAAGGCATCACGATCTTCATCGTGCCGACGTCATCGCCCGGCTTCTCGTGCAAACCGCTGCACACCATGCCCGGGGTTTCCACTTTCTATACGTTCTACGACAACGTCCGCGTGCCCGCGAGCTCGATCGTCGCCGGCGAGAACGAGGGCTGGCGGCTGATCACCACACAGCTGAACTTCGAACGCGCGGCGCTGGGCAACATGGGTGCACTCGAGCCGTTGTTCGAGAAGACGCTGGCGTGGGCGCAAACAACCGAGCTCGACGGCGGACGCGTCATCGATCAGCCGTGGGTGCAGCAGGCCCTTGCACGCGTGGAGGCGCAGGTCGCGGCCTACAAGATCATGAACCTGCGCGTCAACGCGGCAATGTCGGTCGGCGTGCTCGGCATGGGCGAGGCGTCGGCGGTGAAGGTATTCGGCACGGAGCTGACCCAAGAGGTGGCGCGGGAGCTGCTCGAGGTGCTGGACCGCGGCGGCATCCGAAAGGGTGACGACGCACCGCTGCGCGGGGCGCTCGAGTCGGCCTACCGGATCGCGGTGATCAACACCTTCGGTGGCGGCGCGAACGAACTCCAGCGCGACATCATCGCGATGGCAGGGCTTTTCATGCCGCGCGCACCACGTGACCTTCGGGCCAACCAGAATGGGGATGCCAAGTGACCGACCAAACGGAATTCCGCGAAAAGCTGGACGCGCTCATCGGCCAGCCGACCGGCGGATCCGGCAAGCCGACGTTGGCACCGGATCCGGTGAACCAGCCGATGATCCGGCACTGGTGTCATGCGCTCGACGATATGAACCCGGTGTACCTCGATCCCGAGTTCGCCGAGAAGTCGCGGTTCGGGGAGATCGTGTCTCCGCCCGTCATGCTGCAGACGTGGACGATGCCGGCGCCCAAGATCGCGGGCATCGCCGAACGCGGCGGCGTCCCGGTCGAGATGGGCCGCAACCCGGCGACGTTCATCGAGGAGGCCGGCTACACCGGGATCGTGGCGACCAACTCGGAGTTCGAAATCGAACGCTATCCGCGCCTCGGCGACGTAATCTCAGTCACCCAGGTGTTCGAAGACATCTCCGACGAGAAAAAGACTTCACTGGGCACTGGCCATTTCATCACCTGGCTGTCGACCTACACCGACCAGAACGGCGAAGTACTTGGCCGCCAACGGTTCCGGGTGTTCCGATTCAAGGCAAACGGCCGATGAGCCGCTTGCGCGAAGAGAGCAGGTCCTGATGGCGACTAGACTGGCGCCGGCCCTCGACGCGGACAACGAGTTCTTCTGGAACGGGTTGCGCGAGAACAAGCTGCTGATTCAGCGGTGCGCGAGCTGTCAGGCGCTGCGCCAGCCGGCCCGGCCGATGTGCCCCAAGTGTCAGTCCCTGGACTGGGAAACCGTCGAATCATCAGGCCGCGGCACCGTTTACAGCTACGTGATGCCGCAGCATCCCCCGATGCCGCTCATGGAGTATCCCTATATCGTCGCTCTGATCGAACTCGACGAGGGCGTGCGGTTGGTCTCGAATCTGTGTGAGATCGCCCCCGGGGATGTCGAAGTCGGCATGCCCGTCGAGGTGTACTACCAGACGTTTGACACGCTGGACGGGAAAGATCTAGTGCTGCACCAGTTCCGACCGGTTCGATAGCGAAGCGCACACGTATGGACTTCACGTTCACCGACGAACAGGACACGATCGCCAAGGTCGCGCGGCAGCTCTTCGAACGCCGAGTCACACCCGAACATCTGACAGAGCTGGAAGCCGGCGACATCCGTTATGACGCCGCACTCTGGCGTGAACTCGCCGAAGCAGATCTGCTTGGAATCGCACTGCCCGACAACGTCGGTGGCAGCGGTCACGGGTTCGTCGAGCTGGCACTCATATTGGCCGAAGTCGGCTGGAGCGTGGCCCCGGTGCCCGCCTACGCCACCCTTGTTCTCGGCGCCGACACCATCGCCCGCTGCGGCGATGACAGGCAGCGGCAGCGCTATCTTCCCGGCGTTGTCGACGGCTCCCGCCTGCTCACTGCTGGATTGAGTGAACCGGGGCGCTCTGATCCCACGAAGCCGGCAACGACCGCGCGCCGCGACGGCGATCGCTGGCGCCTCGACGGCAGCAAGGAGCTGGTCCCCGCGGCCCAAATCGCACGACACCATAGTCATTCCCGCCGAAACCGATGACGGTGATGTCAGCCTTTTCCTTCTCGACGGCGGAGCCGACGGTGTCGAGATCCGACCGGCGGTGACGACGAACGGCGAGCCACATGCCGACGTGATCCTCGACGGTGCAATCGTTTCCGAGGAGACCGGCTACCCGGTGATGGCGCCGCGATCGTCGAATCGGTGCATGCACGTGCTCTCGTCGGGTTGTGCGCGATACAGCTCGGGGTAGCGGATCGCGCACTGCACATCGCCGCGTCGTACACCACCGAACGCGAACAGTTCGGCAGGCCGATCGGAAGCTTTCAGGCCGTACAGCAACGGATGGCCGACGCATTCATCGACGTCGAGGCGATCCGGTGGACGATGTGGCAGGCGGCCTGGACCCTGAGCCAGGGCGGGCCGCCGGGTCGAGAAGCCTCGATCGCGAAGTTCTGGGCCGCCGACGCCGGGGCACGCGTCGCGGCCACCGCGCAACAGGTGCACGGCGGAATCGGCATCGACACCACCTATCCCCTGTTCCGGTACTTCTTGTGGGCCAAACACAACGAACTGACCCTCGGTTCGGCGTCGGCGCAGTTGGCGCGCCTCGGTGCCGTCTACCCAAAAGGAGAACGATGACCGAACCCCATCGCGCACAACACTGGACTGGCGTGGCATCGAGATCGGCGACGAGGTCACGCCGCTCGAGGTCCCGGTCACCGCAACCGTAATCGTGGCGGGCGCGATCGCATCGCGTGACTTCATGCCGGTTCACCACGATCCCGAGTTCGCGAAGAAACAGGGCTCACCGAACATGTTCATGAACATCCTGACCACCAACGGGCTGTGCACGAAATTCCTCACAGACTGGGCCGGTCCGGAGGCGATGGTCAAGAAATTGTCGATCCGGCTGGGCGTGCCGTCGTTTCCCGACGATCCGCTGCGCTTTACCGGCAGCGTCACCGGCAAGTCGGAAGGCGTCGAGGGCGAGGGTCTGGTGGAAGTCACCTTCAAGGGCAGCAACAGCCTTGGCGACCACGTGTCCGGCACGGCCACCGTCAGTCTGCTGGACAGTCGGGTCGACGCATGAGCTCACTGGGGGGCAAGGCGGCGATCGCGGGCATCGGCCAGACCGAGTTCTCGAAGGAGTCGGGCCGCAGCGAACTCCAACTTGCCTGTGAGGCAACCAAAGCCGCAATCGACGATGCGGGGCTGCGACCCAGCGATGTGGATGGCATGGTCACCTTCACGATGGACTCGAGCGACGAGATCGAGATCGCGCGGAATGTCGGCATCGGCGATCTGACGTTCTTCAGCCGGGTTCACCACGGCGGTGGGGCTGCGGCGGGCACCGTCGTGCAGGCGGCGATGGCCGTAGCCACCGGTACCGCCGAAGCGGTTGTCTGCTATCGCGCGTTCAACGAGCGCTCCGGCTTCCGCTTCGGCGGCGCGACCGCGCGGGCGTCGGGTGAGACACCGCTGTTCATGGCGAACTATGCGCCGTTCGGACTGTTGACGCCCGCGGCTTGGGTCGCACTGCACGCGCAGCGCTACATGTCCACCTATGGCGTCACCAATGAGGATTTCGGCCGGATCTCGGTCGTCGACCGCGCGCACGCGGCACGCAATCCGGACGCCTGGTTCTACCAGCGCCCGATCACGCTGGAAGACCACCAGAATTCGCGGTGGGTCATCGAACCCGTTCTGCGTCTTCTCGACTGCTGCCAGGAAAGCGATGGTGGTGTGGCCTTGGTCGTCACCAGCGTCGAGCGCGCGCGTGATCTCCCCCGCCCGCCGGCGGTGATCACCGCTGCCGTGCAGGGGGCGGCCGCGGACGGCGAGATGATGACGAGCTATTACCGCGACGACATCACCGGACTGCCCGAGATGGGCGTGGTGGCCGAAAAGCTATGGCGGGACTCCGGTCTCAAGCCAGCTGACATTCAAACGGCGTTCATCTATGACCACTTCACCCCGTTCGTGTTCTCACAACTCGAGGAACTGGGCTTCTGCGGTCGCGGTGAGGCGAAGGACTTCGCGACCGTCGAGCGGCTCTCGCTGGGTGGTGAGCTGCCGATCAACACCAACGGCGGCCTTCTCGGTGAGGCTTACATCCACGGGATGAACGGCATCACCGAAGCAGTCCGGCAGGTGCGCGGCACGTCCTACAACCAGGTCGATGACGTGCAGAACGTCCTCGTCACGTCCGGCACCGGAGTTCCGACCAGCGCGCTTATCCTGTCACCGTCCGACTGAGCCGACCGCCGTGACCACCGAGACGACCGCCACCGACACCCGCGAACTCATCATCGAGTCCGCGTTCGACTGTTTCCGTAGACACGGCCTGGACAAGACGACTGTCGTCGACATCGCGAAGGCGGCCGACATCTCGCGCAGCACGGTGTACGAGTACTTCCGCGACAAGGCGGCCATCGTCGAGGCCTGCGCGGAGGGCGCTTCGCAGAAGTTCTACCGCGAGATGGCCAAGGCGATGCGGAAGGGCGAGACGCTCGAGGACCAACTCGTTCGCGCGGGCGTCTTCGTGACCAGAGCCCGCCGAGTCGATCGAACCCGAATCATACTTCGACGCAGACGAAGTCAGCCTGCTGCTGACCAAGAACGCTGCGGTTCTGTTGCGCGAATGTACCGAGTTCTTGGCGCCTTACCTCGCTGCGGCGAAGCTCACCGGCGAGGTACGCAAGGACCTCGACGTGGTCACCGCCGGCGAGTGGTACGCGCGCATGCTGTTCTCCTTGTTCAGCACCCCGTCGGCGTCACTGGATCTGGACGACGCGAAGGTGGTCGCCGATTTCGTCAGAGCTCATGCGGTTCGGGGATTCACCGGCGACCGCGCCGGTCGGGCGCGGTAACGCGGCGCCGCTCACGGGTCGATTTCGCCGGCGATGCCCCGCTCGATGGCGGCGCGCGTCGCATGGCGGCAACACGATCAGCCCCTCGAGCTCGTCGCGCGCGAAGTCGTACGCCTGTTCTCGCTCGTTCGCGGTCGCAGCCGCATCCGACGCCACCCGCAGCAGCCGTTGCGCGCGGGCGATGCGCTGCTGGTCGGCATCAGTGAATGCCGTTGCGGCGCTTGCGGATCGCTTCTGCCTCCGCGGCATCGAACGCGGCGACGTAGTCCTCGACCGCCGCGAGGTACTTGGCAGCGGACTCCCGATCGTCCAGCAGATCCTCGGCCCGCGCCGGGCGCAGCAGATCGGCCCGGATCTTCGCCTTGTGGAACCGTTCGGTGAGTGGCTCGCGCATATCGGTCATCAGCGGGAAATCCAGCAGCTTGGCCGGGTCCAGCTCGTAGTCCAGCCACCGGGTGTCGGTGCGTGCGTGCTCATCGATCACCCGGGTGATCATGCGCCACAGCGCGGCGGTGTTCACCGCGGCCGGCCGTTCGGCATGACGGCCACGTCGGGGTGACGACCTTCGGCCGCCTCGTCGCGTTGCCGCTGGGCGGCCGAGAACGCCTTGACCGCCGCGAAGATCGCACCCGCCACCGGCACGATCACGATCAGCAGTTCGAGAAGGCGGAACAACAACCCCATCTGGCCAGGATGCCAGCTTCAGGGCTCGACAACCCACGATCCCCGGCGAAGCACGCCGGTCACGGCGAGGTCCGCGTCGAACACCACCAGATCCGCAGCAGGCCCCGGCAACCAATCCTCCGGAAGGCAGGCCCAATGCCCGTGCGGGGTTGATGGATGCCTGAAGGACGGCCGCCACCAGCGCCTCGTCGCGCGGAAGGCCGCTGTTGTGCACGGCGAATCTGAACTGGTGGTCCATGGTCGCCGTACTGCCCGCGATGGTCTGCGTCCCGGCCACCCGCGCCACTCCCCCGGCCACGACATCGACGGCCAAGGGTCCGAGTTCGAAGGTCCCGTCGGGCATGCCGGCCGCCGAGATCGCGTCGGTCACCAACGACACCCGGTCGGGCCCCGCGATGCGCGCGACGAGGCGATAGAGCGCGGGGTCCACGTGAACGCCGTCGGTGATCAGCTCGACGGTCACCCGCGGGTCCTCGAGGAGGGCGACCACGGGGCCGGGCTCGCGCGTGTTGATCGGGCGCATCGCGTTGAACAGGTGTGTTCCCACCGTGGCGCCCGCGTCGATCGCCGCCCGCGTCTGTTCGTAGCCTCCGTCGGTGTGGCCGACGGCGGCGACGACGCCGGCGTCGACGAACTGCCGGTACGCAGCAGCCGCACCCTCGCGCTCAGGGGCGATCGTGACCATGCGGACAGGCGCCGTCGGCCGCGTCGAGTACGCGGTCGATCTCGGCCGGGTCGGGGTCACGCATCAGCGCCGGCTGGTGCGCACCGCAACGAGCGGTGGACAGCCACGGCCCTTCCAGATGGATGCCGTCGAGCAGTCCGGCCCTGACGCAGCCGCCAATTCCGTTACCTGGTGCAGCAACTCGGCCGGACGCGGCAGTGACCAACGAGGCGACCAGCCGGGTCGTGCCGCGCCTGCGGTGAAACTTCGACGGCGGTGGCCGTGTCGGCGTGGGTCGCCGCGGAGAAGTTCGTCCCTCCCCCGCCGTGGACGTGGGTATCGACGAAACCCGGTACGACGGTCACCGCACCGAGGGCCACCATCCGCGGGCCGCGGCGGTTCGCCCGAGCCGACCGCGGTCACCGTCTCCCCGGACACCTCGATCCAGCCGGGCCGCAACAGATCTGAGCCGGTGAGAAGCGTCTCGGCGGTGAGCAGCACTCAGATGCCCTGCCAGCTCCGGCTTGGAGCGATACGTCTCGCGGTAGTAATCGACGAGTTGAAGCCGGCGCGCGGCGGCCTCGTCGAGGAGCACCGTCACCTTCGGGTGAAACTGCAGGATCGGTCGAGGGCCACAGCGCGCTCACCGCGCCCTCGACGAGCTGATGGATGGCTTCGGCTTTACGCTCGGCCGGTCGCCACCAGGATGAGATGGCGGGCCTCCATGATCGTCGCCAGTCCCTGGGTCAGGCAGTGGGTGGGCACGGCGTCGACGTCGCCGCCGAAGAACCGGGCGTTGTCGACGCGGGTCTGTATGTCAGCGTCTTGATGCGGGTCCGGGAGCCCAGTGACGACCCGGGTTCGTTGAACGCGATGTGCCCGTCGGAGCCGATACCGAGGATCTGCAGGTCGACGCCACCGGAATCACGGATCGCGGCCTCGAATGCCGCGCAGGCGGCCGGGATGTCGTCGGCCAGGCCGTCTGGCCCGTCGCACCGCGCCGGGCGGGAAATCGACGCGCGAGACGAATACCTCGTCGATCACGTTGCTGGTACCGCTGCCGATGATCAGCGGGCAGCCCGACGTACTCATCGAGAGTGAAGGCCCGCGGCCTTTCGAACGAGATCCGACCGGCATCGCAACGCTGGGCGAGTTCGTCGTAGACCACCAACGGCGACGATCCGGTGGCCAGGCCGAGTACTGCGGCCGGTTTCTGGCTCAGCAGAGTGGCTGATCGCATCCGCGGCGACGCGGCCAATCTCCTTGCCGTCCGGCAGGATGACGACTTCCATCTATTTGTTCGCCGTGAAAAGGTCTGCGCCGGAGGCGATATCCGCGCCCGCCGTGACCGCGTCGGAGGGAACTTGGACATTCTCGGCGGTGCGTTCGTCCATCACCACTACGGGCACAACGGGATTGAGGCCCTTGTCCTCGACGGACGCGAACGTCGTAGGTGATGACGACCTGCCCGGCGGTGACGTCGTCGCCCTGGCTGACATGGGTCGTGAAACCGTCGCCCTTCAGCGCGACGGTGTCGAGACCGAGGTGCACGAGCATACCGACGTTGTCGGGCGTCATGATCACGTACGCATGCGGCATCAGCTTCAGCAGCTTGCCGCCGACCGGCGCGACGGCGTCGATCGACGGTCCGCGGCGGGTCGACAGCCGCCCCGTAGCCCACCATGCCTTGCGAGAACACCGGATCGGGAACCTCGGCAAGCGGAACCGCGCGCGCCGGGAACCGGGGCCAGGACCAGCGTCGTGCTCACAGTTGCGACTCCTTTGTTCTGCCGCTTCAGACGATAGGAGCGTGCTGGAAAGTCAGTCTCAGCGTTCGCAGGTTCTCGTCTAAGCTTCCGCACGAGCTTCGGCGCCGAGGAGCTTTGCGCCGGAGGAGGATCATCAATCATGAGTGATACACGCGAAAACCGACTGCGGCACCGAAGAAATCGGAACGGCGAATTCCCGGCTTCGCGCAGTTGCAACGACTCGGCAAGAGCTTGATGCTGCCGATCGCGGTACTGCCCGCCGCCGGCATCCTGCTCCGGCTGGGTCAGGACGATCTGCTGGGCAGGATCAAGGCTCCGGTGATCGGGCCGTTCTTCCAGGCGATGAGCGCCGCCGGCGGCGCCATCTTCGACAATCTTCCGCTGCTGTTCGCCGTCGGCGTCGCGATCGGATTCGCCAAGAAGGCCGACGGTTCGACAGCGCTGGCGGCCGTGGTGGGCTACCTCGTGGTGCAGGCAGGTGTTCAAGACCATGTCGCCGATCGTGCTGGCCGGCGAGGTCGACAAGAACGGCGACCAGGCCCTGATCAACTACAGCGTGCTCGCGGGAATCTTTGTCGGCCTGCTCACCGCGTGGCTGTTCGACCGCTACCACACCATTCAATTGCCCTCGTACCTCGGATTCTTCGGGGGCAGGCGCTTTGTCCCGATCGTGGTGTCGGTGGCCTGCCTGTTCCTCGGGTTCGCGATGAGCTACTTCTATCCGATCTTCGATGCCGGGCTGACCGGGCTCGGCAAGTTCATCGGCGGGTCCGGCGCCCTGGGCGCGTTCGTGTACGGATTCGCCAACCGGATGTTGATCCCGCTCGGCCTGCACCACATCCCGAACTCGTACATCTGGTTCCTCTACGGCGACTACCAGCCTCCCGGCGGCGGAAAGGCCGTCACCGGCGAGCTCACCCGATTCGCGGCGGGCGACCCCTCCGCCGGACTCCTCACCTCGGGGTTCTACCCGATCTTGATGTTCGGGCTTGCCCGCCGCCGCGCTGGCCATGATTCACGTCGCGAACAAGAAGCAACGGAAGGTCGCCCTCGGCATTCTGGCCGCAGCAGGCCTGACCGCGTTCCTGACCGGCGTCACCGAACCACTCGAGTTCGCGTTCATGTTCGTGGCCTTCCCGCTCTACCTCATCCACGCGGTGCTCACGGGCCTGTCACTGGCGATCGCCTACCTGCTCGACATACACCTGGGCTTCTCGTTCTCCGCGGGGCTGATCGACCTCATACTGTGGGGCGGCGCGCCGGCGGCGAAGAACGTTTGGCTGCTGATCGGGATGGGCGTGGTGTTCTTCATCCTCTACTACGTGTTGTTCCGGTTCGCCATCACGAAGTGGAACCTGCGCACGCCGGGTCGCGAACCGGAGGACGAGTTCGAGGCGGAAGAGCAAGCGAATCTCGGTGACGGCGGCGGGTCCGCGACCGCAGTGGTGGCAGGCGGGACCGCCACCGCGACGAAGACCGCGCCCGTGGCGGCCGACAGCAAGGCCGAGCAGCTCATCGCCGCATTCGGAGGGCGAGGGAACCTCGTCAACGTCGACGCCTGCATCACCCGGCTGCGCATGGAGGTCGCCGACACGGGCAAGGTCGACCAGGCCCGGCTGAAGAGTCTCGGCGCCGCAGGCGTCATCGAGGTCGGCAACAGTGTTCAGGCGGTGTTCGGAACGGACGCCGAAGCGCTGAAGAACGCAATCAACGACATCCGGTGATTTCCGGCTTGTCAGCGGGCAGGAACACCGCGGCCGCGACGGCGGCGATGGCGGCCAGCACGACGACCTAAGCGATTTGTGCACACAAAACGGCGCTCACCGCCGGAAAACGTGCACAGATCGCAGATGCATACTGGCGGGCAGTCGAAAGGAGGCAACAAGATGTCCACCTGGCTCATCACCGGATGCTCGACGGGTCTTGGCCGCGCGCTCGCCGAGGCCGTCATCGGCGCAGGCCACAACGCGGTCGTCACCGCGCGCGACGTCACGAGGGTCGCCGACCTGGCCGACAAGACCCCAGACCGGGTGCTCGCCGTCGCATTGGACGTCACCGAACCCGGCCAGATCGGTTCCGCGGTGCGCCAGGCCGAAGAGCGGTTCGGAAGTGTCGACGTCCTGGTCAACAACGCCGGCTACGGCTACCGCGCCGCCGTCGAAGAGGGCAGCGACGCCGACGTGCGCACGCTGTTCGAGACGCACTTCTTCGGCACCGTCGCGATGATCAAGGCCGTGCTCCCCGGCATGCGCGCGCAGGCGCAGCGGCGCGATCGTCAACATCTCCTCGATCGGCGCACAACTGACTCCGGTCGGGTCTGGCTACTACGCCGCGGCGAAGGCAGCCATCGAAGGCCTCAGCGGCTCGCTCCACGATGAGCTTGCCCCACTTGGCATTTCCGTGACGATCGTCGAGCCCGGTGCCTTCCGGACTGATTTCGCCGGACGATCGCTGCAACAGTCGAGCATCGATCATCGACGACTACGCGAACACTGCGGGGCAGCGTCGCAAAGAGAACGACACCATGCACGGCAACCAGGCGGGTGACCCCGCCAAGGCGGGCGCCGCGATCATCGCGGCCGTCGAATCACCCGAGCCGCCCGCATTCCTGCTGTTGGGCCCGGACGCCGTCGCCGCCTACCGCTACGTCGCCGAGAGGCGCGCGAACGAGATCGCGGAATGGGAGCAGCTGAGTTCGGGCACCAACTTCGACACATAACCCTGCCCACTCCTGAAAGACTGTCCGCCATGAGCAACGACTCCGCCGCAGACATCGCGCGGGCGCGCCGCGACTGGGTGAACCATCATCTGGACTCCTACCTGCGGTCCGGCGGCGCGCAAGGCCACATCATGGACATCACCGAGTTCGGCGGCCACGCGTTCACCACCCACTGTCTGATCCGGCTGCCGGGACGCAAGACGGGTAAGACCCGTATCTCACCGCTCATCTACGGTGACATCGGCGGCGAGGTCGTGATCGTCGCGTCGAAAGGCGGCGCCGATCAACATCCCGAGTGGTACCTGAACCTGCGCGACGTCGAGCACGTCGACATCCAGATCGCCACCCAGGCGTTCCGCGCCACCTGGCGTGAACCCGAAGACGTTGAACGTCATGAAGATCTGGGACTTCATGACGAAGGTCTACCCGCCGTACATCACCTATCAGAGGTCGACGTCGCGACACATCCCGGTGGTCATGATGACGACGGTGGCGTCGATCGACGTGTTCGCCGAATCGGATCTTCAGTCCTCGTAGACCAGAGCTACCCGCGGCGTCTGCCCGTCGGGGCCCATCGGCGAATCGAATTCCACCACCGAGCACATCGGATTACTGTGCGTCTCGAACAGGCGTGCCTCGTCTTCCAGGATCGACGGCAGTCGGTCGGGGTCTGCGATGACCCGCTGCGAGTTCTCGAAATCCTCGCGGCTGTTCCACCAGATCTCCATGATGCAGTGGCACCCGGGGTCGATCACCTCGTCCGGTCACCGGATTGCGTTCCGGCGTCAGATAGCGCCGCACATAGCGCACGGCGTTGGGAATCGACGGGGACCGTCCGAGTCGCTCCGACAGCCGGGAGTGCTGATTCTCGTAGTAGTCGATGAACTCCTCCATCGACATGTCCGGACGCTTCCGGAAGAAACACACCTGTTTGAACATCTCTGTCACTATTCCGTGCGCGCCCGACCATCGTGACAGGAATCATCCAAAGGGCGTGGCGGATGCTCGCGGAGGCCACCGTGCATTGCGGTGTACTTCTCGATGAGTGGCTGCTTATAGAGCTTTCCCGCGTCAGATCGCGGGAGCTGCGCCTCGAAGGAGATGGACCGCGGACACTTATAGTGGGCCAACCGGTTTCGCAGCCATGTGACCAGTTCGCCGGCTAGAGCCTCGTTCGCCCTTGTCGGATCGACCAGCTGCGCTACGGCCTTGACGGACTGGCCCATCGTGTCGTCGGGAACACCGAACACAGCGGCATCGACGATGAGCGGATGTGTGACCAACTCGTTCTCGATCTCTTGCGGGTAGATGTTCACCCCGCCCGAGATGATCATGTGATGGCGCCGGTCGGTCAGATACAGATAGCCGTCGGCGTCCACGTAGCCGATGTCACCGACGGTGACCCAGCCCTGAGGACTGCGAGATGCTGCGGTCTTGGTTTCGTCGTTGAGGTATTCGAACGGATAGCCGCCCTCGTAGTAGATCTCGCCGACATCGCCCGCAGGCAACTCGATTCCTGACTCGTCGAGGATGTGCGGCACGCCCAGCATCGGCTTACCAACCGAGCCAGGATGGTCGAGCCATTCCTGTGCGCGAATGAATGAAATGCCTGCGCCCTCCGAGGATCCGTAGTACTCGTCGACGATCGGCCCCCACCATTCGATCATCTGGTGCTTGATCGCCGGCGGGCACGGAGCAGCGGCGTGAACAACTCGCTTCAAACTCGTCAGGTCGAATCGGGTGCGCGTCGCCTTGGGCAACCGCAACATCTTGACGAACATCGTCGGCACGAACTGGGCGTGCGTCACGCCGTAGCGCTGGATGCACTCCAGTGCCTGTTCGGCATCGAAGGCCTGCATCATGACCGTCGTCGCGCCCGCAGCCTGCGCAGCCATCGTCCACATGGCCGGTGCCGTGTGATACGTGGGTGCCGGGCTATATACACCGAATCCCGACCCACGCCGAGCGCTTCGAACACCGGCGTCGACAGCGTCGACCGGCCGCCGCCCGGGTTCAACGGGCGCCGAATCCCCTTCGGGCGCCCAGTGCTTCCGGCGGAGTATTGCAGCAGCTGCCCGTCGCATTCGTCGTGGATCGGCGTCGAGGGCATGGCGGCCGCGCAGTCGGGATAGCGCTGCCAGCCGGCCAGATCGTCGCCGGCGATCAGCGCGACCGAAGGCAGGCCGTCTGGCAGGTCACCGGCGAGCTGTTCGCACACATCCCGCATCGCCTGAGACGAAATCACCGCCTTCGCGCCGCTGTCGTGCACGATGTAGGCGACTTCGGCCGCCGACAGGTGGGTGTTGACCATCGTGTAGTAGAGCCCGCTGCGTCGCGCCGCCCACATCGCCGCATGTATGTGCTCGTTGTTATCCATCACAATCGCGACCGTGTCACCCCGCGCGAGTCCAACATGCCGCAGAAAGTGCCCGAGCCGATTGGCGCTGGCGTCGAGTTCGGCGAAGGTCACGACGGCACCCGAGGGATGCAGTATCACCGCGGGTTTCGTCGACAACAGGCTCACGGCTCGACTGACCAAGGCTGGTCCCAATGATCGACCACCGCGACCTCGGCGAGCGACTTGCGGCGCACGGCCCTGTGTCCGCCTCTCGGCCAGCCCACCGTCACCAACGTCGCGATCAGCCAGTCATCGGGAATGCCAATCAGGGCACGCAATTCGGCATCGCACATACCGTGCCACAGCGTGATCGCCGCACCGAGCCCCTCGGCACGGGCGGCGAGCAGAAAGTTTTGGACCGCAGGGAAGATCGAGCCCCCCTGCTGCAACTTCGACGCCCCGGGTTGGGGCTGGAGGCAGAACAACACCAAGGCCGGCGCCTCGCCGCCGACGGCCATGTGTTCGGCCATCGCCCGCAGCACACGGGTCTTGGAATCGTCGGCTCCTTCGGCGATCAAGGGCAGTCGATAAAAGTCCTTCATCGCATCCCACGTCTTGTGCGCTGCGTCGGTGATGATGCTGCGGGCCTCCGCCGAGCGCAGGACCACGAATCGCCACGGCTGTTGATTGCCGCCTGACGGCGCCCAACTTGCCGCGCGCAGACATCTGTCCAGCACGTCATCGCTTATCGGATCGTCGCGATAGCGCCGAACGGCGGTGGCCGTGCTCATCACTGTCCACAGGTCCGCCGATGTCTTCGGCACCGGAGTGCTTGTCATGCCGGCATCGTCGGTGGTAGCACACCACTCCACGTTCCACCGCGCATCGGGCCGGTGACGAGGGGCAGATCGAGCGTGGACAATAAGCCCGGCGGGGCGGCGATCACCGCGGGTATGGCGTTCAATTCGCGCATGACGGTCGCGTATGTCAGGCCGCGCATGTTGTTTCCGCGACCGTGCATCTCGATGTCGACGGTGTACGTCGGCAGGCCGTCGACGATGACCCGGTAGCCACCGTGCGGCGACGGATGCCGCGGCCAATCCGGCGCGGAGCCCTCACCCATTCGGGTGATGTGCTCGAGCACAACGCGTTCCTCGTTGTCAACCATGCCTGCGAGCTTGAACCGCATGCCTCCCATCGTGCCCGGCTCGATCCAGCCCGATGCCACCTCGTAACGCTCTGTGGCCAACCATTTCTCGATGGTCGTCACGACGTGGTCAAGTGGCAGACCGACTCCGTCTGCCACCAGATGGACCGTAGGTGCCCACAGCGCGGCGAGCCGCTCGGTGTCGAACAACGGTGCCGGATGATCCGGCGGGTTGCCGAACCCCATGAAGTCGAACATGATGTCGGGTTGGTTGATCGGGCCGTAGTCGAGTATCTCGAGCATGGTGATGGTGTCGACGCGGCTGCTGAAGCCCGTCATCGTCAACGCGATGACGTCGTTGGCCCAGCCGGGATCGACGCCGCTGTTGAAGAAGCTGGTGCGACCCTCCTCGCATGCCGATCGGATCAGGTCCACCGTTTCCCCGTCGGCGGCCGGGGGGTAGCACATCGGCACCAACGACGTGCACACCACGTTCTTGCCCGACCGCAAGCAGCGTGCAATGTCATGCGCCGCGTCGCGGTAGCGGTAGTCACCGGATGCGAAGTACGCCACGACGTCGGCATCGAGTGCCAGTGCGGCCTCGATATCGCGAGTGGCGATGACACCGGTTTCGGGCATCCCGCACAAATCGCCCGCATCCTTGCCGTCCTTGGCCTCGGCGTGCACGACGACGCCCACGAGATCCAGCCCAGGGTGTGCGATCAGAGCGCGCAGCGCTCCGACCCCGACTTGACCGGGACCCCAGAGAACCACCCGCGGGTTACGTTGGCATTCTGTCATGGACACCCTTCCCAAAAGACCGCGTCCGACCTGTGAGAACATACCTTCTCAGTTATTGATAACACCATTGCCACATTGAAAGAACCTTGGAGGCGACGAGTGCGCGATTACACATTCCTCAAGTGGGAGACATTCGACGACGGTCAGATCGTGCGGATTTCGCTGAATCGGCCGGAGCAGCGCAACGCACAGAACCGCGGGATGTTGGTCGAACTCGACGAGGCCTTCGGACGCGCCGAGGCTGACGACAACGTCCGCGTCGTGATTCTCGCCGGCGAGGGCAAGATGTTCTCCTCCGGCCACGACATCGGGTCGAAGCAGGCCAGCAAGGAGTTCAGGCCCGGCCCCGATCAGCATCCGACTGCCTCGATCAACGGCGGTACCCGCCAGGGCTCGGAGAAGATCATGCTGCAGGAGTGGCACTACTTCTTCCAGAACACGTTGCGGTGGCGCAACCTGCGCAAGATCACCATCGCCCAGGTACACGGCGAGGTGTTCTCGGCAGGCTTGATGCTGATGTGGGCGTGCGACCTGATCGTCGGCAGCGACGACGTACGCTTCGCCGACGTCGTCGGCACCCGCCTCGGCATGTGCGGCATGGAGTATTTCGGGCATCCCTGGGAGTTCGGTCCGCGTAAAGCCAAAGAGCTCCTGTTGACCGGCGACGCCATCGACATCCACGAGGCTCATCGGCTTGGCATGGTAAGCAAAGTGTTCGCGCGGGATGAACTTGCCGACCGCACGCTGGAGATGGCCCGCCGTATCAGCGAGGTGCCCACGATGGCCGCCCTGTTGATCAAGGAGTCTGTCAATCAGACCGTCGATAACATGGGCTTCTACAACTCCCTGCAGGCGTGTTTCACGCTGCATCAGCTCAACCACTCGCACTGGGTCGGGGTGCGTGAGGACAAGCGTGCGACGGCAGGGCCGGAGAATGGCGTACCCGACTGGCGCACTGCACCGCCCATCGTCCTGGCGGTCAAAGACCAGGTGCGAGCCGACGCGTGACGACCATCCCTCAACCGATGCAGGTGACCATTCCCGGCCATCTGTTCGGCAAGTTGCCGTTCTACGACGTGGTCGACACCGATGACACCGTGGTTTTGGATCTTCACAACCGGGAAGATCTGGTCAACATCCGCGGCGCGCTACAGGGCGGCCTGGTCGCGACGCTCATCGACGTCGCCGCAGGCAGATTGGCGATCAAGTACACGAACACCGGAGCGGGTGCGGGTACGTCAGACATGTCCATTCACTTCCTGGCACCGATAGTCGAGGGTCCCGCGCGCGCGACCGCGACCCTGGTGCGGGCGGGCAGGCGGTTGATCGTCGTCGCCGTCGACGTCGTCGATGTGGGCAGGGACCGGCTGGCCGCCCGCGCCACGCTGAGTTTCGCCGTCATGGAACCGGGTCCGCCGGGTCAGCCCGCGACGGCTCCGTAGCGGGCATCGGCGACGCGGTCGAGGGCAACGGCCGAGTCGCCGTAAACCATGGCCCAGCCACGGGCCCGGCGGTAGTACAGCTGGATGTCGCCTTCCATCCCGAATCCGTAGCCGCCGTGGATGTGCAGGCTGCGCTGCGTGGCGTCGCGGGCAGTCTCGTAGGCGAACGCGAAGGCCATCGCCGCCAACTCCGTCGTCCGCTGCGGCTCGTCGACGAACGCACACGCCGCCTCGAACGCCAACAGCAGGGCGCCATCAGCCGCAGTGGCGCTGTCCGCCAACGGATGTGCCACCGCCTGGAAGGTTCCGATCGGGCTGCCGAATGCGTGCCGTTGTTTGGCGTACTCAACGCCTAGTTCGACGGCCTTGCTTGCCGCGCCGGCCAGCGCTGCGGCGGTCAGGGCAAGCCAAAGATCCAGGGCATCGGAGAACAAGCGGTGCGCCTGCTCGCCCTCGGCGAGAGTCACGGCGTCGTCGTCGAGCGTGATATCGGCCAACGGCAGCGAGCCGAGATTCTGCACGTCTCGGCGGTTGTCCACGACGGGCAGCGCAAGGAGTCGTTCGCCGACCAGAGAGACGACGGCATCGGCCACCGACCCTGCGGGCACCAACCCCAGCACCGCACCGCCCGCGGTTCGTGGTGCGAAGCTGACCAGCTTGTCGCCTGCCATGGCCGCGGTCAGCAGTGCGGTTCCGTTATCGCCGCATCCGGCGAGCAGCCTCGCAGCGACCTGAGCCTCGATGACCGGCGCGGACGCGACCGCCCGACCGTACTGCTCGGCGATCAAGGCCAATTCGAGCTCGGATGCGCCCCACCCGCCGGCGGCTTCGTCGACGGCCATCTCCACGACGCCGGTGTCCAGCAGTGCCTTCCACAAGGTGGCGTCGAAGCCGCAAGGTTCGGCCGCTCGCACACGCTCGGATGTCGATTCCCGCGCGTAGATCGCGGCGAACGACTCGACGAGTTGTCGCTGCTCGCCGGACAGCGTCAGGTCCATGTCTGGGTCCCATCACGTGCGGATATGGTTGCTCTCACAATTGAGAGTAACATTATCGCGCCTGCCCCCTGGTGGCCTGCCGAGACAGATTGGTTCTAATCCATGCACTTTCAACTCGACGCGAGCACCAAGAATTACCGTGACGAAGTTCGCCACCATCTCGAGAAGGTGATGACTCCTGAGTTCGAGGAACAGATCTACCGAAGCGGCGTGTCGCATGACGACTCTTTCGCCAAGGACCTGGTGGAGGAGGGCTATTTCGCTCCTCGATGGCCGACTGAATTCGGAGGGCAGAACCGCAACGCGTGGGATGAGCAAGTGCTCAGAGAGGAACTCATGCGCACGGATGCGCCCATGTATCTGTCGGAGACCACTCGAATGGTGGCGTCGATCATCCGGGCGGTCGGTACCGAATGGCTGAAGGACCGGATCCTCGGCGGCGCGATGAAGGGTGATATCACCATTGCGCTGGGCTTCACCGAACCCGAATGCGGCTCGGATGTCGCTGCGGCGATGACCAAGGCTGCGCGCGAGGGCGACCATTGGGTCATCAACGGCTCGAAGATGTTCACCACCAATGGTCACATCGCCGACTACGTGTTCCTGCTCGCCCGGACGAGTCCCGACAAGCCGAAGCACAAGGGACTGACCATGTTCCTCGTGCCGCTCGACTCCCCCGGCGTCGAAGCCCATGCAGTGTGGACCCTTTCGGGCGAACGCACGAACATCACGTTCTACAGCGACGTCCGCGTGGGTGACGAATGGCGGATCGGTGACGTCGATGCCGGGTGGCAAGTGATGGGGCTGTCGCTGCAGGACGAGCACGCATCCGGGTGGGGTCCGCACATCACGCGGCTACTGCATCACGTCGAGCAGTGGGCGGCGACCACCGCAGCCGAGGACGGGGCACCGCAACTCACCAAGACAGATGTGCGGCGGCGAATCGCCCGGGTCGCGATGGAGGATGAGGTGTCGAGGCTGCTCCTGCGGCGCTGCGTATGGATGACCTACGCGGGCGAGATCCCGGTGGCGGAGGGACCGATGTCGAAGGTGTTCAGCACGGAGGCGCTCGTGCGCGCCTGCCAGGACGTGATGGAGTTGGTCGGGGCCTGACGCGGCACGCAGCTATTTCGAGCCGACGGCACCGGAGCAGGGCCGCTTCGAACACCTCATGCGGTTCTCGTTGGGCACCACCATTTATGCCGGAACCAGCGAGGTGCAGCGCTCCATCATCGCCCAGCGCGGGCTGGGTCTACCCCGTTAACTTCCTGGGCTTGCGGGTGGCGGTCCGCTTCGCCGCGGTCTTCGCCGCGACGGCCTTCGGCTTGGCCACAGCTTCGGGTGGCGTGAGCGCCTGCTTGCACCACGCCCACAGCTGCTCCTCGGACAGTTCTGCGCCTTTGACGCCCAAGTGGAACACGCCGATCTGCGCGAGGGCGATCAACGTCGAGTTCAGCAGTGTCGTCAATTGCGCCGGTGTCATGTCTTTCCGGACCAATCCGGCACGCGAGCAGGAGGTGAGGATCTTGGTGAGCAGCTTCTGGTGTGGCTCCCAGATCTTGGCGAAGTCCGCAGGCCGCTCGATCTCCAAGCTCAGGTTATAGATCGTCATCACCCGACCGCCGATCGCCTCGGATGACTCAGCGCGCGAGAGGAATCCGCGACAGAACGCCTCGAGCTGTTCCATCGGGCCGTCCGCGGCGGCGACCTCGTGGCGGATCGCTTCGATGAACTGACTTGTGGCGTTTTCGTAGAGCGCGAGCAACAGTTCTTCCTTGCCCGCGAAGTGTTGGTAGAACGCGCGCAGGCTGAGGTTGGATCGGTCGATGAGCGTCTGGATCGTGAAGTCGGCTCGGCCGGACTCCTCGACCAGCTCGAGCGCAGTCGCCAGGAAACGCGAGCTGCGCGCCAGCGCACGCGCGCGGGCGGCGGAAAGTCGTCGCTCGATCGTTCGCTCCTGCCAACTTGTGGGCATCTCGAGTTCGGCCTCGACGAGTTCCAGGTCGGCCTCTGAGTCCTGTGCGGGGGCGCGCTTCTTAGCAGTCATGATGCTCTGAGAATACGCGTTCTTCCGCGGATTCACCCAACCTACCTACACGCGCATGTTGACCTCGATTAGAGGGGCTTGCACTCGGGCGCATCACGACGGGCTCATGCGTTACTCTGGAAACGGCCATTCTCGCTTGCGGGAATCGAAGTTTCGAGAAGGAGTGCAGCGTTGAGTGCAGACATCCTGATCGTCTCGCCGGACGACCACCTGGTGGAGCCCGCCGACCTGTGGACCAGCCGACTGCCCGCACGCTACCGCGACATCGGGCCGCGGATCGTCCGGCATCGGGGTCGCATGGATCCGAGTGTCACTTCCGACGTCGCGTTCGTCGATGACGAAGATGGTCGCGAGGCCGACATCTGGCATTACGAGGATGCGATCATCCCCATCCCGCTCATCAGCGCGGCGGCTGGCTACGAGATCGACGAGCTCACCACCGACCCGATCACTTATGACGAGATGCGCCCCGGCTGCTTCCGTCCGGCAGATCGACTCGCGGACATGGATCTCGCAGGCATCGAGGCGTCGGCCTGCTTTCCCAACACCCTGGTGCGCTTCTGCGGGCAACGCTTCCTCTACGGCAAGGACAAAGAACTGGCGGAGCTCTGCGTACAGGCGTACAACGACTTTCAGATCGACGAATGGGGCGGCAGCTCGAACGGCCGGCTGATCCCGCTCGGCATCATCCCCCTCTGGGATGTCGAACTCGCCTCGAAGGAGGTCGAACGGGTCGCCGCGAAGGGCATGCGCGCGGTGTGCTTCTCCGAACTGCCGGCTCGCCTCGACCTGCCGTCCATCCACAGCGGCTACTGGGACCCGTTCTTCGCCGCGTGCGAGCGCAACCAGGTGGGCATCATGCTGCACATCGGGTCGAGTTCGTCGCTGACCAAGTCCTCCCCCGATTCCCCGCACGTCGTCACCAGCGCGCTGATGGCCGTCAACTGCACCATCGCCCTTGTCGACTGGCTGTTCTCCGCCAAGCTCAAGCAATTCCCGCAGCTCAAGATCGCATTCGCCGAGGCGCAAGCGGGCTGGATCCCCTACTACCTGCAGCGTGTCGACGAGGTCTGGGAGGACCGGCGGGCGTGGGGCGGCATACACCCGCTGCTCACTGAACCGCCGAGCAGCCAGGTGCCGGGCCGGGTGTGGTTCTCCACCTTCGGTGATCCGGTCGCCTTCCGCATTCTGGACCTGGTCGGTGAGGACCAGCTGATGTTCGAGACCGACTACCCGCACAACGACACGAACTGGCCGCACAGCATGGATGTCGCCAACAAGGCGACCGAGGGCCTCGACGAGGAGACCAAGCGAAAGGTGCTGTCCACCAACGCGAAAACCTTCTTCGGGATGATCTAATATCTCCCGAGACTACGGTTTATGACGGATCTGGTGCGAAATCCGGCATAAACCGTAGTCTCGACAACCGGCCTACAGCGCTTTCCAGTACGA
>CAWBYS010000019.1:0-35515 GCA_963793055.1 uncultured Actinomycetota bacterium | reverse complement strand
GTATCCAGCCATTGCGTTCCGGTCAGCAATGTCGCGTAATCGCCGCTGGCCAGGAGTCGAAGACAGAGCGCGATGGCCGGGAAGGCGTGGCCTGGATCGGGCCCGGCGACGACCGCGACGCGCATTCGGCCTACCCTGCCACAGCGCCCCGGCACTAGGCTGGGGCGCATGACCGACCAGGCTTCCGGATTGAAATCTGATGTCGACAACGTGCGCGCGGTGGAGACCTTCCTCTACGCATTACAGGACGAGGACTTCGACACCGCCAACGGGCTGTTGTCCGATGACATCGCATGGCAGAACGTCGGGTTCCCCACGATTCGTGGCCGCGAACGCATCATCAACCTGATGCGGCGATCGCAGGGCCGATACCGCTTCGAGGTGAAGATTCACCGTGTCGCCGCCGAGGGCAACGATGTGCTGACCGAGCGCACCGACGCATTGGTCTTCGGGCCGCTGCGGCTACAGTTCTGGGTCTGCGGCGTGTTCGAGGTGTACGACGGTCGAATTACGTTGTGGCGCGACTACTTCGACATGTTCGACTTCGTCAAGGCGACAGGGCGCGGACTGGCTGCGATGGTGTTTCCGTCGCTGCGCGCGAAGATGTAGGCCGCGGATCGCGTCACGAGATACTGCGACCACCGGCGGCGGCGTCGCGCCAGCCCTCCCAGAAGAGCAGGCGCGAGCGGAACCCGGGATGGCCGACCATATCCAGGAGCTTGAGCCCGGCGCCGGCTAGTGCTGGTCGGCCGACGAGACTGTGGAAGAACCGGCCACGGCGATACTCCCTGCCCCACACCTCATCGATCCGCCGCGTGTAGTCGGCGAAGTCATCCGGCCCGCCGTTGGTCAACGCCGCGATGGCGCACTCGCCCGCGGTCAGCCCCGACAGCAGGGCGCGCGAAATGCCAGCTCCTGAAACAGGTCTCGCCGCACCGAGCGCATCACCGGCGAACAGCACACCGGGTTGCCATGGTGGCCAGGTGGTGAAACCCATCGGCAGCCGCCACGCCTGCAGTGCTTTTGATCGCTTCAATTCCTCGACTGACGGCAGAGCCCATTCGCGGGGCAGGCCGGCCATGAACTCGCCGAGCAGTTGCGTGGCATTGATCAGATGCCAGTTCCGGTAGCTGTTGCAGTAGCCCAGGCCGATGTTGGCCCGCCCGTCACCGAGGGGGAACACCCACCCGTATCCCGGCAGCTGATCACCGCGGAACGTCAACTTCAGGTGGATGTCCAGCGTATCGATGTCCATGTCTTTCACCGGCACCTCGGCGCGGATGGCAATCGCGGAGTAGCCGTTGTATTGCGAGTCGAGATCGAGCGCCTTCTTGATCGGTGAGTATGCGCCGTCGGCGGCAATGACGGCGTCGGCCAGTATCTGCTCGCCACCCTTGAGCGTCACGCCGGTGACCCGCCCGGAGTCATCGACGATCGGCGCCTTGACCTCGGCCGAGTCCCGTATCTCGGCACCGGCCGACCCGGCCTGTTTGAGCAGCATCGTGTCGAGTTCGCAACGCCGGGCGACGTGCCCGTGGTCGGGCATCCCGGGGCGCCGCGGGAAGGACAGCCGCCACTCGCTCGGACTGAACACCCGCGCGCCGTTGACCCGGTGGAACTGGGCCACCTCCGCGGCCAGGCCCATCCTCTGGATGAAGCTGACGGCCCGCGGTGTCAAGCCGTCACCACACGGCTTGTCCCGCGGAAACTGCGCCTTGTCCAGCACCACCACCCGCGCACCCGCCTGGACGGCCTGCCACGCCGCCGCCGCTCCCGCGGGTCCGCCACCGGCGATGGCCAGATCGTATCGCTGCATACCCGACCGTATGTCTCCTGTCGCGGGAGTAGGTCCGAACCGCAACTCGGTCACAATTGCGTAATCAAACCCGGTACCCATCTGCGATCGGCTCGGCTACGAATACCTGGAAATGAACAACGATGACGGGCTTCGTGCGGGCGTCCTCGTGTTGCCGGGCGGCAGAGCCAGGGACGCGGGGTCGTCGCGGATATGGCAGCTGGCCAACCTGAGGATGATCTGGCTGACCCTCTCGCTGCGACGTGCACTGGGCCGGTCGGTGCGGGTGCGACGCGTGCAGTACCGCCGACGGGGCTGGAACAGTCCTGGTCTCGATGCCCTGCGCGATGCCGAGAGCGCGCTTCACCGATTGCGGCGCGACAGCGGCTTGGACCGTGTGATCCTCGTCGGCCACTCCATGGGCGCTCGAGTCGCGGCGCACCTGTCGGCAACTACCGGAGTCGAAGCGGTCGTCGCCCTCGCGCCCTGGTGGCCGTTCGACGACGGCGATCTGGTGCCGACCTCGTGCCGCCTCCTGGTGCTGCACGGCACCGCGGACACGTGGACCGATCCCCGCGCATCGCAGACGCAGACGCTGCGGGCCCGACAACGCGGCGTCGACGCGCGATGGATCGGTATGCCCGAGGCCGGCCACTTCCTTCTCCGCGACTTCCGCGACTGGCACCGGTTGACAACGGACTTCGTCACCGAACAGCTGCAGGCGGAGCCGCCGGGTCGCTACGCGCGGCGCAGTTGACCGAGTTCGTCGAATGCCTGCGCCCAGCCGACCAGGCGGTCCGTCGCATTAGACAGTTCGTCGCGGTACCGCTGCTGCATCATCGGTGAGCTCGACATCGACCCGGTGTTGGCTGCCGAAACCAACTGCGCTGCCGCGGTGACCATTTCGTTGTACTGCCGGGCGCCCTGGTCCAATTGCGCGGTGAACGCCTGGATTGTCGGGACCAGATGCGCGCGCGACTGCGGTGCCGAGCTGATCGCTCGTTCCATCGACATCACTTCGTTGGCGGTGGCTGCCATGGTCGCCGCGGTCTGATTGGCCGCTGCGCTCAGCTCACGAAGCTCGTCGGCGGGCAGCATGCGTCCCCGATCCATGACACCGAGCAGCGAGAACAGACCGCGCTCCGAGGCCGCCAGCGCGGCCATCGGCTGGCGCGCGGCTGATCCCCACGGTGGTAGGCGGCGCGCGGCGCGGGATCGCTGCGGCGGCAGCGGTTCACCGCGCAACCAGCGGTAGCGCAGGAAGGCCAGGGTGGCCAGGAACGCGGCACCGATGGCGATCGGCGCCGGGATGAACAGCGCCCAGAACGGGGTATCCCATGACGCGAGCAGGCCTGTCACTCCGATCCACAACACAGACGAGAACGTGAAGAAGATCCCGAGCCGAAGCGCCCAGCGCCGCTTGCGCAACAACTTGGCACGCGGATCGGCTGCCGCATTGAGCTTTTCGGCCACCACGTCGGACCACTCCGCGGCGGTGTCGACGCCCCGTTGCACCAAAGACCGCCAGGCTTCCGGTCGACCCGCGCGCGAACTCACTGCACTACCTATCCAAAGTTATTGCGACAGCGGATTTTCCGGCGTCGCCTGCTGATTGGTCGCCGGCATCGTAGGAGCGGTGGCCGCAGTTCCGCCCGCAGGCAACTGCTCACCGCGCATCGACGCCTTGATCTGCTCCAGCCGGGAATGCCCGGCCATCTGCACGCTGGCCTGCTGAATCTCCATCATTCGACCCTGCACCGAGTTCTGCGCCAGTTCGGCCGACCCCATCGCGTTCGCGTAGCGGCGTTCGATCTTCTCGCGGACCTCGTCGAGGCTCGGAGTGCTGCCCGGTGCCGCGATCTCGCTCATCGAGCGCAGGGATTCGCTGACCTGCTCCTGCATCTTGGCCTGCTCGAGCTGGCTGAGCAGCTTGGTGCGCTCGGCGATCTTCTGCTGCAGCACCATCGCGTTCTGCTCGACGGCCTTCTTCGCCTGCCCGGCGGCTTGCAGCGCCTGGTCGTGCAGGCCCTTGAGGTCCTCGACGCTCTGCTCGGCGGTCACCAGCTGGGCCGCGAACGCCTCGGCGGCGTTGTTGTACTCGGTGGCCTTGGCCGCGTCGCCCGCGCCGGTGGCCTGGTCGGCCAGCGTCAGCGCCTGGCGGACGTTGACCTGCAGCTTCTCGATGTCGGCGAGCTGGCGGTTGAGCCGCATCTCCAGCTGGCGCTGGTTACCGATGACCTGGGCGGCCTGCTGCGTCAACGCCTGGTGCTGCCGCTGGGCTTCCTCGATGGCCTGCTGAATCTGCACCTTCGGATCGGCATACTCGTCGACCTTCGAGCTGAACAGCGCCATCAGGTACTTCCACGCCTTGACGAACGGATTGGCCATGAGTTCATTCCGCCTTCGTGTCTCTAGGTTGTCCCGGCCAGTGGCCGCAGGCTTACCGTGCTGCCCAATCTATCGGGTTCGCAGGTAGTGCTGCAGCCAGAACCGGCTCAGGCCACCGCCATCGACACGACCTGCGGAATGACGACCTTCGTCGTGGCGTCGATGTTGGCTCCGCCGACCGCCGCGTGGGCCACCGCGGCCCGCTCCTCGCGCGCCATCTCGTCGCCGGCATCGGTGAGCACCCGCGACAGCGGGCACATCCAAGGCCCCGCAGATGGCGCTGAGCAGCTCGCTGGAGGCCTCCTTGCGACCGCGCTCCACCTCCGACAGATAGCCGAGGCTGACGCGGGCGGAATCCGACACCTCACGCAGGGTGCGGCCCTGCTCGATGCGGGCGCGACGCAGCACGTCGCCGATCACCTCGCGCAGCAATGTCGTCATCGCGGTCTCCTTGTCGCAGAGTCGTGTCGCAGGGCTCGCATTAGGGCAACGCTACATCGCGCCGTGTTGGTTCCCGGATGCGTCGACGAGCATGAACCGCAGTTCACGGCCCTGTCCTGGAGCGCGTCGTCAGGACTGCGGCGGGGCGTGCGCGGGTGTCGCGGACCGCCGAGATCACGTAGTCCGCGCCGGTGATCACGGTCAACACCACGGCTGCCCACATCACCACCCATGCCGCGGTCAGCCAGGCCCCGGACAGCGGCAGCACGAACAGGCCGATCGCCACGGCCTGCACGAGGGTCTTCAACTTGCCGCCCCGGCTGGCCGGAATGACACCGCGACGCAGCACCGCGAATCGCAGCACCGTGATGCCGATCTCACGCACCATGATCACCACTGTCACCCACCATGGCAGGTCGCCGAGCACCGACAGACCGATCAGCGCGGCGCCGATGAGTGCTTTGTCGGCGATCGGGATCGGCCAGCTTGCCGAACTCGGTCACCATGCCGTAGCTGCGCGCCAGCGCGCCGTCGAAGTCGGTCAGTGATGACCGCGACCGCGAACACGATGAATGCGACTATCCGCCAAATCGTTTCATGACCGTCACCGACGAAAAGCGCGACGAGGAAGACCGGAACCAACACCATCCGCACGCCAGTGAGCACGTTGGCGATGTTCGCCACGCGGGCGCGCGGGACCACCGGATCGAGTATGGGGTTGGCCCGACACCGCAACAGAATATCGGTTGCCCAAACCGATACCCTCGCACGCTGTGAGCGGATCGGACGCGCCGGCAGTCGACGGGCTCGTCGTCCGGCGTGCCCGGACCTCGGACGTGCCCGCCATCAAGGCGCTCGTCGACATCTACTCGGGCAAGATCCTGCTGGAGAAGAACCTGGTGACGCTCTACGAGGCGGTCCAGGAGTTCTGGGTCGCCGAGGTGGACGGCGAGCTGATCGGGTGCGGCGCCCTGCACGTGTTGTGGTCCGACCTCGGCGAGGTGCGCACCGTGGCGGTGCATCCCGAAGGTCAAGGGCAAAGGCGTCGGGCACGCGATCGTCGACCGGTTGCTCGATGTCGCCAGGGAACTGCACCTGGAGCGGATCTTCGTGCTCACCTTCGAAGTCGAGTTCTTCAGCCGGCACGGCTTCGAGGAGATCGAAGGCACTCCGGTGACCGCCGAGGTCTACGAGGAGATGTGCCGCTCCTATGACACCGGCGTCGCAGAGTTCCTCGACTTGTCCTACGTCAAGCCGAACATCCTCGGAAATACCCGAATGTTGTTGACGCTTTAGCGATTTGTGTGCGTTCAGGAGCGCGTAGCGCAACAAAACGCACACAAATCACTCGAAGTCGTACAGTCGAAGCGTGATCCTGTCGGATCGTCATCTGGGCCGCCGGCGCGTGTGCCGCCGCCGGTCTCGTCGCGCCCACACCGGCGCACGCCGATCCGCCGCAATGCGGTGACGGCCCGATCGTCATGGCCGGCTGCACCGCCCCGGGAGACTGCACCGCGGTGATCGACGGTCAGTGCGTCGGAGTCCAGGCGCCGCTGCTTCCGCCACCACCGCACGGTCAGGGTCGGCATCGAAGGCGACGTCGGCTTCTAAGTTGTGAACGACGACTACGGCCCCTCCGGTCGCGTCGGCGTTGAACCCGTCGGTGTTGTCAATGTTGGTAACAGGACCGGCGGAGGCAACGCAGCCGGCACCGTCGGAACTGAGGGTGCACGACGTGGTCTCGTCGACGGGATCCCGACGTTCGCACCCGAATTGTCGTCAGGCTCCGAAGCCCCGGCCTTGGCGCCCACGTCGACCATCGCATCCTCCTTCTCGGTCGTTCGACTCCGATGGTTCCAAAGATGGAGCAGGATGTTGCCAAATGTCAATGACCCGCACGTGCCCGAGCGCGGCACGACGCGGACGGCTCCGTCGCCGTTGGCGGTGGCGACGGTGTCGTCGCTGTTGTCGCCGCCGGATCCCGCCTCTGCGGAGCTGTTGACGCCGGTGGCGGGAGCGGGTTGTCGGTGTTCTCGTCGCCGTTGGAGCCGGCTTCCGCCAAGCCTGTCGGCGCCGTTCGCGATGGCGGTATTGCCGACGTTGTCGTTGCCGCCGATGACAATTCGCGTGCTGCCGGCATAAGCGGCGCCGCCGCCGTAGCGATGGCGGTGTTGTTGTCGTCTCCTGGTCCCGTCGACGGAACCGGCCTGTGCGGTGCTTCCGGTGCCCGTCGCGATGGCAGTGTTGCGTCGCCGCCGGCGGCGCTGGCGGTAGTCCCATCGCCGGTGGCCCGCGCCCGGTTGTGGTCGCCGCCGACCGCGGTCGCAGTACTGCCGTCGCCATGGGCGATGGCCACCGAGCCGGTGCCGTCCGCAGTTGACGTGGCGGTGCCCGTCTGCACCCGGGTCTCGCCGTTTGCCGACACGCTCAAGCTGTGTCCGTTGTCCTCCGGTGGTCGGCGGGTTGCGCCGACGCCGCCCACGGCATCGCGCGCCATCGCCGCGCCGACACCGAGAACCACTGCCATCGTCCCCACCCGGCCGACATAGCGGGAAGGGCCGATCGTCCGAAATGCAACATGCCGCCCTCATGGGCTTTTCCTCCGCTGCCAACGGCTGGTCAACCAGCCGCTTTGCTGATCAGCAAAGCGTAGGCGCGTGGCGAAACGATCGATGCCAGTTGACGCTTGCCGACAGGAGATTCACAGCAAGTCACTCCGTTTGGAGACCGACTATTCAGCCCCGTCGTCGTCGCCGGTATCGCCGCCGCGGATCAGCATCAGCGTGCCCGCCAACTCATCGGGCTTGACCAACACCTCGCGCGCCTTCGATCCCTCGCTGGGGCCGACGACGCCGCGGGTCTCCATCAGGTCCATCAGCCGGCCCGCCTTGGCGAAGCCGACCCGCAGTTTGCGCTGCAGCATCGACGTCGAGCCGAACTGACTGGACACGACCAGTTCGACGGCCTGCAGGAAGACGTCCATGTCGTCGCCGATGTCGGGGTCGACGTCCTTGCGCTCGCCGTCGGTCTTGGCGTGGTGACGCCCTCGGTGTACTCGGGTTCGGCCTGGTCCTTGCAGGCGTCGACGACGGCGTGGATCTCCTCGTCGGTGATGTACGCGCCCTGCAGACGGATCGGCTTGTTGGCGCCCATCGGCAGGAACAGCCCGTCGCCCATGCCGATCAGCTTCTCGGCGCCCGGCTGATCGAGGATGACGCGGCAGTCGGTCAGCGACGACGTGGCGAACGCCAGCCGCGACGGCACGTTGGTCTTGATCAGGCCGGTGACGACGTCGACCGACGGCCGCTGCGTGGCCAGCACCAGGTGGATGCCCGCGGCGCGGGCCTTCTGGGTGATGCGCACGATCGCGTCCTCGACGTCGCGCGGGCGCGGTCATCATCAGGTCGGCGAGCTCGTCGACGATCGCCAGGATGTACGGGTACGGGCGGTAGACCCGCTCGCTGCCCAGCGGGGCGGTGATCTCGCCCGAGCGCACCTTCTTGTTGAAGTCGTCGATGTGGCGGACCCTGCTGGCCTGCATGTCCTGGTAGCGCTGCTCCATCTCCTCCACCAGCCAGGCCAGCGCGGCGGCGGCCTTCTTCGGCTGCGTGATGATCGGCGTGATCAGGTGCGGAATGCCCTCGTACGGCGTGAGTTCCACCATCTTCGGGTCGATCAGGATCATCCTGACCTCTTCGGGGGTGGCCCGGGCCAGCAGCGAGACCAGCATCGAGTTGACGAAGCTCGACTTGCCGGAGCCGGTCGAACCCGCCACCAGCAGGTGCGGCATCTTCGCCAGATTCGCACGAGACGAACTCGCCCTCGATGTCCTTGCCGAGGCCGATGACCAGCGGATGGTGGTCGCGCGCGGGTGGACGGATCGGTGAGCACGTCGGCCAGGCGCACCATTTCCCGGTCGACGTTGGGCACCTCGATGCCGACCGCGGACTTGCCGGGAATCGGCGCGAGCATCCGGACGCTCTCGGTCGCCACCGCATAGGCGATGTTCTTCTGCAGCGCGGTGATCTTCTCGACCTTCACGCCAGGGCCGAGTTCGACCTCGTAACGGGTGACGGTCGGGCCGCGGGTGCATCCGGTGACCGCGGCGTCGACCTTGAACTGCTGCAGCACCTCGGTGATCGCCTCGACCATCGGTCGTTGGCCGCGCTGCGCTTCTTCGGCGGATCGCCGGCGATCAGCAGCTCCAGCGGCGGCAGTGTGTACGGGCCGTCGACGACCCGGTCCAGCGACAGCGTCTTCGGCTTCTTGGCGGGCTTCTTCTTGCGCGTGCGCGCGGCCGGCTCCGGAACGGTGGGCGCCTCGTCGACGATCGGGTAGTTCTCCATCGGCGGTGTGCCCGGTGCGGCCACGCCTGCGCGCTCGTCGTCGCTGTAGGCCGACGGGGTCGTCGTAGTAGCCGTCGGAGAAGTCCTCGGGTGTCTCGTGCGACGTCGGCTCGTCGTCGTAGTACTCGTCGTCGTAGTCATCGCCGCGGAATGCCCGCGCGGAGAACATCCTCCGCACCGTCGTCAGGCACCTCGCGGATCGTCGTTCCGGTCACCAGCAGCAGGCCGAACAGCACGCCGATGAACAGCAACGGCGCCGCGATCCACTCAGTCAGCCCTTCGGACAGCGGACCGCCGATCGCGAAGCCGAGGAAGCCCGCGGCGTGTTGCCGGGCGATCGGGTCCTTCGGCGACCCCGCCCACAGATGCCACAGCCCGAGGGTCGGCAGCGCGATCATCGCCGCGCCGAGGATCAGCCGCGGCCGTGGCTTCCGGGTCGGGTTCGGTGCGCATCAGCACCACGCGCGATGGCCGCCAGCGCGATCGGCACGAGCGACCACAGCCGACCCGATGAGCACCCGAAGGAAGGTGTCGATCCACTGCCCCACGGGCCGGGCGGCGTCGAACCAGGAACTCGCGGCGACGACCACTGCGATGCCGAGCAACGCCAGCGCGATGCCGTCGCGGCGGTGGCCGGGCTCCAGGTCGCGCGCCCGGCCGACCGAGCGCGCAGTGCGACCCGGCCCCCTTGGCCAGCATCAGCCAGCCGGCGCGCACGCCGCGGCCCGACCGCGGCCCCGCGGACGAGATCGGCGAGGAGTTCCGGCGCGGCGCCGGCTTGCGCCGGGGCGGCCGAGCGAGCACCCGCCCCGCGAGCCGGCCTTTGACCTGCTCGAACGGGCGCCGGATCGGGCAGCGGTCTTACTAGGCATGCCTGTCAAGCCTAGTCGCACAAGCCCCATATTCACCATCTGCCACACGGGTCACAGATACGTCTCAATCGTTCCCCAGCTAGGCCTAACGTGCCGAAATGACCACCACCGCATCGGGCCGCCGCCCTTCCCACCTCCAGCAAGGTGCTCTGCGCTGTCTACGCCACCATCGCGATCGCCGCGCTGATCGCGACATGGAGCCAGAACGCCGCGTATCTTCGACAACCCGGCGGCAGTTCCTCGTCGACTTCCTGAACGACTCCAAAGTCACCCCGGCATCACGGTCGCTGACCGTCGACATCGTGCTGTTCTTCCTCGCCGCCGGGATCCTCATGGTCGACCGAGGCACGCAAGCACGGTGTCGAGGTTCGTGTGGGTCTACATCTTGGGCGGCTTCGCATCGCGATCAGCGTGACGTTTCCGCTGTTCCTGATCGCCCGCGAGCTTCGCGTCGGCCGCACCGAAGCGTCGCGGTTGGGCGCGGCGACACCGTCCTTCTGGCGGTGTTCGCGGTTGTGCACGGCGGGCCTTACGATTTGGGTCGACATGGGCTGACTGATGCGGCCCCTCGTGGGTAGGCTTGGCACTCGTCCAGCACGCACTCATCGAGGAGCTCACCGCCATGCCCGTCACCGTCGTCGCAACCATGAAAGCCAAGCCCGAGTCGGTGGACGCCGTGCGGGAGGCGTGTAAGCAGGCGATCGAGGCGGTGCACTCCGGAGCCCGGCTGCGATCTGTACTCGCTGCACGAGGCCGACGGAACATTCGTTTTCGTCGAGCAGTGGGCCGACGCCGACGCCTTGCAGACCCACAGCACCGCACCCGCGGTGGCCACCCTGTTCGGCACCGTCGGCGAGCACCTCGACGGCGCACCCGACATCAAGATGCTGCAACCCGTCGTCGCCGGCGACCCGGCCAAGGGCCAGCTGCGCGCCCGTAATGGCCCAGCTCGCAGGCAAAGTCGCGTTCATCACCGGCGCGGCCCGCGGTCAGGGCCGCGCCGAGGCGGTCCGGCTGGCATCCGATGGCGCCGACATCATCGCGGTCGACATCTGCGACCAGATCGCTTCTGTCCCCTACCCGATGGCGACATCCGACGATCTGGCCGCCACCGTCAAGCTCGTCGAGGACACCGGCGCGCGAATTGTGGCCCAGCAGGCCGATGTTCGTGATCAGTGCGGCGCTCGCGACTGCGCTGCAGGCCGGTCTCGACGAATTCGGCCGGCTGGACATCGTCGTCGCCAATGCCGGCATCGCACCGATGGAATCGGGCGCCGGACGGCTGGCGCGACGTCGATCGACGTCAACCTCACCGGCGTGCACAACACGGTCGAGGTCGCGATCCGCCGATGATCGAGCAGGGCGACGGCGGGGCGATCGTGCTGACCAGCTCCGCAGCGGGTCTGGTCGGCATCGGCAGCGGTGACCCCGGATCGCTGGGTTACGCCGCGGCCAAACACGGCATCGTCGGCCTGATGCGGATCTATGCGAATCTGCTTGCCCGGCACAGTATCCGGGTGAATTCGGTTCATCCCGCCGGGGTGATCACGCCGATGATCAACAACGAGGCCACTCGAGAGTGGCTGGCCAGCTGATCGCCAATAAGACGCCGCAAGAGATGGGCAATGCGTTGCCGGTGCAGGTGCTCGAGCCAGACGACATCGCCAATGCGGTCGCGTGGCTGGTATCCGACGAGGCGCGCTATGTGACCGGCGTCGCGTTGCCGGTGGACGCCGGGTACGTCAACAAGCGCTGATGGCGCGAAACCCCGCCGCGCAAACCGCCTTCGGCCCGATGGTTCAGGTGGCCATCGAGCAGTACGAGCCACCCGAACGCCGGCTTGTCCACGACGACCTCGCCGGCTCGATCCTGCCTGCCGGTCAGCGTGCGTTCGTACACGCGCTGCGGTGGCCGCCGTTGCGCCGCTTGACGATCGTCGGCAGGCGAACGGACAGTGCCCGGCTCGTGGACGCTCATCACGTGCCGCAAACGCTTCATCGACGAGAAGCTCGATGAGGCATTGGGCAGCATCGATGCCGTCGTCATCCTCGGCTGCGGGCATGGACACCCGCGGCGTACCGACTCGCGCGGGGCGCTCCGATATCCCGATCTTCGAGGTCGACCTCCCGGTCAACATCGCGCGCAAGGAGCAGGCATGTCCGCCGGGCGATCGGCGCGAAACCCGCTGTCGGTCCATCTTGTGCCGTTGGACTTCGAACGCGACGACCTGGTCGCCACGCTGACCGAGCACGGCTACCGACCCGACGCCCGTACGTTCTTCATCTGGGAGGGCGTGACGCAGTACCTCACCGAGGACGCGGTCCGTGCCACTCTCGGCGCGTTGCGGGAGGCCCCGTCGGGAAGCCGGCTGGCGTTCACCTATGTCCGCAAGGACTTCATCGTCGGGATCAACATGTACGGCGCGCAACTGCTGTACAAGCGCTTCAGGCAACGCAAGCAGATTTGGCGCTTCGGGCTGGATCCGAACGACGTCGAAGCTTTCGTGGCCGCGTACGGGTGGCGCCTCGTCGAGCAAGCCGGACCGGACTACTTCATGCGCCACTACATCCGACCTGCGGGGCGCAACCTCAGCGCGTCGCAGCTCGAATGGTCTGCGTACGCGGTGAAGCCGTAGCTAGATCTCGATGACCGTCGGCACGATCATCGGCTGGCGTCGGTAGGTCTCGCCCACCCACTTCCCTACGACGCGGCGCACGCCCTGGGCGATCCGCGTCACCTCTTTGACATTATCGGCGGCAAGGACCTCCAACTCTTCCTCTACCTTGCGTGCCACGGTCTCCAACGCCTTCGGGTCCTCCGAGAACCCCCTTGAGTACAGGTGGGCAGGCGCCGCAGGCTTGCCGGTACCGCGATGCACCACCACCGTCACGGCGACGAAACCCGATGACAGGATCAGGCGCTCACCGAGTGTGGCATCGCCGACGTCGCCGGTGATCAATCCGTCGACAAACATCTTCCCGGTCGGCACAGCGCCCGCGATGCTTGCCCGCCCTGCCACCAGGTCGACGCTGACGCCGTTCTCCGCCAGCACGACGTTCTCCTCCGGCACGCCCGTCCGCGTGGCCAGCGCCGCGTTCGCCCGCAGCATCCGCCAGGTGCCGTGTACCGGCATCACGTTGCGCGGACGCACAGCGTTGTAGAGGAACAGCAGCTCGCCGGAGTAGGCGTGACCCGAAACATGTATTCGCACTTGCGCATTGGTGACGACGCGGACTCCGATTTTGGCAAGCGCGTCCAGAACGCCGTATATCGCCTCTTCGTTGCCGGGGATCTGGGACGACGACATGACGATGAGATCGCCCGATGTCAGGGTGATGCTGCGGTGCTCGCCGCGCGACATCCGCGACAGGGCCGCCATCGGCTCACCCTGAGTTCCCGTGGTGACCAACGTGACCCGTTCCGGCGCCATCATCTCTGCTGCGCCGATATCGACCACATCGTCGACGTCCACCTTGAGGTAGCCCAACTCGCGGGCGATCCCCATGTTGCGCACCATCGATCGGCCGACGAAAGACACCTTGCGGCCTAGCGCGACGGAGGCATCGATGATCTGTTGCACACGCGCGACATTGGATGCGAAGCAAGCCACGATGACTCGGCCCTCGGCACTGCGGATCAGCCGGTGCAGGTTCGGACCGATCTCACTTTCCGACGGTCCCACGCCAGGGATCTCGGAGTTGGTCGAGTCGCACAGGAACAGGTCCACCCCGGCGTCACCGAGACGCGACATCCCGGGTAGATCGGTCGGCAGATCGTCGAGCGGCAGCTGGTCGAGCTTGATGTCGCCAGTGTGCAGCACCGTGCCCGCGCCGGTATGGATGGCAACCGCGACGCATCCCGGAATCGAATGGTTGACGTGAAAGTACTCGCACTCGAATACGCCGTGCTGACTGCTTCCACCCGCCGCCACTTCGGTGAAGACAGGCTTGATGCGGTGTTCGCGGCACTTTTCCGCGACCAGCGCCAGCGTGAACTTCGAGCCGATGACCGGAATGTCGGGCCGAAGCTTGAGCAAGAACGGGATGGCGCCGATGTGATCTTCGTGAGCATGGGTGAGCACGAGCGCCTCGATGTCTTCGAGGCGGTCTTCGACATGACGCAGATCGGGCAGGATCAGGTCGACGCCGGGTTCGTCGTGGGTCGGAAACAGCACGCCGCAATCGACGATCAACAGCCGGCCGAGGTGCTCGAAAACGGTCATGTTGCGCCCGATTTCGCTGATTCCGCCCAGCGCGGTGACCCGCAGTCCGCCCGGGGCCAGTGGCCCCGGCGGCTTGAGTTCTTCGTTCACTAGCGCAGCACCGCGGCGGCACGCATGTCCGCGGCCAGCGCCTCGATCTGCTCGGGGGTGGCCGGCACTTGTGGCAGCCGCGGATCGCCGACCTCGATGCCCTGCAGGCGCAGTCCCTCCTTGGCGAAGGTGACGCCACCGAGTCGCGTCTGCGCGTCGCTCAACGGCCCGAGCGTGACATTGATCTTTCGAGCTGTCGCGACATCACCGGAGTTGAACGCCGACAACATGTCTCGGAGCGCGCTTGCGGCGACGTGCCCCCACACACTGACGAACCCGACGGCGCCCATCGCCAGCCACGGCAGGTTCAGCGCGTCATCACCCGAGTAGTAGGCCAGTCCCGTCTCGGCGATGATCTGTCCGCCACCGTGCAAGTCGCCCTTGGCGTCCTTGACCGCGACGATGTTGGGATGCTCGGCGAGCACACGCATGGTGTCCCACTCGATCGCCACGACCGACCGCGCCGGGATGTCGTAGAGCACCACCGGCAGCGACGTCGCGTCGGCGACGGCGGTGAAGTGCGCCAGCAGTCCGGCCTGCGACGGCCGGGAGTAATAGGGCGTCACGACGAGCAGTCCGTGCGCGCCCTCGGCCGCGGCCGCCTTCGCGCCATGCACGCTGTGGGCGGTGTCGTAAGTGCCGACGCCCGCGATGATCCTCGCGCGGTCACCGACCGTCTCGAGCACGGCCCGCAACAGCGCGATCTTCTCGTCGTCGGTGGTGGTCGGCGATTCACCGGTGGTGCCGGAAAGCACCAGGCCGTCGCAGCCGGAGTCCGCCAGGCGCGTTGCTAGCTGCTTGGCGGTCTCGATGTCCAGGGAGCCGTCGGGCTTGAACGGGGTAACCATCGCGGTCAACACGGTGCCCAATCGGGCGGTGACGTCGAAGCCGCTGGTGCTCACGGGCGTCTAGATTACTCGCTCGACCTCACGCCTCGGTCGCCGTGTCTGGCCAGCTCCGGCTATGCCTCCGTGGCTAGCGGGCTGGTCGCCACCTCCGTGCCGTCGGCCAGCGTGGAGATCTCGAAGTCGGAGAAGACCTGCGGAGCGGTGTCGGCGAGTTGCCGCAGGCACTCGATGGCCAGTCGGCGGATCTCCACATCGGCGTGCTCGCTGGCCCGCATCGCGATGAAATGCCGCCAAGCGCGGTAGTTCCCCGTGACGACGATGCGCGTCTCGGTGGCGTTCGGCAGCACCGCGCGCGCGGCCTGTCTGGCCTGCTTGCGCCGCAGTACCGCATTCGGATTGGTCGGCGAACTTCGCCTCCAGCTTGGTCAGCAGCTCGGTGTATGTCGCGCGGCTGGCGTCAGCGGCGGCCTTGAAGATCTCCTGCAACTCGGGGTCATCCTCCATGCCCGGCGGAAGGACGACCTGCGAGTCGTGTTCGGGCACGAACCGCTGCGACAGCTGCGAGTACGAGAAGTGCCGGTGCCGGATCAACTCGTGGGTGCAGGACCGCGAGATACCGGTGACGTAGAACGATACCGACGCGTGTTCGAGCACCGAGAAATGGCCGACATCGATGATGTGCCGCAGGTAGGAGGCGTTGGTCGCCGTCCGAGGATTCGGCTTGGACCAGCTCTGGTAGCACGCCCGCCCGGCGAATTCCACCAGCGCGGGGCCGCCGTCGGCATCCGTGCTCCACGGCACATCGGGCGGCGCCAAGAATTCGGTCTTGGCGATCAGTTGAACGCGCAGCGGCGTGGTCTCGGCCACGGCTCACCCTAACTGCCCGGGTATCAGAGCTCACCGGCCGATTCCTCGGCATAACTGTGGCGCGGCGTGGATACAACTGTGGCGCGGCGTGGTACCCAACCAAGATGTCGTCCCTGCAGTTCCTCAGCGAGTCGTCGCCTTGCGACTTGTGGTTGCAGTTCGACTTCTCACAGGCAGCGGGGAACTACTCTCAGCTCGCGAGCGTGTTGGCGGGGTTCGGGTTCCTCGCGATCATGCTCGTGTTGAACCGCCAGCACCGTCGGGGAGGCGAGAGCGACGCGGCGCGTGAGTACGAACAGGACAACCGCTTCGTCACGGCTTTGGCTTGCGCATTGCTGGGGCTCATCACAGCGGCCACGCTGTTCTCTTTGTTGTCGGGAGAACAGGGCTGCGCCCTCATCAGCGGCCGGGCGTTGTCCAAAGAAGTGCTCGCCGGCGTGGCGTTCTTCTTTTCCGTTTACACCCTGCTCTTCGGTGCGGTGCAGCTTGTTTCGGCAGCGGCTCTGGGCGCGCATCTCCGGTTCATCGTGGCCGTGCTGGCCCCTCCGGTCGTGGTGGCATTCATCGTCGCCAGCCTCGACGACCTTGCGCTGTCGTACGCCAATCCCCCCGACCAACCCAATGAACCCCACGAACCACTCATGCCGGGCTGGACCGAGACCAGCGCATCATTGTGGAGCTTCGCGCACGACACGATGACCTGGCTGATCCCGTTGGTGCTGGCGTTGTGTCTGGCGTTGTGGTTGATCGGCTTTAGATGGCGGCGGGCCGACGGCAGCCCCGGGGGCGTCGGCAGCGCGCTGTCCAAGGTGGTCTCGGCGGCGTTGATCTACCTGCCCTACACCAGCCTCGCGCTGGTGGCCTTTGCCGTGTGGCGGACGGCCATGTTGGGACGACTTCAGGCCGGCGCGGAAATCGGCGCGGGCCAGGCGAAGTTGCTCGTGCTTGTCTGCACGGTCGTGGTCGTGCTGCAGAGCGCGACGCTGTCCTTCGCGCGTGGCGACGACAATCCGCCGGAATTCGAAAGCCCCGGCCGTGCCGCGGAACCCCCGTCACCGTCGGTTGACGGCACGGCTTAGCTCACCGGCGAGTCCGCCTTTCGTTCGGACGGTGACGTCACTCAAGCCCAACCACGACGTCATCGTCTGGAGTTCGACGGCCAGCGCTTCGGCGACCCGCGACGGCTGCTCGCCCGACTCGTGGAACGCGCCGACGACATTCAGCGCGTCGTTCGCGCGGTCGGCCTTCAGGTCGACGCGACCCACGAGCCGGCCATCGAGCAGGAACGGCCACACGTAGTAGCCGTACCGGCGTTTGGGCGCGGGTGTGTAGATCTCGATGCGGTAGTGAAAATCGAACAGCCGCTCCACTCGAGGCCGGAAGAAGATCAACGGGTCGAACGGGCACAGCAGCGCCGTTCCGCGATCACGCCGGGGCACGATCTGGCCCGCCCGCAGATAGGCCGGTGCCCTCCAGCCGTCGACCTCGACGCGCTCCAGCTCGCCGTCGGCTACCAGCTTGGCGATCGCCGGCTTGGTCAGCTTCGGAGACAACCGGAAGTAGTCGCGGATGTCGGCCTCGGTCCCGACTCCCAGCGCGGTTGCGGCCCGCAGGGTGAGTTCGCGCACCGCCTCGTCGTCGTCGACGTGCCGCGACACCACATCCGTCGGCAGCACCCTCTCGGTCAGGTCGTAGTGGCGCGCGAAGCCGACGCGGGTCGCCGTGGTCAACGCCCCCGCCGCGAACAGCGCCTCGGTCACCCACTTGGTGTCGCTGCGGTCCCACCACGGGCCTTTCCTGCCGCGCTGCTCAGCACCGAGGTGCTCCTCGATCTGTCCGGCGGTCGACGGGCCGCGTTCGGCGATCGCGGCGACGATCTCGTCGGCCAGCTTCGCGTTCTTCTTGACGATCTCCTTGCCCCACCGCCCGTGGGTGTACTCGCGCATCCGCCAGCGCAGCAGGGGCCAGTCGTCGACGGCCATCAACGCGGCCTCATGCGCCCAGTACTCGACCAGCAGCCGCGGTGACCGTGCGGTGTGGCTCCACGCCGCACGATCGAGCACATCGCGGTCGTACGGTCCGAGCCGGCTGAATACGGGCGCGTAGTGGGCGCGCACCGAGACGGAGACCGAATCCAGTTGCAGCACTTGAATTCGCGAGATCAGCCGGCGCAGATGCGCGCGGGTGACCGCCCCACTCGGCTTCGGCTCGGCGAAGCCCTGCGCGGCGACCGCGATCCTGCGGGCCTGCGCGACGCTCAGGGCAGTCACGGCCGAACGTAGCTGAAGAAGCGGTACCGCAGCCCGGTGCTGCTGGTGTGCCACTCCCCCGCCGTGCCGACCCAGGCCGCGCCGAGGACGGGCGCCATCGCGTCGCCGTCGTCTCTGGGCAGGTCGATCTCGACCTCGGTGACCTCACATCGGGTCGCGATCGGCAGTGCGAGCGAGTAGATCTGCTCGCCACCGATCACCCAGGTGATGTCGTCGGTCAAAGCGTCCTGAAGCATGGGAACCACGTGTGCACCGTCGGCCATGTAGTCAGCTTGCCGGGTCAGTACGACATTTTTCCGGCCTGGCAGCGGGCGAACCTTCTGCGGCAGCGACTCCCAGGTCAGCCGGCCCATCACCACCGTGCGGCCCATCGTGAGGTCCTTGAACCTGGCCTGGTCCTCGGGCACCCGCCACGGAATGCCGCCGTCGCGACCGATGACACCAGAGGTCGACTGGGCCCAGATCAGCCCGACCGTCGTCATACAGCCACGGGCGCCTTGATCGCCGGGTGCGGATCGTAGTTCAGGATGGCGACGTCGTCGTAGGTGTAGTCGAAGATCGAATCACGGGGCGCCAGAACGAGTTCCGGATACGGCCGCGGGTCGCGGCTCAGTTGTTCGGTGACCTGCTCGACATGATTGTCGTAGATGTGGCAGTCGCCGCCGGTCCAGATGAACTCGCCCACCTCGAGGCCGGCCTGGGCGGCCATCATGTGGGTGAGCAATGCGTAGCTGGCGATGTTGAACGGCACGCCGAGAAACAGGTCGGCGCTGCGCTGGTACAGCTGGCAGGACAGCCGGCCGTCGGCAACGTAGAACTGGAAGAACGCATGACACGGCGGCAGCGCCATCTGCGGGATCTCGCCGACGTTCCACGCCGAGACGATGTTGCGGCGCGAGTCGGGGTTGCTTCGCAGCATCTGCAGCGCCGCGCTGATCTGGTCGATGTGCTCACCCGACGGCGTCGGCCACGATCGCCATTGCACGCCGTAGACCGGGCCGAGATCGCCTGTGTCGCTGGCCCATTCGTCCCAGATCGTCACGCCGTGCTCCTGCAGCCAACGCACGTTGGAGTCCCCGCGCAGGAACCACAGGAGTTCGTAGACGATTGACTTGGTGTGCACCTTCTTGGTGGTGATCAGCGGAAAGCCGGCGGTCAGGTCATAGCGCATCTGGTGGCCGAACAGGCTGCGGGTGCCGGTGCCGGTGCGGTCGGACTTGGGGGTGCCACGCTCGAGCACCAGGCGGAGTAAGTCCTCGTAAGGCGTGACGACCGGCACTCGATCAGCTTACGTCGGAAGGTGAGGAGTAGAACGAAAGGCATGCCGAGCATCTCCGCGTCCGTCACCACTCCCGACGGCACCTGCCCCGTCACGCTGCACACCCCGAACGGCACCGGCCCATGGGCTGGCGTCGTGATGATCCCCGACGCCGGTGGCTACCGTGACACCTTCCAGGAAATGGCCGCCCGACTGGCCGGCTATGGATACGCCGTGCTGCTGCCGGATGTGTACTACCGCGAGGGCGACTGGGAACCCTTCGACATGAAGACGGTGTTCAACGATCAAGACCAGCGCAAACGCCTGTTCGGGATGATCACCAGTATCACCCCGGACAAGATCGTCGGCGACGCGGGCGCATTCTTCGACTTCCTCGCGAGCAGGCCTGAGGTCAAGGGCGACACGTTCGGCATCTGCGGCTACTGCATGGGTGGCCGCATCTCGCTGCTGTTGGCCGGCCGCCTACCCGACCGGGTCGCGGCGGTGGGCGCTTTCCACGCCGGCGGTGTGGTCACCGACGACGAGACCAGCCCGCACCTGCTGGCAGACAAGATGCGGGCCACCGTCTACGTCGGCGGCGCCGAGAATGATGCGTCGTTCACGCCCGAGCAGGCCGAGACGCTGGAGAAGGCCCTGACCGCCGCAGGCGTCAAACACAAAATCGAGATCTATCCGGCCGCCCACGGCTACGCGGTTCCCGACAACGCGCCGTACGACGAGGAGTCCGCGGAACGGCACTGGATCGCGCTCAAGGACTTGTTCGAGACAGCGCTGGGGTGACTCCCAAGCACCCCCCTCAGCCGCCCCGGAAGGCGATAGGCAACCATTATCGGATGGCTGACCAGCGCACTGCTGACCTATCGGAACCCGGCGACGTCGGATTTCGTATCGATCCGGTACTCGCGCGAAGCTGGCTGCTGGTCAACGGTGCGCAGTACGAGCGCTTCGATCCGGCCGCCAAGTCGCGCGCGGACATCGTCGTCCTCGACATCGAGGACGCGGTCGCGCCGAAGAACAAGGTAGCCGCCCGCGACAACGTTCTGCGCTGGCTGGCAGCAGGCAACAGCGACTGGGTCCGCGTCAACGGATTCGGGACACAATGGTGGGCCGACGACCTCGATTCCCTGTCGGGTACATCGGTCGGCGGGGTGATGCTCGCGATGGTCGAATCGGTCGACCACGTCACCGAGACCGCCAAGCGTCTGCCGGGTGTACCGATCGTCGCGCTCGTCGAGACCGCCCGCGGTCTGGAGCGCATCGGCGAGATCGCCGCGACGAAGGGCACGTTCCGGCTGGCGTTTGGCATCGGCGACTTTCGCAGAGACACCGGTTTCGGCGACAACCCGACCACACTCGCCTACGCCCGCTCGCGGTTCACGATCGCGGCCAAGGCCGCCCATCTGCCCAGCGCCATCGACGGGCCGACCGTCGGGTCGAGCGCGCTGGTGCTCAGCGAGGCGACCGCTGTGTCCGCCGAGTTCGGCATGACGGGCAAAATCTGCCTGACACCCGATCAGTGTCCCACCGTCAACGAGGGCCTGTCGCCGTCACCGGACGAAATCGCTTGGGCGAAAGAGTTTTTCCTCGAGTTCGAGCGCGATGGCGGTGAGATCCGCAACGGCTCGGACCTGCCGCGCATCGCGAGGGCCAACAAGATCCTGGATCTTGCCCGTGCATATGGCATCCATGTGTCCGAGTTCGCCGATGTCGACGACCCGGCGCACATCCCGGCGCCGTCGGATACCTACCACTACTGAGTTTCGGCAGTCGGCCGACTTCCCCTTGAGTGCCTGAACCTCGCGAGGCCCCGGAAGATGCCGCGGGCGGCATAAAGACCCGCCAGCACCGACAGCACGATCAGCGCGATGAACATGATCAGCCAGTTAGACCGGCTGTGGCTGACGTTCCACCAAATAATGGTGAAGAGGATGGCGCAAACGAATACAACGATGTCGCGCCAGTTGCCCTCGTAGGACGCCGCCATCTGGCGGATCTCCCGGCTCTTCTCGTTCGCCTTGATCAGGTCGAGTATGCGCTCGTCGATGCTGGCCTTCAGGCGGGCTTTCAGCTCGGGTTGGTCATCAGGGATCCGCTCCAGAAGGTCCATGTCTTTGATGATCGCGGCGCGTACGTCGGGTCCCTTGAAGCTTCCGGCCGCGGCGCCCAGCAGTGCCCCCCCGGCGATTGGTGCAGCGCCCAAAGCGAGTTCAGCGATACCAGGCATGTGATTCGTCTCCTTGTCGGTCTTCCATGTCGGCGAGCAGCACCGCGGCGAGCTCCCGCGGCCGAGTGTTCATTACTTGATGTCCGGCGTCGATCCGGTTCGTCTTGTCGACTCGCAGCCGGTCGGCGAATCGCCGTTGCCAAGGCGGCGGCAGACTCATGTCCTTCTCGCACAGGACGTATGTCGACCTGACCGACCCGAGGTGGTCATAGCGCCAGTCGCGATAGGTGTAGGAACTCAGCGGCCACATGTCGTGTCCCAGCTTCGCCAGAAACGCCGCTGTCTCCGTTGGCGACATATCGTTGCAGAACATGGCGGCGAAGCGCTCTTCAAAGGACGTCGTCTTCGGATCCAGCGGCCAGCCGACCTGATCCTGTCGTTCTTCGTGGAGTCGATTGCCGATCAGCTCGAGCAGGCTGGTGCCGGGCGGAGGCGCGGAACAGGTGATATAGATCAGGCGGCGGAACAATGTCGGCGCGAACTCGAGCATGCGAGGGATCGGCATGCCCGCCTGCGAATGTCCGACCAGAACCACATCGCTTAGACCCGCCGACTCGACATCACCGACGAGTTCTCGAGCGATATCGTCGAATTCCATTGCAGAAGTGTTGCGTTCGCGCTTGCCGCCGCAGCCGGGCACGTCGAGGGTGACGTAGTCGACGGCGCCATCCGCTGACTCCGTAAGCGCAGCGATCAGCTCGCTCCACAGCCAACTGCCCTGTCCGCCCCCGTGCAGCAGCGCGAAGTTCGTTGCCGCCAACATCGCCTCTTCCGTCGGAACGCGATCTATGACCCCGCGAGACTAGTTCCGAACTGCGGCGAACGGGGGATCTTTGGAACCAGTCAGCGTCGAGAACCTTTTCCATCGCGGCCACAGGAAACCGTCGGGTTTTTGACAACTCAAGTAGGGCCGTCACTCCATCAGCTGCGCGGCGACGGTGGCGCCCAGTTCCCAACAGGATTCCAGGCCGGCCTTGTCCGGCTTGCCGGACACCACGACGTATTCGGCGGCCTTGACCCATCCGAGGCCCGTAGTGATGGCGGTAATGCCCTTCTCGGCTCCTTCGGTCCCCTCGTTGCCGTGGAGGTACACGCCGAACGGCCGGCCACGCGTGGCGTCCAGGCAGGGGTAGTAACAGACGTCGAACGCATGCTTGAGCGCCCCGCTCATGTACCCGAGATTGGCGGGACTGCCGAGCACGTAGCCGTCGGCCTCCAGCATGTCGGTCGGAGTGAGGGTGAGTGCCGGTCGCTTGATCACCTCGACGCCCTCGATCTCTGGATCGGTCGCACCCGAGACGACGGCTTCGAACATCTCATGCATATGCGGCGACGGCGTGTGGTGAACGATGAGCAGACGTGGCACTGGCTTGCCCAATCACTGATACAGGGGTAGTCGCCCAAGTATTGCTTGAGCGTGTCCGGAAATGTAGCCGAGGCTGGTCGGTGCCTAGCAGGTGCCCGTGTTATCGCTGGATTGCCGGTTTCAGACGTCGCAAATGTCGTCTATTCCGAGACAGCGTCCAGTTCTGTTCGGGCCTGATCGATTTGGTCGTAGGCATACGCCGCGATGGCGGCGATGGTCATCGACTCTCCCTTGCGGGCGAGCGATTCGTAGGTCGGCTCGCCGAGGACCTCCCGGAGATGGGTAATTGCCATGCCGAGCTCGGGCAGGGTCACTGTGGCCATGGGATTGCCCGTTGCAAAACCGGCGAGGGTGGCCGCCGGCTCGTAGCGTCCGAACCGGTCGAGAGCAACGGCGAGGAGCCCCAGCGGGTTGTGCAACATGCCGATGTTGCCCGATTCGTGGTTATTACGAATGGCCTCGGCGAGGTGATCCAACGCCTTCACCGGGTCCCCATGTTCGATCTCGAGTGCAGACAACCAGTACGAGAATTGTTTCTCAAAGAAGCGGTTGCCGCTGTCCTGCGCGATGAGCACGCCACGGCGCAACACCTCGAGCGCGCGGCCTGGATCAGCGTCGCGGATGGCATACCCGAACGCGAAAAGTGTGTACGAAAGCACCCACGGATTGGCAGTCGCTTCTGCGGCCTCGATGAGGCCGTTGGCGCTCAGCATCGCCTCATCGGTCGAACCGGAGGCGGCTAACGCGAACACGAGGTTCGCCCTTGCCATTGCATTGGTGTCGCCACTGCGTGTCAGCTGGGCGCGGCACAGCTCGACATACCGTTCGGGCTGGCCGACGAACAGGTACGCACTGCCGAGCCATGCCTCACCGAAGTACGACACCTTATCGCTAGCGGCGGCGACAACTGGCTGGCCCACCTCGCTGTAGTGCACAGCCTCGTCGAAGCGTCCGACGAGCACACACAGCGATGCGCCTATGCATACGGCGGCCAGTCGCGGATGGTCGACGCCGCGGAGGGGCCCTATCAGCTCTTCGGCCCAAGTTATCGGTTCATAGTTCTCGAGAAACGGTCCAAGGAACGCCGAATACGCCGCGATGGCGGCGCACGCGTCCAGGTCGTCGTTATCGGCGGCCCACCGGAAGGCGGTGCGCAGATTGGCCAACTCGACGTTGAACCAGTCGATGGCATTGCGCTGGCGAGGGCTGTCCCACAGCGCCATGATGTCGAGTTCGCGTCCGGCGAAGTAGCGCGCGTGGGTGATCCGAATCTCGGATGCTTCGCCGCGGGAGACGAGTTGTTCCTCGGCGAACTGGCGGATCGTTTCTAGCATCGAATACCGGGTCCGCCCGCCTGACCGCACGGCAAGCAGGAGAGACTTGCGGACAAGAGCGTCGAGTACCTCGAGGATGGCGTACTCGTCGTGGTCATCCGATCCGGCTATCGCGCAGGCGCTTTGGAGGTCGAATCCGCCCGCGAACACCGAACAGCGTTCCAGCACAGTCTTTTCGGTGTCGGCGAGAAGGTCATAGGACCAGGCCACCGCGTGGCGCAGGGTGTGGTGGCGTTCAAGGCCCCGCCGTGAGCCGACGAGCAGCCTGAACCGGTGATCAAGACGATCACGCATTTCACTAGCCGTCATCGACGCCATCCGGGAGGCAGCCAGTTCGATGGCCAAGGGAATCCCGTCCAGGCGCTGACAAATCTCGCTGACTGCGGCGGCTTCATCGCCGTCGACCATTGAGAAGCCCGGTGCAATGCCTTGCGCGCGTTCGACGAACAGACTCACTGCCGCAGAGTCGATGCCCGCTGCCGCGTCCAGAGAGCGCACCGGCCGAACCTGCTCGTCGGGGACTCCGAGTCCCTCGCGGCTGGTCGCGAGGATTCTTACCGTCCCCGAGTGCGCGAGTATCGCCTCGATCATGTCGGCGGCGGCGGCGAGAACGTGCTCGCAATTGTCGACCACCAACAGCCGGACCCGGCCCTCCAACGCGGCGGCCACCGACTCACTGACGGTCTTACCCGGTTGCTGGGTGACGCCCAGCACCGCCGCCACCGCATCGGGCACCGCGGCCGGATCGGTCACCGCTGCCAACTCGAAAAACCAAACGCCGTCCGGGAACTCATCCGCCATGTGCGCCCCGACTTCCAACGCCAGACGGGTCTTGCCGACTCCGCCCACGCCGGTCAGCGTCACCAACCGGTGCGCCTTGACCGCCGCTTGAATCTCGGCGATCTCGGACTCACGCCCGATCAAGCTGGTGGTCGCAGGCCGCAAATTTCCCGGAGTCATGTCGAGCGCCCGCAACGGCGGAAACTCCGCGCGAAGGTCCGCTGCCCGTACTTGAAACACCCCTACTGGCGTCGGTACATCCCGCAACCGCCGCGGCCCAAGATCGATCAGATCCACCCCGCTGAGCAGACCCGCCGTCGACTCGGCCACCAGAATCTGACCACCATGCCCGGCAGCCATTACCCGCGCCGCACGGTTGAGTACCGCTCCGAAGTAATCCCCGTCGCGCAGTTCGGCCTCGCCAGTGGCCAACCCCATCCGCACCGGCAACTCCAGCTCCCGCTGCGCGGCCACCGCCGCATCCGACAGCTGACCTCGGCGAGGCGAACGCAGCGCATACACCGTCACCGGTGTGCTTGAACAGGAAACCACCATGCCCCTCGACCGCCGAGCGCAGTACCTGATCATGGACGACGATCGCCGCCCGCATGCCATCCGCATCGGCCTCCCACCGACGGGTCGAACCCTCCACGTCGGTGAACAAAAAGGTCACCACCCCTGTCGGGGGCACCCCCGTGGCCACCCGCAAAGGATGTCACACAAAGCCCTGCTCAGGCCGCTATTGACAACTGATCACAGCAGCCGGTGCTGTTGACGGCAACTATGCAGGGTCGTATTCATTTGCGCTTTCATCTCCAACTCGACGGCCCTGCGCATCGCATCGCGAGCGCGACGACGATCGCCGGCATAGTCGTAGGCGCGTGCCAGCCGATACCACCGCCGCCAGTTGTCCGGGTCGTCCTCCACTTCCTTGCGTACCGTCAAGAACAATGCGTCGGCAGCGCCGCGCTCAATGCGGCCAGCCGGCGTCCGCGGCAACGCACTGACGTCGAGTTCCATGCCTTGTTCCTTCGCGATCCGGGCGAGCCGCTGGTGCGTCAGTCCGGCCCGCAGCGTGCTGACCATGACCCACACCCCGATCAACGGCAGGATCAACAGACCCATGCCGAGAACGATCGCGGCAGCATCGCCCGTCTTGATGAACGCCATCGCGATGCGCCCGAGAAGCACGAAGTAGACGATCAGCGCCACGCACATGAAGGCGATGAGCACCTGGATGCGTAGTGCGCGAGCGCCTTCGGTCATTACAGATCGAGGAGTGGCTCGATGCCCACGGTGAGGCCGGGGCGCTCGGCGACCCTGCGCACGGCGAGCAACACCCCGGGGACGAAGGACGTGCGGTCGATGCTGTCGTGCCTGATCGTCAGCGTCTCCCCCTGCGTGCCGAACAGGACCTCCTGGTGTGCGACGAGCCCGGCCAGCCGCACCGAGTGCACCGGTATGCCGTCGACGTCGGCGCCGCGGGCGCCTTCCAGGCCGGTGCTGGTGGCATCGGGGTTGGGCGGCATGTCTTTGCGTGCTTCGCTGCGATCAGCCGGGCAGTGCGCGCCGCCGTGCCCGACGGCGCGTCGGCCTTGTACGGATGGTGCAGTTCGATGACTTCCACGGATTCGAAGTAGAGCGCAGCCTGCTGAGCGAAATGCATCGACAACACGGCGCCGATCGCGAAATTCGGCGCGATGAGAACTGCAACGTCCGGCTTTGCCGCCAGCCAATCCTCGACCTGACTAAGGCGCTCGTCGGTGAAGCCGGTGGTGCCGACCACGGCGTGAATTCCGTTGTCGATCAAGAACTTCAGATTGCCCATCACGACGTCAGGGTGGGTGAAGTCGATGACGGCCTCGGTCCGCGTATCGACCAGTTGACTGAGCGGATCGTCGGCGTCGATCCCGGCGGTGAATGTCAGGTCATCGGCGGCCTGCACGGCGTCGACCATCGTCGCACCGACCTTGCCCTTGGCGCCCAGCACTCCGACTCGCATGATTGGCAGCCTAGTGGCCGACGTCGGCGACCAGGTGCTCACCTCTGCAACGGGGCTGCCGACCAGCGGCGGTAACGCGATGGCGGAAAATCAGTCGAATTCGCGCCGTGGCGTTACCGTCGGCTCATGCCGCCGTGCTGAACGCCGGGAGCACATAGCGGGCGAACAGGCCCATCTGCTCGAGCATCTCGTCGACGGTGTTGGCGACGAACAACGTGGCGAAGAAGCCGTCAAGGCCCGCGTCCTCGAACGCCTATAGCGGCGCGGCTCGACTACCCGGATTCGACCGGAGCGCGCACCCGGCCGTCGCCCTGGCTGAAGACGACGTCGTTGTAGCCCTTACCGGGTGGAACCACGTCGAATACGGCGGGGTTGTTGAACGACACATACAACGTCCGACGGTGCGCATCGGCGCCCTCCGGCGGCGGGGCGACGTGCAGTACATGCGAGTAGTGAACGGTGATGTCACCTGGCTCGGCGACGACCGCCACCACCGGCCAGTCGGGGTGGCGGGAGACCTCGTCGATGCGGTTGGTGTGGTGATGCGACCCGGCGAGGTAGCGAATGTGGCCGTTGTCGGCGTCGGTGCGGTCGAGCTGAACGCCGATCAGCAGAGTCGGGCACAGCACGGGATGACCGCCCATTCCGCAGTCGCGGTGCCATGGCAGGTCGGACAGACCATGGGTGATGGCGCTGTTCTTGATCACCACGCTGAACCCGTCGAGCCGATCGGGTGACGGGTGCAACGGCCGGCCGTGCCATGACGCGACGCGCAACAGCCGCGGGTCGTCCTTGAGACCGGCGATCAGTTCCGAGCGTTCGCTCGTGTACGTCAGGCGGCAGCAGACCTCCTCGCCGTCGGCATTGGTGGCCCACCACGATCGGCCGTCGTCGGGCGTCGCGAGCGCCCGCAACCGGCGTACTTCGGCGTCCAACGCGGCGACGTCGGCGCCGGTGAACACGCCACGGATCACCGCGAATCCGGCGGTGTGAAGGAAGTGCGCAATGTCGACGTCCTCATCGGCCGGCGCGAACGTGCGGTGGATGTCGAGCGGGCTACCGTTGCGATCCCGAAGGTCATCCCAGACATCTAGGCCGTCCACGCCGTATATCGGCCGGCCGAACCACAGATTGGCCAGGGCCGCCTCCCACGCGACGAACCGCTCCGCGCTCCCGCGGACCACCTTGAGCCGCCCGGGAAAGAACAGGCCGAAGATCGACCGGCGTTCATTCATCAGATCGTCGAACGCGGCGGCGTCCAGCTCGGCGACCACCTGGGCGTCATCGCCCGGCTGGATCGTCACGCCCGCTTCGGTGGTGCGGTACGTGAACGCCATTCCGTCGTCAAGCCGGAGCGCAACCGAGCGTCCGGGTCCGCCGACGTCGCGAGCCGCGACAGCACCGCCGTCGCGGGCGGCTATGGCCCGCGGCAGGACGCTCTGGTGGAAATCCGCGAAAGTCGTCATCCGACCACAAGTATCGCCGCTAGAGCGGCGAGGCTCCCCGGAGATGCTCGAAAATCAGCGACGTCTGGGTGCCCGCCACGTCAGCGTCGGCGTTCAGGTTCTCGACGACGAACGACCGCAGGTCGTCGGTGTCACGCGCCGCCACGTGCAGGAGGAAATCGTCGGCACCGGCGAGGAAGTACACGTCCATCACCTGGGGCTTCAGGCGGATCTGCTGAATGAAGCTGCGAATCTTGCCGCGAGACGCGGCCTGCAGGCTCACCGAGATCATCGCCTGCAGGGTGAGTCCGATGGCCGCCGGATCGATGTCGGTATAGAACCCGCGGATCACGCCCAACTCCTGAAGCCGTCGCACACGGCCATGGCACGTCGACGCGGCGATGCCGACGAGGTCGGCGAGCGCGTTGTTGGACATCCGCGCGTCGGTGTGAAGCGCCGTCAGGATGCGGCGGTCGACGTCATCGAGATCCACGGCCCGAACATCCTTCGGCTGCCGCCGTTCGTACACCGGCGTTGTCGATGATCCTTCATTCATAGAGGCATCTTAGCGAATCCTGTGCGAGGAGATTGCCATTTGTCCGAATCTTCTTCACACTTTAGGTGATCAACACGACTTTAGGAGCGATCATGCGAGTCGGCATCCCGACCGAGATCAAGAACAACGAGTACCGCGTGGCCATCACCCCGTCGGGTGCGGCCGAGCTGGTCCACCGCGGCCATGAGGTGCTCATTCAGTCCGGTGCCGGCGACGGCTCGGCCATCTCCGACGCCGACTTCAAGGTCGCCGGTGCCCAGATCGCCAACAGCGCCGACGAGGTCTGGGCCGAAGCCGATCTGCTCCTGAAGGTAAAGGAGCCGATCGAGCCCGAGTACAGCAAGATGCGCGAGGGCCAGACCCTCTTCACCTACCTCCACCTAGCCGCGTCCAAACCGTGCACCGACGCGCTGATGGCTTCCGGGACGACATCGATCGCCTACGAGACCGTGCAGACCGCCGACGGTGCGCTGCCCTTGCTGGCGCCGATGAGCGAGGTCGCCGGACGCCTGTCCGCCCAGGTCGGGGCCTACCACCTGATGCGCAGCCACGGCGGCCGCGGCGTCCTTATGGGCGGCGTCCCCGGCGTCGCTCCGGCCGACGTCGTCGTCATCGGCGGCGGCACCGCCGGCTACAACGCCGCGCGTATCGCCAGCGGAATGGGCGCGCACGTAACGATTTTCGACGTGAACATCGGCAGGCTGCGTGAGCTCGACGCGGAGTTCGGTGGTCGCATCCACACCCGGTATTCGTCGATGCTCGACCTCGAGGAAGCCGTTGAGCGCGCCGATCTGATCATCGGTGCCGTGCTGGTGCCCGGCGCCAAGGCCCCGAAACTCGTCAAGAGCTCGACCATCGCCCACATGAAGCCGGGCGCTGTGCTCGTCGACATCGCGATCGACCAGGGCGGCTGCTTCGAGGACTCACGGCCGACCACACACGACGATCCGACCTTCAAGGTGCATGACGCGGTCTTCTACTGCGTGGCCAATATGCCCGGCGCCGTGCCGCGCACCTCGACATGGGCGCTGACGAACGCGACCATGCCGTATGTGCTCAAGCTCGCCGACAAGGGTTGGCAGGCCGCATGCCAGGCTGATGCGGCGCTGGCCAAGGGCCTGTCGACCCACGAGGGCGCGCTGTTGTCCGAGCAGGTGGCCACCGACCTGGCTCTGCCGTACACCGACCCGGCCACCGTGCTCGCCTGACACCAGGGTGGGCGGGGACGGATTCCTATGCGGTGAGCGCGGGCATCAGTAGCGAGGCGAGCTCGCCGATAAGCGGCCGGTTGTTCGCGGCATGTGGGTCATCCGTGGTCGTTCGGGTCATGATCGACAGCAGGAGCCGCTGACCGTGCGGCCCGTACGCGATCCCGACGTCGTTGGTGCTGGCGTAGTCGCCGTTGCCCGTCTTGTCGGCGGTGGTCCACCCCTGTGGTAGGCCGGCCCGGATGCTCGATGTCTCGTTGGCTCGCAGCCACGTTTCCAACTGTTGGCGTTGCGCCGGCGCGAGCGCGTCGCCGACAAGGAGATTCCGGTATCCACCGCCGAGCGCCTCGGGTGAACTGGTGTCACGCGGATCGCCGGGCAGCGCAGAGTTCAACTCCGTCTCCCAGCGGTCCAACCGCGTTCGGCCGTCACCGATGCTGCGGGCGAATGCGGTGATGGCTTGTGGCCCGCCGATGGTTTTCAGCAACAAATTGCCCGCGGTGTTGTCACTGACTTGCACCGCGGCCTGACAGAGCTCGTCGAGGGTCATCTCGCTGCCGGACCGCGGCTGAGTTCGCGGTGAGTTGGCCACGATGTCGGCCGGATCGACGAATACCCGGCGCTCCAAGGACGTTTCGCCGCGCTCGACCATCTGAAGCACACGCGCTGCGGCATAGCCCTTGAAGGTCGAACACACCGCGAACGAATCCTGCGCACGGTTTGCCAACGTCGTGCCGGAACTCAGGTTCACGGCATAGAGGCCGATGAGGGAGTTATTCGCCTGTTCCAGCCCCGCTATGCGCTGCCGCAGCAAGTCGTCGGCTGGTGGGCTCGCAAAAGCCGGCTTCACAGAACTTACGGCCACCGCCGCGAGCGTCACCCCGCCGAGCAGCGCCTGCCTCCGAGACAGTCGTGTCATCGCCTTAGAGCGTAGGCGATCAGCGGGCGATGGTCCGAAGCGGCTGAGGCAGCGACCTTTTCGATGTTTGCGGACCGAGCACTGCGCCGCCGTAACGGCCACCCAGCAGTTTGCGTGCGACGGCGTTCACGTCGTTGAGCGTCACCGCCTCGATCTTCGCAAGTGTCTCTTCGATGCTGCGGTGCTCGCCGTAGTTGAGCTCGCTGCGACCGATGCGGTTCATCCTTGATCCGGAGTCCTCGAGGCCGAGCACCAGCCCGCCGCGCAGCGAGCCCTTGGCGATCCGCCACTCCGCTTCGGTGATGCCGTCGCGGGCGACCGACTCGAGCACATCGGTGGTCACCGCAACCACGTCGCCGAACCGCTCCGGAAGACACGCGGCATAAATCGACAACGCGCCGCTGTCGGCGAAGGTGTCCACCGTCGAATACACCGAGTACGCCAGCCCGCGTGTCTCGCGGATCTGTTGGAACAGACGCGAACTCAGACCGCCGCCGAGCGCGGTGTTGAGCACCGACAGCGCCCACCGATGCTCCCAGTGTCTGCCGGGCGTTCGCACCCCCAACGACAGATGTATCTGCTCCGCGTCACGGGTCACCAGCTGCAGCCGTGGCTGCCCGGTCACCCGACCGGTGCCCTTGCGTGGCGGCACCGGCTTGCGGCCGCGCACCAGTCGCGAACCGAAATGCTCGCGAACCAGCCCAAGGACTTCGTCGTGGTCGACGTTTCCGGCAACTGCGACCACCATCCGGTCCGGGGTGTAGCGCCGCATGTGGAACGAATGGAGCTGCGCGCGGGTCATCGACGAGATCGACTCCGTGCTGCCGATCACCGGACGCCCGACCGGATGCGCACCGAACATCGCCGACAGGAACTCGTCGCCGAGCGTGTCCTCGGGGTCGTCGTCGCGCATCGCGATCTCCTCGAGGACCACGTCGCGTTCGATCTCGACGTCGTCGGCCAGGCAGCGGCCGCGCAACACCACGTCGGCGACGAGGTCGACCGCCAACTCGAGGTCGGTGTCGAGCACATGTGCGTAGTAACACGTGTGTTCCCTGGCCGTGAACGCGTTCAGTTCGCCGCCGACGGCGTCGACGGACTGCGCGATGTCCACCGCGGAACGCGACGGCGTCGCCTTGAACAACAGGTGTTCGAGGAAGTGCGCCGCGCCGGCCACGGTAGGCCCTTCGTCGCGGGAACCGACGTCGACCCACACTCCGACCGATGCCGAATGCACCGACGGGATGTACTCGGTGACCACGCGCAGGCCACCGGGCAACACAGTGCGGCGCACCGCCTCCGATGATTCGACGCCGCGGGTTCCGCGGCGCAACGCCCTAGCTGCTGGCCGTTGCGGCATCTGCAGGTGCAGCGCTCGAATCGGATCCGTTTGCGGCTTCTGCCGTCTCCTCTTCGGCAACGAGGATCAGCGAGATCTTGCCGCGGTTGTCGATATCGGCGATCTCCACGCGCAGCTTGTCGCCGACCTTGACAACGTCCTCGACCTTCGCGATGCGCTTGCCCCTACCGAGCTTGGAGATGTGCACCAGCCCGTCACGTCCGGGCAGCAGCGACACGAACGCGCCGAAATCGGTTGTCTTGACGACGGTTCCGAGGAACCGCTCGCCAATCTTGGGCAGCTGCGGGTTGGCGATGGCGTTGATCTTGTCGATCGCGGCCTGCGCCGAGGGGCCGTCGGTCGCGCCGACGAACACGGTGCCGTCGTCCTCGATCGAGATCGACGCCCCGGTCTCCTCGGTGATCTGGTTGATGACCTTGCCTTTAGGCCCAATCACCTCACCGATCTTGTCGACCGGCACCTTGATAGTGGTGATTCGCGGGGCGTACGGGCTCATCTCATCGGGTGCGTCGATGGCCTCGGCCATCACCTCGAGAATAGTCAAACGGGCATCCTTGGCCTGCGACAGCGCACCCGCCAGCACCGGCGACGGAATGCCGTCGAGCTTGGTGTCCAGCTGCAGCGCGGTGACGAAGTCCTTAGTACCCGCGCACTTGAAGTCCATGTCGCCGAAGGCATCCTCGGCACCGAGGATGTCGGTCAGCGTCACGAAGCGACGCTCGGTGCTCTTGGTGCCGTCTCCCGCTTCAACTTCAACGTCGTCGGACACGAGACCCATCGCGATACCGGCGACCGGAGCCTTCAGCGGCACGCCGGCGTTCAGCAGCGACAGCGTCGAGGCACACACCGAACCCATCGACGTCGAACCGTTGGACCCCAACGCCTCCGACACCTGCCGGATCGCGTACGGGAACTCCTCGATGCTGGGCAGCACGGGCATGAGCGCCCGTTCCGCCAGTGCACCGTGACCGATCTCGCGGCGCTTGGGCGAGCCGACGCGACCGGTCTCACCGGTCGAATACGGCGGGAAGTTGTAGTGGTGCATGTACCGCTTGCTGGTCTCCGGGCCCAGCGAGTCGATCTGTTGCGCCATCTTGATCATGTCCAGGGTGGTGACGCCGAGGATCTGCGTCTCGCCGCGCTCGAACAGTGCGCTGCCGTGCGCACGCGGCACCACGGCCACCTCGGCGCTCAACGCACGGATATCGGTGATGCCGCGACCGTCGATGCGGAAGTGGTCGGTCAGGATGCGTTGGCGGACAAGCTTCTTGGTCAGTGACCGGTACGCCGCGCTGATCTCCTTCTCGCGGCCTGCGTACTGCTCGGACAGCCGCTCGAGCACCTCGCCCTTGATCTCGTCGGTCCGCTCGTTGCGCTCATTCTTGCCCGCGATGGTCAGCGCCTTGGACAGCTCGTCGGTGGCGACCGAGGAAACGGCGTAATACACGTCGTCCTGGTAGTCGGGGAAGACCGGGTAGTCGCCGGTCGGCTTGGCCGCGCGATCGGCGAGCTCCTGCTGCGCCGCGCACAGCGTCTTGATGAATGGCTTCGCGGCCTCGAGACCTTCTGCGACAACGGCTTCCGTCGGCGCCTGCGCACCGGCGGCAACCAGCTCAATGACCTTGTCGGTGGCCTCGGCCTCGACCATCATGATCGCGACGTCACCGTCGTCGAGCACGCGGCCGGCCACGACCATGTCGAACACGGCGCCCTCGAGCTGCTCCACGGTGGGGAAGGCGACCCACTGGCCGTCGATCAGCGCGACGCGCACGCCGCCGATCGGTCCTGAGAATGGAAGGCCGGCCAGTTGGGTGGACGCCGACGCGGCGTTGATTGCGACGACGTCATACAGATCGTTGGGGTTCAGGCTCATCACGGTCACGACGACCTGGATCTCATTGCGCAGGCCGTCGACGAACGACGGGCGCAGCGGCCGGTCGGTGAGCCGACAGGTGAGGATCGCATCGGTGGACGGGCGGCCCTCCCGGCGGAAGAACGAGCCGGGGATGCGGCCCGCGGCGTACATGCGCTCCTCGACGTCGATCGTCAGCGGGAAGAAGTCGAAGTGTTCCTTCGGACTCTTACTCGCGGTGGTCGCCGACAGCAGCATGGTCTCGTCATCAAGGTAGGCGACGACGGAGCCGGCGGCCTGCTGGGCGAGCCGACCCGTCTCGAAGCGAATGGTGCGGGTGCCGAAGCTCCCGTTGTCGATGGTGGCAGTGGACTCGTACACACCATCTTCGATTTGAACTACAGACATGGGCGTCCGTATAGCCTCTCTGGGTTCATGTTCAGCTGTTTCGCATCGTCACAGCGTGTGAACCACCGCCTCTGATGCGGCTACGGCCATCGATCGAAGCTGTCGGGATTCGTACCCGGCAACCACTACCGAAGACCGTGCGATCAGACGGGTCCCGATGTGACGCGCGGGAACGGTGCTCGCGGATCTGCGAAGACCGCACCCAGTCGTTCGCGCCGAACGGCATGCGAACTAATCCATCGTACATTGCAGCAGGTACGGGACAGAAATCTGCGGGCCGCCCCAATTTGAGTCAGCGACGCAGACCCAGCCGGTCGATCAGGGAGCGGTAGCGCGCCACGTCGACCTGGGCAATGTACTTGAGCAGCCGGCGCCTACGGCCGACCAGCAGCAGCAGGCCACGACGCGAGTGGTGGTCGTGCTTGTGCTGCTTCAGATGCTCGGTCAGGTCGGCGATCCGCTTGGTGAGCAGCGCGACCTGGGCCTCCGGCGAGCCGGTGTCGGTTTCATGCAGGCCGTACTGGCCCAGAATGGTCTTCTTCTGTTCGGCGGTGAGCGCCACGAAACAACTCCATCTTTTCAGTCCGCGAACGGTGGGTTTTGAAGCCCCAAATAAGAGTGGCCGCCGCGAACTGCAGCACAC
>CAWBYS010000018.1:0-222390 GCA_963793055.1 uncultured Actinomycetota bacterium | reverse complement strand
TGCGCGACCCGCGCGAGGTTGTCGGGTCCCGCCCGGCGGGTGAGCACCGCTGCGCGGTGCCGCGGCAACGTGTACGTCTGCGTCGTCGCGTCGTAGTCGACGACCCGCCCCGCCACCACCCCGCCGAGCCACTCGCGAACATAGCGTTCGTTGAGCCCTGCGGCGTCGGCGATCTGGGTGCTGGTCGCGGGTGGAAGTTCGGTCATGGTGTCGAACAGCGCGGTCTGATGTCCGATCGACAACAGGATGGCCAGGCTGGCACTGTCGATCGCGTCGACCATGCGTTGCGCGAACTCCTCGGTGGTGTCCACCGGGTTCTCGTTCACAGTCGCCATGGGTGAAACGCTAAACCGAACGACCCCGGTCGATCTCCCGCTTGGTGAGGTTGCCCGGCGACTCCCGGCCGAACACCTCGGCGGGCTCGACGCCGAGCTGGGTGTAGATGCTTTCCGCGGTGGCCGTGTCGGCGGCCGCGAGGTCGTCGTTGCCGAGTGCGTTGTGCGCGATCGCCATCCATTCGTAGACCTGGGCGGTCTCGTATCGCGACTGCTGCGTGCGGTACTCCCGCAGCGCCGCCTCCAGCACGCCGAGCGCGTCGGCATGCCGCCCCTGCCGCACCAGCAGAGCTCCGCGGGCATGTGCGGCCCACGCACGGAAGCCCGGCGTTCCGAATGCTTCGGCACCGGATTCCAGCTCTGCACAATGCCTTTCGGCTTCGTCGAGAGCACCGCGCGCCAGGGCGACGTCGACCGCACCACGCAACAGACGCATACGGCCGAGTGCGTCCTCGCCCGCCAACGCGACCCGCAGGTCGGTCCATGCGGTCTCGTGGTCACCGGTGCTGCAGCGCAGCAGCGCCTCACCGGGCTGGGGTTCGATGCCCACGGCTCGTGCCCGGGCGAACGCGGCGAAGGCGCCGTCGACGTCGCCACACAACCGGCGCACCTCGCCTAGCTGGTAGTAGCCCTCCCCGGACGCCCAGCGGTTCACCTCCTCCAGCGCCTGGCTGACCGCGGCAAGCCGGTGCTCGAGCGTTCGATAGTTCTCGGTGGCGGTGGACAGCTGCAGGCGATGCACGTCGCACACCCCGCCGTAGTTGGCCGACGCGGCGAAATCGTTGCACCAGCGCTCCATCGATTGGGTCCAGGCTCGCATGCGCGGCAGATCGGCGAGGCGGTGACACTGGTTCAGCACGACGCAGTAGATGTCGCCGGCCCAGTCGATTGGCACCTGATCGGCGAGCACCGGGAGCATGGCTTCGTCGATGAGGCCGTACGCCTCGGCCATGCGGGCCTCGGTGATCGCGTGCAGGGCCTCGGCCACGTTGCACAACGCAGCCACGGCGGGACTGTCGATGCGCCCGCACAATTCGCGCAGCGTCGATACGTGAATCGGCAAGTTCTGCGCGTCGCGACCCATCAGCGCCGCGAGCGCATCCAGATAGGCGAGATACCCGTGTGCCGCACCTTCCGGGGTGCCATCGAGGAGGCGGCGCGCGCGGTTCATCCAGCCCTGCCCGATGTTGAGGTCGCCTCGGGTCAGCCAGGCCAGGGCCAGCTCAACGGCCTTCATCGCGGCCGACGGCGGATCGGTGCGCGCCAGCTGAGAAAATACGCGTTCGGCAACCCGCAGCGATTCCTTGCCGTGTCCGAGCCGCCAGGCCGCCGCGGCCATCGCGTCGAGGTCGTCGATGCTCAGCGAGGCTTCTTCGGATGCCCGCGTAAAGGCCGCATAGGACGCCTGCCAGTCCCGGCGGACGTGAGCGGTCCGCGCGGTCATCAGCAGCTCGGTGTGGGTGTCTATCCGGGTGTCCATGGCGCTCGGGTCAACGGTATATCCCGTCACGCGAGTTCGATCGAGCGTTTGGCGAGGCCCATCCAATATCCGTCGATGGGCTGGCGCGGTGACTGTTGGGGGTCGCTGGAGGCGCCGAGGGCCACGAACAACGGCGAGAAGTGCTCGATCGTCGGATGCGCGTACGGCATGCCGGGCGCCTGGTGGCGAAAGTCGATGAGCGCGTCGAGATCACCTGCGGCGAATCCCTCGGCCACCCAGACGTCGAACTCGGTCGACCAGTCCGGCGGGGTGGCGTCAGGTGAGGGATCGTCGAGGAATGGAAGACCGTGCGTGGTGAACCCCGATCCGATGATGAGCACCCCCTCGTCGCGCAACGGTTGCAGCCGTTCGCCGAGGAGCAGTAGCCGGCGCGGGTCGAGCGTGGGCATCGAGATCTGCAGCACGGGGATGTCGGCCTCCGGATACATCACCGTCAGCGGGACATACGCGCCATGGTCCAGACGGCGGTCAGGGTCGTGGGCCACCGGCTCGTTGTCCGGCATGAGCGACTCGATGCGGGCCGCGAGCTCGACGGCGCCCGGCGCGTCATACGTGACGTCGTAATAGTGCGCCGGGAACCCCCAGAAGTCGTAGGTCAGCGGCGTCTCGGTGCGCGTCGAGCCGATCGTCAACGGCGCCGACTCCCAGTGGGCGGAGACGACGAGGATGGCTGTCGGCCGCGGCAGTTCGTGGGCCCAGCCCGCCAGCTGCGATACCCACAGCTCGTCATCGACCAACGGTGGCGCGCCGTGCGACAGATACAGCGTCGGGAGCATTCATCCAGCTTCCCCCAGTGCCGTTAAGTTGTACGCATGAGCCAAACGGTGCGCGGTGTGATTTCCCGGAAAAAGGGCGGACCGGTGGAGGTGGTCGACGTCGTCGTGCCCGATCCCGGGCCGGGCGAAGTCGTTGTCGACATCCTCGCGTGCGGCGTGTGCCACACGGACCTGACCTATCGCGAGGGCGGCATCAACGATGAGTTTCCCTTCCTGCTCGGTCATGAGGCCGCGGGCAACGTCGAGTCGGTCGGCGAGGGCGTGACGAACGTGGCGCCGGGTGATTTCGTGATCCTGAACTGGCGCGCGGTATGTGGACAGTGCCGGGCGTGTAAGCGCGGGCGACCCCACTTGTGCTTCGACACGTTCAATGCCGCACAGAAGATGACACTGACCGACGGCACCGAGCTGACCCCGGCGCTGGGCATCGGCGCGTTCATCGACAAGACGCTGGTGCACGAAGGCCAGTGCACGAAGGTCGATCCCGAGGCCGACCCCGCGGTGGCCGGGTTGTTGGGCTGCGGGGTGATGGCGGGCATCGGCGCGGCGATCAACACCGGCGCGGTGAATCGCGACGACACGGTGGCGGTCATCGGCTGCGGCGGCGTCGGCGATGCCGCGATCGCCGGAGCGAGTCTGGTGGGCGCCAAGCGGATCATCGCGGTGGACACCGATGACAAGAAGCTGGCCTGGGCGCGCGATTTCGGTGCTACGCATACCATCAACGCCAAAGAGCTCGATGTCGTGGAGACGATCCAGGATCTGACCGACGGCAACGGCGCCGACGTCGTCATCGATGCCGTGGGACGGCCGGAGACCTGGAAGCAGGCGTTCTATGCGCGCGACCTGGCCGGCACCGTGGTGCTGGTCGGGGTTCCGACTCCGGACATGACGTTGGAGATGCCGTTGGTCGACTTCTTCTCCCGCGGTGGGGCATTGAAGTCGTCGTGGTACGGCGATTGCCTTCCCGAGCGTGACTTCCCCACCCTGATCAGCCTGTACCTGCAGGGCCGGCTGCCGCTGGAGAAGTTCGTGTCCGAACGCATCGGGCTCGACGACATCGAGGCGGCTTTCCACAAGATGCACGCCGGTGAGGTGCTGCGCTCGGTGGTGATGTTCGCCCGATGAGCGCTTGCGCGAAGAGGAGACAAAGATGAACGGCGGGCCGATCGGGCGGGTGGTCACCCACGGCACATTCGAACTCGACGGCGGCAGTTGGGAAGTCGACAACAACATCTGGGTCGTGGGCGACGACTCCGACGTGGTGGTCTTCGATGCGGCTCACGACGCCGGGCCGATCGTGATGGCCGTCGGCGGGCGCAATGTGGTGGCCGTCGTGTGCACCCACGGGCACAACGACCACGTGACCGTCGCACCCGAACTGTCCGAGGCGCTCGACGCGCCGATATTGATGCACCCCGCCGACGACGTGTTGTGGCGAATGACGCATCCGGACAAGGACTTTCGCCATGTCAGTGACGGCGATACGCTCCGTGTCGGCGGTATCGAGCTGCGCGCCCTGCACACCCCGGGCCACTCGCCGGGATCCGTGTGCTGGTATGCCCCCGACCTGGGAGCCGTCTTTTCCGGCGACACCTTGTTCCAAGGTGGTCCCGGCGCCACCGGCCGCTCCTTCTCGGACTTCCCGACGATCCTGGAATCCATCTCCGGCCGGCTCGGCAAGCTGCCCGGCGAGACGGTCGTGTACACCGGCCATGGCGACTCCACCACTGTGGGCGACGAGATCGTGCATTACGACGAGTGGGTCGCCCGCGGCAGCTGAGCTGCCAATCAGGCACGGCAGCTGAGCTGCCAATCAGGCACGGCAGCTGAGCTGCCAATCAGGCACGGCAGCTCAGCTGCCAATCAGGCACGGCAGCTGAGCTGCCAATCGCCTGCCCAACTAGTGGTGTGTCTCGGATTTAGCTGACTTTTTCGAGGGCGATGCGTCCGCGGGCGACTTTCGCGAGGATGGATTCGGCGGTCGCGGTCCAAACGAAGGGGCGGGGGTCTTCGTTGTGGGCGTCGAGGTATTCCTGGATTGAGGCGATCAGGTCGGGTACGGAGTGAAAGACCCCGCGCCGCAACGCCTTGTCGGTCAGCTCGCGGAACCAGCGTTCGACGAGATTGAGCCACGACGACGACGTCGGGGTGAAGTGGAGCTGGAACCGGGGATGTTTGTCGAGCCAGGCCCGCACGGTGGGGTGTTTGTGAGTGGCGTAGTTGTCGAGGATCAGGTGAATCGTCAATTCCGTGGGGACCTCCCGGTCGATGGTGCGCAGGAATTTCACGAACTCCTGATGACGGTGCCGGGGCAGGCACTGCCCGATGACCGCGCCGGTAAGCACGTCGAGAGCTGCGAACAACGTGGTAGTCCCGTGACGTTTGTAATCGTGGGTCATCGTCTGCGCGCGGCCCGGGATCATCGGCAGCGAGGCCTGGGTGCGGTCCAGGGCTTGCACCGAGGATTTTTCGTCGGCGCACAACACGATCGCCTTTTCCGGCGGGTTCAGATACAACCCGACGACGTCGACGAGTTTCTCGTCGAAGCGGGGATCGTTGGACAGCTTGAACGTCTCGATCCGGTGCGGTTTCAAACCGCGTGCCGACCACACCCGCTGCACCGTGTCCTTGGAGACCCCGACCGCCTCGGCCATCGTCCGACAGCTCCAATGGGTCTGACCCTGCGGACGATAGTTTTGGGTCAGATCCAGGATCTCGTCGATCTTGTCCTGCGGGATCGACGGCTTACGACCACGACCTTTGCGGACCTGGCCCAACTTCGCCAACCCGTCCTCGGCGAACCGTGCCCGCCAGTTCGCCACCGAGGCCGGCGACACCGACAATGCCTGCGCAATAACAGTATTCGCGGCCCCCTGCGACGCCATCAACAACGCCTTCGCTCGCACTACCTCACGATGGGCACCCGACTGCGACCGCGCCACCGACTCCAGCAACTCACGCTGCCCCACGGAAATCTCCAACGCAGCGACAGGCTTCCTCATGACAAGGATCCTATCCAGTCAAACGCTATCTATTTGCGCGACACACCACTAGCTCTCGAGGATGCGGCGCTTCTCGGCCTCGAACTCGTCTTCGGTGAGCGCTCCCGAATCCCGCAGCGCCGCGAGCTGCTTGAGCTGTTCGAGGCGCACGCCCTGATCGCTCGGGGTGTAGCTGTCGGCGGCCGTCGGCACCGCGGTAATCCCGCCGGTCCAAGTCGGCTCTTCGACGTTGAGCAGTTCCTGCGGCGCAAGCGGTCGCGCTTTTTTGGCCGCTCGTGCGGACAACAGCAGCGCCGCGGTGAGCTCGACGGCGCCGGCGACGAGCATCGCGCCGAACACCCACGCCAGCCAGCCATAGGAACTTCCGTGTCCGAATGCGAGCCGGGGACTGATATAGCCGTTGACGTTGCCGTCCGTGGTGATCTCGTACATGCCCGCCTGTTGCACCTGCAACACCCAAACCCGCACGCGGGCATCGTTGTTGACAGTCGTCGACGAGCCGAAGTCTTCGTTCACGGCCACCTCGGGCAGCCCCGACGGGGAGAAGATCGACAGGTGCAGGTTCGGAACCGGCAGCCCGCCGGCGGGTTGCCCTGTGAGCACGGTGTGGAAGCTGACGTTCACCGCACCCGCGGGAAGATGCAGGCGCGTCGAGCCTGGGATCGGCACCTCGCCGTACGCGTCATACTTGTCGAAGACGAACGCGTTGAGGATCAGCGACAGGATCAGGCCGACGGCGCCGATCACCAGCGTCAGGATTGCGGAGACGAGGAAGACCCGCGATCCCGCCCGTCTGCTCATGGGCGCAGTCTGTCACGGCCAGGTTTGCGCCGCTGCGTCAATCGGGGTACTACCGTCGCAGTAACGAGTTGCCCGCACGTCCCGGAGGTCGCGATGCCTGAGTCCAGCATCGTCGTGCGTCCTGAGTCGATGGACAGCGCCTCCTACACCGCCAGCTCGCGTCTGCAGGCGGCCGGCTTGCGGCCCGCGATGGCGATCTTCGAGGAGGCCGCGTCGGTGGTGCCGTTGCCGAGGGCGCCGCAGCCGATCGTCATCGCCGACTACGGGGCGTCGACGGCGCACAACTCCCTGCTGCCCATCGGCGCGGCGATCGACGTGCTGCGCACGCGGACCCGCCCCGAGCACGCGATCCTCGTCATCCACACCGACGTGCCGGAGAACGACTTCACCGCGATGTTCCGCACCCTGTCGGATGATCCGGACAGCTACCTCGCCAAGGACGCGGCGACGTTCGCCTCGGCGATCGGGCGTTCGTTCTACGAGCAGATCATGCCGTCGGGCAGTGTGCACCTGGCCTGGAGCGCGTGGGCGATCCAGTGGCTTAGCCGAGTTCCGGCGGCCATCCCCGATCACATCCAGGTGGCCTTCAGCGCAGACGAGGACACGCGCGCCGCGTATGCCAAACAAGCCGCGCATGACTGGCACGAGTTCCTCGCGTTCCGCGGCAGGGAGTTGCGGCGGGGCGGGCGCCTCGTGGTGATGACGATGGCCGTCGACGACGAAGGCCGTTTCGGGTATGAGCCGTTGTTCCGCTGCCTGCTCGATGCGCTGGTCGAGTTGCGCGGAGACGGCCTGCTCGGCGAAGACGAGGCGGCGCGGATGCAGATCCCTGTCGTCGCCCGCCGCGAGGAGGAGTTCTTCGCCCCGTTCGCGCCGTCCGGCCGGTTCGAGCAGCTGGAGATCGAGCGCCTCGAAGTGTTCAACGCCGAGGACCGGTTCTGGAGCCAGTATCAGATCAACAGCGATGCAACGGCTTTCGGTGCAGCATGGGCGTCGTTCATCAGGGCCGCGGTGTTTCCGACGTTGATGGGTGCGCTCGAGGGCGGCCATGACGATCCGCGGGCCGCGCAGTTCATGGATCGCCTGGAAGCCGGTGTGGCGCAGCGACTGGCGGCGTCGCCCGAGCAGATGCAGATTCCGTTGGCGCATCTGGTGTTGATCAAACGGCCCAAATCGCGCTAGCGCATGATGAAGGGGTTGGCGGGCGCGCCGGCGGCGTAAGACAGCCACACGCTCTTGGTCTCGAGGTATTCCTTGATGGCGTCGATTCCGCTCTCCCGCCCGATGCCGGAGTGCTTCATTCCGCCGAACGGCATCATGTAGCTGATCGCGCGGTACGTATTGACCCACACGGTGCCGGCCTTCAGTGCAGACGACATGCGCACTGCCCGGCCGATGTCACTGGTCCAAACACCAGCCGCCAGACCGTAGATGGTGTCGTTCGCGATCCGCACGGCGTCGGCCTCGTCCTCGAACCCGATGATCGAGAGCACCGGGCCGAACACCTCTTCGCGGGCGATCCGCATCTCCGGTTTGACGCCGACGAAGATCGTCGGCTCGACGAACTGCCCGCCGGGTAGGTCGCTCGCGGGCCCGCCGCCCAACACGCACTGCGCACCCTCGGCCTTGGCGACGCCGATGTAGTCCAGGATCTTGGCGTACTGCGGTGGAGTCGTCACGGGACCGATGTTGGTATCGGGTGACATCGGGTTGCCCGTGCGCGCCGACTTGCCGAGCTCGACGACGCGGTCGGTGAACTTCTCCCGGATCGAGTTCTGCACCAGCAGACGGGAACCCGCGATACAGGTCTGCCCCGTCGCCGCGAAGATACCGGAGATGACGCCGGCCGCAGCAGCGTCCATATCGCAGTCGTCGAACACGATGTTGGGAGACTTCCCACCCAGTTCGAGCGAGACCCGCTTGAGGCCGCGGGCCGCCTGCGCGTAGATCTTGGCACCGGTCGCGTCCGATCCGGTGAACGTGATCTTGGCGACGTCGGGGTGCTCGACGAGTGCGGCCCCGGCCTCCTCACCCAATCCCGTCACGACGTTGAAGACGCCGTCAGGGAAACCGGCTTCCCGCGTCAGCTGGGCGAACTCGAGTGTCGACACCGAGGCGAACTCGGATGGCTTGACGACGATGCTGCAGCCGGCGGCGATGGCCGCAGCGCACTTCCACGCGACGAAGAGCAACGGCGAATTCCACGCGGTCAGGGCAGCGATTACGCCGACCGGCTCGTGCCGAGTGAACGCCATCATGTCCGGCTTGTCGATCGGCATGACTGCGCCCTGGATCTTGTCGGCCAAGCCCCCGAAGTAGCGCCACCATTCGGGGTGGTAGTTCAGCTGACCGCGCATCTCCGCCAGAAGCTTGCCGTTGTCGCGAGTTTCGGTCTCGGCCAACCGCTCGGCGTTATCGGCGACGACGTCAGCCAGGCGGACCATCAGCTTGCCGCGCTCCGTCGGCGTCATCGTGGCCCACGGGCCCTCCCGCATGCAACGCGCAGCAGCCGACACCGCGCGATCGACGTCGGCCGCGTCGCCTCGAGCGATCCTCGCCCACGGTTCGCCCAGATAGGGATCGATGCTGTCCAGCCACGCCCCAGCGCCGGGGTCGACCTCACTGCCATCGATGAAATGGCCGTAGTCCTTCATCATCGAGCCCTATGGCCGCATCTCGTATGCGCCGTCGTAGGCCTTCACGCGCTCCCACACCCGGGTGAACCGTTCCGGGTCGGCCACCGGTTTGCGGATCGTGCCCAGTGCCCACTGAAGTTGAGCCGGGGTTGCGGTCGGCTTGCCGTGCAGCGCAACGGCATACGTGTTGAAGTCGCGCACCTGGAAGTCGAAGATCTGATCCATGATGTCGCTGTCCAGACCGGTCAGATCGGCCTGCTCCAGAATGAGCTGGCCGTAGACGATCAGCGAGAAGAGGTGCCCGACGTTGAGCAGGAAGTCCAGATCCTTCTGCTGGTCGGCGTCGGGCGCCGCGGTCAGGAGTAGCTCCCGGAATGCCTTGGCCTGCTCGTAGAACACCGCGACGTTCGGGATGTCGACGTGCGACTCGTATGCCGGCGTCCAGTCGGCGAACTGCACCTGGCCGGCGCCGCGGGTGGGCCCCTGATTCCAGAAGAACACGTCGTCGGCGGGGTCGTTGCGCGTCGGAATCTCTTGGTATTCCTTCGGGTTGAGCATGTAGTTCGGCATGAACTTCAGCACCAGGCCGACGTTCACGTGCACAGTGCCCTCCAACCGCGGCAACGTGCCGATGAGCTGGGCGACCTCGCGGAACATCGTGTTCTTCTCGTAGCCCTTGGCGGCGATCACATCGTGCAGTGCCCTCAGCACTGTCTCGCCCTCCATCGTGACCTTCGCCTTGGTCATCGGGTTGAACAACAGATAGCGCCTGTCCTGAAGGCTGGCGCTGCGGAAGTAGTCGACGGATCGCTGGGCGAAGAGCTTCATCGCCACCAGTCGTGAGTACGCATCGACGAAATTCGTGCGCACATGCGTGAAGTCGGTCACTGGGTTGCCGTAGAGGATGCGATTCTGCGCGTGGGTGATCGCCTCGTAGAAGGCGTGCTCGGTCATCCCGATCGAGCAGGTACACAGGTTGAATTTGCCGACGTTGACCGTATTCAGTGCTGCGGCAAATGCTTCCACGCCGGTGTGCAAGATGTCCTCTTCACGCACCGGATAGTTCTCGAGCCGGAACGTGCTCACGTAGATCTGCATGTGCACGACGTTGTCGATCAGGTGGTAGTTCTCGTGGTGGCTGTCGACGGCGAAGAACACGTAAGCATCTTGGCCTTCGACGTCGTCGCGGCGGCCGAACACCGACACCATGCTGGCGACGTTGCCGTTGCCGATGTAGTACTTCTCCCCCGTCGCCCGGTACAGGATGCCGTTGGCGCGGTCCTCCTCACTGGCGGGGGTGAGCACCATGTCGGTGTTGTAGACGTCGGCGCCGCGCGCGCGTTCGGACAGTCCGAAGGCCATCACCTCGCCGGCCTCCAGATCGTCGGCGGCCTTGAGTTTGGCGTCCTTGTTGTCGCTCTGCCAGATCGGCCCGAGACCGAGGATGGTGACCTGCTCGGTGTACCAGTAGGTCAACCCGTAGAAGCCGAGGATTTCCGAGAGCGCGGCGTTGCGGGCGGCGTCCCAGCGCTTGTTCGGATTGCCGTCGGCGAACTCCGACGGGGTGAGGAACGTCGCGAACAGCTTCTCGCGCTTGACGAAGTCGACGAAGTCGGCTGGCCACTGCGCGGCGAGGTCGTCATCGAGGATGCGCTTCTTGCCCAGGCCCTCGAAGAAGTCGATCGTGGCACGCAGCAACCTGCGGGTTTCCTGGTCGAACTGCTGCGGGTCGTAAGTATTCGGGTCGAAGAGCATGCCGTCGGTCTGCGTCATGCCGCACAGCCTATGGCTGGGCAGGCGGCGGCTGTATCGGGTTCGGCACGAAGGGCAGACCGGGGATGGTTTCGTACGGCAGCGTCGGTATGAGTGGTGGCTGCGTCGACGGTGGCGGCGCAGCAGTGGTCGTCTCCGGCGGCGGAGGCGGCGCCTCACTCGTCGGCGGCGGTGGCGGGGGCTCAGTGGTCGCCGGAGGCGGCTGCGTGACTGTCTCCACAGGCGGCGGCGCTTGCCGGGTGACCGTGCGGGTCTCCGGCGGCGCCTCGGTGGTCGCGGGCGGTGGAGCCGGGGCTGCGCTCGTGGTGGTCGGCGGCGCCGTGGTGGTGATCGGCGCGGTGGTCGAGGCCGGCGTCGACGGAGTGTCATCGCTGCGTGTCACGTACAGCACAGCACCGCCAAGGGCCAGCAGGACCACGAGCACGCCGGCGCCGAGCGCTGCCTCGGGACGCCGGTACCACGGGATCGGGGCCGCGGCCTCGCCGTGCTCGTACGGGTCGTGTTGGAACTGCATCTGCGGTCGCACGTCGGCAGTCTGGGCCGGCTCGAAAGGCCGGGCGTAGTCGTATGGATCCGTCGGTGCCACGTCGGGAACCTCGTCGGCGTCCGACCACGCCAGCGCGCGGAACGTGCTGGACTGCGGCGACACGTCGTCGGGCGACGCAGCCACTTCGGGTGCCATCGCCGTCGCCGCTGCCGCCGCTGCGGCGGCCGGCGCCGCGGCGCCCATCGACGTCATCCCGTCGGCGACCGTGCCGCGCACAGCCGCCAGTCCGCCGCCGATGGCCGCGGTCAGCTCGGGCTGGCCGTTGGTGATGACCGGCACTCGGAAGTGTTCGGACAACGTCGTGGTGATAATGGGGATCCGTGCCCCGCCGCCCATGGTCGCGACGGCGGCGAGTTCGCGAACTCCGTTGCGCTCCAAGGTATCCTGCAGCACACCGACAAAATCGGTGAGCGGCTGGCGCATCGCGTCGTCCAGCTCGTTGCGCGTCAGCCGCACCTCGCTGCGGTGCCCGGGCAGCTCGGCCACCAGCGAGGTGACACCGGAGGTGGACAACCGCTCCTTGGCGCCGCGGCACTGCGCCCGCAGTTGGGTCAGCGATCCGATCGCCGAGGTACCGGACAGGTCGATGGACCCGGCCGCGGAGAGGTCGTTGATGACGTGGGTGAGCAGAGCCTGGTCGACGAGATCACCCGACAGGTCGGTGTCGCGCTCGGTCGGGCCGATCGGGGCGTATCCGTTGGCGGCGTCGACGAGGGTGACGTTGGTTCCCGTCCCACCGAAATCGCACAGCGCGATGACACCTCGGGTGGGCAGGCCCGGGTCGTCCTGCAGTGCCGTCAACGCCGCGGTGGCGTCGGACACGACGGGCGCCGGCGTCGGCTGCCCGAACTCCGGCATCGCGGCCAGCGCGCCACGCAGTGCGTCGACGGCCGATTGCCGCCAGTGTGCGGGGTATGTCACGGCAACCGGGTCGGCGGGCGGCCTGCCGCCCCCGACCGTGACGAGCATGGCCCGCAGCGCGTCCGCGAGCACACCGTCGGCCTGGTGCAACGAGCCGTCGGCGGCCACGATGCCGACCGGATCACCCACCCGGTCGACGAAGTCGGTGATGATCAGCCCGCGTTCGTCGAGGTAGGGGTTTTCGCTGGGCACCCCGACCTCCGGCGGCCGGTGCGGAAAACGCGTCAGGACCGGAGACCGCGTCACGGCGGCCCGGCCCACTACCACGGCCGCCAGCTTGGTGGCGCCGATCGACAGCCCTACCCCGTCAGACATCTCTCACACGTTAGCGGTTACTACCGGATAGTCCCCGCCCCGGGAATGAGCGGAAGGTCCAGCGCTGTCACCCAGCCCGGCGACAGGTCGTTGACGGCGGGCACCGCGTTCAGCGCCCGCAGCCCCGTCGCCAGGCAGCCGGCGGCAGCCGCGTCGCGACCCGAGCCGTCGGTGAACCGGAACGCGGTCTCCTGGAAGATGCTCGGCGTGCCCTCGATGTCGACCCGGTAGACGTCGTTCTGGTTGCCAGTCGGCCACTCCGGAGCGGCGTCGTCGCCGATCCGGTTGACGTGTTCGAGCTGGATGCGCGTCTCGCCCTGGTACACGCCGTTGATCGTGAATCGGACCGCGGCCACATTGCCCGGCGCGATGATCGCCTTTCGCGGACTTGCGCTCGGTGGGTGTCACCCACTTATCCCAGGTGGTGGTGATCTCGTCGAGCATGATGCCCGCAGCGTGAGCGATCATCGGAACCGTTGCGCCCCAGGCGAATACCAGAATGTCGGGGTTTTCCAACAATGGCCGGTAGTCGGGCGGCTTGCCGATGCCCATCTCGTACTCGTAGTCGCCCTCGTAATTGGTGTAGTCGAGCAGTTCAGACGCTCGCACCTTGCGGACCTCCGAACACAATCCCATCAGCGTCATCGGGAACAGGTCGTTGGCGAAGCCGGGGTCGATGCCGGTGGTGAAGCACGACGACTCGCCCAGCTCGCAGGCCTCGGTGATCGGCTCGATCCAGTTCGGCGGGTTGAGGTGCATGGTCGGCCACACCCACGGCGTCATCGCCGTCGAGCAGACGTCGATGCCGGCCCGCAGAAACCTGGTGATCAGGCGATGTTCTCGTCGGCATGAGCGGCAGTGGGGCCGTAATGCACCAACGCGTCGGGTTTCAGCGCGATCAGTGCATCGACGTCATCGGTGGCCGCCACACCCGAGCTTCTCGCCGAGGCCGCAGATCTCGCCGGCGTCGCGGCCGACCTTGCCGGGATTGCTCACCCCGACGCCGACCAACTCGAACAGGGGATGCTTGACGACCTCGGGAATGACCATCTTCCCGACGAATCCGGTGCCCCAGATGACGATTCGCTTCTTGTCAGATTGCATCACGGGCTTCACCATAGGCGGCAGAGCGGCGCTGCTCGGAGGAAATGTGGTGCACGGCTTCACTCAGCCGCTTGATCTCCATCCGCAGCTCATCCATCTGCGCCGCCGTCGCCGACCGGTTTCTCTCGTCCCCCTCTGACACGCGCTGCACGATCCATGACGCAAGCGTCGCCGTGATGACACCGACGAGGCTGATGCCCCCGATCATCAACAGCACCGCAATGAGGCGGCCGGTGAACGTCACCGGTGTGAGATCCCCGTAGCCGACAGTGGTGACCGTGGTGACCGCCCACCACAGCGCCTGCCCGAACGACTTGATGTCCGATTCCGGATCGGTGCGTTCGGCCTCGAGTACAGCCAACGACGCGACGTAGATGAGCAGCACCGAACTGCAGGCTGTATAGATGGCGACGCGACCCCGGATCGCGGACCCGACGACGCGCTGCAGCGCCCCGAACAGGACCACCAGACGCAGCAGCCGCAGAGGCCGCAGGAACGGCAACGCGACGATTGCCAGGTCTAACAGATGTCTGAAGAACCACCGCGTGCGCCCGTTCGCCAAACACAGGCGCACCACGTAATCGACAACGAAGGCCAGGTAAAGCACGCTGTTGACGGCCTCGATGAGGTGCGCTGTAGGCGGTGGGGGCCGCACCAGTACTTCGATCGAATAAAGAGCGAGAAAGAGGAGCGCGATGGCGGCGAGCGGCCACTCGGTCCGGTTCTCCCAACGCTGCAATTTGCCGCTGGGTGCTGGAACGGGTGTTGGCATCAATCGCCGACGATACCGACTTCCGCAACACGGGAATGATTGCCGTGCTTCCGGTACTTAAAGCGGTGAAACGATTGGGCACCGAGAGGACGACTGGCATGGAAGCACCGTTGACGGGACGGCGAGCGCTGGTGACCGGAGGGTCCCGAGGCATCGGGGCGGAGATCGTGCGACGGCTGGCCGCCGACGGTGCCGCGGTCGCGTTCACCTACGGAGCCTCGGCAACGGACGCTTCGAAGTTGGTCGACGAGGTGCGGGGTGATGGCGGGACCGCGGTGGCGATTCAGGCCGACAGCGCCGACGCCGATCAGGTCAGGCGGGCAGTAGACGAGACGGTGGCCCAACTCGGCGGCCTCGACATCCTGGTGAACAACGCAGGCATCGCGATCATCGGCGAGGCCGCCACGTTTCCGCCCGAGGATTTCGACCGAATCGTGGCGATCAACATCCGCGGCGTGTTCGTTGCGACCCAGGCGGCGCTTGCCCATCTCGGTGGCGGCGGGCGCATCATCAACATCGGCAGCATCAACGCCGACCGAGTGCCCGGCCCCGGACTCTCCGTATATGCCATGACGAAGGGCGCGGTCGCCGGGCTGACCCGGGGTCTGGCTCGCGAACTCGGGCCACGCGGCATCACCGTGAACAACGTGCAGCCAGGTCCCATCAACACGGACATGAACCCGGACGAGGGCGAGTTCGCCGAAGCCGCAAAGCAAGTCATGGCCACGGGTCGCTACGGCCATCCGCGTGATATCGCCGGCGTGGTCGCTTATCTGGCGGGCCCCGATACCGGGTACATCACCGGCGCACACTGGGATGTCGACGGCGGATTCACCGTCTAGCCTTCAGAGGTTGATCGGGTCCGGCGGTTCGGCGATCTTCGTCGTGTCCTTGAGCGCAGCCTTGAATTGCATTGCGCGATAAGGCCATCCCTGCGACGTGTTCCACTGCGATACCACCAGCCCGATTCCGCCGGCGATGTCGAACCGTGAGCCGGGCAGCACGTAACCGCCGTAGAGCTGCGCGACCTGGTTCTTCAGGTGGTTCTCCGCGGTCCACGCCGAGCCCACGACGGGTTTCTGCATCGGTGTCGTGTGCATGTTGGCCACCGGCGAGTCCACCACCCGATATCCGAGGGCGTATTCCGATGCGAGGAATCCGCCGAGGATCCACTTGCCTTGCGCCATGCGGCGGAACGTGAGTTCGCCCCACTTCTCGCCGTCCGGTGTGATGGGTGTCGCGCGCTCACCCCACCCCCATTGGTCGGTGAAACCCCATGCCCGATAACCGGACCGGTTGCCGATGTCGTCGGGACGCACCCGCATCAGGATGATGCCCTTGTCGCGCTGAAAACCCGTGGCCACCACGTACACCCAGCCGTCGTCGGGGTCGAGGTCCCACGACCAGCACTGGGCGTGGCCGTCGTGCAGTCCGGCGGGGAATTTCGCATCGGCGCCCATGTGCGTCCACGAGACGCCGCTGTCGTCGGAGCGCCAGATCTCGGTCCAGATGACGTTGCCGAACCCGCGATTGACGATGGCGTGCAGGTAGATCGAATCGCCGACACGCAGCAGATCCGATGGGATGACGGTGCTGATTCCGCCGCGGGTCCAACTACTCGACGTGTCGTGGACGTATGACCACAGCTGGTGTGCGTAGTCCGGGTCGTCGCCGCCGGCGCGCTCGTAGACGATCTCGTGGTCGGCGTCGCCGGTGCCGATGAGCACGACGGGCGATCGCCAGTCGCCCTCGCCGACCCTGCGGCCCGAGAAGGTGTCCCCGAAGACGGACACCAGCTTGCCGTTCGGCGCCACCACGGATGCGCCCAGATCGGTGCACGTGACACCCCAGCGTTCGGTGATCTCGGGACCCGTCAGGTCGACGACCTTGCCGTTGAGCAAGGGCACGCTGGGCCGCGGCGTGGGCTGTAGACCCCGGCCCGCTCCCCGGCCGATCGTCGGATCGTCAGGCACTCAGAAGCAGCGGCGCAGGCCGCCGGGCTCGCAGATCAGCGGGTAGTCGGTGACGGGGATCGCCAGCGGCTCCTTGAACGCCATGTTGAACGGAACCTTGACCATCGCGGCTTGGTCGTTGCACTCGCCGCCGTGCATCACCGTCATCGTGCCGGTCCACACGTACGGGTCGAAGGCATAGATCGTCTTCTGCGGGGCGGTGGTGCCGTCGGGACAGGTGCGGCCGTCGATGGTGTCGTATACGAAGGTCCACCGACCGTCGGTCATCGTGGCCTCGGCGCCCGGCTGTCCGTTCGGCGTGACCTTCAGCCTGCAGGCGACCGGAAGGAGCAGCGGCTCGCGCAGGTCACCCACTGTCGGGACGCAGATGGGATAGATCTCCCACGTCGTCGAGGCCTGACCGTCGATATTGACGGTGTAGACGCCTTCTGGCACGCCGGGGGCCTTGACGTCACCCTGACCTGCAGCGAGGCCCGCGACGCCGACGGGGGCGGCGACACAGATGGCCGCCACCGCAAGCCAGCGGATGAGTCTCACCATGTGCGTCCCCTCCAGCGGCGTCGACGGCAAGTCCCGCGCCGGCTGAGCCGGCAATCTGACGACTGAGTATCTCAGTGTGCACGCGGCGTCGTCACCGCTTTGACCGGCCCCGCGTTTCGGGGACCGCTTTCTGCGGGTACAGACCGCTCGACGACTTCGGGGTGATGGCGATGAGAAGACCGGCGGTGCGGGCCGCTGTCGCCGTCCTTGCCCTCGTCCTTGGCATGACCGCGTGCTCCACCGGGGAACGGGTTGACTTGGGCGACAATTCGGCGGGAAACCTCATCGCCGCGATCGCCGGCGAGCCCGACCAGCTCGATCCGCACAAAACCAGCGCCTATTTCTCGTTCGAGGTGCTGGAGAATGTCTTCGACACACTCGTCGAACCCGACGCCAACCTCGACATGCGACCCGCCCTCGCCGAGTCGTGGACCGTCAGCCCAGACCAGCTCGTCTGGACGTTCCACCTCCGCAGAAACGTCACCTTCCACGACGGCAGCCCATTCACCGCCGACGACGTCGTCTACTCCTACCGCCGAATCATCGACGAGAAGTTGACCAACGCCGACAAGTTCAGCGCCGTCACCGATGTCAGTGCCCCCGACCCCGCCACCGTCGTCATCCGGGTCAAGCAGCCGACACCGAATCTGCTGACCAACATCGGCGGCTTCAAGGGCATGGCGATCGTGTCGCGCAAGAACGTCGAAAGCGGTCAGATCGCCACGCACCCCGTCGGCACCGGCCCGTTCGCGTTCGTCGGCCAGAAGAGCGGCGACTCGATCACACTCAAGGCGAATCCCGCCTATTGGGGTGGCGCTCCGAAGATCTCGGGTGTCACGTTCCGGTTCATCTCCGAGCCGTCCACGGCGTTGTCGGCTCTGCAGGCAGGCGAGATCGACTGGACCGATTCGATTCCGCCGCAGCGGGTTTCTCAACTACGCGAGGACGACTCGATAAGGCTGGCGGTCACGCCGAGCAATGACTACTGGTATCTGGCGCTCAACGAGGCGCGCCAACCCTGGAGCAACGTGCGGGTGCGGCGGGCGATCGCTTACGGCATCGATCGCGACGCCATCGTGAAGGCGACGAGTTACGGTACCGCCGCCGCGAACCAGCTGGCCATCCCCAAGGGCAACCCCTGGTACACCGACTACCACCGATACGGCTACGACATCGACCGCGCCAAGGCCCTGTTGACCGAATCCGGAATCACGAAGGCCGACCTCGACATGCTGGTCACCAGCGAGTACCCGGAGACGGTGACGGCCGCTCAGGTCATCGCGGACAACCTTGCGCCGCTTGGCATCACGGTGCACATCCGCACCGTCGACTTCGCCACGTGGCTCGACGAGCAGAACAACGGCCATTACGACATGCTGATGATGGGCTGGCTCGGCAACATCGACCCTGACGACTTTTACTACGCGCAGCACCACACGGACGGGACGAGCAACGCGCAAAAATACTCGAACCCCGAAGTGGACCGATTGCTCGACGCCGGACGGGTACAGACCAATCGGCAGGCGCGCGGCGAGCTGTATGCGAAGGCGGCCACCATCATCGCGGATCAGGTGAGCTACATCTATCTCTACAACCCGTCGGTGATCCAGGGCTGGAGCACCGATCTTTCTGGCTTCGAGTCGCGCCGCGACAGGGCGATCCGGTTCCGCTCCGTTGCCATCGCACAGGGGCAATCACAGTGACCCAGTTGATGACTCATCCGGTAGCGCGCTTCCTGGCGCGCCGGCTGCTTTACTCCGTCGTCGTGCTGGCGGGTGTCCTGGTGGTGGTGTTCGCGATCGTGCACCTGGTACCCGGGGACCCCGTACGCATCGCGTTGGGTACCCGCTATACACCCGAGGCGTATCAGGCGTTGCGGTCGGCGAGCGGGTTGGACAAGCCGATCGTCGAGCAGTTCTTCGGCTATATCTCCTCGGCGCTCACCGGTGACCTCGGTGTCAGCTTCCGCAACGGGGACCCGGTGACGGGGATACTTCTCGAGCGGCTTCCCGCGACTGTCTCACTGGCCGTGGTCGGCATCGTCATCGCGTTGGCGATCGCCCTGCCTGCCGGTATCTGGTCGGCGTTGCACGAGGGCAAGGTGAGCGACGCCATCGTCCGGATCGCCGGGCAGTTCGGCGTCTCGATTCCCGATTTCTGGATGGCGATTCTGTTCATCGCGTTGTTCGCCACGACGCTGGGCTGGCTTCCGACATCGGGATACCAACCGCTGCTTGATAATCCGGCGGGTTGGCTGCGGCACATCGTGCTGCCCGCACTGACGGTCGGTCTCGTCGCGGCGGCCATCATGACGCGCTATGTGCGGTCCGCCGTGTTGGAGGTGGCCGCCGCGGGCTATGTCCGCACTGCGCGGTCCAAGGGTCTGTCCCCTCGCGTGGTCACCTTTCGGCACACCGTGCGCAATGCGCTCATCCCGGTGCTGACCATCACCGGCATCCAGCTGGCCACCATCCTCGGCGGCGTCATCGTCGTCGAGGTCGTCTTCGCGTGGCCCGGTCTGGGCCGCCTGGTGTACAACGCCGTCGCCTCCAGGGACTACTCGGTCATCCAGGGCGCTGTATTGCTGATCGCGGCGCTGTTCCTGCTCATCAATCTCATCGTCGATGTCCTCTACGCGGTGGTCGATCCGAGGATCCGGCTGTCATGACGACCCAGAACGAGGTGGGCACACGGGTGCCGTCGTGGCGGCTGCTGCTGAGCAACCCGGTCACGGTAACCAGCGCCGCAGTGCTGGCCGTCATCGTGTTCGTCGCGGTCACCGCCAATTGGATTGCCCCATATGGCGTCAACGACGTCGACGTCCCCAATGCGTTGCAGGCGCCGAGCGGCGCGCACTGGTTTGGCACCGATGAGCTGGGTCGCGACGTGCTGTCCCGCGTGCTGGTGGCAACGCAGGCCTCGCTGCGCGTCGCGGTCATCAGCGTGGCGTTCGCGGTCGTCGTCGGAGTGACGATCGGCGTGCTCTCCGGCTACCGCGGCGGCTGGCTCGACACGGTGTTCATGCGCGTGGTCGACGTCATGTTCGCCTTTCCGGTGTTGCTGCTGGCGTTGGCGGTCGTGGCAATTCTCGGTCCCGGGTTGACGACCACGATCCTCGCGATCGGGATCGTCTACACCCCGATCTTCGCGCGCGTCGCGAGGGCCAGCACGATGAGCGTGCGCGTCGAGCCGTTCGTGGCCGTGTCGCGCACGCTGGGTACGGGTCACCTCTACATCCTTGGTCGCCACATCGTGCCGAACATCGCCGGGCCCTTGGTCGTTCAGACATCGCTGTCGCTGGCGTTCGCGATTCTGTCGGAGGCGGCGCTGTCGTTCCTCGGCCTCGGCATCCAGCCGCCGCAGCCGTCATTGGGCCGGATGATCTTCGACTCCCAGGGCTTCGTGACGCTGGCATGGTGGATGGCGGTGTTCCCCGGCGCGGCGATCTTCGTTGCGGTGCTGGCGTTCAACCTGGCCGGCGATGGTCTTCGTGACGTACTGGACCCCAAGCAGCGCACCATGATCGAGGCACGGAGAAGGCGGTGAGCAAATCGGTACTTCGCGTGGACGATCTGCGGGTGAGCATCGGCAGACGCGAGATCGTGCGCGGTATCTCGTTCGACGTGCAACGGGATCAGACGCTGGGCATCGTCGGCGAGTCGGGATCCGGCAAGTCGATGACGGTGCTCGCGGCGACCGGACTGCTCGATACACCGGGCGCCCAGGTAACCGGCACGAGCACGCTGGCAGGCGATTCGGGCACCGGAGCCGCAACGGCGGCGACATCGAGTCAAGTTCAACTCGTCGGCGCCTCCGACCGCACGCTGCGCAAGGTCCACGGCGGTCGGATCGGCTTCGTGTTCCAGGATCCGGGAACGTCACTCAACCCGCTGCTGACGATTGAACGTCAGATCACGGAATCCCTTGAAGCGCATCGCGCAATGACCCGCCGACAGGCCCGCGGTCGCGCGCTGGAGTTGTTGCAGGCGGTCGGGCTGCCCGATCCCGAGTCGCGGCTGCATGCCTACCCGCATCAACTATCGGGTGGGCAGAAGCAACGCACGATGATCGCGATCGCGATGGCCTGCGATCCAGAGCTGTTGATCGCCGACGAGCCGACGACCGCGCTCGACGTCACGACGCAAGCACAGATCATCGAACTGGTCCGCGATCTGCAGCGAGACTTCGGTACCGCGGTGGTGTGGATCAGCCACGATCTCGGTGTCATCGGCCAGGTTGCCGACGACGTCACGGTGCTGCGGGACGGCCAGGCCGTCGAACAAGCACCGACTGCCGAGGTGTTCGACGATCCGCAGCATCCCTACACGCGCGAACTCCTCGATGCCCGCCCGCTCGTGGGCGGCGCTGGTCCCCCGCCGCCGGCGGCCGGCGCCGAGGCGCTGCTGGTCGTCGACGGGCTCGATGTGCATTACGACATCACGACGCCGGTCGGCAGATCGAGCATCCACGCCGTCAAGAACTTGTCGTTCGAGGTGCGACGGGGCACCACACTGGGTCTCGTCGGCGAATCCGGTTCGGGCAAATCCACCGTGGCAGGCGCGCTGACCGGACTGGTCAAACCCGACGCGGGCACCGTCACGTTGGGACAGGCCGACGTAATCGGAGTGCGCGGGTCCGCGGAGAAGGCGCTGCGTAGGCGGATCAGTCTGGTCTTCCAGGACCCGTTCGCGTCGCTCAATCCCCGTGTGCGGGTGGGCACTTCCGTGGGTGAGCCGCTCCGGGTGCACGGTCTGGTTCAAAGCAAGCGCGCGCGCGAGGCGCGGGTGAGCGAGCTGCTCGAACTCGTCGGCCTGCCGGCGGCGTACGCCTCGCGCTACCCGCACGAGCTGTCCGGCGGCGAACGGCAGCGGGTAAGCATCGCACGTGCGCTCGCCGGCGAGCCGGAGCTGCTCATCCTCGACGAAGCCACTGCCTCGCTTGATGTTTCAGTGCAGGCGCGTGTCCTCGATCTGCTCGCGACGCTGCAACGCGACATGGGTCTGACCTATCTGTTCATCGCCCACGATCTTGCCGTCGTGCAACGGATGAGCCACGACGTCCTCGTCATGCGCGACGGAAAAGCAGTCGAGTACCGGCCTGCCACCGAACTCTTCGCCGAACCGCGCGACGAGTACACCCGCGTGCTTCTGGCCGCCGTGCCGCCCGAACGACCGCGGGTCTCGGCGTAGCTGACGACAGACCCATGAGAGGGTCGACCCATGAGTCAGCTAACCGGCAAGGTCGCATTGGTCACAGGTGCGTCGTCAGGGCTGGGCGCCGTGGTGGCCCAGCACTTCGCGGATCGTGGCGCCTCGGTGTTCGGAATCGCCCGCGACGCCGAGCGGATGGCCACGGTGTTCACCGGCGTGCCCGGCGGGAGGTTCGCGTCGGTGGACATCATCTCGCCCGATGCCTGCCGCGATGCCGTCTCGCAGTGTGTTGAGGCGTTCGGGCGACTCGATGTGCTGGTGAACGTCGCCGGTTTCCACCAGATGCGCCACACGACGTCGATGACCGACGAGGAGTGGGACCGCGATCTGGCCGTCAACCTCAACGGGCCGTTCTACCTCTGCCGGGCCGCGCTCCCCCACCTGATCCAAAGCGCGGGCAACATCGTCAACGTCACGTCCATCGCAGGCGTGGAAGGCGAGGTCTACTCGGCGGGCTACTGCGCCGCCAAGCACGGACTGGTCGGACTGACTCGCGCACTGGCAGTCGAGTACACCAAGAAGAACGTCCGCGTGAACGCCATCTGCCCGGGCGGAATGCCGACGCCCCAGGCGACGGAGTTCACCGCGCCGGAGGGCGCCGACTGGGACCTCATCCTGCGCATCGCATCGCCGCGCGGGTTGATGGAACCACTCGATGTCGCGAAAGCGATCGCGTTCCTCGCGAGTGACGACGCCGCGGCAATCCACGGCGCCGTCTATCGCGTCGACAACGGCAAGGGCGCGGGCTGACCCCGCGCCCCCGCCGTCGGCGGCCTAGTGCTGCGGCCGCCTGCGTCCGAGGTAGAACGCCATGCCGATGGCGCCGAAGCCCAACGTCCCGATCACCCCGGCCGCCACGAACAGGAAGATGTCCCTGCTGGTGAAGCCGGAGTCAGGCTGCTGGTCGGACAACAGCCTCAGCTTGTAGTCGCCGGGCAACGGAGCCTCCGCGGGCGCGTCCAGGCCGGGGAACTGCTGCGTCTTGTGGATCTCGAATTGCCGTTCGCCCGTGGGGCTCTGGGTCCATTGACCCCATGCCGGCGTGCTGCCGTCCAGGAGCACCTTGCGCTCGCCGTACTGGGCGTCGTCGCCCACGTCGACGATCTGACGGACCCGGAACGGCTCGTACTGCGCCTGCGAGTAGTTCACGAAGACCGGCACGTTGTCGTAGCGTTGCACCGGCGGCGGAGGTGGCGGCAGCGGAAGACCGACGCCCGGGAAGTAGCCGCCACCGAAGAAGCTGCCCACGGCGATGTTGGTCAGCGCCTGCGCAGTGTCGACCACCGCGTTGACGGTGTTGACCGCCGCGACGACCGGGGCCAGCACGGCGGCGGTGAAGCTGTATGCCGCGTACTGAGCCGCCTCGATCACCATCCGCGCCAGCGGCGGGATGATCACGATCCGCGGAGCGCGGTCGTACATGTAGACCAGGCGCACCGGATCGTGGAACGGATTGAGGATGACCGGCCGGTAGTACTCGTCGTAGGAGACCCAGTCGGGCTTCCACTGCCGCACCTGGCTGGCCAGCTCGACGTCGCGGCGCTGCACACCGATGTCGGTCTTCGTGCTCGCCCCGACATCGAGGCCGGGGATCTTGAGGCTTGTCTCGATGCCACTGGTGAACGAGGCGACGTCTTCCTTGGCCGCGGGTGCCGGCTGCGGCTCGAAGACGGGCTGCGCCTTCCTGGCAAGCTCGACGTCCTCCTTGGGCGCGTCCACCGTCTGCGGTGCGACCGTCTCGATCTGCTTGGCCGCGTCCTTGACCGACACCGTCGGCTTCGCGGACGTGCTCTGCTCGGCGTTGTTCGCGGTCCTGCTCTCACGCGATGCGGACTCGCTCGTCGACGCCTCGCTGCTGCTCGGCGGCTGGCTGGCATCGGATCCCTCGACCAGCGCGGCCGAGGGTTTCGACGACGGTGCTGACGATGACTCCGAGGCCGGCTCCGAGGCCGCGGTCGTCGTCGCCGCCGAGGGGCTTGACGAGCGCGTCGTGGAGCTCGCGGGGCTGGGCTCGGACTCGGTGGCCGGCGTGCGCGCGGCGGTTGTCGGTTCCGACGCACTGGGCGCGGTTGTCGCGACGCTGGTCACCGGCGGTGCAACGGCGGTCGACGGCGGTGCTTTCGGCGTCCGAGTCTGTGCTTCGGGTTCGACGCTCGCGGGTGACTCGGTTGCCTGCGTCTTCGGCGGGGCCGCCACGCTCGGAGGTGAAGCCGGCGTCGCGGGCGCCGCGGGAGTGACCGGCGCGGCAGGCGATTGTGGCGCCTGCGGAACCTCGGTCTTGGGCTCGGGAGCCTTCTTTTCGGGCTCCGGCTCCTCGGCCTGCGGCTGCTGGGGCTCCGGCTCGGGCGCAACGACGGTGGTCGTCGGGCCACCCGGATTGTCTCCCGGCTTGGCGAACGCAGGTGCGATTCCACCCGTGAGCGCTGTCAGGGAGATGACGACTCCCGATGCCAGCACCGCAACCACACCGCGCTTTGAACAAAATTCAAGTGGTGCACCCATTGTGCATCGACTCCTTTGGTGTCAAGGAGCGACACGGTTCGCCACTGCTGCCATGCGCAGTAAACCCCCAACGCCGGCCTGGTACCAGCAGCTGCCGCGACGCTATTCTCAAAACCGAAATGAACGCCGTAGGCGTCCCCGTCATTCCGGTTTCACAATGGTTCATCGCTAGTCCCTCTAAGGTGTTACAGCCCGGCTGCCTAAACTGCGGGCGATGTGGATCCGAGGCGTCTGCGCACTCATTTGTGCGGCCATCGCGCTGGTTGCGGCCGCGTGCGGATCCGATGACGCCGCTCGGCGCGACACGTCGGCGGCCGCGACTGCGACCACGAATTTGACGGCGCCGTCAGTGAATTCGACGATCGCTGCCCCGACCGCTCGGCCTCCGCAGGCGAGAAACTGGTTCGATCTCGAGGTCGGCGACTGCGTGACCGAGATCCCGCAGGTCGACCTCGGTGAGGTGACCGCCTCCGTCGTCGACTGCGCGACGGCGCATCAAGCCGAGGTCTACCTCCGGGCACCGGTCACTGTGGACGCCGCGATCGCCGATGTCGCCGACCGGAGGTGTAACGCCGGAGTCGCCGACTACACCGGGCGCTCCGTCGCGTCGGGTGGCTATGTTGTGACATACCTCATCGACTCGAATCAAGATCGGACCGTTGACAATCCACTGCCCAGCACCGTCATCTGTCTGCTTCAGTCCGCCGACGGTCAACCGCTGAGAGCGTCGGCGCGCCGCTGACTCTCGCGCGAGACGACGCCGGTTTCGCGAATCGGCCCGCGGTAGAGCTAGACAAACATAAGCGACCGGTCGGTTAACATGGACGTGATGCCGCGACCACCGAACCCCGACGTACGCCGCCGCCTAACTTGCAGCGGGGCTCGACCTGGTACACGCGCGCGGATTCGCCGCCAGCGGCGTCAAGGACATCACCGACGCGGCCGTAATAGCGCTCCTGATCGGCAACATGGGCGATCAGTTCCTCGTGGTACCCATGTCCGACAAAGCTCACGTCGATAGTGTGCATGGTCGGAATCCTTCTTTCGATTCTGATGAACTCCGTGGCGGTGCAACGTGTTCTGTCTAATCAGGCCGTGGTTGAACTTCATACGGATGGCGCATAGATGAGATCTGCGGCTACCGAGGCGACGCCGATTTCGGCCGCGACCGCGTCGATCCCGTGCTGCGCGACATCGAGGTCGACCTGACCGTCGGGGATGAAGTACGGACGGATGTAGCGCTCGTAGTACTGCTGCGCTTCATCATGTGTGAGCCGGTTGAGGAACGAGGCGATGTAGCCCACGGCCAACTCAGGCTGTTCGGCGATCGTGCGCAGCGCGCGCTGGTTGGCCCGCACCAGTGCCTGCAAGGCGGGGCTGTCCAGCGGGATGTGGGTGGGGTCCACCGCGACTCCGACAGTGGGGATTTGGAGATGACCGCCGATCCAGGCCAGCACGTGAAACCCTTCTTCTTCGGCGACCTGTTCGGGTGAGAATGTGGTGCCGACACAGGCGGCGTCGATGGAGCCGTCCCGCAGGCGTCGCAGGTCCATCTGGTAGTCGCCCGGAAACCGCATAAGACACTCCAGGTCGCGATCGGGGTCCAGTCCGTGCTTGCGCAAGACGATCCGGGTGAACCAACCGGGGGCGGTCTGGCCGGGGTGAACGGCCACGCGGCGCCCGCGAAGATCAGCCATGGATGTCACGTCGGCGTTGCCGATGAACCAGAACATCGGGCGAAGGGTATTGACGCTGAGCACTTTCCAGTCGATGCCGCCGGTCAGCCGATGCAATACGGCGCGGCCCAGACCGATCGACGCACCGCGGCGTAGACGCTCCGGATCCCAGCCAACCCCGTTGCGGATGGCGACGTGGACACCCTCGTCCTCGTAATAGCCCTCCTGGTCCGCAATCTGGGCAACAAGTTCCTCATGGACACCACGTTCGACATACGCCAGATCAATCGTGTGCATGGCCGAACCCCCTAGAAAAGGCCCCGGCGCGCGCCGGCGTCCAACGCCAGTGTCGAACCGTGCAGCGCGTCGGCCTCGGGTGCCAGCAATTGAACGACGGCCCAGGCGACTTGGTCGACGGTGGTCATCTGACCCAACGGTGAGTGGGAGCGGTATTCGTCGAGGACGGTTTCGACGTCGACGCCACGTTCCTTGGCTGAGGCACCGGCGAACCGACGGAGTCGATCGGTGTCCAAGGCACCCGGAGAGATCATGTGCACCGTCACCCCCCGTGGCCCGTAGACGTCGGCGAGCTGGCGAATGAGATTGGCTAGGGCGGCGTTGGTCACACCGGCCCCGCAGGTCTGCGGTGTGGGTTCGGAACCGAAATGACCACCGATGGCGACGATCCGGGACCCCTGGACAAATCGATCGTCGACAGCGCGGATGAGACGCAGTAGTCCACCCAGCTTCAACGACACCGCCCGGCCAAGCGCGTCCGGCTCGATCGTGGCCAGGGGCCCGGCCGGAGGTACGGCTGCAGTCTGGACCACCATCCGGACGGGTTCCTGCACTGCGGCGGCGATCGCCTCACCCGACGAGTCATCACCAATGTCGGTGGCGCATAACGTGATCCCGTCGTCAGATGCCCGCAACTGCTCGAGGCGGTCACGGTCGCGGGCCACGGCGACGACGGGCACCCCGGCACCGCGCAGCCGCTCGACGATGCCGAGGCCGACCTCGCCGGTCGCTCCGACAACAACAGCTTGCCCGCTCGTATTCATCTGGAGGTTCCTTCCGGTTCTGTGGTGTGGGTGTCCGCGTCAATCCATCGCGAGGCCGCCGTTGACCGGCAGGTAATGGCCGGTGGTGAAACCGGACGCCTCGCTGCACAGGAACGCCACCGTGCGGGCCACCTCGTCGGGATTGCGGCCACATCATCGGCTCCGGTCACATCGGCCCGAATCGCGGCGGCCTCACCGGCTGCCGCGGTCACGGCCTGGACCACCTCGTCGGCCTGCTCGGCGCTGGAGCGGTAATTGACCACCACCCGAAACCCCTGCGCCCCAATAGGACCAGTGCGGTCGCCGCGCCGATTCCCCGACTGGCTCCGGAAATCAGAGCAACACGACTCATGTTCATCCGTCCTCTCACGAAACCGCGGGACCCGGCCGCTGGCGGACGGTTCGCGTTGTTGCCGTTCTCATCCTGCGAGTCGAAGGCGTTGAATTCGCCTACACGTCTCGATTCCCACCGTTCTCCCAGGCGCTACCGGAGTCAAATACATGTTCTTACGGAACTTCCTCAATTAAAATTGGGGTAGATGCGAATGACTCTGCGGCAGATGGAGTACTTCGTCGCCGTTGCCGAGCGGGGCTCCATCGCCGCGGCCGCCGCCGAGCTGCCCATCTCCGAGTCCGCCGTGTCGGTGGCGATCTCCGAGCTCGAGAAGATCGTGGGAGTGCGGTTGCTGCATCGCGTGAGAGCACGCGGTGTCACCCTGACCGCCGCGGGGACCGCACTGCTTCCGGAACTGCGGTCGTTGGTGGCGCGGGTCCGAGAGCTCGAGCGCAATGCCGCCGACCTCGGCAGTGCAGTGACGGGCTAACTGAAGGTCGCGTTGGACCCGGTGCTCAACCCTGTGCTCCTGCCCGGGTCATGTCGGGATTCGTGAGCCGTTATCCCGCAGTGAACTTCAGCTTCGAGGAAGGCACGAGCAAAGAGGCGCAGGACTGGCTCATCCAAGGGCGCTGCGACGTCGTTCTGATGAATGACCTCGGAGTGCGCGACGGCCTTAGCACACCCTCTCTTCACCACCCGTCCGAAGGTCCTGGTGTTCTGAGGACTTCGTCGGGCCGCAAATCCAGAGCGTCACGTTGCGCAGCCTCGAGGAGGAGCCGATGATTCTCATCGACATCTCACCCGGCGAGGCCTTCTATCGCGCGATCCTTTCCAGTGCCAATGTGGCGCCACGAGTGGTGCACCGGACGTCCAGCCTCGAGGGCGTGCGCGCACTCGTGGCGCGCGGATTCGGTGGCGTCGAACCCTTGGCCAGGGTGGTGGCGTCGGCGGTGTACGCCCTCGATCCGCTCATCATGGGGCTGGCGCCGGCATGGGCAATGCCCTTGGCGCTCAAGCGCGCCGGACTCACCCCCGACCAGGTCGACGTCTGGGAAGTGCACGAGGCATTCAGCGCCCAAGCCCTGCACTGACCGCGTCGACGCGCCGCTGACACTCAAGACCTGCGACGCCATGCCCCGATCGCCAGGGCGATGCCGACCAACGCGATGACCGGCCCGAGGATGGACCAGGTGGTGGTGTTGGTCATGGGACTGCCGCCGACGACGCCGAAGCCCTGCAGTGCGAAGAGGACACCGAACAACGCGATGATGACGCCGAGGACGCCGATGGCGATTCGCATGGCCTCACCATAGGCCTGACATACCGTTGGACAATGATCTATCGCTGGATCGTCCGGCGCGCCGCGATGGTCGGATGACAGCGGCTGTCCGATCACCGCGTCGACGACCTGCCATTGGCCGACGATGTCCACTTCGTGTTCTTCAGCGACCACGCACTGGCGGCCGACCTACAGGGCGCCGACGCACTGCGGAAGTGGCTGCGCGAGCTGTTCACGCGGTTCCCGCGACTGCGCTTCGAGGTCGAGGTCGAGGTCGAGGTCGAGGACATGATCACTGAAGGCGGCCCGTGGTCCACCCGAATCGCCACCCGCTACGCCGCGACGCAGGACGGCCGGCTGGTATACCGCGCCGTTCAGTTCGCTCGCATCACGTGGGGCAAGCTCGCCGAAGAGCGCATTCAGCCCGACACGCAGTTACTGGTCGCCGCTCTGTCCGGCGATGAGGTTCGCAAGGAAAGCGGGTAGCCGTCCGGCGCCGTAGTCGTGAAACCGCGCCCACTTCGGCTCGATCACAATGCGCACCATCTCCTGGTAGACCGCCCGCGTCTGGCGCTCGAACTCAGCGAGTCGAGGTGCATCCATGGTCTTCGCGGATGCCGCGAGGTATTCGTCGGCGACGCCCTCGACGGTCGACATCGTGGCCCGACCGCGCACCAGTAGGCATTTGGCCGCACCGGAAGCATCACTGTCGATCGTCAGAGCGACGTCGGGGCGCGCCGACAGCGCCCGCACCTTCGGTGCTGTCGGCGCCGTGCAGACGACGATCTGTTCGCCGTTCCAATAGAAGCCGGTCGGAATGACCCGCGGTAGGCCGTCGGGTCCGTTGTACGCGAGCCGGGCCAGGGCGCACGTGCGAAGAAGCTCCTGCGCACCGGAATGATGAAGTTCTTCAGTCAACTGCCGAGCCGTCATCGTCACGCTGCGAGACTAGCCGGTGGTGCAGTCGCTGAAACCGTACGCGCGGCTGACCGCCGCAGAGCCGATGCCCTGCGGCGGTCAGCGCAGCCAGAAGAACCCGGTCGCGACTAGAACAGAGGAATTCGCGGGTTGGTGTTGTGCTGGACCTCGTATCCATCGTCACGCCCGTCGCGGTCGGTGTCCTTGCGGTTCGGGTCGGTGTGGTGGACGTTGCTTTCGTCGGAGTCGGACAGGCCGTCGCCATCGGAATCCTTCGGCGCGGGTGCGGGTTGCTGATTGCCGGGCGGCTGCTGACCGGCGGGCGGCTGCTGGCCGGCGGGCGGCTTCGGGTTCGCCACAAGCGGATTCGTGTGATAACGCAGGACCTCGTCGCCATCGCTGATGTCGTCGTTGTCGGAGTCCTGGTTCAGCGGACCCGTCTTGTACTTGTCCACCTCGTCGCCGTCGTTGAGGCCGTCGCGGTCCGAATCGGGGTTCTGCGGGTCGAGGCCCGCGTCGAGCTCGTACGGAGTCTCGAGGCCGTCGCCGTCGGGATCGCGGCCGGGGTTGTAGTTCGGGTCGGTGTGGTCGCGCAGAACCTCGTCGCCGTCACTGACACCGTCGTCGTCGGAGTCCTGGTTCAGCGGCCCGGTGTAGTACTTGTGCAGTTCGTCTCCGTCGCTGAGGAAGTCGCGGTCGGAGTCCGGGTTCTGTGGGTCCAGGTTGTTGGGGATTTCGAAGTCGTCGGCGAGGCCGTCGCCGTCCGAGTCGGTCGCGGCGCTCGCGACCGTCGGCGTCAGCACATCGACCGAGCCGCCTCCAATGGCAAGCACGGCTCCCGCGACTACGGTGATCGCCAGCCGTCTGCCGATGAACGTTGATCTGAACATTGTTGTGCTCCTTCAGAATTAGCGTTTGGTCATCCGGTGGGCTGGCCCGCGGCCAGTGCCTTGACATCGGCGGTGTGGATCGGAGCGCCTCCGATACCCCAGTCCCCGCTGGCGACCTCCTCGACCACCACCCAGGTCACCCCGCGCATGGCCTCCCCTTCGATCTCGACCATCGCGTCGGTGAGTTTCCGCACAATCTCCTGCTTCTGCGTTGCGGAGAACACCCCTTCGATGAGCTTCACATTGACAAACGGCATTTTCATATCCTTCTTGTGTTGGGTTACCGGACAGCGGAATTGCCGACCGGGGAAATAAGGGACTGGCGTCAGCGCCAGGGACGTGGAAGCAGCATCGGCACCCGCTTCCGATAGCGCCGATACGGTTCTCCCAGTGCATCGATGAGATCCCGCTCCTCGAACCGGACCGCGGTGAAGATGTAACCGGTCATGACGAGGGTGAACAGGAGGTGGCCGGCCGTCATGGTCGGCGCCGCCCAGAAGGCGATCAGGAACCCCAGCAGCAGCGGATGGCGCACCACCCGGTAGAGCAGCACCTCCCGAAAGCCTGACTCGACGGGCGATTTCGACGACCACGCGTTCAGAACCTGTCGGATGCCGAACAGGTCGAAGTGGTCGATCATCAACGTCGAGGCGAACACCATCACCCAACCGACACCGCCCAGAACGATCAGCGCCACCCGCGCAGGCACAGGCCCCACGTGCCAGACGACGGTGTCGATCGCCCGCCACTGCCAGAACATCAGCGCCAGTACCGCACTGGTGCAGAGCAGGTAGGTGCTTCGCTCGATCGCCGCGGGAACGTACCGGGTCCACCACTGTTTGAACCCAGGCCGAGCCATCACGCTGTGCTGCAGTGCGAAGAGGACCAGAAGACCGACATCGACGATCACGGCCTGCGCGATCGGCGCCCCGGCGGGTCGGTCAACACTTCGGGGCACGACAACGTCAACGACGAACCCGACCAGATAGGCGAAGACGGCGACGAACACCACGTAGTTGAGCGCGCCGTACAAGACGGCAGCGACACGCAGCGCTCTGCTGTTGACGGGCGCCGTTGCCGCGGCGTGGCCGCCAACCGGGCACACCCGGCGATCATCAACGGAACCAGAGGGTTTGGGAGTTGTACTCATGGGACATCGTTCTCTCTTAGGTGGGATATTTCAGCGCGAAACTTGCGTGCGTCACCGGCGCCCGGGCCAGCTGCCCGGGCGCCTGCCTGACGGTGTGACTTAGTCGGCCGGCCGAATGTTCTGGTTGATGTGGAACACGTTCTTCGGGTCGTATTCCGCCTTCACCTCGGTCAGCCGGTCATAGTTCGGGCCGTACGTGGCGCGGACGCGCTCCTGGCCCTCATCCATCATGAAGTTCACGTACGCGCCGCCCGCCGAGTACGGGTGGGTGGCATCCCAGTAGTCCACCGTCCACCGCTTCAGCGTGTCCGCGTTGGCCGGATCGGGGTCGACCCCGGCGATGACTTGCGAGAAATTCACATCACGGTACGCAAACGCGGTTTCCGTCTGCCCGACGCGATGCACGGCCCCGTCGATCGGATACAGATGCATCGTGGAATGCATGGTGGGCAGTTCCTCCGCGAAGCGTGCATGGGCAGCCACCGCGCCGTCGTCGACCGTCCGGAAGAAGTCACCACGCCAATACCACTGCAGCCCTTTGGGATAGAGCGCATCGAATGTGCTCTGCAACGCCGGGAAGGGCGCCTCACCGATACCGTCGAACGCCGGCTGCATCTGACGGACCGGCGCGAAGACCTCGTCGGCCCGGGCCGGATCGCCCGAGTAGCACCACACCACCGCACACGCCTTCTGCATGTGGAAATCGGCGGGGAACGGATCGGCCGGCGGTACGGTCATGATCGCGAAGAACCCGTAGAGGTCCTCGTCCTGGGCAGGCAGGAAGTCGCGGAACCAGCTGAGGATGTCGGCGGTGGCCGATACCGGCCAGGCCGTCGGACCGCAGATCACCGTGTGGACCGGATGCAGACGGAAGGTGAAAGACGTGACCACTCCGAAGTTTCCGCCACCGCCGCGCAGCGCCCAGAACAGGTCGGGATGCTGCGACTCCGATGCGGTCACCACACGGCCGTCGGCGAGGACGACCTCGGCCTCGAGCAGATTGTCGATCGTCAATCCGTACTTGCGGGACAGATAACCGTGGCCGCCACCAAGAGTGAGCCCGCCCACGCCGGTGCTCGCGATGATGCCCGAGGGCGTGGCAAGGCCGTGAGGGTGGGTTGCGGTGTCCACCTGCCCCCATGTCGCGCCACCTTCGACCCGCACGGTGCGCGCGTCGGCGTCGACGTCGACGCGGCTGAGCCGTGACAGGTCGATGACGATGCCGCCGTCGACTGTGCCGAAGCCGGGACCGTTGTGGCCGCCACCGCGAACCGCTACCGCGAGGTCAGCCCGTCGGGCATGATCGAGCGCTGCTGCGATGTCACCGATGGATCCGGGACGGACGATCGCAGCCGGCCGCCTGTCGATCATTCCGTTGTGGACGGCCCGGGCGTCGTCGTATCCCGGGTCGTCGGGCAGGATCACCTCGCCGCCGAGGCGGCTGCCGATACCGCTGGTTGCATCCGTAACGCTCATGCCGCCGTCTCCTCATCAGGTGCGTTATGTCGATGTAGCGACGCTATGTGGGGCGGCTGTCCCACGTCATGACCACAACGAAGCATTTCGCCAACCACCCCGCAATGGTCAGATCTGACTATCGACCCAGATGCGGGCCCACCGCTACGTTTGAGCACATGGCGCAGTGGGTGCCTGCACCGCTTCCCGCGGATCTCGTCGTGCGTCGGCGGGGTCCTTTCGTCGGGCGCGCCGCGGAAATGGCCGCGTTCGAGCAAGCCTGGGATCGGGCCGAAAGACGGCAACCGCCAGATGGTGTTCATCGGGGGCGAGCCCGGCGCGGGCAAGTCCCGCCTGGTCGCCGAGGTGGCCGGAACGTTGGCCGACCACGATGTCGCAGTCCTGGTGGGAACCTCGACAGCCGATGCGGGGGTGCCCTATGAGCCCTTCGCCGACGCACTTGATCGTCTGCTGGCTGCGGCTCCGACGGGATGCCTTGCGGAGCCGCTGTCGGATATGGCCCCGCAGCTGGGCCGGTTGTCGACACACGTTCACCGTCACCTACCCGAGACGCAGGTCACCGACGATGCAGGCACCGCCCGGCGGATTCTGTTCGACGCGATGGCCGGATTTCTGCGACGCCTCGCGGCGGACCGGCCGATCGCGTTGATTCTCGAAGACCTGCACTGGGCCCAACTCCCGACTCTGGCGATGCTCGAACACGTGGTGGCGGGTTGCGCCGATGTACCGATGATGGTGGTTGGCACCTTCCGCACGACGGCGCCCGACCGGTCCGACGAGCTGGTCGGCCGGTTGGCCGAGATGCACCGGTTCGACGGTGTCCGCCGCCTGGACTTGGAGGGTCTCGACACCGATGCGATCGTCGAATTCGTCCGCCGGACTCAGCAGCTGCCGCCTCCGAGCGCCCGCACTGCCGCCGCACTGCTGCGCGACAAGACGGGCGGCAACCCGTTCTTCCTCACCGAACTGTGCAAGGACTTGGAGACCCGGGGCGGAATCGTCACGCTGAGTTCTCATCAGACGGTTCCGGCATCCATCGGAGACGCCATCGCGCGCCGACTGGCCGGCCTTGGCGCCGGCGTGCAGGAGATCATCGAAAAAGCTGCGGTGCTGGGCGAAACCTTTGATCTGCCCGCGCTGATCGCCGGCAGCGAAAACGATTTGACAGCGACGCTGGCGGCCGTCGATTCCGCAGAAGGGCTTGGCCTGATCCGTGCGGTGCCGGGCTCGGATGGCGAGTTCTCGTTCGTGCATGCGCTGACGCGCGAAGCCGTTGTCGCCAGGATGGCCGCGTCACGCCTGCGCATCATGCATGCACGGGCCGCCGAAGCGCTTGAGGGACGGGCTGATCCATCCGTCGTTCCCCGCCTGGCCAATCACTATCTGCTGGCGCACGTGCTCGGTTACCACGAACAGGCCCTGCGGTATGCGCGGGAGGCCGCTCGCATGGCCGAACGCAGCCTGGCCTACGAGGATGCGGCGAAATGGTATGAGCGGGCGGCATCGCTGCCCGAGCTCAGCCTCGTCGAACGGGCAAGGACGAACCTCGGCGCGGCAGCCAACCATGTCCGCGCCGGCGACTTCGCGCGGGCTCGTGGCATGTACGAAAGCATCAGCGCAATCGATGATCCGATGATCCGGCTGGAGGCCGCCGTCGGGTACGAAGACGCGAATTGGCGTCCAGGGCTTGCTGACTCGAAGGCAGCCGACCTGCTGGCAGCCGCATTGGAGTCATGCGGTCTGAATGCTGACGACCCGCGGTACGTACGGGCTCTAGGCAGCTTTGGACGGGCGCTGGCGTTCGGCGGCGAGACAGCACGTGCTCGCGAAATCAGCGACCTCGCTATCGACCATGCCCGAAAGACCGGGGATGCCATGGTCATTTCGCACGCCCTCGAAACCAGTCTCTGGCACGGCCTGACGCCGGACATGTGCGAAGACCAGCTGGAGCGCTCGACCGAGTTGTCGCGAATGGCGTTGTCACGGCGTGACTACGAGGCGCTCGGTTCCGCCTCGCATTTCCGTGCGTTGGCCAGTTATCAAGCCGGCCGGCCCGAAGAACTAGCCGCGTCTACCGCCGACATGCAACGCGCCGGGCAAGCATCGGGACAACCCTTCTTCAGCTTCGTCGGCGCGTGCGCCCAAGGAGGACTGGCATACCTGCGCGGCGACTTCGACGGCGCCGAGCGGTGGGCCGAGATCGCCTTGCGCACAGGCGGTTTGCTCGGCGCGGATACGACCGAAGGATCCTACGGGGCCCAGATGTTCATGATCCGCCGCGAAACCGGCGACCTGAAGCGATTCGGCGGATTCGTGGACGGCAGTGAGACATTCGCCGGCCGCTGGGTGCCTGGATTGCTAGCCCTGTATACCGAAGTCGGCTGCGAACGCGGCATGGCCCGTGCACTCAACCAGTTGATCAGCCGCAATCTCGGCGAACGCACCGAAGCTGCGCAGTGGCCGATGGAACTGGCGTTCATGGCCGAAGCGGCATTGGCGCTGGGCGACCGCGAAGCGATCCACGTGCTGCGCCCATTCATGGCGCGCTACGAGGGCAAGAACATCATGTCGGGTCAATTCGTGGCGATATTCGGCAGCGCTGACCGCTACCTCGCCCGCATCGCGGCCCTTACCGGCGACAATGCCCTCGCGCAGCGATATTTCGACGAAGCGCTCGAGATGGACAGGCGAATGGGTTCGGTGGTGCACATCGCGGAAACGTTGGCCCGGCAGGCGCTGTTCGCGGTGGCCCGCGGTCATGCCGAGGAAGGCCGGCAGTTGGCAGACGAGGCACGTGCGATTGCCGCACCGATCGGCCAGGCTCGGGTGGTTCAGTTGATTGATTCGATGATGACTAGCGGCCCGGACGGTCTGACGGATCGAGAGGTCGAGGTATTGCGTTTACTGGCCGAGGGTCTGAGCAACCGGGCGATCGGCGAACGCCTTTACATCAGCACCAACACCGCCGCCAACCACGTGCGCAGCATCCTGTTGAAGACCGGCGCTGCGAATCGCACGCAGGCGGCGATGTACGCGGCCGATCACGAGCTGCTTCTCTAGCGTTCGCACTCGGCGCGAAGGCCGCTCAGATCGCGGCGATCGCCCCGTCGCCCATTAGCCGGTCTGTCACCTCGGTGATGACGTCGGCGGGCAGCCCGGCGCGAGTGGCCGCCGACTTGATGGCCTCCGGCGACGGGGCCTCGTACAGGCAATAGGTCTTGCGTTTGTCGGCCGACAGGAATGAGTACAGCCAGCGAACGCCCTCCTCGGCGTTGATCCGGTTGATTCCGTCAGCGGCCTCCAGACTCGGTTCGAGTTCATCGGCGTAGTTTCGTTCGACCATGAATATCGGCACGGCGGCCTCCTCTTCACTGCTACACGGCCGAACCCGACAGCCGGTTCATCATAAGGCGACACGCGGCCGGTTGATAAATGCCCGCTTCGAGTGGGGCGCTGCCTGGCCAGGAGCCTTGCGAAGGGAAGCGTCCGATCTCGTGCCCTAACCGCCTGTGCAATCGAGCGAGACGTCGATGGTCTTGCTAACGACAATCGTCGTTTGATGCTTGTTGCCGGCGGAGCCCGGTCCGCCCGGCGAGGTTCCCCCATTGTTCAACGACGTAACGGTCATCGGGTTGTGCACCTCGAGCACCGTGCATCCGGGAAGTGGCCCGTCCCCGACCCGATCAATCGTCACGGAGTAGCCGGAGGACTGTAGATCGGCAACAGTCTGGACAGCGTGTGTGTCGGGTAGCCAGTGGACTGCGCCTTGTTCATCGATCACGCAGCGAAGTGCCGTGCCGTCTGGAGCAGTTGCCTCGTTGCCGACCTGATCCGAGGAACAGTCCACGCCCACGCCAGGTGCGTCGGCACCGGCGGGCACAGCCAGCCCAATCAACGCTGCAGTCGCGGTCATCCCGGCCATACTCAACGGCCAAAAACGGAAATGCCTATCGCTCACTAGTGGATCCCTCCCCTGTTGCAGCCGCGCTCGACCGGCGTCAGCGCTACGCCTGAAAACGACCCTAGGGTCGAGCAAAGAGGACGCCTGGAGTCCAACGACACCACTTGATGAGGCCGAAAGGCCCCGTGCTAGTCGGGGGCGGCCGGCAAGGTCAGCGTGAACGTTGTTCCTTGCCCCGGCGATGACTCCACCGAGATATCGCCGCCGTGTGCCTGAGCGATCTCGCGGACCAGCGCCAGTCCGATGCCGTAGGGCTGACGGCCGTCCCCGGTGTGCGCGTCGCCGTGCGCGAACCTGGTGAACAAGGTCGACATCGTCTCGGAGTCGATGCCCGTCCCGTCGTCGATGACCGCAACACTGACCTGCTTGTGGGTTCGCCGCACCCGCAACTCGACCGTTCCGCCCGGGTGTTCGTGTCCGAGCGCGTTGTCGACCAGCGCCGTGAGCGCACGGCGTAGCGCGGCCTCGGAGCCGAGAACCTCGAATGTTCCTTCGGCATCGCACCGTATCCTGACGCCGACGGTCTTGGCGTAATCGGCCATGCTGTCGCGCACGCTCGTCGCCACGGCGGCCAGGTCGACCTCGTCCTTCGGCGCAGTTCCCGCGGTCATCGTCGCGGACGCCAGCAGGTCGTCGACGATGTCGCCCAGCACTCGGGTGTCAGCCACCAACGCTTCGGCGTCCTGCTGGATTCTGTACGCATCGCTGGTGCCCGCGCGTCGGGCCAGCATCTGCGCTCTGGTGTTCAGGACCGTCAATGGCGCCCGCAGTTCATGGGAGGCGTCCGCGACGAAGCGTCGCTGTAAGGCCAGCGCTTGTGCCAACGGCCGCACCGAGCGCCTGGTGAACAACACGATCACCGCGATCGACGCCAGAATGCCCGCCAGTTCGGCGAAGCCGAGAGCCAGCAGCAGCCGATTGCGCCCGGCCTGAAGTGGTGCCAGGTTGAGCATGGCGACCACCCTGCCTTCGGGACGGTCCATGACCAGCGCACGAAAATCACCGTCGGCGGTGTCGATATCGGCGAAACCCGTTGGACCGGTGAGCAACTCGACGCCTGGAGCGCCACCGTCGCTGGTGGACACATGTCCCTCATTGGTCCGCATGGCCAGTTCCATCCCCGGTGGTGGATCGTTCACATCGTCGGCGGTGGCAGCGACCATCTGTAACTGGCTGCTGACCTGGCGATCGCGCACCCGCACATCCACGGCGAAGACCACTGCGCCGACAACCAGCAGCACCACCGCCAACGCCGCGGAAGCCTGTACCGCCGCAACACGTCCGGCCCGTTTCACGACGCTCAGATCGCTCGGCGGGGCCTGGGAACCATCCGCCCTGCCCCGCAAGCTCATTCGAGACCGAACCGGTATCCGGTGCGATGCACGGTCCGCACCACCTGCTTGCCGAGTTTGCGCCTCAGATAATGCACGTACAAGTCGACAGCGCCCGGTGAATCGACACCGTCGAATACCGACTCGAGTATCTGACCGCGACTGAACACCATTTTCGGCGACTCCATGAACATCGCCAGCAACGACGCCTCCCGCTCCGACAGCTCGACGTCCGCGCCTTCCGGAATGTCACCGCTGACCCGCCGGGTGACGCGGTCCAACCGAAGTCCCCCAGCGCAAAGGGCTGCTGCGGCGCTGTCGGTACGCCGCAGCAGCGCCCGCACCCGGGCGAGCAACTCGGGTATCTCGAACGGTTTCACCACGTAGTCCTGCGCACCGGCGTCGAGGCCCGCAACCTTGTCAGCGAGCGAACCGCGCGCGGTCAGCACGAGTGTCGGCGTGGCCACCCCACGCGAGCGCAACAGGTTGATCAGGTCGACACCGTCCATCACAGGCAGGCCGCGGTCGACGATCAGAGCGTCGTAGTGTCCTGTGAGCCCACGGTGCAACCCTTGCTGGGCGTCGTACGCCGCGTCCACGCGATAGCCCTGTTCGGTGAACAGCTCGACGAGCATCGCGCTCAACTCCCGGTCGTCCTCCACCACCAGCAGGGCGGCATCGACGGTCGGCGTGGACACGTAGCGAGAGTGCCACGCGAACCTGCAAAGCGCCCACAAACGGAGTTCTTATAGTGCTCGAATTCGGCTGGTCGCAGTATAGTGGCGCGGTCAAACACTGCCCCGGGATGGCCCTGCGGCTCCTCGAGTCGCCCGACTGAGATTCAGCGCCGCGCGAGGTATTTCTGATAGGCCTCCGCCGCCGCGGCCAACTCGGGGCGGGCGTCGAGCAGTGGCTGCATCTTCTTCCGCGCTTCGTCGCGCTTGTACGGGAGGAATTCCGTTGGGAAGTTGCCTTCGTGGCGGGTGTATCCGCCCAGCACCCGGCGGGCGACGGTCGCCTTGTGCACCTCGTCGACGCCGTCGGCGATGCCCATCGTCGGCGCGGCCGCGTACATCGCCTGAATCGGCGTCAGATCGGTGGTGCCAAGCGATCCCAGAATGTGCAGCGCGTTGAATGACACCTCGCGCAGCACGTTGGCCATCGTGAACTTGACGGCCGCGATCTCAGTGCGGGCTTCCTGGGTGGAAGTGTTGTCGATCTTCCACGCCGTCTCGAGCACGAACAGGCGCAGCATCTTGATCATCGCGTAGGACTCGGCGATCTTCTCCTGCACCATCTGGTGATCGGAGATGAGCTTGCCGTGCGATTCCCGACTGAGCGCCCGCTCGCACATCATGTCGAACGCGAGATTGCACTGGGCGATGGTGCGCATCGCGTGGTGGATGCGGCCACCGCCTAGTCGCCTCTGCGCCAGGGTTTTTGCTCCGTCCTGCGGGCCGAGGAGATGGTCGAGCGGCACCCGCACATCGCGGTAGACGATGTGGTTGTGATTGCGCGGCTCGGGCATGATCTCCACACCCGGTGTCTTGCGAGGCACCACGAACATGCCGTTGGTGCACATGACGAACAGGATGTCGGCGACGCGGCCCGCCGAGGTGAACCACTTCTCGCCGTTGATCACCCACTCGTCGCCGTAGCGCACGGCGGTCGTCTTGAACAGGTTGGGGTCGCTTCCGCCCTGGGGCTCGGTCATCGAGTACGCCGAGAACATGTCCTGATTCAGCAGCGGTTTGAGCCACCGCTCCTTCTGCTCTTCGGTGCCGTAGGCGGCGAGCATCTCCATGTTGCCGGTGTCCGGCGCGGAAGCGCCGAACATATGAGGCGCCCCGGCGTAGCGGCCGATGATCTCGTTGAGCAGGCCGAGCTTGAGCTGGCCGAAGCCGGGCCCACCGAGCTCTTCGTCGAGGAAGATGGCCCACAGCCCCTGATCCTTGACCTCCTGTTGCAGTTCACGCACGTATGCCTTGACCGCCGGGTCCGGTGAACGCACAGCATGCGGAAACACGTGGTCGAGCGGCTCGACCTTGTCCACGCAGAACTGCTTGACCCAGTCGAGCTTCTTCTGAAATTCCGGTTCGGTGCTGAAATCCCACGCCATGGGATCAACAGTAAGGCCGGGTGGAAGTCGGACCCAGCCTTACTGTTGATCGCTACGCAGCCTCGTCGTCGACGATGCTGCCCTGGCCGGACCCGTCGACGATTGTCGCGCCGACCGGGCTCGACAGCAGGACCGTGAAGTTCTCGGTCCCCTCCGCTGTGTTGTCGCCGAGCACGACGACCGTGACTGTCTTGCTGGTTTCCCCCGGCGCGAACGTGACGCTGCCGGACGCGGCGATGTAGTCGCTGCCCGCTGTCGCCGATCCGTTCGACGTCGCGTAGTTGACGGTGACGGGCACGCTGGCCGGTTGAGTCAGCGTCACCTGGAACGTCGCCAACGACGTACCGCCGGTGCCGGGGGCGAATTCGATCGGCGTCAGGTACACCATCTTGTTCTGATTGATGGTCCGCCAATCGTCGGCGAGGATGCCGCCGGTGTCGGTCGAGTTGGGATTCCACGCCCAGAACGTCCAGCTCATGTCTTCGGTCCCGGTGGGGATGTCGATCGTGCCGTTGTTGTCGAAGTCTCCCGACAGATACGACGTGATCGCCTCGAACCAGATGACGTCCTTGGGATCCTGCAGCCTCGTGCCGAACTCGCCGACGTAAATCGGCGCGATGTTCTGCTCGTAGACGTATCCCCACATCTGCCTGAACTTGGCCGGCAGCTGCGCGCCGAAGTTGTCACCTGAAAACCACGGCTGCTGGTAGACCGAGTTCGGATAGTCGTGCGGCGAATAGACGACCCTGTTGGGCACATTGAGCACGATCGGCCGGTCCTTGACACCCATGAGATTGCCACCCCACCAATAATTCTGGCCCTGGTAGGTTTCGACGCCCTCGACGAAGATCAGCAGGTTGGGGTTGGCCGCCAGCGCGGCGTTGCCGGCCCGCTCGGCGGCGCGTGCCCAGTCGGTGGCGCCGCCACCGCCCCACGTGCCGTTGTGCGGCTCGTTGTGCAGGTCGAAGCCGATCACGGTCGGATTGTTCTTGTAGCGAGTGGCCAACGCTGCCCAGTCGGAGACCCAGGCGTCCTCGCTGTATGTGCCGTCGTACCACAGGCCGTTGTCGCTGGTCCCCGCGCCCGCGGTGCTGCGGTGATGGTCGAGGATGACGCGTATCCCCTTCTGCCCCGCGTAGTCGATGATCTTGTCCATCACCTGCTGTGCCGAAAGACCTTGCAGGTCAGGGTTCTTCGAAAAATCGATCCCGTTGGGCGCAGCGCTGGTGTGCAGCATCTCGCTGGAGTACGGCAGGCGAATGGTGTTGAATCCTTCGACCTGCATCTGGTCGATCATCTCCTTGTAACCGCGCGTCCACAGGCCGTGAGGCGCAAAGGTGGTCGACTCCATGCCGAACCAGTTGACGCCTGAGAGCTGAACCGGTTTACCCGTCGAATCGATGATCTGGTTGCCGGACGTCCTCAGCGGACCGGGTGCGATCCCGCCGGTGCCGGGATCGCTTTCGAGCGCCGAGGCGTCGGAGATGCTTACGCCCGGCGTCGTCGTCGGGGTGTCGTCGTTGGTGATGGTGCCGGTGGCCGATCCGTCGGCAATGGTGGCACCGGTGGGGTTGGACAGCGTGACGGTGAAGGTCTCGTTGGGTTCTACCGTCGTGTCACCGGTGACCGCCACATTGACCTGCTGGCTGGTCACCCCCGGCGCGAACGTCAGGGTGCCTGACAGGGCTGTGAAGTCCTGGCCCGCAATCGCGGTGCCGCTGGCCGTCGAGTACCCGACCGTGACCGGACTGGTCGAGGCGCTCGATAAGGACACGGTGAACGTCGCGTTCTTGGTTCCGCTGTTGCCCTCGGCGACCGAGGCATCGGCGATCGCGATGCTCGGCGCGGCAGGCTGACTCACCGGTGTGCCGTTGACGGTCAGGTTGGTCACCGCGGTCGAGGTGCCCGACGCCTGGAAACCGAAGGACGTGCTCTGCCCCGCACCGACCTGGCTATTCCACGACGCGTTGCGCACCACGTAGTGAGTGCCTGTGCGACTGGCGATCTCGGCGTTCCAGATATTGGTGATCTGGGCAGGGCTGTCGAACTCCACCGTCCAGCCGTTGAGCGCCGACGGACCGGCCTTCACCGTCATGCTGGCGGTGAAGCCGTCGGCCCAGCGGTCGGTGACGGCATAGTCGACCGACGGACCGGTGGTCGTTTGGCTGTCGTCGTTGGTGATGGTGCCGATGGCTGACCCGTCGGCGATGGTCGCGCCGGTGGGGTTGGACAACGTCACGTTGAGGGTTTCGTTGGGCTCCACCGCCGTGTCACCGGCGACGGCCACGGTGACCTGTTGGGAGGTCACGCCCGGCGCGAATGTCAGGGTGCCCGACTTGGCTGTGTAATCCTGGCCCGCGGTCGCGGTGCCGTTGGACGTCGCGTACGCGACCGTCACCTGGCTCGTCGACGCGGCCGACAAGCTGACGGTGAACGCCAAATTCTTTGTGCCGCTGTTGCCCTCGGCCACCGAGGCATCGGCGATCGCGATGGTCGGTGGGGGTGCCTGGACGTCGTCGTTGGTGATGGTGCCGATGGCTGACCCGTCGGCGATGGTGGCACCGGCGGGATTCGACAACGTCACGTTGAGGGTCTCGTTGGGCTCCACCGCCGTGTCACCGGCGACGGCCACGGTGACCGTTGGGAGGTCACGCCCGGCGCGAATGTCAGGGTGCCCGACTTGGCTGTGTAATCCTGGCCCGCGGTCGCGGTGCCGTTGGACGTCGCGTACGCGACCGTCACCTGGCTCGTCGACGCGGCCGACAAGCTGACGGTGAACGCCAAATTCTTTGTGCCGCTGTTGCCCTCGGCCACCGAGGCATCGGCGATCGAAACACTCGGCGCGGCAGGCTGACTCACCGGCGTTCCATTGACGGTCAAGTTGCTGACTGCGGTCGAGGTGCCCGACGCCTGGTAGCCGAACGATGTGCTCTGTCCTGCGCCGACCTGACCGTTCCACGCCGCATTGCGCACCACATAGTGGCTGGCGGTGTGGCTGGCGATCTCGGCGTTCCAGATGTTGGTGATCTGGGCCGGGCTGTCGAACTCCACTGTCCAACCATTGAGCGGCGAATCACCGGCGTTCACAGTCATGTTGCCGATGAACCCGTCGGCCCAACGATCACCGACCGCATAGGTCACCGACGGAGGTGTCGACACGGCTGCCGCCGCCATCATCGTCATCGGTGCCGCGAGGGTTGAGACTTGCTGTTGCTCTTCAGATTCGGTGCGCCGATATGCGCCCCACAGCAGATCCCGCAGCGGGCTGCCGCTCGACGGCGACGACGGCCCGGTGGGCAGGACCCCGAGGGCGCCCAATACCGCAGCGGGCAGCGATATCTTCTGGGGCGCAGGCGCGTCGACCACCTGGGCCGTCTGGATAGTCGGGGTGGACGGTGCGACGGCCACCTGCTCAGACCGCTGCGCCTCGCGGTCGGCACGAGCTGCTGCCCGTTGGGCGTCGCGGTCGGCACGAGCTGCTGTCCGCTGCGCGTCGCGATCCGCGAGTGCGTCGGCTCGTTGGGCGTCGCGATCGGCGTTGGACGTGGCGGCCTCCGTCGACGCCGACGACGTGGAGCTCATTGCGCGTGTCCGTTTGTTCGCCGCAGCATCGGCAGCGCTGGACTTCTTGGTTCGGGGCGAGGCTGCGCCGGACGTCACCGACTCGGCCGAGTCCTGCTCGCCATCGGCGTCCTCGCTGTCGGACGAGCCGGGCTGATCGTCGGCAGGCGATGCGGTCTGCGTGCCTCCGCCGCTCTGGACCACCGCCGAAGGTGCGTCTGGAACCGACACGTCTGCCGTTGACGCCGGCTCGCCTGAATCCTCGCTTGCGGCGGCACTGTTCGAAGGCGAGCTTCCGGGCGTGTTCGGGGCGTCCGCGTGCGTGTCCGATGTGCTGTCGGCGTCTGTGTCGGCGGCTGCCACCGCGGGCGCCACCATCCCGACGCCCAACGCCACCGCCAGCGCTCCTACCCGCCCGACAAAGCGTCCGTATCCCACAGCAACGTCCTCCTTCAGTTGTACCGGCCCCCGGCTCATCGAAGATGCGAAATCCGATTAGCCGGATAACGAATAGATAACCTCGGCTCCCGTCCATTAGCCAATTAACGGCTAACGATAGCGTAAATACTCAGGTGAGCCAAGTAACACCGAGGCGCGGCGCGACATGCTGGGCCGAGTTATCAACGATAACACCAGTTCAGACGCCGATCCAGGCTAGGCTTCGCAGGGTTGCGGGTGGCGCACTGTCAGGCTCAACGCCAACGGAACGAGTTCACCGAATTGCATCGAACATTGTTTACATTTGCTGTATGTATTGATACGCGTAATGTACAACGGGTTTACACGCTGCGAGTATGCGTCGATAGGTCGCACAACGGCTGGCGAAGCGTCAACGCGACGCGCACCTTAGCAAATCATCGTGGCAGGGCCTCTTGACCCGGAGCCACCTGTACCCCGCGCCGTCGCCGGGTTTGCGAACGGGCTGAGCCGATAGAGTGCTCATATCGAAAAGCGACGTAAACCGAACGCCGAGGAACGACGGCGCGCGCTGTGCGATGCGGCGATTCAGCTGCTTGCCGACGAGGGCGCGAAGGGACTGAGTCATCCGAGGGTCGACCGCTACGCGGGGGTGCCGAACGGCAGCACCTCGTTCTACTTCCGCACGCGTTCGGCGTTATTGCGGGCTACTGCCGAACGCGTCGCCGAGTTGGACCTCGCGGATCTGATGGCTGTCGCAGATTCGGCCGAATCGTCGTCGGGGTCGGCGCCGTCCCCCCTTGCGGCGATGGTGATGATGACTGCACGCGAACCGCGGCGAAGTCGCGCCAGGGCGCGGTTCGAACTCATGCTCGCCGCGACCCGAGATCACGAACTTGGTCAGATCTTCAGACACAACAACGAGGTATTCACCGAACTCCATCGACGCGAGATCATTTCCCGTATGCCGCCGGGACTCGAGCCGGATCCCGATATTTTGGCTGAACAGACAGCTGCCACAATGCGTTTCGTTGGTGGCGTGCACATGGCATTGGTGGGCGGTGACGGGTCGATCGACACCGCCGAGCAGCTCGACCGCTTGCTGACCGGCATCGCGAACGGCATCGCGGCGGTCTATCAACAACACCTCACGTGATCACCAGATTCGACGCAGTTGCGCTCCGGTGCGACGGTGTCGAAGTTGCGCTTCGCGCTCTTGTGTCGTCAGTACCGGGGTTCCCGCCGGTAGCCGGTCCAGCACCTCAGAGACCGGCACTTTCGACACCGTGGCCTCGGGGAAGTCGTCGGCCTTGTAGAAGCGGGCCTGCAATATGCCCCACGGCCAATCCGCCTTGTCGAGCCAGTTGTGCACGCCCGGATCGCGTTTCGACACCACCCCGCGGAACCAGCCGTCGGGGTCGATCCGTGCCTGCACGTCATTGAGGCTGGACTGCCGGTTCACCCAGTCGACGGTCGAGAAGCGGTCATCGGCCACGAGGATCTGCCAGTAGTAACAGTTCTTCGGCACCGGAAACTCGACGATGAGCGCCTCGTCGTCGGCGATCTGATGGATGCCGTCGTAATACGCCTGCTTGGTGGCCAACCCTCCACCCTGCTGAATCCACTGGGAGCGCAACAAGACATTGATGCCGTGATGTTCGCGGTAGTACCGCACCAACTCCATGTCGAAGTCGATCATGCCCTTGATCCAGTCGCCCATCTCCGAGAACCGTCGCGCGATCTCAGCGGGCGCCATGTCCTCGCCGCCGTCATCGAGCCGGTTGATCGCGACCTGGGCGTCGATCTCGGTGTTCCAGTCGCAGGCACATTTTCGCATCAGCAGCTTGCCGGCCTCGGGGTTGAGCGGCCACCAGTCGCCGGTGTAGCCTTCGGGGCGTTCGGCGGACAGCACGACGCGGAACGACCCGTCTTCGGCGATCGTCAATTCGTCGAAGTCGTGTGTGATGGCCGCGAACTTCATCTGCCGCTCGACACCCTTGAGGCTCTTCATCATTCCCGGCGCCGACTGGGTGATCTCCACGAAGCGCACCGTGCCCCGCCTGCCGACGAGTTCGTAGACGCCCGCACCGTCGACCTCGGCGTTCAAATACACGTAGTCCGGGTTGGGCCCGCCCTGGTTGCAGGCGTAATTCCAGAGCGGCATGAATACCGGGCGCCGAGAGTCGGTGTAGACGTGACAGAGGTAGCCGCACGCGAGGATCGACAGCGCGAGCTTGTTCATGTCCTGCACTTCGGCATCGGAGGCTCCGTCTGGACGCCAGGTGGCCAGCAGGTGATCGGCGACACCTTTGAGGTTCTCCATTTGGGTGTCCCAGGTCGGCAATGTAGTCATGACTTCATCCCTCTATCCCTCTATCCCTCTCAGCCCTCCACTGTCACGTCGAAATGACGGATGTAGAAGTCATAGTCGGATCGGATCTGATCGGCGCTGAGACCGAACTGTTCTGCGGTGTAGCGATGAGTACCCTTGGCCCCCATCATGTTGTCCTGCTGCCAATCGAAGATCGTCTGTGCCGCGCGTGGGTTCAGGTCGAGATTCAGCCAGTCGTAGACCCGACGAACAGTGCCCCGCGGGTCTTCGACGAGTTCGCGGTGGTGGACGTCGAGGAAGCGATCTTCGCCGATCCGCGCGCGTTCGGTGATGGCGCGCTCCATGCCCTCGCGAAGGTGCTCGCTGACCTCGCAACCGAGAGCGTGCAGATCCCGTTGTCCCTCGGCGGGCGGGAAGATCGTCGAAACCAGGCTGGTGTATGAGGGAACGACTTTGGCCGGGTCGCGGTGCGTCATCACGAACTTGACGTCTGGATACGCACGGCTGAGCGCCTCCAGGTGAAACTTGTGGTGGGGTGCTTTGAACAGCCACATGTTGGGCGGCCGTTTCGAGCCCAACAGCTTCACCACTCGCCGGTGGTACTGGTAGGTCTGGGTCAAATCGGCTGTGCGCCACCACTTCCGGTAGCCAGGGACGGGTAGCGTCATCTGCTGCCCGTGAAACGCCATGCCGAGGATCTCGGTGTCTTCCATGGTGGCATCGGCCTCGAAGATGTGCATGGCCGCTTGCGCGGCGGGACGCTCCTCGTGGGCGCGCACGAACGCTTGCCGTCGCGGATCGTCGGCCTCCTCGCCGAAAATCGGAGGGGGCACCGGTTTGACCTGCTCCCAGCCACGTAGGCAACGAAATTGCGGATCGAGTGAGAGCATGTCGGCCAGCGCGGTGGTGCCTGTGCGCGGTAGACCGTTGATGTCTATGGGGCCGCCGATGGTGACCTCGTCGACGTCGGGGTGTTGGCCGTAGTAGGCCTCGACCGCGAGGCGGTTGACCAGTCGCCGCCGCAGATCACCGACCACGCCGGCGTCGGTATCGGTATGCAGGTCGCCGTCACGTTCGAGGCTCTCCAGGAGCACCTCGAGGCCTTCGCGGAAGTCGCCGGGCCCGAAGTCGGTGTGGCCGCTTTCGGCGACAGCCTGGCAGAGGAGTTCGTCAGCGGTGGGGTAACGCACGCCGCATCAACCCTTCACACGGTCGGGATAGTGGTGGGCGGCCATGGCGCGGAATCCGTCTCGCCAGTCCACCGTGCATGGACCCGTGATCGAAGTGCGTTTCGTGTGGTCGCCGACGGATCCTATCGACGCACCCGGGACCGGTTCGACTTGTACGTGTGCCTGGACACCGAGGAGGTCGGCGAAGTATGCGGACCACTGTTGAACGCTGACGGGAGTGTCCCCCGCGAAGTTCACGATCGTGGCGGGAACTCGTGCCGCGTCGAGCAGCGCCGGTATCTGCGCGTTGATGTCCTGGTAGTGAATGGGGCTGTAAGGCAATGGGTCCCACCGCGCTACGACGGGCCTTCCGTCGGCGATCGCCTGAAGGTGCCACAGCGGCAGACCGCCACGCTCACCGTAGGCACTTCCCATCCGGGCGATCGTGACCGGAAGGCCGAACTCCCGAGCGCAGTACCGGGCGACGGCTTCTTCGGCGATCTTCACGATGGAGTACGGCCGTGGGGTCGGCAGACCGGCGTCGCCGATCGGGTCGTCCTCCCGAAACGGGTGCCACGGATCGGGATGCGGCCTGTACACGGTGACGGTCGACATCACCAGCGCCGCTTTGGCATTGCGGCAGTGCGACAGCAACAACCCCGTGCCTTCGGCATTGACGCGCAAACCGCGCTCGTAGTCCTCGCCGAAGTCGGCGGCGATGTGCAGTAGGTAAGTGAAATCCGATGGCAGATCGCTGAAGTCGGGCTTACCCAGGTCGACGACGCGCGTGGCGATGCCGACCGCCTCAACCTCGTCGCGGGCCGCGGAGTCGGAAAACCGCGCGATGCCCCACACTTCGTTGTCACGGGCCAGCGTCTCGGCGATGCCGAACGCAATGCGCCCGGCCGGACCGGTGATGAGTACCTTCTCGCCGCTCAGCATCGGCCTGCTCGAGTGCGCACCCGTGGATGCGACCCCGTGCCATGATCGTGCGCATGGCTTCCGAAGCTACGACGCCTCCGGCGCATCCGTTGTTCGAGCAGCTGTGGCCCGAAGGCGACTTTCGCTTCTTCCAGCTCGGCCACGTCGTTGACGATGTTCTCGACGCTGCCGCAAGCTGGGCGACAACATTCGGCATCGGGCCGTTCCACGTGCTGCCCGTCGTCGAGCAACGGGCCGATTACGGCGGCGAGACGCGCACCGTCAGGATCCAGGTCGCCGTCGCGCAGGCCGGCCCCGTACAGATCGAACTGATTCAGCAGCACGGCGACACACCCAGCATCTTTCGGGAGTGGAGCCGCAACGCGACGTCGGCGTTTCACCAAATCGCCACGCTGACAGACGATTACGACGGAAAGACCGCGCACTTCAAAGCCTTGGGGTATGTCATCGCCGCGGAGAGCGTCGGTGGCGGGTTCCGGGTCGCCTACGTCGACACGGCGGCAGAGTTCGGCTTCTATACCGAAGTGGTCGAGGCCCCCGCCAGCTTTGTCGACCAGGTGCGCGCGATTTCCGAGACCTGCGCCCACTGGGACGGCCGCGACCCGGTGCGGATCATGACGCGCGACGGCTACCGCGTGCCCGGCGGGCAGTGATGCAGAGATCATTCCCAAGCCAAACCCTACGTCGATGTAGTGAGCTAATCTAGGCAACGACTCTAAAGTCTTAGAGCGACGAGACGCAAGCCCCAATACGGCAGGAGGAAACGGGTGGACAATGAGGAGTGCACTCCGGTAGATGACCTGACCGGTCCGTTGCGGGGAACGTCCCTCGAGAAGTCCGTTCTCGCTGCTCTCGATAAGCTCGAACGAGCACTTCAGCTGGAGCCCTTGGGTGACAACCGGTTTCGGGCCACAAACGAATTCGACCGCTTCGGCCGCATCTTCGGTGGTCAACTCCTAGCGCAGGCCATGCATGCCGCGTCGACAACCGTCGACAGCCATACCCCGCACTCCCTGCACGCATATTTTGTTCAGACGGGAGACTCGGCACGTCCGGTGGATATCGTCGTCGACCCAGTACGCGACGGTCGGTCGGTGGCGACGCGGCGGGTGACCGTCGCGCAAGGAGACCGCACCCTGCTGACGGCATTGGCGTCCTTCCATACCAACCCGGACCAACCCGACCTCGCCTCGCCGCACCTGAATCTGCCGCCGCCCGAGGACATGCCGCTTATACAACACTGGGTGCAGCAGGTTTCGCCGGAGTTGCGAACCAACGCCCAGAGATGGATCGGCGCCCCGCCGGCCGTGGAGATGCGGATCGCGGAGCCGACGAACTTCCTGGGTGGCAGGCAGGCGCCCGGGTCCCGTTCGCACTGGATGCGATTGCCCCGAGCCATCGGCGACGACCAGGCGCTTCACCGCGCGATGCTGGCGTACGCAAGCGACTACCTGCTGCTCGACATGGCACTTCGCAACCATCCCGACCCGACCGACTACCGCTCGCTCGCCGCGGTGAGCCTGGACCACGCAATCTGGCTGCACCGCCCTGTCCGCTTCGACGAATGGCACCTGCACACCCAGGAGATCGTGACCCTCTCAGGGCACCGTGCCGTCATTCGCGGGACCATTCGCGACGTCACCGGGCGTGTCGTTGCGAGCACCGCGCAGGAAGTCCTCATTCGGCCGATCAGCGACTAGGTGATGTAGCGATGGTCGCGTGCTGGAAGCATGGAAGGTGGCGGGCATCGTGGCATCACGGATTAGACGGCGCAGAGGCAAGCAGCCAATCGAAGTCGAGCATTACTGCGATCTCCCTGCCGCCTGAGTGGGAGCATTCCCATCACGGAACGACGACAAGGGCGCCTGATGAGATCAAAGCTGCTGTCAACGGCGGTAATAGCGGGTCTCGCGTTGACGATGAGTGTCGCTGGTTCCGTATCGCTTCCATCCACATCGCAAGCGGAAACGAGGCTGACGGTCGGTGGTGCGGGGCCGCTCTACTATCCGAGGCTCATCAACGAGTTGCCGTTGGGCCGGCTCTACCTCCTGGGGACCGACGAAGAACGCGGTGAGCCGCTTACCGTTCTGGAGGGCTACGACCTGCTCAATCACATGATTGGCGGGAACTGGTTTCCCGGCAGCACGCCTCAGGTGGTGAACTACCCGGCAAGCATGAGCCTGCTGAGCGGCAGTCTCTCCGCGCCGACCGTCGACGATGGCGTCGCCATGGGGCGTGCTTCGCTGGATGAGCAGATCAAGACTGCGGCTGCCAAGGGTGATCCAGTGGAGATCGCCGGGCTGTCCGAGGGAACCCTTGTCATCAATCGCGAGTTAGCCTATTTGGCAACGGATCCCAGCGCTCCGCGAGACGATCTGTTGTCGTTCGTATTGTTCTCTGGTCCCGAGATCGGCCTGTTCAAAACCTATCTGCCAGTGGGGACAACACTGCCGCTGGTCGATTACACCGCGCAGAATCTGGCCGACAGCCAGTACGACGTCGATGTTGTGTTCCACCAATACGACGCGTGGGCTGATCCGCCCGACCGGCCGTGGAATCTGTTGTCGGTCGTGAATTCCCTGGCCGGAACGCTCTACTTCCACACCAACGCGGCGTTGGCCGCGCCGTCGGACGCAATCGAGATATCGCGAAGGACCAGTGACCTCGGCGGCACCACCACCACCTACATGCTCCCGTCGTCCACGGTGCCGATTCTCAAGCCGCTTCAACAGCTCGGGGTGCCGACAGAAATTGTCGATGCGCTGAATTCGACGCTCAAGCCGATCGTCGACGCAGGCTATTCGAGGCTGACCCCCGACGCCGGACCGTACTTCTCACACGGACACCTTCACGGTTCGCCGAAAAATGAACCCGCGTCGGACATCACCGGCGACGACGATGTCGCCAAGGCCGACTCAGACACGATCGACAACGCGGCGAGAACACCGGCTGGAAATGGTCAGGTTGACGCCTCCGATCCGGGCAGAGACGGCTCCGTCGAGCACGGGAGTTCGACTAAGACCGGCGACAAAACCGCGTCGCCATCGGCGAACAGGCAGCCGCAGTCCGGATCGACCACCGATTCGAGCAAGTCCGGCACGGATGACGCATCCTCAGACAGCACCTCCGGCTAGCCTGTCACTCGATGGGCGGACATCACTTGAGCACGACTTCTCGACACGCTCTGCTGGTCATCGCCAGCGCGTGCGCACTCGTCAGCTGCACGTCCAACGCGCCCCCGCTTCCCTCTGCGACGCCGATAACCACCGCTTCTACCGTTCGAGCAGCTCCACTGGACGAGACGACGGCACCCCCGCCGGCGACCACGCCCGCGGGGGCGCAACCGAGGATCTCGTCGGATCCGGCACAGGTGGCAGACCAGCTGACCGCCGACGAGCAGGCGTTGCGTGACCCGGCGACCCCAGAGTCGGCGCTGACGGCTGCCGCCCGCCGGCAGCAGGCGGCGTACCGGGCCATCGGGCGCAACACCGAATGGGATGCGATCACCCGTCCGCGAATCCCACCGTGGCTTCTGCCGACGTACGACTTGAATGTCGATGCGCGTCGCCAGCTGTACCCGATGACGGAAGTGAAGGACACCGTCCCTGCGTGGCGGATCAACTCGCCGGCCCCGGCGGAAGAGTTGATGGGCTACTACCACGAAGCGGAGGCGGCCACTGGCGTCGGCTGGAACTATCTGGCGGCGATCAATCTGGTCGAGAGCAAGTTCGGCAGCATCGAGGGCCTCAGCACGGCCGGTGCACAAGGCCCCATGCAGTTCCTGCCATCCACCTTCGACGCCTATGGCAATGGCGGCGACATCCGTTCGCCGCGCGACAGCATCATGGCGGCGGGGCGCTACCTCGCCGCCAATGGCTTTGCGAATGACCATGATCGGGCGCTCTTCCGGTACAACAACGCGGACCGGTATGTGCGGGCCGTCAATGACTATGCGACCGTGCTGGCGGCTGATCCGGCCGCGTACGCCGGCTACTACCGATGGGACGTCTACTACCGCACCACCGCCGGCGACGTACTGCTGCCCGTCGGCTACCTGGCGACGTCACCGATCCCGGTCGAGCAGTACCTGGCCGAGCATCCGCAATGATGATGCATGGTTCAGCTGCGCACGGCGGACGGCGATCCGCTTCCAGACGCGAAATCCTCAAATACACGGCCGCCGTGCCGGTTCTGTTGGGCCTCGGAGCTGCAATCACTCACTCGCAGAAGGCATCCGCCGCGAGTGCCAAACTCATCGACTTCGCCGATCGTTTGGTCGCAGCCGATCAAATCGCTGCGGCAGGCTACGCCGGCGCCTTGGTCTATGTCTCCGAGCTGCGGCCGGGCGCCACCTTCGACTTCAAACCCGTCACCCGCGAATACGCGGATGCATTACGTGCGATGGGGTTACACGTCGTCAGCTGCTATCAGTACGGCAAGCCCGGCTGGCCGACACCGTCGGACTATACGCGCGGATACGACGGTGGTGTCGCGGACGCTCAGACGGCTCAGCGCCTGCACGCGGCGGCCGGAGGCCCGGAGTCGGCGCCGATCTTCTTCAGCATCGACGAGGACATCGACGCCGAAACCTGGAAAAGTGTTGCAGTTCAATGGCTTCGCGGTATCAATTCGGTGCTCGGCATGGAACGAACCGGCGTCTACGGCCACGCCGGGGTTTGTGGGTGGGCCATCGCCGACGGCGTCATCGGGCATTCGACGACGCCCGGATATCGGTGGGCTTGGCAGACCAGAGCGTGGTCGAATGGTGAGCGCGAGCCGGCCGCCGTGCTCTACCAACGGGTGATCGTCACCGCCTCAGACCCCGGTATCAGCTTGGGCGGTACGCATGTGGACGAAGACGACGTTCTCGCAGCCGATTTCGGACAGTGGGATCTGGGTCGATAGGCGTTCCCACGACGGCTACGTGGTGGAGAGGACGCGATTGTTCGCGATCCATTTGTCGATGTGCCCCATGGTGACCGGTAGCGCGTCCCCCGTGAACGCCATGTGGTCGGCGTCGGCGATTTCGACGGAGGTGCCGCGCTGATAGCGCGCCACTGTCTTGCGCACGACTCCGGGTGGCACTATGCGGTCGCATCCGGCCCCCATCACCAACACCGGCGTCGTGACCGCCGCGAAGTCGACGACAGTGGCCATCGAAAGCTTCGGCGCGGCAAGGGCCAACTCCCACATCGCGCGTCCTGATTCGCAGACCAAGTCGTCACGTAACTCGCGCACAATGTCCTCAGTTTGATTATTGGCGAACCATCGTCGGCATTGCTCCAGCGTCGGTGGGTACACCGGCTTGGCCCATGGGCGCAACCGCATCAAAGACGGCAGGGACATGCGCATGTTACTGGGCGTCGGACCGAAGATGCCCGCCGCCGAAGCAGGACATGCCGCCACCAACCCGGCGTGGCGGGTGCGCGCCGCGACCAACTGTGCGAGCAGCCCACCCATCGAGTGACCCACCAGCAGAGGCGGTGACTCCAACGAACTGACGAACCTCACGAGGTCGTCGGTGTAGTCGCCAAGGCTCAGCGACGCGATGTGCGCGGCACCCTCGTTCCTGGGCAGTTCGTGGTGGCGCAGCGTTGGAGTGTGCACCACGTAGCCACGATTTTCGAAGGCGGCGCGGGCCGGATCCCACAGCTTCCCGCAGCCCCATGCGCCATGAATCAGAACGACGTGCTTGGTGTCGGACATGGAACTAAAGGGTGACAGTTGAGGGGTCAGACCGTGGCGTTTTGCGTCGTATCCGGGGTCAGCGGACCGCGTGTGATGCGACCAATGACAGCCGCAGCGAGGCCCTAATGCCCTCGTTGTCCGCCGCCCAGCGCGACAAGCTGTCCGCACGACTCCTTGACTGCGCATCGGAGACACGCCATGAGCAAGCGGATCCCGCCTCTTGACCTTTCATGGCTGCTGATCGAGTCTCCCTCCGGCACCACGCACGTCGGGGCGATGATGTTGTTCAAGAAGCCGGCAGGGCGCACGCCGATCGTGCGCGAGATCGTGGACGCGTACCGGTCTTACGAGCCCGCGCCGCCGTTCAACTATGTCCCCGAACTCTCAAGCGGCGCACCGCACTTCCGGGAGGTGACGAACTGGGATCCCCACTACCACATCCAGCACCTATCACTTCCCCGCAGCGCCTCCTACGACGACCTCCTACGGCTTGTGGCCGACCTCCACGAGCCGAGGCTCGACCGCAACCGTCCCCTCTTTCGCTGCTGGGTGATCGACGGCGTACCGGGCCGTATGTTCGCCATCTACACCAAGACCCATCACTCCATCATCGACGGCGAATCAGGGCTGAAGAGGCTCTACGCCGGGCTGAGCACCTCGGATCAGCACGCGATCGTGCGGCCCGGCTTCGCGATCACCGCACCCTCGCCTGCGCCGCACGCCGCCACGCCATTCGTCAGTCGAATCACTGACTCGATCCGTGTGGCGGTGACGCAAGTGGGCGCACTCAACCAGGTGTCGGTCAGTGCACTGCGCAAGACGCTCGCCGGAATCGCCGGTGCGCACCTCAAGGGCAGCCTGCCGTTCATGGCCCATCACGCGCCGACCAACGAACCACTCAAGATCGGCCGGAGATTTGCGACACTCACACTGCCGCTCGACGAGATGCATGAGGTCGGTCGGCACTTCGGAGCAACTCTCAACGACGTGGCGGTCACCGTCGTCGACGCCGGGTTACATGCCTATCTGCGCGAGACCGGCCGCAGCTTTGCGCACCCGCTCATTTCGATGTGTCCGGTCTCGCTGCGGACCGAAGACGACACCGCGATCGGAACCCGAGTGTCAGCCCTGTTCGTGCGACTGGGCCAGCCAGGAGCGCGCACGATTGACCGGATCCGGCAGGTGGTCGACTCGATCTCGGAGGCCAAAGAGGAGCTGAGCCACCTGTCGAGTGATGCGGCGATGACCTACGCGGTCGGGCTCATCGCAATCGCAGGCCTGGCCGCCACCACGCATCTGGACCGCGTCGCGCACCCGGCCTGCAACCTCGTCATCTCCAATGTGGCGGGCGTGAAGGAGACTCGTTACCTCAACGGGGCTCGTCTCATAGGCATCTATCCGGTGTCCGCGCTCGCCGCCTCGATCGGACTCAACGTCACGCTCGCTTCCTACCAGGACAGCATGGACTTCGGATTCGTCGCCAACGCCGCTGCGATCGACGACATTGCCAAACTCGCCGAACACACGCTCAACGCCTATCACGAGCTCACCGACGCGGTGAAGATGCAGCCCGCCTGATCGCGGCCTGGTCCTGCGTCAATAGGTGACCGGTCGACTATCATTGGCGGAATGCCACGTCCCCCGAATCCCGAAGTGCGTCGTCGCTTGCTTGCGGCGGGGCTCGACCTCGTGCACTCGCGGGGATTCGCCGCCAGCGGCGTCAAAGACATCACCGACGCCGCCGGCGTGCCGAAGGGATCGTTCTACGCGTATTTCCCCAGCAAGGAGGCATTCGCCGCGGCGATCCTCGACCACTACTGGTCGGATATCGAGACGCGGCTACTGCCGATCCTTGATGCGGACGGCTCGACACAGGAGCGAATCACTCGCTTCTTCCACGCTCTTGGAGACGAACACGAGGCCGACGACTTCCTGCTCGGCTGCCTGGTCGGCAACCTGTCGCTCGAGCTCGGGGGGTCGAGCGAACCGACGCGCACCGAACTCGTCCGCATTCTCGACCGCTGGGACCATGCCCTTACTGCGTGCGTGCGGTCCGGCCAGACGGGCGATGACGTGCGTCGCGATCTCGATGCCGCAGCACTCGCCGCCCTGCTGATCGAGGCGTGGGAGGGCGCGGCCCTGCGCGGGAAGGTGACCCGCAGCCGCGCCCCGTACGACCGGTTCGAAGCCGTCACCGTTCCAGCCCTTCTCCACTGATTGTGCCCCGTTCCAAACCCTCCCGACCTGCGCCGCTTGATTTATAGACGACTGGTCATCTATGATTGCATTCGTCCGCTCGCTCGCTCTCCGGCCCACGAGGATGGCCCCCATGACAGACCTGACCATCACCGCCGAACCAGAGCACCCTGCCTTGCCGCCATCGGGATTTGTGCTCGATCTCGAGCACGCCGCACTCGTCATCACCGATCCGCAGATCGACTTTCTCAGTCCTGAAGGTGTCTCGTGGGCAGTGTTCGGCGACAGCATCCGCGAAAACGACACCGTCGCTCACATCGGTGAGCTGTTGCACGCCGCGAAACTGGCGGGAATCACCGTCGCCGTGTCGCCGCACTACTTCTACCCCACCGACAAGCAGTGGCGGTTCGGTGATCCGCTGGAACAGTTCATGAGCGGCGTCGGCATGTTCGGGCGCCGGGGCGCCTACACGACAGATGGCTTCGCAGGCTCAGGCGCCGACTTCCTTCCCGTATATCAGCACGAGATCCACGACGGGCAGACCGTGATCGCTTCGCCCCACAAGATTGTCGGTCCCGAGTCGAACGACCTTGTGCTGCAACTGCGCAAGCGCCACGTGAACCAGGTCATCCTGGCGGGAATGGCCGCCAATCTGTGCGTCGAAGGCCACCTGCGCGAACTCGTCGAGCAGGGATTCGAAGTCGCCGTTGTCAAAGATGCCACGGCCGGACCCCGCCTGCCCGAAGGCGACGGCTACCAGGCCGCACTGGTGAACTTTCGATTCCTCGCCAATGCAGTGTGGATCACGGATCAGGCGGTCAGCCTACTCAAAGGGACTGCGGGATAAGCGCATCGGCGTCGTTTCCAACCCATCTACAAGGAGTCCGAAAGTATGACTTTGATTGACAATCCGAATCAGCAATGGTTTCTCTTGAACAACGGCGAGGGTGCGATTCCCGCGCTCGGGTTCGGAACGCTGGTGTCGGATAGCACAGAAACGCGCAGTGCCACCAAAGCCGCGGTCGAGGCAGGTTTCCGCCACCTGGACTGCGCCGAACGCTACCGAAACGAAGACGAAGTCGGTTTGGCGCTCAAAGAACTGATCGCCGACGGGACCGTCCGCCGTGAGGATCTGTTTGTGACCACGAAGCTTTGGAACAACAACCATCGACCAGAGCGAGTGAGGGCCGCGCTGCAGGCCAGTCTGAACAGACTCGGGTTGGACACGGCCGACCTGTATCTGATGCACACGCCGTTCGCGTTCAAGCCCGGCGACGACCAGGATCCGCGCGACGCACAGGGCGCCGTCATTCACGACGATGGCGTCACGCTGGAGGAGACCTGGGCAGCGATGGAAACCCTCGTCGATGAAGGGCTTTGCCGAGCGATTGGCCTCTCCGACATCGGTGTGGAGGGAACGCGGAGAATCCTGGCCAGCGCCCGGATCAAGCCAGCGGTAGTCGAGGTCGAGTCCCATCCTTACCACCCGCAGTCAGAACTCCATGAGCTGTGCAAGACCGAAGGCATCATCCTGCTGGCGTTCGCACCGCTGGGGCATGCGCTCGAACCGAGATTGCTGGACGACCCACTCATCGTCAAGACAGCTCAGCAATTTGGGAAGACTCCCGCGCAGGTGCTTCTGGCGTGGGGTATCCAACGTGGCACTGCGGTTCTGACGTCATCCGTCAGGCGAGGGCACATAATCGAAAACTTCGACGTCACTGCTCTTCCCAAGAGCGCGATAGAAGAGATCTCCGTGCGACTTGAAACTCGATACCGGTTCAACTCTGTTGTAGACGCTGGAGAGCCGGGCTTCAGGGAAGTGCCCAGCGGCAATTGATGCAGGCGGACCGCAGGAGGTTTCATGACCGTATCAACCGACAAACGTGACGGTGCCGACGCCCAAGCTGTCGTCGTCGGTGCAACCGGCGAGGTCGGCGCCGCCATCGTCGGCCGACTGCGCGAAGCCGGGGTGCCCGTGGTTGCCGTGGCTCGCGACCGTGATCGCCTCGAGCGCTTGCGGGCCGCCGATCACGGGATTACGTTGTGTGCCACAGACATCGGTGACGACTCGTCGTGTGATGCGATCGCCGCCGCAATGTCCGGGCCGGTCCGGATGGCGATCCAGACAGCAGCCGAACCACCGGCTGGACCGCTGGCCACGATCGAACCGGACGAGCTTGGCCGAGCGGTGTCGTTGAAGCTGGGCGGACTCCTGCGTCTCATCCGCGCTGTTGAGGACAGGTTTGTCGACGGCTCCCGGATCGTCGCCGTCGGTGGCCATTTCGGTTCCGAACCGACTCCGCAAACCTGTGGGGCCGGTGTTACCAACGCTGCTCTTGCCAATCTCATTCGCCAGCTCGCAGACGCCTACGGGCCACGCGGGGTGACCGTGCACATGATCGCTCCGGGCGCCTTGGACACTGAGCGCCTCCGCCGGTTCGCCGACGCGGCTGCCCAAGCGCGCGGCGTCAGCGCCGAGACCGTCCTCGATGAGTACCGGTCCCGCTCACCACTGGGACGGATGACCACGGTCGACCAGGTCGCCTGGGCGGCAGTTCAATTGCTGGCACCCGAGGCCGACGCGCTCCACGGTGCGACACTCGCCCTGGACGCCGGCGCCCGCCGAGGCATCTTCTAATCCACGAGATCGCAGCCACGGACAGCAGTGGAAGGTGGTGACAGTGACGTCATCTATAAGCGCCGAGCGTCGCCGCCTTCTGTGCGACTGGTTCGCACGCGGCCCGGGGATGGTGTGTGTCGACGACACTCCAGACTGGCTGCTGCCATTGATTTCTGCGCTGCGCCACGCGGAGCCCCGCCAACTCAGCACCAATGATCCCCTAGCCGACGAGATCGCTGACCGTCAGGCCGCAGTCCTGATTCTGCTTGGAGGCCAAGGGGTAAACCACCTCGACGTGGTACTCATCCAACGCGCGGCCGCGCTGCGTGACCACCCCGGGGAGATTTCGTTCCCCGGCGGCGGCTTTGAACCGGGCGACAGGAGCACCGTCGACACCGCCCTGCGCGAGGCCTGCGAAGAAACCGGCGTCGATCCCGCCGGAGTCGTTCCGTTGCTCGTTCTCCCGCGGCTGTTCATCCGTGCCTCTGGATTCGACGTCACGGCGGTCGTCGGATACTGGCATCGCCGTAGCGCCCTCGCGCCGACCGACACCGCCGAGACTCGGCGGGTGTTCTCCGTCCCACTGCGCGAACTCGCCCAGCCGCAGCGCTGGCAGGACTACACCGTTCCGGGCTGGCACGGCCCCAGCATGCGACTCGACAACGACGCCCTCCTGTGGGGCTACACCGCTGAGTTGTTGGCGTTCATGAGCAGCAACATCTGAACGCCGCAGGCGCGCAGCAACTTAAGTCACAAGAACCAAGTCACGAGCACACCTCTGCGCTAGCTTTCGGGTGCGGACAGATAGATCTCCTCCGCGGCTACCGGCGCAACGCCGAGTTCGGCCGCGACCGCGTCGATCGCCTGTCGCGCGATGTCGAGAGTCGACCCGGCCATCGGGGGTGAAGTACGGGGCCGACGTAGCGCTCGTAGTGTTGTTGCACTTCATCACGCGTCAGTCGGTTGGAGGAACGAGGCGAGGTAGTCGACGGCGAGGTCAGGCTGTTCGGCGATCGTCCGCAGCGCCCGCTGGTTGGCCCGCACCAGCGCCTGCAGTGCGGGGCTGTCCAGCGGGATGTGAGACGGGATCCACAGCGATGCCCACGGTGGGGATCTGGAAGTGATCGCCCACCCATGCCAGCAGATGGAACCCTTCTTCTTCGGCGACCTGTTCAGGTGAGAGCGTGCTGCCGACGTACGCGGCGTCGATGGAGCCGTCCCGAAGACGTCGCAGGTCCATCTGGTAGTCACCCGGATCCGCGACCACACATTCCAGGTCGCGGTCGGGGTCCAGGCCGTGCTTGCGCAGGACGATCCGGGCGAAACAACCGGGGGCCGTGTGGCCGGCGTGGACCGCCAGGCGGCGCCCGCGAAGGTCCGCCATGGATGTCACATCGGCATTGCCGAGAAACCAGAACAGCGGACGATGGGTGTTGACGCTGAGCATCTTCCAGTCGATGCCGTCGGTCAGCCGCGACATCAGGGCTCGGCCCAGGCCGATCGTCGCGCCGCGGCGCACACGCTCTGTTTCCCACCCGACCCCGTCGCGGATGGCGACGTGGACGCCCTCATCCTCGTAATAGCCCTCCTGATCGGCAACATAGGCGACCAGTTCCTCGTGGATACCCATGTCCGACATAGGCTCAGGTCGATGGTGTGCATGGCCGAAGCCCTTCTTCCAAATCTGGTGAATTTCGTTGTGGAAGCCGCTTTTCAATCCATCGCAAGGCCGCCGTTGACCGGCAGATAGTGGCCGGTGGTGAAACCGGCCTCCTCGCTCGCCAAGAAGGCCACCGTGCGCGGCCACCTCGTCGGGACGCACGAGGCGCCCCATGGGGTTGGTTGCGCCGAGGTGACGTACCTGTTCGGTCGTCAACTGCCCGGTCACCTTCGTTTCATCGACGGTGGCCGGCGCGACGAGGTTCGCGGTGATCCCGTGCGGCGCCAGTTCGAGTGCGATGTACCGGACGAACTGGTCGAGCGCCGCCTTGGCGGTGCCCAGCGTGATCATCCCGTCGCGCGGGCCGGCGAGACAACCCCGTGCTGAGGTACACCAGCCGGCCGTAGTTGCGGGAAATCATCCCCGGCACAACGGCTTTGGTGACCAGAAACGCGGCACGCAGCTCTCGGTCAAGCTTGCCGCCGAGCTGTTCCCAGCTCAGATCGGCGAACGAGGTGACATCGAACGGGATCAACGCGTTGTGCACGAGCACATCGACCCGGCCCCACCGCTGTTCGGTTTCGCCCACCATTGCGGCCACATCATCGGCCTCGGTGACATCGGCCCGAATCGCCATGGCCTCACCGCCCGCCGCGGTCACGGCCCGGACGACCTCGTCTGCCTGCTCGGCACTGGACCGGTAGTTGACGACCACCCGAAACCCTGCTCCGCGAGGACCAGTGCGGTCGCCGCACCGATTCCCCGACTGGCTCCGGTGATCAGCGCGACCCGACTCATGCTCTACACCCTTGCCTGTGATCGCACACCATCGGGATCCCTTTTCGGGAATTCACAGTCATCTCCATGACTCCTTTCACTGCATCTACTCCCACTGTTCTCGCCGCCGCTAACCTGAGTCAAAGAGATGATTTAAGGGAACTTCCTCAGATAAACTTGGGTTTCATGCGAATGACTTTGCGACAGATGGAATACTTCGTCGCCGTCGCCGAGCGGGGCTCCATCGCCGCAGCCGCGGCCGAATTGCCCATCTCCGAGTCCGCGGTGTCGGTGGCAATCTCGGAGTTCGAGAACATTGTGGGGGTGCGCTTGCTCCACCGAGTCAGGGCACGTGGCGTGACCCTCACCGCCGCGGGTACCGCACTGCTGCCGGAAGTCCGGTCGCTGGTCGCGCGGGCACGAGAGCTCGAGCGCAATGCCGCCGACATCGGTGGTGCCGTGGCCGGTGAATTGAAGGTCGCGTTGGACCCTGTGCTGACCCCGGTGCTTCTCCCCCGGGTCATGTCGGGATTCTTGAATCGCTACCCCGCAGTGGATTTCAGCTTCGAGGAGGGTACAAGCACGCAGACGCAGGACTGGCTCATCCAAGGACGATGCGACGTTGTTCTGATGTATGACCTCGGGGTGCGCGACGGCCTCAGCACGCACCCTCTGTTCGCTGGCCGTCCGAAGGTGCTCGTGTCGGAGGATCTCGTCGGGCCGGACATTCACAGCGTTACGTTGCGCAGTCTCGAAGACGAGCCAATGATTCTCATCGACATCTCACCCGGAGAAGCTTTCTATCGCGCAATTCTGTCCAGCGCAGGCGTCACGCCCCGCGTCGTCCACCGGACCTCGAGCGTCGAAGGTGTACGCGCGCTCGTGGCGCGTGGATTCGGATGGTCGATGCTTCTCCAACAGTCGCGTACCAAGCGCAGCTACGAGGGACGGGCTTATCGCGAACTCGACATCGCCGATGACGTCCCGGACGTCACAGTTGTGGCCGTGACCCCCCGTGGACGTCTCACGCGCAGGACGATCCTCTTTCGCGACTACTGCATCAATTTCTTCGCCCCGGGCACCTAGGCTCGCCAAGGTGGGCGAACCCAGTCGCACGACCGCGGAACTCTTCGTCGAATGCCTGGAGAACGAGGGCGTGACGCACGTCTTCGGCATCCCGGGCGAAGAGAACATCCGGTTCGTCGATGCGCTGTCGAGGTCGTCGATCGACCTATGTGCTGACACGTCACGAACAGGGCGCCTCGTTCATGGCCGAGGTGTACGGGCGGCTGACGGGCCGGGCCGGTGTGTGCTCGGCGACGCTTGGCCCCGGGGCGATCAACCTTCTGCTCGGCGTCGCCGATGCGACGACGAATTCGACTCCGCTCGTTGCCCTTTCGGCGCAAGTGGGGATGGGCCGCAGTTACAAGGAGTCCCACCAAGGCGTCGACCTGGTTTCGATGTTCGCTCCGGTGACGAAATGGTCCGCACTCGTCGCGACGCCCTAGGCCGTGCCGGAGATGGTCCGCAAGGCCTTCAAGCTCGCCCAGACCGAGCGCCCCGGTGCGGTCTATCTCGCCGTCCCTGAGGACGTCGAGGCCGCCGACGTGCCGCCTGAGTCGCGCCCCCTGCCGGTCAATGTCCCGCGGCCCGATGACCCCTCGGACGCGCAACTGGAGCGCGCCGCAGAGATTCTGCGCTCGGCGCGCAACCCGGTCCTGCTGGCCGGTCATGGCGCCGCCCGCAGCGGCGCATCCGAAGCGATTCGTCGATTCGCCGAGACGCTCGATATCCCGGTCGCGACAACATTTCACGGCAAGGGCGTCATGCCCGACGACCATCCGCTCGCGTTCGGCGCCGTCGGATTCATGCGCCATGACTACGTCAATTTCGGCTTCGACCAGGCCGATGCCATCGTCGCTGTGGGCTACGAGTTGCAGGAGTTCGACCCGGTCCGCATCAACCCGCGCGGCGACGCGAGGATCATCCACATCCACCGGTTTCCCGCCGAAGTCGACGCGCACTACGACGTCGCCGTCGGGTTGCAGGCCGATATCGCAGCCACGCTCGACGCGCTGGCGCCACGGGTCACTCGCGATCATCGGGCCTCGTCCGGTCACGAACGGATCCGTGAGCTGCTCTCGGCTGAACTCGACCGGGGGCGCGCCGACGACAGCTACCCGCTCTCACCGGCCCGTATCGTCGCCGACACGCGAGCAGCCCTGCAGCGCAACGACATTGTTCTGGTCGATACCGGCGCGCTGAAGATGTGGATGGCGAGGCTGTATCCGACATATGAGCCGAATACCTGTCTGATCTCCAATGGCCTCTCGACGATGGGCTGGACGCTGCCCGGGGCGATCGCGGCGAAGATCGCCCGGCCCGCCGCGAAGGTCCTCGTCGCCACCGGCGACGGAGCGTTCCTGATGAACTCGCAGGAGATCGAGACCGCCCTGCGCCTCGGGACGCCGATGGTGATCCTGATTTGGGTGGACAACGCCTACGGACTGATCAGCTGGAAGATGGACCTCGAGATCGGCCATAACGTCGACACCCCCTTCGGAAATCCCGACTTCGTTTCCTACGCCGAGAGTTTCGGCGCAAAGGGCTACCGCATCTCGGCGGCCGAGGACCTGCTGCCGACCTTGCGCGAAGCGCTCGAGGACGACACCGTCAGCGTCATCGCCTGCCCGGTCGACTACTCGGCCAACAGCGCCCTGATCGCCTCGCTGGGCGAACTGGACGAGTCGCTGTCCTGAGTCCTTTACTACTGGTCGGGCCGAGCATAGGTTCTGATCGATGACTGACGCGTTCATTCTCGGCGGGACACGCACACCGTTTGCGCGGTACGGGGGTTCGCTGTCGCATTTGCGCACCGATGACCTACTGGGTATGACGATGCGAGGTGCCTGTGAACGCGTCGGGATCCCCCTCGAGCAGGTCGAAGACATTGTCGCCGGCTGCGTGAACCCGGCCCACGAAGGAATGGGCGATGTCGCGAGATGGGGCGCCCTGGCGGCCGGCTTCCCCGACAGTGTCGCCGCCGCCACGATCAACCGGTTCTGCGGCTCGTCGGTGAGTGCGACGGTCAACGTCAGCCACGCGATCATGGCCGGAGACCTCAATGTCGGCATCGCCTGCGGGGTCGAGTCGATGTCCCGGTCGGGCTGGGCCTACATGAAAGGGGACGCGCCGTTCGCCCCCCGCGGCCCGGTTTTCCTGCTCGACACGATGTGGGCAGGCGCCGGTGGCCCACCGAACCCAGCCCTTTTGGCGCGCAACGCATACATCTCGATGATCGAGACTGCGCAGAACGTAGCGGACCGCTACGGACTGACACGCGCGGAGATCGATGCGTTCGCCTTGCGGTCCCAGCAGCGGGCCGCGGCGGCGCGTGACTCCGGCCGGCTGGCCAAAGAGATCATGCCTGTGGAGATCCCGGCCACCAAGACGGCACCGGCGCGCCAATTCGAGCACGACGAGTTCATTCGCGACGACACCACCGCCGAACGACTAGCCGCGCTGCCCGTCCAGTCCGGCACCACGCAGATGACCGCGGGCAACTCGTCGCCGTTGACCGATGGAGCCAGCGCGGTGGTGATCGCATCGGGAGAGAAGGCAGCCGACCTCGGCCTCGAACCCTTGGCCAGGGTCGTGTCGTCGGCGGTGTACGGCATCGACCCGCTCGTCATGGGACTGGCGCCGGCATGGGCAATGCCCTTGGCGCTCGAGCGCGCGGGCCTCACGCCCGAGCAGGTCGACGTATGGGAAGTGCACGAGGCGTTCAGCGCCCAAGCGCTGGGGGTGTTGCGTGAGCTGTCCAATCAGCTGGACGGTTTCATCGTTCCGGACGACAAGCTCACCCCCAACGGCGGTGCCGTAGCCACCGGACACCCATTCGGCGCCTCCGGCACCCGATATGTGTTGACGCTGGCGACCGAACTGCGGGAACGCAACGCGCGGTATGGCGTGATCGGCGTGTGCATCGGTTCGGGACAGGGAATCGCGCTAGTGCTGGAGAACCCTCAGGCTGCGTGACGCGCATCACACCTGCTGTGAACGATCGAACTGGTGGCGCCGTTGACACGTACTCAGGGGTGGATGGCGAAGTCTCCCTTGCAGTCCTTGAGAGCCAGGCATCCAACTTTGGTTCAGCGATAGTCAAAGGAGACGTGTCGTGATCGTTCGTCGAACTGTCGGTGGTCTGCTCGCCGTTGGCGCCATCGCGAGCGGACTGGGGCTTGCTGCGACACCGAACGCTGCGGCGCTGCCGAATCTCGCGGACGCCTGTATTCCGGGATATGTTTGGCGGCAAGCGATTCCAAGCGACCATGTGTGCGTTTCTCCGGCTATACGCCACCAAACCGCCGACGAGAACAAGAACGCGGCGCAGCTGCGCAGCCCCAACGGTGGCCCGTACGGGCCCGACACCTGCATTTCGGGCCACGGTTATGTGTGGCGGGACGCGTTCGCCGGCGACCACGTTTGTGTGACGGGAGCCAGCCGGACGCAGGCCGCGAATGACAACGCCGCCGCGGCGTCACGCCGGCTCTTCAAGACGCAGTAGCGGTCTCGAACCCGCACTCCTGCGACGACCCATCGACATCACACCCACCGAACCCGGCGAATCAACCGAAACGGCAGGTCGCCTGAAACAATCCCATGCACAGATACTGTCCCGCCGACGTCGACGCAGGCTTATGCTGCCTTTACAGCTCGACCATGTCGGAGAAGGGCAGTGTCTTCGACTGCACGGGTTGAGCAAACGTCGCCAGCACGACAACTGAGAATGTTCGCGCCGTCGGAAACGGGAAAATGGCGATCATTCTTGAACAATTGCACCGCAGGCCCAGGTCGGGCGGCAGCCGTAGAGGAGAATGCCATGACCACTACGGCGCAGGGCGCGATAAAACTTTCACGCCGGATCGGCGTTCCGGTGCTCGCCATCATGATCGCAGCGGAATTCCTCAGCCTGCCAACACCCGTGCGGGCGGACCCACCGCGCCCATCGCCCTCCTCCTGCAGCCAATACGGCTTTGACGGGGACTTTATTTTCGGGCCGAACGGTGTCGGGATGGTATTCAATTCTCATGGAACGACCGCCGCGGGAAACGTGAGTAGCAGCGACTTCAAGGAACTTGGGCACATCACCAGTGGCGGCATTCAGGGTCGCAACGTCGACTTCACCATAGTCTGGGATAAGTACACGGCGGTGAACGGCAAGGAATATCCCTTCGGAATTCCACCGGAACACTTTTCGGGCGTTGTGGGTGATGACGCCAATGTGTACGGCACCTACACGTTGGATACCGACTCAGGACCCTGGCACTCCGGACGTCCGTTGGTGTGCCTCACATCAACGGCTCCTCCTCCGCCCCTTCAGGTTCCTCAGCCGGACACCGCGACGCAGGGCCCGGCGCCTCAACCTGCCTCTGCTGCCGCCCGCTTGACGATCTCGGCCTCGGGCCCGACAACGCTTGCAGCCGGGCTGGCTGGAACCTATACGGTCAATGTCGCCAACAATGGTGGGGCGGGCGCGTCGGCCGAGGTGTTCATCACCTTCGCGGGCAAGCTGGACCAGACCGACGCGATCACGCCATCGGGCGGCTTCGACTGTGATGTCCGCCGCGGCGATCCAGGCGTCAACGCAACGGTTCGCTGTACAGTGCAACAAGTTCCGCCGAAGACACCGCTATCCATCGTGGTGCACGGACGCGGAATGACTTCTGGCGCAGGTCAATTAGTCGCAATAATCAACTCCGACCCTGGGGTCCAGTTCGACAACAAGACCCAACAACTGAACACCTCGATAACCTAGACGCTCACTGCGCCGATCAGGAACCGTATGCCCCGGCCAGGTGATCGCGTCAAAATTTCCGGACCCACAGGTCTTGACGATATCTCCCGCCACGCCGCGAGCCTTCTAAAACACCGTCTCAAGAATGTCGGCGCCACCGGCATCATCTCCTCGCGGTTAGAGAACCCACCTGAGTCGAACTGCAATCCGTCAGTCGCGAGCCGGTAACTCGGGGTATGAACACTGCCGCGCAGGGTGTGCCCTATCCGTGCTGCCCAGGGTCTGACCTGTCCGTATAGCTCCCCCAGGGCATCCCTGCCGTCGATCGCGTTTCCGGGGCGCTCTGCTCCAGCGACCTGCGCCGGTTCCGGCGCAGCAGTGGTGGGTACACGTATGTTTCCAGGTCGTTCGTCGGGAAGGCAGCATCAGATGGTTCGTCAAGAAGGCGGTCGATGGGATGTCGGCACGAAGAGCAACGCCGTTTATGTGGAGCGGCGCAGCGAAGAGAACGAGCGGATTTTCGAAGACTTGCTGGAACCTGAAGAAGCTCGCGAGTTAGCAGCGCTGCTGGTCAAGAAAGCAGACAAGGCCGACTCGACCGCTGAGGCCGATTCCGGCGAGGATGACCCGCGAGACGACGACGCGCGTGAGAAGGACAAGTCCAACGAGGACGACTCGGATGACTCGGATGACGAGGACGATTCGGACGACAAGGACGACTCAAAAGACGAACGCGACTCGAAAGACGATTCTTCGAGTTAGAAACCACAACTCGAATCAGCCACGATCGACTATTTTCGCCTTGTGGAACCGCCCCACTGTTACGTGCACGAGGCATCCTCCTCGTTGGTGCACCACGGGGACTACCTCAACCGCCGCGATGACCAAGCTCTCTGCGGCGCGGCGTTCGAGAAGCCAACCCAGTTAGACCCCACGACCTGTCCAACCGCGGTGTGCCCTGACTGTGAGGCGAAGCTGGCGGAATATCACGTCAAATGGTGGCGCGAGAGGGCCGAGGCGGCTACCGCGGAGCTTGACGAGTTGCGCACTAAGTACGACGCGCTGGCGGAGTCCGTCGAGAACCAGCGTCGTGAAGTCGACGGACTGCAACGTCCCGCGCCAGCGAAAGCAGGTCTGAGTAGCGAGAACCCTCATGGTCGCGACCAGACGACGCCGACGCCCATCCTTGACCAGGCCCGCAAGGAGCTCGTAGACCTCTGCCGGCTGTTCGATGAAGCAGTTCCCTACTGGCGCGTGAAGAAACGCATTGACGCGTTCAATGACAAGTTGGAATCCGAGGAGAGGGTTCTTCTTGCTCACGAGATCGGCGCCGAAGGATCGTTAATACGTTGGTGCACAAAGGAAATCGAAGGTCTCGGACGGCAGGTCACAAATAGCCCCGTGCACGGCGACGCCGAAGACATGATGGACGCCTGGACTCACGATCTCTATCCAACGCCGAAGAAGACCAAATGGCGGCTGGGCCGGTCCCGGACGCACGACGGCGGCTGACGGCTCGAACCCGCGACCAACAGATTATGAGCCCCGATTCGGCGGGCGCACGAACAGGCGCGTGAAACGACTCGCCGAATTGGACCAATTCACCTGCAAGACAGCGCTGTTTGGCTATTACCCGTACGGTTCTGGTACGCCCTGAGTGCGGCTGCGAATCTCGCCTGGTCCACCAGAATAACGGGGTGCTAGCGACTGTCCGCTGTGGCGCGGGTGTCAGCGCAAGCGTGTATGTCGTGGCGCTTGCTGTCGTCGAGTTGCCGGTCTTCTTTACTCACGAATTGATGAGCCGTGACTGGACGAGCGCGGCGTCGACGAATCGCTGCACCGGCCGGGACTGGAAGAACCCGGTGTGACCGCCCTTGTACCAGACGATCTCGGGTCTGCCCCAGTGTTCCCAGAGGCGAACGACCTGCTTGCGTGGGTGCACGAGTTGGTCGGCGATCCCGGCATAGATGAAGCGGCCCCGCATCGGAACCCGGGGAGTCAGCGACAGCGGCGACACCATCCGCCCCAGCGGTTCGGCCAACGTTATGGTCTCGCGGCGCGGGTCGGTGCGGCTCATCCCGGCGTGGCGCCCGAGCAGTTCAGTCATGTCGGCGACTGGGACGCCGAGAATCGCGCAAGTAAGACCATCCTCAAGGCTGGCCACGAGCGATGTGATGTAGCCGCCCAGGGAGATGCTGTTCAGGCCGATCGGCGAATCGGGTTCCTCCGCGCGTATCCAGGACAGGAGACGGCGCACGTCCCAGACCCCCTGAGCGGCGGCGTGCACGTCATCGAGCGCGTCCTCGCCGGGGAACGCCGCACCCTGCGGCAGGCCGCGCGCACGCGGGCCGTGCATCGGAAGGACTGGGAGGACCACATTCAGGCCGAGATCCTCGTGAAGATGCCACGCACGAAACAGCGTGAGGTCGAGCAGGCCCCGGCCCATCACGGCACCGTGCACGCACACCAGCCAGGGGCGTGGCTCCCGGTGTCGCAGTAGCAACGCATACTCGCGGTTGTTGGCGGTATAGCCCAGCCATCGTTCACGGCCCGGTTCGCCCACTCCCGGCTCGTACCCGCTGTCGAAGACCATGCGTTCGTAGGACCGCCCGCGCGTCTTGACTGGCCGGACTGTGACGTCGGTCAGCGGCGGCGGGGCCGCGAAGAATTCTTCGGGCTTGTCCAGATACCCTTGGTGCCCGTAGAACTCGAGCGCTGCCCGCACTTCGCGGTTGATTCGTTCAAACACGTGCGTTTCGCTGACGGGCCGGAACATCCGGAAGCCGGTAAGGACGATTTCGTCGCGGAACGCTTGTGTCGCGAGCGCGAGTGTGGGCCGCGCAACTGGGAGTTCATCGGGCTGACGGTCGAGATAGTCCCGCCATGATCGAGCGTAGTACCGGCCGGTCCGTCGAAACGGCCTGACGAAGTAGTCCAGTGGACCGGAACCGCGAGGAGGCGGTTGAGATGCACCCGCGGGCGATTCGTCGTCGCTGTCGGATGCTCCCATGTCGGGGGACGCTAGTTTCACGCCAGCCAGGCGACATAGGGACTTAGGTCCTGCTCGACACTGCCGCTCGCCACTTGTGGATGTGAGTAGCCGGGGGCAACGTCGTTGTGATCCCGATCAGTTGAAAGGTTGGGTCTGGCACATGGACCCGCTAGAGCCATTGGATGCGGCAATGATCACGGCGGAGCTGCTCTCAGCCCCGCTTCACACCGCCGCGTTGCTGATCCTGTCCCCGCCCGCGGACGCCGGGCCCGGGTATGTCGACGAGCTGTATCGGGAGGCGTTGACCGACACCGCAGAACTGGACCCGCGGTTTCGGCGGCACCCACACGTGGGCATCGACACCGCAGGCCTTTGGGTGTGGCGTGACGACGACACCATCGATATGCGCGAGCATTTGCAGCGTCGAACACTGCCTGTGGGCGCAACTGGCGAAGGGCTGTGGAAGCTGATCGGCGAGTTGCACAGCGAGCCGCTCGACCGGTCACGGCCGATGTGGATGGCGTATGTGATCGACGGTCTGGCGGGCGGTCGCTTCGCGTTCTATATCAAGGTGCACCACACCGTGGTCGATGGTGTCGCCGGATTGAAGGTGATCGCTGACGCGCTGACCACCGATCCCGAACGCCGGTCAATGCCACCGATCTATGCCACAGCCCCGAAGCAGCCCGCCGAGCATGGCGCTACCTCACACGGACTGATCCCCAACCCGTTGTCACTCGTGCGCGCAGCACTGAACGGCGTCACCTCGGGGCTGGGCCTTGTTCGCCAACTAGCCCTCGGCGAAATATCAACAGTGGTCGCAAGCCTCGGGGCGGGGACAGCCGTCCTACCTGTCGGCGCCCCCTACACCAGGTTCAATGGGCGGCTCGGCCGCGAGCGCACCTTCGCGGGGGCCAGTTGGTCGAAATCCCGCATCCGCGCCGTCCAGAACGCGGCCGGGGTGACCGGCAACGACGTGCTGACAACCGTGGTAGCGGGAGTGCTGCGGCAGTGGCTCACCGCGCATGGCGAGCTGCCGAACAAGTCGCTGGTGGCAATCTGCCCGGTAACAATGCGCGGTCGCGAACACGCGACTGATGAGGACAGGCACGGAAACCTGTTCGGTTTGGAGTTGTGCCCATTGGGCACCGACATAGCCGACCCTGCCGAGCGGCTGGCCCACATCCATCGCGCGATGACGTGGACGAAGCAGCAGGTGGCAAGCCGCGGGTCGAACGCGACGATGCTACTTCTAGCGCCGAGTATCGGGTCCACTGTCCTATTGCCGATGGTGCCGTTCGCGCCACGGCTGCGCCGCGGCTACAACGTGTCGATCTCCAACGTTCCCGGGCCACTGGCCGAGATGTACTGGAACGGAGCGCATCTCGAGGAGATCTATCCCGTGTCGACCGCCATCAACGGACAGGCACTGAACGTGACGATGTGCTCCTATGCCGACCGGGTGACGTTCGGCTATGTTTCCGGCCGCAACGTGATGCCCGACATCGGGTCCCTCATACCGTTGACCGAGCGCGTCCTCGTTGATTTGGAGACTGCGGTCGGAGTGGCGACGTGAAGCCGCTACCCATCATCTGAAGGAGATGCACTCATGGGTGTCTACGCGGTCACCGGATCGGCCTCGGGGATGGGACGCAAGGTCGCGGACAAACTGTGCGACGCCGGCCACACCGTGATCGGAGTGGACATCAGGCACGCGGATATCGAGGCCGATTTGTCGACCGTCGACGGACGCCGGGCGGCGGCCGACGGCGTTCTGGCGGCGTCGGAGGCCCGACTGGATGGCGCCGTGCTCGCAGCCGGCCTCGGCCCCGGCGAAGGACCTGAACGCCTGCGCTTGATCGCGCAGGTCAACTATTTCGGCGTCGTTGACCTCCTTGACGCATGGCGGCCCGCACTGGCCGCCGCTGATCGCGCGAAAGTCGTTGTTTTCGCCAGCAATTCGACGACGACGACGCCCGCCGTTCCCGCACGCACCGTACGGGCCTTCCTTGCGCATGATGCCGAGAAGGCGCTCCGTTCCGTCAAGCTATTCGGCAGGAACGCTTCGCCGATCCTGTACGCCGCATCCAAGATCGCGGTGAGCCGTCGGGTCCGGCTCGATGCGGTGAAACGCGAGTGGGCTGGCGAGGGCATACGCCTGAATGCCCTCGCCCCGGGCGCGATCATGACGCCGCTTCTGGAGGAACAGTTGTCAACGCCGAAGGTGGCGAAGTTCGTTCGTTCCTTCCCTATCCCGATAGGTGGATTCGGCGATGCTGGGCAGCTGGCCGACTGGGTGCTCTTCATGCTGTCGGATGCTGCGGACTTCCTCTGCGGGAGCGTCGTATTCGTCGACGGCGGAACGGACGCGTACTTCCGCGCCAACGACTGGCCGACGCCTGTGCCGGCGCATCGTCTGTTGTCGTACTTCAAGCAGTTCAGAGCCGGGGGTCGCCGAGACCAATAGCCAACTGCGAGCGGCGTGCCGCTGTCAGGGGCACACCACCTCGGCCATCACCCATTACCCAGTTCTGAAGTGGGGCGACGGAAACCCTGGACACGGTTCGGGTAACGAAGCGCTTCGGCTCTGGATCGCAGCTCACAGCGCCTAGTGAGCTCGCTTGCTGTGGGCTCAACCCGACGACCGCCCCGTCAGCCTTACTATCCGGCGCGGGCAGTTAGCGGGTGGATGTGCCCGAGTTCGTCGCTCTTTTCGATTCGCACGATGTCGGCGTCGTAACGCGCCTGCAGGTTGATCCAGAACATGTCGCTAAGCCCCAAGGCGCGCGAAAGCCGCAGTCCAGTGTCTGCGGTGATCCCCCGTCGACCCGCGAGGATCTCACTTAGCCGCGTCTGCGGTACGTCGATCTCCTTCGCGAGCCGATAGGCGGTGATGCCCAACGGCTTTAGGAACTCCTCGGCGAGAATCTCGCCGGGGTGGGTGGGCGCGAAATCAGCCATGGGTTGCTCCTTTCTCAGTTGTGGTAGTCAACCAGTTCAACGTCATCCGCGCCTCCGCTGCTCCACTTGAAGCAGATACGGTACTGGTCGTTGACACGAATGCTGTGCTGCCCTTCACGGCCGCCTTTGGCCGTTAGCTTCTCCAGCCGGTTACCGGGCGGAACTCGCAAGTCGTTGATGTTCTCCGCGGCGTCGAGGATCTGCATCTTTCGACGAGCGGCTTTCGCCAAATCCCTACTGATCCCTCTCGGTAGGCGAAGCTCCCAGACCTTCTGGGTGTCGCTGTCGCCGAACGAGCGAATCACGCAGCAATGCTAACGGTATGCGTTACTAATGTCAAGCGTTAGTATAGCTGGAGCGGCCCGCTTCATCTGGTGGCCTCTGGCAAGGTGTCGGACCACCTCAGCGCCTCGTTCTGACGATCGTCGAGTCGATGCCACGTGACATCGACTCGCTTCTCAGCGCCGAAGGCAGTGTTTCCCCAGAACTCGACTGCGCTATGGCCGTCAACGCGGTCAATTACGTCCGGAGTCCGGTTCCTGCTCACGCCCGGCCCCGAGATGCCGAACGTGAAACTTCGGCGCTCGGTCAGAAGGGAACTCGGCGTCCCGGACGCGACTACCCACAGCTTCCGCAAGACCGTCGCCACCCTCATCGACGACGAAGGGCTCTCCGCCCGAATCGGCGCCGATCACCTTGGTCATAGCCACGTCAGCATGACCCAGGACCGCTACATGACCCGCGGCCGCATCCACACCCAAGTCGCCGACCTGCTGGATCGCACGGTCCGCATAAACGATGAAAAAACGATGACCTCGCCGAACTGATCTTGAAAAATGGGCTTTGAAGTGGGGCGGGCGGGACTTGAACCCGCGACCTACGGATTATGAGACGATGATCGTGGTTGCTGATGCCCTTACTAGAGCGGTTGTAACGGTCCTTAGGTGTCCAATTTCTGCTCTAAAAATGTTGTGCTAGAACCGATTACAAGAATCAGCGATCATTCTAGTGGTTGTAGTAAGACAGACGCCCAGGTTGCCAGGTCACGGCGCTCATGTTGGTGTGGTGTTGGTGTGAAGGTGTTTGCTGGCAGCAGCCGTCGCTACTAGGGCAAGATAATGCCTACTGAAAGATCGTGCGGTCCAACCACGTACTGCTAGGAGCAGCGAACAGGACTATGCCAAGACCAATCAATCGGCCAAGATCGGCAAAACTAAGGAACGCTTTAATTAGCGCAATCCTGCTACTTAGTCTTGTTGGAACAGCTTGTAGTAGTAGCAACACTTCTGCACCGTCCACAGTGACCAATACCGTTACGGTGTCTGCCACGATCGCGACTCCGCAGGCAGCCCCAAAATATAGGATTGTTGCGACTGTAGAATCGATCCGATTCTATGAACGAATACTGGGTGGTAATTGAACCAGTAGATGTGAGCAATGACAGTTTTAAACAAAACGTGAAGCTTGTAGTTCAGGCTCTCGCTAAAATCAACGGCAGCCCCAACTTCACGGCAAATATTTACGATGACGAAGTTGTTGCCAATGCAAGAACGACCTTAGACCCATCCAGCCCCGGCCAACCCCACCCAACCGTGGGACCCCAGGCAGTGCAGACACAGCACTACGTCGCGAGCTACGAAGGCAGACTTCCGGCTGAAAACCCGTATGCTGAGCACCCGTATGAAATTTGGTGGTATCCAGCCGCGTACACCGATAGCCCCAATGTGGGTCGGTACGTCCATGGCGAGCCGTGGAAGCCGTAGGCGCGTTCGCTAGCCCCTGGCGCGTTCTATCGGTAGAACCTGCGCCGTGTTCGTTTTTGCTGCTCGTGGACGCGCCAACGGTGCAGCTTTTCCACCTCAGCGGTATCAATGTAATCGGCATAGGTGGTCAACGTCAGCACGTAAGAGCTATGGCCCAGCATTTTGGAAACCACCATAAAGTGCTCCCCCGCGCTCAGACTCATTCTGCCGAAGCTGTGGCGTAAATCGTGCCAACGGGCCTTGGGCAGATTCAGTGCTTCTAAGCACGAGCCGGTGTAACGCCAGCGCCACGTTAGAGATGTCCACAGGACTGGTCCAATCGAACAGAGCCGCACGATTGCGGGTATCTCGGCCCAGAGCCTTTGCACGCGCCAATCGTCAGCCTGCCGGGGAATCAGTCGGTTGCGTTGGGCTGGTCTGCGTTCGGGTGGGTGTTGGTGAGGTAGTCGCGCAGATCGTCAGCAAGCCACGCATCCAACGGAACCGTGCGTATGGACTGCTCTGTCTTAGGCGTGTCGGTAACCACCGACCGTTTTTGCGCTCTTGGTCCTGGTGACCGTTACAGCACCTACCGTGCCTGCGTGATTACTGAGGGTTAAATCTTGGACCTCTAGCCCCTGTAGCTCTGCGAGCCGCACGCCGGTAAACGCTGACAATTTCACCGCCAGGGCGTCAGGCAGGGTTGTCGCTGAGTCTGGCTTCTGTACTCTGCGACGGCTGCGATTTGTTCTGCGGTTAACGGCTGGTGCTTAAACCGCTTGGTTGCGTCGTCAGTGCTAGTTGTGCGTACTTTGGTGCTGGTGCTTCCAAAGCGGATATTAGCGGGATTGCTCGGGATAGCGTCATTTTCAACAGCGGTGTCCAGTATGCGACGCAACACACCCAACGCCTGTTTGACGGTTTTTGCGGAACGCCGAACCTGGCGCTGTTCAACACCAGGGCGGGTTGTGGGTGCTTTGGTGCCTGAGATTTTTTGGACTGGCTTACCGCGCCGGACAAAGTTTGGTGTGTAGGGCGTGAGCAGTTCAGCACGCAGTTTCTTCACGTCAGCGATACGGATGCTTCCTACCGGGCGATTGCCTAGAGAGGGTGCAATGTGGGTGGTGTAGATGCGCCGGTATTCGTCCACCGTGTCATCAGCAATGCTTCCCGCAAGCCCATCGAAGTAAGCGCGTGCGTAGTCAGCCAGGGGCGTATCGGCCAACGCTTTCAGCTGGCTTGGGTTTGTGGTCCCAGAACGCAGAGCACGTTCTACAGCGTTTTTCCGCTCCTTGGCTTTTTCGTGGCTTGCGTAAGATTCACTGCGTGCGCCACTTTGACGTTGGTGCGCCGTATTCATCTAGCGCCGGCTCACGCCACGTAACTTCGTACCTGAGTACTGGCTTGCCCTTGTACCGCTTAGAAGTCTCATGCGTTCTGATTGTTGCCATTGGGTCAGTCCTGCTCTAGATGAGGTACTTGGGTATCGCGTCAACGTTGACGGTTACCGTCGCCCGATCTTCGTCTGTCAAGTCTGGACAACTGTTTGCGATCTTGTTCTTGCGTGTGGCGACATAGACCTCAGGGTTCTTGCGCCTCATTACGATGCCCTGCTTTTCGTAAAGGTGCCCTACACAAATCAGGTTCTCGTCGCTCCACTCTTGGCCTGACCCAACACTTTTCACAAAGAAGAATGGAATCTTCCCCACTTGCTGAATGTTGACCTTCAGCCCAATGCTCTAGCTTTGAGAGATCACTAGACACCGCCCACGGCTGTTGTCCCTTCCAGAAGAGCGCGCCCGTTTGCCATACCCCGTACATACCTGTTCCTATCCCTTGTTTTGCTTCTTGTTCTTTATCGTCAAGTGACAATATGCGCGACACTGTTGGACTAGACCACTTGCCGCCGCGCTTGGTTCGGTGCCCTTCAGCAGTCAAAATCTCGGCTATCTTGCGCGTTGACATTCCCTGGTCCGCAAGCGATTCCATGAGGTCTAACGCTGTCTGCTCTGCTTCGTCGGGTTCAAGATCGCCCTTGACGCTTCTGAAGCCATACGGCAGAGCGCCGTGAGCGTAGCCACCTGTTTCGGCCTTGGCCCTACGAGCGGCTTCTAACCGATCAGTCACCATTTCGCGGTCGTATTCGCTGATCGCTCCTAGGATCGTGCGAATCAACTTGCGGCTTGGGTCTTTAGATTCACCCGAGAGCAGCTCGTTTTCAGATTCTCGGGCGCTCATCACGACACCGCCCAAACGATGCGTGTTGCGAAGCAACAGCTCTTGCACTAGCACGTCGCGTGCTAACCGATCCATGCGTGCAACCACGATTCCATCGGCCTTCTTGGCTTTGACTAGAGTCTCTGCTTCACACCAACCAGCACGCTGCGCAAGCTCAGACGTGCCCGAAATCGCATCTTCTTTCCAAGCCACGATGCGGTGGTTGTTTGATGCTGCCCACCGCTTTATCGCTTGCTTTTGCACGTCTGGCCCGAACGCCTCTTGCTGGCGTGCGGTGGACACACGGAGGTACCCGACCAAGGCCATCTTGCTCTCACCTGCCATGCCGCCCAGTTTAGGAATAAAGCGGCAGCAGGTCAACCTAGCGCCGTCGTCCTGGCGCTCTGATCCTGGCTGCCTCCCCCACGGCTGTCTCGTAGTCCACCAGCCCATTACCTGAAGGATTAACTTCCGCTGTGGACGTTTGAGGAAATCGAACGCGCCGGATGGGCCTAGGACTGGCTCTCGATTCGTCCTGGTGGACGCCGGGCAGGTCTGCGGGTAGTTCAGGCTCAAACTCCGCGTCCAGAATCTCGGGTGCTGGTGGGCTAGCGGAAGTCGCAGGGGCGGGGGAGGTAGTGGAAATTGGCTGAGCGGTTACTTCTCGCGCTGAAGTGATGATGCTGTCGAAAACCTCATCAAACGGACGAACGCCAACATCAACAGAAACAGCGGCCTTGGCTGCTAGGCCAGCTCTATCTAGAGCGTCTTTCACTGCGCCTAGTTTGACTGCTTCAGATTCCGCACCTGTCGCAATCCCAAGTAATTCTTGCGCCATCTTGTCTGCTGCGTTCTGAAGTCTGACCTTTGCGGCGTGTATTACTTGGGGCGCCGCTCCGCCATGATTCCTACAAACAGTACCGCCATCAATCGGATAATGTTGACACGGTTTCCCCGTCCTAGACGATTTCGCGGCGCACCTTGGCCGATCGCTCTTGCGGGTATATTCCCGCTCTAATGATGGGTCATTTCGACTAGGGTCACTCAATCGTGAAGTAAATCATCAGGATCTAGGTTGATGTTCATGTTTGGTTCCTGATTACGCCTCTAAATACCCTTGATTGACGCGCCAGCGCCATTGCATCAGTTCCCGGTCTGAATAGACAACCCCGCGTCCTCTACCGCTGTGCCCATAATTGAGAAGCTCTGGTCTTTTCGGCCAAGTAGCGTCCGTAATAGCGTTCATACTTACTTCTTCACCAGTAAGTTCTTTAATTCTGTCGATTGCAGCCTGGCGACCTTTAGTTGTGCGCCAGGGGCTGTACTGACTGAAATCCATTTCTAGTGTGCGAGACACAAATATCCCCAATCTGGAATTTACCTATTTGAATAAGTTGCGGGTCAATTCGACCGCGCTGGCCTGACGATAACGTAATGCAGAGCCGGGAGCAAGACCATTCCTGGCCATTTCGTTGCGTATTCTTGCCCATCCCCCGGCCCTGGTGGATACTAGCGAATAGAAAGCTCTACCTGAGCGCACGGACGCCTGAGCAGAATAGCTCTTCGGTTCTAGCGTTAGGCGTAAGAGAATGAACGATCTAATCATTGGCTACTTAAACGGTAAGCCAGTCTATTCCCTTTATGGCGGCGATACCCAGGGCGTCAGCACCTTGAGTGACGCTTTCGTGCAAGAGCTAAACGACGGCACAAAACTAAACGATGTGTGGGCAGAGCTTCAAACGCTTCTTGCTGAATACAATGCACATCGCTCCGCGATTACTTCTGTACTGGCGCACAGAGTTACCGTCAGCGGTGAAGCTGTTCCGCAAGGCGTAGGAGACTCTCAATTTGAGCTTGCGTCAGAGTTTGGTGAACCTGTCTCTGTTCGCACTTCTCCCAATGTTTTGGTGCTTGGAAATAAATTCGACGATTACGATATGGCGTCACGGTATACGTGGAAGTTTCTTCGCTCTGCAACTGTCGAACAAGTCAGGGCCGTGACAAACCTAATTTTAGAGGCAGACAATCGGTTAGTGAACGGTACGATCCTTCAACGACTTTTCGACAATGTTGAAACCGTAAACGAATTTGGTCATCGTGTCTTTAGCACTTGGAATGGAGATTCCATCGTCCCGCCTGATGCCTTGGGTAAGACGTTCACCGGCTCCGCACGATCATTTTATGGTGAGTGGCGCTAGTACAATTGATTCACAAGATGTGGAAGATGCGATACATCACGTCACAGAACACAATTACGGCACTGATCCTGGTTCACAAATTTTAGCTTTCGTGAATCCTGCGGAGGGCGACCTTATTGCTAGCTGGCGAGCAGGAGAGGAATCGCGTTCGTCCGGTCCTAAAGCCCTGCATTCCTACATTCCGTCCGTTTCTGCGCCTCCTTATCTCACACCGGATAATCTGATTGGTAATCCGCCGCCGGCTGAGTTTGGTAATACCGGCCTCAAGGTTTCTGGCGCGTATGGCCCAGCATGGATTATTAACACTTACTACATTCCGGTTGGATACGTAGCGGTTGTCGCTTCTGGTGGTCCAGATCATCCAAAGAATGTAATTTCGTTCCGGGAACACGAAAACGTGCTTTACCAAGGTTTGCGTTTTATTCCTGGAAACGATCAAAGATACCCTCTAACCGAAGCGTTCGCTTGTCGCGCGTTTGGTGTGGGCACTCGTCATAGGTCTGCTGCGTGTGTGATACAGGTCAAAGCCGATGTGCAGAGCGGTTACGATATTCCGACTATTCCGGTGTAACGATGACACGTCCGATGGAGCCGGGCCAATCTTCTTCTAGTGGTTCTAGTGAAATGAGTTGGGCGGCCGGTAACTATCCCCCTCAGGTAGAAAACCTGAAGTATCCCGACGTGGGCGCACCATATAGAGCGAAAAGCCCTGCAATGGAATTTCCACCGTTAGACGAAGAAATGTTTTGGGCCTAGTCATGGCTAAGCGCAGAACGTATAAGCGGGATCGTCTAGGACGGTTCGCTTCAGGCAGCATTTCTGTTCGTTATTCTGGACCCAAAAGCTCAAGTATTCACAAACGGAGCGGAACGGTTCACAAAACTTCCGCAGGGCACAAGGTTCACGTCAAAGCAGCGATTAAAGTCCGTCACAACAGGTATAAGAGATCTCGGCCGATTAACCACCCATCACCTAGACACACTTCTGTCAGTACCAAGAAGATTTTCCGCGCCGCGACTCTTTCGACCGCTGCTTTACTTGCGGGTAGTTCTGCTGCCTACTACGGGTACAGGCATCCGAAATTTAGGGTTACGCCCTTAATTGTGGCCCGTAGGGGTTGGAATAAGCCCCCGGTAGGTTCCTACGGCTAGTCAGCCGTCCACATTTCGTACAGAAGTTTTCCGACGGCCACTGTGGGGCTACTTTCCGGCGTACTGACCGATAGCCTCAGAAGTTCCAGGCCAGCTTTCAGCCTGGCTGGTCGGCTTCTTCCCCGGGCGACTGTTCCTTCGGCATACCTGCATCCTCGTTTCCAAGGTCAGGAGCCTCCGGGGGATTTCCAGAGCGATTCACAGTCCAAGTATTCCGACAGCTTCGCCAAGTGACCATCGTTAGGACCAAAGACCCTAGTGAACCTAGCTATGGCGGGGTTACTTGGGTTTGCACAGTTTGAGCTGCGAGCGATAAGCGCCGCAACCGGCCTTTGCCTGCCTGATCGGCTAGGGGAGGAAATGAGCTCATGCACAAGCACATTCACATCAACGCCGCACAGTTTTGTGGCATAGCTAGTCCAGCGGTCGCCGCAGCTGTTCTTCTCATCGCGAGCGCAATCCCAACGGCGAGTGCCGCGTGCATCACGGCTGATTGGAGGTCCCGGGCCTTACCTCACGTCACGGCTATGAGCCAAGACTTCGAAGACGCGGGTACCGCTGCACAGAACGAGGATTACCAAGGTCTCCATGACGCTTGTGCTCAACTGCACGATGACGTAACGGCTTTGTCGGCTGACATGCCTAGCCCGGACCCCGCAGTCACAGCGCCATTGCAAGCAGCTCTCGATGACTACCACGCCGCAACCGTGTACTGCGACTCCGCAATGCACAACATCAGCGTGAGCGACCTGAATCAGGCCGGATCGTACTTGGAGCAAGGAGCGACACACACGCAAGCCGCGACTGCCGTACTAAGAACAGATGCCCTTTGCTAAGGCGGTAAAACCTTCGGCGTTTGTCTGGAAACTTAGAGATTAGAGGGGATTCCGCGCGGGTCGTCGTCGGGCACATGATGAGAACGAGCCCCCGTCTAGTCGATGTGGTGGTCCGGGCCGAACCCCGGCAGCGGCCACGGCCCGTTGACAGCGTTCACGATTTGGCAATTGGTGGTCGACGGGAAATAGGACGGGTATTGGCCGCCGATGTAGCTGCCCGGGCTCTGCGAGCAGCGCTGGAACATGCCGTCCGGGCGGATCGGGCCATCGCAGATCACCGCGCCGAGAAAGTTGGTCTCGCAGCCGGGCATCGGGTCACCGGGGTACGCGTTGGCCGCAGGCGCGCCTGCGGCGAGGGCTCCGAGCGCCACCGTTCCGGTCGCCAGTGAGGCGGCAATCAGTCGCTTCACAGGCCTGCGTGACGGGTACCGGGGTTTCATAGTGGCTCAGCACTCGCAGGCGATACCGTCGCCGTCGCGATCCTGCTTAGAGCAGTAGTGCGAGCTTCCCTCCGGAATGTCACACTCGCCGTTGGCCTTCGCCTCGGTGCAGTTCTTGTAGTAGCAGCTGCCATCGGCGTTCATCCGCCCCGCGATGCAATTGGTATTAGGCGGTTCCGCATTCGGCCGCTGACACGGCACCGGTGGCACTTCCGGCGATGACCACGGCTGTGGCTGCGCCGACGAGAAGCGCACGAATCATGGTCCCCCCATGTTGCTGATCTGAGCCAAGCCCGTGCTTGTGATCCAACGGGTCGCAATCCGGCTTTGCTAGAGCCCAAGGTCCCCGAATCGGCTAGCGGTCGAACATGCGCGTCAGCTCGTGGCGTTTATCGGAGAGCTGGTTCTCGATATAAAGGCCGTTTGCGAGAGAGACCGCCAAGAGCAGGGCAGCGACGACACGTACCCATGTCGCAGCCCGCATGAAGAATGCAAGTGCCGTGCCAGCGGCTACGACGGCAACCCCAGTCCATACCTGACCTGAGCCGGTCAGGAGGGTGACTGACTGCATTGACATCACCAGCCCGATGACGACAATTACGCAGACGCCAATCGCAACCGCCGCTTGCTTGCCGCTGTTGGACTTGTCTGCTTCGCTCGGCGCGGTTTGTCTCGGGAGTGATCCAGTCGCCATACTTCCCGTGGGCTTCGACGCAGGTTTGTGTCTAGGAGTTGGTACTGCCTCTAGCTCATCGCGCCCGTAGGCGTAGGGCTCGGAGTCGCCGTTGAACTTGATGCACACGTCGGCGTCATCGTCCAACACTTCATAGACTGTGCCGATTCGCCCATCGTGGTCGTCGCCCGGTGCAACCACCTTCACCGAAACCCCAACCGCCAGAGGTGTCCTCGTGGCCCTCCGACCCGGGGCGAGCAACTCCGCCTCCGATTTGGCGACGATCGGTTTTCCGCACTCCCCGCAGAAATGCTGGCCCTTGGGATTCTCGTGGCCGTTCGGACAAGTCACCATGAACGGCCCCCTTACTACCCATTGAAGATTCCGCTTCCCGCCCTAACACCTTCAAGGGTCATTCGGCCCCTCTTGGGCGTTTGCTGGCTGCGTAGGTGCTGCGCTGCCGTTGGTGTGGTGTTGGTGTGAGCGCCCAAACCGCTCAAAGAAGCACCCGTCAGCAAAGGAGGAAACTAGCTCCTATCTGCTGTTTTATGTGTGGGGCGGGCGGGACTTGAACCCGCGACCTACGGATTATGAGTCCGCGGCTCTAACCAACTGAGCTACCGCCCCCGAGTGCGTGTGCTGGACAACCTTAACGTCCGGCCGGGACCGGCGTGTTGCTCGGCTGCTGGCGGTTCAGCCCTTGCGCGACTCGGCGCCGGCTCGCTTTTCCCGGTACATCAGTTCATCGGCGCGGGCCACAAACTCGTCAAGCGTGCCGGTATCACCGGGCCATATACGGAGCAGGCCGATGCTGGCGGAAAGTCGATAACGACGATCGTGCGTCTCGTTGAACGCCTCGAATGCTTCCAAGATCCGCTCCTTGAGCGTCGACGGCTTGCCGTCGCGGTCGCTGGCCAGTACGCAGAACTCGTCCCCACCCATGCGCGCGATGATGTCGGACTTGCGCAGCGCTTCGCGTAGGACCGCGGCGACATCGCTGAGGAGGTTGTCCCCGACTTCGTGGCCGTACGCATCGTTGACCTGTTTGAGTCCGTTGACGTCGAGGAAGGCCAGCAGACAGTTGTATTCGTTTCGGTCAGCCAACTTGAGGGCGGCTTCGGCCTGGAGATAGAAACCGCGACGGTTCAGCAATCCGGTCAATTCGTCGCAGACCGAGAGCTGGTGAATTTCCTCTTTGGCCTTCTCGAGTTCGGCGGTGCGGTCGCGCACTCGCTCTTCGAGTTCGGTGTAGACCTGGACATTCTCCATGGCGATGGACGTCGAATCAGCAAGCGCCTGCAGCAGCCCGATCTCTTGCTCGGACGGCTGGTGCTCGTACGACCAGTAGTTGCCGATCGCTCCGATCGGATCGAGCTTGCGGATCGGGACCATCACCAGGCTCTTGACGAAGGTGGGCCGGTACGCCTCATGCGGAATTCGGGAATCTTGATAGATGTCCGGAATCGCCGTTGCTTCCTTGTGCAGCATCGCCCAGCCGCTGATGCAGGCTTCCATCGGGAAGCGGCTGCCCTTCCACATCGGTGCAATCGCATCCTCGTCGGCGTAATAACACTGGCCGTTGTCACGGAGAACGAAGGTGGCGCCGTCGCAGCCCGTCAGCGCACGCGCGGCGCTACGAACGATGCGCTGGACTTCGGGCAGGCTGCGAGCCATCGACAGCTCCTGCACCGCGCGCATCAACCGCTCCATGCCCCGGGTGTAGTCGGCGTCGGTGAACTCGCGCGGTGATGCCGGCTCGTACGACACGGTGTCTGCGGTCATTTAGGTCCCAACCATTCACTAGCTGCAGCTTTTAACAGCTAAGGCGTCAATATTACCCCGAGCGGTCGGGGCGACTCCATCGATCACGACCTGAACAGAGGACCTGACCTCGCGATATGTGTGAACGCAACAGTTCGGCGTTCAGCCGGTTAGAGCGACACTGTCTGACCGTCGGAATCGACGGCAAACAGCTCAACGCCCTCCGTGACCAGCGGTGCGTCGGCGCCCAGCGCCACCATGATCTTGTTGCACGCATTCCGCATCACGTCCAGCGTCAGCTCGAAGGCCTGATCCTCCGAGAAGTGCTTCCTCACGCCGGCCGCAACCTCGGGCTCGATCTTGGACGGCGACCAGATCAGCGCGTCCACATACCGCAGCGCCGCCTTCTGCGGTTCTGTCAGCCCTTCGGCAGACTCGTACCGCTCGATCTGGCTGTAGAGGTCCTCCGACCCGCCCGCATCCAGCGCAGTGGTCTCCCGCCGCGACTTGCACAGCCTGCAGTTGTGCTGCACCGCTCCGCGCAACCGCACGACCTCCGTCGTCACCGGATCCAGCTCGCGCAGCCGCGCCACCGCGGGCGCGAACCCGTTCAGCAGGGCATCGATCGGATCGGTGTCGTGATCCCAGTCGACGTCTCCACCGTTGCCGTGCCTGCCCATGCCCAGCGCGTCGAATCCCGCCCACACGCGCGGCACGAAGTCCGCGATGAAGGTCGCGACCACCGTGCGAAACGTGTTCTTGCCCAACGTCGCAACGACCTGCGCACGCTGATTCTCGCCGACTCCGGTCACGTCGACGGCGAACTGTTCGGCGAACGCCGCCACCACACGATCGCGGTCGTCGCTGCCGTCGATCAGGTCGTCCTCCACCGGCAACGGACGCAGCGACAGCGCCCGCCCGCACGTCAGCCGGATCAGCGCATCGAGTCGCACATCGCCCGACGACATCGCCACCATCGCCGCCAGCCGATCGGACAGTCGTTCCTCAGTCACGCCAGCGATTATTGCGCCTGGCTCACCGACGACATGTGAAAGTCCGGGATCCGCAGTGTCGGCATCGTCACCCGCGTCACCCAGTCGCCCCACTCCCGCGGCAGCGTGAAGTCTGCTGCACCGGCCTCCGTTGCCCGTCGCAGCAGGTCCAGCGGGCTTTCGTTGAATCGGAAGTTGTTTACCGCCGCGGTCACCTCACCGTCCTCGACCAGGTAGACCCCGTCACGGGTCAGCCCCGTCAGCAACAGCACCGCCGGGTCGACCTCGCGGATGTACCACAGCGTGGTCAACAGCAGACCCGCGCTCCGTTCTCGCGACCATGTCGGCCAGGCTCGCCGTCCCGCCCGTCATCAGCAGGTTGTCGGCAGACACCGTCACCGGTGCGTCGAACTCCGCCGCCGCCGCGCGCGGATATGCCAACGCATTGATGGTGCCGTCCCGGATCCAATCCACCCGGCCGATGTCCATGCCGTTGTCGAACACCGACACCCGCTCCGATGAACTCGACGCCGCCACGAACGGTCGCGCACGCCAGCTCGTCGCGCGAACGGATCGGAGTACAGCGTCAGCGGCAGATCGGTGAGCTTCTCCCCCACCCGCGTACCGCCGCCGGGCGCCGACAGCGCGGTGCGGCCCTCCTGCGCGCCCCGGCCGTCCATCGTCCACCACAGGTAGATCATCAGGTCCGACACCGTCGACGGCGGCAGGATCGTCTCGTACCGTCCCGCCGGGCAGTTCGACGGTGCGCTGCGCCCAACTCAGCCGCGTCGACAGCCGCTCGAGCATCGAATCCGTTGGCACGTCGATCGAAGTCGGCCGTGCTGACTCCCACCCACGCGCTGGCGCCGTCGCGTTTGCCGTTGATCTCCACCGACCCCGTCGGCTGCGTGTAGCGCCGCCGCAACCCGTTCGAGGTGGCGAGGAACGTCGTCTCCACCTCGTGCCGTGCGAACCCGTACAGCTGATCGGCGCCGCGGAAGCCGCGCGCCGCGAGGCTGCCTGCCACACCCTGGAAGATCTCGGCGCCGGTGCCCGCCACCGGATGCGTCCCAGTCGTCGGGTACCTCGGCGCCGACAGCGCCGGCGCGGTGTCGCGTGCGTCCGGCGCCGACAGCGCCGCCTCCTGCGACGCGGCCACCAGACCGCGCGATGGAATCGACGGGTCGACGTCGCTGGAGCGCACCGACCCGACGTGCGCCTTATTCCCACGGCGCACAATCGATATCACCGTCGGTGTGCCGGGTGATCGATTCGCCGTTGGTGGTCATCGAATTGCCCGCCCACCGCAGCGACGCGTCGGACCGATCGGTCACCAGCACGATCGTCTCGTCGGCCTTGCCCAGTCGGCCGGCCTCGGCCAGCGCGACGTCCACTACCTGTTGTGCGCCGATCATCGATTACCGCCCCGCCTCGGCCCGCGTGTTGAGCACGTTCACGCCGCGGAACAGCGCCGACGGGCAGCCGTGGCTCACCGCGGCGACCTGACCCGGCTGCGCCTTCCCGCAGTTGAACGCGCCGCCGAGCCGCCAGGTCGACGGCCCGCCGAACGGCTTCCATCGATCCCCAGAAGTCCGTCGTGGTCGCCTGATACGCCACGTCGCGCAGCTGGCCGTCGAGGCGGCCGTCGCGGATCCGGAAGAACCGCTGGCCGGTGAACTGGAAGTTGTAGCGCTGCATGTCGATTGACCACGATTTGTCGCCGACGATGTAGATGCCGTCCTCGACGCGGGCGATCAGGTCGTCGGTGGTCAGGTCGTCGGCGCCGGGCTGCAGCGACACGTTGGCCATCCGCTGGATCGGCACGTGGTGCGGCGAGTCGGCATACGAGCAGCCGTTGGACCGCGGCACACCCGAGCCGCGGGGCGAACACCCTGTCCAGTTGATAGCCGACGAAGATCCCGTCGCGCACCAGATCCCAGCTCTGCGCCCGCACGCCCTCGTCGTCGAAACCGACTGTGGCCAAGCCGTATTCGACGGTGCGGTCGGCGGTCACGTTCATCACCGGCGAGCCGTAGCGCATGCTGCCCAGCTTGTCCGGCGTCGCGAACGACGTGCCCGCATAGGCCGCCTCGTAGCCGATCGCGCGGTCGTATTCGGTGGCGTGGCCGATCGATTCGTGGATCGTCAGCCACAGGTTGGTCGGGTCGATCACCAGATCCGTCGGCCCCGCGGTACACACTGGGCGCCTTGGCCTTCTCGGCGAGCAGCGACGGCAGCTGCGCCAGCTCGTCGGACCAGTTCCACACCTCGTCGCCGGCGACGGCCTCCCAGCCCCGCGCCGTCGGCGGCGCCAGCGTGCGCATCGTCTCGAACGTTCCGGCGGCGGCGTCGACCGTGACCGCCTCCAGCGTCGGCATCAGCCGCACCCGCTGCTGGGTGATCGACGAGCCGAACGTGTCGGCGTAGAACGTCTGCTCCTTGACGGCGTGCAGCCCAGCCGACACGTGGTCGACGCCGTCGGCGGCCAGCAGCCGCCCGGAGTATTCGCCGAGCACCGCGATCTTGTCGGCCGACGCGACGGCGAACGGGTCGATCCGGTAGTCCGACACCCAGGTGACGTCGGAGTAGACCGGCTCGGGGGCCAGTTCGATGCGCTCGGCGTTCAGCGGCGCCAGCGTCGTCGCCACGTGCACGGCCCGCCGCGCGGTCTCGGCGGCGACATCGGGGTCCAGCTCGGCGTGCGACGCGAAGCCCCAGGTCCCGTCGACGATGACCCGCACCGCCAGACCGATCTCGCGGTTGACGACGGCGGTCTCCAGCTCACCGTCGCGCAGTTGCACGATCTCCGTGGTGATCGCCGTGAATGCGCAGGTCGGCGTAGCTGGCGCCGGCGGCGACGGCCGCGGACAACGCCGCGTCGGCCAGCTCATGGCGCGGCAGCCCGAGGAAGTCGGCGTCGACCTCGTCGTTGCGCTGTCACGCCACTACCGTAGTGGCGGCCCCCGCGGCCCGCTTTAATGACTCGGTGGCTGCCCCGCATGTCCGTTCGACCGCGGTGGGTTACCTCCTGCTCGCACCCAGCCTGTTCGGCGTGGTCGATGTTCATGCTGCTGCCGATGCTCGTCGTGCTGTGGTTGTCGCTGCACCGCTGGGATCTGCTCGGCCCGATCGAGTATGTCGGACTGAGCAATTGGCAGTCGGTGCTCACCGATCGCGTCGTTCGGCACGTCGCTGGTGGTGACGGTGCTGTTCATCGCGATCGTGGTGCCCGCGCAGACCGTGCTCGGGTTGGCCGCCGCAGCTCTGCTGGCCCGCGGGCTTCCGGGCAGCGGATTCTTCCGCACGCTGTATGTGCTGCCGTGGATCTGCGCGCCGCTGGCGATCGCCGTGCTGTGGCGCTGGATCCTGGCGCCCACCGACGGCGTGGTCAGCACGCTGCTCGGCCGGCAGATCGACTGGCTCACCGACCCGGGTCTGGCGCTGCCGGTGGTGTCCGCCGTGGTGGTGTGGACCAACGTCGGCTACGTGACGCTGTTCTTCCTGGCCGGCATCCTCAACATCCCGCAGGACATACATGACGCCGCCCGGATCGACGGCGCCACCACGTGGCAGCGGTTCCGGCGCATCACGCTGCCGATGCTGCGGCCGACGCTGTTCTTCGTGCTCGTCACCGGAATCATCAGCGCAGCGCAGGTATTCGACACCGTGTACGCGCTGACCGGCGGCGGCCCGCAGGGCCGCACCGACCTGGTGGCCCACCGCATCTACGAGGAGGCGTTCGGCGCGGCGGCCGTGGGCGGGCGGCGGTGATGGCCGTCGTGCTGTTCGTGGCGTCTGGTCGGCGTGACGATCATCCAGCACCTCTACTTCCGGCGGCGGATCAGCTATGACCTCACCTAGCCGGGCCGCGTCGGGCGCCCTCATCTATCCCGTTCTGTTGGCCGGGGCGCTGATCACGTTGGCGCCGTTCGGCGCTTGGGCTGCTGACGTCGTTCACCTCGGCGCGGCAGTTCAACACCGACTCGCCGCTGTCGTGGCCCAATCCGCCGACGCTGGCGAACTACTCCGGGTCTGGCCGACGCCGGTTTCGGGCGGGCGATCGTGGTGACGGCGCTGATGACGGCCGTCATCCTGCTCGGCCAGATGACGTTCTCGGTGCTGGCGGCGTATGCGTTCGCGCGACTGCGGTTTCCGGGTCGCGACGCGTTGTTCTGGGTCTACATCGCGACGCTGATGGTGCCCGCGACGGTGACGGTGGTACCGCTGTATCTGATGATGGCCGCAGGCGGGTCTGCGCAACACGTTCTGGGCGTTGGTGTTGCCGTTCATGTTCGGCTCGCCGTATGCGATCTTCCTGCTGCGTGAGTACTTCCGCACCATTCCGGCCGACCTGATCAACGCGGCGCGGATCGACGGCGCCAGCACGCTGGACGTCATCGTGCACGTGGTGCTGCCCGCGAGCCGACCGATCCTGGTGACGCTGGCGTCTGATCACCGTTGTGTCGCAATGGAACAACTTCATGTGGCCGTTGGTCATCACCAGCGGTGACAAGTGGCAGGTGCTGACTGTCGCCACCGCCGGCCTGCAGTCGCGCTACAACGCGCAGTGGACGCTGGTGATGGCGGCGACGACGGTGGCGATCGTGCCGCTGATCGTGCTGTTCGTCGCGCTGGGCCGCCACATCGTCCGCTCGATCGTGGTGACGGGACTCAAGTGAGCTGTGCGACCGAAGTTCTCGACGCTGTTCGCGGCCGGACGTCGGCGGCGACGCTGGCTGTGCTGCTCGTCGCGGCGATGCTGCTCGGCCGCTCCGGCGAACCCGAGCGGCCGCACCGTGGTGACGGTGCGGCTGTGGGACGAGCAGGTCGCCGCGGCATACCGGCAGTCGTTCGACGAGTTTCACCCGCGAGCATCCCGACATCGAGGTGCGCGTCAACGTCGTCGCCTACTCGACCTACTTCGACACGTCTGCGCACCGACGTCGCGGGCGGCAGCGCCGACGACGTCTTCTGGGTCAGCAACGCCTACTTCGCGGAGTACGCCGACAGCGGCCGGCTGATGGACATCGCGAAGACGCTGGGCGCCAACGCTTCACGCGCACTGGGAGCCGTCGGTCGTCGACCAGTTCACCCGCGACGGCGTGCTGTGGGGCGTTCCGCAGCTGACCGACGCCGGCATCGCGCTGTACTACAACGCCGACCTGCTGACCGCCGCGGGCGTCGACCCGAAGGAGTTGTCGTCGCTGCGCTGGTCGCCTGGACGTACGACGACACCCTGCGCCCGCTGCTGGCCCGGCTGACCAAGTGGCGCCGACGGGCGCGCGAGCCCAGTGGGGCTACAACGCGGCCAACGACCTGCAGGGCATCTACCTGAACTACATCGGCTCGGCGGGCGGCGTGTTCGCCGACGGCGACCGGTTCGCCTTCGACAATCCCGCAGGCCGCAGAGGCGTTCGAGTACCTGGTGCGGCTGATCAACACCGACCACGTCGCGCCACCCGCGGCCGCGACCAACGACAACGGCGACTTCTCCCGCAACCAGTTCCTGCAGGGCGGATGGCGCTGTTCCAGTCCGGCACCTACAACCTGGCGGCGATCGCCGAAGGAGCCCGGTTCCGGTGGGGCGTCGCGATGCTGCCCGAAGGGCCCGAAGGGCCGGGTCAGTGTCACGAACGGCATTGCCGCCGCGGGCAATTCGGCCACCAGACATCCCGATGCGGTGCGCGAGGTGCTGGCGTGGATGGGCAGCACGCGCGGCAACGAGTTTCTCGGCGCGTCCGGCGCCGCGATTCCCGCCGTGCTCGGGCGCGCAGCCTGTCTACGACAAGTACTGGCGATCACGCGGCGTCGACGTCAGCCCGTTCTTCAACGTGCTCGACGGCCCGCGCATCGCCGCACCCGGCGGTGCCGGATTCGCGGCGGGATATCGACGCGCTCAAGCCGTACTTCGACGAGATGTTCCTCGGCCGCAGCGATGTGCCGACGCAGCCTGGCGGACGCCCAGCGCGCGGCTAACACCGCGGCACAGCGCTAACCGCGAAGATCCCGCCGAGAGTGGGGGTTGTGTATGGAAGTCGGCCGAATCTCGTACATAGGCCGCACACTCGCAGCCCGAGCGCTAGCCGCTGGTGCCGAGAATCGTCAGTTCGAGCGCCAGTGCCGCGCCGCACACCAGCAGGACGACCAGGGTCGCCCACCAGTCGATGGCCTTCGGCCGCGACGGCGCGGCGAAATCTGACCCGCGCCACCGCGTGCGGTGATCGCGTCGCCCATCTCGTCGGCGCGGCGCAGCGCCACGGTGATCGCCGCGGCGAGCAGGTCGATCACCTCCAGCCACCATCGGCGACGCCGCCCCCTGAAGGTGGTGGGCGTGCGTGTCCTTCGGCCGCAGCCTGCGGCGCGGCGTAGAGCACGCGGAACTCGTCGATCAACATCGGGAAGGCCCGCAGCGCCAACGCCAGCGCCACCGCCCAGTCGTCGACCGGAATCCGCAACGGCCGCAGCGGCCGCCCCAACGTGGCCACAGCGGGCGCGATTTCGGCGACGTTCGTGGTCCACGACACCATCGCGCCGAGGCCGAGAAGCACGATCGACAGCACGGTGATCCGCAGGAAGCTCAGCAGCCCGCCCAGGCCGACGTCGACCGAGCCGACCTCGATCACCGGACTGCCACCCGCGAACGTCGCGGTCACTCCGCCGAGGATCAGCAGGATCCACAGCCAGCGCGGCACCGACGGCAACGCGCCGCGCGGAATGTGCGCCAGCCATGCGGCCACCAGCACGAGCGCGGCCACCGCTCCGATCGGCACCCAGCCCGGGTAGAAGGTCAGCAGCACACCGATGCCGGCGACGACAAGCAAGTTTGGTGCCCGCCCACAGTCGGTGGATCGCGCTGTCGCCCGGCACGGGCCGCAGCAGCACGACCGGCTTGCGCGGTCGCCGCGTCGTCGCGGGTGCGGTCATGTCGACCCCCCGCGGTGGTCGAAGCCGGTGTCGAGCACGCCGTTCTCGCAGGTGCAGGGTGCGCGGGCACAAGTCCTCGAGGCCGGAGAAGTCATGCGAGATCACGACGACCGTCAGATCCGGCGTTGCGGCGCAGATCCTCCAGCAGTCGCAGCAGACCGCGCTGGCTCGCCGCGTCCAGGCCGGCCAGTGGCTCGTCGAGGATGAGCGCGCGCGGTGATCGCGCGAGCAGGCCGGCCAGCACGACGCGGCGCATCTGGCCGCCGCTGAGCTGATCGATGCGCCGCTTCGCCAGCGCCGGCATCCAGACCCGACGCGTGGCCAGCGCCGACACCACCCGGTCGCGGTCGCGCGGCGAGAACCCGGCCGCCGAGGCGATCTCCAGATCGACCCGGCTGCGCATCAACTGCAGCCGAGCGGCCTGGAACGAGATCGCCACGGCGCCAACCTGATCGGAGACCGGGCACCGTCGAGCAGGCAGGCGCCGCGCGGTCGGCACCGTCAGGCCGGCCATGATCCAGGCCAGCGTCGACTTGCCGGAACCGTTGAGACCGTGGATCAGCACGCCGTCGCCTTCGTGGACGACGAAATTGATATCCCGCAAAGCCGTTGCAGCCCAGGGTGTTCCGCTGCCGTACTCGTGGCCCACGCCGTTCAGTTCGAGCACCGGCGTCTCGGACCGGTGACTGCGTTGCAGCGGTGGCGGCCGGCGCGGACGCCGTCTCCACCATCTCGGTGTTGTCGGCGGCCCCGCCGTTGCCGGTGAGGTTGACGATGCGGTCGGCGGCGTCGGCCTCGTCGTTGTAGTGGGTGATGTGCACCAGCGACATCCGGTGGTGCTGCGTCAACGCCGACAGCACCGACATCAGCGCGTCGCGGCCATCCTGGTCGACCATGCTGGTGACCTCGTCGGCGATCAGCAGCGACGGCTCGCGCGCCAGCGCCGCCGCCACCGCCAGGCGCTGAAGTTCACCGCCCGACAGGCCGCCGGTGTCGCGTTCGGCCAGCCCGTCGAGGCCGACCTCGGTCAGCAGCTGGTGGACGTCGGTGGTCTTGCCGGGCGGCAGCCCCCAGACCACGTCGTCGGCGACGCGGGTGCCCAGCACCTGGCTCTCCGGGTGCTGCATGATCACGGCCGTGCCGCCGAGCCTGCCGAGGCCGACGGCGCCGGGCCGTTCGATGGTGCCCGACGTCGGTTCACGCCCGGCCAGCATCAGCATCAGCGTCGTCTTGCCCGAGCCGTTGGCGCCGGTGACGGCGACGTGCTCGCCGGGTTCGACGCTCATCGACACCGGGCCCAGCGCGTCGTGATCGGCATTCGGGTAGCGGAACACGACGTCGTGCAGCCGCGCCGGGACCGGTGCGATCGGCCCGGTATCGGCCGAGGACTCCAGCTTGTGCACATCGGGGATGCCGAGCAGCCGCGTCATCACCCGCGACAGCGCCCACCAGCCGATCAGGGTGACCATGACGATCGACAACACCGACGACGCGAAGAACAGGTACGGCCAGTGGTGCAGCGCAGTGGCGAAGTCGCGCTTCAGTCTGATCGGCCGACCGGTTGCATGTTCGGAATGCGCGCGATCACCGCCGCGAGGCCGTTGATGTTGGCGGTCACCGACTCGAAGATCAGGTGGCGCAGCCGCGCGAGCACCGCCAGCGCCGTCACGACGACGACGCCGAACACCGCCCCCGCGACCACGGCGGACACCAAGCACCGTCGGCGTGCCGCGGCCGCGGCGTTTGACGATGCCCGTGAGTCCGCCGATGTAGGCGCAGTTGACGACGGTCATGAAGCCGCCCATGCCGGCGATCAGAAATGCGATGATGCCGCCCGCGACGGTCGCGGTGATCAGCACCCGCAGCCGGTAGCGGTAGGCCAGCAGACCCATCGGGACGGTGCCGAGCAGCGACAACCCGGCGGCGAATGGAACGACGACCGCGATGATCGCGGTCGCCGCGCACAGCGCCGCCATCACCGAGGCCTGGGCGAGCTCCACCGGACGCAGCGATCCGGTTGGTCGAGGCTGGCTCGCACGGGCGGACGTCGCCGGCCACGCGGCTCCGCCCGGCTCACAGTCATTTCTCGATTCTGCCAGCCGGACTCTGAGAGCCTCGGCATCGCTGTGAGCGCCGACACTGGCTGCGTCGGTTGATATGCATAGCAAAGCTATGTATTTTGGACCGCATGACCCCGACACTCGGAGCCGATCTGCTGGCCGTGGTGGCGCGGATCAATCGGCTGGCCACGCAGCGGGCCCGATTGCCGCTGCCGTTCGCACAGGCCCGGTTGCTGTCCACCATCGAAGACCAAGGCGTGGCACGGATCTCTGATCTCGCCGCGCTCGACCACTGCTCGCAGCCGACGATGACCACCCAGGTCCGTCGGCTGGAGGACGCGGGCTACGTGTCACGCACCGTCGATCCCGACGATGCGCGGGCCGTGCTGATCCGCATCACGCCGAAAGGCGTCGAAACCCTGCGCCAGGTGCGCCTGGATCGCGGCGCGGCCGTCGACCCCTACCTGGAACGGCTCGACGCCGCCGACCGGCAAACGCTCAGCGACGCCGTGCGCGTGATGCGCAGGCTGCTCGACGATGCCGCCTCGGTCACCACCACCATAGATATGAAACCGCCAGTTAAATACGAAAAAGGAGTGATCCGCCCGTATGTGGCGTCAACCCAAAGCCGTTTGGGCCGTTGCCTTCGCGTCCGTTGTAGCGTTCATGGGCATCGGTCTCGTCGATCCGATCCTCAAGCCGATCGCCGACAACCTCAATGCGTCACCCTCGCAGGTGTCGTTGCTGTTCACCAGCTACATGGCGGTGATGGGCGTGGCGATGCTCATCACCGGCGTAGTGGCGAGCCGTATCGGCCCGAAACGCACACTGCTGCTCGGCCTCGTGGTGATCATCGCGGGCGCCGGGCTGGCCGGGCATGTCGGACTCCGTGCTGGAAATCGTTGGCTGGCGGGCACTTTGGGGTCTGGGCAATGCACTGTTCATCGCGACGGCGCTGGCCACGATCGTCAGCTCCGCGCGCGGTTCGGTGGCGCAGGCGATCATCCTGTATGAGGCGGCGCTCGGGTTCGGCATCGCCGTCGGGCCCCTCGTCGGCGGCGTCCTCGGCTCGATCTCGTGGCGAGGCCCGTTCTTCGGAGTCTCCGCGCTGATGGCGCTCGCGCTCGTCGTCACCGCGTTCATGCTGCCGTCCACGCCGCGGGCCGAACGCGCCACGACGCTGGCCGACCCGTTCCGCGCGCTGCGGCACCGCGGTCTGCTCGGCGTCGCGATCACCGCACTGCTCTACAACTTCGGCTTTTTCACCCTGCTGGCGTTCACCCCGTTCCCGCTCGACATGAACGCACACCAGATTGGCCTGATCTTCTTCGGCTGGGGCCTCGCGCTGGCATTCACCTCGGTGATCGTCGCGCCGCGACTGCAGCGACGCTTCGGCACCGTGAACACGTTGTTGGTCAATCTGCTGGCGATGACGACGACGCTCGTCGTGATGGCCGTCGGCTACCGAAAACAAGACCGTATTGGCGACCTGCGTCGTTGTCGCGGGCTCTGTTCATCGGCATCAACAACACGCTGATCACCGAGACGGTCATGAAGGCCGCGCCGGTTGAAAGGGGCGTCGCCTCAGCCGCTTACAGCTTCGTGCGGTTCTCCGGCGCCGCGCTGGCGCCGTGGCTGGCCGGTGTGCTCGGCGAGGAAGTTCAACGTGCACCTGCCGTATTGGGTCGGCGCGGCAGCGGTCCTCCTGGGCGCAGGTGTCCTTGCGCTCACCCGGTCGCATCTGGCGGGCATCGACGTCGAAGACCAGGAACTCGACGAGCTCACCGAGGCGACCGCCATCACCGTGGCAGCGACAGCTAGGGCCGGCGACAGCGCCTAGAAGGCGGTACCTGACCAGACTTCCGACGACATAGGTGCCGCGATCGCGACCGCGCCGAACGCCAGCTGTCGCAACGACGCAAACCAGAGCGGTCGGCTTGGTGAACCGGGCGGCGACTCCACCGGCGACCATCAGTCCCACCCCACCGCAAATGAGACCCGGCCACAGGGATTGGTACCGAGAAGGTACGGAATCAGCGGAATGATCGCGCCGATCGCGAACATGACGAACGACGAGCCGGCCGCCACCCACGACGACGGCTTCACGCGGGGGTCGACGCCGAGCTCTTGCGCCACATGCAGATTGAGTGCGCGTTCCTCGTCGCGGTGGATCTCCGGGACGCCTTCTCGGCGGTCTCCGGGCTCATGCCCATCTCGACGAGCATCCAGACGAGTTCGGTCTCCTCGGCATGCCGGGTTGTTGCGCAGCGCCCGTCGCTCCAGCCGCACCTCCGAGTCGATCTGCTCGTTGGCGGTGGTCACCGACGTGTACTCCCCCAACGCCATCGAGAACGCACCCGCCAGCAGTCCGGCCACGCCGCTGAGCACCACGGTGTGTGCATCGGCGGCCGCCGCCACACCCGCGATCAGGGCCGTGTTGCTGACTAGTCCGTCCATCGCCCCGAACGTCGCGGCGCGCAGCCACCCGCCGGATACATCGGCATGCCGGTGGCCCGCGTATGTGTGGCATGCCCGTCGGCGATACCGGGCCGTCGTCCGCTTCGGTCATGGGAAAGATTCAACGCCACCGACAGTTCGCTGATCCAGTCAGGTTTGCCTGGGTTTGCGCACATCACAGTTTGCGGACCCAGTCCGCGGGCTACTTTCGAGTCATGACCACCACTGCCGAGCATCTGCGCAACACGCTGGACGGCCGTTGGCGCGATGTGAAGAACAGGATGCGCGAAGAGCTCTCCAACGAGGTCTTCCGCCCGCACTACACCCCCAACACCGTGATCGCCCGCACCAAGGTGATGGAGCAGATGAAGATCATGGCGGCCCACGGGGCGGCCGAGGACGGGTTCAAAAAGGAGCACGGCGGCAACGGTGACGTCGGCAGCCGCGGTCACCCGTATCGAGATGCTGGCGATGTCGGACCTGTCGCTGATGGTCAAGGCCGGCGTGCAGTGGGGGCTGTTCGGCGGCGCGATCGAGAACCTGGGCACCGAGCGCCACCACAAGGCCTATGTGCAGAAGATCATCGATCTGGACCTGCTGGGCTGCTTTGCGATGACCGAGACCGGCCACGGCAGCGACGTGCAGGCGCTGGAGACCACCGCGACCTACGATCCCGCGACGCAGGAGTTCGTGATCGACTCGCCCACCCCCTCTTCGCGCAAGGACTATATCGGCGGTGCCGCCGAAACCGCCCGGGTGGCAGCGGTTTTCGCGCAGCTCATCACGCCCGACGGCGAAGGCCAGGGCGTGCACTGTTTTGTGGTGCCGATCCGCGACGACGAGGGTAACGACCTGCCGGGTGTGACGACCGGCGACTGCAATTACAAGGGCGGGCTTCCCGGCGTCGACAACGGCCGCATCCAGTTCGACCACGTTCGCGTTCCGCGGGAGAACCTGCTCAACAAGTACGCCGACGTGGCCGACGACGGTACGTACTCTTCGCCGATCGAGAATCCCGACCGCCGGTTCTTCACGATGCTGGGAACGTTGATCCGCGGCCGCGTCACGGTCGGCGGCAGTGCGGGCGCCGCGGCACGGGTGGGTCTCGACATCGCGACCCGATATGCGTTGCAGCGCAGGCAGTTCTCAGCGCCGGACGGTGACGGCGAGGTGTTGCTGATGGACTACCTCGTGCATCAGCGTCGGCTGTTCCCGCTCATCGCGCGGTCGTATGCACTGCAGTTCGCGCAGAACGAGTTGGTCGCCAAATGCCATGAGTTGCAGACGTCTGACGATCCCGACCCCGAAGAGCAGCGCGAACTCGAATCGCGGGCCGCGGGGCTCAAGGCCGCCAACACCTGGCACGCCACCCGCGCCATCCAGGAGGCACGCGAAGCCTGCGGCGGCGCGGGCTACCTCGCCGAGAATCGGTTGATCGCGCTGAAGGCCGACACCGACGTATTCACCACGTTCGAGGGCGACAACCACGTGCTCACTCAACTGGTGGCCAAGGAACTGCTCACCGCCTACGCCGACGACATCAAGGGCATGAGTCCGGTGGAGTGGGTGCGGTTCGCCGCCAACTTCGCCGGTGAGCGGGTGCTCAAACGCACTGCGGCCGAGACGATCATGCAGACCATCCTCGACACGCGCCAGGACAACGAGGAGGAAGGCAGCCTCTTCAACCGCGGCACCCAGGTCAAGATGTTCGAGGACCGCGAGGAGTACATGATCTCGACGGTCGCCCGGCGGCTGCAGGGCAAGTCCAAGGAGATGAGCGCGCTCGACGCCTTCAACGCCGTGCAGGACCACGTCTTGCACGCCGCGCGTGCGCACATCGAACGCATCATCCTCGAGGCGTTCGTGGCCGGCATCGACGCCTGCGAAGACGAGGAAGCCGGCAAGATCCTCAACCTGGTGTGCGACCTGTACGCGCTGTCGGTGATTGAAGAGGACAGGGCGTGGTTCATGGAACACCACTTCCTGTCCACTGAGCGCGCCAAGGCCGTCACCCGGGGCATCAACGAACGCTGCCGCAATCTGCGGCCGTACGCCGAGCTGCTTGTCGACGGGTTCGGGATTCCCGAGCAGCTGCGTTACGCCGAAATGATGCACCCGGAGAACATCGTCGACGCAGACGCGCCGCGGTAGACCCGCTCCGACCCAAGCGTCGAAGGGCCTGTTGGCGCTATCGACGTGACTTTCGACTCCTCCTTCGGCGGCCCTCATGTGGCTAACGTCGGCTTTGCGACGGACAGGATCGACCGGATCCAGGCCGATCGCCGCACCGAAGACGCAATCAATGGGGAGGAGCCACCGCGTGGAAGTTGTCGACGCAGCTGCGCGCGCCTGCCACTACAAGGTGAGGTGGTCGCCGCCGGACGCTGCCTGGATCGCCAGCGTCACCGAGTATCCGGGCCTCGAATCTTCAGACGGGTACAGCCGACTGGCAGCAATCAACGGGCTCAGGGACCGCGTGAAGGAAGTGATTGCTGGCGGCCGCGGCCGTCAGATGCCGTCACGGGCGGGCATGGCGCGACCGGATTAGGGGCGATTGTTGACCGAGAAACCCGACCGACTTCCGGCGAAGCCCCACCAGTTCGTCGAATTGCCGCCGCTGCCTGACCACACCGACGATCCGACCGTCATGTACGGTCGGCTCGTCGTCGCCAGCGTCGTCGCCATTGTCGTGACCTTGGGAGCGATCGCTGCCGCCGTTGGATTCATATTCGCCGGGACACAGCGTCCTGACAAAGCCTCCGCGGTAACGCTCGGGCCCTACAAAACCTTTGTCTCGCTTGAGGTCCCAACGCCGCAGCTTGTCCTCATCGGGCTCCTGGGCATCGCCCTCATCGCAGCGACCGCGATCGTCTTCGAAACGATTGCCGCCCTGATGTCCATTACCCCGCGACGCCGAGTGCTGAGCACGTATCGCGAAGGTCGCAAGCTTGTGCACGTCGATGGCGCGGTCCGCGTCACGGTACTGATACCCGCGCATAACGAGGAGTCGTCGCTGCCGGTCACGCTGGACGGACTACGCGCTCAGGTGCGACACCCGGACCGCGTCATCGTGGTCGCGGACAACTGCACAGACCGCACGGTGCAGATCGCGCGGGAGAAGTGTGTTGATGTCTTCGAGACCGTTGGCAACACCGGCAAGAAGGGCGGTGCACTCAATCAGGTGCTCGCGCAGATCCTGCCCGACTCTGATGCCCGCGATGTCATCCTCGTGATGGACGCCGACACGGTGCTCGTGCCGCGGTTCATCGAGGTCGCGGCCGCGCGTCTGGAGGCGGACCCCGAGCTGACCGCAGTGGGCGGCGTCTTCTACGGCGAGGATGGACACGGCCTGGTCGGACAGTTCCAGCGCAACGAGTACGCGCGCTATTCGGTCCAGATCCGCACGCGGCACGGGCGCGTGTTCGTCCTCACCGGCACCGCGACCATGTTTCGTACGCAGGCACTGCTGGACGTCGCCGCCGCTCGCGGGGTGTTCATCCCCGGAGAGACCGGCATGGTCTATGACACCGCGGCATTGACGGAGGACAACGAGCTCACCCTGGCCCTCAAGTCTCTCGGCGCCACCATGACTTCGCCGAAAGAGTGCAGGGTGACCACCGAGCTGATGCCGACATGGAAGCACTTGTGGATCCAGAGGGAGCGCTGGCAGCGTGGTGCCTTGGAGAACCTGAGCGCCTACGGCATCACACGCGCGACCGTCCGGTATTGGGGCCAGCAGGTGGGCATCGCCTATGGAACGTTCGCCCTCAACCTCGCCCTGGCGCTGATGGTCGTCACCTTGCTCGCGACCGACAAGTGGATCTGGTTTCCGTTCTGGCTCATCGTCGGATCGATTTTCCTCGCCGAGCGGGTGCTCACCGTCTGGAGTGGTGGCTGGAAGGCCAGAGGCCTCGCCGTACTGCTGTTCCCCGAACTCGCGTACGACCTCTTCTTGCAGGCCGTGTTCTGCAAGTCCCTGTTCGACATCGCCCTGGCGCGCCGCACGAGGTGGGGACATGTCCGGCATAGAGCCACGGTGTTTCAATCGTGAGGCGACTCCCCGTCGGCATCGTGCTGCCGGCAGACGTGCTCACCTCCAACTGGTTCATCCTGGTGCTGACGGTGGTGGCCTTCAACACGATCATCTACGTCGGCCTCACCCTTGCCAAGCTCGTTCCCATGCCCCGCCAGTTTCATCCCGCTCTGGTGCGCAGGTGGGTCCGCAGGCTCGGCATCGACCCCGATAAGGACACCGCCATGGACCCCATCCCCAGACCACAACCGCTGGACACCGTGGACCCCTACGAAGACGAGCGCCGCGGCATCGTCCGTCGCGACGTGCCGTTGGCCTTCGGTATCAGCGGGGTCCTCGTCGTTCTCATCGCGACGGCCGGCCTCATCGCCTTCGGCGCCGTCGGCATGACGTTGCACCTCGTCGAGTTGTCCAGCGGTGTGGTGCTGATTCTCTGCGGGCAGTTGTTCGCTCTGCGCCCGTTCCGCGTCGAGACGGTGGCTTGGGTGTGGGCCATGGCGTGCGTCCTGCTCGTCGTTCTCTCGATCGTCCGTGCGACCTATTACGACAGCACCTACCCCTTGCTGTACGCGTACATCGTGATGACCGCATTCGCCCCCATCACACTGTTCTGGCGCCCGACCGTTGCCGCCGGAATGCTCATGCTGGCGACTCTCGTCACGGCCACTCAGCTGACCGATGGCCGCGACGATATCCGGCTCCTCATCGCCGGCGTGGGCGCCCTGCTGGTCAGTGCGATGCTGCTACGGCTGCGCTTCAGAGCCATCGCGGAGTCGGGCAACGAAAAGGCCAAGTCGCAGGCTCTCGTCACCACGGATGTGCTGACGGGAACGCTGACGCAACGCGGGCTTCTGACGATCATGCCGACGATAGCCGGTATAGCCGAACGAACCGGCGAGCTGGTTTGCCTGATGTATTTCGGCGTCCGGGACATGGCAATGGCGAACGCGCAGTATGGCGTTCACTACGGTGACGACGCGCTGCGGGCGGTGGCCAAAACCATCCAAGGGGCAGTGCGCCGGGGCGACCTCGTGGCGCGCTGGCACGATGCCGAGTTCGTGGTGGCGGGCATCGGCAGCAGACCCAACACCGACGAACTCACCCGGCGGGTGCAGGAGGCGCTGCGCAGCAGCGGTGTCGACCTCGGCAAGTGGCCCATGACCGTCTGCGCCGGAACCGCGGCGGGTGATCCCCGTGAAACGACGTTCGACCAGTTGCTCTCGGAGGCCAAGGCAGGTTGCGCGATGTTGGGCGCCACGCAGCCGTCGGTCGCGTCGTGATCCGCCGGGTGCGGCTGGAACCACCCGTCGTCAAGACCGTGGGATTGCTCGACTCCGGCAGCGCCCGCGTCGACAAAGCCGAGCCCCGCATGTACGGCCTAGCCAGTCGCGAGCTGTTTCTTGCCGTAAACGCGCTCCGCCAACGCCGTGTCGCCGTGGATGAGCACGGTCACAGTCTTGCCGTCGCGAATTGTGAACACGTCGGCGTCCCTGCCCTTCATGCCGCCCATGGACACTTCGGTGAGGGCCACGACTGTGTCGCCTTCGGCGACGAGTTGGTCAAGCCTGACCGTGAGCCCCTTCTCGGCCAACCGCCCGAAATGCTCCATCACCTCGGTCTTGCCGTGGAAGGTGCCACTCACCGCGCTGTCGCCCGGCTGCTCCCATTCGATGTCGTCATCGAACATACCCATCACGGTGTCAAGGTCACCGCTTGAGAAGGCGTCATAACCCCGCCTGATGAGTTCCTTGTTTTCCTGCTCGGACATTCCTGCCAACCCCTTCGTGAGTGCCCGGATAATTCGGCCGCGAGAGCCGTGGCCGGTCGAGGGAGTCGCACGTTTGCAGCTCCCGGGATCAGTCAGACCGTTCGCCGCCGCACCGATTGTCGACCCGAGACCCGTTGCGAGTACAGAGGATCGGACCGACCGAATTGACGTCGGTTGATGTTTCAATTAGGTGTGCCGCCATGAACTGCACAAGTGCGCGTGGCGTCCATTGAACTTCTCACGCGTTGTCCACGCGTGAGCCCGCTACGGGGTCGGAATCGGGTCGAGCGGCTTGAGCTTGCCGTCCTCGATCTTGAATCGGACAGTGCCGATTCCGGTTGGGCAGCACGCCGGGTCCTGGCCCTGCCGCCATTGGTACTGCACTGCGGCGGTGTCGTTGCCCTGTGCGATGACGGTGATGTACGGCCGAGGGTCCGGGGTCGCCGTTCCGATCGGCGACTTCTTGTCGAAGAAGATCACCTGCGCGGGACTCTCGGACGCGATTCCGGAGTTGACCACGACCCAGTGCAGAGCGCAGTCGGCGGTGTGCCCGCGGACGACCTCCTGCCAGTCAGCGGCAGGCAGCTTCTTGATCTCGGCCTGCACGGTGTCTTCCGTCGGCCCTTGCGCCTGAGTGCAATTCGCGGATGTGGTGGGGCTTCCCCCTGGCGGGCTCCATCCGCACGCAGTCGCGATCAATCCGAGCATCAGAAGAGCGGCCATCAGGCCGAGAAGTCGCATGCCGGGTAGCTTACGGGCGGCTCGTTGACCCCCCGTCCGACCACTAGAGACCCGCAGCGTTTTGTCACGACGCGGTTGTGGAGGAGGAGACGAGTTCGTCGGCCGCCACGGCAGCAGGCCCCGCTTCGTCCTCGGCGAGAGCCTTCGCTATCGCGACCACCCCGACGAACTGGCCGACGCCCAGGAGAAGCAGCGGCCATACCGCTCCCGCCAATAGGCTGGCGGCCAGCAAGTGCGGACGCAGCCGGTTCTGCAGCAGCCGAGACACCACAGCCAGGATCACGCCGGCCAGAGGCCAACCCAGCAGGTAAGTCATCACGATCACGTCGGCCACGATTGCGTCCCCTCACGTCGGTCACGGCTCCCGTTGAAGCCCACACAGAAACTGTCATGACCAGTGGTGATGGAGTAATCGCCGAGCAGCCAGAATCCATGTCCCCGAAGGGAAGGATTTCCTGTCCGCGAGGTAAGGGACATCCGTGCGGCGAGCTGAGCTTGCCGCTCTCCGCCAGCTTGCCGGCGGCCTTGCAATACCGGACGTGCTTTCGGACTCAGCACCAGGCAGTTGCTACACGTTGGGCACCAACAACTTTGACGGCAACCCGCCGGCCGCGGTCGAGCGGTGGAACCTCATCTGTGTGGAACTGTCTGGACGGGTCTTTCCGAGGCAGGGCCTGCTTCAGTGCTGTGACCTAGCGTCGCCCACCGCGCCTTGGGGGGGAAGGTCGGGGTGCTGGCGCAGGACGCCCGATATTCGGTGGCCCTGGACGCCCGACACCTGGAGGCCCGACACCTGGAGGGCCAGGAACTGGGATATCGACATCGAAGTCGACATCGACGTTCGGGACCCAAACCGGCAACCACGGATCGACGTACACGACTGGAGGTGGCGGAAATTCGCATACAACCGTGTCGAAGTTCCAGTACATGCCCGGCGGGCAAGGTGGTGGTGGTGGTTGGGCGCGGCTGACCGCTGGTGAGGCGAGGTCAATCAGCGGCAAGAATGCCAACACGACGGCACACACGGCGCTGCGTTGTAGCCACGGTTTCATCGGACGTCTTTCTCAAGTGCCTCTGCGTGGAGAGTCTAGGATTCGTGCGCTATCAGGGGACTCGAATGGCGCAGATGGTGCCGACCGTGGTCACGACGGCGCAGGACCTCTGCGCCGGAGAGGACTCAGCTCAACGGTTTACGGCTACTTGCAGGACGGGCGGGTATACCGGAGAGCCGCTGTAGCGTGACGGCCGGGTTGCCGGATTTCGATCTGACGGGCAGTTCGGGCACTCGGGATTTCTGCGTGGGGAACTGCGCGGGGTTCGGCCCGAACGCTTCAACGGCGAATACGCGTACGCGCGCTGGTCAGTGGACTTATCGTTAGCCCCGATAGGGTGCAGCGAGCCACCACCTCGATCGCGGAGAGTAGCCGTGCGATGACGTCGGTGCTACATGATGACGGGATTGGCATCGACCGTGGCTACCTGGTGGACAGTCGAACACCGGGCCGGGCCGACCCCCTCAACTCGAGCAACAGCCCGATGAGTACGCCAATCATTCGATGAAGGAGAAGGAGCAATGGTATTGCCTTCAGGACGCCCTGGGCACCGGGCGGTAATGGGAGCCGTCGGCGCTGTCGCTTTGGCTGGCGCAATGTTCCTCGGGAGCGCCGCGGCTGCGGGTGCCCAGCCGCCACCCGCGCCGCCGAATTGCTCCCCCGCGGATTGGGCGGGTGTCAGAGCGGGCGTTGCCGCAGCGATGTCGGCCTATCTGTTCACCCACCCACCCGTGAACGACTTCTTCGCGACCCTCAAAGGCCAATCCAGGGACCAAATGCAACCTCAGGTACAGGAGTATTTGAACGCCAACCCGCAGGTTCGGGCCGACATCCAGGGCATCAAGCAACCCGCAGACGACTTCCTAAGCCGCTGTAACCAGGAACCGAATCCGCCGACCACTCCGTTGCCCTGACCGCGCGCCTACCTGCCATCAACGCCGGCGGCTTTCTCTCGCGAATTGCGTCGCGCTCGCGTGTCGTAATAGCCCGGGATTCGCAAAAGCACCTTTGGTGCAAGCTCCCCCGGCTGGACTCGAACCAGCAACCCTTCGGTTAACAGCCGAATGCTCTGCCAATTGAGCTACAGGGGATTGCCCTCCCGAGGTCACATTGTGCCGCGGGCCGAGGCATGACTCTAGCGCACGTCCCGCACGGGCCGCCAATGTGCCGCCACCCCGCACGCACACAGAGAAGTGAGGCAGGATGGACCCCGACACGCGTCGTCTGGGAGGAGCCCTGTGATCCGGTATGTCGCCGTATTGGCTGTCGGCTACGTGTTGGGTACGAAGGCCGGCCGACGACGATATGAGCAGATCGCCGGTACCTATAAGGCCGTCACCGAAAGCCCGGCAGCCAAGGCCGTCATCGATGCGGGTCGCAGAAAAATAGCCGACCGCGTGTCACCGGATCCCACGATGGTCAGGCTCGCAGAGATTGACTCAGACTCCGACGTCCTCGCGCCGGAGACGGTGGCCAAGAGACGGCGCTGAGCGCTAGTTGCCCATCGTGTTGCCGTAGGTGTGGCCCGGCAGTAGCGGGCTCGTGCTGATCCCGATCCCCCCACCGGGCATGCTGCCCGCGTCAGGACCGTAAATGCCGATATCCGGCGTCCCGACGTTGATGCCGTTGCCGTTGGAGTACGACAGGCACTTGCCGTCTTCTTTATTGCCGAACCACGCCAGGCACTGCGCGACGTTGTCCGACGTGGCGGACGTACCCAGGATCGACGCCGCCAAGGGCGCCGCGACTGCGGCCACCGCGAAAGCGCCTGCAGCAACGAGCCGCCGCGCGCGGATGTTGGTCGATGTCACAAGCATGCCTTTCTCACCGTTCCCCGACGGTATATAGCGGGCCCACCCTATCGCGTTACGCGACCTCACGCAGTCATGTCATCGCCGCTGGCCTGTTCCAGCAGGCTACGGCGATATGCCTCCATCGCGACCAGATCGCCGAACAATGCGTGGTACTCGTCGCCCTGCTCCACCGGCGACATGCGCTGAAGCTTCGATTTGACCTCGGCGATCTGCCTGCCGACCCACACTTCCTGCAGCCGGGCCAGCACTCCGGCGACGTAGCGCGGCATCCTCTCCTCGTCGACGTTGATGGCCTCCACGCCGAGCTCGTTGACCAGGCTGGCAGCGGCGTCAGAGGCGGTCTGACCCCGGACCGCCTCGATCCACTCAGCCCCCGATCGGCCCGTCGACGTGCCACCGGCTGACTCGATCGCCGCACGCACCACGCTGTAACCCGGATGGGTGAAGCTCTCGACCGTCAGCGAGTCGAACACCGGTCCGGCCAGGGCGGGGTACTGCAGCGCGGACTTCAGCGCCTCGCGCTGCGGCCACAACGTCGGGTCGGCGGGGTCGGGCCGTTCGGCCGCCGGGGTCCTGGCCCGCGCCGGCCCGGGTTGTTGCGATTCCGTCTGCGCTGGGCGGCGACGTCCGCGCTCGGGCAGTCCGCGCTTCTGCGCCTCCTCGCGCACCCGTGCGATGACCTGGGCGACCTCGTCCCAGCCGACCCAGCCCGCCAACCGTCGCGCGTATTCGTCGCGCAGCATGCTGTCCTTGATCCGCGCCACCATCGGCACGCACTGACGCAGCGCATTGACCCGGCCTTCGGCGCTGTCCAGATCGTGGCCGTCCAGCGCGGTGCGAATGGCGAACTCGAACAACGGCGTACGCCGGGCCACCAGATCGCGCAGCGCACCGTCGCCCGCCTTGAGCCGAAGGTCGCAAGGATCCATCCCGTCGTCGGCCACGGCCACGAACGACTGCCCCGCCAGGTTCTGTTCGCCTTCGAAGGCCTTGACTGCCGCGGCGCGTCCGGCGGCGTCACCGTCGAAGACGTAGATCAGCTCACCGCGAAAGAAGTTGTCGTCCATCATGAGTCGCCGCAACATCGCCAGGTGCTCGTCACCGAATGCCGTCCCGCACGACGCGACGGCGGTGGTGACCCCCGCGACGTGCATCGCCATCACGTCGGTGTAGCCCTCCACCACGACCGCCTGGTGCCCCTTGGCGATGTCACGCTTGGCCAGGTCGAGGCCGAACAACACCGACGACTTCTTGTACAGCACGGTTTCGGGGGTGTTGACGTACTTGGCTTCCATCGGGTCGTCGTCGAAGATTCGTCGCGCGCCGAAACCGATCACCTCGCCGCCGCTGGCCCGGATCGGCCACAGCAGCCTGCGGTGAAAGCGGTCCATCGGGCCGCGCCTGCCCTCCCGGGAAAGACCGGCGGCCTCGAGCTCCTTGAACTCGAATCCCTTGCGCAGCAAGTGTTTTGTCAACGTCTCCCAGCCCGACGGCGCGAACCCGCAACCGAAGTGCGCTGTCGTCGCGGTGTCGAAGTTCCGGTCCAGCAGATACTGGCGGGCTGGAGCGGCTTCCTCCGACTGCAGGGCCGCGGCGTAGAACTCCTGGGCGGCCGCGTTGGCCGCCAACAGCCTGCTGCGGCTGCCGCGGTCGCGCTGCACGTTGGTCGCGGCGGCACCTGAGTAGGTGACCGTGTAGCCGACGCGATCGGCCAGCAGCTCGACCGCCTCGACGAAGCTGACATGCTCGATCTTCTGCACGAAGGCGTAGACGTCGCCGCCCTCGCCGCAGCCGAAGCAGTGAAAGTGCCCGTGGTTGGGCCGCACGTGGAACGACGGAGACTTCTCGTCGTGGAAGGGACACAGGCCCTTCATCGAATCGGCGCCCGCCCGTCGCAGCTGCACATAGTCGCCGACGACGTCCTCGATGCGGACACGCTCACGGATGGCCGCGATATCGCGATCAGGGATGCGGCCGGCCACCGGCCTAGTCTAGGCCCGGGCTCCAGACGCTCCAATCGGCCTTCTGTGAACGACGCGATCTGGTCGACCACGACGCGCATCCGGGCGCCGTCATCGGGCGCGTCGTTGAACGCCGGAACGAAGATTGGGTCCAGCGTTGCCGGTGCACCCGCGAACAGCCACTGCGCCACGCGGTGGATGCGGTCACGCTGCTGCGCCTGAAGTTCCAGGTGGCGTGGGTCGGACATGATGAACTGCAGCGCCAGGATCTTGAGCACAGTGACTTCGGCCCGCACCAGTTCCGGCACGTGCAGGTCGGCCCGATAGCGCACGGGCGGCCCCCCACCGGCTGCCTCCCGGGTCGCGGCGATGGCGGCGGAGGCGAATCGGCCGACCAGCTCGCTGGTCAACCGCTTGAGCGCCACAGATGCGGCGAGGGTGGCGTCGTACTTGCCGACGGCGGCGACCACCGGCAGGTCGGACAGCCGGCCCGCGGCGGCGACCAGATCGTCGGCGGCCAATCCCGCGCCCATCCCGTGCGACTCGCCGAGCCGGCCCAACACGGCGGCCGCATCGTCATCGGCCAGCACACGCATGTCGATGCGGCCGGACACGACACCGTCCTCGACGTCGTGCACCGAGTAGGCGACGTCGTCGGCCCAATCCATGACCTGAGCCTCCAGGCAGGGCTTTCTCGCGCGGCGCGCCGCGGCGGACCCACGCGGCCGCCCTCTGCGTCGTCGCTGTAGAAACCGAACTTCTGCGTCTGCTCGCGGCGGTACCAGGGGTACTTCGTCACCGCATCCAATCCGGCCCTGGTGAGATTGATCCCGGCGCTATGTTCTTGCGCATCAAGGACTTTCGGTTCCAGCCGGGTCAGAATACGGAAGTTCTGCGCGTTGCCTTCGAAGCCGCCGTGCTCGGCGGCGAACTCGTCGAGGGCCCGTTCACCGTTGTGGCCGTAGGGCGGGTGCCCGATGTCGTGGGCCAGCCCGGCCATGTCGACCAGGTCGGGATCGCAGCCCAGACCGATGGCCATTCCCCGGCCGATCTGGGCCACCTCCAGCGAGTGGGTCAGCCGGGTGCGCGGTGTCTCGCTTTGCCGCGGCCCGACCACTTGGGTTTTGTCGGCCAATCGGCGCAGCGCGGCGCTGTGCAGCACCCGCGCCCGATCACGCGCGAAATCCGTGCGGTGCTCATTGTCGGTGCCCGGCAGCGCGGCGCCCTTCGGCGGTTCGACCACCAGCCGCTGCCGGTCGAACTCGTCGTACGGGTCGTTTGTAGGTGCCACCGAGGCACAGTCTGCCAGTACTAGATTGACCTGCATGCGCATCGCTCGTCTGCTCAGCCTCGTGATCGCCGTGCTGACCGCCGGTGTCCTGATAGCGCCGGTCGCCGTCGCCGAACCGCCATTCCGGGTACCCGACTATGTCACCGACCGGCGCCGGCGCGTTGTCGGACAGCCAGCGCGCGGCGGTGACGAGCGCCGTCAACCAGCTCTACAACGACAAGCGCATCCGGCTCTGGGTGGTGTATGTCGACGACTTCGGTCAAGGCGCCGTGGGCTGGGCACGAACCACCATGCAGATCAGCGACTTCAGCGACCGCGATGCACTGCTGGCGGTGGCCACCGGGGAGCGCGCATATGCCTTCCAGGTGCCCGCGGCTGTGATGAGTCAATCGGACACAGAGTCGCTGCAGACCAACGACATCGAACCCGCCCTGCGAAATAAGGACTGGGCAGGCGCGGCGGTGGCCGCCGCCAACGGCCTGAACACATCGCCGTCGACGGGTGGTGAACTCAGCTGGGTGGGAGTCGTCGTGGTGCTGGCGATCATCGCCATTGCGCTGCTGCTGCTCTGGCTGGTCATGCGGTGGCGCCGACGCAAGCGTCGTGAGGCCGAGTTCGCCGCAGCCCGTCGCGTGGATCCTGCAGACCCGAATGCATTGGCGGCGGTTCCGATCGACGCGCTCGACGATCTGTCGAGGTCGATCGTCGTCGAGGTGGACAATGCCGTGCGCACCAGTGACAACGAACTGGCCCTGGCCGTCGAGGAATTCGGCGGCAAGGACACCGCGCCGTTCACCCAGGCGGTCAACGACCGCGAAAACCACGCTGGCCCAAGCCTTCAACGTGCGGCAGATCCTCGACGACGCGGTGCCGGAGTCCCCGCAGCAGCGACGTGATCTGCTGATGCGTGTCGTCGTCGCCGCGGCAAAGGCCGACCGCGAGCTCGACGCTCAACGGGAGGCGTTCGACCGAGCTGCGCGACCTGGTGATCAACGCGCCGTCACGGTTGGACACCCTCACGCAGCAGTTGGTCGATCTGACCGCTCGAGTCGCGCCGTCGGAGCAAGCGCTCGCCGAATTGCACAAGCAGTACTCGGAGACGGCGTTGGCGTCGGTCGCGGGCAACGTCGAAACCGCCAAGCAGAGATTGACGTTCGCAGATCAGAACATCACCAACGGCCGAACACTGGTCGCACGACCCGCTGGTCGACAGTCCGGTCTAGTCGATGCCGTGCGCGCGGCCGAATCGGCGCTCGGACAAGCCCGCACGCTGCTCGACGCAGTCGACAGCGCGTCGACCGACATCAATCGTGCTGTCGCCACCCTACCCGTCGGCAATCACCGACATTCAGAAGCGGTATCAATCAGGCCGGAAGTCAACTAGCGGAAAGAAATACACCGCACGCCCGCGAACTCGGTGCCGCCCGCGACGCCGCGGTCAGGGCCGTCGCCGACGCGCAGACCACCGGCACGGCCGATCCGCTCGGCGCGTTCACCAAGCTGACGCAGGCCGACGCGGAATTGGACAGGCTGCTCGCCAGCGTCGCCGAAGAACGCGAAGCCGCCGAACGGCTCAGCCGCGCATACGATCAGGCCCTGTTCACGGCCCAGTCTCGAGTCAGAGGTGTGTCGGATTTCATCGACACCCGCCGCGGCAGCATTGGACCCGAAGCGCGCACGAGACTTTCCGAAGCCGTCCGGCAGCTGCAGGCCGCGCAGGAGAAGCGCGCGACCAAGCTCAACGAAGCGCTTGCGCATGCGAACGGTGCGGCCATGCTGGCCGGCCAGGCCCAAGAAATGGCGAATGCCGATGTCCGCGCCGCACAACGGGCCTACGCCGGGCGGTATGGCAACACCAGCGGCTCCAACATGGGCGCCGTCATCGGCGGGATCGTGATCGGTAACATCCTCAGCGGCGCGTTGCGCGGCGGGTTGGGTGGCGGCCTCGGCGGAGGTTGGAGCTCAACGTCATTCGGCGGATCAGGATCCTCCGGCGGGGGCTGGAGCGGCGGCGGCGGGCGCTTCTGACACTGCCCCATTTTGCGCGAGCGTGCGTGTCTGAGGCCGACACGCCGACCAGATTCGGGAGTTCGCGCACGTTCACGCGCGAGCTCGACTTCGATGCGACGCAACATGTCCCAGGATCGGTGCCAGACGTCGTCGAAAACGATGGACACAAGCGCCCAGCCAATTTCCTGGAGCGCCGCACGTTTCTGCGATCTCTGCGGACCTTCTCCGGGTCGCTGTGCCAATCGAAACCGTCATATTCGACGGCGACCTTCCGTTCCGGCCAGGCGAAGTCAACTCTCCAAATCTGGTGATTACGGTCGACGATTTCGTACTGCAGCGCGGCTGGCGTCAATCCGCCATCGATCATGACCACGCGCGAGCTCGACTTCGTTTCGGCTTCGGCTCGCGCGAGGGGGATCAACTCGCGCACGGCCACAATCCCCGTCGGCCAGCTTGTCGAGCCGCCGCGGCACGCAGCTGTCGGACGTCACACGTTCCGCTCCGCAGAGCGGCGTCGAGCGTCGCGAGCGCGCGCGGACGCCGCAGACCTGCGCGCGACTTCCACGGCGGTCCACGCCGGGGATGTAGCCAGCCGACCGTCGATCTCGGTCAGCGGCGCACCCTCGCGGCGGTGCACCAAAATACCGGTGGACAACTTTGCGTCCGCGAGCGTGCGCGAAGTCAGTAAATTTCGCGGCGTGTCGCCCTAAGACACGCACGCTCGCCAAAAGAGGTGAGGTGCTCGCCAAAAGAGGTGAGGTGCTCGCCGAAGGAGGTGAGGTGCTCGCCAAAAGAGGGTTAGCAGCCCTTGAGGCGGGCCGACAGGTAGTCGCTGACCTGGTCGACGGCCACGCGATCCTGGGTCATCGCGTCGCGCTCGCGGATCGTCACCGCCTGGTCGTCGAGCGTGTCGAAGTCGACCGTCACGCAGAATGGCGTGCCGATCTCGTCCTGCCGCCGGTAGCGCCGTCCGATCGCGCCCGCGTCGTCGAACTCGATGTTCCAGTACTTGCGAAGCTCGGCGGCCAGATCCCGCGCCTTCGGCGACAGGTCCTCGTTGCGCGACAGCGGCAGCACAGCGGCCTTGACCGGCGCCAGTCGCGAGTCGAGCCGCAGCACCGTGCGCTTGTCCACCCCGCCCTTGGCATTCGGCGCCTCGTCCTCGGCGTACGCGTCGACCAGGAATGCCATGAACGAGCGGGTCAGGCCCGCTGCGGGCTCGATCACATATGGGACGTAGCGGGTATCGCTGGCCTGATCGTAGAACGACAGATCGACACCGGAATGCTTTGTGTGCGTTGACAAGTCGAAGTCAGTGCGGTTCGCGACGCCCTCGAGCTCACCCCAGGGGTTGCCCTGGAAACCGAATTTGTACTCGATGTCGACGGTGCGGTCGGAGTAGTGCGACAGTTTCTCCTTGGGATGTTCGTACAGACGCAGGTTGTCGCGATCGATACCGAGGTCGACGTACCACTGCAGACGGGTGTCGATCCAGTACTGGTGCCATTCCCGGGCGCTGTCGGGCTCGACGAAGAACTCCATCTCCATCTGTTCGAACTCGCGGGTCCGGAAGATGAAGTTGCCCGGTGTGATCTCGTTGCGGAAACTCTTGCCGGTCTGGGCAATACCGAACGGCGGCTTGCGCCGCGCCGTCGTCACCACGTTCGCGAAGTTGACGAAGATGCCCTGCGCGGTCTCAGGCCGCAGATAGTGCAGGCCCTCATCGGTCTCGATCGGGCCGAGGTAGGTCTTGAGCATCATGTTGAAGTCACGCGGCTCGGTCCACTCGCCCTTGGTGCCGCAGTCCGGGCACGCGACCTCACTCATCGACACCGAGTCGGGGTCATCGATGCCCTTCTTCTCCGCGTACGCCTCCTGCATGTGGTCCTGGCGATGCCGCTTGTGGCAGTTCAGGCATTCCACCAGGGGATCGTGGAACACCTCGACGTGACCGGAGGCCACCCACACCTCGCGCGGCAGGATGATCGCGCTGTCCAGGCCGACGACGTCGTCGCGGCCGGTGACCACCGAGCGCCACCACTGCCGCTTGATGTTCTCCTTGAGCTCCACTCCGAGCGGGCCGTAATCCCAGGCCGACCGCGTGCCGCCGTAGATCTCGCCGGACTGATAGACGAGGCCACGACGCTTGGCGAGGTTGGCGACGGTATCGATGATGGAAGCCACGGCTACACACCTTAACGAGCGCGGGAGCGACGTTGACATGCGCGGGTGTGCATGTATTCTGGCGCCATAATGAAAACCGTTTCCAGTTATGCGCGTGTCGACGACGATCACGAGCACAGCGGCGCGCCGTTTTCAGATCTCCCGCCGCGCGATGTGCTCGACACCTCCGGCGATCTGCTCCGCGCGCTGGCGGCGCCGGTGCGGATCGCGATCGTCCTGCAGCTGCGCGAGTCGGCGCGCTGCGTGCACGAACTCGTCGACGCGCTGGCGGTCCCCCAACCGCTTGTGAGTCAGCATCTGCGGATCCTCAAAGCCGCCGGCGTCGTCGCCGGGGAGCGATCGGGACGCGAAGTGATGTACCGCCTCGTCGATCACCACCTGGCCGACATCGTCGTCGCCGCCGTGACGCATGCCAGCGAAGAGGGCCACGGGTGAGTGCCACCGGCGTGCGGTCCACCCGCCAGCGCGCCGCCATCTCCGCGCTTCTGGAGAAGCTCGACGAATTCCGCTCCGCCCAGGAGCTGCACGACGAGCTGCGCCGCCGCGGCGAGGGCATCGGATTGACCACGGTGTACCGCACACTGCAGCAGATGGCGGCCGCCGGCGTCGTCGATACGCTGCGCACCGACACCGGTGAATCGGTGTACCGACGCTGTTCATCCGACCACCATCACCATCTGGTGTGTCGGGCGTGCGGCTCGACCGTGGAGGTGCAGGGCGGTCAGGTCGAATCATGGGCGGCCGACATCGCTCGCGAGCACGGTTTCTCCGACGTCAGCCACACCATCGAGATCTTCGGACTGTGCGGCGACTGCGCGGGTAAGCCGGCAGCCAACTAGGTCCGTGCAGATCTACGCGGCGTTCAACGGCGACGGCGTCAGCGTGGTCGTCAGCGACGCAGATCTGGACGACGCCGCTCGCGACGGCCGGCCGCTGAGCGCCGAACTCGCCGACGCCGCCGCGCAGGCGCGGCGCGGCGACCTCATCGGACAGCTGCGTACCAGCCTCGACGTTGGCGACCGGGCGCGAAAACTCGCCGCCGCCAAAGCCCTTCTGGCGCTGGGCGATCGCGACTCCGGCCCCCTTCTGGAGTCGCTTGCGGTCAGCGAGACCGACACCGTGGTCGCCAAGAGCTTCACCGCGGTGGCCACCAGACTGCGTGGAACCGATGCCGCCGTCGATCTGTTCTGCGATCCGGACACCGACCCGCAGCTCGCCCGGCTGCTCGTGTCGAACTACAACAGCCACCTTCGGCCTGACATCGGCGACGTCCGCTTTCTGCTTCGCACGTTGCAGCACTACCTCGACCGCGGTCTACCGTGGCTAGCCAAGCTGCGCGCCGACCTGTGGGACAACGGGGTGTTCCTGATGCTCAACGGACTGTCCAACGAGCACGCGGTGCAACTGCTGCGGGACAACCCGTCGGAGCGATCGCTGTTGCTTGCGATGTTGCCTCGCGTTTCCGAACACACCGACGACGGTGACATCGTCGAGGAGGTCGGTGCCCTGCGGGCCGCGCTGTCAGCCGATTAACGCGCGGCGTACGTCCGCGCCCGTCGCGAGCACCATCATGATCAGGGTGCGCAACGCGTCGTCGCTCAGGCCCGCTGCGGGAAAGTTGTAGCGCAGCAACACATCTGCGACCTTCTTCGAGTTGCGCTTGGCGCCGGCCGCGATCTGGGTCGGGCCGCTCTTGGCCGCCAGTGACACCGTGCCCAGCAGCGTGTTGTGGGCGTGGTCGGCGACCTTGGCGCGCAGCTTGGCATCCAACGGCAGGTCCCACGCCAGGATCTGGGTGAGCGACACCAGCTCGAGGCCCTCCGCGATCGTGACGACCCGCAGCGACGCGAAGGTGCCGTCGTGGTGCACAGTGATCGCCCCGTCGTCCTCCAGCGTCACCGGCAGGATGTCGGTGAGCACGGCGACGATTCGCTCCTGCAGCGCCATTTAGGCCCGGCCGAATCTGCGGTTGCGGTTCACGTACTCCTGGCAGGCCGCCCACAGGTCGCGACGGTCGTAGTCCGGCCATAGCTTGTCCTGAAACACGAATTCCGCGTAGGCGGCCTGCCACAGCAGGAAGTTGCTGGCCCGCTGCTCCCCCGACGTCCGGATGAAGAGGTCGACATCGGGGATGTCGGAGCGGTGCAGATGCTTGGCGAACGTCGCCTCGCTGATCCGGCCCGGGTTGATCCTTCCGTCCACCGCCTCCTGCGCCAGCTCGCGGGCCGCCTCGACGATCTCGGTGCGGCCGCCGTAATTCACGCAGTAGTTGATGGTGATCACGTCGTTGCCGACCGTCATCTGCTCGGCGATGTCGAATTCCTTGATCACGCTGCGCCACATGCGCGGCCGCGAACCGACCCAGCGCATCCGCACGCCCATGTCGTTCAGGTTCTCCCGGCGCCTGCGGACCACTTCGCGGTTGAACCCCATCAAAAAGCGCACCTCCTCGGTGCTGCGCTTCCAGTTCTCCGTGGAGAACGCGTACACCGTCAGGTGCTTGATACCGATTTCGATTGCGCCGCAAGTGATGTCGATGAGCACCGCCTCGCCCATCTTGTGCCCCTCGGTGCGGTGCAGACCACGCTGAGTCGCCCACCTTCCGTTGCCGTCCATCACGACCGCGACGTGTTTGGGCACCTGGTCGGCCGGGATCTTGGGCGCGGACTCCTTGGAGGTGTGCTGGGGTGGGCGGGCGAACCTGCCGTTGGTGCGCGGCGGCAGGTCGGGGAAGACGACCGGCCACGTCGACTTGTCGGGAAAAGTCGGGTAGTCGTCAGGCGCCGGCGGCAGCTGCGGGTAGGTCTCCTTGCCCCTCTTCAAGATCTTTCCCGATGCCATGGCTGACATCCTGCCCGACCAGCGACACACCCTGATCGGCAGCCACCGCGGTGCGGTGATCGACGAGGGTCCGATCCACCCGATATACCCGTTCGACCAGCGGCAAAGTTCGCAATTGGCGTTCCAGATGCCACTGCAGGTGCGCCGCCACCAATCCGCTGGCCTGGCTGCGGTGCGACGGCGTCGACGCCTGCGCGTGTTCCCAGTCCCCGTCGTGCAGCGCGGCCAGCAGGTCCAGCACGCCCTGCGGCGGCGTCACCGAACCGGACGGTCTGCAGTGCACGCATACGCTGCCCCCGGCCGCGACGTGAAACGCCCGGTGTGGACCGGGCGCGGCGCAGCGGGCGCACTCGATCAGCGCCGGCGCCCAGCCCGCGATGCCCATGGCGCGCAACAGGTATGCGTCCAGCACGAGTTCCCTGGGACGACCGCCGTCGGCCACCGCGCGCAATGCGGCGACGGTGAGCCGGTGCAACGCGGGCGCTGGCGCGCGCTCCTCCCCGGCCAGCCGTTCGGCGGTCTCCAGCACCGCGCACGCGCAGGTGTAGCGGCCGTAGTCGCTGACGATGTCACTGGCGAAGGCATCGATGGCCTGCACCTGGGTGACGATGTCGAGGTTGCGGCCGGGATGTAGCTGGACGTCGATATGCGCGAACGGCTCCAGCCTGGCGCCGAACTTGCTGCGGGTGCGCCGCACGCCCTTGGCCACCGCGCGCACCAACCCGTGGTCGCGAGTGAGCAGGGTGACGATCCGATCGGCCTCGCCGAGCTTGTGCTGACGCAGCACCACCGCTCGATCCCGGTACAGCCGCATCGAGCCATTGTCCCATTGCGATCTGACAGAAAGCGGAACGCAGCGCCGACGGTTCCCGGGTCGCGTAATCTCATCGACCATGACCGCACGCGGCAGCTATGTGATACCGGTACTGGTGCTGGCCGTCGGCGCGGCCGCGGGGATGCCCACGGCGCACGCCGACAACAAGCGGCTGAATGACGGCGTGGTCGCAAACGTCTACACCGTGCAGCGCCAGGCAGGCTGCACGACGGATATCAAGATCAACCCCAAGCTTCGCCTGGCCGCCCAGTGGCACACCGAGGACGTGCTCAACAACCGCGCACTCGACGGCGACATCGGCTCGGATGGGACGACGGTCGCCGACCGCGCGCGCAACGCCGGCTACGCCGGGGCGGTGGCAGAAACGGTCGCGATCAATCCGGCGCTGGCGATCAGCGGTGTCGAGCTGATCAACCAGTGGTACTACCGCCCCGATTACTACGCGATCATGGCGGACTGCTCGAACGTCGACATCGGTGTGTGGTCGGAGAGCGTGCTCGACCGCACGGTGGTGGTCGCGGTGTACGGCAAGGGTGACGGCGCACCGCCCGTCTACGCGCCCGGCAGGCCGTTCGGGCAGCCGGGCTCAGGCGCCCAGAGCTGACGTCAGAAACCCAACCGGCCGAGTTGTTTGGGGTCGCGCTGCCAGTTCTTCGCGATCTTGACACGCAGGTCCAGGTAGACCTTCGTACCGAGCAGCTTCTCGATCTGAGTGCGTGCGGCGGTGCCGACCTCGCGCAGCCGCGCACCGCCCTTGCCGATCACGATGCCCTTTTGGCTGTCGCGTTCGACATAGAGGATGGCGTGCACGTCGATGAGATCGTCGCGGCCTTCCCGCGGGCCGACCTCCTCGATCACCACCGCCAGCGAGTGGGGCAGCTCGTCGCGCACCCCCTCCAGCGCGGCCTCGCGGATCAGCTCGGCCATCAAGACTTCCTCGGGCTCGTCGGTGAGTTCGCCGTCGGGGTAGAAGGCCGGTCCCGGCGGCAATTGCGCGGCCAGAACGTCGACCAATACATCGAGCTGCTCGCCGGTGGTCGCTGACACCGGCACGATCTCGGTGTCGGCGCCGACAAGCTGACTGACGGCGAGCAACTGAGCCGCGACGCGGTCCTTGGGCACCTTGTCGATCTTGGTCACCACGGCCACGAGGGTGGTGTTCGGCGCGATCGCGCGGATCTGCTCGTAGATCCACCGGTCCCCCGGGCCGATCTTCTCGTCGGCCGGTATGCACCACCCGATGACGTCGACCTCGGAATAGGTGTCCTTCACCAGATCGTTGAGCCGCTGCCCGAGCAGCGTGCGCGGCCGGTGCAGACCCGGGGTATCGACCAGGATGATCTGAAACGTCGTCGCGGTGCACGATCCCCCGGATCGTGTGCCGGGTGGTCTGCGGCCGGTTCGACGTGATCGCCACCTTGGTGCCGACGAGCGCGTTGGTCAGCGTCGACTTCCCGGTGTTCGGCCGGCCGACGAAGCAGACGAAGCCGGACCGGAACTCAGCGCTCATACCGCGCCGAGACTGCGGGGAGATCGAGCTTTTGGCCGAATCCACGATCTGTGAGCAGTTTCGATGCTCATGTGAGCACCTTTCCCGCGCGGTCCGTGACGATCACCGCCGCCTGCGCGGACAGCTCGCGGACTGCGGCCACGCCCCGGTCGTCTTCGGATCCACCGACCAGCACCGCCGCCTCGAATCCCGTTGCGCCGCTGGACACCGCGGCGGCGACGGCCGCCTGCAGCGCGGTCAGCTGCAGTGCATCAAGCCCGACAGGCGCCCCGGCATACGTGCGGCCGTCGAGGTCGCGCACCGCAGCGCCGTCGGTCGCCTCCGCACGCCCCATCGCGCCGCGTGCCAGCACCACCAGCTTGGCGTCCTCGGGGTTCAGCTCAGCCATCAGTCACTCCGGGCTCGCGGTCCGGCTCGGTCGGGCTGACCAGGACCGTACCGATGCGCACGCGGCCGCGGTGGTCGGGCCCGCCCTCGGCTCGCAGTCGCAGCCCGTCCCAGGTCACCTCGGCGCCCGGCAGCGGCACGCGGCCCAGTTCGAAGCGCAACGAGCCCGCCGACGGTGTCGACGTCGAGATCCTCGTCGAACTCGATGTCGTAGAGCTCGCCGAGGTCCTCGATGGGCAACCGCGCGGACACCCGATAGCGCTTGTCCCCCAGCTCTTCCACGGGCGCCACCTCGTCGGTGTCGTACTCGTCGGCGATCTCGCCGACGATCTCCTCCAGCACGTCCTCGATCGTCACCAGGCCGGCGATCGCACCGTATTCGTCGACCAGCAGCACCATGTGCACGCGGTCGCGCTGCATCTCCCGCAGCAGTGCGTCCAGCGGCTTGGAGTCCGGAACGAACACCGCTGGCCGCATCACCGCCGACACCGCGGTGTCGCGCCCGCCGTTGCGCGAGTAATACGTCTTCTGCACAAGGTCTTTGAGGTAGACCACGCCGACGATGTCGTCGACGTTCTCGCCGATCACGGGGATGCGCGAATGCCCGCTGCGAACGGCCAGCGACGTCGCCTGCCCCGCCGTCTTGTCGATCTCGATCCACACCATCTCGGTGCGCGGCACCATCACCTCGCGTGCCGGGGTGTCGCCGAGCTCGAACACCGACTGGATCATCCGCCGTTCCTCATCGGCCACCACGCCGCGCTGCTGGGCCAGGTCGACGACTTCACGCAACTCGATCTCCGACGAGAACGGGCCGTTGCGGAAACCTCGGCCGGGGGTCAGCGCATTACCGAGCAGCACCAGCAGCCGGCTGACCGGGGTGAGCACCACCGAAATGGCTTGCAGCGGAAGCGCGGCAAGCAGCGAGATGGTGTACGCGTTCTGCCTGCCGACGGTGCGCGGGCCCGACTCCGATCACCACGAAGCTGACCACGGTCATGATCGCAGCGGCCGATATCAACCCCCAGCGCACGCCGGTGTAGTCGTCCAGGTACGCGGCCAGCAGCACCGTCGCGCTCACCTCGCACGAGATACGCAGCAGCACAACAAGATTGATGTAGCGCGGGCGCTCGGCCATGATCTGCATCAGGCGAACAGCGCCGGGACGTTCGTCCCGTACGAGTTCCTCCACGCGGGCCATCGACACGGTACTGATGGCGGCGTCGATCGCGGCGAACAACCCGCCCAGAGCGATCAGGGCGATTGCGCCGATCAGCTGTCCGAGGCCGTTCACGGCGTCGTCGAAGTACCGGGACTTGTCCAGCAGCCGTCTGTCCTTCTCGGACTGGCGGTCCTGGTGGTATGCCTCGACCTGATCGGCCACCCACTCCTCGAGCAGTCGGCGCTGCAGCGCGAACATCTCTTTTTCCTCGTCGGGCTCGGCGTGGTCGTAGCCGAGCAGATGCAGCACACCGTGCACGGTCAGCAGCGCCAGTTCTTGACCGAGCGAGTGCCCCGCCGCCGCGGCCTGGTCGGCGGCGAACTCCGGGCACAACACGATGTCCCCGAGCATCGACGGACCGGGCTCGGCGGCATCGGGCCGTCCGCCCGGCTCGAGCTCGTCCATCGGGAAGCTCATCACGTCCGTCGGACCGGGCAGATCCATCCACCGCATGTGCAGGTCGGCCATCGCCGCCGTGTCGAGCAGCACCATCGACAGTTCGGCCGCGGGATGCACGTCCATCTTGCGGATGACGAACCGCGCGACGCTGATCAGTTCCTCTTCGGAGACGTCGATGCCCGACTCGTTGGACACCTCGATGCTCATCGCGAGTTCCGCTACCGCCGGGGACGGCTACCGGAAGCGCGCCGCTGGGCGCGGTTCATCAGGCCGGCTCCTCGGACTTGGCATAGGCGTCGACGATCTCGGACACCAGTCGGTGGCGCACCACGTCGGCGCTGGTGAGTTCGGCGAAGTGGATGTCGTCGATGCCGTCGAGAATCCGCATCGCGGCACGCAGGCCCGACGGCGCGCCGCCGGGCAGGTCGACCTGGGTGATGTCGCCGGTGACGACGATCTTCGAGCCGAAGCCCAGCCGCGTGAGGAACATCTTCATCTGCTCGGCGGTGGTGTTCTGCGCCTCGTCGAGAATGATGAACGCGTCGTTGAGCGTGCGACCGCGCATGAACGCCAGCGGCGCAACCTCGATCACCCCGGCGCTCATCAACTTCGGGATGAGCTCGGGATCCATCATGTCGTGCAGCGCGTCGTACAGCGGCCGCAGGTACGGATCGATCTTCTCGTACAGCGTGCCGGGCAGAAAGCCAAGGCGCTCGCCGGCTTCCACCGCGGGGCGGGTCAGGATGATGCGCGATGACCTGCTTGGTCTGCAATGCGTTGACGGCCTTGGCCATCGCCAGATACGTCTTGCCGGTGCCGGCCGGGCCGATGCCGAAGACGATGGTGTGGGCGTCGATCGCGTCGACATAGCGCTTCTGATTCAGCGTCTTCGGCCGGATCGTCTTTCCGCGCCGCGACAGGATGTCGAGCGTCAGCACCTCGGCCGGCGACTCGTCGCCGGTTCCGGTCAGCATCGCGACGCTGTGCCGCACCGCATCGGGCGTCAGCGTCTGACCGCTGGCCACGATCGCGATCAACTCGGAGATCACCCGCTCGGCCAGTGCGACGTCGGCGGGTTCGCCGGACAGCGTGAGCGCGTTGCCGCGCACATGGACGTCGGCGGCCAGGAGCCGTTCGAGCGCGCGCAGATTCTCGTCGGCGGAACCCAGCAGGCCCACGACGTTGTCGGGCGGAACATCGATGCTGCTGCGAACGGGTGCGTCGCGAGTCAGCGTTCGTCTCGCGGGGCGTCACGTGGGGTTTTCTGCCTGCTTTCTGGGTTCTGGCCTGGTTGTTTGCTCTCGAATGCCAGTTTACCGCCGGGCAGCGGCGCGTCCCAGTGCTTGAGCCACGCCGGCATGGTCAGCGACCACCGCGGCGTCAGCACGCCCAATGCGCCCAACGCGACCGCCGCGGCCGTCGAGGTCCGCAACACCGTCGGCCCGAGCCGCACCACGGCCGCGCCGGCGTCCGACAGCGCGGCGAGTTCGTCGTCGGCGATGCCGCCCTCCGGGCCGACGACGAGCACCAGCGAATCGGCTTCTGCCACAGGCACTTCCGTGATCGGCCGGGTCGCCGACTCGTGCAGCACGAGCACCTGCGTCGACACCGTGTCGCGGACCCGTTCCGCCAGCTCCGCCGTCGACACGACGCCGCTGACCGCCGGGATGTGCGCGCGCCGCGACTGTCGCGCCGCCGGCGCGCGCCACCGCCCCCCATCGGCGCAGCCCCTTGTCGACCTTGGGTTGCCCGTCCCAACGCGCCACGCACCGGGACGCCTGCCAGGCGACGAAGGCATCGGCGCCCGCCTCGGTGGCCAGCTCGATGGCCAGCTCCGAGCGATCCGACTTCGGCAGCGCCTGCACGACGGTGACCGGGGGCATGACCCGCTCGACCGTCCGCCGATCGAGCACCCGTGCGCTCAGCCTGCCTTTGCCGACCTCCTCGATGACGCAGTGCGCCAGCGTCCCGGCGCCATCGCTGAGGTCGATCTCTTCGCCGGGCCGGATCCGTCGCACGTTGGCGGCGTGGAAGCCCTCGTCGCCGTCGACCACTGCGACCTCACCCGTCGACGGCAGCGCGTCGACGTAGAACAGCGCGTCCGCTCACGAGCGTCTAGCGGCCGCTGAAGGTTTCGCGCAGCCGGCTGAACAGCCCGCCGCCGGCCGACGTGGCTTGCGTGGAGCGCACCTCGGCGGTGTCGCGGACGCGCTTTTCCTTGAGCTTGCGCAGCAGCTCGATGTCCTCGTGGTCCAGCCGCGACGGCACCACCACGTCGATGTGGGCGTGCAGGTCGCCGCGCACGCCGGACCGCAGGTGCGGCATGCCGTGCCCGCGCAACGTCGTGACCGCACCGGGCTGGGTGCCCGCCGGGATCGTGATCTCGGTGGGGCCGTCGATGATCGCTTCGACGGTGACCGTGGTGCCGAGCGCGGCGTCGACCATCGGCACCGAGATCGTGCAGTGCAGGTCGTCACCGTCGCGGACGAAGATCTCGTGCGGTTTCTCGTGCACCTCGACGTACAGGTCGCCCGCGGGCCCGCCGCCGGGCCCGACCTCGCCCTGCGCGGCCAGTCGCACCCGCATTCCGTCGCCGACGCCTGCGGGAATCTTGACGCTGATCTCGCGGCGGGCGCGGACCCGGCCGTCACCGCCGCAGCGGTGGCACGGGTCGGGGATCACCTCGCCGACGCCGCCGCAGACGGGGCAGGGACGCGACGTCATCACCTGGCCGAGCAGCGAGCGCTGGACCGTCTGGATCTCGCCGCGACCGTCGCAGGTGTCGCAGGCGACCGGGGTCGAGTTGCCGTGCGTGCCCTTGCCCTGGCACAGGTCGCACAGCACCGCGGTGTCGACCGTGACCTGCTTGGTCACGCCGGTGGCGCACTCGGCCAGGTCGAGCCGCATCCGCAGCAGCGAATCCGACCCCGGCCGCACCCGGCCGATCGGGCCGCGCGAACCGGTACCGCCTCCGAAGAAGGCCTCGAACACGTCGCCGAGACCACCGAAGCCCGCGAACCCGTTGCCCGCGGCGCCGGCGGATTCCAGCGGGTCGCCGCCCATGTCGACGATGCGACGCTTCTCGGGATCGCTCAGCACCTCGTAGGCGGCGCTGATCTCCTTGAAGCGCGCCTGCGCCTCTTCGTCCGGATTGACGTCGGGATGCAGTTCGCGCGCCAGCTTGCGGTAGGCGCGCTTGATCTCCGAATCACTCGCGCCCCTGCTCACTCCGAGCAGGCCGTAATAGTCGCGTGCCACGCCGTGACCTTCTCCTTGCCGGTTACCGGCTACCTAAGACTTCCCCGATGTAAAGAGCAACCGCAGCGACATTAGCGATAGTTCCCGGGTAGTCCATTCGTGTGGGACCCAACACACCCATGCCGCCGTAGACCTTGCCCAGGCTGCCGTACGCCGTGGTGACGACGGACGTGCCCACCATCTCCTCGGCCTCGGTCTCGTGGCCGATGCGCACGGTCACCTTGCCGGCTTCCTGTTGCGCGGCGAGCAGCCGCAGCACGACCACCTGCTCCTCGAGCGCCTCGAGCACCGACCGCAGCGACCCGCCGAAGTCCGCGGTGTTGCGGGTGAGGTTGGCGGTGCCGCCCAGCAGCAGGCGCTCCTCGCTGTGCTCGACGAGCGTCTCCACCAGCACGGTGGCCGAGCGGCCGACCGCGTCGGCCAGACCGCCGTGACCGTTGAGTTGTGCCGCCAGATCGGACACTGCGATCGATGCGGCGGCCAGCGGCTTGTTCTCCAGCGCCTGACCGAGCAGGTCACGCAGCTTGGCCACGTCGTGCTCGTCGAGCGCGTCACCGAGCTCGACGATGCGCTGGTCGACACGGCCGGAGTCGGTGATGACCACGAGTAGGAGCTTCGCCGGCGTCAGCGCCACCACTTCGAGGTGGCGCACCGACGATCTCGACAGCGTCGGGTACTGCACGATGGCGACCTGGCGGGTCAACTGCGCCAGCAGCCGCACCGCGCGGCGCAGCACATCGTCGAGGTCCACACCGGATTCCAGGAACGACAGGATCGCGCGCCGTTCCGACGAGGTCAACGGCTTGACGTCGTCGAGGCGGTCGACGAACTCGCGGTAGCCCTTCTCGGTGGGCACGCGGCCGGAGCTCGTATGCGGCTGGGTGATGTAGCCCTCGGCCTCCAGCACAGCCATGTCGTTGCGCACCGTCGCGCTGGAGACGCCGAGATTGTGTCGCTCGACGAGGCTCTTCGAGCCGATCGGCTCCTGGGTGGAGACGAAGTCGGCGACGATCGCACGCAGCACCTCGAAGCGACGATCATCAGCGCTACCCACGTGTTCACCTTCCTCTTCCGCCGAGTTAGTACCCATTTTACGGGGATCAGCAGCGGCGATGGCGCGCGAGCGGATGTTCGCGTCGCGGCGGGGTCCGTTGAGACTAGCCTTTGCAAGGTGTTGCGTTTGCCTGGCCGGATGGCGCGGAGGTGGTTTGCCCGATGATCTTCAAAGGCGTCCGCGACGGCAGGCCGTATCCCGATCACGGGCTGACGCATCGGCAGTGGGCGCAGATCCCGCCGCGGCAGATCCGCCTCGACGAGTTGGTCACCACCACGACGGTGCTCGCGCTGGACCGATTGCTGTCGGAGGATTCGACGTTTTACGGCGACCTCTTCCCGCACGCGGTGAAGTGGAAGGGCGTCGTCTACCTGGAGGACGGGCTGCACCGCGCGGTACGGGCGGCGCTGCGCAACAGGATCGTGCTGCATGCCCGCGTCTTCGACATGGACGTCCCAATGTCGGCTCAGGTGTCGATGTAGTGGTGCGCCTGCGGTCGGACGCGTCGGTAGCGTGACCACCACGTCAACGCGGGAAGGAACACGGCATGGATCTCACAGGCGTCGGTGTGTGGAGTTCGCAATTGCGCTACGGCGACCCGGCCGAAACCGCCGAGGCCGCAGCGGAGTTGGAGGAGCTTGGCTTCACCGCCCTGTGGATACCGGATGTCGGTGGGCCCGTAATGGATTCAGTGGCGCACCTGCTGTCGTCGACGCAGGACGTGGTGATCGCGACCGGCATTCTGAACCTCTGGATGCAGGAGCCGTCGCACGTGGCGACGTCGTACGCCTCGCTGACCGCGACGCACGGCGAACGCTTCCTGTTGGGCATCGGGGTGAGCCACGCCCCGCTGATCGACTCCAAGGAGCCTGGCCGGTATCGCAAGCCGCTCGCCGCGACACGCGCCTACCTCGACGCCATCGATTCGACCGAACAGCCCGTGCCCAAGGAGAACCGGGTGCTCGCGGCGCTCGGCCCGAAGATGCTGGAACTCGCGGCGACGCGGTCCCGCGGCGCCCATCCGTATCTGGTCACGCCGGACCACACCCGATACGCCCGCGAGCAGCTGGGTGACGACCCTCTGCTGCTGCCCGAGCAGACGGTTCTGCTCACGAATAACGCCGACGAAGCGCGGGCCATCGGAACCGATTGGCTGCGTACATATCTGGCGCTACCCAACTATGCCAACAACTTGCTGCGGTCGGGTTTCACCGAGGAAGATCTGACGTCGGTGAGCGACCGGCTGTTCGACGCGCTCATCGCGTGGGGCGACGAGGAGACGGTGCTGCGCAGGGTGACCGAGCACCTCGATGCGGGCGCCGATCACGTGTGCGTGCAGGTGCTCACCGCCGACCCGCGCGAGTTCCCCCGCGATCAGTGGCGACGGCTGGCCTCGGCTCTGCGGTAGCTCGCCTGTTCGCGCACTACAGCGTGGTGACCGCCAGCGGCTGATTGCTACCCGATTCCCGGATGTCGACGCTGCGGATATCCGTTGTCGGGATGCTGGTGGCCGCGGACAGCCCGGTCGCCTCATCGCCCGCGGGTTTCCACGAACCGACGGTCGTCTGCGCGCCGTCCTTCGTCGTGACGACGATGTCGTAGCTCGCGACCTCGCGCGACCAGTCCTTGGTGTACTTGCAGGCCCAGTTCAACTCGGTGCCCCATTTCTTCGCGGTGACGGCGAGTTGAGCGGTGAGACCTGCCCGCACCCCCGGCTGCATCGGTGCCATCGCGACCGTCTGCACAGTTCCCGCGCGCGGAAAGACCGTCGCGCCCACGACACCGCCGACGATCGCCAACGCGGCGGCAACGCCGATCGCCATCGCAACGAGGGTGCGACGCGACCGTCGCTCACGCTTGGCCGCCGCTCGAGCAAGAGAGGCGATGTTGTCGGCCGGAGTCTCGGCCGTGTCGCCGAGGTCTATCAGGGCCATCGCCTCGTCGCGGGTCAGCGCACTGAGAATGTCCGGCATGTCGGCGAACTCGTTGAGCTCCGCGGCCCGATCCGGATTGGCGGCGAGGTAGTCCTCGTAGGTACGCCGATCCTCGAGGCTCAACGCCCCGAGGAGATAGGCGGCGTCCCATTCGGCAAGGTTGTCGTCGGGAGCGTGGTCGGTCGGGTGCTCGTTCACTGGACAACCCCCCTTTCCTGCAATGCATTTCGTAGCGCACGCAGCGCGTAGTGAAGTCTGGATTTGACGGTGCCCGCGGGAATCTGTTCGTGCTCGGCGATGTCGGCGACGGTCTGACCGAGGTAGTAAGCGCGCACAACCACCGTGCGATGCTCAGGACTGAGCGATTTCAGCGCTTCCGCCAGTATCCATTTGTCGACCGCGGGCCCGATCGCGTCGAGCGATGGCCGTTCGGGGACGGCATCGGTCTGCAGTTCCCGTGAATAGCGCGCGCTGCGCCGGTCGTCGATCACCAGGTTTCGCGCGACGGTGAACAGCCACGCCCGCGCGGATTCGCTCGACTGCTCCAGTAATTCCGGCTTGCGCCAGAGTCGAAGCAGCGACTCTTGGACCACGTCCTCGGCGAACGGCATGTCTCCCCTGGTGAGTCGCAGGACGTAGCGGAGCAGATCGCGACTGTGGGCCTGATGGACCGCTTGCAGCAGAGCGGCCTGATCGCGGTCGGTCATGTCTGATGCACCGCAGGTCCCTCGCTTTTCCGTCGGTTCTGCTGATCACAACGGAACACCGTCGCGGAATCGTTCAAATCGCGGGCGCGTACCCGCTAGTCAAGCAGAGTGCGCACGACCGCGTCAGCCAACAGCCGACCCCGGTCGGTAAGAATCAGGCGGTCGACGTCGCGCTTCAGCAGGCCGTCGTCGACAACCGTCTGGGCCCGCTGCCGTTCGGCTTCGGTCAGGATGCCCACCGGCAACCCGGCACGCATCCTCGTCAAAAGCATGACGTCCTCGGTGTGCAGTGCGGCCGTGTCGAGCCGCTCATGATCGGCCACCGGCAGCTTCCCGTCGGCCAGCGATTGCGCATAGGCGTTGGGATGCTTGACATTCCACCACCGCGTCGCGCCGACGTAGCCGTGTGCGCCGGGCCCGGCGCCCCACCATTCGCCGCCGTTCCAGTAGCCCATGTTGTGCCGGCACTCGCCACCTGACCGGCTCCAGTTGGAGACCTCGTACCAGCTGAAGCCCGCCGACGACAGCCGTGCGTCGAGCAGTTCATAGCGGTGCGCGAGGACATCGTCGTCGGGCGCGCGGATTTCGCCGCGGCGAACCCGCCGGGCCATCGCGGTGCCGTCCTCCACCACCAGCGCGTACCCCGAGACGTGGTCGACTCCGGCGTCGACGGCGGCGTCGACCGAGTGCAACAGGTCGTCGTCGGTCTCCCCCGGCGTGCCGTAGATCAGGTCGAGGTTGACGTGGTCGAAGCCGGCCGCATTCGCCTCCCGCGCCGCATCGAGCGCCCGCCCCGGCGAATGAACCCTGTCGAGCACGGCCAGCACGTGCGGCGCGACGGATTGCATTCCCAGCGACACCCGCGTGTATCCGGCGGCTCGCAACCCGTCGAACAGTTCCGGCGACGTCGACTCCGGGTTGGCCTCCGTGGTGACCTCGGCGTCGGGTGCCAGATCGAAATGGTTGCGAATCGCGCCGAGCACGGCGGCCAGGCCGGTGACGCCGAGCAGCGACGGGGTGCCGCCTCCGACGAACACGGTGTCGACCTGTCGTTTGCCCAGCCGCGCGGCCGCCAGCCTCAGCTCGACGCCGAGCGCCTCGAGCCATCCGGCCGGGTTCGCTCCGCCGGCTTCGGTGGGTGTGTAGGTGTTGAAGTCGCAATAGCCGCATCGAGTGGCACAGAACGGCACATGGATATAGATGCCGAATGGCCGTGCCGTCATGGCGCCCAGTCTCCCAGAGTCAGTTTGCTCATCGTGCGCGCAAACCTCCCGGTTAGCGCATATGCCGGCGTTCGTGGCACAATCGGCGACGTGACTGCCACCCGTAGCCTTACCCAGCGCGTCGCGCTGGTGGCTCGGCGGCATGTCGATTTCAAGCGCGTTTGCACCTGTTGTTGTCTGCCCTGACGCCGTAGACCTGCCCAACTGTACTTTCAGCTGGCCGCCGGATCTGCGCCGCCGGCCAGTTCACCGGTGTTCGCGCGCGATCCGGCTCCACAGAGGAGCCAAATCACATGACCATCGCACGGAAGACATCGCCCGGCTCGCCGGCGTCCGTCAAGCGCCCACGCGGCGAGGGCCAATGGGCGCTCGGCTACCGCGAGCCGCTCAACCCGAACGAACAGTTCAAAAAGGACGACGACCCACTCAACGTGCGGGCACGCATCGTCGACATCTACTCCAAGCAGGGCTTCGACAGCATCGACAAGCAGGACCTCCGTGGCCGGATGCGGTGGATGGGCCTGTACACCCAGCGTGAGCAGGGTTATGACGGCACCTGGACCGGCGACGAGAACGCCGACCTCCTCGAGGCCAAGCACTTCATGATGCGGGTGCGCTGCGACGGTGGCGCACTCTCCACCGCCGCGCTGCGCACCGTGGGTGAGATCTCGACCGAGTTCGCCCGCGACACCGCCGACATCTCCGACCGGGAGAACGTCCAATACCACTGGATCCGGATCGAGGACGTGCCGGAGATCTGGCGGCGGCTCGACGAGGTCGGCCTGCAGACGACTGAAGCGTGCGGCGACTGCCCGCGCGTGGTGCTGGGTTCGCCGCTGGCCGGCGAGTCGCTCGACGAGGTGCTCGACCCCACCTGGGCGATCGACGAGATCGTGCGCCGCTACATCGGCAGCCCCACGCTGTCGAACCTGCCGCGCAAGTTCAAGACCGCGATCTCGGGCCTGCAGGACGTCGCGCACGAGGTCAACGACGTGGCGTTCATCGGCGTCAACCATCCCGAGCACGGCCCCGGCCTCGACCTGTGGGTCGGCGGCGGCCTGTCGACGAACCCGATGCTGGCCCAGCGCGTCGGCGCCTGGGTGCCTCTCGACGAAGTGCCCGACGTCTGGGAGGCGGTGACGTCGGTGTTCCGCGACTACGGCTACCGGCGGCTGCGGTCGAAGGCGCGGCTGAAGTTCCTGATCAAGGACTGGGGCATAGAAAAATTCCGCCAGGTGCTCGAGGACGAGTACCTGGGCCGCAAGTTGATCGACGGTCCCGCACCCGAGCCGGTGAAGCATCCGATCGACCACGTCGGCGTACAGAAGCAGAAAAGCGGCCGCAACGCCGTCGGGGTCGCCCCCATCGCGGGCCGCGTGACCGGCACGATCCTGACCAAGGTGGCCGATCTGGCCGAGGCGGCAGGCTCGGATCGGATCCGTCTCACCCCGCAGCAGAAGCTGGTCATCCTCGACGTTCCCGACGACAAGGTCGATGCGCTTGTCGCCGGCCTTGACGCGCTGGGTTTGCCGTCGCAGCCGTCCGCGTGGCGCAAGAACCTGATGGCCTGCACCGGAATCGAGTACTGCAAGCTGTCGTTCGCCGAGACCCGCAATCGGGCGCAGGTGCTGGTGCCGGAATTGGAGAAGCGCCTCGAGGACATCTCGGGTGAATTCGGAGCCCAGCTCGATGTGCCGATCACGGTCAACATCAACGGTTGCCCGAACTCGTGTGCGCGCATCCAGATCGCCGACATCGGGTTCAAGGGCCAGATGGTCGACGACGGCGACGGCAATTTTGTCGAGGGTTTCCAAGTGCATCTCGGCGGAAGCCTGGGCCTGGACAGCGGATTCGGCCGCAAGTTGCGCCAGCACAAGGTGCTGTCGAGTGAGCTGGGCGACTATATCGACCGAGTTGTCCGGAATTTCGTGAAACAACGCGATCAAGGTGAGCGTTTCGCTACGTGGGCAATACGAGCAGACGAGGCGGACCTGAGGTGACCGATTTCATGACGGAGACAGACCTGCAAACCCTGGCCGAGCGCGGCGCGGCCGAACTCGACGGCGCGAGTGCAGACGACCTGCTGCGCTGGACCGACGAGAACTTCGGCGGCGATTACGTGGTGGCGTCAAACATGCAGGACGCGGTACTCGTCGACCTCGCCGCGAAGGTGCGTCCCGGCGTCGATGTGCTGTTCTTGGACACCGGCTACCACTTCGTGGAGACCATCGGCACCCGCGACGCGGTCGAGACGGTCTACGACATCAATGTGGTCAACGTGACCGCCGAGAACAGCGTCGCCAAGCAGGACGAGCTGTTCGGCAAGGACCTGTTCGCCCGCGAGCCCAACGAGTGCTGCCGGATGCGCAAGGTCGCGCCGCTGTCGGCAGCTCTGCGCGGTTACTCCGCGTGGGTCACCGGCATCCGTCGGGTGGAGGCGCCGACGCGCGCCAACGCGCCGCTGATCAGCTGGGACAAGGCGTTCGGTCTGGTGAAGATCAACCCGATCGCGGCGTGGTCCGACGAGGAAATCCAGAGCTACATCGACGCCAACGATATCCTCGTCAATCCCCTTGTCTTCGAAGGTTATCCGTCGATTGGCTGCGCGCCGTGCACGCAGAAGCCGGCCGAGGGTGCCGACCCGCGCAGCGGACGCTGGGCGGGCTTGACCAAGACGGAATGCGGGTTGCACGCTTCGTGACTCCCCCGCCTCCCGTCCACCGCCCGCTGGTATTGACCGCGCACGGCAGCGCCGATCCGCGATCGGCGGCGTCGGCGTACGAGGTGGCACACACCGTGCGCATGATGCGGCGCGGTGTCGACGTTCGGGTGGCGTTCTGTGAGCAGAACTCCCCCAATCTGGCGGACGTGTTGCGCACCTCGCCGTCCGGCGCGGTCGTGGTGCCGTTGTTGCTCGCCGATGCGTATCACGCGCAGGTCGACATTCCGGCGCTGATCCGCGAATCGGGGTGCGGCGCCCGACAGGCCGACGTGCTCGGTGAGGACGATCGACTCGTCGCCGTCCTTCGGCAGCGCCTCACGCACGCCGGCGTGTCGAAGCTCGACCCCGGTGTGGGTGTCATCGTCACGGCGGTGGGCTCGTCACGCCCGCAAGCCAACGCCCGCACCACGATGGTCGCCGAATACCTGGTGCAGCACACCAATTGGGCGACCGCCGTCGCCTTCGCCACGGGCCCTCAGCCCTCCCTGATCGAGGCCGCGGAGATCCTGCGCGAGCGGGGCGCGAGCCGGCTGGTCATTGCGCCGTGGTTTCTCGCCCACGGGCGCATCACCGACCGGATCGCCGAATTCGCTCGTGCACAAGGGATTCCGATGGCCGAGCCGCTGGGGCCGCACCGGCTTGTCGCCGACACCCTGCTCGATCGATTCGACGCGGCGATCGCCGCGCCTATCGCGGCCTAGCTTCCGCCAGTCGAGCTCAGGCCTTCGTCAATTCCTCGTCCTCGTCGGCCGTATCGCTCTTCGCGATCGTCTTCGTACCCGGAATCGACGGTACGCGGGTCGCCCGCACGTACACGGTGTCGCCTTCCTTGAGTCCGAGGGCTTCAGCGTCACCGCGGGTGATCTGCGCGGTGAACTGCGCATGGGTTGCGGCGGCTGTCAACTCGACGCGCACTTCGAAGCCGAGCATCACGATCCGGTCGACCGTCGCACGGAGCACCCCCGTCTCCTGGATCGATCCGTCGCTGGAGGCGATGGCCATCTCGGGGGTCCGCCCGACGCGGATGTCGTGCGGACGCACCAGAGCGCCGTTCAGCGCGGACACCGCGCCGAGGAACGACATCACGAACTCGCTTGCGGGCATGTCGTAAACCTCTGTGGGAGAACCGACTTGTTCGATTCGCCCTTTGTTGAGCACCGCGATCCGGTCGGCGACATCGAGCGCCTCGGACTGGTCATGGGTCACCAGCACCGTGGTGACGTGAACCTCGTCGTGCAACCTGCGCAGCCAGGCCCGAAGATCCTCGCGGACCTTGGCATCCAGTGCGCCGAACGGTTCGTCGAGCAACAGCACCTGCGGGTCGACGGCGAGTGCCCGGGCCAGCGCCATCCGCTGCCGCTGACCGCCGGAGAGCTGGTTGGGGTAGCGATTCTGGAAGCCGGCGAGGCCGACGACTTCGAGGAGGTTGTCGACCTTCTCCTTGATCTCTGCCTTCGGCCGCTTGCGGATCCGCAATCCGAATCCGACATTGTCACGGACAGTCAGGTGCTTGAACGGGGCGTAGTGCTGGAAGACGAAGCCGATGCCACGCCGTTGCGGCGGGATGTCCGTCACGTCGCGACCGTTGATCGTAATCGTGCCGGTGTCGGGCTTGTCGAGGCCGGCGATGGTGCGCAGTAGCGTCGACTTCCCCGATCCGCTGGGTCCCAGCAGTGCCGTCAGCGAGCCGGACGGCACGTCGAAGTCGACGTCGTCCAACGCCGCGAAATCGCCGTAGTGCTTGTTGGCACCGCGCACGGTGATCGCATTCGTCACGCTCATCGTCTCCTTGTGGCCTAATTGTCTGTTTTCACGCGACGTGCGTCGAGGATCACCTGTACCACGAGGACGATCACCGCGACGGTCATCAGCAGCGTCGAGATTGCGTAGGCGCCGTACTCAGCGCCGCGGTTGTACCGGTCCGCCACCAACAGGGTGAGGGTCTGCGACGAACCGGGCAGGTTCGCGGCAACGATCGTCACCGCGCCGAACTCTCCGAGCGTGCGGGCCACCGTCAGCACGATGCCGTACATCAAACCCCAGCGGATGGACGGCAGGGTGATGCGCCAGAACGTCTGCCACCAGCTGGAGCCCAGCGTCGCGGCCGCCTCCTCCTGATCGGTGCCCAGCTCGTGCAACACCGGTTCGACCTCGCGGATGACGAACGGCACCGTGACGAAGATGCTCGCCAGCACGATGGCGGGCAGGCCGAAGATGATCTTGAAGCCGAGATCGTTCTGCGCGAACCCGAACAGGCCGTTGGTACCCCACAACAGGATCAGCGCCACGCCGACCACCACCGGCGACACCGCGAACGGCAGATCGATGGCCGCCTGTAGCAGGCTCTTGCCACGAAATCTATTGCGCGCCAGAACCAGTGCGGTTGGCACACCGAACAGCACATTGAGCGGCACCACGATCGCCACTACGAGAAGCGACAGCTGCAACGCGGAGATGGCGGCCGGGGTGGAGATGGACTCGATGAACACGCCGACACCCGGTTCGAAGGTGCGCCAGAGAATCAGGCCGACCGGAACGATTAACAACACCGCCAGATACCCGAGCGCAATGTAGCGCAGCAAGTAACGCATCGGAGTCGACAGCGTCACTGCGCCAGCTCCTCACGCTTGGCCGCGCGCGACCCGATACTACGCAGAATGAACAGCACCACGAACGAGATCACCAGCAGCACAATAGAGATGGCCGCTGCGCCGGTGCGGTCATCGTTCTCTATCAACGTCCGGATCCACTGCGACGACACCTCGGTCTTGCCGGGCACCGCACCGCCGATAAGCACCACCGACCCGTACTCCCCGATCGCTCGCGAAAACGCCAGCCCCGCACCGGAAAGCAACGACGGCAGCAGTGCGGGAAGGATCACAAGGGTGAAGATGATCCAGTTGTTCGCGCCCAGCGATGCGGCGGCCTCCTCGACCTCACGGTCCAGTTCGATCAGCACCGGCTGCACAGACCGCACGACGAACGGCAGCGTCACGAACAGCAGCGCGATGCCCACGCCCCACTTTGTGTGCTGAATGTGGATCCCGACGGGACTGCTCGGCCCGTACAGCGCCAGCATCACCAGGCTGGCCACAATCGTGGGCAGCGCGAAGGGCAGGTCGATGATCGCGTCGACCAAACGCTTGCCGGGGAACTGGTCGCGGGTCAGCACCCAGGCGATGAGCAGCCCGAATACCAGGTTGACCACGGCGACCGAGAACGAAATGGTCAGCGTGACGCGGAACGATCCGAGCGCCGAGGTGGACGTCACCGCCGACCAGAACGCCGACCAGCCGCCTCCGGCGGACTGCCACACAATCGCTGCCAGCGGCAGCAGCACGATGACGGACAACCACGTAGTTGCCACACCGACCCGCAGCGACGTCGTGCCATAGCGGCTGGTGAAAAAGCCCCGAGGCGGCCCCGCCTCGCCGTCGCCGGTGAGCTCGGGCTGGGTCGCCTCAGGGTCGTCGAGACTAGCTGTCACCCGGTGGCCTGCTTGTAGATCTTGGTGATCGAGCCGTTGTCTTTGTCGAACAACGCGGAATCAACCGAGCTCCATCCGCCGAGATCGGCGATGCTCCAGAGCTGCGCAGGGGCGGGGAAATCCTCGGCGAAGTCTTCTGTTACCGAAGGATCGACCGGCCGGAAGCCCGCCTGCGCCCAGATCTTTTGCCCCTCGGGCGTGTAGAGGAAGTTCTTCAGGGCGTTGGCCTGATCCAGATGCGTGCTGGAGGTAACCACCGCGACGGGGTTTTCGATCTTGAACGTCTGCGGCGGGATGACGTGCTCGACGGGCTTGCCCTGCCGCTCGACGTTGATCGCCTCGTTCTCGTAGCTGATCAGCACGTCGCCGGTGCCCTGCAGGAACACGTCGGTGGCCTCCCGGCCGGAGCCGGGTCGGGTCTTGACGTGCTCGGCGACCAGCTTGCTGACGAAGTCCAGCCCGGCCTGCTGGTCTTGGCCGCCGTTGCTCTTCGCGGCGTAGGGCGCCAACAGGTTCCACTTGGCCGAGCCGGAGCTCAGTGGGCTCGGGGTGACCACTTCGAGCCCTGGCGCCAGCAGGTCGTCCCAGTCCTTGATGTTCTTGGGATTGCCCTTGCGGACCACAAGTGTCACCACAGAGCCGAATGGGATGCCCTTGGTGGCGTCGGCGTTCCAGTCCTTCGCCACCTTGTCGGCCTTCACCAGGCGGGAGACGTCGGGTTCAACCGAGAAGTTGACGATATCCGCGGGTTTGCCGTCGACGACGGCACGGGACTGGTCCCCCGAGGCGCCGTACGAAGTGGTCACGGCGACGCCCTTGCCCTCAGGCGTCGCGGCGAACGCGGGGATGATCTTGCTCCAGCCCGGTTCGGGCACCGCATAGGCGACCAGGGTCAGCGTCGTGGTCGCGCCGCTGGACTGCTGGTCGCCCCCGGCGACGTCACTGGAGCCTCCGCCGCATGCGGCGAGAACGCCGGCGGTGACAGTCAGAGCGGCGGCGTTTCGCCAGGATCTGCGGATGTTGAGCATGTGGTGACCTTTCCTTGCAGGTGGTTGACCGGGAGAACCCATGACGACGGCAAGGCGATGGATCAGTACTGGACACAGCCGTCACCAACACCAAACCACGAATGGGTGTGGAGTCAGCGACAACAGCAGACATCAGCGACGGCGGAGAAACCCACGGCGATGAGGGCCAGGATGTGGCCGCTCTTGTTGCCGGTTGCCGATCGCATGGCGCGAAGAATAACAGAGTTCGCGGACACGCTCAGGGTGGCGTTAGCCGGGTTAACGAGTTAGCAGCCACGTGACGATCACCAGTAGCACCAGGATGACGAGCACCAGCGTCACCCTCGACCGCGGCATGCCGCCGCTCATGGCCTGTCACTCTTCGCGCAAGCGCTCATCACTCGACGTCCTGATTCTGGTGCCGGATCCGGCGCACCACCCGGATCCCGTTGCCCAGCGCGCCGTCGAGCACCACCGCCAACCCGTAGGCCAGCGCCAGGACGACCGGCATCACCACGGCGGTCTGGGCGACGAACGGCAGGCCGGTCAGCCACAGCTCGACGCCGTCCCACCAATTGAGTAAGCCGCCCACCGAGCCAGACTATTCGATGTACGGCGATCGCCCCGGTGTCGATACGTGCCGAGGTTTGCCCGGCGCTGATCGGCGCGCCCGCCGGACACGCTCGCCATGAGTGGACGCCGGGCAGGTCGGCAGTCGATGATGTCGGGATGGTCCTGGAACACACCGAGCCATCCGGCGGGTCGCCGGCTGCGAAGTTGGAGCCGAGCACCCCGTTGACTGTGACGGCGCCGGTGCCGTACGCCCCCAACGGGTCGTTGCGGAATCCCTTCCCGCCGATCGCTGACTACGCGTTCCTGTCCGACTGCGAGAACACCTGTCTGATCTCGTCTGCCGGTTCGATCGAATGGCTGTGCGTTCCGCGCCCGGACTCCCCCAGCGTGTTCGGCGCCATCCTGGACCGGGCTGCCGGCCATTTCCGCCTGGCGCCCTACGGGGTGTCCGTGCCTGCCGCGCGTCGCTACCTGCCGGGCAGCCTGATCCTGGAAACCACGTGGCAGACGCACACGGGCTGGATCATCGTCCGCGACGCGCTCGTGATGGGCCCGTGGCACGACATCGAGGCACGCTCACGTACCCACCGGCGCACCCCGATGGACTGGGACGCCGAGCACATCCTGCTTCGCACCGTGCGATGCGTCAGCGGCACCGTCGAGTTGACGATGAACTGTGAACCGGCGTTCGACTACCATCGCATCCCCGCGACGTGGGAGTACTCGGCCCAGGCCTACGGCGAAGCCATCGCGCGGGCCCACCGCGATCCCGACGCACATCCGACCCTGCGGCTGACCACCAACCTGCGACTCGGGCTGGAAGGCCATGAGGCGCGGGCCCGCACCCGAATGAAGGAGGGCGACAACGCGTACGTCGCGCTGTCGTGGTCCAAGCACCCTGCGCCACAGACGTATGACGAAGCCGCCGACAAGATGTGGCAGACCAGCGAGATGTGGCGGCAGTGGATCAACATCGGCGACTTCCCCGACCATCCGTGGCGTGCCTATCTGCAGCGCAGCGCGCTGACGTTGAAGGGTCTGACGTACTCGCCGACCGGCGCCCTGTTGGCCGCCCCCACCACGTCGTTGCCGGAAACCCCTCAGGGCGAACGAAATTGGGACTACCGCTACGCGTGGGTGCGCGACTCGACGTTCGCGTTGTGGGGTCTGTACACACTCGGCCTGGATCGCGAGGCCGATGACTTCTTCGCGTTCATCGCCGACGTCTCGGGCGCCAACAACGGTGAACGTCATCCGCTTCAGGTGATGTACGCCGTCGGCGGCGAGCGCACCCTGGTCGAAGAGGAACTGCACCACCTTTCGGGATACGACGGTGCGCGCCCCGTGCGAATCGGCAACAGCGCCTACAACCAGATGCAGCACGACATCTGGGGCACCATGCTCGACTCGGTTTACCTGCACGCCAAATCGCGCGAGCAGATCTCGGACACGCTGTGGCCGGTGCTCAAGCAACAGGTCGAGGAGGCCATCAAGCACTGGAAGGAACCCGACCGCGGGATCTGGGAGGTGCGCGGCGAGCCGCAGCACTTCACGTCCAGCAAGATCATGTGCTGGGTGGCGCTGGACCGCGGCTCGAAGCTGGCCGAACTGCAGGGCGAGAAGTCCTATGCACAGCAGTGGCGCGCGATCGCCGAGGAGATCAAGGCCGACATACTCAAAAACGGTGTCGACGCCCGCGGCGTGCTCACCCAGCGCTACGGCGACGACGCGCTCGACGCATCGCTGCTGCTGGCCGTGCTGACCCGGTTCCTGCCCGCCGAAGATCCGCGGGTGCGGGCCACGGTGCTCGCGATCGCCGACGAGCTGACCGAGGAGGGACTGGTACTGCGGTACCGCACCGACGAGACCGACGACGGGCTGTCCGGCGAGGAAGGCACCTTCACGATCTGCTCGTTCTGGTTGGTTTCGGCCCTGGTCGAGATCGGCGAGATCCACCGGGCCAAGCACCTGTGTGAGCGGTTGTTGTCGTTCGCCAGCCCGCTGCATCTGTACGCCGAGGAGATCGAGCCGCGCACCGGCAGGCACTTGGGGAACTTCCCGCAGGCGTTCACCCACCTGGCGCTGATCAATGCCGTCGTGCACGTGATCCGCGCCGAGGAGGAGGCGGACAGCTCAGGGGTGTTCCAGCCCGCGAACGCGCCGTCATAGGCGACTCTATTCACTGAAACCCTCAACTTTGGGCTTCCGATCAGCTTATTCAAGGATTACCTTGAATAGGTGACTTTACCTCCGAAGGCGAAACGCGAGTTCAAGGATCTGCTCTACGGCGAATTCGCCCGGATCGGTAAGGCGATGGCGAACCCCCACCGGCTCGAGATCCTCGAGGTGCTCGCACAGGGCCAGCGCACGGTGGAGTCCCTCGCGATCGAGACAGGCCTCTCGGTCGCCAACGCGTCTCGCCATTTGCAGCAGCTGCGGCAGGCGCAGCTGGTGGCCGCCCGCAGAGAGGGCGTGTTCGTCCATTACCGGCTCGGCGGACCTGAGGTGGTCGCCCTAGTAGTGGCGCTGCGGCACACCGCCGAGCAGCACCTTGCCGAGGTGGACCGCGTGGTGGGCGAGTTCCTTGGCGACCGTGAGGGGTTCGAGCCCGTGACGGCCGACGAACTCGCTCATCGCATGGCCAATGGCGACATCGTCGTGCTGGATGTGCGACCAGAACAGGAATTTTCGGCCGGGCACATCGCGGGAGCGCGCTCAATGCCCGTCGCCGAAATCTCGGCGCGACTGGGCGAGCTTCCTGCCGACGCAGAGTACATCGCGTACTGCCGTGGACCCTACTGCGTCTACGCCGACGAGGCCGTAACCTTGCTTCGGGCTAATGGCCTTGTGGCACAACGACTTTCCGAGGGGTACCCGGAATGGAGGCTTGCGGGCCGCCCGGTTCGCACAGCGTCGTAGGAGGAGGACACCATGAACCGCTTGCTCACGATCGGCTATGGAGCCGTGTGCTACGTCGTCTTCCTGGCGGCGTTTCTGTATGCCATCGGTTTTGTGGGCAACTTCGTGGTGCCCCGAAGCATCGACAGCGGAATGGAGGCATCGACCGCCGAGGCGATTGTTATCAATGTCCTGTTGCTCGGTGTCTTCGCCGCACAACACAGCGTGATGGCACGACCGGCGTTCAAACGCATGTGGACGCGGTTCGTGCCCAACGCGATTGAGCGCAGCACGTACGTGCTGCTGGCGAGCCTGGCGCTTTTTCTGCTGTACTGGCAGTGGCGGGCGATGCCTACGATCGTCTGGGATGTCAATTGGCCGGCGGGCCGCGCCGCACTGTGGATTCTGTTCGGCTTGGGCTGGTTGACCGTGCTGCTGTCGACGTTCATGATCAATCACTTCGACCTTTTCGGGCTGCGGCAGGTGTACCTGGCCTGGCAGGGCAGACCGTATACCCATCTGACGTTCCGTATCTCCTCCTTGTATCGGGTGGTGCGCCACCCGATCATGCTCGGCTTCATCGTCGCGTTCTGGGCCACGCCGACCATGACGGCGGGCCATCTGCTCTTTGCGGTGGCGACCACGGTCTACATCCTGATCGCTGTCCAGCTTGAGGAGCACGACCTCATCGCGGCACTCGGTGATCAATACCGCGATTACCGGAGTCGGGTGGCGATGTTCATTCCGGGCCTTCGTCGGCGAGGCAGCGGTACCGCGCCCGATGTCACTCCGCGACCGGCATAGCCGACAGGCCACCGACGTCACTGGTGGCAGACTTGAAACAGGCGCATGACAACCACAAGACATCCTCAACTCGGGTTGCGGCCCAATCTGTTTCAATTCTGCCTGCTGGTAGCCGTCAACGCTCTCGTCGGTGGCATGGTCGGCCAGGAGCAGACGGTGCTGCCGCTTCTGGCCCAGCGGCAATTCCACTTGACGGGGTACACCTTCCTGTTCACGTACGTGTTGGCTTTCGGGATCACCAAGGCCGCGACCAACTACTTCGCGGGCACCTGGTCGGATCGCTTCGGCCGTAAACCCGTCCTGGTGGCGGGCTGGCTGATGGCCATTCCTGTTCCCCTGTTGCTGATCTGGGCGCCGTCGTGGGGCTGGGTCATCGCGGCCAACGTGCTGCTCGGCGTGAACCAGGGGCTGACCTGGTCGACCACCGTGGTCATGAAGATCGATCTCGTCGGTCCTCGCCAGCGCGGTCTTGCGATGGGGTTCAACGAAGCGGCCGGCTACGGAGCAGTAGCGCTGACTGCCGTCGCCGCCGGATACCTGGCGGCCCATTACGGTCTACGGCCAGTACCGTTTCTGCTCGGCTTGTCGTATGCACTGATCGGACTCGGCGTTAGCGCAGTACTGGTCCATGAAACACGCGGCCACGCCGATCTCGAGGCCGCCCAACATCACCAAGACGACGCGACGCTGTCCAACCGGGAGATCTTCACCCGCACCAGCTTCACCGAACGCGCGTTGTCGTCCGCGAGCCAGGCGGGCCTGGTCAACAACCTGAACTTCGGGCTGTCGTGGGGCTTGTTTCCGATCCTGTTCGCCGGCACCGGGATGTCGGTCGAACGCGTCGGCATCCTCGTCGCGGTATATCCGGCGGTGTGGGGGCTGGGCCAGATCGCCACAGGCGCGCTGTCGGACCGCTGGGGCCGGAAGCATCTCATCACCGCCGGCATGTTGACCCAGGCTGCGGCACTGGCGATGATCGCGAGTGTCGACACCTTTCGATGGTGGATCTCGGCGACCGCCCTGCTCGGCGCGGGGACGGCGATGGTCTATCCCACGCTTCTCGCGGCGATCGGCGACGTGGCACATCCACGCTGGCGGGCCCGGGCCGTCGGGATCTATCGGTTGTGGCGCGACAGCGGCTACGCCGTCGGCGCAGTCGTCGGCGGTGTCGCAGCGGATCTTTGGGGATTACGGGCCGCGGTCTGGGTGGCCGCGGCCATTACTGTCGTCTCCGGGCTGGCCGTGCAGGCGCGGATGTACGAAACCCACCGAATGCGTTAGTGCAATCACTTTTTCGCGACCTTGGCGACCATGTCGTTGGCGATTGTGGCGGCCTCGTCCCGAATGGAGTAACCGCACGCCCACGCTTCGACGGTGACATTGGAGACCACCGATAGGGCATGCTGACATGCCCAGCCGTCGGCATCCTCCTGCGTGGTCAGCTGCGTGATCAACGCGTCCTCCGCGGTGATGTCGTCCAACTCCCACAGATAGGCCGAGCCCGCGTCGTACACCGACAGCGCATTTCCCGCGCACTTCTGCCACGTCGAGGAGGACTTGTCGAAGAACGCCTGCGCCTTATCGGCCGACGGGTACAGCACGGCCGTCTGCTCGACCCAGTGCTCGTTGTTCTCGTCGGGTTCGCGGACGACCTGATCGCGCACGGCCGTCCACCCGCTGCCGGCATACACCGGTTCCTCCGCGCCGTAGATCGCACCGAGGCAGTCGGGATCGGACACCTCGCCGGAGTGGTCGGTCATCTCTTCGAGTTCACTGGCGACCTTCATGGTCTGCGATCCCATGATCCCGTTGATCTCGCCGACGGACAGCAGCAGGTCGTCGAGTTTCGACTCGGACAGTGACGGCAGTTCGGCGGGCCCGGCGTTGTGCGCGCGCACCGCGACGCCCGATACGTTGTTCACACAGCCGGTGAGCAGCACAGACGCCGCCAGGACGACCCCCACGGCACATGCCCGGGTAGCCGCGCGGATACAAGTCACCGCGCTATTGTGACCGACTCCGGACATGTGCGTGCGCCAGACGTCAGATCGGAGCGCCGCGTGGCATCTACGGATTGCCGATCTTCTGCACCATCAGGTTGGCGACGTCGACAGCGCCCCGCGCGTCGGACACCTCATTCGGATCCGTAATCTCCACGTCCACAATGCAATCCGCTGCAACTCCGAGGGCGCGCTGAATCGCGGTACCGGCATCGCGCATCACCAAGGCCGACACCATGGCGTTGTCGACGGTCACATCGGTGATCTTGCTCGAACCCTGCGCGCCGTGTTCGGGTCGGGTCAAAACCACAGTCTGGCCATTGCACCTATGCCAGTTGTCAGCCGAGGCGGCGAAAAAGGACCGGGCATCGGCGGGACTGGCGAACTTGACTACGCCGAAGAAGCCGGAGACCGGCGGACCGTCGAATGAGCCGCCCGCCCACGTTCGGCTTGCCACCTCACGAACGGGGCTCACTTGATACGGCACCTTTTGCAGGCTGTATGCGGGCCCGACGCACGCGGCTGGCGTCGCGTCGGATTCGGACACACTCGCCAGCAGCATGTCGGGCCCGCCCTCGACGAGCTGGCCGATGAACCCCTTGGCCCCCAGGGTGGTGGCCAGCTCATCAGCGGTCGGCAGCGCCTGGTCCAACGGGCGCGCAGGGGACGGCTGGGCCGCCTCCGCGATGTGCACGACGGGGCGGTCATCCTTGGCCGGCGCCGCGCACCCCGCCATGACGGCGCAGACACCCACCAGGGCGAATGCCTGTACCAGTGGTCTCATGCGTCCCATCCGTCCGGGTTGTTACATCTCTCGATAGCATGTCGCCGGCGGGCGCGATGCCGTTTCAGCCGCATCGGCAGCCCTCAGCCGCCGGGCCCGACCTTGTCGAGCAGGAGCGCCACCGTGCGGACGGCCGGCGTCGGCGTCTGCAAACCAACCCCGGGTGATACCGCCACCGAGACCTCGACGATGGTGTCCGCCCGCACGCCGATCGCGCGCGCATACCGCCCAGCGGAGCCCCCTGAGCGCGGTCGCGTACGGACCGTTGCGGACAGCACCCCGTCCGTTTCGTCGACCCCACTGACCTCCGCGTCGACCTCCGAGCTCTTGCCATTACCGGTCCGCTTGACGACCGTCACGTCGTCGCACTGACGCCACTGCCGCCCGAACGACTCGAACGTGATCCGCGCGGCCTCCGCCGTCGAGAACCGAATCACTGCCGCATCCGCGCCCGAGGTGTCGACGCCCTCGTTGAGGTTGAAGTAGCTCTGTCGGGCCGCTTCGACGACCGGCGCGCCCTCGTAGACGATCCGTGGCGCCGTGTCGGTGACGGCGACGCATGCGACCGGCGACGCGTCGGCCTCGGTGCGATATCCGTCGGGCAGGATCTCGACGCCGCCGACGAACGGCCGGAAGTCGAAGGTGCTCAATACGTTTCCGACCGATGAGCTGATCTCACCTTCGGTCGGCAGGAGCGTGACCGCGCGAGCGGCGGGTGCGCCGGTTCCGTTCACGGTGTGCGCGCAGCCAACGGACGCGAGCAGGCAAAGCAGCACACCTGCCGGCCGGCGCACGGCAGCTACTTCTTCTGTTTGTCGCTCGGGCTGTCGGTCGACAGTGCCGCGACGAACGCCTCCTGCGGAACTTCGACCCGTCCGATGGTCTTCATCCGCTTCTTGCCTTCCTTCTGCTTCTCCAGCAGCTTGCGCTTGCGGGTGATGTCGCCGCCGTAGCACTTGGAGAGCACGTCCTTGCGGATGGCCCGAATGTTTTCGCGTGCAATAATTTTCGAGCCGATTGCCGCCTGCACCGGCACCTCGAACTGCTGGCGCGGGATCAGCTCCTTGAGCTTGGTCGTCATCTTGTTGCCGTAGGCGAACGCCGAATTCTTGTGCACGATCGCACTGAACGCGTCGACGGCCTCGCCCTGCAGCAGGATGTCGACCTTCACCAGGTCCGCCTCCTGCTCGCCCGCCTCCTCGTAATCGAGGCTCGCGTAGCCGCGGGTCCGCGACTTCAACGAGTCGAAGAAGTCGAAGATGATCTCCCCCAACGGCATTGTGTAGCGCAGCTCCACCCGTTCCGGCGAGAGATAGTCCATGCCGCCCAGCTCGCCCCGACGGTCCTGGCACAACTCCATGATCGTGCCAATGAACTCGCTCGGCGCGATGATGGTCGTCTTCACGACGGGTTCGTACACGTTGCGGATCTTGCCGTCGGGCCAGTCCGACGGGTTGGTGACGACGATCTCTTCGCCATCCTCCTTGACGACCCGGTAGACGACGTTGGGCGATGTGGAGATGAGGTCCAGGTCGAATTCGCGCTCGAGCCGCTCGCGGGTGATCTCCATGTGCAGCAGGCCGAGAAAGCCGCTGCGGAAACCGAAGCCGAGCGCAACGGAGGTCTCCGGCTCGTATGTCAAGGCCGCATCGTTGAGCTGGAGCTTGTCCAGGGCGTCGCGCAGATCCGGATAGTCGGAGCCGTCGACCGGATACAACCCGGAGTAGACCATCGGCCGCGGCTCGCGGTAGCCGGTCAGGGGGTCGGTTGCGCCGTGGCGCGCGGTCGTCACGGTGTCACCGACCTTGGACTGGCGCACGTCCTTCACACCGGTGATCAGATAGCCGACCTCCCCCACGCCGAGACCGTCGGCCGGTTTGGGATCGGGCGACACGATGCCGACCTCCAGCAGTTCGTGGGTCGCGCCGGTCGACATCATCTTGATCCGTTCGCGCGGAACGATCCTGCCGTCGACGACGCGGACGTAGGTCACCACCCCGCGGTAAGTGTCGTAGACCGAGTCGAAGATCATCGCCCGCGTCGGCGCGTCGGCGTCACCGGTGGGCGGCGGCACCTCGCGGACGACGTGGTCCAGCAGATCGGCGACGCCCTCACCCGTTTTGCCTGAAACCCGCAGCACGTCAGTCGGTTCGCAGCCGATGATGTGAGCGAGCTCGGCGGCGTAGCGCTCCGGGTCGGCGGCGGGCAGGTCGATCTTGTTGAGCACCGGGATGATGTGCAGGTCGCGATCCAGCGCCAGATACAGGTTGGCCAGCGTCTGCGCCTCGATGCCCTGCGCGGCGTCCACGAGCAGCACCGCGCCCTCACACGCCTCCAGCGCACGCGATACCTCGTAGGTGAAGTCGACGTGGCCCGGGGTGTCGATGAGGTGCAGGACGTATTCGGTGTCGTCCAGCTTCCACGGCAGGCGAACGTTCTGCGCCTTGATGGTGATGCCGCGCTCGCGCTCGATGTCCATCCGGTCCAGGTACTGCGCACGCATGTCCCGATCGGCGACCACACCGGTCAGTTGCAGCATCCGGTCGGCCAGCGTCGACTTGCCATGATCGATGTGGGCGATGATGCAGAAATTCCGAATCTGCGCCGGCGCAGTGAAGGTCTTGTCGGCGAAGCTGCTGATGGGAATCTCCTGGTGGGCACGGATCGTGGGTGCTACCAGCGTATCGAGGTGGGTGCCCGTCGACCCAATCGCGGGATCCCGGCGTTCCCCTATGCTCGAAAACATGGCTCCGCCGTGGAAGACGTTTCAGCGTTTCGCGGAGAACTTGGTGTTCAATGAGGCGCCGAAGTTCATCCGTCAGCAGCTGCAATCCGACACGGTGGCGCGCGGCATCCAGCAGGGCATCAAGCTCGGCCTCGACGCGATCGTCGGCGTCCCCGACACCGACCGTCCGGCCATCACCGCAGGCCGCCCCGTCAGCGGAAACTTTGTGCCGACGGCACACCGGGCCCGCACACTGGTGTACGCGCCCAACCTCGACGGGCGTGCGGACCCCGGCGAGATCGTCTGGACCTGGGTGGTCTACGAGGACGATCCGACGAAGGGCAAGGACCGCCCGGTGCTCGTGGTGGGTCGCGACCGGGCCACCCTGCTCGGCTTGATGCTGTCCAGCCAGGAGCACCACAGCGACGACACGAACTGGGTGTGCATCGGCACCGGCAGCTGGGACTACGAACTGCGCGAGAGCTGGGTGCGGCTCGACCGCGTGCTCGACGTGCCCGAGGAAGGTATTCGCCGCGAGGGCGCCATTCTCGAGCGGGAGACATTCGCGGTGGTCGCGGCCCGCCTGCGCTCCGACTACTCCTGGAGCTGACTTTTTTTGCGCGAGCGTGCGTGTCTGATGCCGACACGCCGCCGCAATCCGGGAGTTTGCGCACGCTCGCGCCGCAGTCGGGTTACCTCGGATCCCGCCACATGGGCCACATGCTCGGCCCGCCGTCGGGCAGCGTGATCTCACCCATGACCTCGAAGCCGAACCGCAGGTAGTACGCCTCATTGCGGGGATTGCTGTTCTCGAGGTAGGCCGGCGCGCCCTCGGAGTCGCAACGGTCGAGCCGCGACCGCATCAGCGCCTGCCCGAATCCCGCACCGCGTACGGCCGGGTCGCTGCCGATGACCATCAGATACCAGTGCGGCTCGGTGGGATGGTGCTTCTCCATCAGCTCCATCACCTGCCTGCTGGCGGGCACCCGCGAGCGAAACGCCCACAGCATCGTTGGCATCGTGATGAGCTCCTCGAGCCGCGAGGCCTTCCGTTGGCCCGGCGGGTCCCACAACGTCGCGGCGCCGAGCGCGCCGTCGCGCATGCCCACCTCCGAGCCGGCTCGCGACAGGAAATGGTGCCGCGTCAGTGCCGCGAACGTTCGCGTCAGGGCCTTCAACCGGGTGCGGTCATCGGGCAGCATCCACGACATCACCGGATCGTCGTAGAACGCCCTGGCCAAGACGCGCGCGATATCGCGGACGTCGCCTCGTTGCGCGAGGCGGACGCCGATGTCCATCGGCAAGTTAACCGCCCTGCGTGATGTACGCCTGCAGTTGTCTGTGCTCGGTCTCCAGCTCGTCCATCCGGTTCTTGACCACGTCGCCGATGCTCACGATGCCGACGAGCCTGCCGTTTTCCATCACCGGCACGTGGCGCACCCGGTTCGTGGTCATCAGCGCGGTCAGGCTGTCCACCGAGTCGTTGAGCCCGCAGGTCGCCACCATCGTGGTCATGATCTCCGCGACCGGGCGCCGGAGGATGTCGGCGCCGCGTTCGTGCAGGCTGCGCACGACATCGCGCTCTGAGACGATGCCCATCAGCCCGTCCGGCGAGACCACCACCATCGCACCGATGTTGTGCACGGAAAGCTCGTTGAGCAGCCCAGATACCGATGTCTCCGGGGTGATGGTCGCCACCGACGCACCCTTGTTCCGCAATACGTCCGCGATCCGCATCGTTGCCTCCGCTCGTGATCTGCCTCACATCAGGCTAAGTCCGAGTCGCCGCCCGCGAAAGGTTTTGGCATCGCTGTCCCAAAAGTGCCATTGGCGGGAATACATCTGCGCACAGGGCGGCTAGACCCTCTTGTAGCTCCCGGCTGGTGGAAGGAAGACGATCATGACAACATCCAATTCCGTGCCCACGGTGAAGCTTGGTGACGAATTATCCGTCAGCGCAATGGGTTTCGGCGCCATGGCGCTAACCCCGGTGTACGGCGAGGTGGACGATGCGGAATCGCTGGCGACGTTGCACCGCTGCGTGGACCTGGGCGTGACGTTCATCGACACCGCCAACATCTACGGAAACGGCAACAACGAGCGGCTGATCTCCCACCTTCTGGCCGATCGCCGCGACGAGGTCACGCTGGCCACGAAATTCGGCATCCAGGGCAACCCAGCCGACCGCGCTGCAGGACGGATCGGCGTGCGCGGTGATGCGGGCTACGTCCGACAGAGCCTCGACGAGAGCCTGCAACGTCTGCAGACCGACGTCGTCGACCTGTACTACATGCACCGCCGCGACGTCAGCGTGCCGATCGAGGAAACCGTCGGCGCCATGGCCGAGCTGGTGTCCGCGGGAAAGGTACGCCATCTGGGACTGTCCGAGGTGACCGCCGACGAGCTGCGGGCCGCCATCGCGGTTCATCCGATCGCGGCGGTGCAGAGCGAATGGTCGATCTGGAGCCGCGACGTCGAACGCAATGTCGTTCCCGCGGCCGCCGAACTCGGCGTCGGATTCGTGCCGTACTCGCCCCTGGGCCGGGGTTTCCTGACCGGCACCGTGCAGTCGGCGGCCGATCTGTCGTCGCCAACCGACTTCCGCCGCAATATGCCGCGGTTCCGTGACGGCGCTCTGGACACCAACCTCGCGGTGGTCGAGGTGGTGAAGGCGATTGCCGATCAGCAGGGCGCGACGCCTGCGCAGGTGGCGTTGGCCTGGCTGCGGTACCGCGCCGACGCGCTCGGTGTGGCGTCCGTGCCGATCCCGGGCACTCGGCGTGCCGCGCGTGTCGAGGAGAACCTCGGCTCGCTGGCGGTGACGTTGACGCCTGAACAGCTCGACGCTCTCGACGCCGCGGGAGCGACGGTGTCCGGCAACCGGTTCGAAGATCTCACCTGGGTGTCCGCGGGCCGCGAATAGCCCACATCGAACGGGGCGGGCGGGTATACCTTGGCCCCATGATCGAGGTCACGCTGCTCGGCACAGGAAGTCCCGTTCCCGACGCGCGGCGCGCGGGACCGTCGACACTCGTGAGGGCAGGCGGGCAGACGTTTCTGGTCGACTGCGGCCGAGGGGTGCTGCAGCGCTTGACGGCCGCCGGTGTGGCGGCGAGCGGGCTGACGGCGCTGCTGCTGACGCACCTGCACAGCGACCACATTGCCGAGCTGGGCGACCTGATCATCACCCGCTGGGTCACGACGTTCACGCCGGACCCACCTCCCCTACCGATCATCGGGCCGCCGGGCACCGCCGAGGTCGTCGAAGCCACGCTGAAGGCGTTCGGACACGACATCGGCTACCGCATCGCCCACCACGCCGACCTCACCGCACCGCCCGCCGTGGAGGTGGAGGAGTACACCGACGGGGTCGTGTGGGGTCGCGGCGGGGTGACGATCCGAGTGGCGCCGACGGACCATCGCCCCGTCGCCCCGACGATCGGCTTCCGTGTCGAACATGGTGGCGCATCAGTGGTGCTGGCCGGGGACACCGTGCCGTGCACAAGCCTCGACGAGTTGGCCGCCGGGGCGGGAGCGTTGGTGCACACCGTGATTCGCAAGGATCTGGTCGAACTGCTGCCACAACAGCGCATCCGCGACATCTGCGATTACCACTCGTCGGTCGAACAGGCCGCCGCAACGGCGACCCGGGCCGGGGTGGGCATTCTGATCCTGACGCACTACGTGCCGGCCATCGCCCCCGGCCAAGAAGACGAGTGGCGGGCGTTGGCCGCCAAGCACTTCGACCGTCAGATCGAGTTGGGCGACGACCTGCACCGCGTCGAGGTTCACCCAGGCGTGGGCGCCAGGCCCGACAGCTGACCGGCCGCGCCCGTCACGCAGTCCACGTCCTCGTCGCTCAATGGCCGTCCGCGCGCGATCACCACGACGTGCTGCACACCGAGATCGCCCAGCGCACCGCAGCGTCCGACGAGTTGCGACGCCGTTTCACCCGGTTCCAGCGATGTGGTCACCGTGCGCTCGATGTCGCCCGGCGACCGTCCGACGTCGGCGCAGTGGCGGTCCAGCACGTCGAGCTGACGACTTATCGCCCGGCCGCCGTCGGGCACGTCGAAGAGGTTGCACGCGTCGGCGTACTGCGCGACGAGCCGCAGGGTCCGTCTCTCCCCGGTTCCGCCGATGAGCACCGGCGGATGCGGTGAGCTGATCGGCAACGGCCTGCCGATCGGCCGCTCTGCCCGCTCGTAGGAGCCGCGGAAGGGAGTCTCGTCGCCGCGCCACATCTGGCGGGCCAATTGCAGCAGCTCCGTCATCCGGGTGAACCGCTCCGCGGTATCGGGCAGAAACAGCCCCATCGCGTGCGCCTCCTGCGCGTTGTAACCAGCGCCAATCCCGAGCCATGCGCGTCCGTCCGACAGCACGTCAAGCGTCGTCACCGCCTTGATGAGCATCGTCGGAGCCCGGAACGTCGCGGCGGTGACCATCGTGCCGAGCCGCAGCCGCGTGGTGGCCGCCGCCAGATAGCCGAGCGCGGAATACGCCTCGAGCATCGGCTCGTGGAGTTGGCAGGCCGGGTCGGCCTGCACGAGATGATCCGCCACCCACAGCGTGTCGACGGCGGAGCCGTCGAGCGCGGCGGCGAGCGAAGCCAGACGCTGTCGGATCGCATCGGGCCACGAGTAATTCGTCACGCTCACACTGAGTTTCATGGCTCACACTTCCGCTCGGCGCGCTTCTCGTCGATTGGGCCGGCGCAGCGGCAGCATTGCTCCCGCCACGATCAGCCACACCAGGCCGCCGACGCGGGCGACCGGCAGCAGCGGTGACAGCACCGGCCAGATCAATACCAGCGTCGTCAGTTCCGCGAGTCCTGCGACGACCAGCCCCGTCCACGCCAGCGATCGCGGCAGCAGCCCGACGACGAGAGCGGGCACCGCGATTCCCGCGATCAGCAGGCCGAGGGTGACGACGTGCCACGGCCCGCCGGTGAGGAAGGTGAGGTAGTAGAGCGCGCGCATCAGCGGTTCGTCGGCCGAGACTTCGGGCCGCGACAGCGTCCAGGCGATCAGGCCCGACAGGCACAGTCCGGTCGAGGCGAGCAGCCCGCCGGCAAGCGCGATCGTCGCACCCGGTGCGGTGATGCCGAGTTGGCGAAGCCGCGCGCTGGCGGTCGCCGCATAGATGGCCAGCGGCATTGACGACGCGAACACGCCGACACCGATCGCCTGGCCTGCCATGTGGGCATGAGCTACGTAACGCGTGATCGAGGTCGCAGAACCGTACGGCGGCGGCATCATGCCTGCCGACGACACCGCTACCGCGAAGCCGGCGATCAGCAGTGCGAGCGAGATCGCTGCGAGCAACGCGAGAGGCGGTCCACCCTGAACGGGCCGAGCAGTATTCTCGATCAGCAGATGAATCGTTCATAGTTTGAACGATATGCCTCTCGGCAGATGACCACAAGGCTCCCCGAATAGTTCCAATAAATAATGGTTCAATTCTGGTATCGATTCGCCTCGTGCCCGCGACGCCGAACGCCAATGGCCCAGCCGACGGTGTGGCGTTCCTGCTGGCCCAGATCGGTCACCGCGCGGCGGAGATATTCGGTGAACTGATGGAAGAACTCGATCTGACGCCACCGCACGCCGGGATCCTTCGTGCGATCGCGGCCGCGCCGGGGCGGAGTCAGCAAGCCCTGAGTGCTCAGCTGGGGTTATTGCCCAGTCGCGTCGTCACCTACGTGGACGAACTTGAGCGTCGTGGGTACGTCGAACGCCGGCGCAACCCCGACGACCGACGACTGCACGCGCTCTATCTCACCGCGTCCGGAAAACGGATGATGACCAAGATCGGTGATCGGGCGCGTCAGCACGAGCGGCGACTGACGGCCGGGCTCGACGCCGGCCAGCGCGCGGACCTGCGCGCACTGCTCGCCATAATCGCCGAGCGCCAAGGCCTCACGCCGCATGTCCATCCGGGCTTTCGCACGCTTGGCCGCAGTCGCAGCTAGCGAACCGTGCGGCCGCGATCGGTAACCGAAGTATGACCATGCCGGCGTGACGTTTGCCGGATCTGCGACGGGGAATCTACAGGGCGCTCAATGCCTACCTTTCGGCGAACAAAGGCATCTCGCCGCGCAGATCCTCGAGACCATCACCCTCGACAGCAACAAGAATTTTCAGAAGCAGTACACGGCGGCGGGCGGCCGCAACGGCACGTTCAACTTCCCGCCCACCGGCACCCACGGATGGGGTTACTGGGGTTCGCAGTTGGCTGCGATGAAGGGCGACATTCAGCGCACGCTCGGGACGTGACTGCGGGCGGGCTACGCCAACCGGGTGATCTCGACAACGACGTCGAGATCTGTCGAGTCTTCGCCGGAATAGATGCCCTTGAGCGGGCTGACATCTGAATAGTCGCGGCCGACGCCGACGCTGATGTACTGCTCATTGATGTCGGCGTCGTTGGTCGGGTCGAAGTTCCACCAACCGCCGGTCCATGCCTGCACCCAGGCGTGACTCTGTCCGTCGATCGTGTCGCCGATGGTCGCCTTCTTGTTCGGATGCAGGTACCCCGACACATACCCGGCCGGAATTCCCATGCTGCGCAACAGGATCAGCGTGAGGTGTGCGAAATCCTGGCAGACGCCTTTGCCCTCGCGAAGCGCATCGAGTCCCGACGAGTGCACACCGGTGGTACCCGGCACGTACTCGAGCTCACTGTGCACCCAGTTCGCCGCGGCGGTCACGGCCTCGCGCGGGTCGTGGTCCTTGGTGATGCGCTGCCCCACCCGAGCGATCCGCTTGCTGGCCGGGGTGTAGTGCGTGGCACTGAGCATTTCGTCGAATCTGTCCACCACCGCCTCGCTCCGCAGGTCGTCCCAGCTGGCGTCCTCCTCCGGCATCTCTCCCCGATCTGTTTCCACCACCGAGGATGACGTGACCTCCAGCTCGGTGTGCGGGGCGTGAAGGTCGAACGCCGTCACGGCGGTTCCCCAATAGTCGACGTAGCGGTAGTTGCGGGTTGCGGGAACGGTTTCGACGCGATTGAGGATGACGTTCTGCCGGGAATCCGACCGCGGCGTCAACCGGGCCTCATTGAATGACGCCGTCACCGGTGACTTGTAGGCGTAGCCCGTCGAGTGCACCACCCGCAATCGCCACATCTAGATCTCACCTTCCTCGACCACCAGTGCACCGTTGTGACCGGCGTCGTGCCAGGCCACCCATGGCGCGGAGTGGAAGTACTGCAGCGCCAACGCCTCCCCGACCTCGCTGCAGGTCTCCTGCAGACCTGCCAGGTGCTGTTCAAGCGATTCCAGCAGCACGCCCGGTCGAAGGAACTCCAGCTCGCTGCGCGCGCGACCGAGCAGCCGCTGCGCCTCGGCGGTGGCGCCGAGGCGGTCGTGGGGCCGTTTCATCAGTTCGTCGAGGCTGTGTTCGGCCAGTCGTAGCGAGTAGAAGATCGACCGCGGGAAAAGCCGGTCGAGCAGGATGAACTCGACCACCCGGCCCGCGTCCATCGCACCCCGGTACGTCCGCAGGTAGGTGTCGTGCGCGCCGGCCGAACGCAACACTGTGACCCATGCGGGCGAGGAGCCACTGTCCCCGACACGGGACAGCAGGAGCCGCACGGTCATGTCGACCCGCTCGAGTGCGCGGCCCAGCACCATGAACCGGTAGCCGTCGTCGCGGGACAACGTGGAGTCCGCCAGCCCGGCGAACATCGCGGCCCGGCCCTCGACGAACGACAAGAACTCATGCGGCCCAAGCCGTTTGGCGGCACGCTCGCGTTCGGCCAGTGCGTTGAAGGTCGTGTTGAGGCACTCCCAGATCTCGGTCGACGTGACTTCGCGTGCACCGCGGGCGTTTTCGCGCGCGGCCGAGATCGCCTCGACAATCGAGCATGCGCCCTGAGTATCACGGCTGAACGCGACGATGTCGGTCAGCGACCATACGTCCAAGGGCCCGTCGGGCGGCTCGATGCCCAGCACCCGAAGCAGGGTGCGCGAGGCCTGGTCGGGGTCGACGCTGGAGTCCTCGAGCAGCTGATGGACCGTCACGTCGAGAATGCGCGCAGTGTCGTCGGCGCGTTCGACGTAACGGCCTATCCAGTAGAGGGATTCGGCGTTGCGAGCCAGCATCACTGTCTCCTCTTCGCGCAGGCGCTCATCGGCAAGATCACCGCCCTACGCTGACTGCTGCTGTTGCTGCTGTTGCTGCGACGAGTTGTCGGAGCCGTTATCAGATCTCGGTGTCTTGGCCGCCTTGGGCAGCGAACGGACCACCTCGGCGGCCGCCAGTTCACGGTCGGCGACCGACGCCCGCGAGGCCAGCACCCAGGTGTCTTTCGACCCGCCGCCCTGACTCGAGTTGACGACGAGGGAACCCTCGGGCAACGCGACACGGGTCAGTCCACCCGGCAGCACCCAGACGTCGTCGCCGTCGTTGACCGCGAACGGGCGCAGGTCGACGTGGCGTGGTGCCAGCTTGTTGTCGATCTGCGTGGGCACGGTGGACAACTGCATGACAGGCTGGGCGATCCAGCCGCGCGGATCGGCGCGGATCTTCTTGCTGATCGCGGCGAGTTCTTTCTCGGACGCATCGGGGCCGAACACGATGCCGTAGCCTCCAGACCCTTCGACGGGTTTGATCACCAGTTCGTCGACGCGGTCGAGGACTTCTTCGCATTCGTCGTCAAGCCAGCACCGGAAGGTGTCGACGTTGGCCAGCAGCGGCTTCTCGCCGAGGTAGTACTCGATGATGGTCGGGACGTAGGTGTAGACGAGCTTGTCGTCGCCGACGCCGTTGCCCACCGCACTCGAGATCACGACGTTGCCCGCGCGCGCGGCATTGAGCAGGCCCGCCACCCCGAGCACCGAGTCGGGCCGAAACTGCATCGGGTCGAGGAAGGCGTCGTCGATACGGCGGTAGATGACGTCGACCTGCCGCTCCCCTTCCGTCGTGCGCATGTACACCGTGTTGTCGCGACAGAACAGGTCGCGGCCCTCGACGAGTTCCACGCCCATCTGCCGGGCCAGCAGCGAGTGCTCGAAGTAGGCCGAGTTGTAGACGCCGGGAGTGAGCACGACCACGGTGGGGTCGGCGACGTTGTTCGCGGCCGCATTGCGCAGCGCGCGCAACAGGTGCGACGAGTAGTCGCCGACCGCCCGGACGCGATGGGTGGCGAACAGGTTCGGGAAGACGCGGGCCATCGTGCGCCGGTTCTCCATCACGTAGGAGACACCGGAGGGCGAGCGCAGGTTGTCCTCGAGCACCCGCCAGTCGCCCTTGGCGTCGCGGATCAAGTCGATGCCCGCAACATGGATGCGCACGCCGTTGGGCGGCGTGATGCCCGCCGCTGCGCGGTGGAAATGCTCACACGACGTGACCAGGCGGCGCGGGATGACGCCGTCGCGCAGAATCTCCTGCTCGCCGTAGATGTCGTCGAGGTAATGCTCCAGCGCCTTGACCCGCTGCGTGATGCCGCGTTCCAGCCGCGTCCACTCCGCGGCCGAGATCACTCGCGGCACGAGATCGAGCGGAAACGGCCGCTCCTGACCCGACAGCGAGAAGGTGATGCCCTGGTCGATGAAGGCCCTGCCGAGCGCCTCGCTGCGCGCGCCCAACTCCGAGGCGTCCGACGGGGCAAGCTCGGCATAGATGCCCTTGTAGGGTCCGCGGACGTTGCCCTGGGCATCGAACATCTCGTCGAAGGCGGCCGAGTAGGTGCCCAGATCGTTGTAGCCGTCGAAAACACCCTCGTAGCGTTTGGACGCCTTCCCGTTGTTGCGCGACGGACGTGCGGTTTGGGGCGGCAGGGTGCGGAGGCTCACCATTGACATGCTGCACCACCTGGACCGTTTCGGCAGGCCAGAAGGCTCACTTTGGGCATTTACCCCCTACGCTGGTAATCTGAACCCTCGCTGCCCGCCTGCCGGGCGCCTACAGACTTTTGTCTCACCCGAGTGCACCCCAAGCTGGATTTACGAAGGAACTAACGCGTGGCCAACATCAAGTCGCAGGAAAAGCGCATCCGCACCAACGAGCGGCGCCGAGTGCGCAACAAGTCGGTGAAGTCGTCGCTGCACACGGCGGTGCGCGGATTCCGCGAGGCCATCGAGTCCGGCGACAAGGAGAAGGCCGGCGAGTTGCTGCTGTCGACCAGCCGCAAGCTCGACAAGGCCGCCAGCAAGGGCGTCATCCACAAGAACCAGGCCGCCAACCGCAAGTCGGCGCTGGCCCGCGCGCTCAACAAGATCTGAGCTTTCGCCCGTTTGTCTGATCGAACGTGCCGCTAATCCGCGGCGAGTTCGGCCACTTTGCGCACGGCGGCTTCCAGGGCATAGTCGGCGTCGGCTGCCGCACCCTTGACATCTGCATTGAGCGCCGCGACTAGCTGCATCGCCTCGGCGACCGAGGTACGTGACCATCGCCGTGCCTGCTTCTGTGCTTTCTGCACACGCCACGGCGGCATGCCCAATTCGGCGGCCAACCGGTAGGGGTCCCCGGACAACGGTCCCACCCTTGCGATGGCGTGCACGGCCTCGGCCAGCGCGTCGGCCAGCACCACATGCGGTTCCCCGCTCATCATCGCCCACCGCAGCGCCTCAGCGGCGCCGGCGACGTCGCCGACGACCGCCTTGTCGGCGATGTCGAAGCCCTTCACCTCGGCTTTGCCCGAGTGGTATCGGCGCACGGCGACCGCGTCGACCACACCATCGGTATCAGCGACCAATTGTGAGCAGGCCGACGCCAATTCGCGGATGTCGGAGCCGACCGCATCGAGGACAGCGGTCACGGTGTCGTCGCTGACCTTGGCCTTCAATGCGCGGAATTCACGCCGCACGAAGTCGGCGCGTTCGGTGGCCTTCGTGATACGTGCGCATGGATGAACTTGTGCACCATAGCTTTTGAGCTGATCCGCGAGGGCCTTTGCGCGCCCGCCGCCGGAGTGCACCACGACCAGCACGGTGCCTGTCGGCAGTTCGGCGGCGGCGTCGGCAATGAGGGTGACCGCATCCTTGCCGGCTTCCGCAGCGGCCTCGAGCACCACCACGCGCTCGTCGGCGAACAGCGACGGGCTGAGCAGTTCGGCGAGTTCGCCGGTGGAGACCTCACCCGCACGCAGGCGGTTGACCGGGACATCGTCGGTGCCCGATTGCTTGCGCGCTTCACGTAGCACCGCCGCAACGGCGCGTTCGACGAGCAGCTCTTCGTCGCCCAGCACGAGGTGCAGTCGCGACTCCTCCTCACTCACCCCCCGATCGTGTCATGGCCGCCCGACAGTCCCGACACCGTCCACGCCATGAGGCACAGCGCGCCCGCACCCATTCCGACCCTCGCCCACCGCCACCGCCACAACACCACCGCCGCGACGCCGACCGCAGCAACCACGACGACGCCGGGCAGACCCGACGGCACGGCCAGCGACGCCCCGGGCACCACCGCCGCGCACCGAGCCACGCCCAACAGCCACCACAGTTCGGGCCCGGTGAACCGGATCAGCAGCTCCGCGCCCGCGGGCCAGAGCGGATACAGCGCCGCGGCAGTCGTGCCGATCACCGTGATCAGCGGGATCACCGCGGCGACGGCGAGGTTGGCCGCGACGGAGACGACGCTGAAGCTGCCCGAAATCCCAGCGACCAGCGGCGCCGTCACCAGTTGCGCTGCGGCCGCGACGCTCACCGCGCCTGCAAGCGGTTTCGGCCATCCGCGACCGACCAGGCGCTGCGACCACACCGGCGCGACGACCACCAATGCCGCCGTGGCCAAGACGGACAGGGCGAACCCCACGTCGACGGCCAATTCCGGTGTGGCGATCATCAACGTCAGCACAGCGGTCGACAACGCCGGAATGGCTTGGCGGCGCCGGTGTGACACCACAGCCAGCAGGGTGATCCCGCCCATGACCGCCGCGCGCAGTACGCTCGCCGAGGGCGCAACGACGATGACGAACGCGATCAAGGCGAGCGCGGCGAAGGCGACGGCCAGCCGCGGGCCGACCAGGCCGGCGGTGAACAGCACCGCGCCGCACACGATCGTCACGTTGGCGCCCGACACCGCGGTCAGGTGGGTCAGACCCGACGTGCGGAACTCCGCGGTGGTCTGCTCCGTCACGGCCGACGTGTCCCCGAGCACCAGCGCGGGCAGCATCGCCTCCTGGTCAGTGGGCAATGCCGCGCGGGCGGCCTCGGCGAAACCGGAACGGATATCGGCCGCCGCCCGCTGAACCGGTGTCGCCTCACCCCATGTCGGCTTGCCGGTCGCCGACAACACCGCCACGGACAAGTCGCGCCGCGTCGGCCGTCCGACACGGGCGCGAAAGCTCATCGGACGGCCTGCGGACACGGCCGCGAAGTCGGCGGCCGACGCGAAAACGATCACGCGCCCGCTTGTTTGACGCCCGTCGAGCGCCCGAAAGGATGCACGGAACACGGTCCGGTTGCCGCCGAGCGGCCGCGGGCTCTCATTCGCCGTGACGGCGACGGTGGCGACCGTGCCATAGCGTTGCGCGACCGGATGGTGCTGCAGCGCATCGACGCGTAATCCGATGGCGATCGCGAACGCGGCACCGACAACCGCGACCGCGGCGATGCTCGCACCGACTGACCGCTGGCTTTCATCGGACCGTGGCCAACGGCGACGGCTCCACCACGCCGCCGCGGCGGCCACCACCACCGCCGCAGTTGCGGTGACGACCAATCCGGTTATGTACCAGAGAATTCCGGCCGCAGTGACCGCCCAGCTGGTGAGCGCCGCTGGGACCAGCCGAAGGTCGAGCCGGGCATGGCCGGCGTCCGTCGAGGTCACACATGGACCAGAGCGCGCAGCTTCTCCAGCCGCGCCGGCCCGATGCCGTCCACCTCACCGAGTTGGTCGACGCTGCTGAATCGCCCGTTGGCGTCGCGCCACGCCACGATCGCGGCTGCCATCACGGGGCCGATCCCGGGCAGGGTGTCGAGTTGCTCGACGGTTGCGGCGTTGAGATCCACGGAACTCCCAGCGGGCGCGCTGTCGCCGGATGGCGGTGGTGCGGCTGGCGTGGGGCTGGAGCCGGCGCTGATCGAGCTGCCCATGGCGGTCGGCTCGCCGGGTGCGGCCGCGATGCCCACCACGATCTGCTCACCGTCGGCGACGCGCCTGGCCATGTTGAGCCCCAACAGGTCTGCGTCGTCCAGCGGTCCGCCTGCAGCGGCGAGCGCGTCGGCGACGCGGGCGCCTGCATCGACGGTGACCAATCCGGGCTTGTGCACAAGTCCTACGACGCTGACGATCACGGGCGCTCCCGGTTGGGGCGCGGAGGCGCTCGGCGTGGGACTCGCCGATGAAACCATCTGCACCGGTGGCAGATCCGCCGAGACGACCGGAGGTGGTTTGTCGCGCACAAGGGTGAACACCGTCACCAACACGGCGACCACCCCGACAGCCGCCAACGCGATCACCCCGGTGCGACCGGGGTCCGCCCGCACGGCGGCGATCCATTTGGACGGCCCGGCCGAGTTGGAATCGGGCAGCCACCGCGACAACAGTGTGTCGGACTGGTCGCCATCGCCATCGCCATCGCCGTCGCCGGTTTCAGCCTCGGATTCTCCGCCGAGGCGGCGATGCAGACGCTCGGCCGGCAGTTCGGTTCGCATGCGCTCAAGCTAGGCGTCGGCACGGACTGTTCGGGCCGTCCGCGGTGACACGCCGCGGGTGCTGGGGATGAAATCGCGGTTGTGGATGGATCCTTTCATTACGATGATTCGCTGACGCCCCGCGCCGACCGTCGCCGCGGCACACAGGGAGTGCAGCATGGATCGTCGTACCCCGATGATCGCCGGTATCGCATTCGCGGTGTTGTTCACGGTTGCGCTGGTGATGGTCCCGACGCTGCCCGGCATCGACAAGCCCGGGTACGACATCGTCTCGTACGTCAACGAGCACGCCGCGGCGATGCGGGCGCAGGCGCTGTTGGTGGCATTCGGATCCCTGGCCCTCGTGGTGCTGCTCGGCTATGCCCGCGACCGGCTGACGGGACCGCCGGCACACGTGTTCACGATCGGTTCGGCGGTGCTGCTCGTCCAAACCGGCATAGAGATGTGGTTCACCGCGGGACTCGCCCTGCACCCCGACCAACTCGGCTCTGCGACCGCGCGAACCGTCTCCGACATCGCGGCGATGTGGGGACCGATGCTGACGATCGCCGACATCATGGTCGCCGTGCCGGTCCTGTTGGCCGCCAACGAAGGTCGGTTACCGAGATGGCTCGGGATCGTCGCGGCCGTCTTCGCCGTCGAGCAGTTGATCGAGACGATCACGATCATCGGACCTCCGGCAAGCTTCATCTCGCCCGGCGGCCCGATGAACATCTATCTCGGCGGCTCGTTGTTCATCGTGTTCTTCTTGGCACTCGGTGTGGCGCTGTCGTTGGAAACATCACCGGTGGCCGAAGCCGACGCCGACGTCGAACCCGTCGCGGACCTCGATGACGATGACGATGACGGCGACGAACCCGAAGTGGACTGACGCTTCTTCGCCGTGACTTCGGAGTCCGTCGGCTCGCGCTTCGATTCTGTTGACTGGTTGAAGGATTCCGAGATATCGACGGTCGGGTGCTTCGAGATCGCCGTGCCCGGCGCGACTGAGGGGAAGGGATCGTGCAGCGAGTTGCCGATGTTGGTCACCGCCGTGTCGACGGCCGCGACGACGGGCACACTCGACCGGTCGAGCACCGCCCGGGCCCGTGCCGCGCCGGCCGCGAGCGCCGCCACCGGATCGCCTGAGCGCGCCAGTTCCTGCGCTGAGGCGTCGGCAGTCTGAACAACGCCCGCCAGCAGTAGTTCACCGGCCTGGAACGCCACCGCCGTCGTGACGTTGATCGCCTCGACGGAAGCCACCTGGACTATGTTGCGAGCGCCCGTCGGGGTTGTCGGCGATCCCACCGGGGAATCCAAGGCGTCGCGAATGTTTGCCCGCCCGCGCTGGAGCACCTCGGTGAATTGGCCCGGCGTCGACACCGTTGCACCGATGTTGACCACCTCTACGACGGCCACGTCGAGTGCGTGAAATGCCTTCGGCACCACCAGGAAGACGTCATTGTCGATCAGCGGCGTCAGCGCGGCGTTGGCGGCGCCCGTCACTGATGCCGCCGCGACGCCCACCGCTTTGAGCGGAGATCCTGTCGAGACGAGCGAGCCGAGCGCTGTTACCGGTGTCTGCGCCGCGGCGATGGGCACTGTGACGGCGCCTCCGAGGGCATGCGGACAGATCAAACTGCAGTATTGGAGCTGATTGCGGATGAAGGCAAATGGAATGGCACCAAGCGCCGGAGCGGCGGCCAGCCGAACATCGCGCGTCACCGACCGCGGGGACGCCGGAGGCGCGATGGCGAGCGCGACGACTCCGACCACCGCGATCCCCGCGGCGACGGATGAACGAATTCGCGCGCGCATATCGGCCCCGATGCGATTGGTTGCTCCCTTGACCACGGTCCGCGCGGCAGGAAAGTTCAACTCTCAGCAAGACCGGAACGCTTGCCCGTCACCGGTTCGGTGAGCGAGATACCGCGGACATCATCGGGAACCTCGGGTGCGGTCAGTCCCGGTATCTCGTCGTTGGTGGACGCGGTGGCTTCCTCGCGACGCGCCGGTGTCGAGCGTTCCAGGAATCGCAGCAGCTCGACCGGGAAGGGCAGGATCAGTGTGGAGTTCTTCTCGGCGGCGACCTCGACCACGGTTTGCAGTAGCCGCAGCTGCAGCGCTGCTGGGTCTACTGACATCACCTCGGCGGCCTGGGCGAGCTTCTCGGACGCCTGCAGTTCGCCGTCGGCGGTGATGACACGGGCCCGTCGTTCACGCTCCGCCTCGGCCTGCCGGGCGATCGAGCGCTTCATCGAGTCGGGCAGCACAACGTCCTTAATCTCGACTCGATCGATTTGGATTCCCCAGCCCAGCGCGGGGCTGTCGATCAGCAATTCGAGGCCCTGGTTCAGCCGCTCCCGATTGGACAGCAGGTCGTCGAGATTGCTCTTGCCGATGATCGAGCGCAGCGATGTCTGCGCAACCTGCCCGATCGCAGACATGTAGTCCTGAACGTCGACCGCCGCGCGAACCGGGTCCTCCACCCGGAAGTAGACGACCGCATCGACACGCACGGTCACGTTGTCGCATGTGATGCCGTCCTGGGCCGGCACCGGCATCGTGATGATCTGCATGTTCACCTTCTGCAGGCGATCCACGATGGGGATCAGCATCGTCAATCCAGGCTGGCGGACGCGACTTTGCACCCGTCCGAAGCGGTACACGACACCCCGTTCGAACTGCTTGATCACCCGGATGTTCTGCAGTGCTGCCCAGATCATGGCGATCCCGGCGGCGCCGACGGCTGCGATTGTAGAAAGGGTGGTCATGGGCTCCTCCTCGGCGGGACCAAGCCGCGGGAGCCTTCGGCCCCACGGGCCTTCATGACCCGATTGTCGTCCCCCAGCCGTCGCTTCGCCAGCACACCCAGTCGATCTCGACGCGAGCTCCGACCGCCAGGCCGGTCACTCCGACACAAGTTCGCGATGGCAGCCGATCGGGAAACCAAGCCGCATAGGCGGTGTTGAAGGCCTCGTAGTCGGTCCAGTCGATGAGGTAGGCGCGCACCTGGACGACATCGCCGACCCCCCCGCCGCACAACTCGGTGACGCGAAGGAGATTGCGGAGCACCTGATCGGTCTGCGTTGCGACGTCCGCGCCGACGACGGCTCCTGTGCTGTCAGTCGGCATCTGACCGGTCACGTATAGGGTCGGCCCCGCGGCGGTGGCATGGGCGAACGGCGCAACGGCCGGCGGTACGCCCTCGTCCGGGGTGAAGGTGAAGGCCCGAATGCCGGTGGTGCCCACGTCGGATCATCCAACCAGACGAACCTCGATGGACATACTGACCGCTACTGTCTAGTCGAACCGGACGCTAATCGGAGGAGACGTCATGCCGACATCAACCCATCACCAGCCGATCCGCGTCATCCAGTGGACAACCGGCAACATCGGCAGGCGGTCGTTGCACGCGATCATTGGCCGAGACGACATGGAGTTGGTCGGCGTATACGCGCACGGCGCCGACAAGGTCGGTGTCGACGCCGCGGAGCTGGCCGGCTGGCCCGAATCCACCGGCGTGACCGCGAGCAATGACGTCGAAGCGCTGATCGCTCTGAAGCCCGACGCGTGTTGCTATAACCCGTTGTGGCCCAACATCGATGAGCTGGTCCAGCTGCTGGAAGCGGGTGTGAACGTGTGCTCCAGCGCGGCATGGATCACCGGAGGCAAGCAATCTCCCGAGGATCTCGATCGCATCCGAAAAGCATGTGAGACAGGTAAAGCCACCATTTTCGGCAGCGGAGCTCATCCGGGGATGACCAACATGGTGGGAATGGTTCTCAGTGGCGCCTGCGAGCGCGTCGACGAGGTTCGAATCACCGAGTCGGTGGACTGCTCGACGTACGAATCGGCCGGAACCCAGACGGCGATGGGCTTTTCACAAGACCCTGACACCCCTGGGCTGGCCGAGAATGTTCGCCGCGAAAGCGAGGTCTTCGCCGAATCGGCGGCGATGATGGCAGATGCCATGGGCGCCAAGCTCGATCGGATGACGTTCGATGTCACCTTCACGCCAGCGACCGGGAACAGCGACCTTGGCTTCATGCAGATTCCGGAGGGCACGGTCGCAGGCGTCTACGGTTATCACCGCGGCTGGGTCGGCGACAAGAACGTCGTGAGTGTGGGCTTCAACTGGATCATGGGCCAACACGTCACGCCGCCGAAGCCGCTGGAACACGGCCACGTCATCCAGGTGTTCGGGCTGCCCAACATGCGCACCGTGCTGCATTGCCTGCCGCCGAGAGACTGGACCGAGCCCGGCTTCATGGGGCTGGGCATGATCTACACCGCGATGCCGGTGACCAACGCGGTCCCGGCGGTCGTCGCCGCCGCGCCGGGCATCGTGACGCTGGCCGACCTGCCGCCGATCATCGGACGCCTGGCGGTCTGATCCAACGGCTTTGCCTCAGCAGGGCTCGACGGTCCAGTGATGATGCAGCCAGCGGCATCGCCGCCAGAGGTCGAACCAATCGACGTCTTGGGCCCACCGCCAGATCCACGACTCCAACCGATTGTTGTCGTCGCAATTCAGGGTCTCCAACATGCCGTCGAATCCCCACTGGAAGATCGTCCCCCCGTCGGCATTCCAGAACTCCATCGACTGCACAATGCCGCGCGGGGCCTTGTAGCCGAGCGAAGTCACGTTGTACCGGAACGTGAAGAGGAGGTACGGCGTGCCCGTCGTTGGATTCGTCATCCGGGTCACCGTCAATACCGGGCTGGTGAGCCTGCACACCGCAACACCGTCGTGTGTCTTCAGGTCGCGGTCACGCAGATGGATGGTGCGTGATTCGGCCGTCGAAGGGCCGTGCGTGTCGGCGAGAGTGTCCTCTCCCAAAATTCGTAAGACGTCCGGAGTGACCTCGATCGTGCTTTCGACCATCTCGTCGTCGGAGTCTGGGTAGTCCTCAGCGCCGGTGATTTCGGCCGCCGTGTTGATGTCGCCCATGATCAATTCCCCCCAATCAGAAAATGTCTTATTGACGTTTTCAACAATATCTCTTTGCATGCGCAACTGTGGGGAATTAAAAGACTGCGGTCGCTAGTCCGTCTGCACCACGACGCCGACCGCGCCCGCGCCGACGTGGATCGACAGCACCGGTCCCATGTCGGTGACGGTGAGCGCTTCGATCTGCGGAAGCCGAGCGGTCAGCGCCGCGCCCACTTCGTCGGCACCGTCGTGGTTGTCGACGTGGTGCACGGTGATGTGGGCGCCGCGGTCCCCCACGGCCTCGACCACCCGGTCGATCATCGCCGCATGCGCCTTGGTGATCGTCCGGATTCGCTGATCCAGCACCAGCCTGCCGTCCTCATCCAGACACAACAGCGGCTTGAGCGACAAAGCCGTGCCCAGCCACGACGCGGCGGTGCCGATCCGCCCGCTGCGCCGCAAGTTGTCCAACCGATGCACGACGATGAAAGCGCGGGTGCGCGGCACCGCCGAACGTGCCGCGGCCTCAACGGTATCCAGGTCCGCCCCCGACACCGCAGCCTCTGCGGCAGCGAGCGCGACGAATCCCACACCCATGGCCGCCGATCGCGAGTTGACCACCCGAACCGATGAACCGAACTCCCGGGCCGCCTGCGCTGCCGAACCGTAGGTACTCGACAGGGCGGCCGAAATGTGCACTGCCACTACGCCGTCGCCGTCGCTGTCCGCCAGCGCCTCCCGATATGTCTCGGTCAAAGCCAGCGGAGTCGCGCCCGACGTCGTGGCGCGCGGGCGATCGAAAATGTCGTGAGGCACATCGTCGATGCCATCGCGCAGGTCGGCTCCGTCGACGAGTACATGCAACGGCACCTGTCGGATATCCCACTGCTTGAGCTCGTCCGGTTGCAGGCGACACGACGAGTCCGTCACCACCTTCACAGGCACGGCACACCGGCCTCAGCGAGCGCCTTGAGCATCAGCTCCGCGACTGCTTGATGTGCTTCGAAATTCCAGTGGATGCCGTCGGGATTGCCCTGCCCGGTCATCACATACTCGCCGACCGCCGCCTTGAGATCCACCAGCGGAATGTCCTGTCGTTCGGCCCATTCGGTGATGGCCTTCGCCGTGCCCTCCCGGCCGTGATGCGCCTTGCCATAGGTTTCCGCGATGTGCACCGACGGCAGCGACGCCACGATCGGGATGCCCGGCCGGTTGAAATCGATTGCACCGCGTGTCATCTCGAGATATTCGACCGACACGTGCGGCGGCAATGCGGCCCGGGAGACCGGTGACAGTCGGGGCTGAGCCCAGCCGTAACCGTCGCGCACCCATCGCCTCAACCACGACGGCCGAACGTACCGAATCAACTCTCGCAACGCCGTGGGCAGCGGCGACGGCAACGAGTCCATGCCACCCGTCGCAAAGACCACCGCCCCTGCCCGTGGCAGCGCCGCCCACGCCCGCGGATCCTGGGTGGCGGCCCACCAGACGTCACGACACGTCCAGCCGATGCGGCCGATCAGCTCGACATCCCAACCCAGCTGCGAGGCAACGATATTGGGCCAGATCCGCGGATCATCAGCTGGCAGTCCACCGGTCGGTCCGTAGTAGGCCAGCGAGTCGCAGAAGATCAGCAGCGTGGGCTTCGCTGCCGGTTCACAAGACATCGTTGGCAACCTGCGCTGAAGCGTTCCACACATCGAGTCGCCAGCGGACGTCCTGGGCCGCGGCGTCGTCATCGCTGTGCCCGGACAGCTGGACCCAGCTGCAGTTGCCCATCCCACCCAGCACCGGCCAATTGTCCACGGGCAGGCCCAACAACGCAGCGGTCAGCGCGGCGATCAGCCCACCGTGGGCGACCAGCACCACCGGCCGTTCCGGTTCGTCGATTCCCCACTCGGACTGCTCGGCGATGAGCTCGGTGACCACTAGCATGCCACGCGCGGCGACGTCGACCCGGCTTTCCCCGCCGTGCGGCGCCCATCGGGCGTTCTCCCGCCATGCCAGCCGGGCGCCCGGCGCAGCGTCATCGACCTCGATGTGCGTCATGCCCTGCCAGTCGCCGAGATGCGTCTCGCGCAGCCGGGTGTCGACGAGCACCGGCATCCCGGCGCGCTCGCCCAGCGCGACCGCGGTGTCCAGCGCCCGCCGTAGGTCCGACGAGACGATCACCATCGGTTGCCGTTTGGCGAGCACCTCGGCGGCGGCGACAGCCTGGTCGCGGCCGAGGTCAGACAGCTCGGTGTCCAACTGGCCCTGCATGCGGCTGCCTGCGTTGTACTCGGTCTGCCCATGACGCAGCATCACCAGACGGCGGATCCTCATGACTGGCCGTCCAGATCGACCGGGATGATCGGGCAATCGCGCCACAGTCGGTCCAGCGCATAGAAGTTGCGCTCGTCCTGATGCTGAATGTGCACGACGATGTCGACGTAGTCCAGAAGTGTCCAGCGTCCTTCGCGCGCGCCTTCGCGGCGGGCGGGCTTGTATCCCGCGACGCGCATCTTCTCCTCGACCTCGTCGACGATCGCGTTGACCTGACGCTCGTTGGATGCCGACGCGATGACGAAGCAGTCAGTGATGACGAGTTGGCCGGAAACGTCGATCACCACGACATCGTCGGCCAGTTTGGACGCGGCCGCCCTCGCGGCGACGGTCGCCATTTGAAGCGCTTCGTCGGACGCGCTCATTTATGTGCCCCTTGCGTCGAAACCGGTTGGGCTGCATACAGCTTGCGCTTGGCCACGTACTGGACGACGCCGTCGGGCACCAGATACCAGATCGGCCGGTTCTTTTCGGCACGCCTGCGGCAGTCGGTCGACGAGATCGCCAGGGCGGGCACCTCGACGAGGTTCAGCGCCTCGGCGGGGAGCTCCCTCATGGCGGCGGCGATGTGTTCACCGTGCAGCTCGTATCCGGGGCGGCTCACACCGATGAACTTGGCGATCGAGAACATTTCCTCCCAGTTCTGCCACGACAGAATCGACGCCAGCGCGTCGGCTCCGGTGATGAAGTAGAGATCGGCGTGCGGATTGAGCGCGCGAAGGTCACGCAACGTGTCCTTGGTATAGGTGGGGCCGCCGCGGTCGATGTCGACGCGACTGACCGAGAACCTCGGATTGGAGGCGGTCGCGATCACCGTCATCAGATAGCGGTCCTCGGCGGCGGTGACCGGGCGGTGCCGCTTCTGCCACGGTTGCCCGGTGGGGACGAACACCACCTCGTCGAGCTCGAACAGGTCGGCAACCTCGCTGGCCGCGACGAGGTGACCGTTGTGGATGGGGTCGAACGTCCCACCCATCACGCCCAGCCTGCGTCGAGATTGCACGAATAGCCAGCTTACGGGAGGTTAAGGGCGCGTTGTCGGCTGGCCGAGCAGCCTGAGCATCGAGTCCTTGACACGCTCAGCCGCGAGCCCGTCACCGTAGATTCCTCGGGTGGGAGACACGCTGGCGGCCAATGCCTCGAGACCGAACGCGATCTGTTCGACATCGGTGCCCACAGGCAGATCTCCAGCCTCGATGGCGATCGCCGCGTCCTCGACCAGTTGTGAATGCCACTGGTGCATGTACCTGGCAAGGGCGTCGTGCACGGGACCGGGACGGCTGTCGAATTCGAAGGAGGCGGCGGCGATGAAGCAGCCTCCGGGAAACGCCGGACGTCCGGCGTAGTCCATCCAGCTGTGGCAGATCGCGACCAGACGCGGCATCCCGGCCGGGGCGTGTTCGGCAGGCCGCCACACTTCGTCGCGGAATACCGCGGCCGCGAAATCGAGGGTCGCCAATTGCAGTTCGAGCTTGTTGCCGAATTGACCGATCACGCCGGCCTTGCTCATACCGAGCGCCGTCGCGAGCCTGCCGACGGTCAGGCCCTCGAGTCCCTCGACGGATGCCATGTCGGCGGCACAACCCAGGATCTTGCTGCGGGTGTTGGATGCCTCGACGACGGAGCGTCGACCTGCCATCTTCCGAGCATCTGCCATTCCCCCAATATACCGTACGATCGATCGGATTTGTCGAACGAACGATCGTTCGCTATATTAGGGCGGAGGTCTTCCCTCAAGAGGCCACGCCCTGCAGCGTCACTGCAGCGAAGGAAGGGGAATCAATGACCGTCGTCTTTGTCCACGGCGTACCCAACACCGCAGCGGTGTGGGATCCGGTGCGCTCAGTCCTGTCGGATCGCGACACGATCGCCGTGCAGCTTCCGGGCTTCGGCTGCGACGCGCCCGCCGGCTTCAGCGGGACGCGCTACGCCTACCGCGATTGGCTGATCGAACAGCTGGAAACGATGAATCAGCCGGTCGACCTTGTCGGACACGACCAGGGGTCGGTCATCAGTCAAGGCGTCATCCTCGCCCGACCTGATCTGGTCAACACCTGGGCACTCGGCGGCGGGGTGTGCGCGGACGACTTCCTCTGGCACCGACAGGCTCGGATCTGGCAGACCACCGGGCTGGGCGAGCGCTGGCGCGATCACTTCCTGCGCCTCGATGTGGATACTCGCGCTGCCATGATGGTCGCCGCGGGAGTACCCGAGTTGGACGCCACCGGCGTCGCGGCGGGCATGGACCGCAGAATGTTCGAGCATATGCTGTCGCTGTACCGGTCCGAGCCGTATCTGGAGGACTGGGCGTTCGACCCGAACTCCACGTACCCGCGCGGCCTGATGTTGTGGGGCAGGGACGATCGATACCAGACGGCAGACTTCGGACGCGCCGCCGCGACAGCCGCTGGGGCGCGCTACCACGAACTCGCGTGTGGACACTGGTGGCAGGTCGAGCGCGCCGAAGAGGTCGCAACCGAACTGATGGCTCACTTTTCCGGCAGCGCCGCGACCGCCGCCTGATCGGGCCGCGACCGGCGCAGCTCAGACCGGAAGAAGCGCGTCGATCACCGAGGCCAGCTGCTTGGCCGACCGGCATTCGTGCATGGTGATCACATCCTCGTACCGCGGCACGGCCGAGTCGCCGCTGCCCCACAGGTGCCGCGGCTCCGGGTTGAGCCAGTGCGCGTGCCGACTCGAGTTGACCATGTGAGCCAGCAGGTCGAGCTCGGGGTTGCGGTAGTTGTTGCGGCCGTCGCCCAGCACCAGCAGCGAGCTGCGCGGCGACAGCACGTTCGGCCACTTGTCCATGAACGACACGAACGCGTGGCCGTAATCGGAATGGCCGTCGCGGGTGTACACGCCAGCTTCGCGAGTGATGCGCTGCACGGCGACGGCGAGGTCGGCGTCGGGCCCGAACAATTCGGTCACCTCGTCGGTGGTGTCGATGAACGCGAAGACCCGAACGCGGGAGAACTGCTGCCGCAGCGCATGCACCAGCATCAGCGTGAAATGGCTGAAGCCCGCGACCGAGCCGGACACATCGCAGAGCACCACCAGTTCCGGCCGCGCGGGGTGCGGCTTCTTCAGCACCACGTCGATCGGCACACCGCCGGTCGACATCGACTTACGCAAGGTCTTCCGCAGGTCGATCTCGCCGGCGCGGGACCGCCGCCGTCGCGCGGCCAGCCGGGTCGCCAGCATGCGGGCCAGCGGTGCCACCACCCGCTGCATCTGGCGCAACTGCTCGCCCGAAGCGCGCAGGAATTCGACGTTCTCCGACAGCTGCGGCACGCCGTACATCTGCACGTGGTCGCGGCCCAGCTGCTCGGCGGTGCGCCGTTTGGTCTCCGCTTCCACCATTCTGCGCAGCTGCGTAATACGCTGAGCAGCAAGCGCTTTGGCGATCTGCTCCTGGGTCGGTGTCGGATCGTCTCCGTACGGCGCGAGCAGACCCGCAAGCAACCGGCCCTCGAGGTCGTCCAGGTTCATCGCCTTGAGCGCCTGATACGACGAGTACGACGGGCCGCGGCTGGAGTTGTAGCGCCCGTACGCCTCGACGATCTGGGCGATCATCGCGGCCAGCCGCTCGTCCAGGTTCGCCAGTTCCTCGTTGTCCGCCAACAGATCCAGAAGTGCCTGGCGCATCGCGTCGACGTCCTCGGGCGGCAGACCGTCGAGGTCGTCGTCGGAGTCATCGCCATCGAGCACCGTTTTCGCGCCCAGTGCCGCGGGGAACCACAGGTCGAACATCGCGTCGTAGGTGTCGCGATGGTCGGGGCGTCGGAGCACCGCACACGCGAGGCCCTCGCGCAACACCTCACGGTCGCCGAGGCCGAGCACCGACATCACTCGGCCGGCGTCGACGGTCTCCGATGGGCCGACCGAAATCCCTTGCGCACGAAGCGCTTCCACGAACCCGACGAGATGGCCGGGAAGGCCGTGTGGTGCCAGCGGCTGTGGCGGGCGGGTTCGGCGGACGGCCATCAGTTCAGCCTTAGCTCTCCGGACGCCTTGACTTGGTCGGACTGGTGTTTGAGAACGACTCCCAGGGTGGCCGCGATCGTCGCGTCACTGATCGTGTCCAGCCCCAGCGCCAGCAGCGTGCGGCCCCAGTCGATGGTCTCAGCGACCGACGGCAGTTTCTTGAGCGCCATGCCGCGCAGCACGCCGATGATGCGCACCAGCTCCTCGGCCAGATGCTCGGGCAGTTCGGGAACGCGCGACAACAGGATGCGCCGCTCCAGATCTGGATCGGGAAAGTCGATGTGCAGGAACAAGCATCGGCGCTTGAGCGCCTCGGACAGTTCGCGGGTCGCGTTCGATGTCAGGACCACGAACGGCGCCCTTTCGGCGGTGATCGTGCCCAGTTCGGGGACCGTGACGGCGAAGTCGGACAGCACCTCGAGCAGCAGGCCTTCGATCTCGATGTCGGCCTTGTCCGTCTCGTCGACGAGCAACACCGTCGGCTCGGTACGCCGGATCGCCGTCAGAAGTGGACGCGTCAGCAGGAACTCCTCGCTGAAGACGTCCATCTTCGTCTGGTCCCAGTCGCCGGAGCCGGACTGGATCCGCAGGATCTGCTTGGCGTGGTTCCATTCGTAGAGCGCGCGAGCCTCGTCGACACCCTCGTAGCACTGCAGTCGTACCAGACCCGAACCCGTCGCCTGCGCGACCGCGCGGGCCAACTCGGTCTTGCCGACGCCGGCCGGCCCTTCCACCAACAGCGGCTTGCCCAGTCGGTCGGCGAGGAATACCGCGGTGGCCGTTGCGGTGTCGGGTAGATAGCCGGTTTCGGCCAGGCGCCGAGCGACATCGTCGATGTCGGCGAACATCGGGGCGGGGCGGGCGGGGACGCTCACTGTGGTTCAATCCTCTTCGCGCAAGCGCTCATCGGGGCTTCTCCTAGGTTCTCGGGTTCACGCCGGGCGGGTGTGGCCGTCTCCCCACACAATCCACTTGGTTGACGTCAATTCTGGCAGGCCCATCGGCCCTCGGGCGTGCAGCTTCTGGGTGGAGATACCGATCTCGGCGCCGAAACCGAACTGCTCCCCGTCGGTGAACGCGGTCGACGCGTTGACCATCACCGCTGCGGCGTCCACGCGTTCGGTGAAGCGCTGCGCAGCAGCAAGATTCGTTGTCACGATGGCCTCGGTGTGCCCGGTGCCGTACTCGTTGACGTGGGCGATGGCGGCGTCGAGGCCGTCTACCACAGCCACTGCGATGTCCATGGATAAGAACTCGGCACGAAGCTCGTCCTCGGTGGGGTTGTCGTGCACGGTGACTCCCGCGTCCTGAAGGGCCTTCGTCAGCCGCGGCACCGCGCGGTCGGCGATCGCCGCGTCGATCAGCAGCGACTCGGCGGCGTTGCACACGCTGGGCCGCCGCGTCTTGGCGTTCAGCAGAATGCGTTCGGCCACCTCGAGGTCGGCGGCTTCATGGACGTAGACGTGACAGTTGCCGACTCCGGTCTCGATCGTCGGCACCATGGCGTCGCGCACCACCGCATCGATCAATCCCGCTCCCCCACGCGGGATCACGACGTCGACGAGTCCGCGAGCCTGGATCAAGTGCGTGACGCTTGCGCGGTCGTGGCTGGGCAGCAACTGCACCGCGTCGGCGGGCAGGTCTTCGCCGATCAGTGCGCCGCGCAGCGTGGTCACGAGCGCCTCGTTGGAGTGCGCCGCCGACGAACTGCCGCGCAACAGCACCGCGTTGCCGGACTTCAGCGTCAGGCCGAACGCGTCGACGGTGACATTGGGCCGGCCCTCGTAGACGATTCCGACCACTCCGAGCGGCACCCTCTGCTGACGCAGCTGCAGACCATTGGGAAGGGTGCGTCCGCGCAACACCTCGCCGATCGGGTCCGGCAGGCCCGCGACCTGCCGCAGCCCCGACGCGATGCCGTCGACGCGCTGCGGGTTGAGCGCCAGCCGGTCGAGCATGGCGTCCGGGGTGCCGGACTCACGCGCGGCGTCGAGATCGACGGTGTTGGCGGCGAGAATCTCGTGCATACGGGACAGCACGGCGTCGGCGGCCGCGTGCAGGGCCAGGTTCTTGGTTTCGGTGCTCAGCGTGCCCAGCGTGCGAGCCGCGGCGCGGGCCCGTCCGGCGGCGTCGTGGACCTGTGAGCGCAAGTCAGGCTCAGGCCCTTGAGTCGCCCCGCTCCGTGACGGTGCTTGCACACTCATTCAGCCAGCGTATCGGACGTTAGACACCTGTCAGGTAGCCGGGCTGGGCTAGCGTTGGCGTCATGGTGGCGCGCGTCTGCGTAGTGGGCAGTGTGAACGCCGATCTCACATTCACCGTCGACGCATTACCCCGGCCCGGCCAAACGGTTCTGGCGTCCGCGGTCTCGTCATCGCCCGGCGGGAAGGGCGGCAATCAGGCGGTCGCCGCGGCCAGGGCGGGGGCTTCCGTGCAACTGGTTGCCGCCCTCGGCAGCGATTCCTCGGCCGAGCAGCTCCGCGCACATCTGCGCGCCAACGACGTCGGACTCGACGGCGTCGTCGCGCTTCCGGGGGCAAGCGGCACGGCGGCCATCGTGGTCGACTCCGCGGCGGAGAACGCCATCGTGGTGGCGCCGGGTGCAAACGCGCACCTGACCCTGACCTCTGCCGACATCCGCGCTGTCATCGCCGACAGCGACTTGGTGCTGCTGCAACTGGAGATACCGATCCCCACCGCGATCGCGGCAGCGCGGATCGGCCGCGCCGCGGGGGCGGTCGTCATCGTCAATGCGTCGCCTGCGGGCGCGCCGCCCCACGACCTTCTGGCGCTGTCCGAACTCGCCGACGTCGTCGTCGTCAATGAGGCCGAAGCGCGCGAATGGCATTGGCCCGTACCGCATCTCGTGATCACACGTGGTTCCCGCGGCGCCAGCTATCTGGGCGAGGACGAACGGTTCGACGTAACAGCACCCGCAGTCGAGGCGGTCGACACGACGGGTGCGGGCGACGTGTTCGCCGGCGTGCTCGCCGCCGCGTGGCGTGACGGGCATGAAGACGCGCTGCGACGGGCCTGCGCGGCGGGCGCCCTGGCGACCCTGGTACCGGGAGCCGGGGACTGCGCGCCGTACGCCGAGGCCATCGACGATGCTGTGTCCAACCGAAAGGCGACAGAAGGACACCTATGACATCCACGACCGCACCCCGCCCACCCGACGGCGACTGGCTGGGCACGCCGTACCTACGGTTCACGCGCGAGGGTCCGTTCGGTGTCTGCAGACTCGACCGGCCCGAGGCCCGCAACGCGATGACACCCGCGATGTACTTCGGCATCCGGTACGCGGTACGCCACGTCGACGCCGACCCCGACCTCGCCGGTCTGCTGATCACCGGCACCGGTGACGTGTTCGCGCCCGGCGGCGACCTCGGCGGCGGCGACGGCAGCGACAACTGGCTGACGTTCGGGTCCGCGCTCGGGATGGACGTCACGCCGTTCGAGACGCTGCGCCAGTCCGTCAAGCCGGTGGTGTCGGCGGTCAACGGCCTGTGTCAGGGCGGCGGCCTTCAGATCGCGCTGTGCAGCGACATGGCGGTGGTGAGTGACCGCGCGACGTTCCGCGTGCCCGAACTGCTCCGCGGCATCGCCGACACGTATTACAGCCAGATGCTGACCCGACTCATCGGTCCAGTGCGCACCCGCGACCTCATGTTCACCGGCCGCACGCTGAGCGCCGAAGAAGCCCAGGACTGGGGCATGGTCGCCCGAGTCGTGCCGCATGACGAGCTGCTCGACGCCGCTCGTGAGGTGCTCGGCCAGTGTTGCCGGTCCGCCCCAGCGGCCAGAAGCGTGGTGAAGTCCAGCCTCGATAACTACCTCGGCCTGTTCGACCGCATCGGCATGCAGGCCAGCTACAGCTCGCCCGAGGCCCTGGAGGGTTTCCGCGCGTTCAAGGAGCGGCGCTCGCCCGACTGGGTGCATCCGGACCTTCGAATCGACGGTCGCCTCTGAGCGGTTCGTGTGCGTTTTGTTGCGCTCAGCGCTCCCGAACGCACACAAATCACCAGCGGATAGTACAGATTCTGATGTACTGTTCCGGGCATGCAGACGGTGACACACAGCGACGCCCTGTCGCGATTCGGCAACGCGCTGTCCGATCCCACCCGCGCGGAGATCCTGCTTCTGCTGTGTGACGGCCCCGGATACCCGTCCGATCTGGCGGACAAAATCGGCGTCTCGCGACAGATCCTGTCCAACCATCTGGCGTGTCTGCGCGGCTGCGGCCTGGTTGTCGCACAACCGGAGGGCAGGCGGAGCCGCTACGAACTCGCCGACAAGCGGATCGCGCATGCCCTCGACGACCTCGTCGGTCTAGTGCTGAGCGTCGACCCCGCCTGCTGCCCTGCCGCCGATTCCAACGCCTGCTGCTGATGTCTGCGCCTTTGTCGATACGGCGACGCGAGGTGCTGGCCCGACGGATCCGGCTGCTGGTGGCGGCCACGATCACCTACAACGTGATCGAGGCGGTGGTGGCGCTGACCGAGGGGACGCGGGTGTCGTCGACGGCACTGATCGGATTCGGCCTGGACTCGGTAATCGAAATCTCATCGGCGGCCGCAGTGGCGTGGCAGTTCTCCGCGAAGGATCCCGAGACGCGCGAGAAGGCCGCCCTGCGGTTCATCGCCTTCTCCTTCTTTGCGCTCGCGGCATACGTCACTGTCGACGCTGTGCTCACACTCGCGGGCATGGGCGAAGCGCGCCCGTCGGTCATCGGCATCGCGCTCGCATCACTCAGCCTGGCGGTCATGCCGGTGCTGTCGTGGGCGCAACGCCGCGCCGGCCGCGAATTGGGATCGCATTCGGCCGTGGCCGATTCCAAACAGACGCTGCTGTGCACATACCTCTCTGCCATCCTGCTCGCCGGCCTCGTGCTCAACAGTCTGTGGGGATTGTCATGGGCCGATCCCGTCGCCGCGATCGGTATCGCCGCGATCGCGGTCCGCGAAGGCCTCAACGCTTGGCGCGGCGACCCGTGCTGCCACTGAGAGGACAGATGATGCCGATCGTCGCACTCGCGCTCTTCGCTGTCTTCGCCGTACTCGGATTCGGTTGGCGCAGTTGGGAACAGCGTCGCCGCACCGGATCGGCGGGATTCCGCGGTGTCAGCGGCCGACCAGGGTCGGTCGAATGGTTTGCCGGGGCGTGGTTCGTCATCGCACTGGTGGTGGCTGTCGTCGCACCGGTACTACAGCTGGCCGGCGCACTATCACCACTGCCTGCGCTGCATGCCGTTTGGGTTCAGCTGACCGGTGTCGCCGTCGCGGTCATCGGCATCGCCACCACCGTCTACGCCCAGCTCGACATGGGAGATTCGTGGCGCATCGGCGTCGACCCGAGCGAGACGACGACGCTTGTGCGCACGGGCGTGTTCGGCAGAGTTCGCAATCCGATCTTCACTGCCATGCTGGTCTTCGGCCTCGGAATCGCTTTGGTGACACCGAATGTCGCCGCGATCGCGGGCTTCGTTCTCCTTGCCGTCACGATCGAACTACAAGTGCGATTTGTCGAGGAGCCCTACCTGCTGGCGGTGCATGGCGACACCTACCGTGACTACCTGGCCGGCGTCGGCCGCTTCATACCCAAGGTCGGTCTGCGTAGCCGTTCACGCTAGCGTGGATCAAATGGCACGCAAGCAGATGAACAGCAAGCAGGAGGAAAGCTGGCTCTGGTTGCCGTTGATCATCGGTCTGATCATCGGAGTGACCGTAGGAGCAATGACCGGTCAATGGTGGTGGTCTACCGTCGGGGTCCTCGGCGGAGCGCTTGTTGGCGCAATCGGCGCCGGCAAGCTCCGGTGGCCGGGATCCAGTCGCCAGTAACGGGTTAATCGGACTCGGCGGTCGCCGCCCCCGGCACATGTCGCTCGACTGTCTCGTCCATCATCGCGCGCAGCGCAGGCACCTCGCCGAGCAAGCGATTGAGATCATCGCGTGAGATGTTCAGCACATCTGCCCGTCCGGTCGTCGTCACGGTCGCGTTGCGCAGTTTCCCGCGACGGAGCGACGACTCGCCGATCACCTCGCCGGGGCCCACCACGGCGATGCGGTCCTTGCCGACATAGACCCCCGCCTCCCCGCTGAGCAGGATGTAGCAGGCGTCGGACGGAGTCTGCTCGCGGATCAGCGGCCATGGCCCCGAGGTCGAGGTCCGATGTGCTGCCCGCACGATGCGCGCCACGTCGGCTTCCGAGAATTTCGCGAAGGCATCGAACTCCCGCAATCGACGAGCGTCCTCCTCATGCTGCTTCTCGCGGGCTCGCTTCGCTTCAGCCGTCTCTCGTCTCTGGTTCATTAGGGAATCCCCCCGTCCGCGCTGTAGCCCTGACACTGCGGAGCCTATCGACTGAGTGCTGTCTGCTGGGGCGATCACGAAACTTGTCGGCGGGTCGAACTAGTGTTCGATGTATGGAGTTCGTCGCGGGTGTGGACCTGGTCGTCGCCGGTCTGGCGAAAATGCAGGCCTCCTCGGTGGATGAGCTGACCCACCCGGAGCTGTTGGCGCAGCTGGACCGGCTCAAGGCTGCGGTGTGGGCGCTGCCCGCCGTCGAGAACCGATTGGTGGCGCGACTGGCCGCCGAGGCCGACCCCAAGGCGCTGGGGGCGATGTCGTTGGTCCAGGTTCTGACGACCCGACTGCGGATCTCCAAGGGTGAGGCGCAGCGGCGTATCAAGCATGCCGAACTGTTCGGCCCGCGCACCGCGATGACCGGGGAGCCGGTGGCCGGCGCACCCGAAAACGCACAGACGGCACCACCGAATGGATCCCACCTCCGCACCTGGAAAGTGGGCAGCGACGCACCAACCACTACCACCACCCCGAGCGCTACCTGGTCGATCCGGACGAGGCGGCGTAGGCGCTAGTCCTCCGGAATCTCGCGTTCGATCTCGTCGAGCCAGATGCGGGCCGACATGTCCGACGGTGCGCGCCAGTCGCCGCGCGGTGAGAGTGACCCGCCGTGCGTCACCTTGGGACCGTTCGGCATTGCCGACCGCTTGAACTGGGCGAACGAATAGAACCGCTGCGCGAAGACCTGCAGCCAGTGCCGGATTTCCTTGAGCGAGTAGGACGGCCGCTTGCTCTCCGGGAATCCGGAGGGCCAGTCGCCGCGCTCGGGATCGCTCCACGCGTGCCAGGCCAAGAATGCCACCTTCGACGGCCGGAACCCGTATCGCAGCACGTGGAACAGCGAGAAGTCCTGCAGCACATACGGTCCCACCTTGGCCTCGCTGCTCTGAATCTCCTCGTCCTCGCCGGTCGGGACCAGCTCGGGGGTGATCTCGGTGTCGAGCACCGACTGCAGTACCTCGTTGACCGCGTCGTCGAACTGGCCGGACGAGATGACCCAGCGGATCAGGTGCTGGATAAGGGTCTTCGGCACGCCGCCGTTGACGTTGTAGTGCGACATCTGATCGCCCACGCCGTACGTCGACCAGCCGAGCGCAAGTTCGGATAGATCACCGGTGCCGAGCACGATCCCGCCGCGCTGGTTGGCCAGCCGGAACAGGTAGTCGGTGCGCAGCCCGGCCTGCACGTTCTCGAAGGTGACGTCGTAGATCTTCTCGCCGCGCGAGAACGGATGGTCTATCTCCTTGAGCATCAGCTCCGCGGTCGCCGTGATGTCGATCTCTTCGAACCTCACACCGAGAGCCTCGGCAAGGCGATAAGCATTGCCCTTGGTGTGTTCGCCGGTCGCGAAGCCGGGCAGCGTGAACGCCAGAATGTCGCTGCGCGGCCTGCCTTCTCGATCCATCGCGTGGGCCGCGACGATCAGCGCATGGGTGGAATCCAGTCCGCCGGACAAGCCAAGCACGACCTTCGGGTACTTCAGCGCGCGCAGCCGCTGCTCCAGACCGGCGACCTGGATGTTGTACGCCTCATAGCAATCCTGTTGCAGCCGTGACGGATCCGCGGGCACGAACGGGAACCGCTCCACCTCCCGACGCAGGCCGATATCGCCCGACGGCGGATCGAGCGCAAACTCCACCCGCCGGAATGACTCCGGCGTGATCCCGTGATGGAGCCGGTTGTCGTCGAACGTGCCCATCCGCAGTCGCTCAGAGCGCAACAGCTCGAGATCGACGTCGGCGATCGTGCGCCGCTCGCCCTTGGGGAAGCGCTCGGATTGCCCGAGGCAGGTCCCGTTCTCCCAGATCATGGTCTGGCCGTCCCACGCCAAGTCGGTCGTCGACTCGCCTTCGCCGGCGGCGGCGTACACGTAGGCCGCAAGGCACCGCGCCGACGCCGACCGCGCCAGCAGGCAGCGATCCTCGGCCCGGCCGACCGTGATCGGGCTGCCGGACAGGTTCGCCAGCACGGTGGCACCCGCGAGCGCCGCCTCCGCGCTCGGTGGGACGGGCACGAACATGTCCTCGCAGATCTCGACATGCAACACGAAGCCAGGCAGATCGGTCGCGGTGAACAACAGGTCCGGCCCGAACGGCACGTCCGCGTCACCCATCCGGATCGCCCCGCGCACCAGGTCACCAGCCGCCACCTGGCGTCGCTCATAGAACTCGCGGTAGGTCGGCAGGTAGGACTTCGGCACGACACCAAGGACCCGGCCGCGGTGGATGACGACCGCGGTGTTGTAGATCCGGTGCTGATAGCGAAGCGGTGCGCCCACGACCAGTACGGGCATCAGTTCCGAGGACGCCACCACGACGTCGAGCAGCGCGTCCTCGACCGCATCCAGCAACGTGTCCTGCAGCAGGATGTCCTCGATCGAATAGCCCGACAGCGTCAACTCGGGAAAGACCGCCAGCGCGACGCTGTCGTCGTGACATGCCCGCGCCACCTGTATCACCGAGTCGGCATTGGATGCCGGGTCGGCAATGGTCGTTTTGTGCGTACACGCGGCCACACGGACGAAGCCGTGGTGGTAGGCCGAGTAGAAGTCCATGCCTCATTCTTGCCCCAAAACCAGCCGGTGTGTGCAGGACCCCGGTCGTTTGCGCAGCGTCATGGCCAGTCCGTCGCAGTCGCATCGAATTCTGTTGGCCTGCAGTTCGCCCGCGTGCACCTCGCAGGATCCGGTGAGTTTGATTGCGTCGCGCATCGTGACTGACACGACCCACGTCTGGAGGAATCGTGAATAAGCTTGCTGTACAACGTCAATCACGGCCCTTGCTGCCCGAACTGTCTGAACTCTTCAACGGCTTTCCGGCGTTCGCCGGTTTGCGTCCGTTCTTCGAAAGCCACGTGATCCGCCTCGAGGACGAGAGCCGAGAGGGGCTCTACCAGCTCCGCGCCGAGCTGCCCGGCGTCGATCCGATCGAAGACCTCGAGGTCACCGTTCGCGACGGGGAATTGACGATCAAGGCGGACCGGGCTCAGCGCAGCGAGTCGAACGGGATCTCGGAGTTCTCCTACGGGTCATTCGAGCGCACGGTGGAACTGCCCGCGGGCGCTGACGAGGACGAGATCCACGCCACCTACGACCGCGGCATTCTCACCGTCTTCGTGCCGCTGTCGGATTCGACGTCGTCTGAGAAGCACGTCGAGGTCATCGAGACCATCCTCGCCGACGAGGACGACGAAGAGGACGAGGACGACTACGAAGACGACGAAGACGAGGACGACGAGGACGCGCCCACGCAGGACGACCAGGAGGAGCAGTCCGCCAGCTGAACTACCCTCGAGGGGGTGGAAGCACCAGAACTCGTCTCCATCCTGCGGGAACGACGGGTCGCGGTGCTCACCGGCGCCGGGATGTCCACCGATTCCGGCATCCCGGACTACCGCGGGCCGGACTCGCCGCCGAGCAACCCGATGACCATCCGCCAGTTCACCACCGACCCGGTGTTCCGGCAGCGGTACTGGGCGCGCAATCACGTGGGCTGGCGGCACATGCATGAGACGCTGCCCAACGCCGGTCACCGAGCGCTCGCAGCGCTGGAACGGGCCGGCGTGGTGACGGGTCTCATCACGCAAAATGTCGACCTGTTGCACACCAAGGCCGGCAGCCGCTCGGTGGTCAACCTGCACGGCACCTACAACCAGGTGATCTGCCTGGACTGCGGGTACACGATGGCCCGCGCCGACCTTGCCGAACTACTCGAGAACGCCAACCCCGGATTCGCCGAGCGCGCGGAGAAGGTGGGCGGCATCGCCGTGGCGCCCGACGCCGACGCGATCGTCGGTGACACCTCCGCCTTCACGATCATCGACTGTCCGAGTTGCGGCGGCATGCTCAAGCCCAACATCGTCTACTTCGGCGAGAGCGTCCCCAAAGACCGTGTAGAGCAAGCATTTTCAGTAGTCGACCGGGCCGATGCCCTGCTGGTGGCGGGTTCGTCGTTGACGGTCTACTCGGGCTACCGGTTCGTCCGGCACGCCGCCGCGCTGGGCATCCCGGTCGCAATAGTCAACCGCGGACGCACGCGCGGCGACGATCTGGCGACGGTCAAGATCGACAACGGCTGCTCACCGATGCTGGCGCTGCTCGCCGATGAGTTGCCACCGGTGGCCGCATAGGCTGCACCTGTGCAAGACGTCTCGCTCGGCATCGGCGACGCGCTCGCGGCGCTCGCCCCCGGGCCCGAGATGGTCCGCGGACTGCTACGCCTGATGAACCGTTTCGGCGGCGTGGCGATCAGCGAGGACGCCGTCGAATTCGACGGTGACGCCGTCAACTGGGCCGACGTCGACGAGATCGAGGCGCCCAAGTTGGTCGGTTACCTGCTGTCCGGTGCTCTCGACAAACAGATCGACCGACTGCCGGTGCCGTGGTTCCCGTTCCGTGGACTCGCGCTCGACGCGGCGTCGCAGGCCGCATTGACGCTGTTCGTCGCTGTTGCGGGCGGCGTGCTCGGCAACGCGCTCGAGGTACGGATCCCCGCCGAGGTGCACTACCGCGGTGTCATCCGCCATCGAACGCTCAGGCCGGGCATCGTCGCTACTCTGCTGCTCGCCGCTCCGGAGGTGAAGACGTCGCTCACCGAAACCGCGCAAAAGCATGGCGTAGCCGTTCGACCGGCCGACGATGACCCGACGACAACCGCGCAGCGGCGCGCCGAAAAACTCAAATCGCTACTCGTCAGGCTCTTCTAAACGGCCACCAGATCGTCGGCGTGCACGGCGGGGCGGCGCATCTCGGCGGGCAGGTCCGACGTCGATCGACCGAGCATCGTCGCGAGTTCCGAATGGTCGTAGGCGACCACGCCGCGGGCGACCATCGTCGCGTCCTGCGAACGCAACTCCACGACGTCGCCACCGTAAAACCGACCCGATAACGCAGTGATTCCCGCAGGCAGCAGCGAGCGGCGTTGCCGCACAACGGCACTCACCGCGCCGTCGTCCAGCGTCAGCGCGCCCGACGCCTCGGCCGCGTACCGGACCCAGAACCTGCGCGCCGACATGCGTTCGGCGCGAGGCGCGAACACCGTCCCGACCGATGCGTCGACAAGCGCGGTTGCGGCGTCCGACGCCGCTGCCAGCAGCACCGGCACGCCGGCGTCTGCGGCAAGCAACGCCGCGGACAGCTTGGACGCCATCCCGCCGGTGCCCAGATGACTGCCCCTTCCCGCGATCACGCCGTCCAGGTCCGCGGGTCCGGACACTTCTTCGATGAAGCGCGCGTCACCCTTCCTCGGGTCGGAGTCGTAGAGGCCGTCGATATCGGACAGCAGGATCAGGGCATCGGCGCCGACGAGATGGGCCACCAGGGCGGAGAGCCGGTCGTTGTCGCCGAACCGGATCTCGTTGGTCGCCACGGTGTCGTTTTCGTTGACGATCGCGACGGCGTGCAGCGCCCGCAGTCGGTCGAGTGTGCGTTGAGCGTTGGTGTGCTGCACTCGCATCGAGATGTCGTGCGCGGTCAACAGCACCTGGCCGACCGTGCGGCTGTACCGCGCGAATGCCGTGCTCCACGAGTTGACCAACGCGACCTGACCGACACTTGCCGCGGCCTGTTTGGTGGCCAGGTCCGCGGGTCGCTTGGACAGCCGCAGCGGCTCGATACCCGCGGCGATCGCCCCGGACGAGACGATGACGACGTCGGAGCCCGCCTCCATCCGGGCCTCGATCGCGTCGGCCAGGACGGCCAGCCTGCCCACGTCGAACACTCCGGACGATGTGGTCAGCGCGGTGGTGCCGACCTTCACGACGATGCTGCGTGCAGTGCGCACGGCGTCGCGGTGCCTGCTCATGGCTGCTCACCGCGGGGACGGCGGCGCTCACGCCGGGCGGCTTTGCGTTCGGCGGCGCCGACCCGGTCGGTCTGCTCCAGCCGCGTGTCCGTGCCCCGGCCGGACAGTGTCACGTCGACCCCGGCCGGGGTCTGGGGCTCCCAGTCGAAGGTCATGTCGCCGATGGTGACCGCACAGCCGGGTCGCGCGCCGAGCCGCAGCAACTCGTCTTCCACGCCAAGACGCGCCAGCCGGTCGCCGAGGTAGCCGACCGCCTCGTCGTTGGCGAAATCCGTCTGCGATATCCACCGCTCGGGCCGCGCACCACGCACGACGAAGCCGCCTTCACCGTCGGGCTCGACGGTGAAACCGCTCTCGTCCACGGCGATCGGCCGAATCACCGGTCGACGGGGCACGACCGCAGGTTGCGAGTCGCGGTATTTCGACACCATGTCCCACAGCGCGAAGGTCAAGGGGCGCAGGCCTTCTCGCGAGACAGTCGACACCTCGAACACGGGCCAACCGAACCGACGCGTGACCTCATCGCGCACGAAGTCGGCCAACTCACGCGCTTCGGGCACGTCGATCTTGTTGAGCACCACCGCGCGCGGACGCGAGGCCAGATCACCCAGCGTCGAATCGCCCTGCAGCGTCGGCGTGTACGCGGCAAGCTCGGCTTCCAGCGCTTCGATGTCGGAGACCGGATCGCGGTCGGGCTCAAGCGTGGCGCAGTCGACGACATGCACCAGCACCGCACACCGCTCGATGTGTCGCAGGAACTCCAGGCCGAGGCCGCGGCCCTCGGATGCGCCGGGAATCAGGCCGGGAACGTCGGCGACGGTGAAGGTGTGATCCCCTGCCGACACCACGCCGAGGTTGGGCGTCAGGGTGGTGAAGGGGTAGTCGGCGATCTTCGGTTTGGCCGCAGAGATGGCCGACACCAGCGACGACTTGCCGGCAGAGGGAAAGCCGACCAGGCCGACGTCGGCGACCGTCTTCAGTTCCAGCGTGAGATCGCGAACCTGGCCCTTTTCGCCGAGCAGCGCGAATCCGGGTGCCTTGCGCGCACGCGACGCCAGCGCCGCGTTACCGAGGCCGCCGCGACCGCCGGCAGCGGCGTCGAACCGGGTGCCCGCACCGACCAGGTCGGCGAGCAACCGGCCGTTCTCGTCGAGGACGACGGTGCCGTCGGGAACCTTGACCTCGAGATCGGCTCCGGCGGCGCCGTCGCGGTTGCCGCCCATGCCCTGCTTGCCCGAGGGCGCGACGACGTGCGGATGGAAGTGGAAGTCGAGCAGCGTGTGCACCTGCGGGTCGACGACGAGCACGACGCTGCCGCCGCGCCCGCCGTTGCCGCCGTCGGGGCCGCCGAGCGGCTTGAACTTCTCGCGGTGGACCGACGCGCAGCCGTTACCGCCGTTGCCCGCACGCGCGTGAATCACGACGCGGTCGACGAACCGGGGCATCGGTGATCACTCCTTCGCCGAAATGGACGTTTGGGCGCAAAAGTACGAGAGCTCAGCGCCGAAATGTCGATTTCGACGCGGAAGCTTAGGCCTCCGGGGGGCCGACGGTCGCACGATGCTGACCGTCTTGCGGCCGCGCTTGTTACCGAACTCGACGGCGCCGGGAGCCGTGGCGAACAGCGTGTCGTCGCCGCCGCGGCCGACGTTGACGCCGGGATGGAAGTGGGTGCCGCGCTGGCGGACCAGGATCTCGCCGGCCTTGACGATCTGGCCGCCGAACCGCTTGACGCCCAGCCGCTGGGCGGCGGAGTCGCGACCGTTGCGTGAGCTGGAAGCGCCCTTCTTGTGTGCCATCTCGTTCGACTCCCTACTTGATGCCGGTGACCCGCAGGACCGTCAGCTGCTGACGGTGACCCTGCCGCTTGTGGTAGCCGGTCTTGTTCTTGAACTTGTGGATGCGGATCTTGGGACCCTTGGTGTGCTCGAGCACCTCGCCGGTGACCGCGACCTTCTCCAGGTCCTTGGCGTCGGTGGTGACCTTCGCGCCGTCGACGACGAGGGCGACAGGCAGCGAGACCTTGGCGCCGGGCTCGGAGTCGAGCTTCTCGACCTTGACCACGTCACCTACGGCGACCTTGTACTGCTTGCCGCCGGTCTTGACGATTGCGTACGTCGCCATCGTTCCTCTTCGTCTCTGGGCGCGCGGTACTTGGGCGCCGCGCATGTCTGGGTGTCCGGGTCTTCTGCCAGCTGTCGCTCGGCCGCAGCCTGGCGACAACCGCTCAAGGGTACTTGAGCCAGCCGCTAGAGGGTCAAATCACCGCAGGTCGACTTCCGTGCCTTGCACGCCGGATCAGCGCCGTGCGTCGGTCGGTCCTGCGGCGCCGCGCCGGCGGCGCGCCGGCCGCTGCGCCGGGCCGCCGATTCCTGGTACTCGTCGTCGGATCGCTCGTCGTCGTCCTCGTCAGAGTCCTCGTCGTCGTCCTCGTCGATCGTCGTCCTCGTCGGCGTCGTCGTCTTCGTCATCGTCGGCGTCCGTCGTCGTCCTCGTCGGAGTCCTCGTCGGAGTCGTCGTTGATGACCTCGATGTCGTCGTCGATGTCGTCGTCCTCGTCGTCCTCGTCCAGGTCGATCTCGTCCTCGTCGGACTCGTCTTCGTCGGATTCGTCCTCGTCGGATTCGTCGGATTCGTCCGAGTCATCGAAGTCTTCGTCCTCGAGTTCCTCGTCGGCGGCGTCGCGCACGGCCTTGCGGATGGTCTCCGAATCGACTTCGGTCGACGTCGTCCTCGGCGGCCCTCTCCTCGTCCTCGTCCTCGTCGTCCTCGTGGTGGCCCCGTTGGCCGCGGCCATCGCCTTGAACATCGGATGCTCACCGGCAGGATGCGCGGGCACCTTGGCCACCTCGACTTCGTCGGCTCTTGCCGCCGCTCTTGCCACGCTTGCCGCGGCGACCGCCCGACTCCGACTTGCGACCGCCGGTCGCCGATGCGAATCCACCGGATCGCCGTGCAGCAGGATGCCGCGGCCGGCGCATTGCGTGCACTGCGTGGAGAACGCCTCGATCAGCCCGGTGCCCAACCGCTTTCGCGTCAGCTGCACCAGCCCGAGCGACGTCACCTCCGACACCTGATGGCGGGTGCGGTCGCGCGCCAACGCCTCGGTCAGCCGGCGCAGCACCAGATCGCGGTTGGACTCCAGCACCATGTCGATGAAGTCGATGACGACGATGCCGCCGATGTCGCGCAGCCGCAGCTGGCGGACGATCTCCTCGGCGGCTTCGAGGTTGTTGCGCGTGACCGTCTGCTCGAGGTTGCCGCCAGAGCCGGTGAACTTGCCGGTGTTGACGTCGATCACGGTCATCGCCTCGGTGCGGTCGATGACCAGCGTGCCGCCGGACGGCAGCCACACCTTGCGGTCCATCGCCTTGGTCAGCTGCTCGTCGATGCGGTGCACCGCGAACACGTCCGGCCCGTCCGGGGACGCGGGCTCGTACTTGGTCAACCGCGGAACTAGCTCCGGCGCAACGGAATTCACGTATTCGTTGATGGTGGTCCAGGCATCGTCGCCGGACACGATGAGACCGCGGAAGTCTTCGTTGAACAGATCGCGGATGACCTTGACCAGCACGTCGGGCTCTTCGTAGAGCGCCACCGCCGCGCCCGCGGCCTTCTTCTTGGTCTCGGCAGCCTTGGCCTCGATCTGCGACCACCGCTCCTGCAGCCGGTTGACGTCGGTGCGGATGTCTTCTTCCTTGACGCCTTCGGAGGCGGTGCGAATGATCACGCCGGCATCGGCCGGCACGACCTCACGCAGGATCTCCTTGAGCCGCTGCCGTTCCGTGTCGGGCAGCTTGCGGCTGATACCGGTCGAGGAGGCTCCCGGCACATAGACCAGGTAGCGGCCGGCCAGCGACACCTGAGTCGTCAGCCGCGCGCCCTTGTGCCCGACCGGGTCCTTGCTGACCTGCACGACGACGTAGTCACCGGGCTTGAGCGCTTGCTCGATCTTGCGGTTGGCACCGCCGAGACCGGCCGCCTCCCAGTTCACTTCGCCCGCGTAGAGCACGCCGTTGCGGCCGCGGCCGATGTCGACGAACGCGGCCTCCATCGACGGCAACACGTTCTGCACGATGCCGATGTAGATGTTGCCGACCAGGGACGCCGAAGCTGCCGAGGTGACGAAATGCTCGACGACGACCCCGTCTTCGAGCACCGCGATCTGGGTGTAGCGCGCGCCTTCGTGCGGCGGTTCGGTGCGAACCTTGTCGCGCACCACCATCATCCGTTCGACGGCTTCGCGACGGGCGAGGAATTCGGCCTCACTCAGGATCGGCGGGCGCCGCCTGCCTGCATCGCGACCGTCCCGACGACGCTGCCTCTTGGCCTCCAGCCGGGTCGACCCGCTGATGCCCTGGATCTCGTCGCCGCCTTGGGCGGACTTGTCGGCCTTCGGCGACTGGCGGGGCTCGCGTTCATGCACAACGGTGTTGGGTGGATCGTCCGGTGAACTGCCGGAGTCGTCGCCGTCGCCCGGAGCGGACTTCCGGCGACGGCGCCGCCGCCTGCGACGCGTGCCGGCCTCGCCGGAGGCGTTGTCCTCGTCGCCGTTGTCGTCGTCGGAGTCATCGGCGTCGTCACCGGAATCCTGGCCGCCGCCTTGGCTGTCGGCCTGTGCGTCACCGTCGGTGTCCGACTCATCGCCGTTCTGCTCGCCGCGACCCCGACCGCGGCCGCGACGCCCACGCCGCCTGCGTCGGCCCGAGGGACGGTCGGACTGGTCGTCGTCGGAACCCTCGTCGCTGTCGTCGTCCTCGTCGTCGTCATCGTCGGATTCATACTCGAATTGGACTGGCTGCGGGGCCACGAACAGCGGCATGTACTCGGTGTGCGTGGGGGCGTCCTGCGCTTGAGAGTCGGGGGCCTCCAGCATCAGCCTCGACTCGGGCTCGTCGGCGTCGCGCTCATCGGGGCGGTCTGCGAGCGCTTCGCGCACCCGCTCGGCTTCGTCCTCCTCCACCGCCGACTGCGCGCTGCGGGGCCGACCATCGAGTTCGGTCAGCGCGTCGAGCACGCGCTTGCTGGTGGTGCCCAGCACGCGGGCAAGCGAATGAACCCTCAGTTTCTCCGGCTGAGAATCCACAGGCTCCGCAGTGTGCTGTGTCTCCTCTGAAAGTTCTTCGGTTGGGGCTGCAGAATTGTCATCGTCGGCCACTTAGTCTCCTCTAAGCCCCCGGGCGCGTCCTGTCGACGCGGCCACGCGAGGGCTTCCGCTATTGGCCCGGGTGGACTTCTCCCGAGCTGGTTGTGGTCTCGCGCCGAACAATCCCTGGTCGGGACCGTTTTGGCGCCGGTCTGAATGATGGCTGGACGGTCGGCGCCGCATGCGCACGCGAGGAGCGAATTGGACTCCGCGCGTGGCGATGGTCGCGCACGTCTAAGTCTTCATTCGGGCATTCGGTCCCTGGTTAAGGATCGACTACCCATGGTCAGTATCCCACATCACTGCGCCGGGCCCGAACAACCCACGCGAGCTGGTCAGATGCCGTGCTAGCTGCCGGGGAACCAGAGGTCGATTTCCCGAGCCGCCGACTCCGGCGAATCAGAGCCGTGCACGAGATTGTCCTGCGTGATCAGGGCGAAGTCGCCACGGATCGTTCCCGGTACGGCCTTCTCGACGGGGTCGGTTCCGCCGGCGATCTGCCGGAACGCGGCGATGGCCCTGGGGCCTTCCACGATCGCGGCCACCACGGGCCCGGAGGTGATGAATTCCAGCAACGATCCGAAGAAGGGTTTGCCCTCATGCTCGGCATAGTGCCGGCGGGCGAGCTCGTCGCTGACGTTCTTGAGTTCCAGGGCCCCGATGGCCAGGCCCTTCCGTTCGATTCGGCTGAGAATCTCGCCGACGAGGCGCCGCTCGACGCCGTCGGGCTTGATCAACACGAGTGTGCGCTCAATCGGCTCAGTCACGCCGACAGCCTAATCGGGCGGGCCCTGCTGGCCGGGCAGCAGTCCGCGCTTCTGCCTGCGCAGCACCTCGGCGCGCAGATAGGCGATCAGCAGCCACACCGCCAGAAAGATGCCGCCGATGAAGCCGAGTGCCCCGTGCACGACGACTCCGGCGATCACCACCAGTTGCATCGCCAGGTTGACCCACAGCGCCCAGGGCCGGCCCTGAACACCGGCCAGCAGGATCAGGACGACGGCCACACCGACCAGATAGCCGACGTTGGTCGCGGTCAGTCCGGAACCGACGCGCGCGACGACCGGAAGCGCGAGCAGCACCACGATCGCCTCGAGGATCAGGGTGCCGGCCATCACTCCGCGAAAGCTCTTCCACGGATCGGGAGCCGACCGGCCGCCGGCATCGGGCTCGGGCGGCTGCGGCGGCTGTTCGGTCACTCTGGGTCCTTTCCGAACAGTGTCCGCGCGGCGCCTGCCGTCACCACCGACCCGGTGATCACCATCCCGGCACCGCCGAAACCCTCGCCCTCGTTGCCGGCCTCCTCCACAAGCGCGGTGGCCGTTTCGATGGCGTCCGTCAGGTTGGCGGAGGCGAGCACGCGGTCGGGACCGAACCTCTCCTCGGCCAGCCGCGCCAGCGTTTCGACGTCCAGCGCGCGTGGCGATCCGTTGTGGGTGACCACGACTTGGTCCAGCGCCGGTTCGAGCGCCGCCAGGATGCCCTCGACGTCCTTGTCGGCCATCACGGCGACGACGCCGACGAGAAATCGAAAGTCGAACTCCTCCTGCAACGCCTGCGCCAGCGCGGTCGCACCGGCCGGGTTGTGCGCGGCATCGATGAAAACAGTTGGGGCGCTGCGCATCCGCTCGAGCCGGCCAGGGCTGGTGACCGCCGCGAAGCCCGCCCGCACCGTGTCGATGTCGAGTTGACGCTGCGCACCCGCGCCGAAGAACGCTTCGACGGCAGCCAGCGCGAGTGCCGCGTTGTGCGCCTGATGCTCGCCGTGCAGCGGAAGGAAGACGTCGCTGTAGACGCCGCCGAGGCCCTGTAGTTCAAGGAGCTGACCACCGACGGCGATCTGACGCCCGAGTACCGCGAATTCCGAATCCTCGCGTGCCACTGCGGCATCGGCACGCACCGCCTGGGCCAGCAGCACCTCCATCGCCTCGGGCAACTGGCGGGCGATCACCGCGACGGTGTCGGTCGGCACGAGATCGTCTTCCTGCTTCGTGATGATGCCGGCCTTCTCACCCGCGATCTCGGCGATGGTGTCGCCGAGGTAGTCGGCGTGGTCCACCCCGATCGGCGTGATGACCGCAACCGGTGCGTTGACGACGTTGGTGGCGTCCCAGCGACCACCCAGACCGACTTCGACGACTGCCACGTCGACGGGCGCATCGGCGAAGGCGGCGAACGCCATCCCGGTGACGACCTCGAACTTGCTCATCGCTGGGCCACCGACCGCTTCAGACTGCTGGTCGACGAGTTGCACGAACGGTTCGATCTCGAGGTAGGTCGCGACGTAGGCCGCTGGCGTAATCGGCTTGCCGTCGATCGAGATCCGCTCCACCGCGGACTGCAGATGCGGGCTGGTGGTCCGTCCGGCGCGACGACTGAACGCGGTCAGCAGCGCATCGACCATCCGCGCCACCGATGTCTTGCCGTTCGTCCCCGCGATGTGGATCGACGGGTAGGTGCGTTGTGGCGAACCGAGCATCTCCATCAACGCCGAGATGCGTGCCGTGCTGGGCTCGAGTTTGGTCTCGGGCCAGCGCTGGTCGAGCAGGTGCTCGACCTGAAGCAGCGATGCGACTTCGTCCGGTGTGGGGACGGGTTGTGTCATGTGAGCGAAGCCAGGCGTGCCGCGATGCGGTCGACTTCCTCGCGGGCCACCTGCTGGCGGTTGCGGATCTTCTCGACGACGTCCGTGGGCGCCTTTGCGAGGAAGGCCTCGTTGCCGAGCTTGCCCTCCGTGCCTGCGAGCTCCTTCTGCGCGGCCGCGAGATCCTTTTCCAGCCTGCGCCTTTCGGCCTCGACGTCCACGGTGCCCGACGTGTCGAGTTCGACGACCACCGTGGCCCGCGACAGACGCACCTCGACGGCGGCCGACGCGTTGAAGCCGTCATCGGCGGCGGTCAGCCACGCCAACGACGTCACCGCCGGGATCTGCGAGTCGAGATCTGCCTGCGCAATTTCGGACAGCCTCGCGGGCACCTTCTGCCGATCGTTGAGACCCTGGTCGCTGCGGAATCGGCGGACCTCTGTGATCAGCTTCTGCATATCTGTGACCCGCTGCGCAGCAACGGGATCGACCGCAAAGCCGGAGGGTTCGGGCCAGTCGGCGACGACGAGGGACTCGCCGCCGGTCAACGTCTTCCACAGCACTTCGGTGACGAACGGCATCACCGGGTGCAGCAGCTTGAGCAGCGTGTCGAGTACGAAGGCCAGCACTGAGGTAGTGCGAGCGGTGTGGGCGTCTTCTTCAACGATTTGCACCTTGGCCAGCTCCACATACCAGTCGCAGAACTCGTCCCACGCAAAGTGGTATAGCGATTCGCAAGCCCGACTGAACTCGTAGCTGTCGAACGCCGAATCCACCTCGGCGCGAACCTCTTCCAGTCGTCCGAGAATCCAGCGGTCGGCGTCCGTCAGGTCGTCGCGGCTCGGAAGCGACGCTGGGGCGGCGCCGTTCATCAACGCGAAGCGGGTCGCGTTGAACAGCTTGGTGGCGAAGTTGCGCGATGCGCGGGCATGATCCTCGCCGATCGACAGGTCCCCGCCCGGGCTGGCGCCGCGGGCCAGGGTGAACCGCAGCGCATCTGCACCGAACTTCTCGACCCAGTCCAGCGGGTCGATGCCGTTGCCGCGCGACTTACTCATCTTGCGGCCGAACTCGTCGCGGATCAGCCCGTGCAAAAAGACGTTCTCGAATGGCACCTGCGGCCCGCGTTCGCCGTCGAGCGTGATCGCCGAATCGCCTTCGACGAAGGTGCCGAACATCATCATCCGCGCGACCCAGAAGAACAGGATGTCGTATCCCGTCACCAGGACGGTGGTCGGATAGAACTTCGTCAATTCCGGTGTGTGGTCGGGCCAGCCCATCGTCGAGAACGGCCACAGCGCCGAGGAGAACCACGTGTCGAGCACGTCGGGGTCCTGTTCCCAGCCCTCGGGTGGGGTTTCGTCCGGGCCGACGCACACCATGTCGCCGTCGGGCCCGTGCCAGATCGGAATGCGGTGTCCCCACCACAACTGACGCGAGATGCACCAGTCATGCATGTTGTCCACCCATGCGAACCAGCGTGGTTCCAGGCTCGGCGGATGGATCACGGTGCGGTGATCGCGGACCGCGTCACCTGCCGCCTTCGCCATGGATTCGACGCTTACCCACCACTGCAGCGACAGCCGTGGCTCAATCGGTTCGCCACTGCGCTCGGAGTGCCCAACGCTGTGCAGGTACGGCCGCTTCTCGGCGACGATACGGCCCTCGTCGGCGAGCGCCTGACGCACGGCGTACCGCGCCTCGAAGCGGTCCAGGCCGTCGAATTGTGTTCCGGTATCCGCGATTCGGCCCTTGGTGTCCATGATCGTCGGCATCGCCAACGCATGCCGCATGCCGATCTCGAAGTCGTTGGGGTCATGAGCCGGAGTGACTTTGACTGCGCCCGTGCCGAATTCAGGGTCGACGTGCTCGTCGGCGACGACAATCATCTCGCGATCGACGAACGGGTGCGGCAGTGTCTTGCCGACCAGGTCGCGATACCGTTCATCATCGGGGTGGACCGCAATCGCCGTATCGCCGAGCATCGTCTCGACTCGGGTGGTCGCCACCACGATGTGCGGTTCATCGTCGCGCAACGAGCCGTAGCGGAACGACACCAGCTCGCCCTCGACGTCGTCGTATTTGACCTCGAGGTCGGACACCGCGGTCTCGAGCACCGGCGACCAGTTCACCAGCCGCTCGGCGCGATAGATCAACCCGGCATCGAACAGCCGCTTGAAGATCGTGCGCACGGCCCGAGACAAGCCCTCGTCCATGGTGAATCGGTCACGGCTCCAGTCCACGCCGTCGCCAAGCCTTCGCATCTGCCCTTCGATGGTGCCCCCGGAGTCGCGCTTCCAGTCCCACACCTTGTCGATGAACAGCTCGCGGCCGAAGTCCTCTTTGGTCTTGCCGTCGACTGCGAGCTGCTTCTCGACGACGCTCTGGGTGGCGATGCCCGCGTGGTCCATCCCCGGCAGCCACAACACCTCGAAGCCCTGCATGCGCTTGCGGCGGGTCAGGGCGTCCATCAGCGTGTGGTCGAGCGCGTGGCCCATGTGCAGGCTGCCGGTCACGTTCGGCGGAGGCAGCACGATCGAATACGCGGGCTTGTTGCTCGTCGCGTCGGCCGCGAAGTACCCGGCGTTGACCCAGCCCTCGTACAGGTCGCTCTCCACTGCCGACGGGTCCCACGACTTGGGCAGGGCGTCAGCTGGAGATTCGGGGCTTGCAGTCACCCCGCAATTCTAGGGAGACAGCGAGCGAGGGCGGAAAAGCCCCCGACCGGAAGGGACCTTTACGTCTTCTCGCGGAGAAACCGGTTACTTCTTCCCGCCGAGCAGGCCGCCCAGGATCTCGCCGATGGGATTGCTCTGGCCGCCGCCGCCACCGAGCACGCTGCCCAGGATGCTGCCCAGCGGGTTGTTGCCGCCGCCACCCCCGGCACCACCGAGGATGCTGCCCAGCACATCGCCGAGGCCGCCGCCACCAGCAGGCTGCGCCTGCGGCTGCGCCGGCGCCTGACCCTGGCCCTTCGTCAGTTGTTTGCCGATGTATGCGAGCACGATCGGCGCGAGGATCGGCAGAAGCTTCTTGATCAGATCGCTGTTGCCTGCCCCACCGCCGGCCAGCGCCGACGCGACGGCGTTGCTGTCGTTGCCGCCGAAGATGCGCGCGACGTATTTATCGCCCTGGCTCGCGTCGACCTGGTCCACACTGACACCGGCGTCGAGCAGGCCGCTTGCACCTTGCTGGGCGACATCGGATTCGAGCTTGCTCGAGTCGATCGAATCAGCCTGGACGTTTTCCGCCACCCCGCCGACCAGCGCGGGCACCAGCGTGCGAATCGCGTTGTTCACTTCGCCTTCATCGGCACCGATCTTGCTCGCGATGTCTCCCACCGGGATTTGCGCAATGAGATCGTCGAGACCAGCCATGAGATGTCCACCTTCGTTGCTGGGATGTTGCACGCGTGGCCGACACTAGTCCAAACGATCTTGGTCTACAGGCGTTCTGCGAGCGCTGATCAATTCAATCGCGTTGTCTCCAATGACACTCCGGCGCCGGGGAATCGGGCCAGCAACGCATCTCCCATCGCCGCTGCCGGTGTGAGGACACCGCGCAGATCCGACAACCCACTTCGGTCGAGTGCGAGCGCCAACCCGCTCTCACCCAGCAGGACCGAGGTGGCCTTGTAGCCGGGGTCGCCCTTCTGCGACATGGTCGCCCGGTAGCGCGCGCCGGTGGTCGTCGTCGTGTATGTGTCGATCGTGTAGTGCCCGCGTTCGCGGGTGCGTTCGCTCGGTCCCGTTCCCGGCTTCGGAAGGATCCGATCGACGAGCTTGCGGGGTAGCCGGTTGGCGAAGCGACTGCCAAGCGCCATTCCCGCGCCGTTGCCTGCCGCGGCCAACGCGGCCGTCACCGGTGCAGCGATGGTCTTCCCCATGCTCATCTGCTCGCCGTACCCGAACCGCCGCCCATACGCATAGTCGAGTAATGCGTTGCTGCGCCGCACAATTCGGGTGTTGATGATGGCCATCACGAACGGCGCAGTCCAATAGCCCTGCAGTTCAGGTGCGATCTCTCCGCCACGCCGCCACCGCATGTCCGGCTGCCCACCCAGCTCAGGCTCGGCGGCGCGGTCCGGCGTCAACGTATACGGATCGTTCAACGACCGCCGCACCTCGGGGTCGTCCGACGCGGCCCGCATGACCTCCATCATCGACGCGATGGTGCCACCGGACAGGCCGGCCGCGAACTCGCGCACAACGAAGTTGGTGTCCATGAGCTGCCCGGCATTGTCCTGCTCGGCGCGCCGATACAGGGCGAACACGGTGAGATCCGAAGGAATGGAGTCGAATCCACACGAATGCACGATGCGTGCACCCGTGTCGATCGCCTGCTTGTGGTACAGATCGATGCTCCGGCGAATGAACTGCGCCTCGCCGGTGAGATCCGCATAGTCAGTGCCTGCGGCCGCGCACGCCGCCACCAGCGGCAGGCCGTAGTGGGCATATGGACCCACGGTGGTCACCACCACCTGGGTGCGGGCGGCCAACGCATTCAGCGTCGACGGCTGTGACGCATCGGCTGCGATCAGCGGCCAGTCCTGCGCCTGCTCCCCCAGAGTCTCGCGAACCGCGAGCAGTTTGTCGTGCGACCGGCCGGCCAGGGCGATGCGGGCCTTGCCACCCGCCGTCGCCAGGTACTTCGCCGTCAGCTTCCCGACGAACCCGGTCGCGCCGTACAGGACGATGTCGAATTCACGCTTCGATGCGCTCACGGCGCCTACGCTATCCCAGCGTCGAAGGAGACGATGCCCATGCTCGACGGTGCCATGGTGGTCTGGTTCGCCCTGACGGCGGGCAGTGTGCTCTTCGTCGTCTGGGATTCCATCGTCAACGGTGTCACCAGCTGGGTTCAGCGCACGGCGTGGATTCTCGTCACGGCCTACACGGGTCCGGTCGGTGCCTTCTTCTACTTGCTGGCCTGTCGCAGGCCGATTCCGGGAACCCACGATGCATTCACGGCAGCGACCTGGAAGCAGTCGCTCAACAGCGAGATGCACTGTCTGGCCGGGGATGCGACGGGCATCGTCGTGGCCGCCTCGATCCTGCCGGTGTTCAGCCTGACCAACGGTTGGGACGCCACCGTCGAGTATCTGTCCGCATTCGCCTTCGGCCTGTTCATCTTCCAGGCACTGATGATGGTCGGCATGTACGACGGCGATTATTGGAAGGCGGTGCGCAAGACCTTTTTCGCCGAGACGGTCTCGATGAACCTGGTGATGACCGGCATGCTTCCGGTGATGCTGATCCTCGGTACGCACTGGGCGGGCTCGGAACAACCGCACCACGCTTCGTTCTGGTTTCGGATGAGCGTTGCCACCATCGTCGGCGGCATCGTCGCCTATCCGATCAACCACTGGCTGGTTGCCAACCGCCTCAAGCACGGCTGCATGACGCTGCCCGGCGCTGACACTCCTGCGCCCGGCCTCGGCCATGCCTCTCCCGAACCGTCCATGATGATGGATCACGCACAGATGCAGCCCGCCTCGGCCGGTGAATCCGGCCACGCGATGACCGAGCTGCCGCTCGCCCGCGCGACTGCCATCGTGCTAGGCACCTACGCGATTCTGTTCGTGGCCGTCTGGCTGACGAATCTCATTGTCCCGGTGCGGTTCTAGCTCATCACCCGAGTGTCTCCGGCAGTTCGACGTCCTCCCCAGGACATGACGGTTGCTAGAAGCATGGGCAAGGTCATTGCGGCGTTGGTACCGACCATCGTGTTGGTGGTGTTCAGTGCCTTCTGTGCGCTCTACATCCCCATCGGCAGTAGCTGACATTCTCGATGGATATCGGCGGAGGGCTACGTCGACGGTCGGTAGGTGACTCGTCGCAGCAGGATTTCGAACGGCCCCCTGCGACCCGTTCGACGCATCCAGTCGGCCATGGCCACAGTGAGCAGCCAGGTTCCGAAGCCGAGAAGCATGGCAGTGCTGACCGTGAACTTCGTCGACATGTTGAGCAAGAACGGCGTGTATACGATCATCCACACCACCGATTGCGCTATGTAGCAGGTCATAGACCGCCGTCCGGTGGCGCTGATGGCATCGACCGCAGCAACGCGGCGACCCTTGAGCTGTAGCGCCACCAGTCCCACCACGGCGGCGTAGCCGAAGCCACCCATGATTCCGGTCAAGGTGTCCAATGGCCCGAACCATTGGAAGATCGCCCATCTCGGGGCCTCGACCACCCCGGTGACCACCAACGCTATGGGCTGGGCACCGAGGACTGCGGCGCCGATGCCCACGACGGCCGTCACCCGCAGTAGCTTCACGTACCGCTCGGGGTGTTCGAGGATGGAGTGGCGTCCTGTAAGCAGGCCGATGCTGAACGCCGACCCAATGATGACAGGACCGGCGATCGTCAACACGATCGAGGCGAATGTGCGTTCCGTTACTGCGGTGACCACGTCAGGAGGCAGCAGGATGAGCGGTGGCGGGTCGGTTGAGATCATGCGGTGACTGACTGCGGGCAGCGCGAGCGGGCCGAGGAAGACCACGGCAAACAGCAGGATGTAGCGGTCGGGCCAATACACCATTGCGATGCAGGCGCCGATCAGCAGCATCCCGCCGTAGGCGGTGAGGATGTCGTTGCCTGCAAGCAGGATGCAATGCAGGAAACCGATAACGATGAATGCCGCCGCTCGCCGCCAGAGCAGCCGACGTAGATCCTTCGGCGGCAGGTCCCCCTGACGCCGAACGATATGGGCGACACCATAGCCAAGCAGCAGCGCGAACATGGGGATCGCCCGCGAATCGACAAAAGTCACCGTCAGCCAGGCAGAAATCTTATCGATCGTGGCGTTTTCCAGCGGATAGCCAGCCAGCATGGGTGGGCGGTCTAGGTAGGCATGCGCATGCGCCAAGGCGATGAACAGCAGCATGAATCCACGCGCAAGGTCTGGTGCGAGCGCTCGCGCGCTGTCTGCGGTTGGCCGCATCGCTACCATCAGGTCATATCGCGGCCGTACCGGCCCGCCAGGTTGTGCAGGTCGACACGAAAGACGGGCACGCGACCGTTCTGATCGGCGGTGACGACCAGCGCCAAGCCGTCGCGAGCCCGGGTGACCGACGTCGACCAGCGGTCCCAGCCCGACGCCGCGTCGATGTGCTCGCCATCGAAGTGCGAGCAGCCCAACGTGATTCGTGGAGCCGTCTTCGATGTCGGATACGGCTCCCGGAGATCGGCATCGGGTTCGCCGTCAATCACCGTCTGTACGAAGCTTCCGTCGTAGCCGATGTCGAATTCGGCGGCCGGCAGCGCATCTCCCGGCGTCGTAGTGAGGTCGGTCGGCTCGAAGGCGGCGAAGAGCAGGTCACCGTGGAGGTACACCGGTGACGACATTCCTTATGGTGCCGCACGTCAGCCGTCACGCCGGAAGTTGTCCCGCCGCCATCGACTTCCCAAACCCGGGCTGACGTATTCGGTGCGCTTGTCGTTGAGCTCGGCAACCGTCGCGACCACCCACGACCAGTCCGATAACGCAGCCAATCCCGAAACACGCGGCAGCGCGAGGTAGTCGTCGAGGGCGTCGGAGGGCGTCGCCCCAGTAGGTGCCATGCTCCGTTCGTAGCACAGCGCCCGACCTGCCGCGACTGCTCACAGAGCGTCTCGCCCGCCGAAATAGCGATCTGTACGCAGTCTCGACGACATGTGGGGACGACGACTTCCTACGTGAGTTTGATTTTCAAACTGACTTGTGGCAGGCTGGCCGCCATGACCGCGGTGCCCGCTGTGCCTTTGGCCGAACTTCCCGGCCGGCCTTGTCCCATCGCGGCGACGCTGGAGCTGGTCGGCGAGCGCTGGGCGCTGCTCGTCGTGCGTGAGATCGCACTCGGGGCCACCCACTTCGGCGACATCGTGCGTGGCACGGGCGCGCCGCGGGACCGCATCGCGGCCCGGTTGAAAGCGCTGGAGGCTGCGGGCGTCATCGCACGATCGCCGTACCAGAGCAACCCGCCGCGCTACGAGTACGTGCTGACGGAGTCCGGCGAGGCGCTGATCCCCGTCCTCGATGCGCTACTGGCGTGGGGCCGGGTCCACGCGGTGGCGCCCGACGATCCCGATCGACAACGCCACTACCCACCCATGAGCACGCTGAAGGAATCACGATGACCGCAGAACTCGTCGACATCGAACGCGCCGACTGGGGGCAGCCGCGCTCCAAGACCGTCACCTGGCATGAGCCCGGCCCCAGCACCGCCAAGGGTTTGACGATGCCCGGCATCGACTACCTGCGGGCCATGGCCGACGGCTCGCTGCCGCAGCCGCCGATCGGCGCACTGATGGAGTTCTCAATCGTCGAGGCCGACGAGGGCCGTGCGGTATTCACCTGCCGCCCAGACGAATCCGCGTACAACCCGATCGGCGCCATACATGGCGGGCTGATCTGCACGCTGCTGGATTCGGTGACGGCCTGTGCTGTCCACACCACGCTGCCGCTGGGCAAGGGGTACACCTCTGTCGAGATCAAAGTGAACTATCTCAAGGCCGTCCGGTTGAGCAGTGGCCTTCTGACCGCGACGGGCACCGTCGTGAAGTCGGGGTCGCGGGTCGGCTTCGCCGAAGGCGTCGTAACCGACGAAAGCGGCGCCGTCGTCGCGACGGCCAGCAGCACACTGCTGATCTTCGACGTGTAGCTCACCGCCACCGTCGCGATAAATTCGATGGATGGCACAGCAGATCCTGGTGGTAGGGGCCGGTATCGCCGGTCTCGCAACCGCAGTGGCACTGCAGCGGCGCGGCCACGACGTCACCGTCATCGAGGAACGCCTGGACACCTCGTCGGGCGCCGGCATCAGCATCTGGCCCAACGCGCTGGCCGCCCTCGACGAGATCGGGCTCGGCGACGCCGTCCGGGAGGCCGGCGGTCGGGTGACCGCGGGCGCGATGCGCTGGCGCGACGGCACCTGGCTGAGACACCCGTCGCCGCAGCGGTTGGTCAAGGCACTGGGCGAACCGCTTGTGGTGATTCGTCGTTCGGCGTTGACGGCCGTGCTGTCGGATGCGCTCGCCGACGGTACGGTCCGCCACGGTTTGTCCGCACGAGAGCTCGTCATGACCGCCGGCGGCGTCCGCGTCACGCTGTCGGATTCGACCACCCAAGACGCCGCGGCCGTGATCGGCGCCGACGGCACGCGATCGGTGGTGGCCCGTCACCTCAACGGCGCGCTGCGTGACCGCTACGTCGGCTACACCGCGTGGCGCGGCGTGGCCGACTGCACGATCGAGGCCGACTTCGCCGGCGAGACGGTCGGGCCGGGCATCGAGTTCGGCCACGTCCCCCTCGGCTCCGGGCTCACCTACTGGTTCGCGACCGAGCGCATGCCCGAGGGCCAGAGCTCGCCGGACGGTGAGTTGGCCTACCTGAAGGCCAAGTTCGCCCGATGGGCCGACCCGGTCCCGGCCGTGCTGGATGCGACCGACGCCGCCGATGTGTTGCGCAACGACCTCTACGACCGCGATCAGGCTCGCCAGTGGTCGCGCGGACCGGTGCTGGTCGTCGGTGACGCGGCCCATCCGATGCGTCCGCACCTGGGGCAGGGTGGCTGTCAGGGCCTCGAAGACGCCGCGTTACTGGCGCGGTTCGCCGACGGTGTCGACGATCTGGCGGCTGCGTTCGCGAGGTTCGCCGCGTTCCGCCGACCGCGGGTGCGCGCGCTGGTGCGGGAGTCAGCCACGCTGGGCCGGATCGTGAACATGCGGCCGGCCGTGCTCAGCGCGCTGGCCAGCCGCGCTTCGGCCCTCGTGCCCGAGGTGGTGCTGACGCGTCACATCGCCGATGTGGCGTCGCGCTCGGCGTTCGTGCTGCCGACCGAGCGCGACCTGGCGATGGCGTGAACGTCGCCCGACAGAGCAACGAAGTCAGGCACCCAGCGGGCTGAGCAGCGCGGTGCACATCTGCCGGGGATTGATGAAGCCGAAGAAACCGCGAGACGGCATCGCCGCGCAGCCGGTCGGGGCGGCGGGTGCGGCCGGCGCCGAGGGCGTGCCCCACACGACGGGCGCACCGCCCTGCGCGCCACAGGTCGGCCAGGCCTTCAGGCCCTGCGTGCGCAGAACGTTCTCGGCGACGCGGATCTGCTCAGCGCGAGACGCCGTGGCCGGGCTGCCCACACCGCCGTTGGACGTCCAGGTGGCCTGCTTGAACTGAAGGCCGCCGTAAGCACCATTGCCGGTGTTGGTCGACCAGTTGCCGCCCGACTCGCACTGCGCGATGGCGTCCCAGTTCACGCTGTCCGCACTGGCGATGCCCGTCGACAGCGTCATGGGCACGACGGCGAGCGCTCCGGAGATAGCGGCGGCCATCAGGCCCTTGGTGAGTGCTTTACGAATGTTCATCACTGCGGTCCTTCCCCGACCGTTTGACACAAGGCCCGCTGTGAAGAGCTGGTGCGTTCTCCGCTGCGGCTATCCGGTGTTTCGGGTGATGAACATCACCTGTTACGCAGGGGTCAAAAGTTTTAGTCGTTACTTAACTGGTGTAAGAGGCTTCTGAGAAAGGAGAGGCGGTGTCGGGCTTTACCCCGACACCGCCTCTTCAAGCAGCTATCTAGCCAGTTGCCTAGCCGCGCCTGCCGCAGACCGGCCAGGCGCCCATGCCCTGGCTGCGCCGCACGTTCTCGGCGACGCGGATCTGCTCCTCACGGCTGGCATTGTGGGGCGAGCCAGTGCCACCGTTGGCACGCCAGGTGCCCATGGTGAACTGCAGCCCGCCGTAGTAGCCATTACCGGTTGCGATACTCCAGTTGCCGCCGGACTCGCAGGCCGCGACGGCATCCCAGTTCACACCGTCCGCATTGGCGGTGCCCGGCGCCAGCCCAAATGACGCGGCCATCGGCGCCACGGCGAGCGCGCCGGCGAAGGTCGCCAGACCGATCGTCTTGCGGATGTTCTTCAACTTCGATCCTTTCGACGTGCGCGCGCCACCGACACCCGCGCGCGATGCGCGGGCGTGACTGCCTGTACACAGGCGGAAGAGGTAGAGCCACACCGTCTCGGTCAGGTGCGGCAGTGGGAGGACAGAAATGCCTCGCCGGCCATCAGGCCCGGCGGCCGTCGAAGGGCGACACCGCCCGTCACAGCCCCACTCACACGCAGGTTCGTGGTTTTGAAATTATTTGCTCCGTTTGGAGTCGTTTTGGACCGTACAAACCGATTCGCGCAATGTCATATTGATGAAGAACGTGTCGCGGTCAGATCACGGACTGATCACGACGGGGCCTGACGGCCATCCGTGCAGGTCATTCCCGCGTTTAACGGTGACGCGGATTCCGACGCGCCGGTGCGTTGTTGTGAGGCTAATCACCATGATTTTGTTACCTGGACCACCCGGTCAAACAGGCTGCACCAGCGGTTATCTATCGAAATATGCAGCGCAAGCGGAGAAGTCGCATCTAATCCCCGATTCAGTCAGGGCGTGGTAAAGCAGTTCGCTGGATCGGAGCTCGGCTGGCGTTTGACGTGAGTCGACGAAATATGCTGTGGTACAGGTTATTTCATTGCTCGCTTACCCGGGAGATCTTACATCGGTCACGTCCGTCACAGTCGATGATCTCTCCAGCCACTCGAATTCATCTGCATGGCAACACTATTCGATGTCATAACCCATTCCCTGTAGCGCACCCGTCAGCAATCCCCCGGTCTGCCACTCCTAACGCAATGGTTCGCGCCGGCCGTCAAGCTAGCCGCTCTCCTGAGGCGATGCGCGAGAAGTGAAGTCGACGCGGAGTCGGCGGGGTCGTTCACAGTCATCGCGCCGCAGGAGTCTCTAAACATCAGTCGGACAACATGTTTCGGAAAGAACAGGTCGTCACGCTTGAGTATCGCGGTGGCGTCAGCCTGCCGACTCGACGCGGCGCATATGGCCGACCGGCCGACACAAATGTGCGCGCCGAATCGAACCGCAGAGATTTCGGTTATCAGCTAATTGAAAGGTGAATTTGCTATGCAATTCGCCGTGGGGCTGCGGCGGTGAGCTCGGCGGCAGTGTTCACGTTCGTCAGGGACGGCTGCTCGGGCATGACGACCTGCTGCGTGTCGACGGTGTCGATCAGCGCCCGCATGCTGCGCTTGCCCGCCGCCACCAGCCCGGCGACGCGTTCGTGCAGGCTGGTGCGGTAGATGCCGGCCAGGTAGTGGGAGCGACCATCCCAGGGCAACACGACCTCCGCGCCGAGTCGAACGGCCGGACCCGCGAGCTCATCGATCAGCTCGGAGGACAGAAGCGGCATGTCAACAGCGCACACGAACGCCAAGTCGAGGCCGGCCTCGGCGGCGGCGCGCAGCCCGCGGCCCGTCGCAAGGAGCGGCCCCTCGCCCTGCATCTCGTCGCGCAGAATCACCGCCTGCACTGCCGGCAGCGCCTGACCCGGCGCGGCCATCACGAAAACCGGTGCACACCGTGAGCTCACCGCCGAAACCACCTGCTCGACCAGCGTCTTACCGCCGAACATCGTGGTGGCCTTGTCGCGGCCCATCCGGCGGGACGCCCCGCCGGCCAGAATCACTGCTGCAAGCGGCACGGGGGACGTCGTCACGCCCACGAGATTAGTCGACGGTCCAAGTGTCTTTGCCGCGGAGCAGAGACTGCAACGCAGCCGTGTCGTGCGGCTTGGCTTCGCGCGCCGCCGCGACCTGCTGACGCGCCGCATCGTCGTACGTCGGCTTGCTGACCTGCCGGAAGATCCCCATCACCATGTGCTCGAGGTTCTGCTCGGACAGTCGCGACAGCGCGAATGCATACGCGGGATCGTGAAGGTGGGCGTCGTGCACGACGATCTCGTCGGCGGACACGTCGGCGGTCTTGGCCAGCTCGAGCCCATAGCCGGACTTCACGACGCAGTATTCGCCATCGGTGCCGAATGTGATCGGCTGCCCATGGCTGAGATTGATCAGCCGCTCCTCGGCGCCCTCCTTGCGCAGGGCGTCGAATGAGCCGTCATTGAAGATCGGGCAGTCCTGCAGGATCTCGACCAGTGCGGCGCCGCGGTGCGCTGCGGCCGCCTTCAGCACCTCGGTCAACCCCTTGCGGTCGGAGTCCATCGCACGGCCGACGAAGGTCGCGTCGGCGCCGAGCGCCAGCGATACCGGATTGAAGGGGTAGTCCAGCGAGCCCATCGGCGTGGACTTGGTGACCTTGCCGACCTCGGAGGTCGGCGAGTACTGCCCCTTGGTCAGGCCGTAGATCCGGTTGTTGAACAGCAGGATCGTCAGGTTCACATTGCGTCGCAGCGCATGGATGAGATGGTTGCCGCCGATCGAAAGCGCGTCACCGTCACCGGTGACGACCCACACCGAGAGGTCCCGCCGGGCCAGCGCCAGGCCGGTGGCGACAGTCGGGGCGCGCCCGTGGATCGAGTGGAAACCGTATGTCTCCAGGTAGTAGGGGAAACGGCTCGAGCAGCCGATGCCGCTGACGAACGCGATGTTCTCGCGGCGCAGCCCTAGTTCCGGCAGGAAGTTTCGGATCGTGTTGAGGATGACGTAGTCGCCACAACCGGGGCACCAGCGAACCTCCTGGTCGCTGGTGAAGTCTTTCGACTTCTGCACCTCGTCGGTCGTGGGCACCCCACTGGTCCCGGCCGTGAGCCCGAGATCCGATCCGATCAAGTCAGTCATGCGATTGCTCCCGCGCCAGTCTCGACGGTGGCCGCTGCCAACCGCGCGAACTTGGCCTTGTCGATTTCCTTGTCGCCCAACGTCCCGTCCAACGCGGCGTCGATGATGCCCTCGACCTCGTCGGCCAGGAATGCCATGCCCTCAACCTTTGTAACCGATTGCACGTCGACGAGGAACTCGCCGCGCAACAGCAGCGCGAGTTGACCCAGGTTCATCTCGGGGAGCACGACCTTCGGGTAGCGCCGCAGCACCTCGCCGAGGTTGGCTGGGAACGGGTTGAGGTTGCGCAGGTGCGCCTGGGCGACCTTGATGCCCTTGCGCCGCGCCCGTCGGCTTGCCTCGCCGATGGGGCCGTAGCTGCTCCCCCAGCCCAGCATCAGCAGTTCGGCGTCGCCGGTCGGGTCGTCGAGCCGGGCCTCCATGCGCGACGGGCCGATCGACTCAGAGCTGCTGGTCGAATCGGGTCAGCACATCGAGCAACGCGTTCGTCGACACGGCGTTCGATCCCGTGGGCGAGCTCGTCGACGAATCAGTCTGCGATTCAGACGTCTTGAGATCGGCGATGAGCTTCTCCAGCTCCGTCTTGATCGTCGAGTTCGGGTTGGTCGCGCTCACACCACCCGCACCGCCACCCGGCGGCGGCCCTTGGGGACCATCCCCCGGCTTGTGATTCTCGATCCGTTGCGCCAGATTCGTGAGCTGCGAGTCAGAGAGCTGCACACCGTTCGGCGCGTTCGCTTGCAGCCCCTGCTTGATTGCCGCGGTCAGGTCGCTGCTCGAGATGCCTTTCGATGCGGCGTAGTCGGCGAGACTGCCGCCGCTCGCCTTGACCGCACTCATCAAGTCGTCGCTACTCATTCCAAACAGCTGCGCGACGGGTGCCATCGACTGCTGCATGTGGGTACGAAAGTTGTCTTGGTTCGCGCCGGTGATGCCCGTCATGCCGGACGCGCCGCCGATCGAAGAAATGTTCATCCGCCTCTCCTCTTCGTGTCCGTTGCGGAACCTTCTTCGGGCTCCCCAACCGGCGACGTGAGCAAGACCGCCGGGTTCTCAAGAGATACTCAAGCCGCCGACAACTGAACGATCGGCGCGAGCACAGATCGAACACAACCGTCGCACAGAGACTCGCCACGACGACCACGACTGGCCGGCGGACGCCTCCGCCGAGCGCTGTGGCATGAAAATGACAGATCCGTGACCGCGGAGACCTCACCGAAGCGCTTGGTCAACGACTCGGCTCTGACAACCGCCGTCACCCGCGTGACTGACCGGTGAACGGCACCGCGAAGTCGCAGTAGGGGGCGCTCGTCTCGGTAACCGGCTCGCTCGCGAGGTAGGTGATCCGGACTCCGAGGTCTTCGTGCTTGAGTTCGAGCTCTTCAGGGTTGATGCCGCGTTCCTCCGCCCAGGCCTCCAAAGCCTCCGACGCGATCTGCCATTGCACGCCTGGGTTCCCACCCGGGCCGGCCGGAAGCGCGTCGTTCGGCAGCGCGACGTATGCCTCGCGATGTGCGGGTTCAGTCCGTAAGGTCAACTCCGGGTAATGCGACGCAAGCGCCTTCGCGTCCGAGTCCGGGATCGGCTTGCACCACTCGACCGGGCCGTCGCTGTCGGCACTCACCTCACCCCAGTAGATGCAGAACATCGCGCCTTCTCGCCCATCCATCTTCGGCAGCGGTCGCTCGCGCAGGATCGCGATGAACTCCTTGCCGAGCACCCACGCGCCCTGTTCGTCGACATTGCGCTTCAGGCAGAGCACGCTCCGCTCGGGTATCTCTCGTATGGCGACGTCGTACACGACTGACCTCTTCCCACGCAGTCGGTTGACGAGGTAGTCGGCTACGCGGCGGCCGTGATACGGGTCGGTGGTCGGCAGGGATGCGATCCGCCTGATGTATCTCAGCGGTGACGATCACGTCACGCTGCCGTGCCCCGGCGGGCCATCCGAGTCGCTCTGGAACTGCTGACGTTCGCCACACGCACGAGCGCCGGGAGCGGATCGAATGGCCCCTCTTTCGCAGCGACGGCGCGGTCGATCAGACGGTGTGGTGCGACGCCGTTGGCTTGTATTCGGTGGGATACCGCTGACGCTGGCATTGCTGGTGGCGGTTCGGCCGAACGCTCTTGGGAACGGCCGCTTCTTCAACCTCTACAACGTGGCTATGTGGGCGACCGTCGCGGTCTTGGTCCTCGCCATATGGCGCCGGCGGCCGAAGCCGTTGTGGCCGTGGGCACTGATCGCACTGACCATCGCGATCTGGGTCACCGGCGATCTCGTGTACGGCACGTACGCATCGCCACCGACCGTGTCACCTGCCGACGGGTTCTATCTCGCGGGGTACGCGACGCTCCTCCTCGGCGCCTTGCGACTGGTGAGGGATGCGATCCGCCAGCGCAACGCGGACAGCGCCCTCGACATGGCGATCATCGGCGTGGCCGCGGTGTACGCATCGTGGGCTCTCGTGATGGCGCCGACCTTGGGACGAGCTGACGTCTCGTTTGCGGCTCGTGTGATTCTCCTGGCCTATCCGGTGATGGACGCGGCGCTGCTGGTTCTGATCGCTCAACTCTTGCTCAGACCGCATCCCGCTCATGTCGCATGTCTTCCTCGCCCTGGGATTGGCCATCGTGACTGCGGGTGACATCGGTTTCGCGATACTTCAGCAGACGAACTCGTTCACATCTTGGTCGATCCTCGATGCGAGCTGGCCGCTGGGGTATGCCTTGATCGCGCTCGCCGCCTTGCATCCGTCGGTTCGGGTGCCGCCCGCCGAGACGACGGGCGAGGAGCGACCGGTCGATCCGCGACGGCTACTTGCCGCCTCCGCCGCGGTGCTTGCGATCCCCACCGTCGTCGTCATCGCCTATGACGTCAACGGCAAGCTGGACCGGGTGTCGTTCATGACCGCCTCGATCTGTCTGTTCGCGCTGGTTTCGTTGCGGATGCTCCGACTCCATCATCAAGCCGAGAGTGCCCAAGTCGCGCTGAGGCGTTCCGGTCAATACTTCCGTGGGCTCGCGATGCACTCGAGCGACGGGTTCGCGGTACTCGCCGACGACGGAACGGTCTCCGATGCCTCACCGGAGCTCGAGCATGTCATCGGCTGGTCGCAAGAGGACATCCTCGGCATGCCGATCAGCACCGCGCTCCACGAGTTCGTGCATCCTGATGATGCGGTCCTGGCGACATCGTTCCTCGAACGGGCGCGGCGCGCCACCGACGGTCGATCGGTGACGGTGGAGCTTCGGTTGCGGCGTCGCGATCGGAGCTTCGGATGGGTCGAAGTGCACGCGACGAACCTGCTCGAGGACCCCGCGGTGCGGGGAGTCGTGCTGAACATGCAGGACATCGAACAACGCAAGCGCGCCGAAGCAACGGCGGAGAGGGAACGCACGCGCCTGGAAGAGGCACAGCGGGTCGCAGGGGTGGGCAGTTTCGAACAAGACACGGCGAGCCTGGTGGTCTACCCGTCCGCGGAGCTGTGTCGGATTCTTCGGATCCCCGTGGTTTCGCATCTCGCAATGGGGACGCTCCTGGACGTGGTACATCCCGACGATCGGCAGGCGCTCGGCGCGGCGATGCAGGCCGGTGTCGAGGCGGGCGTGAGGGTGGATCTCGTACATCGGTTGCTGGCGCCGGGCGGACACGTTCGCTGGGTCCACGTCCGGGCGGAGTCGCTTCCGGAGGCTGACGGGACACGGCCGGCCGTCATCGGGACGGTGCTGGACATCACCGACCGCATGCAGGCCGAGAAGGACTTCGCCTACCAGGGACTGCACGACGCATTGACCGGGCTCGCGAATCGGACGTTGTTCCTCGACCGCCTCGACCTCACCTTGCGCCAGGCCGAACGTGGAACGAGTCCGATTGCCGTCCTGCTGATGGACATCGACGACTTCAAGGCCGTGAACGACGCGCTCGGTCATGCCGCCGGCGATCAGCTGCTCGCCGACTTGGCCGGACGGCTCGCGTTGGTGACCCGCGCGGGCGACACCATCGCCCGTCTCGGCGGCGACGAGTTCGCGGTGCTCCTCGGCTCCGGTGTCATGCCGCGGACCGCAGAGAACATCGCGACGGCCGTGCTCCCAGCCGCGGGGCGTTCGCCGTTTCTGCGGTTCAGGGCAGTTCCAGGATCGTCACGTTGTAGACGTCGTAGCTGTCCGACTTCGTGTGGTCATATCCCGGGAAGGCTTTCAGCGTGACGGTGTGCTGGCCCGCAGCCGGCGTGAACCCGTTGGAGATCTTGACCGGGACGAGCGCCTTGTGGCTGAGCGCTTCGTTCTCTGCGATCTCCCCGCACGCCCCGGATTCTGCGCCATCGATGTAGGCGCAGACCACCAAGACCTGTCCGGTGATGTCGCCGTAGGCGGAGCCGTTCAGTGTGATCAGCAGCGGGCCGCCATTGCTGGTGAACGTGGTCTGCGCGTTCGTGAACGGTCCGGTTGTCGTCCATGCCAGATCGACGTGCGTCTTGAGCTGCGCGGCGTCCAGGCCGTCGACCTTGTCCGCGTTCAGGTTCTTGACGACCGTAGACGAGTTGGTCGTCAATGGCGCGTGTCCTGATGCCACGTTTAGGTTGAGCGCCGTTGCTGCCGTTCCCGTCGTCGTGTTCGAAAGCGCCAACGCCGGACCAGCGTTCGTTCCGGTCAGCGTTGTCTTGGCGTTCGCACTGTTTGCCTTGCCGAGGATGAAGTTGCCGCCGGTGGCCGCCCACGCCGTACCGCCGAGCGCGACGAACAGTGCAAACAGCGAGATGACGAAGGAGGGGCTGATGCGGAGCCGTTTCATCGTGATCTACCTCCCCAGGTAGTGGTGATAACCCGACGGCCGAGCCTACGCCAATCTTCCCATCTGCGCTGAGCCCACAGGCTAGGTGACGTGCCTCAGGTCGTTGGGACCGGTTGGGTAGTCCATCCGGGCCTCCTTCGAGGCTGTGGGTCTGCGAAGGCTCACGGACTCGAAGGAGGATCCCGGATGGGGTTGCACGGTAACGCGAAGCTCGGCCCTGCTGGTCGGCGGGCGATGACCCTGCTGGTTGTGTGTGACCGGTTGTCGCAGCGTCAGGCGGCCGCGCGCTGCGGGGTTGGGAAGACGACGGTGAAGCGGTGGGTCGACCGCTATCGGCAGGCGAGTGATGAGGATCGTCGGTCTGGTCGGTGTTTCTGTGACCGATCGTCTCGGCCGCATACGTCGCCCAGGCAGGTGCCACCCGCCGACGCTGAGCGGATCTGTCAGGCGCGGCAGCGCACCGGTTGGGGGCCGCGGCTGCTCGCCGGGGAGACCGGTCATCCTCATGCGACGGTGTGGCGCTGTCTGCGCCGTGCCGGTCTGTCGCGGCCGGCGGCGACGCCGCGTGATACGCCACGGCGGTATGAGTGGCCGTGTCCGGGAGATTTGCTGCATATCGACACAAAACGGTTCGCCCGGTTCACCAGGCCCGGTCACGCCGTCACCGGCGACCGTCACAAGACCAGCGCACAGCGGCGTGAGCGGGTCGGTTATGAATGGGTGCACAGCCTCGTCGATGATCACTCGCGACTGGCCTACAGCGAGCTGCACCCGGACGAGACTGCCGCCACCGTCACCGCGGTTGTCCAGCGCGGCCTGGCATTCTTCGCGAGCTTGGGCATCACGCCCAAACGGTTGATGTCAGACAACGCCTGGGCGTACACGCGTAACCGGTCGCTGGCAGCGCTGCTTGCCGCGCACGACATCAGGCATCTGCTGATCCCACCCCGCCGGCCGCAGGTCAACGGCAAGGTCGAGCGCTACCAGCAGACCCTGAAACGCGAATGGGCGCTCGGCCAGGTCTACCGCTCAAGCGAGCACAGAGCCGACGCGCTGACATACTGGCTGCGCCACTACAACGAGCAGCGCCCCCACAGCGCACTCGACGGACACCCACCAATCAGCCGCGCCCCCAACCTCCTGAGGCAGGACAGCTAGGTTCTGCAAGATGACCGCCCCTCCCACCTCTGGTTGCTGAGCCTGTGACGAGGCCGCCCAGTGAGCTCTTGGGGCGTCGAAACGGATTCGGGCCGGCCCTATCGCCCGTCCCTCATCGGGGTCATCCCCGGCGTCGCACTGCTCCTGTTCACCGCTTACCCCGCAGGCACAGTTTCGTCCAGCAGCTACACAGTCGCCGAAGGAATCGGCGGTACGCTGGGCGCCGCTTTATCGGCGTATGTGATGGCTGTTGTGTTCAAGGCCATATACCTGTATCTGCGTCACCGGCCACGACCCCTGTGGGGCCCTGCGCTCGCGGCGTGGCCGACGTTCGTCATACCCGCGGCGATATGCCTGCTCGCCACCGTAGGTGACAACAGCCAATAAAAGCGAGCTTGCGCCTGCCGAAACCAAGCGAAATCGATGCCGTCTTGAACCGAAGGGCCGTTCGCGGTGCGATGGCAAGGGTCGCACCAGGGCTCCACGGCGGAGTCGGCGTGGCCGAAGCGATGATGGTCGGTGATCGACCCGCCCGTGCGCGTACGGACTTGCTTCCGGACGGTGCGGTTGGACGCTCCTAGCTGTCGCACAGAACTCGGCGTTTTGCAGCTAACCTTCCGCTTGGAGTCGCTCGTGGTCGTCTTGCTCGGTCTGTCCGGGCCGGCTCAGGTGCCGACCACGGCGACCGGCGATCGTCTCATACGAGACGCCAACGCCAGTGTGGCAGACTCCGGGTGCGTGGACGCCGACTTGGGTGTGCACCCTGTCGTCTGCATGCACGTTCGCGAGTCTCTTGCCTCTTTCAGGGCAGTTGATGGACCAGCCGGACACGCGACGGCGCCCTGGATCGACAGGAAGAGAGCACGACATGGAAATCGTGACCCGCGGCCGTGAGGCCGCGACGCCGAGACGCGTGACTCGAGTGCCCGCCGCGTTCGACGGCCGGTCGCAGGCCACTACGCGAATCGGCATCGTGGCTCCGCCCTGGATGTCGATCCCGACCAACGGGTATGGCGGCACGGAGCAGGTCGTCGAGCACCTTTCCCTTGGGCTCGTCGGCCGGGGATACGACGTGACGCTGGTGGCTGCGCCGGGGTCGCGGTTGCTCGGCGTGACGGTCGAAGCGCCGCTCGCCGAGCTGCCTCCTGTGATGGGAAGCACGGGGTACGCACGGCGTCACGCGGCCGCGGCAGCGGAGGTCCTGGCCGACTGCGACATCGTGGTCGATCATTCGCCCGGTCCTGACGCGCTGCGCCAGCTTGCCGGGCTATCGGTGCCGGTGATGCACGTCATTCATGGTGCCCCCAAGGCGGAGCACCTTGCGGGCTACCTGCGGCTTGCCGCCGTGATGCCGGGCCTCGAGTTCATCGCGGTTTCGAACGATCAGCGACAGCAGTGGGCGCCATTGCAGTTCGGGGCCGTGTGCCACAACGGCCTCGATCCACGGCGGATGCCGTTCTCCGACCGGCTGGGAGACCACCTGCTGTTCCTCGGCCGTATGGGTGAGGAGAAGGGTGCCTCGCGGGCTATCGATATCGCCGAGGCCACGGGCCTGCCGATCCTTCTTGCCGCCAAGTGCCGTGAGCCTGAGGAGCTCGAATACCTCGAGTGCGAGATTCAGCCTCGACTGGGCGAGCATGTCACCTGGCTCGGCGAGGTCGACAGGGTTCGCAAGGCGGATCTGCTGAGCACGGCGCGAGCGCTGGTCTTCCCGATCGCGTGGCCGGAGCCGTTCGGCCTCGTCCTGATCGAGGCGATGGCCGCTGGCACTCCCGTTCTGGCAACCCCGCTCGGGGCTGTACCAGAGATCGTGCTCGACGGTGTTACCGGCTTTGTGCGCGACACACCGATGGAGCTCGCGGCGGCGGCGGCGCAACTTCCGTCGATCGACCGCCGGGCCTGCAGGGTCCAGGCGGAGCGGTTCTCTGCCGACGCAATGGTCTCTGAGTATGAAACAGTCCTTGTGGCGGCGCTGCGGCGATGCATTCCCGACCGTGCCGCTGCCGCTGGATGACCTCACTCTTGTGCTGACAGTCCTCGATGGCAACTGCTTCTTCGTCGCTGACGACCGCGGCGACGCCACCCAGCACCATGAGGGGCTCTACTGGCGGGATACCCGCTACGTCTCGATGTGGCGGCTGCTCGTGAACGGTCAGGCTCCGGAACGGCTCACTGCGCGCAATGTGAACTACTACTCGGCCGCGATCTACCTCCGGAACGCCGAACAGCGCGGCCTCCCGGCGGGCTCCCTGTCAATTCGCCGCGACGTCTTCGTCTCGAGCGGCAGCTTCCAGACGACGATGGTGGTGGAGAACCACCTCATCGATCCGGTTGAGCTCGAGATCGAGCTCGTGTTCGACTGCGACTTCCGCGACCTGTTCGAGGTCAAGGCCGGCGAGTACCGCAGTGAGGATCTCGTGTTCGCCGGCCGCCCGCGGCCCGAGCTCGAGGTCGGCAGGCGCCACGACGCCGCGGAGAACTCGTGGACGTTCCGCGCCGCCGACGGTGCCTTCCAGGCGGAGACCGTGATGTGGATGTCGAAGCGCGGCGAGGTCGGCGGCGATCGCGTGCGGTTCAGCATCGAGCTCGCCCCCGGATGCGAGTGGGAGAACCAGACGAACGTCGTGCTCCTGGCGGATGACGATCGTCGGCGCGACCGCTACAGCGACGCGTACTTCGGTGACGAGCGTTCCCGTGTGGAAAGCTCGCTGGCAGCCTGGCGTTTCCACGTGCCGGAGATCGTGACTCCGTGGGACACGCTCGCGCGCACGTTTCGGCGTTCAGTGGCCGATCTTGCCGCCTTGCGGATGTCGCCGCCACGCGGCACCGAGGTCACGACCGACCTGCCGGCCGCGGGGCTGCCCTGGTTCATGACTGTGTTCGGCCGTGACACGCTGATCACGTCCTACGAGACGATGATGCTCGGCCCCGACCTCGCCACCGGGACGCTCAACGCGCTGGCGGCGCTCCAGGCCGAGACGTGGGACGACGCCCGCGATGCCGAGCCTGGAAAGATCGTCCACGAGGTCCCGACTTGGCCGTGTCGCTTTGACAGACAACATCTTTCCGTATTACGGAACGGTGGACGCGACGGTGCTGTTCCTGATCGTGTTGTCCGAGGCATACCGGTGGGGGGGAGACCGATCGGTCGTCGAGCGGCTGCGTCCGGCGGCGATGCGTGCACTGGAATGGATGCGCAGCCACGCCGATCTGAACGGCGACGGGTTGATCGAGTACCACCGGCGGTCACCGCGAGGCCTCGAGACCCAGTCGTGGCGCGACTCGTGGGACTCCATGCGCTTCCACGACGGGACGATCGCCACGTCGCCGATCGCCCCCGCGGAGGTGCAGGGCTATGCGTTTGACGCCCGCATGCGCATGGCCGAGCTGGCCGACGAGGTGTGGCAGGACGACGGCCTTGCTGCCGAGCTGCGGTGTGAGGCCGCAGAGCTGCAGCAGCGCTTCGAGGAGCGGTTCACGGGTGCCGGAACGGCAGCCGCTTCTATGCGCCTCGGCCTCGACCACGAGGGCCGCCAGATCGACTGTCTCAGCTCGGCTGTCGGCCACCTGCTGTGGAGCGGCATCGTGCCTGACGAGCGGGCTCGCGAGTGCGCCGACCAGGCCCACATCGCCGCGCTCTTCAGCGGATGGGGAGTGCGGACGATGTCGAGCGACGATCGCGGGTTCATTCCCATCGGCTCACCACACCGGCACAGTCTGGCCTCACGACACGGCGATCGCGGTCGGCGGCCTGATGCGCTACGGCTTCCACGCGGAGGCGGTACAGATCGGCACGGCGATGCTGGAGGCGGCCGAGTACTTCGACCACCGGATGCCTGAGGTGTTCGCTGGCTACGGGCGGGACAAGACGCCTTTTCCCGTCTCGTATCCGACCGCCTGCTCGCCGCAGGCCTGGGCAGCCGGCGCTCCGCTCCTGATCATCACCGCCCTACTCGACCTCCGGCCCGACCGCCACAGCGGGCGGCTGCTGTCCGAACGGCCAGCGTCACTGCCGCAGTCGGTCGAGCTGCGGGGGATGTCGGCGATCGGGAGTCGGTTCGACGTCGTCGCCGACGGCGAATCCGTCGCCGTCTCACCCTCCGCTTGAGCCTCTATCGGGTTTCTCGTGTGCGCGCGGCTCGGACGATGTTGACGACTCCCCGCGCATGTGACCACGCGGCCACGGGATACAGCTCGTACTCGAGCATGCCCCGCTCCGCCATCTTCAGAACCCAGCGCCACGCCCAGGATCTCGACCGCCTCGGCCGCCGCGATCCGGACGGTCAGAGCTGGTGCCCCTTGATAGCCCGCTGCGCCGAGCGCGGGTCGTGTCAGTATCGACCGAACTTACCTCTCCACCCGTCCCATAGTCCATGTTGGCCTGGTCGGAAACCCAGCACCTGCCCGGATTGAGTACGCGACGAGAATGATCCTCAGAAAGCTGGCACCTTCCGGCGGCGAACCCAACGCGGGCGGCCAGGTGATATGCACCAACTCGCCCGCCCCAATGGCCATCTCCACGGCGGCGGCACCTCCAGGTAGTGGAACGGCTTCGTCACGTAGTCGCTCAGCCGCGCTGCAGACCGCGCACGCGATCCGTGCTCTCGGCCTTCGCGCTGAGCATGATGATTGGGATGCCCGGATCCCATGGGTCGTTCACCCGGTCGGCATCACGGACGCGGCGGCACACCTCATAGCCCGCTCGCCCACCATCCGGCGGTTAGACCACCCAGAGCTGGTCGAGCAGCACACCCCATTGGAGATGGCGCTGGTAGTTGCCGACGCGGGCGGAGACGAGGTCTGTGCCCCGCGGATTGACTAGGGCGAGCCATGGTGCCTGGTCGGTGAACATCCGGTCGACCTGTGCCCAGAGCTTGTTTGCGGCGGCCGGGTTCTGGCTTGGAGTGATCTCGCACGGTCGGCCTTCCGGTCGATGGCTGGATCGCAGAAGGCTGAAGGGTTGGCGTTTTCACGAGCCCGGGGCGAAGTTGTCGCAGCTCCACGCTCGGTTGAAAAACCCGCTCGGTGTGGTGAAGTCTGGGATCCAGCCGGTGGTTCCGATCTGTGTCGAGTCTGCCTTGCTGATCGTTGGCGAAGTACTGCTCGAGAGGAAGGTGCTTGATCGCGACCTCGTAGCCGAGCGAGCGCAAGAGGCGGGCGATGTATGCCGCGAGGGCGGGTTGCAGGTTGCGGTTGTCGGCGCCGGCTGGCCGGTCGAGGGTGACCTTCATGCCGGCTGTGCCCGAGTCTTCGACCAGCTGCCGTGCACGAGGCATATCGGGGCCTGTCCAGGGGCCGTTCCGCCCGGCCCCGGGTTTGTCGTGTAGGGGCAGTACTGCTGGTAGCCAGGGAGGTTGGGCGGGAACGCCTGGCAGGTGATCAGCGCGACGTTGTCCCCGCCCACCAGGCGGACGATCTCGGCCCGATCAGCTGCGTAGTTGAGTGCCCGGCGCACGCGGACATCGTCGAACGGCGGCGCCTGAGTGTTCATGAAGTAGTAGAAGGTCACGGCCGGGGTGTACGGGTGCGTCTGGGTCGGGTACCGCGTGAGCACCTGCTTGAGCGCCTCGGGTGGAACCCCGGCCGTGGCGATGTCCGCTTGGCCGGCGATGACCTCGCCACCTGGGTCTCGGCGTCCACGCCGAGCCGCCAGTCGATGCGGTCGGGATAGCCGTCGGGCTGGGCATCGGCCGACCACAGCTTGAAGTGGGGGTTGCGCGTCAGCATGAGTCGTTCGCCAGGCACGTACGTCTTGACTATGTACGGCCCCGTCCCGGGCGGCGGCTCCGCGGCGGCAGCGGCGGGCGGTTGGCCGGCCGGCACGACCATGCCGAACGGCAGCGCGAGCAGGGACAGGAAGTCAGGATTGGGCTCGCGCAGGTGGAAGGTGATCGTGCCGGACTGGTCGTCCACCACCACGCCGGCCGACAGATCGCACCGCTGCTGGCTGCGCGACGCACCGTTCGCTGCCTCGCAGCGTGCGACCGATCAGAAGCTCGCCGGCTGACCCGGTACCGAACTGACGCTCCAGTGCCTCGCGGAAGTCGGATGGCAGAACTCGGCGCGCCGGTGGAGTACTGCATCCCAGGGCGCAGCCTGGAGGCGAAGGTGCGGCCGCCGTCAGTGGGATCTGGCAGGCGCAGGGCGAGATCGGGCACCAGTGTCGCGCCTGCGGCGTCGGGGCTTCGCCTGAAGCCGACCAAGCCGTCATAGAGCATGATCAGCGCCTGCCAGCTCGCGGGGGGATATGAGTACCCGGGGTCGAGCGAGTCGAAGCCCCCGTCCAGAACGACTCGAAGCGTGCCACCGCGATGTGCTTCTGCCCCCGCCGTCGTTGTCACCCACACCCGGTCGCCGGCCATCACCGAGTCCGTCGGCGGACTGCCGACGTCGAACCGCTCAGCTGTGTGGCCGCTCTGGTCAAGTCGCAGCATGGATGACGCGGCATCTCCCACCCACAGCGTGCCGCCTGCCCAGGCCAGAGTTGTGGGCGGCGCCCTCGAGCGCGACCTTGGCGACCTCAAGGCTGTGAACATCAACGCGCGTGACGGTGCGGTCGGGCGGGTTCGCGACCCAGACAGCCCCACCCCCCGTCGTCACACTGGTCGGCCCGTTGCCGACGGCTATTGTCTCGGCCACGCGCCCCGCGGCAGGGTCGACCCGAAGCAGCGTCCCGGTCGACTCGCTGGTCACCCAGACCGCTCCCTCCCCCACCGCCACGTCCGTTGGAAGGACCCCGAGCGGTATCGTCTTGGTCACCCGTGCTGCGTCCGGATCGATGCGCGACAGCGTGAGATCGAACGTGTTCACCACCCACAAGGAGCCTTCCCCAAAGGCGGCGCGCGTGGCGCCGTTGCCAACCTGAATCGGGTTGCCGACGACTTCCGTCGCCTTTGCGTTGACCTGCGAGACGGTGCGATCTCCGCCGTTGACCACCCAGACGAAGCCGCCACCTGCGGCGACTCCCAGCGGGCTCTGACCGACTCCTATCGGTGCCGTTGTCCGCGATTGAGGGTCAACCCGGAGCAGCCGACCGTTGACCGTATCCGTCACCCAGAGCATGCCCTGCGCCGCCGCGATGTCGCCCGGCCGGCCGTGGGCAGGAAGCACGACGGCATCGCCCTCGACGCCACGGTCTCCCAGCACGCCGACCGTGTTTGCAGGGAGTGTGGCCCCTGTTGCACTGTCCTCGACGTGAAGTGCGAACAGCGCTAGACCGCACGCGACCAACGCAACAACCGCCCCGGCACCGATCACTCTCCACGGCCGCCGTCGGTGATGAGCGGTCTCGAGATCCGGCATGTCCAACGGGAACTGCACCTGCATCATCCGCACGGGCTCCGCGATTCCCTTCATCGCCACCCGTCCCCGATCCAGATAGGGCATCCCGTCGATGGGGCTCGCAAGGTGCGCCGTTGCCTCACTGATCAGCACCTCGCCAGGCGTCGCCACAGCGCACAGACGGGCCGCCAGATTGAGCGCGCTGCCGCGGAACCCGGGCTCGACCGCGACCGCCTCGCCGACGTCGATTCCCACGCCGACCAGCAGTGGCAGAGAAGGGTTCGCCCGGATCTCGTCCGCGAACCTCTGCTGGAGCTCAACTGCTGTACGGATCGCCGCGCGTGGGGATGTGAACACGCACAGCGCCTCATCGCCGCGCAACTGCACCCCCTCGCTGCTCCTGTCAGCTACGACCTCGTGGACGAGCTCGGCAAAGCGCCCCGCCAGTCTGGCCGCAGCCTCGTTGCCGTACTTCTGCGTAAACGCGGTGTAGCCGCGGACATCCGCAATCAGAAACGCGCGGATCGCATCAGGTGGAGAGCGCTCGTGCACGGCGCCGATCCTACGCCCCGCTCGCCTCCCGCGGTTGAATCCTGTGATCGGCCTACGGGCGGGCCGATCGGAACACCGGCCGCCCCCGCCCTGTGGGCGTATCGGTCGTCTTTGGGACTCGGGAGGAAACGATCATGCCGACCAGCACCTGCATTCCAGCCTCGGTGCCCCGCATGAAGTAGCTTATGTCCAGAAGTTATGGTCCGAGCGTTATCAGCATTCGTGGCAGGCACCTGCGGTGCCTAGACCTAGCTGTAGGACCTCGCAGCGTGTGAGACGCGGCTGATTGGTGGGTGGCCGCCGATGCCGCCGTGTGGTCTGTGGTTGTTGTACCAGCGCAGCCAGCCGGGCAGGGCTTTGGCGCGGTGGATGCTGGATGGGTAGACGAGGCCGTAGGCCCATTCGCGTTGGAGGATGCGGATGAAGGCTTCGGCTTTGCCGTTGGTGCGTGGTGTGTAGGGCTTGGTGCGGATGTGGCGGATGCCGTGGTTGGCGAGCAAGCGGGCGAACGCGTTGGAGCGGTAGCCGGCGCCATTGTCGGTGAGGATCCGCTGGATCGGTGTGCCCTGGTCGGCGTAGGTGTGGATCACGTGTCTGGTGAAAGCGACGCAGTCGATCGCTTGCTCGGAGTTGCGCAGCTCGACCTGAGCGTGGCGGGAGTGGTCGTCGACTGCGACATGGGCGAATGACCAGCCGGCCCGGCGGCTCTTGTTGCCGCCGCCGAGCACGCGCTTGCCGACCTGCCAGAACCGGCCGAGCTTCTTGATGTCCAGATGCACCAACTCGCCAACAGCGGCGTACTCATACCGATTCGCCGCCGGCCTCGGCTGCTGGGCTTGACGCGACACACCGTGACGGCGAAGCACCCGCCAGATCGTCGACGCCGGCCGACCCAACGCAGCCGACAACGAGCGCGGACCCCACCCCGTCTGCCGACGCAACTCAAGAATCTGCTGCTCCGCCTCGACCGACAACCGATGCGGACAATACCGAGCGACCGGCGGCCGATCCCGCAACCCATCCCACCCCGCCTCATCAAACCGGCGCAACAACCGATACGCCGTCGAACGGCTCATCCCACAGGCCATCGAAGCGGCCTGCGGACTGAGCCCCGAAAGCACCAACCCAACAAGCCGACACCGCGCCTCCCACGAATGCCGCAATCTGAGCGGTCGCCTACCCTCCACCATCACGGGCCTCCCTCGAGCAGTGGTCCTCATCAACCACAAGGCTCGTCGGAGGCCCGGACACCGTTAGCCGTCTCGCAGGCTCATAGGTCCTACACCTAGCCCTGCCCGTAGCGCGAAGCCGACCCAATACCCGGAGCTGCGGTGGAGATCGCCGTCGGGGCTGGCCGGTTGGTGCCATATCACCCGGCATCCGTGCCGGATTCGCCACCGAAGAGTGGGCCTTCTGAGGATCAATACCTCGGGCGAGCCCTCCGGCGATTGACAGGGGTTACGGGTGCCGTGAGACTGCTCGGCGATGCGAGCGATGCGCCTTGTCCGATCGGGGGAGCCGCCGGGCTTCGAGTCGGTGGAGCTCACCGATCCGGAGCCGGGCCAGGGAGAGGTGACCGTTCGGGTGGTCGCGGCGGCTCTGAATCGGCGTGACTGGTGGATCTGGCGAGATCCGGGTTCGGAACTGCCGGTAACGCTTGGTTCAGACGCGGCCGGCGTCGTCATCGCGGTAGGTGCCGGCGTCGATCCGTCGGTGGTCGGGGATGAGGTGGTGGTCAACCCGACGCTCGGCTGGGCCGAGGGGGAGCAGGTGCCGTCGGAGAGCTTCGAGATCCTGGGTGCGCCGCGCGACGGGACGTTCGCCGACCGGGTGGTGGTGCCGGCGCAGAATGTCGCGCGGCGGCCGGCTGGACTGTCGTGGGAGGAGTCCGCCGCCCTCGGCTTGGCCGGCTTGACGGCGTGGCGGGCCGCGGTCACCTGCGCCGGCGTTGGTAGTGGGCGTCGCCTGCTGGTGACCGGCGCCGGCAGCGGTGTGGCGACGTTCGCCGTCCAGATCGCCGTCGCAATGGGCAGCGAGGTGTGGGTGACCACCTCGACAGACGCCAAGCTCGACCGGCTGCGACAGCTTGGCGCTCAGGGTGGAGTGATCTATTCGCAGCCGAACTGGGCGTCGCATCTGCGCGACGCCGCCGGTGGGGGCTTTGACGCGGTGATCGACAGCTGGGGTGCTGATGGTTGGCCGGAGGCGCTGTGTGCTCTGCGATGGGGCGGTGTTCTGGTCAGCTTCGGCGATACCGGCGGGGAGTCCTCGACCATCGCTGTCGCGGATGTGTATTGGGCGTGGCGCTCGATCGTGGGCACGACGATGGGCAGTCCGGCGGAGTTCCGGGCGCTGCTCCAACACGTCGCGACGCACGAGTGGCGACCTGTCGTCGACAGCGTCCATGGGCTTGATGAGATCGACGTGGCCGCCCGTCGCCTGACCGATCGCGATCGGTTCGGCAAGGTCGTGCTGCGCATACCCGAGCAGCCGCCCCTGCCCTGACGCGAGCGTCGAGGTGAGCCAACCGGCAGGCCGCGCCCGACAACCTGCTCGTGACGTGGTCAGTTTCGAGCCGCGATCGCGTCGAGGAACTGCAGCGTCGCGGCGTGGTCAGCCCGATCGCCACCCATTCGATGATCACGGGGCCCGCAGCATCGCGTCGTAGGTGTCTTCATGCCGCGATTCTCGAGCGGGGACGAAGTGGGAACCAGGTCCGCCGAGACCGGCCCAGACGAGGAGCGAACGCCGCCGCGGAGTCCGCCATTGTGCACGCATTCTCCAGGTAGGCCGAGCTCCACCGAAGCGGGTTGCGACGACTGTTCATCCCAAGATCGCAGGATCGAGACCTGCACGGCCCATCGAGAAAATGCCCTGATTTCAGCTCGATCTGACCGAGCACTCGGCGAGTGCGACGCCCGAGCGCGTTTCGGTGTCAGCCGATCTGCTCGGCCAGCCCGATGAGAATGCCCTCGGGACCTCGGACGTAGCAGAGCCGATATGCGTCCTCGTACTGGACCACTTCGTCGACGAGCTGCGCGCCGTGCTTGCGGAGCCGGGCGAGCGTATCGTCGAGGTCGTCCACGGCGAACATGACGCGTAGGTAGCCGAGCGCGTTCACGGGGGCGTTCCGGTGATCGGCGACCGTCGGCGGCGTGAGAAAGCGCGAGAGCTCGATCCTGCCGTGGCCGTCGGGCATACGCATCATCGCCATCTCGACGCGCTGGTCGCGCAGTCCGGTGACGCGTCCTGACCAGTCGCCTTCGATCATCGCTCGCGCTTCGAGTTCGAGCCCCAGCTCGGAGAAGAAGGAGATCGCGGCATCGAGCGATTCCACCACGATGCCGACGTTGTCCATCCGCTTAAGCGCCACGCGGTGATTATCTCGGATCGCAATGACCGCACGTGCAGGCAGAGGACGTTCGGGCCGCTCATCGGCCGCAACGCCGCTCGCGCCAGCACCACCGCGTTACCCGAGCCCAATCCGCCCGGATCCTGCGTCCGAGCCGAACGATGCGCTGCCCGGCGCGCCGATGCCGCCTGCGCCACCGAACGCTCCGCC
>CAWBYS010000017.1:0-491457 GCA_963793055.1 uncultured Actinomycetota bacterium | reverse complement strand
GTACTGTACGCCTGGACTCCGTACGTATTGCTTCCGCGGTTCCGTGGTCCGAGTTCGGTGACACCGCAGTTCGTGAAACCCACGCAGCGGCTGGTGCCGGCGCAGGTCCTTGATATCCATGTCAAGCCGCACACTCGGTCGATGAATCGTTTCGATATCGAGGTGGAGGGCGACCGTAATTACTTCGTCGACGGAGTGATGGTTCACAACTCGCCCGAGACGACGACAGGTGGCAAGGCGTTGAAGTTCTACGCCTCGGTCCGGCTCGACGTCCGGCGCATCGAGACCCTCAAGGACGGCACCGACGCGGTCGGCAACCGCACCCGCGTCAAGGTCGTCAAGAACAAGGTGTCCCCGCCGTTCAAGCAGGCCGAGTTCGACATCCTCTACGGCAAGGGCATCTCCAAGGAGGGCTCGCTCATCGACATGGGTGTCGAGCATGGCTTCATCCGCAAGTCCGGTTCGTGGTTCACCTATGAGGGTGAGCAGCTGGGCCAGGGCAAGGAGAACGCCCGCAACTTCCTGCTGGAGAACATCGACGTGGCCAACGAGATCGAGAAGAAGATCAAGGAAAAGCTCGGTATCGGTGCCGTGTTGACCGCTGACTCGGCCGAGCTCGAACGATGAAGCCCTGCCCGCCCCCGTCGACTTCTGAGGTCTCCCGCGAGGAGCAGGCGCGAGCGTTGTGCCTGCGCCTGCTCACCGCGAGGGCGCGAACGCGCGACGAACTGGCACGCCAGCTGCTCAAGCGCGGCTATCCCGACGGCGTCAGCCGCCGGGTGCTCGATCGGCTCGCCGAGGTCGGCCTGGTCGATGACGCGGACTTCGCCGAGCAATGGGTGCGGTCGCGACGTGTCAACGCCGGAAAAGGCAAGCGCGCGTTGGCCGCCGAGCTTCGGACCAAGGGCGTCGAAGACGAAGTGATCACTGCGGCACTGGCCGACATCGACGCGGGCGCCGAGCGCCAGCGCGCCGAACAACTCGTCGCCGATAAGTTGCGCCGCGAACGGCTCGACGACGCCGATGACACCAAGCTCGCGCGTCGACTGGTGGGAATGCTGGCCCGCCGCGGCTACAGCCAGAGCATGGCGTTCGACGTGGTGAAGGTGGCGTTGGCCGGTGAACGGGAACGTAGGCGGGTCTGAAACGGCGTCGGTGGTGCGCTCGCTTCGGACTGGCATAGTTGCCTAGATGTTGCTCTCGGCCAAGATCGCCCCGACGTTCGATTACCCGGTCTTGCAGGAGTTCTGGGTGCGCGCCGACGAACTCGGGTTTCACTCGGTCGCGAACTACGACCACTTCTACGGCCTGGTCGACCATGCGAATCCGACGCTCGAGGGGTGGACGTCGCTGGCCGCGATGGCGGTCGTCGTGCGGCGCGCCCGGGTCAGCTGCCTGGTCAGCGGCGTGACGTACCGCAATCCCGCGATACTGGCCAAGATGGCGGTGACCGTCGACCACATCAGTGGCGGGCGGCTGGATTTCGGTCTCGGCGCCGGCTGGCATGACGCAGAGCATCGCGGCTATGGAATCGAGTTCCCCGGCGCCGGAACGCGGGTCGACATGCTCGACGAAGCGCTGACGATCATCCGCCGGCTGTGGACCGAGGAGTCGGTTAGCGTCAAGGGCCGCTTCTACACCCTGGACGACGCGCTATGCGAACCCAAGCCGTTGCAGCGGCCGCATCCGCCCATCGTCATCGGCGGCGAGAAGCCGAAGATGTTGCGTGTCATCGCCCGTCACGCCGACGAATGGAACGTGCCCAGCCACGGCGACGTAGCCGCCTGGGCAGAGACGAGCTTGCGCCTCGATGACGCCTGCGCCGAGGTTGGCCGCAATCCCGCCGAAATCCGTCGGTCGGTCCAGTTGTTCATTCAGCCGGCCCAGAAGGGTCAGCTCGATGAGCAGTTGGCTCGGTTGCCTGAGCTGGCGAGTCTTGGCTGTCAGCATGCGGTGTTGTCGTTTTATCAGCCGCCGACCGCTGAGCAACTGGAGCGCTGTGCCGCGCTGATGTAGCGGTCGGTCGGAGCCCGTGCAATCGTCGCTCGGTGCGGCAATCTGCGGGCACGGAATTCATTTCAGTCCGGCCGCGGAGCTCAGATGGTGCCGCCTGCGCCTGCGCCGAACGAGCCCTGTGTGACGGGCACGTCCGCGTGCATCGGCGCCGGACCCCGACGAGACCGGCGCAGCCGCGCCTCGAGCCGTGTCGCGAGCCAGGACAGCGTGAAGTTGACGGCGATCATCAAGACGGCGACGACGAGCAGCGCGGGAATGTAGTTGCTGTACGCCGAACCGATGTTGGTGCCCTGACGGACCATCTCCAGGAAGGTGATCTGATAGCCGATCGCGGTGTCCTTGAGCACCACCACCAGCTGCGAGATCAGCACCGGCAGCATCGACGTGATCGCCTGCGGAAGCAGGATCGCCCGCATCGTCTGGCCCCAGCTCAGCCCCAAGCGCCGACGCGGCTTCCGCCTGCCCGCGGGGCAGCGCGTTGATGCCCGCTCGGACGATCTCGGCGATGACTGCGCCGTTGTAGAACGTCAGGCCGGTGATCACGCCGGCCAGCGCCAGGTGTTTCGACGGGAACGACGTCGTACATCGCGTACAGGAAGTACGAGAAGATCATCATGATCAGCACTGGCACGGCGCGGAAGAACTCGACGAACACCGCGCAGAACCAGCGGATCCCCGGGTGGGTGGACAGCCGGCCGACGCCGAGGACGAAACCCAGCGCCAGCGCCAACGCGACCGACACCGCCGCCGCGGTGCAGCGTGCCCTTGATGCCCGGGCAGAGGTAGGTCTTCCACAGATTGACGGTGAGGAATGGTTTCCATTTCTCCGCGGTCGAGTTGTCCCTTGGCATCCAGCCCGCGATAGACGAACCAGATCACCAGCAGTGTCACCACGACGGTGATCGCGGTGATGACCCGGTTGCGGATCACGCGCCCGCGGCCCGGGCGCATCGAACAGGACCGACCCCGCCATCAGCGCGCCACCGCCCACCGCTTGCCCAACCACCCGAAGAGCAGACCCATCGGCAGCGTCAGGATGACGAACCCGGCCGCGAAGATGGCGCTGATCAGAAGCAGCGCCGCCTGGTTCTCCACCATCTCCTTCATCAGCAGCGCCGCCTCAGCCACGCCGATCGCCGACGCGATCGTGGTGTTCTTCGTCAGCGCGATCAGAACGGAGCCCAGCGGGGCGATCACCGCGCGAAAGGCCTGTGGCAGCAACACGATTCGCAGATTCTGCTGAAAGGTCAGACCCAGTGACCGGGCCGCCTCCGCCTGTCCCAACGGGACGGTGTTGACCCCGGAACGCACCGTTTCACACACGAAAGCCGCGGTGTAGACCGCCAATCCGAGCACGGCCAGCCGGAAAGTTGCTGTCCTCGATCGACGTCGGCGAATTCCGGTCCACCAGCGTGATCCCCAGTGTCTGCGGCCAACCCGAACGAACAGAGCAGCAGGATCAGCGTCAGCGGGGTGTTGCGAACATGTTCACATAGATGGTCCCGAGCCAGTTGAGCATCGGCACGGGCGACAGCCGCATCGCGGCCAACAGCGTGCCGAGGATCAGCGCAGCGATCGCGGAGAAAAACGTCAGCTGGATGGTGGTCCAGAACGCACCCAGGACGTTGTATTCCTGCGTACCGAATTGCAGCACCTGGCGCCTTTATCCCGCTCGGGGTCAGCATGCGGCGGGCGTCGGCGGTGCCGGAGCCGCGAGACCCGCCGGGCCGAGGTTCTTGTCCCACGCGGCCTTCCACGCGCCGTCGGACTCCATCTTCTTGATCGCGTCGGTGATCTTGGTGCACAACTCGGTATCGCCCTTCTTCAGGCCGATGCCGTAGTGCTCTTCGGAGAACGGCTTGCCGACGATCTTGAATGCGCCGGGGCTCTGCGCCGCGTAACCGGCCAGGATGATCTCGTCGGTGGTCACCGCGTCGATCGCCCCGTTCTTCAGCGCCTCGACGCACGCGGAATAGGTGTCGTACTGCTGCAGCTGCACACCGGGGTACTTGTCCTTGATGCGCTGCGCCGGTGTCGAGCCCGACACCGAGCACAGCTTCTTGTTGTTCTGCAGCGAGTCGGGGCCGGTGATGTCGGTGTTGTCGGCCTTCACCAGCAGGCTCTGCCCGGTGACCAGATATGGCCCGGCGAAGTCGACCTTCTCCTTGCGGGCGTCGGTGATCGAGTAGGTGGCGACGATGAACTTCACCTGGTCGTTCTGGATCAGCGTCTCGCGCTGCCCCGACGGGGACTCCTTCCACTCGATCTTGTCCTCGCTGTAGCCGAGTTGCTGGGCGACGTACTTCGCGACGTCGACGTCGAACCCGCTCATCGTGCCGTCGGGGTTCTTCAGCCCGAGGCCAGGCTGATCGAACTTCGTGCCGATGACGATCGGTGTCACCACCGCCTCCTCCGCCACCGCAAGCCGTCGCGGCGAACGGCAGTGCGACGGCGAGTGCCACCGCGCCGATGACGCGCATTGAGCGGGCTGAGAAGAACGGCATGGTTCATGTTCCTTTCGCCGGGCGTTGCGGTTTTCAGTGCTTGAGGATCTTGCCGAGGAAGTCCTTGGCGCGATCGCTCTGCGGGTTGGTGAAGAACTGCGCGGGCTCGGCCGTCTCGACGATCGCGCCGTCGGCCATGAACACCACCCGATTCGCGGCGCCGCGCGCGAAACCCATCTCGTGGGTCACCACCAGCATGGTCATCCCGTCCTTGGCCAGCGAGGTCATCACGTTGAGGACCTCGCTGATCATTTCCGGGATCCAGCGCGCTGGTCGGCTCGTCGAACAGCATCACCTTCGGGTTCATCGCCAGCGATCGGGCGATCGCCACACGCTGCTGCTGGCCGCCGGACAACTGCGCCGGGTACTTGTCGGCCTGATTCGCGACACCGACCCGCTCGAGCAAGCGACATCGCCATCTCGCGGGCCTTGCTCTTGGACGCCTTGCGCACCTTCATCGGCGCGAGGGTGACGTTCTCCAGAATTGTCTTGTGCGCGAACAGATTGAACGACTGGAACACCATGCCCACGTCGGACCGGAGCTGCGCGAGCTTCTTTCCTTCGCCGGGCAGCACCTCGCCGTCGATGGCGATGGTGCCGGAGTCGATGGTCTCGAGCCGATTGATGGTGCGGCACAACGTCGACTTACCCGACCCCGACGGGCCGAGCACGACGATGACCTGGCCGCGCGTCACCTCGAGGTTGATGTCCTTGAGCACGTGCAGGCTGCCGAAGTGCTTGTTGACGCCCTGAATCGAGATCATCGGCGCGCCGGAGGGAGTCGGATCCGCGTCCTTGACATCCGCCCCGGTCGTCTCCATGGGTGCAGACCTTACCCAGGGAACGCTCAGCATGTCTCGAACTCGTGAATCCGTTTTATGCCTGTAACGAGGCAGTACGTACCATGGGGCCCGTGACTTCGACGGTGGCGCAACAGGCGGCGGCCCAGCCAGCTGTTCGCCAGCGGGTGCGCACCTATCAGGTCCGCACCTACGGCTGCCAGATGAATGTCCATGACTCCGAACGGCTGGCGGGGTTGCTGGAAGCCGCGGGATATGACCGCGCCGCCGACGACACGGACGCCGACGTCGTTGTCTTCAACACCTGTGCGGTGCGGGAGAACGCCGACAACAAGCTCTACGGCAATCTCAGCCACCTCGCTCCACGTAAACAGGCTGATCCCGGGATGCAGATCGCAGTCGGTGGCTGCCTGGCGCAGAAGGACCGCGACACGGTGCTGCAGCGGGCCCCGTGGGTCGATGTCGTTTTCGGCACCCACAACATCGGCTCGCTGCCGGCGCTGCTCGAGCGCGCCCGCCACAACAAGGCTGCCCAAGTCGAAATTGTCGAGGCGCTGCAGGAATTCCCGTCCGCCTTGCCCGCCGCGCGCGAATCCGCTTACGCCGCATGGGTGTCGATCTCTGTCGGCTGCAACAACACCTGCACGTTCTGCATCGTGCCCGCGCTGCGGGGCAAGGAGGTCGACCGCAGACCCGACGATGTTCTCGCCGAGGTGCGCTCGCTCGTCGACCAGGGTGTGCTCGAGGTCACGCTGCTGGGACAGAACGTCAATGCCTACGGTGTGTCCTTCGCGGCGGACGAGCGCTTGCGCGAGGACCCGACGACATGGCCGGTCAGCCCCGCGATCGCGGCGCATTCGCGAAACTGCTGCGCGCGTGCGGCGACATCGACGGCCTCGAGCGGGTGCGATTCACCTCGCCGCACCCTGCCGAGTTCACCGACGACGTGATCGATGCGATGGCCGAAACCCCGAACGTCTGCCCGACGCTGCATATGCCGCTGCAGTCGGGCTCCGACCGGATGCTGCGGGCGATGCGGCGCTCGTACCGCGCCGAGCGTTACCTGGCAATCATCGACCGCGTCCGCGCGGCCATCCCGCATGCCGCGATCACCACCGACATCATCGTCGGATTCCCCGGCGAGACCGAGGAGGACTTCGCTGCCACGCTCGACGTCGTCGAGCGCGCGCGGTTCGCCAGCGCCTTCACCTTCCAGTACTCCAAGCGGCCCGGCACGCCCGCCGCCGAGCTGGCCGATCAGATTCCGAAAGACATTGTGGCCGAGCGCTATCAGCGGCTGATCGCGCTGCAGGAGCGCATTTCCCTCGAGGAGAACTCGGCTCACGTCGGACGCCCCGTCGAACTGCTGGTCGCCACCGGCGAGGGGCGCAAGGACGCTAGCACCGCCCGCATGTCGGGCCGGGCCCGCGACGGCCGACTGGTGCACTTCGAACCCGGTGGTTTCGACATCCGGCCAGGAGATGTCGTCACCACGACCGTCACCGGCGCAGCACCTCATCACCTGATCGCCGACTCGGGCGTCGACGACCCACCGGCGCACCCGCGCCGGCGACGCGCACGCGGCCGGCACGCGCCCGCGCACGGGCGTCGGCCTCGGCATGCCGGGAGTCGGCGCGCCGGTGGAGGCGGCGACGACCGGGTGTGGCCGGTGACGACTCCCGGCGATGACGATTTCGCCGAGTTCAAGGGCGATCTCGAGGCCGCAGAACGTCGGGTAGCGCGCGAAATAGACCCCGGCGCACGCGCATTGGTGATCGCCATCGGGGTATTCGTGCTGCTGCTGACCTTCGTGCTGCCGCACACCGGCGGCGCGAAGGGCTGGGACGTGCTCGCCGGCACCGACGTGCGCTCCGGGAGGGCGTGTCGCTGCCGTCGCGGGTGTTCACCTGGCTCGCGCTGGTGTTCGGCGTCGGCTTCTCGATGCTCGCGCTGTTGACTCGCCGCTGGGCGCTGGCGTGGATCGCGCTGGCCGGATCGCTGGTGGCCTCCTTGTCGGGCCTACTGGCGGTGTGGTCACGGCAGACGGCCGTCCACCATCCGGGCCCCGGCATCGGGTTGATCGTCGCCTGGATCGCCGTGATCTTCGTGACCTACAACTGGGCGCGCGCGGTGTGGGCGCGCACGGAGCTGCAGCTGGCCGCCGAGGAAGAACGCCGCCGCCGGGCCGCGCAGCGCCAGCAGAAGACGCTGCTGGACGATCTCGATGACAACGACGAGGACGGTAAGCCGGGTTCGCAAGAGCCCTGACGTCGGACCCGCGCCGGTCCCGCGCAAGACTGCGCGCAAGGCTGTGATCGGCCTCGGTTGACGACCATCAGCGCAGAATTGCGGACCCGCGCCGCTAGCGACCCTTACCCAGTGCCTCCGCCGCGGCGTCGGCCCACTGACGCCACTGCTCGGCGTTCGCACGGGCTTCTTCGGCGTCCTTCTCCCGCCCCGCAGCGGCGGCCTTCTCCGCTTGCCGCTCGTATTGCTCTGCGCGGGAACGGAATTGGTCGGCTCGAGCCTGCGCCTCGGGATCGACGCCGCCCGTTGGGGCGTCGCGCACCTTCTTCTCGACGGCGCGCAACCGCCGTTCCAGTTCGGCGCTGCGCTCGCGCGGCACCTTGCCGATCGCGTCCCACTTGTCGCCGATGACCCTCAGCGCGGCCCTGGCCGCTTCGAGGTCGGAGGTATCGAGCCTCTCCGCCTCGGCCAGCAGCGCCTCTTTTGCCTCGGCGTTGCCGCGGAACTCGGTGTCCCGCTCGGCGGTCGCTGCGTTGCGTGCCGCGAAGAAGATGTCCTGGGCCGCCTTGAACCGCTGCCATAGGGCCTCGTCGACGTCCTTGGCCGCCCGTCCCGCCGCCTTCCATTCGGTCAGCAGGTCGCGGAATGCCGCGCCGGTCGGTCCCCAGTCGGTCGAGTCGGCCAGCGCCTCGGCGCGTTCGCAGAGCGCTTCCTTGGCCTGCCGGGAGCCGGCCCGGTCGCGGTCGAGCTCGGCGAAATGCGACCCGCGCCTGCGGTTGAACGCCTCGCGGGCTGCTGAGTAGCGTTTCCACAACGCGTCGTCGGTCTTGCGGTCCAGCCCGTTGATGGTCCGCCATTCGTCGAGGATCTCGCGCAGCCTGTCGCCGACGGCCTTCCACTGGGTGGAGTTGGCCGCCAGCTCCTCGGCCTCGGCGGCCAGCGCCTCCTTGCGCGCGGTCTGGGCGGCGCGGTGCTCCTCGCGCTTGGCCTTGTCCGCCTGGGCGGTCGCGTCGGCGTGCTCGACGATCGTGGCCAACCGCGCCGCGAGTGCGTCGACGTCACCGAGTACATGCGCGGTCGGCAGCGTCTCGGCGAGCGTGACGGCTGCCGCCTTGATCTTGCGGGCATCGCCGGTGCCCGACTCGAGCCTGCTCTCCATCAATGCGACTTCGGTGTGCAGATCGTCGAAGCGGCGGCCGAAGTGCGTGAACGCGGCTTCGGCGTCGCCCGCCTGCCATGAGCCGATGTTCCGTTCGCCGGAGCCGGTGATCAGCCACACGGTGCCGTCGGGGTCGACCCGGCCGAACCGGTGTGGATCGCTCGCCGGCGGGGCCGCAACCGTCGGCGCCGGCCGGCCGGGGCGGGGCGCGGGGCGCGGCACACCGGGCCGTGGGGTGGGTTTGGGCGGGAGAGAGCCGGGCGTGGGTTTGGGCGGGAGAGAGCCGGGCGTGGGTTTGGGCGGGAGAGAGCCGGGCGTGGGTTTGGGTGGGGAGGACTCCGGGGCGGGCTGGGGCGAGGAGGCGTGCCCTCCTGGTTCGCTGATCGTCATTTCCGTTCCTCGTACCCTCCGCGCGGGTATCCGCGCACCTGCCGCGCGACGCGGCGCCTGTGTTCATCGGTTTCGACCGCTATTCAAACAGGTCGTCGCGCGGTGTGCGTACGGCTTTGGCGATGCGTCCTTGCCTAGGCTGTTCGACGACAACGGGAGGACACCGATGGTCGGCTTGGATGCGCGGGCGGATATCGCCGCCCTATTCGCCCTCGGGGCCGCCTTCTTCATCGCGATCGGTGACGTCATTCACCAGCGTCAGGCCCATGACGTCACCGATGAGCAGGTGAGCCACCTCGAGCTGTTCACCCGGCTGCTGCGCGATCGCCAGTGGTGGCTGGGCAGCGGGGTCGCCGCCGTCGGATTCGGCCTGCAGGCCGCCGCGCTGGGCTTGGGTTCGGTGCTGCTGGTGCAGGCGCTTCTGGTCACCTCGTTGCTGTTCGCGTTGCCGATCAACGCCCGCCTGGCGCAGCGGAAGGTGACTCGGTGGGAGTGGATGTGGGCGGTGCTGTTGGCCGCGTCGGTCGCCGTCATCGTCACCGTCGGCAATCCCACCGCGGGCCAGTCGCGCGCCTCGCTGGCGACGTGGACCGCGGTGATCGCGGTGCTCGGTCCCGCGCTGGTGGTGTGCATTCTGTGTGCACGGGTGACGTCCGGTCCGATCAGTGCCGTACTGCTGGCGCTGGTTTCCGGCGCGCTGTGGGGCCTTTTCGCGGTGCTGACCAAGGGCGTGGTCGACCGCCTCGACGACGGTATCGTCGCGCTGCTGCGCACACCGGAGCTGTACGTGTGGGTGGCGGTGGCCATCGCCGGAACCGCTTGGCAACAGTTCTCGTTTCGGGCCGGCTCGCTGACCGCGTCGCTGCCGACCATGACGGTTACCGAACCAGTCGTCGGGTCGGTGCTAGGCGTCGTCGTGCTCGGTGAGGCGTTGCGCCCCGACGAAGCCGGCTGGCTGCTGCTCGGAGTGGCCGTGGCGGTAATGGTCGTGGCGACCGCGGCCCTCGCCCGCGGCGAGGCGGTCTGGGCCGGCCGATCCGCCCCGCAGCATTAGCGTGGTGGCGTGCTGAGCGCGATAGCGATCGTCCCGTCGGCTCCCGTCATGGTGCCCGAGCTCGCCGCCGGTGCAGCTGCTGAGCTGGCCGACCTGAGGGATGCGGTCTTCGAGGGCGCGGCGGGTCTACCCAGCCGCTGGATTGCAGTCGGTGTGGGGCCATCGGATGCGGTGGTCGACTCGCGGCAGGCAGGCACCTTCGCCGGCTACGGCGTCGACGTCCGAGTCGCGTTGTCGCCGGGCGGCGACGAAGTTGTGCAGCTGCCGCTGTGCGCATTGATCACCGGCTGGTTGCGCGGCGAGGTCAATCCGCAGGCGCGTGCCGAGGTGCGGGTGTACGCCGATGGCCACGACGTCGATGCGGCGCTGGCTCGTGGACGGAGTCTGCGCGACGAGATCGACGAAGCCGCCGATCCGATCGGGGTACTCGTCGTCGCCGACGGACTGCACACCCTCACCCCGCCGGCGCCCGGCGGCTACGACCCCGACTCGATTCCGGTGCAGACGGCGCTCGACGATGCTTTGGCGCGCGGCGACACGGCGGCGCTGACCCGGCTGCCCGACGCCGTCGTCGGCCGTGTCGCCTATCAGCTTCTGGCGGGGCTGATGGGCGGTGCGCCGCGGTCCGCCAAGGAGCTCTACCGCGGTGCGCCCTACGGCGTCGGATACTTCGTGGGCGTCTGGCTTCCGGTGGGCTGGGGGCACCTCCCGGCCGAAGGCCAGGGGGAGAGCGAAGCGACCCGGGTATCTGCACCGTGACGCGACCGATCGCGATCGTCGGGCCGACCGGCACCGGCAAGTCGGCGCTGGCGCTGGCGGTGGCCGAACGGGTGGGTGGGGAGATCGTGAACGCCGACGCGATGCAGCTCTACCGCGGCATGGATATCGGCACCGCGAAGCTGCCGGTCGCCGAGCGTCGCGGGGTGCCTCACCACCAACTCGACGTCCTCGAGGTGACCGAGACTGCGAGCGTGGCGCGCTACCAGCAGAGCGCAGCTGGCGACGTCGAGGCGATCGCGGCTCGCGGGGCGGTTCCGGTCGTGGTCGGTGGATCGATGATGTACGTGCAGTCGCTGCTTGATGAATGGACGTTCCCGGCGACCGACGCGGCCGTGCGGGCGAAATGGGAGCAGCGACTGGCCGAGGTCGGGGTGGGCGAGCTGCACCGGGAACTGGCCCGTGTCGACGCGGCGGCGGCGGCGTCGATCCTGCCGACGGACGGGCGCCGGATCGTGCGGGCGTTGGAGGTGGTTGAACTGACCGGCCAACCGTTCGCCGCGTCCTTCCCGGCGATCGGAGCGCCGCGCTGGGACACCGCGATCATCGGAATAGATTGGGACACATCGTAATTTGGATGAACATCTGGCTCGGCGGACCGACAAGATGTTCGCCGATGGACTGGTCGGCGAAGTGCGTACCCTGCTGGGTCGCGGACTTCGGGAGGGCGTGACCGCGTCGCGCGCACTGGGATACGCGCAGGTGATCGCCGACCTCGACAGCGGAGGCGACGGCACGGCGGCCCGCGAGCCGACGTTCGTCGGCACCCGCCGCTATGTGCGAAGACAGCGGTCGTGGTTTCGCCGCGACCACCGCATCGCCTGGCTCGACGGCGCCGCGGCCGACACCGTCGAGCAGACGCTCAAGGTTTGGCGGCACGTATCCTGAGCTGGTGAAGTTCGCCAAGGGCCACGGCACGCAGAACGATTTCGTGCTGCTGCCCGACATCGACGGCCGCCTGGCGCTGGCACCGGCCGTGGTGGCGGCGCTCTGCGACCGTCGCCGTGGTCTCGGCGCGGACGGCGTGCTGCGCGTGACGACGGCCGGCGTGGCGCACGCGGACGGGGTGTTCGACCGGCTCCCGGAGGGAGTCGATGAGTCCGACTGGTACATGGACTACCGCAATGCGGACGGTTCGCTGGCCGAGATGTGCGGCAACGGGGTGCGGGTGTTCGCCCACTACCTGCGCGCGAGCGGACTGGAGACTCGCGACGAGTTCGTCGTCGGCTCGCTGGCCGGCCCGCGGCCGGTCGTGCTGCATCAGTGGGACCGAACCACGGCCGACGTCACGGTGGAGATGGGCAAGACCGCCCAGTTCGGCACCGGAGAGGCGATCGTCGGCGGTCGGCCGTTCGCCGGCCTGGCGATTGATGTGGGCAACCCCCACCTGGCGTGTGTCGACCCCGTCATGACGATCAGCGAGCTAGCCGCACTCGACGTCGCGGCGCCGGTGTCGTTCGACCGCACGCAGTTCCCCGACGGCGTCAACGTCGAGGTGCTGACCGCGCCCGCGGATGGCGCGGTCTCCATGCGGGTACACGAGCGCGGTGTGGGCGAGACGCGGTCGTGCGGCACGGGCACCGTCGCCGCGGCGGTCGCGGCCCTGGCGTATGGCGGGGCGACCACGGGCACTCAGGTGGTGCGCATTCCGGGTGGCGAGGTCACCGTCACCGTCACCGATGCCAACAGCTACCTGCGCGGCCCTTCGGTTCTCGTCGCCACCGGCGACCTGTCGGAGGAATGGTGGCGCGCTGAGCAACGTTAATTCACGTGCACGAGCCGTCGTAGCCGTGCCAACCTGTAATCGCTTATGACGTCTCCCAATTTCCCCATCAGCGGCACACCCAGCGCAGGTGAGCTCGCGCTCGAAGACCGCACGGCGCTGCGCCGCGTGGCCGGTTTGTCGACGGAACTCACCGACATCTCCGAGGTCGAGTACCGACAGCTGCGACTGGAGCGTGTGGTGCTGGTCGGCGTGTGGACCGAGGGCAGCGCCGCCGATGTCGAGGCGAGCATGGCCGAACTCGCCGCGCTCGCCGAGACCGCGGGCTCCGAGGTGCTGGAAGGGGTCATCCAGCGCCGCGACAAGCCCGACGCCTCGACGTACATCGGCTCCGGTAAGGCAGCAGAACTGCGTGAGATCGTCGTCGCCACGGGTGCGGACACCGTCATCTGCGACGGCGAATTGAGCCCGGCGCAGCTCAACGCGCTGGAAAAGGCGGTCAAGGTCAAGGTGATCGACCGCACCGCGCTGATCCTGGACATCTTCGCCCAGCACGCCACCAGCCGCGAAGGCAAGGCGCAGGTGGCATATGCGCAGATGGAGTACATGCTGCCCAGGCTGCGCGGCTGGGGCGAGTCGATGTCGCGGCAGGCCGGCGGGCGGGCCGGCGGTGCCGGCGGAGGCGTGGGTACGCGAGGGCCGGGCGAGACAAAGATCGAGACCGATCGCCGCCGCATCCGCGAGCGCATGGCCAAGCTGCGCCGCGAGATCAAGGACATGAAGAAGATCCGCGACACGCAGCGGAGCAGGCGACTGGCCAGTGACGTGCCGTCCATCGCGATCGTCGGCTACACGAACGCGGGCAAGTCGAGCCTGCTCAACGCGCTCACCGGTGCGGGTGTGCTGGTGGAGAACGCATTGTTCGCGACGCTCGAACCGACAACGCGCCGTGGGGAATTCGAGGACGGCCGGCCGTTCGTTCTCACCGATACCGTCGGATTCGTCAGGCATCTGCCGACCCAGCTCGTGGAGGCGTTCCGCTCCACGCTGGAGGAGGTCGTAGACGCCAATCTGCTCGTCCACGTCGTCGACGGCTCCGATGTCAATCCGCTCGCCCAGATCAGCGCTGTGCGCCAGGTGATCAACGAGGTCATCGCCGGAGCCGCCGCGGCGGCGACATCGAACACAGTCCATGACGCCGTGAAAATCCCGGAATTGTTGGTGGTCAACAAGATTGACGCTGCCGACGGCTTGGCGCTGGCTCAGTTGCACCGAGCGCTACCCGATGCCGTGTTCGTCTCGGCGCGGACAGGCGAGGGTTTGGATCGGCTCGCCAAACGGATGGGCGACCTGGTGGTACCCACCGACACGATGGTCGACGTGACGATCCCGTATGACCGCGGCGACGTGGTCAACCGCATACACGCCGCCGGTCGGGTCGATGCGACCGAGCACACCGCAGAAGGAACCAGAATCAAAGCGCGGGTGCCGATTTCGTTGGCGGCCGGCCTCAGCGATTTCGCGACGTTCTAACTGCGGACAGGAAAAAGGCCCCGACCCTCTCGCGAGATTCGGGACCTTTCGCCTTTGCGGAGTTACCGCTGCTCGGCCTCTTGGCGCTTCTCGGCCGTCTTGGCTGCCCCGCGGGCGGCTTCGGCCTCGGCTTCCTTCTGCGCGGCGTTGCGCTGAGCGTCGGCCTTGTCCTGCTGGGCCTGGCCCTCGCGGTACAAGTCGTCACGACCGGTCACCGCACCGGCGACCTCTTTGACCTTGCCCTTGACGCCCTCGACGACGCCCTTGACGGCTTCTTCGGGACCGCTGTTCTTCTCGGACACTTTCGGCCTTCCTCCCTGCTGAGTGATCGGTGATCAGTTACTTCCCCGGACGGCCGGTTAGCTAAACCCTCGTTGGTTCGGATCGCCTCGTCGCTACCATTCGCCCAATGGCCGATTTGGAGCCTTTTCGCAGCCCAGCCGCGCGTGCGCGATACATCGAGATGTACGACACAGTGCTGCGCAGCTGGCCGGTCGCCTTCGACGAGGTGGACGTGGCTACCTCATTCGGGTCGACGCACGTTGTCGTCGCCGGCGCGCGGTCGAGACCGCCACTCGTCCTTCTCCACGGTGCCGCGACGACAGCCGCGATGTGGGGCTCGGTCATCGGGCCTCTTAGTGATGCCTACCGCTGCTACTGCATCGACACCATCACCGATGCCAACAAGAGCATTGCGACGAAGCGCGTGCGTGGTGTGGCCGACTACGTCGTGTGGCTACGGGAGACGTTCGCTGCGTTCGGAATCGAGACCGCGCGGGTGGCCGGGTTGTCCTACGGCGGCTGGCTCGCATCGCTGTTGGGCGTGCATGCGCCCGATCTCGTGAACCGGCTCATTCTCATGAGCCCGGCGGCGACGCTCGCCCGGATCGCCGCCAACTGGATGGTGAGGATGGTCGCCGCCATGGCCCTGCCGTCGTCGCTCGCCGAGCGCTCCCTGCTGTGGGCGGCGAGCAGGCCGGATGCCGCGTCGGATCCTGTCGTGGCGCTGAGTGTGGCGAAGCTTCGCACCTGTCGGCGGCGGCCGTACCCGACGCCGACCCGGCTCTCCGATGATGAGCTGCGTCGAATCTCCATCGATACGACGGTCCTTCTCGGCGAGCGAGAAGTCATCTACGCGAGCGGCCCGCAATCCGCTCTTATGCGCGCCCAGAGGCTCATCCCCGATGTACACGCACATCTTCTGGCCAATGCCGGCCACGTATTGACACTCGATGCCCGCGATGTTGTTGTCGACGAAATTCTGGCGCGTTGACTATTCGACGTCGAACAGCTCAGCAGCCGGTGTGGCCATCACCCGCTGCGCCAGTTGTGTTTTCAGCTCGTCGAGATGCGCTTCCTGCGTGACGGTGCGGTTCTCGGTGCGGGCCAGGTCGATGAACTCTTCGGTGACGAAGCCGTCGCGCAGTAACAGGGTGGCCGATCGGCCGCATGCGTCGATCACGAACACGAAGTCCTCGATCAGCGAGCCGCGCTCCGAGCGCACCAAAGCGCGGTCGACGATATAGCGGCCGTCAGTGACCGCCCGGGTCACGGCCTCGAAGCCGTCGCGTGCCCCTGGACCGCGAAATGCCGTGCGCACCACGATGGATCGCCGTGGTACCGGCCCGCCGAAACACAGCAACGGGAACGCACGCCGCATGGCCTTGAATGCCACCGCCACGCCGGCAGGGGAGTGGACACCGTGGAAACGCATCAGATCGTCGAACGTAAACACGATTGCGTGCCCACGCTCTTCGACAACCAGCGACTCGGTCATCAATCGACTTTAAGTCAACTGTGGTCCGCGCCACCGTGCCAGGAACGCAGTTGGCGCAGCAGCGCTGTCTTCTTGTAGTGGTGGTCGGTCATTCTGCACAGGATCTCGTTGAGGACCGCCACCGCGTCCGCGACGTATCGACCCTTGTTCAGCATCACGCATTCGGCGCGTTCGCTCATCGCTGCGTCGCTGATCTCGGCGCGCGTCGGCAGGCCCGTCTCGACGCATTGCTCGAGCACCTGCGTTGCCCAGATGACTGGTAGGTGCGCCGCCTCGCACAACCACAGGATCTCCTCCTGCAGCTCGGCGAGGCGTTCGAAGCCACACTCCACCGCGAGGTCACCGCGGGCGATCATCACCCCGACACGGTCACGATGCATCGCGGTGAGCAGCAGCTGCGGCAGATTCTCGAAACCCTGCCGGGTCTCGATCTTGAGCACGACGCCAAGCCCGTCGTCGCCGATCCTGCCCAGTTCTTCGAGCAGACTCTCCACGTCGGCGGCGGTTCTGACGAACGACATCTCGACGATGTCCGCGACTTCCGCGACGGTGACGAGATCGGCGATGTCCTTTTTGGTTAGTGCACCAAGGTTCAACTCCGTGTCGGGCACGTTGATGCCCTTTCCGGCCCGCAGCTTTGCAGATCCGCGTGCGGGGTGGTCGATGCGGACGGACAACGTCTCCGGTGCGACGGCGATGATTCGGCCGCTGAGCTTGCCGTCGTCGAAGTGGATGGCGTCGCCGACCCGGGCGCCGTCGAAGACCTCGGGCAGCGTGCATCCGATGCGCGCCCCCGTCGCCAGTCCGACCGGGGCAGGCGAACAGTCACTGGTCACCTCCAACAGGTCCCCGCTTTCGAGGACCAACTTCTGTTCGGTCGGCGGTAGGTCCCCGAGCGCTGTGGCATCGCGAGTTCCCTCGACGCACAGTTCGGTTCCGGCGACGAGGTACGTCGTCTTATCGATGGTTCCGACCATCCCCTGCCGGTCGGTGACGTCGCCGGACGTCTCCAAGACGATGCGTCTCTTGGATTCGCGGCCGTCACGGAGGACGACCACTTCACCGCCTCGCCGGCGCGTCAACCACTCGCGGTCAACCGGAAGCACCGGCATGTCCGGTTCCGGCGGCTCGGCCGGCCTTTCCGATGACGTCAACCAGGCGCGGGCGGGCGCGAGTACGCGGCCGACGGCATCTCGGTGCGGACGCAGCTTGAGGCAACGGGGTCCTGGCGCAAGCTCGCCGGTGCGCAGTTTCGGGCCTGCCAGGTCCATCGCGATCAGGCAGTTCCGTCCGGCGGAGGCCGCCGCGTCGCGCACGTGGCGAGCCATGCGGCGCCACGCATCTGCATCGTCGTGCGCGCAGTTGATTCGCGCGACGTCCATGCCCTGATCGATGAGTTCTCGTACCAGATCCGGATTTGTGGCCGCTTCTGGCGGCAGAGTGACCATGATGCGCGCCGCGCGGTCGACGGGACAGGGGCCGAGCAACGCGTTGGCGTTTCGGCTCAACAGTCGTTCACCGTCGCCGGCGTGCACGGGCCGGAGCGGTACCGTCGCGCTGTCGAGCATCGCGTCGATCGCGAAATGAACGGCGGTCAGCGTGCCTCGGACATGAGGCTCGCTGCGGCCCAGCGAGGACAAGCCGTAGCCGGCCAGTCGCGCCTGCAAACTGCGCAGGTCGCGTTGCCGGATCGCCCAGTAGTGCAGCAGGTTTCGCGCACTCAATCGATGGACGGGCGCAACCGAGCAGAGCCACTGTGACCACGACTCCTCGGCATCGTCGCAGTCGGCGAGCAGCCAGCGGACATCGTTGCGGAGTCGAATCAGATCTGCGACGCCGGCGTCCGCACCGACCGTTGCGTAGGGTCTGGTGCTTGCACGTGACACGCCATCTCCAGTTAATGAGTCGCGAATCGCGGCGGCAGCAGTGGCTCCGCGTCGTTCGAGACAACTCTCGCTGCTGATCACATTGTCGGACAGGGTCATTGGTCCCAGAGACGGTTAACGCACTGTGAACAATCGCTGACTTTGCCGTTGTGTAACTGCGATCACGCCGGGGAAGTGACTTACGGCCCTTTACGGGGATGCTTAGCGACGGCGGTCACCGCTGCGCAATCGCCGGTGGTTCATGTGCCCGCACCGGTGGCAGCGGGCCAGTGAACTTCTCGACCTGAACCAGCACGTGTGCACCTGTGCTGCCGTGCGCCAGCGACGAGGTGCCGACGTCGTCGGTGAGGATGTTCGGATTGCCGTGCACACACATCGCATTCGGGTCGGCTGGGTCGGTCGGGTCGAACCAGGCGCCGGTCGACAGCTGCACCACGTCAGGGCGCAGCCGGTCGTCGATCACCAGGCCCGCCAGGCACGCGCCCCGGTCGTTGAAAACGCGCACGACATCGCCGTCAACCAGGCCACGCACCGTGGCGTCGACGGGATGCATCCGGATCGGTTCGCGGCCCTGCACTTTGGAGAGCTGGCTTGTCGCGCCAGCGTCGAGCTGGCCGTGCAGCCGGGACGCGGGCTGATTCGCCAGCAGGTGCAGCGGATACTCGGCGGCTCTCGGGCCGCGCAGCCACTCGCGCGGTTCAAACCACTTCGGGTGACCGGCACAGTCGTCGTAGCCGAAGCCGTCGATGTCTTCTGAAAAGATCTCGATTCGACCGCTCGGTGTGCCCAGGCGGTGGCCCAGCGGATCCGCGCGGAAGTCGGCCAGCAGCGTCAGCCCGTTCTCGGTGGGCAGCCTCACACTGCCCCGCCGCCAGAACTCTTCGAACGTCGGAACCTCGAAATCCAGCCCGGCCGCCCATTTCTCGTAGAGGTGGGCGAGCCACTGGCGCGCCGTGCGGCCCTCGGTGAACTGTTCGCCGAAGCCAAGCCGGCCGGCCAGCACCGCGAAGGTCGTGTAGTCGTCACGCGAGTCGGCGTAGGGCTGAACGAGTGCGGGCATCGCCATAAGCAGCGGGTCGTTGCGCGATCCCGAGTAGTCGTCGCGTTCGAAGGCGGTTGTCGAGGGCACGACGATGTCGGCGTGCTTGGCCATCGCAGTCCAGTACGGATCGTGTACGACGACGGTGTCGACGCGCCCGAGTGCGCGTCGCAGCCGGGAAATGTTCTGGTGGTGATGAAACGGGTTGCCGCCGGCCCAGTAGACCAGCTTGACGTCGGGGTACGTCAGGCGCCTGCCGTTGTAGTCGAACGGTTCACCCGGATGCAGCAGCATCTCGCTGACCGCTGCGACCGGGATGAACGTCGGCACCTGATTGACGCCTTGAGGCAGTGTCGGCAACCGGCAGCGTAGCGGCGGTAGTCCCGGTTCGTTCATCGAGCCGTAGCCGTGGCCGAAACCCCCTCCCGGAAGGCCGATCTGACCCAGCATCGCCGCCAGGGTCAACCCCATCCACGGCGCCTGCTCGCCGAACCTCGTTCGCTGCAGCGACCAACTGACGGTGACGATGGTGCGGCAGTCCGCCATCGACCGGGCCAGCGCGATGAGCTCGTCGGCCGGCAGTCCGCAGATCGTCGACGCCCACTGCGGTGATTTCGGGACGCCGTCATCGACGCCGAGCAGATAGCGCTCGAAGCGTTCGTAGCCGGTGCAGTACGTACGCAGGAAGTCGCGGTCGGCCAGCGACTCGGTGGCCAGCACGTGCGCCAGCGCCAGCATGATGGCCACATCGGTGCCGGGCACCGGCGCATGCCATCGGCAGTCGCCGTCGACATCGTCGCGCAGCGGTGAGAACGACACGATCCTCCCGCCCCGGTCGCGGAACCGCCGCAGCGCGTCGCGGGCCGGATGGGCGGTCGTGCCGCCGGCATTGATTCCGGTGTTCTTCAGCGCCAGGCCGCCGAAACACACCAGCAGGTCGGTGTGCTCGACGATGACCTCCCACTGGGTCGACCGCTTGAACAGGTCGTCATGCGTGCCGACGATTCGCGGCATGATCACGCCGGTCGCGCCGAGACTGTACGAGTGCCGCGAAAAGGTATATCCGCCAAGGAGGTTCAAGAAGCGGTGGACCTGGCTTTGCGCGTGATGGAAACGTCCCGCGCTGGCCCAGCCGTATGAGCCGCCGTAGATCGCCTCATTGCCGTGGGTGTCGACGACCCGACGAAGCTCCTGCAGCCAGCAGTTCGGTGAGCTCTTCCCATGACACGGCCACGAACTCGTCGGCGCCGCGCCGCGTCTGGGCCCCGGCCCGTCGCGCAGCCAACCGCGCCGCACGGCCGGAGCAACGACGCGCGATCGGTGCCGGACCGAGCCGACGAGGTTGCCCAGCAGCGGGGAGGGGTCGGTGTCGCCGTCGAGCGGTGAGACCGACGTGATGTCGCCGCCCTCGATGCCTCGGCGGTGAACGCCCCCCAGTGCGTGAGGCTGCTGGGGGCGGACGCCATGGCCTCGAGTCTAAGGAGGGCGCTTGGACACTCAACGAAGTGACGAATGTGCGCCATATAGCGAAACGACCAACCATCCGGTTGGTATATGCTTGTGCACGTCGGCTAACAGGATGGGAGGCCAACCCATGGGCGTGTCGTCCACTACGAACGCACTCTGTTCGAGCCCGAGCACGACCTTTTCCGCGAGTCGTTCCGGGCCTTTCTGGAGCGCCACGTCGCGCCCGTACCACGAGAAGTGGGAGCGGGAGAAGTTCGTCGACCGCGGCGTCTGGCTGGAGGCCGGCAAGCAGGGCTTTCTCGGCATGGCCGTGCCCGAGGAGTACGGCGGCGGCGGGACTCCCGACTTCCGCTACAACACGATCGTCACCGAGGAGATCGTCGCGGGCAACTACAACGGTCTCGGCTTCGCGCTGCACAACGATGTCGTCGCTCCGTACCTGTTGCGGCTGGCGAACGAAGAGCAAAAGCAGCGGTGGCTCCCGCAGTTCTGCACCGGCGAATTCATCACGCGCGATCGCCATGACCGAGCCAGGCACAGGCAGCGACCTGCAGGGCATCAAGACCCGCGCGGTCAAAGACGGCGACCACTACATCCTCAACGGCGCGAAAACGTTCATCACCAACGGCATCCACTCCGATCTTGGTGATCGTCGTCGCCTGCACGGATCCCGACAAGGGCGCGCTCGGATTCTCACTTCTCGCCGTCGAACGCGGCATGGAGGGTTTCGAGCGCGGCCGCAAACTCGACAAGATCGGATTGGACGCTCAGGACACCGCCGAATTGTCGTTCACCGACGTGAAAGTGCCCGTCGAGAACCTGCTCGGGGAAGAGGGCCAGGGATTCATCTACCTGATGCAGAACCTGCCGCAGGAGCGGATGAGCATTGCGGTGATGGCGGCAATCGCGATGGAGGCGGTTCTCGAGTCGACGCTGCAATACACCAAGGAGCGCAAGGCATTCGGCCGCCCGATCGGTAGTCAGCAGAACAGCCGCTTCCTGCTGGCCGAACTCGCGACCGAGGCGACCGTGGTGCGCATGATGGTCGATGAGTTCCTTCGGTCTGCATCTCGACGAGAAGCTGACCGCCGAACAGGCGGCGATGGCGAAGTGGTATTCCACCGAGAAGCAGGTCTATTTGATCGATCGCTGCCTGCAATTGCACGGTGGCTACGGCTACATGCGGGAATATCCGGTCGCGCGTGCATACCTCGACTCCCGCGTGCAGACCATTTATGGCGGCACGACCGAGATCATGAAGGAGATCATCGGGCGCAGCCTAGGTGTTTAAGTCGAGGGTCAACGCGGCGCGTTGTCGTCGGCGACAGGTCGCAACGCGATTCCACGCCGCGCACCCCTAGATCCGAGTCCTTTCGTGCCGCGACGGGTATTTTCTTCCTCGGAATGGACGTCGATTTCGACGCCGACCGCGGGAGGGTGAATGAGCGGGCAGGTGAGCCGGCGCAGCACGGCGATCCGATCGGTTGGCCATCGGTTTTCTGGCAGTCGCGGCCACAGTTCTGGTGGCCCCGGTCGCCGCGGCGACACCGGAATCCGACGCCGACGACGCCATCAGCGCGGCGTGGGACGCCAGCGGCGGTGACGGCGGACCGCTCGGGCCCCGCAAACGGCGACGTCTATCCCATCGGCGAGGGTTTCGGCCAGAACTTCGCCAGCGGCAAGATCTTCTTCACGCCTGCCACAGGCGCGCACGTCATGCAGGGCGCCATCCTGGACAAGTACGAATCGCTGGGCGGACCGGCGGACAGCGACCTTGGATTTCCCACCATCGATGAAGGGGCGGGACGGGCCCCGGACAGCCGCAACACCACGTTCAGCGCCAGCGACAACCCGGTGATCTTCTGGACGCCCGACAACGGCGCCCGGGTGGTTCGCGGGCCGATCAACGCCGCCTGGGACAAACTCGGCGGTTCGGCGGGCACGCTCGGGCGTCCCGACAGATGACGAAACCTACGGCGGCGCCAGTCGTCACGCAGAAATTCACCGGCGGTGAGCTGTCCTACAACATGCGTGACAAGACCTTCACCACAGTGCCGCCCGACCTGGCGGCCAGCTTGGGGACCTGACGATTCCCGATGATCCTGTCGCGGCCATCAACGCCGCCCGCCGCGCGGCAGGCGGACCGCTGGGACCGCTGGGCGCCGCGCAAGGCCCGCCGTATCCGATCGGCAAGGACGGCCTCGGGCAGAACTTCGCCGGCGGCAAGATCTTCTACAGCCCGGCCACCGGGCGCCAACGTCGTCACCGGACAGGTACTGGCCAAATACGAGAGCGTCGGCGGCCCCGAAGGCGATCTCGGCTTCCCGATCTCCAGCGAGGGCGACGGCGGCCTTGCGACAGCGAGCCGGATGAGCCCGCTTCGCCGCCGAGGACAAGCCGGTCATCTTCTGGACGCCTGAGCATGGCGCGGTCATCGTGCGCGGCGCGATGAACGCGGCGTGGGACAGGCTGGGGGGCCCGAAGGGCGCGCTGGGCGCGCCGATCGGCGACCAGACCGAGCACGGCAACGTCATCACGCAGCGTTCAGCGGCGGCGTGGTCTCCTGGGATCGCACCAAGCACACCTTCAAGACCGAGCCCGCCAATCTCGCCGCCGACCTGGTCGGCCTGCAGGTGCCCGGGCAGAATGCGCCCGAGGCGCCGCAAGCCATCGCAGGCAGCCACCGACAAGAAGTGGTTCTCCTGGAGTTGGTGGTGGCTGCTCGCCATCGTGCCGGTGCTCGTGCTGATCGCGCTGGTCGCGTTCGCGACGGTCCGCCGCCGCGGCGCGCAGCAGGAGGATCCCTTCAACTTCGACGGACCGACGAGTTCAGGGCGCCTATGACGAGCACTCCGTTCGGCGCCGCACTCCGGTACCCGGGACATGGTCCAGCGCTGAGGACTACTCGGCAGCGATGTTCGGTGACCGGCACTCGCCGCACGGAGCTTGGCGCCGCAGTCGCCTGGCCAGGCTCGCAGTCTCGCACCCGAGCCCGAGAGCGTGTGGGGCGCTCCAGTGCCGCATGTCGAGTGACCACGCGAGACGACACTGAGACGAAGGCGAGCAGGTCGAACGGGATGACGACGACGATGACGACGAAGAAGACGCGCTCGTCGACGACGAGGAGGAAGATCCCGACGCGGTCGACACCACGCCGACACCGGATCCCGAAGGTGATCGAACGCGATCCGATGACCGACAGCGGCCGCCACTCCCGGATCGAGGCTGACCAACCCGTACGGACCCGGACCGCGTTCCGGCTGCCGCTCGACGACCCGGACCGGGTGCCGGAGGGCTATCCGGTCAAGGCGAACACCAAATCCGGCCTGTACTGGCCGCCCGGGAGCGCACATACGATGAGGCGCGCGCCGAAATCTGGTTCGCCAGTGAAGAATTCGCACATGCCAACGGGTTCGTCTGCCGACGACGAGGACTGAGTCGGCTGGATCTTGGGGATCCTAGATCTTGCGGATGACCGTGACGACCTTGCCCAGCACGGCGGCTTCGTTGCCGGGTATCGGATCGAACGCCGGGTTGTGCGGCATCAGCCACACCTGACCGCGTGTGCGCTTGAAGGTCTTCACCGTCGCCTCGCCGTCGATCATCGCGGCGACGATGTCGCCGTTGTCGGCGACGTTCTGCTGACGCACGACCACCCAGTCGCCGTCGCAGATCGCGGCGTCGACCATCGATTCTCCGACGACCTTGAGCAGGAACAGCGACCCCTCGCCGACGAGTTCGCGCGGCAGCGGGAAGACGTCCTCGACCGCCTCCTCGGCGAGGATCGGCCCGCCGGCGGCGATACGGCCCAACACCGGAACGAACGTCGGTTCGGGCAGCGCGTCGGAGCCCGCTACGTCGGTGGCGACGATCGGCGTGACTGCGTCGTCGGAGCCGCGGACGTCTACGGCGCGCGGCCGGTTGGGTCGCGGCGTAGGTAGCCCTTGCGTTCGAGGGTGCGCAGTTGATGGGCCACCGACGACGTCGATGTCAGGCCGACCGCGTCACCGATCTCCCTGATGCTCGGGGGATAGCCGCGGCTGCTCACCGAGGCGCGGATGACGTCGAGGATGGTGCGCTGGCGTTCGGTCAGACCCGTGTCGCGGCGTCCGGCGTTGCGCCGGTGGTTTCGCTGCTCTCGTCCATGGCGCCGAATGTAGCCCCCGGCCGCCGAATAATCAAACATGTGTTCGAGGCGTGTCGCGTCAAGCGGGGTCGCCGCGATCGGCACGGGAACTTGTCGGTGGGCTGCCCTATCGTTTGCAACAGTTCGATCACATGTTCTATAAATCGAACAAGTGAGCGAGTACAGTTCGAACACAAGAGCGAAGAACCGGAGCGGAAGGCAAGAAGATGACGATTCTCGACACTCGGGAAATCCAGGCGGCACCCGTGGTCAGGCCGGGGATCCGGCCTGCAAGCAGTCGGCGGCGGCCGCGCTCCCGCCGGCCCGGCGGTGCGCCGGTGCGGTACCGCGGCACCGGGGTTCTGATGTCTCGGGCATCGCATAGGCGGCGCCCGATCACCCCGGCCACCACCGTCCTTCTCGCGCTGGTCGCCGCGGCCATCACCGTGTGGCTGGGCCTGGTCGCCCAATTCGGCGGCGTCGTCGGGGATTCCGCCGCGGTGCCCGGCCGCCTGGCCGTCGTTCAGGTGCAAACCGGCGAGACGCTGCAGCAAGTAGCCCATCGGGTGGCTCCCGAGGCCCCGGTCGGCCAGGTCGTGGAACGCATCCGCGAGCTCAACAAACTCGACTCCGTCGCACTCGACGCCGGCCAGACGCTGATCGCACCGGTTGCCTGACGACGGTGAGCGTCGAAAGCTGCTGTAGCACAGAGATATTCGAATTCATGCCGCTCGGATACGTGCCAATCAGGCCGATGCTGCGGTGTCGGGAAGCCACGCAGGTACGCTCAGAGTCGTCCCAGATAGTCGATTGTCGGCGCGGCGAAGGAGCGGTGATGCACTGTCCGTTCTGTCGTCACCCCGATTCCCGAGTCGTCGATTCGCGCGAAACCGACGAAGGGCAGGCGATTCGGCGGCGCCGGTCATGCCCGGAATGCGGCAGGCGGTTCACCACGGTGGAGACCGCGGTGCTGGCGGTGGTCAAGCGCAGCGGCGTCACCGAGCCGTTCAGCCGGGAGAAGGTCATCAAGGGCGTGCGTCGGGCCTGCCAGGGCCGCCAGGTCGATGACGACGCGTTGAACCTGCTCGCGCAGCAGGTTGAGGATGCGGTGCGGGCGGCCGGCTCGCCGGAAGTGCCCAGCCACGAGGTCGGGCTGGCGATCCTGGGGCCGTTGCGTGAGCTCGACGAGGTCGCGTATCTGCGCTTTGCCTCTGTCTATCGCGGATTCACCTCGGCCGAGGATTTCGAGCAGGAGATCGAGGCGCTGCGGGCGCATCGCAAGTCGGTATCGCCGGCGCCGAGCTGAGCGCCGGCGCCAACGCGGGCATCATTCGATCTGTTTCGTGCCGTCGTTGACGACGCGCCCTGCGATGCGCACCCAGCCTTCAGGGCTCCACTCGGTGTGAATCATCGACCCCTTGCCCTGCACGATGGTCAGATCTCTGCTCAGGTAGTCGGTGATGCGCACCGCGGCCGCGCCGGTCGCCTCGTCCTCCGGAACGCCGAGATTGCTCGCGAACATCCGCGACCGGATAACGCCTCGATCCTTGTCGGTCCACGTCCACAGGTAGTGCTCGATGTCGTCGGTGTAGTCGTCGGGATCCGCCGCGAGCAGCTCGTCGACGGAATTCAGGTCGTAGATCGCGAAGTCGGGTGCCCACTCCGAGCGTGCGCTCACAGCGGCGAGGTCGCCGTCATATGCGACCTGGACGATGCCCGCCGGCACCTGCAGGGTGTGCACGGGCGTGCCACGGTCGCGCAGCCACCATGACGCGCCGACGGTCGGATGCCCGGCGAAGGGCAGTTCGGTTGCGGGGGTGTAGATGCGCGCGCTCGCGGTGCCCGCTCCGGGAGCCGGCAAGTCAATGAAAATCGTTTCGCTGTAACCTAATTCGGTGGCGATCCGCTGTCGATCAGTCAGCTTTACGGTGCTGGCGTCGACGACGCCGAGCGGGTTGCCGAAGTTTCCGTCGGGATCGGTGAAGACGCGCAGCACCGTCACATCGATGGCCATGTGCCGATGCTACGTCGTACGGAAATGCTGGTGGTCGCGCCGCTGGTCAGGTGGCGCTGCGCTCGTCGGCGCCCATCGCGTCGAGGACTGCGACCCGCGTGTCGAGCGGACCCGAGATCGCGCCCTCCTTGATGCCGGTGCGCAGCAGATCGCGCAGGAAGTCCTGATCGTAGACAGCGGGATCGGTGAAGCCGATGAATCGCTCGACCACCTCGACGAAGCGGTCGGGATCGTCGTGGAACGGGAAATGCCCGGAGCCGTCGAAAATCTCCAACTGCGAGCCGGGCATCGCGGCGTGGGCCATCTTGGCGTGGCTGACCGGGATCACCGAATCTCCGGTTGCCCCAAATCAATTGCACTGGAACGGATTGCGTCAAATAACATCGGTCGAGCATGGTGACCACCTGGCCACGCCAGTCGACCACCGCGCGCAGTGTGCGCGCGAAAGCCGACGACGCGGTCGGCTCGGGGAGGTCCGCGAGGATGCGCAGCACTTCGGGGATGTCGCGGCCCAGCCCGGTCGACCCGAACAACGCGCCGGCCGTACGGCCGATGACCTGCAGCGCGGGGAGCACCAGGGGCAGCCGCAGGAACGCCAGCGCCTCGCTGCCCATCGGCAGCGACGCGATCCGCAGCGCGATGTTGACGTCCTTCGTCACGCCACCCGCCCCGACCAGGATCAGCCGCTCGACCAGCTGGGGGAATTGGTAGGCGAACTGCATTGCCACGCCACCGCCCAGCGAGTGGCCGACCACCGTGACGCGGTCGATGTCGAGAACGCTCAGCAGATCGCGCATGCCGTTGGCGTACGCGGCCACCGAGTAGTCGGCGCGGGGTTTGTCGGACTTGCCGTGCCCCAACAGATCCGGGGCGATGACGGTGAACCGCTGCGCCAGTTTGGACTGAACCGTGCTCCACGTGGTCGAGTTGTCCCCGATGCCGTGGATCAACAGGATCGCCGGGCCCGAGCCCGCCACCCGGAACGCGCGCCGGTATCCGTGGATGGTGCGGTACTCCAGTGTGGGAGTGAGTTCCCGCACGGGGCGCAGGTTCGGTTTTCGCGCGGCCATTGCGACAACTTAGCTGGCCTCGACGCATGGCCGCTATTTGGCGTCGTCGTCCTTGCGCTTGTCGGCCTGTTGCCGGAGGAACCGCTCGAACTCGGCGCCGAGCTCGTCGCCGCTGGGCAGATCTTCGTCGCGGGCCAGCAGCGAGCGGTTCTCCTGCGCGGCGACGAAGGCGTCGTACTGTCGCTCCAGCGCGGCCACCACTTGAGCGACTTCGCCGCTCGCCTTCGACCTGCTCGTTGATCTTGTCCTGCACCTCGGCGCCCGCTGCGTCCAGCGCCTCCAGCGGGATCTGCAGTGAGCCGCTCTTGGCGACCTCGGCCAGCAGCGCCTCGGCGGCCGCCGGATAGGCGGTTTGGGCCAGATAGTGCGGCACATGCACGGTGAAGCCGACGACTTCGTAGCCGTGCTGAGCCATCCGGAACTCCAGCAGGTTCGACACGCTCCCGGGCACCTGCACCTCGCCCACCCACGGCGTGTGCTCGGCGATCAGCTCCTTGTCGTTGGAGTGGGCGGTCAGCGTGATCGGCCGGGTGTGCGGCACCGCCATCGGGATCGTGCCCAGGCCGATCACCCGGCGCACGCCGAGCCGCTCGGCCAGCAGCCGCACCGCGGTGATGAACCGCTCCCAGCGCAGGTCCGGCTCCATGCCTGCAAGCAGCAGAAACGGCGTCCCGACGCTGTCGTGCATGGCGTAGAGATTGAGTTCGGGGTCCTCGTAGTGGGTGAAGTGGTCCGTCTTGAACGTCATCAGCGGCCGCCGGGACCGGTAGTCCAGCAGCTCGTCGATCGCGAACGACGCCACCAGTTCGGTGTCCAGGGTGTCCTTCAGGTGCTGCGCGGCCAGCCGGATGGCGTGTCCGGCGTCGGAGAACCCCTCCAGCGCGTGGATCAGCACCGGGCCGCGACCGTCCGCCGACGACAGCTGCGGTGCCGGGAACTCCAGCTCGTACATGCCGGTCTGGTCGGGCTGGTAGTGCTCAGGCATGTCTTTCGGCGTTGCCTCCGGGACGTCGATGCCGTCGGTCATCCGCCTCACCTCCTCCGCGGTGCAGGGACCTGAATACCTTGTACGTGCGACAACCAGTGTGCTCGTATCGGAGCGTTCCCCGTGCGGCCGTACCCGCTCGTTTGGGGGCAAGATCGGTCGGATGCGCGTATCCGTGGCGGGGCTCACCGCGACGGCATGGCTGGTCGCGGACTGTCCCGTCTGCGCCGGTGAACATCGTGGCAGCGGGCGCCGCGCGCGGTGAGAACGCAGGCGTCGGTCACGCCACGGTGCGTACCGTGGCGGACCCGACCGCCGCAGCCCGTCCCGCCCAATCCGACGGTCGGCGCCCTGTTCCTCGGTGGCGGAGCGCTGCACACGTGCAGCGCCGCGGTGCTGGACTCGCCGGCCGGAGACCTGATCCTGACCGCCGCGCACTGCGTGGCCGACGGTATCGACGCGACTTCGTCGCCGGCTTCAACGACGCCGCGCCGGACGGTGACGTCTGGCACGTCGACGCCGTCTACCTGGACCCGCGGTGGGTGCCGACCCAGGACCCGCAGGCCGACTTCGCGATCGCGCGAGTGAGCCGCGCCGCGGGCGGACTCAGTGCAGACGGCGCGCGGTGGCGGGCTGGCGCTCGGCGGTGGCGCCGAAACCGGGCGACGGTCGTCACCGTCACCGGATACGGGCATGGGCGTGGGCGGCGGGCCGATCAGCTGCACGGCGCCCATCGGCGAACGAAACGCAAGGGTTCCCGTCGCTGCCTGCGGCGGGCTGGTCGACGGGCTGTCCGGCGCACCGTGGATCGACGGCTCCACGGTCACCGGCATCGTCGGCGGACTCGAGCGGCGGTGGCTGCGACGAAAACGTCTCGTACTCACCGCCTTTCGACGACGCTGTCGCGGCGCTTGCTGACTCGCGCGGAGGCGGGCGGGCCGGCCGACGCACGCGCCGACGGTGTTCGACGACGACTGCGACTATCTCGGGACTCAGGCGCGGAACTGGTTGAGCGCCCGCAGCTTGTTCATCACATCCAGCGCGGCGACCTTGTAGGCCTCCGAGAACGTCGGGTAGTTGAAGACGGCGTCGACGAGGTATTCGATGGTGCCGCCGCAGCCCATCACCGCCTGGCCGATGTGCACCATCTCGGTGGCGCTGGTGCCGAAGATGTGGACGCCCAGCAGCTTCAGGTCGTCGGTGGACACCAGGAGCTTGAGCATGCCGTAGGAGTCGCCGGCGATCTGGCCGCGGGCCAGCTCGCGGTATCGCGACACCCCGACCTCGTACGGGATGGCATTTCTTGGTCAGCTCCACCTCGGTCGCGCCGACGTAGGACACCTCGGGAATGGAGTAGATGCCGATCGGCTGGAGATCGGTCATGCCCTTGGCCGGCTCGCCGAACGCGTGGTAGGCGGCCAGCCTGCCCTGATCCATCGACGTCGCGGCCAGCGCCGGGAACCCGATCACGTCGCCGACGGCGTAGATGTGGTCGACCTTGGTCGCGAACTTGCTGTCGACGGCGATGCGGCCGCGGTTGTCGGTCTCCAGGCCGGTGTTGGCCAGGTCGAGGTGTTCGGTCTGGCCCTGCCGTGCCCGCGGAGTACATCACGGTCTCGGCGGGGATCTGCTTGCCGCTGGCCAGCGTGGTGACCGTGCCCGCGGGTCCGACGTCGACGGCGGTCACCTCCTCGCCGAACCGGAAGGTCACCGCGAGATCGCGCAGGTGGAACTTCAACGCCTCGATGATCTCCGGGTCGCAGAAGTCGAGCATGTCGTTGCGCTTCTCGACGACGGTGACCTTCGTGCCCAGTGCGGCGAACATCGAGGCGTACTCGATGCCGATCACGCCGGCGCCGACCACCACCATCGACGTGGGCAGTGACTTGAGGTCGAGGATGCCGTCGGAGTCCAGCACGCGGTCTTCGTCGAACTCGACGCCGGTGGCCGTGCCGGCTTGGTGCCGGTGGCGATCACGATGTACTCGCCGCTGACGGTTGTGCGCTCGCCGCGGGTCGGTTCCTCGACGCAGCACGGTGTGCGCATCCAGGAACCGGCCGTGCCCCTGGATCAGGTCGATGCGGTTGCGCATCAGCTGAGAGCGCACGACGTCCTGTTCCTTGCTGATCACGTGGGAGGTGCGGGCCAACAGGTCGGCGGGAGTGATCTTCTCCTTGACGCGGTAGCTCGCGCCGTACAGCTCGCGCTGGCTCATACCGGTCAGGTACACGACGGCCTCACGCAGCGTCTTGGACGGGATGGTGCCGGTGTTCACGCAAACACCGCCGAGCATCCGCCCGCGTTCGATGACCGCCACCGACTTGCCGAGCTTCGCCGCGGCGATCGCGGCCTTCTGACCGCCCGGACCTGAGCCGATGACGACGAGGTCGTACTCCAGCTTGGAACCCATGGCAAAAGGTCTACGCCGGTGGCGCTGATCTTGCACGCCGACTGGCGTCAAGAACGCGTGAATTAATTCGCTCGGCGGCTGGGGCGCCTGACGCGCCTTGCTGGGCTTGCGCCCCGATGAGACGATGGCGCGTGATGGTTAGCACACTGTCGCGGTGCTTGCGCGGCTGCGCGCTTGCTCTGGCGCGGCTGCTTTGTTCGCCGGATGCACGCGGGTCGTGGCGGGCGCAGCTCAGGCCCCAGGGGCGGCAGTCGGCGCGTGCCGCAAGCCTGATTCCGGTCGCCGGACTTATTGATCGACCCGGACCGCTTTCCCGCGCAGTATCGCGCGGTCGTGCTCGACGGCACAGCGGTGTACCGGGCGCTCCAGGACATCGACGGGGTACGCCGCCGGGGCCGTGGTGACGCCGCCGGACGTGCGCGCCGCCGCCGCCGCGCGCCGGAGAACACGGCCGCGGTGCAGGGCATCGACAGTGCCAGCACGCCAGCAGTCTCATCGTGACGGTGACCCGTCCGGCTCCACCGCTGCGCGTGCGAGCCGACCAATTGACGTGCTGCCCGTCCTTCACCGCGCGCTCGCGGCGTCGACGCACCACGGTGACGGTGACGTTACTGCCCGCGCCACCCGTCGACGCCGACGACCCTATGCCGTCGACCAGACCGTCACGGCGAATCGCCGGGTCGATGCGCAGAACGCTGACGCTGGCCGCGCAGATCGGCGACATCCGGGTCAGCACCACCTGGCTGCACGACGGCACGGGAACCACGGCCGACTCGCCCCGACACTGCATGCGCTGGACGCACTGTTCACCGACGCCGTGCTCAAGGTGCGCCGCTCAGCAGCCTAGTTCCTCCCCAATCGCGAATTCATCCCCAGGTCGTGCCGTCGGACGGCGTCTGCTCGGCGCCATCCGGCGGGTCGGACCGGCGACGGTGAGCGCATGACGACATCGCAATCACCCGACTTCCATCTCAACCGGCCCGGCGTACTGATCGCGGCCCTGCCCGCGGTACTCGGCTTCGTGCCGGAGAAATCCCTCGTCCTGGTGACCGTCGACCGCGGCGAAATGGGATGTGTTATGCGCGTTGATCTTTCGGACGAAATCGTGGACTCGTTCGAGCACATCGCCGAGGTCGCCGCCGCGGCCGAACCCGACTCGGCGATCGCGGTCGTGGTCGACGAGGAGGGTGCGAGTTGCCGGATGTGCAACGACGAATACCGCGAACTCGCCAGCCGCGCTGTCGAACACGACTGGCCGAGCGGGGAATCGAGCTGCTCGCGGCGCACGTCGTCGACCGGGTCGCCGCGGGCGGGCGCTGGCACTGCGCCGACGGCTGCGGCAACGCCGGCACCGTCGACGACCCGTCGGCGTCGCCCCTGGCGATGGCGGCGGTCCTCGACGGCCGCAGGCTCTATGCCCGCCGCACCGAACTGCAGGAGGTCATCGCGGTCGCCGACCCCGCCCGCAGCGACGCGCTGGCCGCCGTCATCGGAGCGAGTCGACGCCGAGCCGGCCGGACGTCCGAGGCGCGAAGCGATGTCGAAGCCGCGATCGCTGCGGCCGCGCGGGTGGCCGATGGAGCGCGAGCTCGGCGACGACATACTGGCGCGGCTGGCGCGCGCGCTGACCGACACCCGGGTGCGCGACACGCTGTACGCGCTGGCGGTCGGAGAGAACGCCGGGCAGGCGGAGGCGCTGTGGGCCGAGCTGTCGCGCACCCTTCCCGAGCCGTGGCGCGTCGAGGCCCTTGTGCTGCTGGCGTTCTCGGCCTACGCGCGCGGCGACGGCCCGCTGGCCGGGGTGTCGCTGGATGCGGCACTGCGGTGCGACGCGACGCACCGGATGGCGGGCATGCTCGACACCGCGCTGCAGTCGGGAATGCGGCCCGAACAGATCCGCGAACTCGCCACTACCGGATACCGGTTGGCCGACCGGCTCGGCGTGCAGACTACCGCCGAGGCGGTCGTTCGGCCGGCGGGCGGGATGAGCTGTGCGCGCTAGACCTTCTCGACCTTGACGGCGTGCGCCATGTGGTGGGGCAGCTCGACCTGCTCGTGGCCGGGGATCACGATCATGACGCCGCCGTGGTCATTCGCTTCGACGGTGACCCGGGCATTGGGCACCACGCCGGCGTCCTTGAGTCGCCCGATCAGATCGACGTCGCCCTGGACGTGTTCGGTCAGCTGCCGCACCACGACCGCGACGGGCATCCCGGCGGGCAGCTCGGTGAGCCGCACCAGATTCGGTCTGATCGGCACCGAGCGCAGTCGTCGACGGCCCGAGTTCGGACAGGCCGGGAATGGGATTGCCGAAGGGGGAGGTCGTCGGGTTGTTGAGCACCTGCACCAGACGCCGCTCGACGTCCTCGCTCATCACGTGCTCCCAGCGGCACGCCTCGGCGTGCACTTCCTCCCACGGCAGCCCGATGACATCGACGAGCAGCCGCTCGGCGAGCCGGTGCTTGCGCATCACCGCGACGGCCAGGCCGCGGCCCTTGTCGGTCAGCTCGAGATGCCGGTCGCCGGCGACGTGCAGCAGCCCGTCGCGCTCCATCCGCGACACGGTCTGGCTGACGGTGGGGCCGCTCTGCTCGAGACGCTCGGCGATGCGCGCACGCAGCGGCACCACGCCCTCTTCCTCGAGGTCGTAGATGGTCCGCAGGTACATCTCGGTGGTATCGACAAGATCGTTCATTAGGCAACCCTCCGTCACGGCCGAGTCTACCGGTCAAGCTGGCCTGAACTGCAGTGCTACATCGCGCCGCAGATGCGCCCACGCGACAACGCGAATGCCCGCCGGTGATCCCGGCGGGCATTCAGTGGGAAGTCTTAGCTGGCGTAAGAGCGCAGCCGCTCGGCGCGCTCGCCGTTGCGCAGCTTGGCCATCACCTCGCGCTCGATCTGGCGGACCCGTTCCCGGGACAGACCCGAACAGCTTGCCGATCTGGTCGAGGGTGCGCGGCTGACCGTCGTCGAGGCCGAACCGCAGCCGGATGACCTGCTGCTCGCGCTCGTCGAGGGTGGCCAGCACGTGGCGGATGTCGGTGTGCAGCAGCTCGGAGATGACCGCGTTCTCGGCCGACATCGCCTCGGCGTCCTCGATGAAGTCGCCCAGCGGGGCTTCCTCGTCGCTGCCGACCGGCATGTCCAGGCTCACCGGGTCGCGGCTGTGCGCGAGCAGATCGGCTGATCTTCTCCACCGGGATGCCCGACTCCTCGGCCAGTTCCTCGTCGGTGGCCTCGCGGCCCAGGTTCTGATGCATCTCGCGCTTGATCCGGGCCAGCTTGTTGACCTGCTCGACCAGGTGCACGGGCAGCCGGATGGTGCGGCTCTGGTCGGCCATGCCGCGGGTGATCGCCTGACGGATCCACCAGGTGGCATAGGTCGAGAACTTGAATCCCTTGCTGTAGTCGAACTTTTCCATCGCGCGGATCAGGCCCAGGTTGCCCTCCTGGATCAGGTCCAGCAGCGGCATGCCGCGGCCGGTGTAGCGCTTCGCCAGCGACACCACCAGTCGGAGGTTGGCCTCCAGCAGATGGCGCCGGGCGGCCTCGCCGTCGCGCACGACGGCGGCAAGATCACGTTTGCGGTTCTCGCCCAATCGCTTCCGCGTGTCCAGCAGATGCTGGGCGTAAAGCCCTGCCTCGATGCGCTTTGCGAGTTCGACCTCGTCGGCGGCATTGAGCAAGGCCGTTTTGCCAATGCCGTTCAAGTACACGCGTACGAGGTCGGCGGCTGGACTTTGAGCGTCCAAGTCGGCATCGATGCGAGTGGTGGTGGCATTTGCCATGACGGCCTCCTGATCGGGTCGAACTGTCATGAGCTACAACGCCCATGTGCCCGCAAGAGTTCCCACGCCGTCGGCCGGTTCACACCTTCTGATCTGCGGTTATTCCGCAGTCGACCTGAGAATGTCCTGAGAAATAGAGCTAGAACGTTCCTCAGCTGGGAACATCGCCGTGCGCGTCGCCGCCGTCCGGTTGCGGCGACCTGTCGGCGCCGCGGCTTCGAGAGCCGGTCGCTCGGCCGTCGGAAACAGCGGTATCCGGCGCGCCGTGTCGTAGCGCCGCGGTTCCTCGGCACGCCGCGGCGGCCGGTCGTTGGCGATCAGCACCGCCATCCACGGCAGCGGAATCGACACCACCATGATCGCCAGCGAGATGAGGCCGTTGTGCCAGATGCCGTATGCGACCGCCGCCAGAATCAGCGCCGGGATGCGCCAGAACATCAGCGTCAGGTACTTGCGTACTCGTTCGCGGTGCTGCACTTCGTAGGCGGGTGCGGCGCGGGTGATCAGGACGGGCCGGCCCTCGTCGTCGAAACTCAGCTCTTGGCCGTGTTTCATATCTCCACTGTTCCACACTCGGCGTCCGCTGTACGTGTCGGATTTCTTACGGGCAAAATGGACGCCATGCGCACCCAGACGATCGAGCGCACCGACACCGACGAACGCGTCGACGACGGGACCGATAACGACGCCCCGAAGTACTTCCATTACGTCAAGAAGGACAAGATCGCCGAGAGCGCGGTCATGGGTACCCATGTCGTCGCGCTTGTGCGGCGAGGTGTTCCCGGTGACGAAGGCCGCCAAGCCCGGCTCGCCGGTCTGCCCGGACTGCAAGCGGATCTACGAGCAGCTCAAGAAGTAGCGCCGTCGGCCTTGACGGTCGTGGCCGCGGCGCGGCTCGTCGCCGCCACGGTCCGATCCCGTTGAGCGACTCCGCCTTCTCCTCCAGCCACCACCGCAGCCGCCTCGCGTGGGTCGCGGGCGCCGGCCACTCCTCCTGCACAGCGGCGTTGAGTTCGGCGCCGAGCATGATCGCGAAGCCCAAGGAAGAACGCGAACAACAGGAACGCGATCGGGGTTGCCAGCGCGCCGTAGGTGTAGCCGGTGCTGGTGATCCACGTCAGGTAGAAGCGCAGGCCCAGCGTGGCGATCAGGAACACGACCGTCGCCAGTAACGAACCCAGAGCCAGCCGATGCGACGGCAGCGGTTGGGCAGCGCCACCCGGTAGAGGATGTTCACCCCGAGCGACAAGAGTGAGGAACAGCAAGGGGTAGTAGCCGAACGCCAGGACGTTGTCCCAGCTGTCCGGGAGGATGTTCGGCGATCTTGGGCGGCCCGAGCGCGACGAACGGCGCGGCCGCGATCGCCGCCACCAGTCCCGACCACGTACAGGCCCAGCGCGTAGAACCGTTGCCGCACCGGGTGACGCAGCGGCGTCTGGTCGTGGGCCTCGACGATCGAATCGACGAACGCCGAGATGGCCGACGAGCCCGCCCACAGCGAGATCACGAAACCGATCGACACCACCTCGCCGCGGGCGCCCTTCACGATGTCCCGCACCGTCGGCGCGATGATCTCGTTGACGACGTTGGACGAGAAGAAGCGCGCTGGCCGTACTGATCAGCTGTTCTTGGATGGCGGGCAGAGTCTCCGGCCCGAACAGCGGAGCGACGTAGGCCAAGCTGCCGAGCATCCCCAGCAGAAGCGGCGGCAGCGACAGTGCGCACCAGAACGCCGCCTGCGCCGACTCGGAGAAGATCGAGTCGTCCCAGCTCTTGGCCAGGGTGCGCCGCACGATATGCCGAAGGTGGTGGCGTGTCGGCGGCAGCCGCAGCGGCTGAGACTGGTCGGTCATGACCAGACCAGCATGCCTGTATCCGGTTGCTATGCCTCTACTGGGCTCGCCTCGAGGACGGCCGCCAGCTCGACCAGCTTCGCCTCGTGCTCGTTGGCGTGATGCTGGCAGAACAGCAGCTCGGCACCCGATGGCAGCTTTGCCCGTACGCGGGCAGCAGCACCGCAGCGATCGCAGCGGTCAGCCTTGGTCAGTTCCGGACTGGTGAGCGTTGCGGTCATGGCACCTCCAAGGTGTCTTCGCGTATATCTACTGTCTCAGACGCTTTCGGTTTCGGCCTTGTTCCCCGGGGGTTTACCGGTGTGTCGTGTCTCACCGTTACGCCGAGTTGCCGGCAGGGCAGGCTGGCGGTATGCGAATCGTTGCCGACCGTGCTGGTCCACCTCTGCAGCGCCGACGAGTGGCGCCGGGCGCAGTCCCGCGGTGAGCACCGCCCCGACTCGCTGATAGCGAACGGGTTCGTCCACCTGTCGACTCCCGAGCAGGTGCATCTGCCGGCGAACCGGCTTTACGCCGGCCGGACCGATCTGGTGCTGCTGCGTATCGACCCGGCACGGCTGTCCTCTCCCGTTCGCTGGGAGCCCGGCGTACCCGCCGATCCCGATGCCATGGTGTTCCCACATCTGTACGGACCTTTGCCCACGACAGCTGTGATTCGCGTCACTCCCTATCCGCCCGATGCGGACGGCCGATTCGCGCCGCTGAGCTCGATAGCCACTACAGGCCGATGTACGCGTCGACCTCGATCTCGACCAGCAGCTCGGGGGAGATGAGCGCCGAGACCTCCACCATGGTGGCCGCGGGCCGGATGTCTCCGAATACTTCGGCGTGCATCTCGCCGAGCTCGCGCCACTGCGAGATGTCGGTGACGTACATCCGGGTCCGGATCACGTCGGACAGCGACGCCCCGACTTCTCGCAACGCAATCTCGATGCGCCGCAGAGCATCCCGGGCCTGAGCCGGAGATGTCGTCACCGGCGCCGGTGGTGCCTGCCACCGCGATGCAGGGGCCGGTGCGCACCGCGCGCGAGTACCCGACAAGCGACTCGTATTCCACGCCGGATGACACGTTCTGACGCCGCATCAGTACAACCTAGTTCGCGGCCTCCGCCCGTGCAACTGGTTTACAGTCCGGCCGTTGACTGACAACCTAGACTAGCCCCTCGTGGGCATTTTGTTGGGCTTCGCGCCGTGGATCGTCTATTGGGTCCTGGTCGGCAACGTCCCGTTCAGCACCGCCGTGCTCGTCGCTCTGGCCATCGCCGTGCTGTCGTTCGTCATCGGGCGGGTCAGGGGAGTTCCCGGACGCACTCTCGAGATCGGCGCGCTCGCAACATTTTTGGTGCTGACAGTTCTGACGTTCACGTTGAGCCAGTCGTTCATGGAGCGGTGGATGCAGCCGCTGAGCAATGCCGGGATCTTCCTCGTCGCGCTCTGCGGGGCGTTGATCGGCAAGCCGTTCGTGCGCGAGTTCGCCGAAGTCGGTCAGCCCAAAGAGGTGATCGAAAGCGACCTGTTCGCAAAGATCACCTCGCTACTGACCTGGATCTGGATCGGCGCATTCGCCGGCATGACCGTCTCGTCGGCGATACCGCCCATCGTGTACGGCGACGCAACCATCCTGGACACGAAGACGCCGCTGTCGTTCGTCTGCTACTGGGTCGTCCCGTTCGCGCTGCTCGGGCTGGCTGCGCTGGCGTCGCGGGTGCTGCCGGAGCGGATGGCGCCCGCCGAGGAGGACATCGTGCGCAACACCTCGTTCGTCGCGTTCGCCGAGGCCGAGATCGATCAGCTGATCTATCTCGCCACCGAACACGCCAACCGTGAAGTCGGTGCGGGCAAGGAGGCGTACGACATCAGGATCGGCAGCAAGGGGATACCGCTGACCGGTGACGAGACCCGGGAGTCGTGGCCGTCGACGTACAAGGTGCGCGACAAGAAGCGCTAGACCGGCCTTGCTTCGATGATCGACAGCGGGGTGACGGTGTCGATGACGCGTTCGAGCCGAAAACCCGTGCGGGCGAACAGGTTCGCGTATTCGGCGCGGGTGCGTTCCTTGCCGCCGACCGTGACCAGCATCTCCAGGTCGAGCTGAAATCCGAGGAACGAGGTGGCTCGCTCCGGCAGAACCATCTCCAGCAGCAGCAGCTTGCCGTTCGGCGCGATCGCCGTTCGGATGTTCTGCAGGATCTTCGCCGACGAGTCATCATCCCAGTCGTGGATGATGTTCTTCATCACGTAGGTGTCGGCGCCATCGGGAACACGATCGAGGAACGATCCGCCTTCCGATGTCGCGCGGTTGGTCACCCCGGCCGTCTCGAATGTCGCATGGGCACCTGCGACCACCGAGGGTAGGTCGTAGACCACGCCGCGCGCCTCGGGAGCCCGGTGCAGGATGCTTGACAGCAGACCGCCGTGGCCGCCGCCGACATCGACGATGACCTTGGAACCCGTGAAGTCGTATGCGCCGAGCGCAATTTCGTTGGTGATGCGGCTGGTGGCGGTCATCGCGTCGTTGAATACCGTGGCGAGCTCGGGATCGGTCTCGAGATAGTCGAAATACGGCATTCCGCGTAGCGCCTCGGAGGCCGGCTGGCCGGTCTGCACCGAATGAAGCAGGTGCCCCCAGTCGTTCCATCGGGCTTGGTGGCCGATGAACAACACCATGTCGCGCATCGACTGCGGGTCATCCGAGCGTAGGGCCTTACCGACGCCGGTGAGGCTGAACCGGTCGTCGCGGTGGTGTTTGAGCACGCCCTTGCTCGCCAACGCGCGCATGAGCCGATACACCGCGTCGGGATCGGCATTGGTGGCCTTCGCAACGTCGCGAGCACGGCCCGGGCCGCGCGACAACTGGTCGGCGACGCCGAGCTTGGCGGCCACGTACAAGGTCTGCGTCGTCCACGCACCAGTAGCCAACTCGAGGACTCCGATGTTGCCCGGCACCATCGAGCGGTGCAGCCGCTGCAGGCCTGACCGTAGTCGGTCGATGACGCGGACGACGGGCAGGGGCGGCACTTTCGGGGGCTTCTCGGGCACGGCGTGAACCATACCGTTTCGAATCGTCGCCGCTGACGCGCCTGCAGCGTGGCTCAGTGTCGGGTTTCGTCACGGTTCAACCGAGTTCACGTGACACAACCCGACACTCGTCGGGCTCGGCGGTCAGTCGAGGTAGTCGCGCAGCACCTGAGAACGGCTTGGGTGCCGCAACTTCGACATCGTCTTGGACTCGATCTGACGGATGCGCTCACGGGTGACGCCGTAGACCTGTCCGATCTCGTCGAGTGTGCGGGGCTGACCGTCGGTGAGCCCGAACCGCAGCCGAACCACCCCGGCCTCGCGTTCGGACAGCGTCTCCAGCACCGACTGCAGCTGATCCTGCAGCAGCGTGAAGGACACCGCGTCGACGGCGACGACGGCCTCGGAATCCTCGATGAAGTCGCCGAGCTGCGAATCACCTTCGTCGCCGATGGTCTGATCCAGCGAGATGGGCTCACGCGCGTACTGCTGGATCTCCAGCACCTTCTCCGGCGTGATGTCCATCTCCTTGGCCAGCTCTTCAGGCGTGGGCTCGCGGCCCAGGTCCTGCAGCAGCTCGCGCTGAATGCGGCCGAGCTTGTTGATCACCTCGACCATGTGCACCGGGATGCGGATGGTGCGGGCCTGGTCGGCCATCGCGCGGGTGATCGCCTGGCGGATCCACCACGTCGCATAGGTGGAGAACTTGTAGCCCTTGGTGTAGTCGAACTTCTCGACCGCGCGGATCAGGCCGAGGTTGCCTTCCTGGATGAGGTCCAGGAACGCCATGCCGCGACCGGTGTAGCGCTTGGCCAGCGACACCACCAGGCGCAGGTTCGCTTCCAGCAGATGGTTTTTCGCGCGGTCGCCGTCGCGGCAGATCCACGACATGTCGCGGCGCTGGGCGGCGGGCAGCTTCTCGCCCTTCTCGGTGAACTCGGCCATCAGCTGGGTGGCGTACAGGCCCGCCTCGATGCGCTTGGCCAGCTCGACTTCTTCCTCGGCGTTGAGCAGCGCGACCTTGCCGATCTGCTTCAGGTACGCACGTACCGAGTCCGCCGACGCGGTCAGCTCGGCATCCTTGCGCGCCTGGCGAAGCGCCTCGGATTCCTCTTCGTCCCAGACGAAGTCGCCGGAAGCCTTGTCCTTCTCGCTGGGCTCCTCGATCTCGTCGTCCTCGGCGGCGGGAGCGTCCTTGGCGGGTGCGGCCTTGGCCTTGCCCCCGGCGCCCTCTTCGGCGTCGTCGTCCGAGTCGCCCTCGACCGCCACTTCGTCGGCGACTTCGAGGTCCTCCAGATCCAGGTCGGCTTCGTCTACCTCGATCTCGCCGTCGGGCTCGGCTTCGAGCTCGTCGTCCGTCTCGAGTTCTTCTTCGAGATCGACCTTGGTGGTCTCGGGCTCCGCCGCGGTGGCCTTCTTGGCGCGGCTGCGGGTGGCCGGCCCTTCGGCGCCCTTCTCCTTGGCCGCGCGCTTGGCCGGGGCGGCCTTGGCGGCGGTCTTGGTCGGCTTGGCCGGAGCTGCCTTGCTGGCCTTCGCCGCACCGGCCTTGGCAGGCTTGGCGGGGGCTGCCTTGGTGGCTCGTTTTGCCGGCGCCGATCCGTTGGCGGACTTCGTTGCCTTCGCGGCTGGAGTCTTCTTGGCGGGGGCCTTGGTGGCGGTGCGCTTCGCCGGATGATCTGTCGCCGGGCTTGCCTTTGTCGCTGCCACGTACACCCTTTCGGTCTTACGAGTTTCCGATGGGCGCACTCGTGCGCCATCGAAAAATGTCGGCTGTCGAATATCGGCGGTTTGATTCGCCGCTATCCGGGCTGCGGCCGCCGTCGACCATTGTAACGACAGTGTGTGCTACTGCCGCGCTGAGCGGCAAATTTGACATCCGGCGAGCCGCATGAAGCGGCACGTGCACGGCGCTGTTATTTCCCCGTGGCAGTCACGTCGACGTCGGCGGCCATCGCCGCGCCGACGATTCCAGCGGTGTTCTGCAGCGCGGCGGCCACCACCGGCGTGCGGTTCTTCAGCAGCGGGATCCACTTGTCGGCCTTGCGGCTGATGCCGCCGCCCGCGATGAACAGATCCGGCCAGATCGCGTTCTCGATGGCGACCAGCACCTTCGTGACCTCTTCGGTCCAGCGCTGATAGCTCCAGTCCTTCTTCTCCTTTACCGAGGAGGCGGCGCGGTGCTCGGCCTCCTTACCGCCCACCTCCAGGTGGCCGAACTCGGTGTTGGGCAGCAGCACGCCGTTGTGGATAACCGCCGAACCGATGCCGGTACCGAAGGTCAGCAGCACGATGACGCCGGTGTTGTCCCGTCCCGCGCCGAACTTCTCCTCGGCCAGTCCGGCGGCGTCGGCGTCGTTGAGCACGATCACCCGCTGTCCGTCGAGAGCCTTGCTGTAGAACTCGCTGGCGTTGCAGCCGATCCAGCCCTTGTCGACGTTGGCTGCGGTGTGCACGATGCCGTTGGTGACCACGCCGGGATAGGTGACGCCCACCTTCTCCGTCCAGCCGAACTCGCGGACCACCGCCGCCACGGTCTTGCTCACCGCCTCAGGGGTGGCCGGCTGCGGGGTTTCGAGCTTGAACCGCTCGCCGATGAGCTGCCCCGTGTCGAGGTCGACGATGCCGCCCTTGACGCCACTGCCGCCGACGTCGATGCCGAAGCCGCGATGCTGGCCGCCGCCGGCAGCCGAGGCGGCAGCGGGTGAATCGGTGGCGGTCATCGGCGCTCCTCTACTTCCGCCCGGCACTGCGATGCGCCCCACACCTTAGTAGCTCGGGAAAACCTATACGTGACAGTCGCGCAACCGGTTAGCGACCAATGTGCTGCGATGGACCCCGTGGCCGAAACCGCCCCTGAACCCATCCTGCTGCGCTCGATCGCCGAGCAACTGGCCACCGAGGCGGCCGAGTTCGTCCGGCGACGCCGCGCCGAGGTGTTCGGGGACACGTCCGCACCGCCGAACGTCCCGTCGGCGGTGCGGGCGAAGAGCACACCGACCGACCCGGTCACCGTCGTCGACACCGAAACCGAGCGACTGCTGCGCGACCGGCTGGCCGTGCTGCGGCCCGGCGATCACGTGCTCGGCGAGGAGGAAGGCGGGTCGCCTGCCGGCCGCGACGGGCTGACCTGGGTCCTGGACCCGATCGACGGCACAGTGAATTTCGTCTACGGGCTCGATACGTACGCGGTGTCGGTGGGCGTACAACGCGACGGGGTGTCCGTCGCAGGCGCGGTGGCCAATGTGCCGACCGGTGCGCTCTACTCCGCGGCCACCGGCCATGGCGCTCGGCTGCAGCGTGCGGGTGTCACGACGCCTCTGCAGTCCAGCGCTGCCTCGGAACTGTCAATGTCCTTGGTAGGCACCGGCTTTTCCTACGCCCCTGAGCAACGGACCCGCCAGGCCGGGGTCCTTGCCAAGCTGCTGCCAGCGGTGCGCGATGTGCGGCGCATCGGCTCATGCGCGCTCGATCTGTGCATGGTGGCCGCCGGCCAACTCGACGCGTACTACGAGGACGGCGTGCATGTCTGGGACTGGGCCGCGGGCGCGCTGATCGCCGAGGAGGCGGGCGCGGTGTTGCGGCTGCCGCCCGCCGACGCCGGCCCCGGCCTGGTGATTGCGTCCGGCGCGGCTATCGCCGATGCGTTGTCGGCCGCGCTCCGGGAATCCGGAGCGTTCTAGTCAATCCTGCTGTGCGTCAAGTATTTACCCGGCTAGCAAGCGGTGCTGTGAATCTTGGTCAACAACGCCGGGTCGGCTGCCTGGGTCGCATCGGGGACCAGGCTGGCGAGCACGGCGTTGATGTCGTCGCCGCGGCTCAACTCGGTGAACTCGGTGCCGATCGCCAGGTCGACGGTGTTGTCGCTGCGCTGGTCCTGGAACAGCTCGGCGCACGGCGCGACCAGCCAGGCGGCGGCCGCCGCAGCCCGCCCCGACGGCCCGAACCGGATCTGGCCCTGGCATTCAAGCCGCGAGTTGGCGTACAGGGCGTCGTTGGCCGCGGTGGGATCGGCGAACCCGAGATCGCGCAGTGCGCTGGCCACCTCGGCGGCCTGGCCGCCCTGTCCGCTGGCGTTGAGCACCTTGATCCTGGTGTCGGCGAGCTTCGCCGGGGTGACGTCCATCAGGTCGCTTCGGGGCACCTGCTCCCCGAGCGTCAATGGGGGCGCGTTCGGGTCGGTCGGCGGGGGAGGCGGGTTGCATGCCGCGGCCTCCTCGACATCGGCCGGCTGGGTGAGGGCGATGACCCACACCGTCATCGTCACCACGAACAGGGCGATGAACAGCACAATTGCCGGCAGATAGTTGCGTCTGCGAAACGGGCGACCGTGCTTGTCGAATGCCGTACCCTCTGTGATTTGCGCGACCACGAGAGCACTCTAAGGCCCCTGACGCTCGGACCTTCGGGCGGTGCGAATTGAGGTGTGACGTAAATCACAGTAGAACGGGTATCAATCCGGGCACGAATCGTTTGGTGGATGCGTTCGACGCTGGTACAAAGCTCAGCTGCAAGGTTTATGGAGGGGACGAGAGATGCCTACCGATTACGACGCCCCACGGCGCACGGAGACCGACGATGTCTCCGAGGATTCGCTCGAGGAATTGAAGGCGCGGCGTAACGAGGCGCAGTCCGCGGTTGTCGACGTCGACGAGTCAGAATCCGCCGAGTCCTTCGAACTACCAGGCGCCGATCTGTCGGGCGAAGAGTTGTCGGTGCGCGTCATTCCGAAGCAGGCCGACGAGTTCACCTGTTCGAGTTGCTTCCTCGTGCACCACCGCAGCCGACTGGCCAGCGAGAAGAACGGCGTGATGATCTGCACGGACTGCGCCGCGTAGCCGCGGTCGCAGTAGCAATAGCAGCGGCTCAACGACGCAGCGCGGACAGCACACGATCAGGGTGGCGGCAGCTCACCAGCCAATACGGTGTGGGATCGTCGGGATCATCGAGGACGAGGAGGACCATCGGCCCGATCCACGCCCGGTGGACGACGTATGCCGCGGGATCCAGCTGGCGGCCCAGTGCCGCGGACTTGGCGCTGCGCGGTACCTCGGCCGATCGCGACACCACAACGGCGGGCAGGTGCGCCGCCCCCGCCCACAGCTCGGTGTCGCCCTCACCGCCCACCACGCTCACTTCGATCCTGCCCAGCCACAGCAGCGCGATCGCTGCGACCGGCAACAACACCACGTAGGGCAGCCAGGTCGGTACGGCTGGTACGCCCTGATTGACCTCGAGCGCGATCAACGCCGCGAGACCGAGGCCCGGCGGCCACCACCACCACGGCACCCACAGGCGCTCGCGGTAGCGCACCGATTGCGCCGTGGCGCGCGTGTCTGACACGCGGCCAAGAGTAATCTCTGACGTCGTGTCCACCACTCTGGCCGTCGTGCGCCTGGACCGCGATCTGCCGATGCCCAGCCGGGCCCATGACGGCGACGCGGGCGTTGATCTGTTCAGCGCGCTCGACGTCGAACTGGCGCCCGGTCATCGCGCACTCGTGCCGACGGGCATCGCTGTGGCCATCCCGCACGGGATGGTCGGACTGGTACACCCGCGCTCGGGTTTAGCTGCCCGAGTGGGCCTTTCGATCGTCAACAGCCCCGGCACGATCGACGCTGGCTACCGCGGTGAGGTCAAGGTTTCGTTGATCAACCTCGATCCGCAGCAGCCGATCGTCATCAACCGCGGAGACCGGATCGCGCAGCTACTGGTTCAGCGAGTGGAGCTGCCCGAGCTTGTCGAGGTGACGTCGTTCGACGAGGCTGGGCTGGCTGACACAACCCGTGGCGACGGTGGCCACGGTTCCTCCGGCGGACATGCGAGTTTGTGAAAATGGCATTCGGTAGACGAAAAGACGACGACAACATCGACGAGCCGGCGGTCGCTCCGGACGCCCGTGACGGCGACGAACTCGACGGCCCGTTCGACATCGAAGACTTCGACGACCCGGCGGTCGCCGTAGTCGGGCGCCTCGACCTCGGTTCGGTGCTGATCCCATTGCCCGAAGCCGGCCAGGTGCAGGTGGAGCTCAACCAGCAGGGGGTGCCGAGCGCGGTGTGGGTCGTCACACCGATCGGCCGCTTCACCATCGCCGCCTACGCAGCACCCAAGAGCGCCAGCCTCTGGCGCGACGTCGCCACCGAGCTGGCCGAGTCGCTGCGCAAGGACGCCGACCAGGTTGCCATCCAAGACGGCCCGTGGGGACGTGAAATCGTCGGCTCGCCCAAGGGCGACGCGGCCCAGCCGACCCGGGTGCGCTTCATCGGCGTCGACGGCTACCGCTGGATGATCCGGTGCGTCGTGAGCGGCGTTCCGGAATCCATCGACAGCTTGGCCGAGGAAGCGCGAAAGGCATTGGCCGACACGGTTGTTCGTCGCGGCGAAACACCGCTTCCCGTGCGCACACCGCTGCCGGTGCAATTGCCGGAACCAATGGCCAACCAGCTGCGTGCGGCCGCCGAGCAGGCCGCCGCGCAACAAGCCGAGGCGCAGCAGGCGGGTTTGCAACAGCCTCCGCCCCCGCAACCCGCCGCGCGCCGCAGTGAGCATGGGTCTGCCATGCAGCAGCTGCGGACGATCACGGGCGGCTGAGGACGGCTAGGAAGCATCCGACAGCGCCGCGAGGCAAGCGGCGCCCAGCACCGCCGGATCGGCACCCATCTCGTCGAGCGTGACGGTCCGCAACGCCGCTTGCGGGGCCGCGGCAACCCATTCGATAGCTACCTCGACCGGGTGCACCGGATCGTCGGTTGCGGCGGCGACACCCATCGTCACCGCCAGCCGCTCCAGCTCTTCACACGTGGGTGCGACGTAGTCCGCGGCCTCGTCCATCGCGTCCGGCAGCGACGGCCATTGCCCGACCCAGGATCGGGTCAGCTCGTCGGCCAGCCATGGCGGGCTGGATGCCCGCATCGCAGCGGTCGCCGAGGCGAGTCCGTCACGGCGCAGCGCATCCGCGGAGTGGTGCGCAGCTAACGCCGCCGGCGCCGATTCGGGGGAGCCCGTCCATGCCGGCAATGCTGCGAGCACCGCGACCGCCTTCGCGGGATGGGCCAGGGCCCAGTTGGTGGCGACGGCAGCGCCGATCGAGATTCCTCCGACAGCGATCGGCAGCCCGCGAGCCGCATCGTCGAGCGCCTCGCGGTATCCGTCGATGAGCCGACCCGGCTGTGGCGCGGGGGTGACGAGGATCGCACCCGCGCCGTGCAGAGCGGTCGAAAACGCCCGGTAGACAAAGTCGTCGTCGGATCCGGTGCCGGGCAGAAGGACCGTCGTGACACCGCGCAGATCGACCGCCATCACATGATGGTGCCCTGCGCGTGAACTGCCCGGCGCGTCGACCCCGCCCCGGCGTGGCACATCGGAACCAACAGGTCTACCGTTGCGTTTATTGGGTAGATCCACAGTGGATCCACACAAGGTCAGGAGAGGCCATGGCCACGGCCGAAGGGTATCTGCGTCGCCTCACGCGACGGCTGACGGAGGACCCTGAGCAACTCGACGTCGAAGAGCTCAGTGACGAAGCCGCCAGCACCGGCGCCCAGAAGGCGATCGACTGTCAGCGCGGTCAGGAAGTGACGATGGTCGGGACGCTGCGCAGTGTCGAATGCAACGGCAAAGGCTGCGCCGGGGGCGTCAAGGCCGAGCTGTTCGACGGGACCGACTCCGTGATGCTCGTGTGGCTCGGCCAGCGTCGCATCCCCGGCATCGAATCCGGACGGACCCTCAAGGTGCACGGCCGCGTCGGCAAGCTGGAGAACGGCGCGAAGGCGATCTACAACCCCCACTACGAGATTCAGAAGTGAGCGATCCCGGGGCCGAACCGGGGAAGCCGAATACCAAGGCACACGCCGTCCTCGATCAAATGGGCGGCATCAGCGGCCTGATCTACTCATCCCTGCCGGTGGTGGCGTTCGTCCCGGCATCCCAGTTCTTCGGGCTGACCGTGGCAATTGCGGCGGCGCTTGGCGTGGCCGCCGTCATCCTCGTCTGGCGGCTGGTGCGCCGCGAGTCGACCCAACCGGCGATCTCGGGCTTCATCGGTGTCGGCGTGTGCGCGTTGATCGCCTACGTGATGGGGGAGTCGAAAGGCTACTTCCTGCTCGGCATCTGGTCATCGTTGGTGTGGGCCGCGGTCTTCGCGCTGTCGGTACTGGTTCGCCGCCCCGTGGTCGGCTACATCTGGGGCTGGGTCAACGGGCACGACCGCGGCTGGCGCCGGGTCCGCAAGGCGGTGCTGGTGTTTGACGTCGCGACGATCGTGTGGGTGCTTGTGTTCGCATCCCGATTCGTGGTGCAGCAGCATCTCTACGACGCCGATCAGACGGGATGGCTCGGCGTCGCGCGGATCGCAATGGGCTGGCCGCTGACGGCGGTGGCCGCGCTGGTGACCTATCTCGCCATCCGCGCCGCGCAGCGGGCGATTCACGCCCATGACGGCGACACCGTCGACGACACGCAGGCCGAGAATCCGGGGGTAGCTCAACCGGATGCCCGCTGACCCCGGTGGTCGTGATCGGCGCCCCGGCAACGGCACCGACCGGCCGCTCGTAACGGTCGCGGTGCTGGCCTCGTTCGTGGCGTTCCTGGACGGGTCGGTCGTCAATCTGGCGCTGCCGGCCATCGGCCGCGAGTTCGGTGGCGGTTTGGCGCTGCAGCAGTGGGTCGTCGACGGCTACCTGCTCGCGCTCGGCGCGTTGATTCTGGTGGCGGGCGCCGTTTCCGACCAGTTCGGCAGGCTCGCCGTGCTGCGGATGGGGTTGGCCGTGTTCGCGGTGTCCTCGATGCTGTGTGCGCTGGCGCCGAGCGGCTGGGCGCTCGTCGCCGCCCGCTGTCTGCAGGGCGTCGGCGGCGCGTTCCTGGTGCCCAGCTCGCTGGCGATGATCAACGCCCGGTTCTCGGGCGCCGACCAGGCGCGTGCCATCGGGACATGGACGGCGTGGACGGGGACGGCGTTCGTGATCGGGCCGCTGCTGGGCGGAGTGTTGGTCGACGCACTGAGTTGGCGATGGGTCTTCGGCGTCAACGTCGTGCCGCTGGCGATCACGCTGTACCTGGCAAGGAAGCTGTCGGTCGACGCGTTAGCCGCGCCGGCGAGCCGGCCAGCCGGCGTCGACGTGATCGGGGCGGCGTTGAACGCGGTCGGGCTGACCGGCGCGGTGTACGCACTCATCGAAGGGCAGCGGCTGGGCTTCTCGCATCCCACGGTGCTCGTCAGCCTCGCGATCGGCGGCGTGTGCCTCATCGCGTTCCCGCTGTGGGAACGCCGCGCGTCTCATCCGATGATGCCGCTCTCCATCTTCGCCGCCCGCAATTTCGCGGTCGGCAATCTCGCGACCGTGTTCCTTTACGCCGGGGTGTCGCTGGGCCTGCTCGTCGTGGGGCTGTTCCTGCAGGAGACCGCGGGACTGTCGGCCACCCAGGCAGGGGTCGCCACCCTGCCCATCCCGGTGCTGTCGTTCTTCCTGGCGCGCCGATTCGGCGCGCTGGCGGGTGTGTACGGCCCACGGTTGTTCATGGCGGTCGGCCCGCTCGTCGCGGCGGTGGGTTACCTCCTGATGGCCCGCACCCGCGACCCGTTCGATTTCTGGACCCAAATGCTGCCCGGATTGGTGGTTTTCGGTCTGGGTCTTTCCATCACCGTCTCGCCGCTGACGGCGGCGATCCTGGCCGCTGTGGATCCCGCGCAAAGCGGCATCGGTTCGGCGGTCAACAACGCGATCTCGCGGATCGCGGGTTTGATCGCGATCGCGTTCGCCGGTGTGATCATTAGTGGCGCAGTCGATTTCGCAGGGTTTCGGCAGGGCGTTGTCGCGACGGCCGGACTGTTCGCGCTCGCGGGGGTGATGTCAGCCCTCGGCATCCGCAATGCGCAGTGTGACTTCGAACGGGTTTCGCCGGAATCGGCCGCAAAGTGCCACGACAGAGCGACCCCACCGCCGGCCTACTCGCCGCGCTGAGATCAGCGTGTCTGGGGGTGCAGGAGCAACTCCTGCAATTCGTGCTCGACCTCCGCGACGGCCACGAACAACAGCTCATCGCCGCCCTCCAGCGGCTCGTCGGCCTCCGGCACGATCACCCGCGCGCCGCGCAGAATCGTCACCAGCGTTGCGTCGCGGGGCAGTTCGAGGCGCTTGACGGGCTTGCCGCCCCACGGTGTGTCGTCGGGCAGCGTGATCTCGACCAGGTTGGCCTGCCCCTTGCGAAACTCCATCAACCGGACCAGGTCGCCCACGGCGACGGCTTCCTCGACGAGCGAGGCCAACATCCGCGGCGTGGACACAGCTACGTCGATGCCCCAGTTCTCGTCGAACAGCCACTCGTTGCGGGGGTCGTTGACCCGGGCCACCACGCGAGGAACAGCGAACTCGGTCTTGGCCAGCAGGCTCAACACCACGTTCACCTTGTCGTCGCCTGTTGCGGCGATCACCACGTCGAACTCGTGGAGGTTCACCGACTCCAGCAGGGTCAGCTCGCACGCGTCGCCGAGGCGCCAATGCGCCGCCGGAATGGCGTCGACGTCGACATGGGCGGGGTTGCGTTCGAGCAGCGTCACATCGTGGTTCTCGACGAGCTCACGGGCGATCGAGCGGCCGACGGCGCCGGCCCCGGCGATGGCGACTTTCATGGGCCCTCGATGTCTTCGCTGGGCGGCAGGGCCGCAATGGCAAGTGCCTCGGCGATATGCCCGGCGATCGCTGCCATGTACGCCTGATCGCCGGCCTGGATGACGGTCTTGGCGTCGGGCAGCAGTCCGGCGCCGAAGCGGATGATGAAGGCCAGCCGCCCACCGGTGGCAGTCTCGAGATCGGTGATCCGATGACCCACCCAACCCTCGTGAAGCGCCAACTCGGTGACGCCGACGTTGCCCGTCGGGTCACGCCACTTCGTGGTCTCGGTTTCGCGGGTCAGGACGTTGAGCAGGCGATCGGTCGTCCAGGGCACGGTCGCCACCGTGGGGATGCCCAGACGCTCGTACACCGCCGCGCGCTTGGCGTCGTAGATGCGGGCGACCACGCGCTCGACACCGAAGGTCTCGCGGGCGACCCGCGCCGAGATGATGTTGGAGTTGTCGCCCGACGAGACGGCGGCGAACGCGCCCGCCTCCTCGATGCCGGCCCGCAGCAGGACGTCGCGGTCGAATCCCATGCCCAGCACGCGCTCGCCGGGAAACTCAGGTGACAGGCGGTGAAACGCCGTGCCGTCGCGGTCGATCACGGCGACGTCGTGACCGATGCGGGCCAAACTGTCCGATAGCGACGCGCCCACCCGGCCGCATCCCATGACCACTACCCGCACCTGTCGGTCCCTTTCGATCGAACCCGCGCACTCGTGAACGCTACCGCTTTCCTACCGCCAGTCGCCGGTGGGCTTACTCTTGGCTCTCGTGTCCAAGCTTTCGACGGTCGCCCGGCGGCTGGTACTCGGCCGGCCCTTCCGCAGCGACAAGCTTTCGCACACCCTATTGCCGAAGCGGATCGCGCTCCCGGTCTTTGCGTCAGACGCGCTGTCCTCGGTGGCGTATGCACCCGAGGAGATCTTCCTGGTGCTGTCGGTCGCCGGTCTGAGTGCGTATTCGATGGCGCCATGGATCGGTTTGGCCGTGGCGTTCGTCATGTTGGTCGTGATCGCCAGCTATCGGCAGAACGTGCACGCGTACCCGTCGGGCGGCGGCGACTACGAGGTGGTCACCACCAACCTCGGACCCACTGCCGGGCTGACGGTGGCGAGCGCCCTGCTGGTGGATTATGTGCTGACAGTGGCTGTGTCGATGTCCTCGGCGATGTCGAACATCGGGTCGGCGGTTCCATTCATCAATCAGCACAAGGTGTTCTTCGCCGTCGCCGCCATCCTGTTGTTGGCGTCGATAAACCTTCGCGGGATCCGGGAGTCCGGAACCGCGTTCGCAATTCCCACCTACGCGTTCATGATCGGCATGTACCTCATGCTGGCGTGGGGTTTCTTCCAGATCTACGTCCTCGGCACGCCGCTGCGCGCCGAGTCGGCCGGCTTCGAACTGCACTCCGAACATGGCGATGTCCTGGGATTCGCGTTGGTGTTCCTCATCGCTCGCGCGTTCTCGTCCGGCAGCGCGGCGCTGACCGGTGTCGAGGCGATCAGTAACGGGGTGCCGGCATTCCGGAAACCCAAGTCGCGCAACGCGGCGACGACGCTGGCGCTGCTGGGCGCTGATCGCGATCACGCTGTTCATGGGCATGATCATGCTGGCCAGGGCAACGGGCGCGCAGGTCGCCGAGCGGCCCGCACGAACAGCTGATCGGCGCGCCTGCCGACTACCACCAGAAGACGCTTGATCGCACAGCTCGCCGAGGCGGTGTTCCACGACTTCCCGATCGGCCTCTTCCTGATCACCGGTGTCACCGCGCTGATCCTGGTGCTCGCCGCCAACACCGCCTTCAACGGGTTTCCCGTGCTGGGATCGATTCTGGCGCAGGACCGTTTCCTGCCCCGCCAGCTGCACACGCGCGGCGACCGGCTGGCGTTCTCCAACGGCATCCTGTTCCTGGCGTTCGCCGCGATCGCGTTCGTCGTCGCGTTCCGCGCCGAGGTCACTGCGCTGATCCAGCTCTACATCGTCGGTGTGTTCGTGTCGTTCACGCTCAGTCAGATCGGCATGGTCCGGCACTGGACGCGGCTGCTGCGCACCGAAACCGACCCTGCCGTGCGTCGGCACATGATGCGGTCGCGGGTGATCAACACCATCGGGTTCGTCTGCACGGGAACCGTTTTGATCATCGTGGTGGCGACGAAGTTCCTCGCGGGCGCGTGGATCGCGATCCTGGCGATGGGTGCGCTGTTCGTCATCATGAAGTTGATCCACAAGCACTACGACACCGTCGCGCGCGAACTCGCCGAGCAGGAAGCCGAGAGACGAGGACATCGTGCTGCCGAGCCGCAACCACGCCGTCGTGCTGGTGTCCAAGCTGCACCTGCCGACGCTGCGCGCGCTGGCGTACGCGAAGGCCACCCGTCCCGACACGCTCGAAGCGATCACCGTCAGCGTCGACGACGGTGAGACGCGTGCGCTCGTGCACAAGTGGGAGGACAGCGATATCAGCGTGCCGCTCAAGGTGATCGCCTCGCCGTATCGCGAGATCACCCGGCCGGTGCTCGACTACGTCAAGCGGGTCAGCAAGGAATCGCCACGCACGGTCGTGACGGTGTTCATCCCGGAGTACGTCGTCGGCCACTGGTGGGAGCAGGTGCTGCACAACCAGAGCGCGCTGCGGCTCAAGGGCCGGCTGTTGTTCGAGCCGAACGTGATGGTGACATCGGTGCCGTGGCAGTTGAGTTCGTCGGAGCGGCTCAAGACGCTGCAGCCGCAATCCGGCTCCGGGTGACATACGCAGGGGCTTCCTGGATTGAGCGCCGAAGGCGACGCTGCGCCGACATCGGAACTCACGCTGACCGCAGGGCCCCCGGCCAACGGCGGCAGCTGCGTCGCGCGCCATGACGGCCGGGTGGTGTTCGTGCGCTACGCGCTGCCGGGCGAGACGGTCAGGGTCGCGGGTGGTCGGCCGACCACGGATCGTTCTGGCACGCCGACGCGGTCGAGGTCATCGAGCCGTCGGCCGATCGCGTCGACTCGATCTGCCCGATCGCCGGGGTGGACGGCGCGGGGTGCTGCGATATGGCGTTCGCCGAACCGGCTGCCGCCCGCAGGCTGAAGGGCGCCGTCGTCGCCAACCAGTTGGCGCGGCTGGGCGGATACCAGTGGCGCGACGAGGACGAGGCCGCCGCCGAGCCGGTGGGCGACGTCGGCGCCACCGGCTGGCGGACCCGGGTGCGGCTGGACACGTCGGCCGACGGCCGGGCGGGCTTTCATCGCTATCACAGCGCCGGACCTGGTGACCGAGCTGAACTGCGCGCAGGTGCCCGCCGGCATGCTCGACGGCCTGCACGACGCGAGCGTGGCCGCCCGGCGTGCACCTGCACGTCGTGCTCGACGACGACGGTGAGCGGCACGTCGTGCAGTCGCGGTCCGCGGGCGGGCGGCAAGGCGCTCGACGTCAGGTCGTCGAAGGTGAGTACGAGGCGGTGCAGCGTGTCGGCGAGCGGGTGTGGCGGGTGCCGGTGACCGCGTTCTGGCAGGCCCACCGCGACGCGGCCCGGCTCTACAGCGGGCTGGTGGCCGGGTGGGCGCAAGCGCAGACACGGGCATGACCGCGTGGGATTTGTACGGCGGGGCAGGGGTTTTCGCGGCCGTGCTCGCGCGAGGCCGTCGGCGAAACCGGCAAGGTCGTCACCGTCGACACGTCGCGCGGCGCGTCGCGGTCGGCGCGCGCGGCGCTGGCGGACCTGGGCTGGGTGTCGGTGGTGACCGACTCGGTGCGCCGCGCGCTGAACGCGCAGCGCCGAGCGGGCCGACGTCGCGGTGCTCGACCCGCCGCGATCGGGGGCGGGCCGGGAGGTGATCGACCTGCTGGCCGACGCAGAGGTGCCGCGGATCATCCACATCGGCTGTGAGGCAGCGTCGTTCGCGCGCGACGTCGGGCTCTACCGCGGCCACGGCTACACCGTCGAGGATCTCGGGTGTTCGACTCGTTCCCGCTGACGCACCACGTGGAGTGTGTCGCGGTGCTGACCCGCTAGATCCCCGTAACATCGCAATCCATGGCAGCGGTGGATGTCACTGTTCAAACCGTCATCCGGCGGCCACGCGACGTCGTCGCTGTGTATGCTGCGGATCCCGACAACGCCACTGCGTGGTACGCCAACATCAAGAGCGCTCAGTGGAAGACGCCCCGCCCGCTTGCAGTCGGCTCACTGTTCGAATTCACTGCGACCTTTTTGGGCCGAAAATTGACGTATACCTACGAGGTCGTGGAGTTTGTCCCGGATCGCCGCTTGGTCATGCGGACGGCCGAGGGTCCCTTCCCGATGGAGACCATCTACGAGTGGGACGCTGCCGAAGCGGGTGTCACCCGGATGACGCTGCGCAACCGCGGCGAGCCGTCGGGGTTCGCAGGCGTCGCCGCCCCGATGATGGCGATGGCGATGAAGCGGGCGAATACGAAGGATCTCAACCGATTGAAGGCGATTCTCGAGGCAGCCTACGGATGAAACTGATTGAACATGCGGTGAGGGCGCAAGCGTGCTCGCGGATCGCGTCCTCGTCGTCGGTCTCGTGGACGCAGCAGATCTTGTCGTCGGCCACGTAGCTGGTGATCCAGCGGCCCGTTGGGCGGGAGGAGAACATCCCCATATTGGCGACGCCTCGTATAGTCGCTGGTCAGGAGGTGCTGTGAGCATTACGATCATTCGCTGTGAAGCTCATCGAGCGCACGGACGAACTCGCCCGGCTGCAGGCCCGCGCCGACAGTGCGCGTACTGGCCGTGGCGGCATGCTGATCGTCGGCGGGGAGTCGGGCGCGGGCAAGACGTCGTTCGTCGAGTCATTCGTCGAGGACTGGGTGCGCGACGAACGCGTGCTGTGGGGTGCGTGCGATCCGCTGCCGACGCCGCGGCCGCTCGGGCCGATTCGCGACCTCGCGCGACGCGGTTGGCGCCCGCGAGCCGCGAGCTTCTCGAGCAGAGCGACTCAGCCGTACGACATCTTCGCGGCGCTTCACGACGACTTGTGCACCGCGCCTTCGGTTCTCGTGCTCGACGATCTGCACTGGGCCGACCAGGGCACGATCGATCTGCTGCGGTTCGTGCTGCGGCGCATCTCGCAGACCCGCTCGCTGGTCGTCGGAATCATCCGTGACGACGAGGTCGGCGCCAACCATCCGCATGCGCGAGCTGCTCGGCGACGTCGCCCGATCTCCGCGCGCCGACTCGCTGTCCATCCCGCCGCTCAGCGTGCAGGCCGTCGCAATCGCTGGCCGGCGAGCGGCCCGTCGATCCGGCAGTGGCTGCACAGCGTCACCGGCGGCAATGCGTTCTTCGTCTGCGAGATGCTGGACCACCACGGTGACGACCTGCCGACCACCGTGCGCGACGCGGTGCTGGCCCGCACCTCCGGCCTCGATCCCGCCGCGTGGGATCTGCTGAACCTGCTGACCTGCTCGCCGGGCGTGATCCCCGATTACCTGCTCGCCGACCTCGGCGTGACGTTGCCCGCGTCGCGGGCGCTCGTCGAGGCCGGGCTGATCCGCCGAAGCTCGCGCGGCGTGGCGTTCCGTCACGACCTGTGCCGGCTGGCGATCCGCAGCGTCATCCCGCCCGGCGCCGAACCGCGTCTGCACCGACGGCTGATCGACGCGTACGAGGCGACCGGGCACGTCGATCCGGCCGTGCTGACCCACCACGCGCTCGGGCGCCAACGACATCGCGCCGGATCCGCCGCTACGCACGCGACGCGGGCATCGCCGCGGCGCGCTCGGGCGCGCACACGCAGGCGACGGATTTCTTCACGCATCGCGCTCGAGCGGGGCGGCACGCTGGAGCCCGCATGTCGAAGCGGAGCTCCTCGAACAGCTGGCGTGGGAGTTCTACCTCACCGACCAACTCGCCGACGCCATCGCGCCTGCCACCGCGCGATGCGCAGTCGCCGGGCATTGGGCGAGTCGCGCGGCGGTCAGCGCGAACCACCACTCGCTTTCGGTCTACCAGTGGTACAACGCCCACCGCGAGCTGTCGGAAGACCATGCGACACAAGCCATGACGGTTCTCGACGAGACAGCCGACGACGTCCGCGCAGCTGGTGCAGCTCGGCCACGCGCTTCGCGATGCAGGCATACCTGGCGGTGCAAGCCAGCGATCTCGACGGCAGCAAGCCGTCGATCGCTCGGGCCCGCGAAATCGCCGAAGCGCACCGGCAATTCCGACCTGATGATTCGGGTCCGGCTGATCGAGAACTACGGCGTCGTGCTCAACGGTGACGACTCCGGCCGCGACGAGATCATGGCGATACTCAACTCGGGCCCGAAACACATCGACGAGCTCTACTCGGGCGGGTGGAGCAACATCACCTACTTCGACGTCGAGCAGCGCCGGCTGGACATCGCCGCGGAGTCGCTCGACATCAGCATCCCGCTGATGCACGAACACGATCTGCCCATCTGCCGGGTATGGCAGATGGGTTCGCGGGCGCGGCTGCAGCTGATGGTGGGGGACTGGGACGACGCGGCGGCTGATGCCGAACGGCTGCTGGAATTCCCGATCGCGCCGCTGGCCAGGACCTGGCCGTCACTCATCCGCGCTGTGGTGGAGATGCGTAAGGCACGGCACGGCGAGTGCCACTCCTCGACGATGCCTGGACGCTGGCGTGCCGATTCGGAGAGCCGATCCGGATGCTGCCGGTCGCCGCGGCGATCGTCGAATTGTCCTGGATCACAGGCAGACCCGACGACCGCGTCGCCGAGTGCCGCGCATCTGCTCGAGCCGACGGACCCGTCGTCGGGCTGGAATGGTCGCGCGGCGAATTGGCGGTCTGGCTGCGACGGCTGGGCGACAGCGTGCGATGCGATCGGCGTCGCCGAGCCGTACCGACTGCTTCTGGACGGGAAGCACGCATGCGGCGGCCGACGACTTCCACGCCCGCTCGATGCCGTATGACGCGGCGCTCGCCCTGATCGACAGCGGCGATCCCGCCGCATGCGGCGCGCGCACTCGACATCCTCGACCGGCTCGGCGCCGACGCGGTATCGGCCAAGGTGCGCCGCGATCTGCGCGCCAGCGGCCGGTCCGCGGTGCCGGCCGCGGCGACGTGCGGCGACGCTGGCGCAACCCGGCAGGTCTGACCGCACGCCAGGTCGACGTGCTGCGTCTGCTCGACGACGGGCTGACCAATGTCGAGCTCGCCGACCGGCTGTTCCTGTCGGTCAAGACCGTCGACCACCACGTGTCGGCGATCCTCGACAAGCTGGATGTCGGCAAGCGGCGTGACGCGGTCCGGAGGGCACGCGAGTTGGGGCTGCTGGCCTAGTTCGCGAAGTAGCACTGCAGCCGGCGTTGACGGTGCCCGAACAGCGCGCGCAGCGCAACCGCCATGATCGGTGTCGCAGGACGGAGCGGTAGTCGCATCTGGAACGTAATACGATCGCGCACAACGCTTTTATCGCCATCGGGGGTGATGGTGCGCTCATGGCGCCAGCGCCGCATGCTCATCATCGTCGACTCCTCGTAAAAGCCCCGACCCGGCAGGAGCTTCTCGACGGTCAACAGGTCGTAGTCGATCGGCACGACACCGAACAGTCGCATCCAGCACCGCCCGACCGGCGTGCCAACGGGAATGGTGTCAACGGTCAGGTCCTTCGCCCCGCGTGGCATCGACATCGTCATCCACGGCCACAGTTCGTCGTTGATGCCATCAGGCGTGACCACCCGCGCCCACACCTGTTCGGCGGGGGCGTCGATGATGCTCTGCCGTTCAACGATCATGACGTTTCAACGTATCCAACGAGATTGCGCGGCGGGGGCTTACGTCTTGCCGGACTGTCGTCGCCAGCGATCCAAGAGCGCCGGGATCTCCGCGAGCAGAAAGGCGTAGAAGTCACGCATCTGGGTGAGGCGTTGCCGGGGCAGGCTGCCGTCGGGCGTCGCGGCGATTCCAGCCTCGGCCGCCTCGAGCACAGCGGTCGTCACCTCGTTCTGGTTCGTGTACTGAACGGCCCACGCGTCGTCGCGGAGCCGATAGTGGTCCCGCCGGCTTGCCGGTGCGGGAACCCGCTCCACCAGGCCCACGGAAGTGAGCATCTTCAGCGCGCCGGAGATCGCGCCAACGCTGGCCCGCAGCTGTTCGGCGAGCTCACCCATCGTCATGGTCGGCTGCTCGGTGAACAGCAAGGCGGCCAGGACGCGCGCGGTCATGCGCTGCAGCCCGTGCGAGCTGAGAACGAGCGCGAGCTGCTCGGCCGTCTCGTTTGCTTCCGAGGCCACCACCACCTCCGGGTCTGAGCCTTCAAAGATTTCTGAAAAGTCACTATAGTGGGCGACGGCGCTCCGGGAAGTCTGGTCGGAACTGGTATCCGCACATCCAGAGGGGTCCGACCATGGAGACCGTCACGATGGCAGCTACGCCGTCAAGCGTCACAACCGAGGTGATCCGCGTCCGCGGGCTCACCTTCACCTATCCGAAGTCCACCCAGCCCGCGGTGCGCGGCATGGACTTCTCTGTGGCCGCGGCGAGATCTTCGGCTTCCTCGGTCCCAGCGGCGCGGGCAAGTCCACCACGCAGAAAGCTCCTCATCGGCCTGCTTCGTGGCCACGGCGGCGAGGCGACGGTGTGGGGCAAGGACCCGCTGCGCTGGGGTCCCGACTATTACCAGCGCATCGGCGTCTCGTTCGAGCTGCCGAATCACTACCAGAAGCTCACCGGACTGGAGAACCTGCGATTCTTCGCCTCGCTGTACGACGGCGACACGCTGGACCCGATGGATTTGCTCGACGCGGTGGGTCTGGCCGACGACGCCGACACGCGAGTTGGCAAGTACTCCAAGGGAATGCAGATGCGCCTGACGTTCGTCAGGGCGTTGATCAACGATCCCGAGTTGCTCTTCCTCGACGAGCCCACGTCCGGGCTGGACCCGGTCAACGCCCGCAAGGTCAAGAACATCATCTTGGACCTCAAGGATCGCGGGCCGCACGGTCTTTCTCACCACGCACGACATGGCGACCGCCGACGAACTCTGCGACAGGGTGGCCTTCGTCGTCGACGGCCAGATCGTCGCACTCGACACGCCCGCCGAGCTGAAGATCGCGAGAAGCCAACGGCTGGTGCGCGTCGAGTATCGCGGCGACAACGGCCGCCTCGACACAGCCGACTTCGCGATGGATGGGCTGGCCGATGACGCCGCGTTCCACGCGGTACTCCGGGGCCACCACGTCGAGACCATCCACAGCAAGGAAGCCAGCCTCGACGACGTCTTCGTCGAGGCCACGGGAGGCGGCTGTCATGACCCGGCTCGCAAGCGCGTTGCGGCTCGAGCTCACGCTGCAGGTCCGGCAGCGGTTCCTGCACGCGGCGGTATTCTCCGGGCTCATCTGGCTGGCAGTGCTGCTGCCGCTGTCGCGCGGCCTGCGGCCGGTCGCCGAGCCCTACGTCCTGTTCGGCGACACGTGCATCATCGGGTTCTTCTTCGTCGCGGGCACGGTGTTTTTCGAGAAGCAGGAGCGCACATTGAGTGCGGTCATCTCCACCCCGCTGCGGTTTTGGGAGTACCTGGCCGCCAAACTTGCGCTGCTTGTCCTGATTTCATTGTTCGTGGCGTTGGTGGTGCCGGCGATCGCGCATGGATTCGGCTATCGCCCAATCCCGTTGGTGGCCGGGGTGGTGCTGGGCACGCTGCTGATGCTGCTGGTCGGGTTCACGTCATCGCTTCCGTTCGCCTCGATCAGCGACTGGTTCCTGGCCGCGACGATTCCGCTCGCGGCCATGACCGTGCCGCCGGTGCTGTACTACTCCGGCGTGTGGCCGAACCCCGTGCTGTATCTCGTCCCCACGCAAGGCCCGATGCTGCTGCTCGGCGCGGCCTTCGATCAGGTCACGCTGACGCCGTGGCAGGCGGTGTACGCGGTGGCATACCCCGCAATCTGGGTCGCGGGACTGTGTTGGGCGGCCAAAGCGATGTTCGTCCGCTTCGTCATCGCGAAGTCGGGAGGACTGTGATGGCGCTGACCGCAACGGGTAATGCCAAGGCGTGGGCGGCATTCGGCCGCAACGACCTGCGGGGCACCTATCGCGATCCGCTATTGGTGATGATCGTTGCCGCACCGGCCATCTGGACGACCGGCGTAGCGCTCCTCACTCCGCGGTTCACCGAAATGCTCGCCGAGCGCTACCAGTTCGACCTGGTGCCGTACTACCCGCTGGTCCTCACCGCGTTCCTGCTGTTGACCAGCATCATCATCGTCGGCGGATTGGCCGCGTTCCTCGTCCTCGACGAGGTCGATGCAGGCACCCTGACGGTGCTGCGGGTGACCCCGGTGCCGCTGTCGACGTTGTTCGCATACCGCGCCGCGACGGTGATGGCAGTGACGACCATGTATGTGATCGCGACGATGTCGTTCAGCGGGATACTCGGGCCGGGCCTGGTCCCCGCGCTGATACCGATCGGGTTGCTTGCCGGGTTGTCGGCGGTGGTCAGCATGCTGTTGATTCTGGCGCTGGCGAACAACAAGATTCAGGGCTTGGCGGCTGTCCGCGCGCTCGGCATGCTCATCGCCGGCCTGCCCTGTCTGCCGTGGTTCATCCATTCCGGCTGGAAACTGGCTTTCGGTGTGCTGCCGCCGTATTGGGCCGCCAAGGCGTTCTGGGTCGCCAGCGATCACGGCACCTGGTGGCCGTACCTCCTTGGCGGCGCTGTCTACAACCTGGCCGTCGCGTGGCCGCTGTTCCATCGCTTCCTCGCCAAGAACACCTAGGAGACGAGTCGGGCGATGAGTGAATAGAGGGCCCAGCCGAAGAGCACCGTCATCAGCACGATCTCACGCCACGCCAGCCCCGGACGGGCCTGGATCGCATACGACATGATTTTGCGTGGCGGCGCGGATGGCTCGGGAGCCTTGTCGGCGGGCAACGCTTCGCTGAAGCGGTGGAAGAAGATCTGGATCAGGAGCATCCCGACCACCAAGCCGGTGATGAAGCTGAGGTCGTCCACACCGGTCCCGAACAGAAGGATGACGAGCCCGACAAGGACGACGAGGGTGACCGTGTCGTAGATGCTGATGATGCGGCCGCCGCGCTGGTAGTAGCTCGCGATCCGGTTGATCCGAGTGCTATAGGGCACGAGGAACCCGGCGGCGAACTTCACGAGTCCCTGAACGCAGAAGGCAATCAAGAGGATTGACAGCGTCACTGACACAACCGCTCCCTCAGCCGAAGACGAAATAGCGCAACCACAAGTACAGGGCGGACAGCAAAATCGAGACCGCGGTGATTAGCGCGCCTTTACGGGTGAACTCCCAAAATGAGATCGGATTGTCAGCGCGGCGGGCGATTCCGAGCATCACGACGTTGGCACTCGCGCCGATGGCCGTCAGGTTACCGCCGAAGTCGGCGCCCAGCGCGAGTGCCCACCACAGCACATCCGGATGTGGGAGATTCGAGACGCTTGCGGACAGCTCGCTGACGATCGGCGTCATCGTTGCCGTGAAGGGAATGTTGTCGATGATTCCAGAGACCGGCGCAGAGATGCCGAGAATCAGCATCGTCGTGAGCAACCCGTTGCCACCGGTGAATTCGGTGGCTGATCGCGCGAATTCGTCGACAACACCGGTCTTCACCAGTGCGCCGACCATGACAAACAGCCCAGCGAAGAAAAGCAGCGTCTCCCATTCGACACTGGCCAGATAGTCACGTTGCTCGAGTCGGGATACCAGGATCAAGATGCCGGCGCCGAGAAGCGCCACGATCGACGGCGCGATATGCACCACAGAATGCAGTATGAAGGCGGCGAATACCAGGACTAGGACGACGCCGCACTTGACGAGCAGGGCAGGGTCGCGGATGGCCTCGCGTTCGTTCAACGACATCACGTCGGCCACCCGTTCGGTATCGACGTCGAAAGCACCGCGGAAGATGAATGGAATCAGCGCGATGAAGGCGATGAGGACAATAAGCACGATTGGCGTCATGTGGACGAGAAAGTCGTTGAATGTCAAGCCGGCGCGGCTGGCGATGATGATGTTCGGGGGATCGCCGACGAGCGTCGATGCGCCTCCGATGTTCGAGGCGAGAACCTCGGCGATCAGGAAGGGTATTGGGTTGATCGCGAGTCGCTCACATACCAGTAAGGTCACGGGTGCGATCAGCAGGACCGTGGTGACGTTGTCAAGTAGAGCGGATGCGAACGCGGTGACCAACACAAGCAAGATCATGATCCGCAGCGGAGATCCGTTGGCACGCTTGGCGGCCCAGATAGCGATGTACTCGAAGATGCCGGTCTGGCGCAGCACGCCGACGATGACCATCATCCCGAAGAGCAGAAAGATGACGTTCCAGTCGATTCCAGTCTCGTGGGAGAAGAACGCGTCGTCCGCATCGATGACGGTGAGCGCTAGAATTACGGCCGCACCACACAGCGCGACGAGCGTCTTGTTTATGCGGTCGCTGGCGATCAGGGTGTAGGCGACCACAAACACGGTGATCGCGATGGCAGCCCCAGGCATTAGTTCCTCAGTGCGGCGTCCAGCAGCCGCGATGCCGTGATGACACCGTGCAATTTACCGTCCTTCATGACGGCGATGAGTGGACTTTTGAATCGCGCCATGATCGTCGCCACTTCGATGATGGTGTCATCCGCATTGGCCGCCGGCACATCGGTGAGATGTTCTGGAAGCACGTCGTGAACCTTTTTGTCGCGCAGCTTCTCGGCGGCCTTGTCGGCCCATGACTCGTTTATCACACCAGCCAGCGACGGGTCGTCCTGGACGTAGGTCGGAACGATGAACCGCACCACCTGCGAGGCGGGCAGCACCGCATACGGGTTGCCGGAAGTATCGGTCACGAGGAGCCCCGGCAGCCGGTGCTCGGCGAGCACGCGAGCAGCGTCCAGAGCGTTCGTCTCAACGGTTATCACAGGGAATTCCTCGGCCATGTCCTCGGCGTGCATATCAGCACCCTACGACCGCGTTGTTCATCGTCCGCTCCTTCACGTAGTCAGATCACGACGGGTATACCCGGTGACGCCCAGTGCAGCCAAGGTGGCGCCGATCGCGATGAACACCCCGGTGGCGGTCCAGTCGGCCGGTGCGTTGGGCACCGCGGCGAGGTGGGCGAAGGGCGACAGGTTCGTCATCCAATTCGGTGCAGATGAGTCTTGGATGACGACGTTGAGGAGAAACCCGCCCACCACGGGGAGAGCGCCGATGGCACCGACGGCGGCCGGTAGCCAGCCGACAGCCAGCGCAGCGGCACTGACCGCGAGCCAGGCGATCGGTGCTGAGTTGAGCGCACCGGCCAGCGTGTCCGCGACAGTCAGGGGGGCGCCTGTGACAGCAGCACCAGCCCACATGGCCAGTCCAGCGACCAAGTGTAAGAGCACCACTCCGACGGTCACCACCGTAATCTCATTGCACATTAAGCGAATTCGGGATACGTCGGTGGCGAATACCGATGTCCATCTGCGGGCTCGCTCGTCCGCGACCAGAGTGGCGAGCCGTGTCGCCGCGTAGAGGCCGGTCGGTATCGCAAGCAAGCTGAACAGTGCCGCGGCGAACCCCGTCGCGGAATCCAGGCCGGCGAAGCCCGCGCTGGCAGCCATGTCAGCGAATTTGCGATTCGCATCAAAGAATTCCAGGACCGACGCGATCAGCGCACCTACCAGCAGGAAGTACGCGGCGATTCCCGCCGCCCACGCGATCGTCGGCGCAATGGTGCGCCGCACCGCGAATCCAGCGATGGACCCCAGCAGCCGACTGCGGGGTCGACGGCTCGTCGCCACCGCGACCAGGCCGGCGCCCACGTCGCGATGGCGCGCCGCCAAGAACCCGGCCATCGCGAACGCGATCGGAAAAGCGGTAAGCACCACCAGCGGGATGATGCGGTTGTCGGCATACGGCGCGGCACGCGCAGTAAGACCGAATGGCGTCACCCATCCCAGCCAAGACAGTCGCTCAGTACTGTCGGCGAGCATCCGAAGTGCGAGACAGAAACCGAGGAAGCCCACGGTTACCCCGACCGCGGCCGGGCGGCTGGGCATCACTTGTGCAGCGAGCAGGCCTGCGATGGCGAAGGTCAGGGTGACGCCCAGGATCGCTGCGGCGTAGATGGTCGCGCCCGTCGTATCGGTGCCGGCCGCAATGAGGCCTGCCCCGACAGCGACGCTTATCAGTAATGCCGACGCCGCGACGGCGATGAGGCAGCGTGTGACCACGTCAACCATGTGAAGCCGACCGGCCAGCAGCAGTTCGAGTCGCCCGGCGTCTTCTTCGCCACGGGTGATGCGGATGGCAGCAAGCAGAATCCAGACACCGGCGAGCACCAACACGGGAAGGCCGGTACGCCAGACCGTGAACCCGCCGACATCGTCCAATGCAACCGGGGTGCCGAAAAGGATTCGGATGGCGGGATTTTCGGCGAGCGCCTCTAGGCCCGCTCCGGCGACTCCACCTTGGAACATCGACCGGTACTGGACGGCGACCATTGCCGACATCCCGCCGCAGACCAACGCGACGATCAATGCGCCGCGGCGGACCTGACGAAGTGCAAGCCGACCGACAGCCCGCCCCGGCCCCGAGGGCTGTACCGCAACCACTTTCGGCGATCGCAGTGTGGCGGCGGTCATCGTGCGGGCTCGCCGTAGTAGTCGAGGAAGATCTCCTCGAGTGTCGGTTCCCGCATCGTCAGTGCCGTGATGTCCGCCGCGGCCAATGCCTGCAGCGCGGGTGCAGGCGGTCCGGACAGGCTGAAACGCGCACGTGACCCGTTGACGCGCTCGACATTCGACACGCCGGCGATGTCATGCAACGCAGGGATTGCGCCGCGGTAAGAAATCTCGACGATCGTCCGACGCAGTCGCCGAAGATCTGCGATGGTGTCGACTTCGACCAGCCGGCCGGCCCGCAGGATCGCGACCCTGTCACACACGGCCTCGACCTCGGCGAGCTGGTGCGAACTGAGAAACACGGTCTGTCCGCGCTCACGGGCCTCGGTGACGCAGCGGCGAAACTCGCGTTCCATCAAGGGATCCAGGCCACTGGTCGGTTCGTCGAGCACCAATAGACGTGCGCGGGTGGCGAACGCAGCGACAAGCGCTACCTTCTGCCGGTTGCCGGTGGAGTATGTCTTGCCCGGTCGGTCAAGGTCTAGCTGGAACCGGCTCACCAGCGCTGTGCGGTACTCCCTGTCGACTCCGGGTCCGACATTGCCGAGTAACTCGAGAGTTTCGGCGCCGGTCAGTGCGGGCCACAGGGCGACATCGGCCGGCACATATGCCAGGTGACGGTGCGTGCGACGGACATCAGCCGCAGCATCGCCGAAAACCGTTGCGGTACCCCCGCTAGGACGTATCAGTCCGAGCAGCAAACGGATGGTGGTGGACTTGCCTGCCCCGTTCGGGCCGAGAAAGCCGAAGACCTCGCCGCGAGGAACGCTTAGGCTGAGATCCTCGACGGCAACGACGCGACCGAAGCGTTTGGACAGGCCGTCGATGCGGATCGCGAAATCGGATTCGGTGCGCGCGGGCGCCGCCGCTGAAGCGGTCACGATGAGCCTTTCAGGAGTCGGGCTTCTGACAGCCGACCAGACTTCCCGGCGCACCCGAACGGAACTGTACTCGTGCAAGTCCTTTCACACCAGCATAATTGCCGTGGGCGCGGAACGTCACATCGCGTAGTCCGGCAAATCGAAGTTGTCCCGCAGGCTGCGCCCGACGAAAAGGTCACCGACTGAATGGATGTTCATCGTGCGCATAACAAGGTTGCGGAACCAAATGCCCGCCCGGGTCTGTGTCGCGAAGACCGAGATGTACTTTCCCGCGCTCGACTGCTTGCCCTCGACGAAATGACGCAGCCGGGCCTCGTATGCATCGAAAGCCTTCCGGTGGTCGCCGTCAGCGCGAAGAAGTTCGCCAGCCAGCACGTAGGCTTCGGTCATTGCGAGGCCGGTGCCCTCCCCGGCGAGCAGCGAGACGCACGCCGCCGCATCGCCGAGGAGCGCCACTCGGCTCCGCGACCAGCGATCCATCCGGATTTGGCTGACGACATCGAAATACAGATCATCGACATCGTCGAGGGTGGCGAGGATCTGCGGGCACTCCCAGCCCACGTTGGCGAATTCTCGTCGTACGAGCGCCTTCTCCGCCGCCAAGTCGCCGACGTTGTGCGGCCGGCTTGAGCGGAACACGCACAGAAACAAGGTCCTGTCCTCGCGCAGGGCAAACCGTGCGATGGAACGGCCGGGGTGGCTGTGGGTCACATAGATGAGCTCATCGTGCGGCCGGTAGCCTTCCACCACCCATGCGGCGACCAGGCAGCCAAGATAGCGTTCGAACTGCGACTCGGGCCCGAACACCAAACCGCGCACATTGGAATGCAGTCCGTCCGCGCCGATCACCAGATCGAAGTCGCGCATCTGGCTGCGTTCGAACGCCACGTGCACACCGTCCGGGTGCTCATCGATCGCGGCGATGCTGTCCCCAAAGATGGTTTCAACGCGATCTTCGATCGTGGTGTAGATCGCCGCCGCCAAATCGCCGCGTGGCACGCTCGTATAGCGGCCTTCGGTGGCACGACGAAACGTATCGACGCCCAGCGCTGCCGCGGTTTGGCCGTCGGCATCGACTGAGCGAAGGGACTCGATCTGGTAGCCGGCGTCGCAGATGGCCCCGGCGATACCCATTCGTTCCGCGACGTCATAGCCGACGCCCCAAAAATCGATCACATACCCGCCGGTGCGAAAACGCGGAGCCCGCTCGATCAGGGTGGGCTCGTGGCCGGTCCGGTGCAGCCAGTACGCGAGGGCCGGGCCCGCCACTCCGGCGCCGCTGATGGCGATTTTCATTCATAACCTCCGAGTCATCAGGCCCGCGGGACGAAGCGGATGAACGGCATCCGACGACCGGCGGCCCGGAAGTCGGCCTCGGTTCCGTTGACCGAGAAGCCCATGAGTCGGGGGAGGAGCGTTTTGGCGAGAGTGCCGTGCTGTACCGCGTATGCAGCGAAGATCTCGGCGCCTTCGTCCTCGGCGAGCGCTACTGCGGTGACCGGGATCGTTTTTGCCGCAACCTGGATGCTGACTTCCGGATTGTGGAGGACGTTGCGGTACCACGCGGCGGTCGGTCCCCAGCCGGACGCAACCACGAAACTGCCGTCGCCGGGATCGTGTGAGACGACCTCCAGGATGGTCTGACGTGGCTTGCCGGAGACGCGGCCGATGTGATTGAGCAACATGAGGCGGTTACCAAACAGCCAGCCGAGGCCCACCCGATAGATGTAGATCGGCACCCGGAAAAGAAAGCGGCCCAACCCAGTCGGCGGTTTCACGTTCTTGATGATCTTCACGATTCCCTTCCCAGTGCTAGGGGGTTGCGCGGCGCGGACACAGGTCGAGGGGCCGTGGCCGACCGTTCAATTCCAGGCATGTCGCAATAGTTGCAGACTGCATAATATGCGAAACGCATCATATGCGCAATGCACATGATGCGTCGGCGAAGTATTATGCCGGGCGTAGGGAGGCATGCCATTGACATCAAGAAGTGGTCGCCGCCAGGCCGGTACCTCGGCCGGCACTGCAGAGGAATACGCGGCGCAACTTGAACGAGGCACCCGGGGGTTGCTCGAGCTGAACGTCGAGGTGCTCGAGCTGATGGAGCGGCGGGTTGGTCTTACGCCGCTGCGTGCGCTCCAATGCCTTGACCGCCGTGGCCGGTGCATGGTGGGTGAACTCGGCGACGACCTTGGCTTGTTGCCGTCAACCGCTAGCCGGCTGAGCGACCGCCTCGCCGACGCCGGTCTGATCACCCGCCGCCCCGCACCGGCCAACCGCCGCTCAACCCTGTTGGAACTCACGGCCGCGGGTCGCGCTGTCCTTTCGGACCTCGTCGCGCTTCGTATGAGCCAGCTTGGCGCGGTCGCCGACGGCATGACCAACCAAGATCGCACCGCGCTCCTGCAGGGAGCGGCAGCTTTCACCAACGCTCGGCACAAAATGTCCGATCGCACCCGGTCCGGGCTCCCCGAGTGATCGTGGATGCGAGGCGCTCGGCTTGCGCCAGCGGCACATTGACCTCTCGCGCCCACTAAACTTCGTCAATGCCAACGAATTTGCGATTGCTGACACGCGGCTCGTGGTCGGAGTCGCAACGGTTTTCCGAGATTCTCCGCAAGGAAACGGTCGGCGGCATGCTGCTGTTGGCCACGGCAGGCGCGGCGCTGGTGTGGGCGAACTCGCCATGGTCTGCGGCCTATCGCACGGTCTCCGAATTCGCGATCGGTCCCGAATCTCTGCATCTGCGTCTGAGCGTTTCGGCGTGGGCAGCCGACGGCCTTCTTGCGATCTTCTTCTTCGTGGTCGGGTTGGAGCTCAAGCGGGAATTCGTTGCAGGCGATCTCCGCGATCCGGCACGGGCCGCGTTGCCGATCGCGGCGGCCGTCGGCGGGATGCTCGTGCCCGCGGCGATTTACCTCGGCATCAACCTGGCGGCCGATCGACCGGAGAACCTGGGCGGGTGGGCGGTGCCGATCGCGACCGACATCGCATTCGCGTTGGCGGTGCTCGCCGTGCTTTCGACGCATCTGCCGACCGCGCTGCGCACCTTCCTGCTGACGCTCGCCGTCGTCGACGACCTGCTGGCCATCACGGTAATCGCGGTGTTCTACACCGATCATTTGGCGCTGGGTCCCTTGGCGCTGGCGCTGATCCCGATCGGGCTGTTCGCACTGGCTGTGCAGCGCGGTGTGCACGGATGGTGGCTGTTGGTGCCATTGGCGGTCGCAGCATGGGCGCTCGTGCACGCCAGCGGCGTGCATGCGACGGTCGCCGGGGTGGTGCTGGGTTTCACCGTCCCGGTGCTGGGGCGATTCGGCCAGCCGACCGCTGAGCTGTTCGAGCACACGCTGCGCCCCGTGTCGGCCGGCTTCGCCGTGCCGGTCTTCGCGTTCTTCGCGGCCGGGGTGACGGTGGGCGGATGGTCGGGACTCGGAGCGTCGTTGTTGCATCCCGTTACCGACGGTGTGATCGCCGGCCTCGTGATCGGCAAACCCCTGGGAGTGTTCGCGACGGCGTTCCTACTCGCCAGATTCACGCACGCCAGCCTCGATGACGAACTCGCATGGCGTGATGTTTTCGGCGTGTCGCTGCTCGCCGGCATCGGGTTCACCGTTTCGTTATTAATCGGTGAGCTGGCGTTCGCATACGGCACTCCCGCAGCGGCGGACGTCAAGATCGGGGTGCTCGTCGGGTCCGTCGTCGCAGGTGTACTGGCATCTTTGGTGTTGTTGAGCCGCAACGCCGTCTACCGCCGAATCGAGGCCATCGAGACGGCCGACACAGATCATGACGGGGTGCCCGACATCTACCAAGCTCGACAGGACTGAGGCTGTCCTCGTGCGTACACTGGCCTAATGCTTGAACAGATCCGCGGTCCCGCAGATCTGCAGCACCTGACACACTTGCAGCTAAGCGAGTTGGCGCGGGAGATCCGCGAATTCCTGATTCACAAGGTCGCTGCAACCGGCGGGCATCTCGGCCCCAACTTGGGCGTGGTCGAGCTCACGCTCGCGCTGCACCGGGTGTTCGATTCGCCACACGATCCGATCATCTTCGACACCGGACACCAGTCCTATGTCCACAAGATGCTGACGGGTCGAAGCCACGACTTCGAAACGTTGCGCAAGAAGGACGGGCTGTCGGGCTATCCGTCGCGCGCCGAGAGCGAGCACGACTGGGTGGAGTCCAGCCACGCCAGCTCGGCGTTGTCGTACGCCGACGGATTGGCCAAGGCGTTCGAACTGTCCGGGCACCGCAACCGTCACGTGGTCGCCGTCGTCGGTGACGGCGCGCTGACCGGCGGCATGTGCTGGGAAGCACTGAACAACATCGCCGCCTCGAAGCGGCCGGTGGTGATCGTCGTCAACGACAACGGCCGCAGCTATGCGCCGACCATCGGCGGATTCGCCGAGCATCTGGCCGGGCTGCGCCTGCAGCCGGGCTACGAGAAGGTGCTCGAGGAGGGCCGCAAAGCGGTTCGGGGCGTGCCGGTCATCGGCGAGTTCTGCTACCAGTGCATGCACAGCATCAAGGCCGGTATCAAGGACGCGCTGTCGCCGCAGGTGATGTTCACCGACCTCGGGCTGAAGTACGTCGGCCCGATCGACGGGCACGACGAGCACGCCGTCGAATCCGCGCTGCGACACGCGCGAGGCTTCAATGCGCCGGTGGTCGTGCATGTCGTCACCCGGAAGGGCATGGGCTACCCGCCCGCGGAGAACGACGAGGACGACCAGATGCACTCGTGTGGCGTCATCGACCCCGAAACGGGGCTGGCGACATCGGTGCCAGGACCCGGCTGGACGTCGGCGTTTTCCGACGCCCTGATCGGCTATGCCGCGCGGCGGCGCGACATCGTGGCGATCACCGCCGCCATGCCGGGCCCGACCGGGCTCGCTCCGTTCCGGCAGCGCTTCCCCGACAGATTCTTCGACGTCGGCATCGCCGAGCAGCACGCGATGACATCGGCAGCGGGCCTGGCGATGGGCGGGATGCATCCGGTGGTGGCCATCTACTCGACGTTCCTCAACCGGGCATTCGACCAGGTCATGATGGACGTGGCGCTGCACAAGCTGCCGGTGACGATGGTGTTGGACCGCTCTGGGGTGACCGGGCCGGACGGCGCCAGCCACAACGGTATGTGGGACATGTCGATGCTGGGCATCGTGCCCGGCATGCGCGTGGCCGCACCGCGCGACGGCACCCGGCTTCGTGAGGAACTCGGCGAAGCACTCGACGTCAACGACGGCCCGACTGCGATTCGCTTCCCCAAAGGTGATGTGGGCGAAGACATTCCGGCCCTCGAGCGCCGCGGGGGAGTCGACGTGCTCGCCGTACCCGCGGACGGCCTGTCCGACGATGTGCTGCTGGTCGCGGTCGGGCCGTTCGCGTCGATGGCGCTGGCGGCCGCCGAGCGGCTGCGCAACCAGGGCATCGGCGTCACGGTCGTCGATCCGCGGTGGGTGCTGCCGGTGCCCGCGGCCATCGCCGAGCTGGCGGCCGCCCACAAGCTGGTCGTCACCCTCGAGGACAACGGCGTGAACGGCGGCGTCGGCTCCGCGGTGTCAGCGGCACTGCGCCGTGCGGAGATCGACGTGCCCTGCCGCGACCTCGGATTGCCCCAGCAGTTCTTCGCGCACGCCTCACGCGGTGAGCTGCTCGCCGACGTCGGCCTGACCGACCGCAACATCGCCCGCCAGGTCACAGGTTGGGTGGCTGCCCAGGGTAACCACGTCGCACCCGAGCGCGAGGTCAGCGAGCGCCTCGACTAGCTTCCGTAGGCCGCTAGCCTTTGGAATATGGATGCCGAACTCGAGCGCTGGAAGGCCGCGGGCCAGTACTTCGACTATCTCGGGTTCGACGTCTTCTACCGGATAGCAGGTAACGGGCCGCATCTGCTGCTGATCCACGGTTACCCGTTCAACACGTTCGACTGGGCGCCGCTGTGGGACAGGCTGACCGAGCGCTTCACCGTCGTCGCGCCCGACATGCTCGGGATGGGGTTCTCCGACAAACCCGTCGCCTACGAGTACACGGTGCACGACCACGCCGACATGCACGAGGCATTGTTGGCCCACCTCGGCGTCGAGTCGGCGCACATCTTGGCCCATGACCTCGGCGATTCGGTCGGGCAGGAATTGCTTGCCCGTCACGAGTTCTCCGATCAGGTGTACGGCGCATTGCGGATCGAATCGATCACCTGGCTCAACGGCGGCCTGTTCAATGAGACGTACACGCCTCGGCTGATGCAGAAGGTGATGTCACGAACCCCGTTGGGGGACATCATGAGTCCGCTGCAGGGCAGTCCGTTGTCGAGGCGGCTGGTCGAGCCGACGATCAACGAGATGTTCGGCCCGAACACCAAGCCGTCGCGGCGAATGATGGACCTCTTCCACGAAATCCTCGAGTACAACGATGGCAAGCGGGTGCTGCACAAGGTGGGCAGGTTCGTCAACGATCGCTACGCCCACCGCAACCGATGGGTGCGCGCGATGCGCGAGACCGCCATTTCGATGCGGCTGATCGACGGGCCCGTGGACCCGAACTCCGGTCGGCACATGGCACAGCGCTATCTGGAGGTCATCCCGAATCCGGACGTCGTGATGCTCGACGACGCGATCGGGCACTGGCCTCAGCTCGAGGCGCCCGACGCGGTGCTGGCCCATTTTCTGGATCACATCGACCGAGTCGGCTAGTCGTCCGCCAGGAGGTCGGGCCGCAGCAGCAAGCGGGGCATCGCGTCTGCGAGCCACAGCTCGTAGTGATCCGGAGTCCAGCCCAAGTCCACCGTGAGCGTTGAGTAAACGTAGGGGGACTGGACGGTCACCATGACGTCCGCGGCGTGGGCCTCGGTAAGGCCTTGACGCAGGGCCGGCGCCAACTGCGTGATCCACATGGTGGTGTCGGCGCGTATCTCGCGGATCAATCTGACGCGCAGTTCTTCCAAGCCCGGATCGGTCGCAGCGGCCTGTTCCATCACCCGCATCAGCGGTGCCACACGTTCGTGCAGCGCTCGCACGAAATGCGCGGCGGCACCGAAATACATGCGATGCTCGTCGGCCAGCGCCGGTATCCGGTCGGCCAACGGTACGGGTTCGTAGTCGCCCACGACTGCGACGTAGATCGCCCGGGAGAGCACCGCGGCCTTCGAGCCATATGTGGCGTACACGGTTTGTGGTGAGACATCGGCCGCGGCAGCGATCTGGTCGATAGATGTCGCGGAGTAGCCCTGGTCGACGAAAAGTCTCGTCGCCGCTTCTACGATCCTGCGCTGACGCACCTCCGCGTCGGCTCGCCGTCGACTGTTGTCGTAACTACGCCGCGGAATCGTTGACACGAATCGGCCACCTTATCTATAGTCGACTATATTGAATATAGTGGTATCTATTCAAATGTACTACGGGAGGTCGCCGTGGCAACAACACTTCAGACCCGTGTTCCGCCGGTGCCACTGGTGAGGCTGGTTGAACGCCTCAGAAACACCCTCTATCGCGTGCACCAGCGACTGGCCCCCGCGCCGGCTGCGATGCTGGACCTGATCCTGTCGGCCTGGATGTCGCAGGCGATCGAAGCCGCTGCGGAACTCGGCGTCGCCGACGCGCTCGCGGCAGGCCCGCTGACGGCCGAGGCCTTGGCGCGCCGAGTCGGCGCGGACGCCGATGCGTTGGACCGTCTGTTGCGGGCGATGGTCAGCCGTGGCGTGTTCCGCCGACACGCCGACGGCGCCTATGGGCTCAACCCGCTCGCGGACACCCTGCGTACCGACGCGCCGGCATCGATGGCGGGGGCAGCGCTGTTCTACGGATCGCCGCAGCGCCGCGAGGACTGGAGCACGCTGGCCGAGGCGGTCAGATCTGGCAAGGCGACGATTCCGGTCTTGCGGGGCAAAGGATTCTTCGAATACCTGGAAGACGATCCCCATTTGGCGAAGCTCTTCAACGATGCGATGACCAGCATCTCCGCGCTTGCCGAGGGTGCCGTTGCCGCTGCCGTCGATTTCAATGCATATCCAGTTGTCGTAGATGTCGGTGGCGGACACGGACGTCTGCTGGCCGCGATTCTGGCGTCGGCGCCGTCTGCAAGCGGCGTTCTCTATGAACTGCCGGAGGTAGCCGCCGGCGCGCCGGCACTGATGGCGAAACTCGGTCTAGCGCAGAGGGTCCGAATAGAGACAGGGTCGTTCTTCGACAGTGTTCCGGCAGGCGGAGATGCGTACGTTCTCAAGCATGTCATCCACGACTGGCCAGATGAGGAGGCGGTGCAGATCTTGCGCAACCTTCGCGCGGCCAGCGACGCGAACACCACCGTGTTGCTGGTGGAAACCGTGATACCCGAGCACGACCGCGAGTTCATCGGCAAGTGGGCCGATCTCGAAATGCTGCTGGGTGTGAACGGGCGTGAGCGCACCGCGGCGGAATACCGCGCGCTGCTCGCACGCGCCGGCTTCAGGATGACGCGGGTGGTGCCGACCGCATCGCCGTTCAGCTTGGTCGAGGCGAAGCCGAGCTAGGATTCATCGGCCTTGTCGCCGACGTCCTCGGCGCTGCGGCGCTGTAGCCGCAGCACGTAAATGGCGATCGAGAGGACGAGCACGAGAGCACCGAGCACGCCGACCTCCACGATCGCGGGACGCCGTGCTGGGCCATTTTCTCGAGCACATCGAGCCCGCACTGCTTTTCCGGATTTGTAACGCGCGGCGGCTTCGCATGCACCACCGGAGGACTCACACCTTCGGAAAGGACATGCCGTGCCCACCCACATCATCAAGACGACCATGCTCGTGTGCGCCGGAGCTACCGCAGCGGTTGCCCTCGCGCCGATCGCCGCCGCTGACCCCGCGTTTCCCAGCGCCGGATCCGAATCGGCTAGTGCGACGATCGCCGACCTGCAGTCGCAGGGATTCGATGTCGTCGTCAACTGGCTTCAGGGGCGACCGAATGTCCCACTGTCGGAATGCCGCGTGAACGCGATCAACAACCCCAATAGTGCGCCACCGGGTGACTCGACGCAGTCGACGGTCTACGTCGACGTGGCGTGCCCGAACGCGAAGTAGCGGCAACCGGCTCGCCGAGACTGCGGGCAGATCGCGATTCTGTGCATCATTGCGATCCGTGAGCGGTCTCGGCACCGTTGCCGGAGCCGTTTTCGGGCGGCGTGACCAGTGCGTCGGTCAGCACCGGTACGACGAGCGCGCGCTGCCATGGCCGCGCCTGCGCCTCGCGCAAGAAGTCATCGATTGCCGCCGCGGTGTCATCCGGATTCGCGGGGGCCTGCCAGTCCCAGATCAACCGACGCACGACGTCGGGTGTAACGAGATTTTCGGTCGGTACCGAAACCCGTTGCGACAGTTCGGCAAGACCGGCACGCGCGGCTTCCAGCAGGACCGCCGCCTCGGGTTTGCGCCTGGCCCACCGCGACGCGGGGGGAGGTCCGGTCGACGGCTCCTGCGACTTGGGGGGATCGTCGGTGCTGCGGGCGCGGGCGAGCGCGTCGAGCCAGGTTTGTGCGCTGCGACGCTGCCGGGGCCCGCCGAACACCGGCAGAGCGGTGAGTTTCTCCACGGTGTCGGGGTCGGCGGTGGCGGCGTTGACGATCGCGGCGTCGGGCAGGATGCGACCCGGCGCGATGTCACGCCGCTGAGCGATGTGGTCGCGGGTGACCCACAGCTCACGCACCGCGGCGAGCGCCCGCGGGTCACGGATTTTATGGATGCCCGACGTCCGCCGCCAGCGGTCACGCCGTGTCGGCATGCCCTCGAAGGTGCGCAGGTATTCGAATTCCTGTGTCGCCCAATCGGTCTTGTTCTGCTGCTCGAGCACGGCGGCGATCGCGTGGCGCAGGTCGAGCAGCACCTCGACGTCGAGCGCTGCGTAGTTCAGCCACTCGTGCGGCAACGGCCGCTGCGACCAGTCCGCCGCGCCGTGCCCCTTGGTCAGCGCAAGCCCGAGCAGGCGCTGCACCATCGTGGCGAGGTTCACCTTGTCGTAGCCGGCCAGCCGGCCAGCCAGCTCGGTGTCGTACAGCTTGGTCGGCACCATGCCGATCTCGGCGAGGCACGGCAGATCCTGATCGGCGGCGTGCAGTATCCATTCGTCTTCTGCCAGCGCCTCGGCCACCGGCGCCAGCGTCGAAACCGGGTCGTCGCCGTGATTGACCGGGTCGATCAGTACCGTGCCCGCGCCGGCCCGGCGGATCTGCACCAGGTAGGCCCGGTTCGAATAGCGGAAGCCCGACGCGCGTTCGGCGTCGATGGCGAACGGCCCCTCGCCGGATGCCAAAAGGTCTGCAGCCCTTCGGATTTCGCTGGCACTGACCGAGAGCTCGGGCACCCCGTCGCGAGGTGCCAGCAGTGGTGTGGCGTCCGGCTCAGCTTCCGAGTCAGATTCGTTCGGTTCGGCCATCGTCAAGCGCGCGTGCGTGAACTCAAGTCGGTAACGCCCGCCGGGGGCAGACCCGCGGCGTGCTCTAGCACCTCGCAGAACGCCTCGACGTGCGGGCCCAGCTGCAGCGATGTCGCCGTCCACGACGCCCGCAACTCCAATTGGTGGGCGCGCGGCGGCCCGGAGATGTCGCCGTAGCGCACCGACGTGGTCGCGGTGACAGTGCCGCCCAGCGCCGTGACGTGCTCGGCGCGCGACTCGAGGGCATCGACGAGCCAACTCCACGCGACCTCGGGCAGCAACGGGTCGACGGCCTCACTCGAGTCGAGATCGGCCTGGATATAGGCGACCAGCCGCATGGTGCCGTCCCACGCCTCGGCGCCTTCGGGATCGTGCAGCAGGATCAGTCGCCCGAACGCGTCACCTTCGGAGCGCTCGGGGACGACGGCCGTCTCGGGGTGGCGGACCTCGGCGCCCAGGGCATAACTGAACGGCGCCAGCCGCTGGGGCGGCCGGATCGGGCCAAGCTCGATTTCCGGTCGCACGGTGGTGGCGTTCATGGCCGCCACCGCTTCACGGAACTGAGCCGGTTCGGCGGTGGTCACGCCGTTTGACGCTAGCCCATTTGGCCAGGTCTGTGCGCAGGCGCGCCGAACTCGGGCAACCGCCAGAGCGCATCGCCGACGGCATCGAAGAAAGCGCAGGTCCAGAGGGGATTAGCAACCGGCCGACCGCAGCCGCAGGCCGAATCGGCACCGCAACGACCTCGGCCGATGCGGCTGTGGGGTCTCGCTGAGGTGACATGGCAGCATTGGAGCCGATGAGTAACCGTCGTGAGCTGCCCGAGTCGCCCTATCTGGCCGCCGCCCGCGGCCGCAAACCGAGCCGCGTGCCGGTCTGGTTCATGCGGCAGGCCGGTCGGTCCCTGCCCGAGTACCGCGAGCTGCGCGCGAAGAACACGATGATGCAGGCCTGCTTCGACGCCGAGCTGATCACCGAAATCACGTTGCAGCCCATCCGCAGGCACGGCGTGGACGCCGCGATCCTGTTCTCCGACATCGTCGTCCCGCTGCGGGCGTCCGGCATCGAGCTCGATATCGTTCCCGACGTCGGACCGGTGATCGACCATCCTGTTCGCGGTATCGCCGACGTCAAGTCGATCAAACCCCTTGAGCCACAACAAGTCGCACCCGTCGCCGATGCGGTCAAGACGCTGATCGGCGAACTCGGCGAGGTGCCGTTGATCGGGTTCGCGGGGGCGCCGTTCACGCTGGCGTCGTATCTGGTGGAGGGCGGTCCCAGCCGCCACCACGAACGCACCAAGGCGATGATGCTCGGCGAGCCCGACACGTGGCACGCGCTGATGGCGGCGCTGACCGACGTGACCATCGCGTTCCTGCAGACTCAGGTCGACGCCGGCGTCGACGCGATTCAGGTGTTCGATTCGTGGGCCGGGACATTGTCGCTGGCCGACTACCGCGCCCACGTGCTTCCGCACAGCTCACGGGTGTTCTGCGCGTTGGCTGACGCCGGCGTGCCGATGACGCATTTCGGGGTCGGCACCGCCGAACTGCTGGGCGCGATGTCGCAAGCGGTCTGCGTCGACGGTGCGCCCGGCATCGTGGGTGTCGACTGGCGCACCTCACTCGTCGACGCTGCCGCTCGCGTCGTGCCTGGCACCGCACTGCAGGGCAACCTGGACCCGGTGGTGCTGCTCGCGGGCTGGCCGGTGGTCGAGCGTGCGGTTCGCGCCGTAGTCGAAGACGGGCGCCGCGCGATCGACGCCGGAGCCGCGGGTCACATCTTCAATCTCGGCCACGGTGTTCTGCCGAGCACTGATCCAGAGGTGATCACCGACGTCGTGGCGTTGGCGCACACGCTGTGAACGCATCGTATTCCGTTGTCGGCGGCGGTATTTCGGGCATCGTCGCCGCATACCGGCTGCGTATCGCGGCGGGGCCGGACGCCTCGATCACGTTGTTCGACCCGGCTGACCGGCTGGGCGGCATACTGCGCACCGAGCGCATCGGCGGGCAGCTGTTGGATGTCGGCGCGGAGGCATTCGTCGCTCGGCGGCCCGAGGTGCCGGCCCTGCTGGCCGAACTCGGTCTGGCGGGCCGGCAAATCGGCACGACGGGTGTGCGCCCGCTGATCTACAGCGAGGGCCGGCTTCACCCGATGCCGACAGGGACGCTGCAGGGCATCCCGGCGGAGCCGGCGGCGCTGGCCGGTCTGGTCGACGACGCCACGATGGCGCGGATGCTCGACGAACGGTCCCGGCCGATGATGTGGCGGCCGGGCGCCGACCCGACTGTGGCCGCGCTCGTAGGCGAGCGGTTCGGCGAGCAGGTGGTCGCGCGGTCGGTGGACCCGCTGCTGGCGGGCGTGTACGCCGGCTCGGCGGCCAGCATCGGCGTGCGTTCGGCGGTCCCGACGCTCGCGGCGGCCCTCGACCGCGGCGCGCCGAATCTGACCGATGCGGTGCGCGACGCCCTGCCGCCGCCCGATCACGGGATCGCTGTTCGGCGCCGTTGACGGCGGATACGCGGTGCTGGTCGACGAGCTCGTCCGGCGGGCCCGGGTGGACTGGGTTCAGGTCGCGATCGAACGGGTGAGCCGCGCATCGCAAGGCTGGGAGCTGGTCGACGACGAGGGCGCGCGTCACCGCGCCGACGCGGTCGTGCTGGCGGTGCATGCGCCGCGGTTGGCGAAGCTCGTCGAAGAGGTCGCCCCGCGTACCGCGGCGGCGTCGCGCCGTATCCCGGTGGCCTCGGTGGCCGTCGTGGCGCTGGCGTTGCCGGGCGGCACGCCGTTGCCCCAGCAATCCGGTGTCCTGGTGGCGGGTGGAGAACGCTTGCGCACCAAGGCGATCACCCTGTCGTCGCGCAAGTGGGGCAGACGCGGCAACGTCGAGCTGTTGCGGCTGTCGTACGGCCGCTACGGTGACGAGCTGGCCAAGAGCGCCGGCGACGAGGACCTGCTCGCCTGGGCTGCCCAGGATCTCGCAACGGTGTTCGGCGTGGCCCCCGAACCGGTGGACTGTCACGTGCAGCGCTGGCTCGACGCGATGCCGCAGTACGGGCCGGGACATGGCGAGCTGGTCGCCGAGCTGCGCGCGGGATTGCCGCCGACGCTGGCGGTCGCGGGCGGCTATCTGGACGGCATCGGGGTCCCGGCGTGCGTGGGGGCAGCTACCAGGGCGGCCGCGTCGCTGGTCACCGCCGCGGGCGCGGCGAATCGGGCGTGAACGCGCGTGGCACGATAGGCCTATGGCCAAGCTCGACTTCGACGCACTCAACTCCACCATCCGCTACCTGATGTTCTCGGTGTTCGCAGCGCAGCCCGGGGAGCTGGGCGACGAGCGTGACACCGTCGTCGACGAGACCGCCACGTTCCTCAAGCAGCAGGAAGACAAGGGCGTCGTCGTGCGTGGGCTCTACGACATCGCGGGCCTGCGGGCCGACGCCGACTTCATGATCTGGACCCACGCCGAGACGGTCGAGGCGCTGCAGGAGACCTATTCGGATTTCCGCCGGACGACGGCGTTGGGCCGCGCGAGCGAACCGGTGTGGAGCAGCGTCGCTTTGCATCGTCCGGCCGAGTTCAACAAGAGCCACATCCCTGCGTTCCTGGCCGGCGAGGAGCCCGGCGCGTACGTCTGCGTGTATCCGTTCGTCCGGTCGCTGGAGTGGTATCTGCTCCCCGACGAGGAGCGCCGCCGGATGCTGTCCGAGCACGGCATGGCTGCCAGGGAGTACAAGGACGTGCGCGCGAACACCGTGCCCGCCTTCGCTCTGGGGGACTACGAATGGATCCTGGCGTTCGAGGCGCCCGAGCTGCACCGCATCGTCGATCTGATGCGCGAGCTCCGCGCGACCGACGCCCGACGCCATACCCGCGAAGAGACACCGTTTTTCACCGGACCGCGGGTCAGCGTGGAAGAACTCGTCACGAGGCTTCCTTAGTGCGCGGAGCGCTCAGGCAGCAACGCCCGGACGCCGTCAAGTAACCGAACGGCGTCACTGACGTCGCCACCCCGCGCCCGGGCCAGTACACCCAAGACTCCGGCTTGTAGGGCGTCGGCGAATCTCGCCGCATGAGATGGCCGCAGTTCGTCGGCGTCGATCCCGCGGCGCACCGCGGCGCGAAGGCCTTCGCCCATCCGATCGAGGTGGCTGCTGGTCACCGACGAGATCCGCGGGTCCCGGTTGATCGGATCCTGCATGGTTTCCACAACCAGGCATCCGGAGCTACCCATCGGACCTGTCAGCCACGCTTCAACGTTGTCGAAGAACTTGTAAAGGTCGCCGGCGCCGGACACGCCATGCTCGAGGGGCGCGAACACCGCTGAGGCGGTGGCGGTGTAGCGCTGCAACGCAGACTCGAAGATGTCGGCCTTGTTTCCGAACGAGCGGTACAGCGTGGAGGAAGACAAGCCGGTCGCGGCCAGCATTTCTTCCTGGGTGGCTCCGTCATATCCCTTGCGCCAGAACACCATGAGCAGCTCGTCCAACACTCGGGCACGGTCGAATTGAGCCGGTCGCCCCGGGGGTCTGGTCTGTGCTGAGCTTGACATCGGAGTCAGTCTACTCAATACTCGAGACAAATTGGAGTCATACAACTCATTACTGGAGGCCGTGGTGTTGGACGCCGGTGGCAGAGTCGAAGCTCGCAAGCTGGAGACGATCGAGGGCAAGGACGTCGCCATACCGTCGCCTGACGCCCTCGTGCACCTGCAATTCCGCAGGTTCGCCGGCTGCCCGATCTGCAATCTGCACATCCGCACTGTCGCGAAACGGCACGCCGAGATCGCCGATGCCGGGATAGCCGAGGTCGTCGTGTTCCACTCCGCCAAGGACGAGCTGCGCCGCTACCAGGCAGACCTGCCGTTCGCTGTTGTCGCGGATCCACAGCGCAAGCTGTACCGGGAGTTCGGAGTGGAGTCCTCGATTCGTTCACTCCTGCACCCCAGGGCGTGGCGGGCGGGCGCCCTCGGGATGCGGTGGACCACCGCACGTGGCGCCATGGGTTTGCGCGAGGCGCATTTGGGGATGCCGGCGGATTTCCTCATCGGTCCCGACGGCACCGTGCTGGCTTGTAAGTACGGCACCCACGCTGACGACCAGTGGTCCGTCGACGAGATTCTGGCTCTGGCAAGCCGATAAGGTCGCACCGGCGGCGCCGTGGCCGATAGCGTGTAACCGTGCCAGACGGGAAAACTGGACAGGACCTTCTGCACGACGCGTTGCAGACCAAGGGCACCGCGTACACCCACGCCGAGCGCCGCGAGTTGGGTCTGCTGGGCCTGCTGCCCACCGCCCAGAAGACTCTCGACCAACAGGTTGAGCACTGCTGGCACGAATTCTCCACTCGCCGTGAGGGTCTCGACAGGCACATCTACCTGCGCGCGTTGCAGGATCGCAACGAGACACTGTTCTACCGGGTGCTGCACGACCACATCGCCGAGACGATGCCGATCGTCTACACCCCGACCGTCGGCGAGGCCTGTCAGCGCTTCAGCGAGATCTATCGCCGGCCACGCGGGTTGTTCGTGTCATATCCCGATCGAGGATGTCTGCGCGAGGTGCTGAGCAACCGACCGCACCGCGATGTCGACGTGATCGTGGTGACCGACGGGCAGCGCATACTCGGCCTGGGCGATCAGGGGATCGGCGGGATGGGCATCCCGATCGGCAAGCTCTCGCTGTACACGTTGATCGGCGGCATCCACCCGGCGCGCACGCTGCCGATCGTGCTCGATGTGGGCACCGACAACGTCGAACTGCTCGAAGACCCGCAGTACCTTGGTTGGCGCCACCGCCGGATCGACGACGACAAGTACTTCGCCTTCATCGACGACTTCGTCGCGGCCGTGCGCGAAGAGCTACCCGATGTGCTGCTGCAGTGGGAGGACTTCGCCACCGCGCATGCACTGCCCATCCTCGAGCGCTACCGCGACGAGCTGCTCACCTTCAACGACGACATTCAGGGCACCGCGGCGGTCACGCTCGGTGCGCTGCATGGAGCGTCGAAGGTCGCCGGGCGTCCGTTGTCGCAGCAGCAGGTCGTGATGCTCGGTGCGGGATCGGCCGGCATCGGCGTGCTCGACATGGTGCATCGCGAGATGATGGCGCAGGGACTCTCGGAAGCCGAAGCGGCGGCACGGATCTGGGTTGTCGATGTGGTGGGTCTGCTCACCGACGACCGCGCGGATCTGACCGAAGGGCAGCGGAAGTTCGCGCAGCCGGCGGGTTGTGTGGCGGGCTGGGGGCTGTCCGGGCCTGCCCAGCTGGCCGACGTCGTGCACCACGTCGACGTCGGTGTGCTGCTCGGGCTTTCGACGGCTGCAGGCGCGTTCACCGAAGCGATCGTGCGCGAACTCGCGGGCAAGACACAGCGGCCGATCATCTTCCCGCTGTCGAACCCGACCAGCCGCGCCGAGGCACACCCCGCGGAGTTGGACGACTGGACGGGCGGGCGGGCGCTGATCGCGACGGGCTCACCGTTCGCACCGCTGCTGCGCGACGGCGTGGAACGACCGGTCGCCCAATGCAACAACGTCTACATCTTCCCGGCGATGGGGCTGGCCGTCACGGCGGCGCAGGCCACGCGGGTGACCGACGAGATGATGCGGGTCGCGGCCGCCACGCTCGGTGACGCGTCGCCGGCCCTGGCAGATCCGAGCAAGCCGCTGTTGCCTGCGTGGTCGGATGTTCCCGACGTCGCGGTGAGCATTGCGGAGGCCGTGGGCCGTCAGGCCGTCGCGGACGGCGTCGCGCCGAAGCGCAGCGATGACGAATTGGCGCAGCGCATCACCGAGGTGCGTTGGTTGCCCGACTACCCGCCGGTGTGAGGTTCACCGAGCAAACTTGCCGATGACCTTCGGATTGGAGATTGGCCCGGCATTATGAGCGGATGAACGTGAAGGCATGGCTTCCGGCAATGTGCACGCTTGTCGCCGTTGTTTCGGCGGTTGTTAGCGCTCCGTCGGCGGGCGCCCAGTCGAACGGCTTTGCGTGCGAGCCGCGGTTCGGCCAACAGATCACCATCAACGTCGGTGATATCGACTGCACCACGGCGTCGGACTTCGCCGTCCAGTACGACCTCTCGGGCGACAAGTTCCAGCGGGTCGGGCCCTTCATGTGCTACTCCGGCAATGCGATGACGGCGCCCCTGCTCTTCACTTGTGTCGCCGACACCGCCGACAGAGCCGAGTTCGCGGTCTACCCCGCGTAACTTGTGCGCGAACAATTCCTTACCGCTTGAAAAGAGCCGGGTGGATTCGAGCGGTACGGAACGTTCGCGGCTACGAGCCCTCCGGAACCAGGCGAAGTGAGATCGAGTTGATGCAGTACCGCTGGTCGGTCGGCGTGGCGTAGCCCTCGCCCTCGAAGACGTGGCCGAGATGGCTGTGGCAGTTGGCGCACAGCACCTCCACACGGCGCATGCCCATCGAGTCGTCGGACCGCAGGATCACCGCGTCTGAATTCGCCGGGTCGAAGAACGACGGCCAGCCACAGTGGGATTCGAACTTCTCGCTGCTGCGGAACAGTTCGGCGCCGCAGGCGCGGCACTGGTAAACGCCTTCGGTCTTGGTGTCGGTGTATTCGCCGGTAAACGGGCGTTCGGTGCCGGCTTGGCGAAGCACGTGAAACTCCTCCGACGAGAGCTTCTTGCGCCACTCGTCGTCGCTCAGCTGCAGCTTGGGACCCGTCATGTCTTCACGCTAACCCGGTTCGTCGCCACGCACCCGTTCCTCGGCGTACGTGAACGCCGCCGCCTCATCCTCGAGCTCGAACTCGCACAAACCTGTGCATCGCCCGTCGCCGAACTCGAACACGACGAGTTTGGTCCACGCGTAGTGCTCGCCGTCCTGTCCGAACGCCTCCCGCTCGCTCCGGACGACGCCACTTGTGGGCGACAACCAGCACTCGGCTGAGTTCCATGATCGAGAGGGGCCGACCATCGCATGCAACTCCTCATACGATGCGCGAAACTCGGCCACCGAGCGGTCTGGGAATCCTGTGCGCGTCCGGTTCGCGACGCGCGTGTCGGGATCGGTCAGCTCGTTGAACAACCTGTCGAAGTCGCCCTCGTTGAGCGCGATCAAGTACTCCGCCCCGAGGGCGGCCATTTCGGCGAATGGGGCGCCTTCGCCGGCGCAGTAGCGTCGCTCGAGTTCGCGGTAGGCGGCGTTGAAGTCGTCTTCGTCGAAGCGGCCCTCGTAAATGAAGCGTCCGCTCTCGTCCACCTCGTGCACGATCAGATAACACGTCTCGAAGCCGGACTCGTTCGACCAACGGGTCCAGCCCAGATGAAGGCGCTCACCTCGCACGGCGAGCGTGCGTCCCTCAAAATGGTTGTACTGCTCCAAGATGCGCTGCTGGGCTGTGCGCACGTCACCGATCGGGTTTCCGCCAAAGCGCCGACGATCGTCATGCAAAAACGACGCGGCGTAATGGCCGGCAGCGGTGTCGACGTCGCGGCCCTGCATCGCCCGCCCCGCTGCTTCGAAAGTCCTGCTGGCGCTGTTGGCGACGGCCAGCCGGCGATTGGCCGCCCGGACCCGCTCTTCGGCGTAGGTGAACGCCGCGTCCTCGTCATCGGGGTCGAACTCGCATGTCGCAGTACCCCGCCCGTCATGGACTTCGACTACGTAGAGCCGTGTCCAGGCGAACGTCTCGTTCTGGTGGCCGGTGGCTTCACGCTCATTGCGGCAGACGCAACACCTCGGTGACAGCCAGCGCTCGACCGAGTTCCACGTGCGCGCCGAGGTGACCATCGCGTTGAGTTCCTCGAGGCTCGCCCGAAGCTCGGCGGCCGACCGGTCGGGGAACGCCGATCTGGATCGGTTGTACATCCGAGCTTCCGGATCTATGAGCTCGCTGAAGGCATGGTCGAAATCGCCCTTGTTGAAATCGAGCAACCATTCGGTCTGCGCCATGGCCGCATCGGCGAATGCTGCGCCTTCTCCGGCGCAATAGCGGCGCGTGAGCTCACGGTAGGCAGCTTCAAAGTCGTCCTCGTCGAAGCGAGCCTGATAAATGAACCGACCGTCGTCGCCGATCTCCTGGACCGTTAGGTAGGAAGTCTCGTATCCGGCTTCATTCGACCACCGCATCCAGCCCAGGAATAGTCGCTCACCCCGCACGGCCAGCACGCGTGCCTCGAATTGCGTGTACTGCGCGAAGACACGTTCAGCCGCAGTGCGCATTCCGGGAAATGGGTTCCCGGCCAGCCGCCGCCGATCGTCGTACACCAGTGCATCCGAGTAATACGCGGCAACGGCGTCGGCATCGAGGGCATTCATCGCCCTCTGCACTGCCTCGCCTGTCTGAGTAGCCCAGTTGCTGACGGCCATTCTGCTTGCCGCCGCGCGCACGAGTTCCTCGGCGTAGGCGAAGGCAGCGTCCTCATCGTCAAGTTCGAACTCGCAAGACGCAGCACAACGCCCATCACGAAACTCGAGGACGTAGAGCCGTGTCCATGCATACTGCTCACCGTCGCGGCCGACGGCCTCGCGCTCGGTCCGGGTGACACAACAGGTCGGCGACAACCAGCGCATCGCGGCGTGCCACGCCTGCATGGTCGCGACCCAGGTGTACAGCTCCTCCAAACTCGCCCGCAGTTCTGAGGTGGTTCGCCCGGGAAAGACCGATCGGGACTTGATGTCGAAGCGCATGTCGGGTGAGAAATGTTCGAAGAAGCTGTCTAGGTCGCCCTGGTTCATCGCGATCTGCCACTCGGTCTGGGGGACGCCGGCGCCGGCGAATGCCGAGCCCTCACCGGTGTAGTAGCGCTTGTCGAGCTCGCGATAAGCCCCTTCGAAGTCGTCCCCGTCGAATCGCGCTTGGTAGATGATTCGTCCGTCGTCGTCGACCTCGTTGACGGCGAGCTGCGTCGTCTCGTATCTGGAGTCATTCGACCAGCGGCTCGCACCCAGCGTCAGATTCTCGCCTCGGACGGCCAATATGCGGTCATTGAATTTGTTGTACTGCAGTAATATTCGCTCACATGCCGTGCGTAGCTGCGCGCGGTCGCGGATGGGGTCGCCGCTGATGCGTCGCCGGTCGTCGTAAACGAATTCCTCTGAGAAGCAGTCAGCAGCGCCGTCGGGGTCGCCGGCGAGCAGCGCGGCAGCTACGGTGCTGGTCGTCCGGGTGGCACGATTCGCAACTGGGAGTCTACGACTGGAGACTCGTATCTGCTCTTCGGCGTAGGCGAGGGCGGCATCCTCGTCGTCGAGTTCGAACCGACACGCCGCTGAGAGTCGGCCGTCGAATTCGTATACGTCCAGCCACGACCAGGAATATCGTTCGTCGTCGAGCCCGACGGCCTCGCGCTCGATGCGAGCGACCACCCAGTGCCGCGATAGCCAGCACAGGTTCGAATGCCACGACCGCGCCGATGCGACCATCCCATCCAACTCTTCGATGCTGGCTCGCAGCTCGATGGCGGATCGATCACCGAAGACCGAGCTCGACCGGTTCTCGACGCACAGATCGGGAGCCGTCAGCTCGTCGAACAATCGGTCGAAATCGCCCTGGTTCAAGGCGATCTGCCACTCGGTCAGAACTGGCCCCTGATCGGCGAACGCCGCGCCCTCGCCTGCGTAGTACCGGCTATCGAGTTCGCGGTAAGCACTCTCGAAGTCGTCCTCGTCGAAGCGACCTTCATAGATGAACCGGCCGTCGTCGCCGATCTCGCTGACGTGAAGGTACGCCGTTTGATAATCCGCTTCGTTCGACCAGCGACTTAGATACAGATGCAGGGACTCACCCCGCACGGCTAGGGTGCGGATCTCGAATCGTGTGTACTGCTCCACGATCCGCTCCATAGCTCGTCGAATTGCGGCGCTGCCGCGTAGGGGACCACCGCTGAGTCGTCGCCGGTCGTCATGCTCGAGCCGATCCGAACAGCAATCCATCACCGAGTCGATGTCGCGGGCCCGCATTGCCTTCCACAGGGCCGCGGCTTCTAGTGTGGCCCGGTTCGACAATGGCAGTCTGCTCGCCTTCGCCCGCCCCCGCTCCTCGGCATACGCGAAGGCCGCTTCCTCGTCATCAACATCGAATAGGCAAGCCGAAGTGAACTGCCCGTCGCGGATTTCAGTCACGGATAGATGCGTCCATGCGTAGTGCTCGCCATCTTCGCCGACGGCATCTCGCTCGGATCGAGCGACACAACAACTCGGCGACAACCAGTGCACGGCCGAATCCCACATCCGCGTCGAGGCGACCATTACGTTGAGTTCCTCGATGCTGGCACGAAACTCGGCTGCAGATCGATCTCCAAAGATCGACCGTGATCGATTCACAATGTGGAAGTCAGGGGAGGTGAGTTCGCCGAAGGCACGGTCGAGATCTCCCTCGCACACGGCAGCCGCGTATTCCGCCGACGTGGCGCCTGCGTCTGCGAACGCCGCGCCCTTCACGGCATAGTAACGACGTTCGAGTTCGCGATATGCGCCGACGAAATCGTCTTCATCGAAGCGGACTTGGTAGGCGATCTGTCCGTCGTCATCGACCTCGTTCACGGAGAGTTGTATCGTCTCGAATCCCGCATCGTTTGCCCAGCGCGTCTGGTCCAGCGAGAGGTGTTCACCACGGACTGCCAAGATGCGCGCCTCAAAGTGATTGTACTGCTGTAATATTCGCGTAGCCGCTGCTCTTAGTTCTGCGCGACCATGCAGGGGATCGCCGCTGAGCTGCCGACGGTCGTCATACACGAACTGACCGGAGAAGCAATCGAGTGTGGCTTCGAGGTCAGCGGCATTCATCGCGTCAGCCAAGGCTTCCGCCGTTCGACTTGCCCGATTCGTTACCGCCAGGCGGCTGCCCGCCGCTCGGACTTGCTCTTCGATATATGCGAAAGCCTGTTCCTCATTTTCGAGGTCGAACTTCAACGACGACGCCACTAAACCATTGCGGAACTCGGTGACATAGATCCACGTCCACTTGTAGGGTTGCCCGTCCTTGCCGACGGCCTCCCGTTCGAATCGAGTTATGCACCAGTCGGGCGCCAGCCAACACTCCGCCGAATTCCACGTGCGCGCGGAGGAGACCATTGATGACAGCTGCTCGATGCTTGCGCGAAATTCATCGATCGAGCGATCCGGAATGACCGAATGTGACCGGTTCTCGAATCGCATTCCGGGGGTGGCGAGCTCACCGAGCAATCGGTCGAAGTCGCCATTGTCGTATGCCATTACGAACTCGGTACCGACGGCTCCGTTGTCGGCGAATGCGGCGGCCTCTCCAGAGTAATAGCGTTTCGACAGCTCACGGTAGGCGCCTTCGAAATCGTCCTCGTCGAACCGTGCGGCGTACACGAGCAGTCCGTCGTCGTCGATCTCTTGCACATGCAGGTATGCCGTCTCGTTGCCGGAGTCGTCCGACCAGAGGGTCGCGCTCATATTCAGCTTGGCGCCCCGCACCGCGAGGATGCGCTGATCGAAATGACTGTATTGCTGGAGGATTCGCTGCCAAGCGGTGCGGAACTGGTCGCTTCCGTGGATGGGATCACCGCTGAGTCGTCGACGGTCGTCAAAGACGAGGTTGTCGGCGCAGCACTCCATTATGGCGTCGACATCATCGCCTTTCAGGCCGCGTGTAATGGCGTGTGCCATCTCGCATGACTGATTCGTGACGGCTAGTCGGCTAGTGGTCCGCACGCATCGTTCTTCGGCATAGGCGAACGCCCCTGATTCGTCGTCTTCATCGAATATGCAGGCCGCGGTGAGCAGTCCGCCGACGGTTTCAACAACGTGGAGGTGGGTCCATGTGTACTGCTCGCCGTCATGCCCGACGGCTTCGCGCGGAATCGCCCTACGAACAACGTCGGCGACAACCAGCACACCGCCGATTGATATGTTCGCACCGACGCGACCATCGCATTCAATTCTTCGAAGCTGGCACGGAATTCGGCTGCCGAACGGTCACCGAAGGCTGAGCGTGACCGGTTCTCCACACGAAGCCCAGGCGCCACATTGCACTGGACAGTTCATCGGGGTCGCCCTGGCTCATCAGAATGACAATTTCGGTTGTCAACGTGCCTGCCTCAGCGAATGCCGACCCCTCTCCCGGCGAAATACCGACATTCCAGCTCGCGATACGCGCCCTCGAAATCGTCCTCGTCGAAACTGGCCTGATACGTGATCAAGCCGTCTGCGCCGACCTCGCACACGTGCAGGTGACCTGTCTGGAAGCCCGCGTCGTTGGAACTGCGACTCGAGGCGAGGGCAAGATGCTCGCCTCGCACAGCCAGTGTGCGCCACTCGAAGTGGCCGTATTGCTGAACGAGCCGCTCGATGTTTGCACGGAGCGCGGCAATGTCCGCGATCGGGTTGCCGCTCAACCGCCGCTGATCCTCGAAGATACAGCTATCCGAGAAGTTTGCGACCATGCGATCGACATCGTGTGCCTGCAACGCGCTGTATGCCGCATCGACGGTTTGGCTGGCACGGTTGGCGACCGGTAGTCGGCTGGGAGCCGCATGCATCCGCTCCTCGGCGTATGCGAATGCCGCATCCTCGTCATCGATCTCGAACTCGCACAGAGACACCGCCTGCGCATTGCGCACCTCGATCACGTAGGCGCGCGTCCATGTGTACCGCTCGCCGTCGTGCCCGACGGCTTCGCGCTCAGCGCGGATCACCACCCAGTTTGGCGACAGCCAGCGCAGCACCGGGTTCCACGTCCGCTGTGAAGCGACCAGCCCACTCAGCTGTTCGACGCTCTCGCGAAACTCCTCGATCGAACGATCGCCGAAGACCGAGCGCGACCGGCTCTCGATACGAGCTCCGGGAGCGGCGAATTCGTTGAATGCGCGGTCGAACTCGCCGCGATTCAGCGCGGTCACGTAGTTGGTGTTCGTGGCGCCGCCTTCTGCGAAAGCCGCGCCCTCGCCGGCGTAATAGCGGCGGTCCAGTTCGATGTTGGCGTCCTCGAAATTGTCCCCGTCAAACCGTCCCTCGTAGGAGATTCGACCGTCATCGTCGATTTCATGAAGGTGCAAATGCGACGTCTCGAAACCGGCGTCGTTCGTCATCCGACTCCACACCAGAACCAGACGCTTGCCTCGCACAGCCAGATTGCGCCACTCATAGTGGTCGTACTGGGTGATGGCTAGTGCGACCGATGCGCGGTACGCCGCAACGTCATCGATGGGATTGCCGCTCAGCCGCCGCCGATCGTCGTAAACGAACGAATCGGAGAACTGCGCGACCATCACGTCGGCGTCGCCCGCCTGCAGTGCGCGAAAGGCGACGCCCACCACCTCGCTGGCCCGGTTCGTGACGGCCAGCCGGCTGGTCGTGGCCCGCATCTGTTCTTCGGCGTAGGCGAAGGCGGCTTCTTCATCGTCCAGCTCGAACTGGCACAACGATGCGGTGCGCCGGTCTTTGGTCTGTGCCACGAGTAGAAACGCCCATGTGTACTGCTCGCCGTCGTGCCCGACCCCTTCCCGTTCGAGGCGGCTGACGCTCCACTGCGGCGAAAGCCAGCACACCGCTGACTGCCATGTCCGTGACGAGGAGATCATCCTGTCCAGCTCGCCCCAACTGGTACGGAGGTCGCTGGTCGAGCGATCACCGAAGGCCGAGCGCGAGCGGTTCTCGACGTGCATCTCTGGACTTACCAGGTCATCAAACACCTGGTCGTAGTCGCCGCGGTTGAGGGCGGCGAACGTTGCGATGGACGTAGCTCCGCCTTCGGCGAATGCTGCTCCTTCTCCGGCGTAGTAGCGACGTTCGAGTTCGCGGTACGCGTCCTCGAAGTTGTCCTCGTCGAAGCGGCCGCGATAGCTGACCCGACCGTCGCCGTCGGTCTCGTCGACGTAGAGGGTGATCGTCTCGTTTCCGTCGTCGTCGGACCAGCGACTCCGAAGGAGGTGTAACCGCTGACCACGAACGGCCAGCACTTGGTATTCAAAGTTGGTGTACTGAGCGTAGACACGCGCAATCGCGGCCCGTAACGCGTCGTGGCCGGGGATTGGATCACCGCTGATCCGTCGACGATCGTCGTACACGAATTGATCCGAGTAGCACGCGAGGGTGCCCTCGACGTCGTGGGCCCGCGTCGCTCTGGCGAATTCGGACAAGATCGCGCACGACTGGTTGGAGACCGCGAGCCGGCTGGTGGTCGCGCGGACCCTTTCCTCGGCGTAAGTGAACGCCGCCTCCTCGTCCTCGAGATCGAATTGGCACACCGACGCGAGTCGGCCGTCGCGGATCTCGACGACGATGAGCTGCGTCCATGCGAACGCCTCGCCGTCGCGACCGATGGCCTCCCTTTCGAGTCGGAGAGCGCTCCAAGACGGCGACATCCACCACACCGCCGAGAGCCACGTCCGGTTCGAAGCCACCATCGCGTTAAGTTCTCCGAAGCTGGCGCGGAGCTCATCTGCGGAGCGGTCCGGGAACGCCGACCGTGACTGGTTCTCGACGCGCATGTCGGGGGTACGGAGCGCGTCGAATCGGTCGAGGGCGCCACTGTTCATTGCGACTATCAGTTCGGTTGATGTGTGGCCGCTTTCGGCGAACGTTGCGCCTTCTCCCGCGTAATAGCGCCGTTCGAGTTCGCGGTAGGCGCCCTCGAAGTCGTCCTCATCGAAGCGGCCGAAATATGCGAGCTGCCCGGCTCCGTCTATTTCGATTACATTCAGGGTCGTCGCCTCGTTTCCGGCGTCGTCCCACAAGTGACTCCAACGCAATTCCAGCCGCTCACCTCGAACGGCCACAGTGCGCCATTCGCTGTGCGGGTATTGCTCCAGAATGCGCTCAGACGCTGCCCGCAGTCCTACAGGATCCTTAATCGGGTCGCCGCTGAATCGCCGTCTATCGTCGTACACGAACTGAACCGACTGTGCCCCGACGGCAGCCTGTGGATCGTGAGCCTGCATCGCTCGCCACGCGGCGTCGGCAAGCTCACTGGCGCGGTTGGTAACCGCGAGCCGGCTTGTTTCCGACCGAACTTGGTCCGCCGCGTACGCGAACGCGGCCTCCTCATCGTCGAGTTCGAATTCGCACATTGACGCGACCCGCTGGTCGCGTATGTCGACGACGAGGAGGAAGGACCACAAGAATTGTTCGCCGTCGGCCCCGACAGCTTCGCGCTCGCAGCGCGCCACCGCGCGGGTCGGCGACAGCCACCGCATGTCCGAGCACCACGCCCGCGACGAAACCACCATGGCGGCAAGCTCTTCGAGAGTGGTGCGGTATTCCACGGCTGAGCGATCGGGGAAAGCCGACCGCGAACGATTCTTGATGCAGAAGTCGGAAGTGGTGAGCTCGCCGAACAAGCGGTCGAAGTCGGCGCTGTTGAGGGCTTCCGTCCAGGCGGTCACTGTGGCACCGGCAACGGCGATCGCGGTGCCTTCTCCGGCGTAGTAGCGGCGCTCCAGCGCGCGGTACGCGGCGTCGAAGTCCTCGTCGAAGCGACCCTGGTAGGTGATCTGCCCGTCATCGTCGACCTCCGCCACGATGAGGTCGGTGGTCTCGTTGCCGGCATCGTCGGACCAACGGCTGTGTGACAGCGACAGACACTGGCCACGTACCGCCAACGTGCGTGATTCGAAGTGGTTGTACTGCTCAGCGAGGCGCTCCAATGCTGCCCGAACTCCGGCAGGATTCTCGATCGGGTTTCCGCTCAACCGCCGACGGTCGTCTTGGATCATCCGGTCTGAGTAGAGCCTGGCGGCCGCGTCGATGTCCCGAGTTCGCATCGCTTCGATGAGGGCGTGACCGGTTCGCGTGGCCAGGTTACTGACCGCGAGTCGAGAGGAGAGCGTTGGTTTCGCAGAAGGAGGTGACGCTGGTGCGGCCGGAGCAATCGGCTCGTCTACCCGAGCGTTTGCGCTCGTGACCTCCTTGGCCGCATACAACGCTTTCGCGTTGTCACGAGCGGCATTGGCGCCCTTCATATCTCCCGCAGCGGCAAGAACCCGGCTCAACGCCAGGCACGCGTCGGCGTGGTCGAGCACCAGGTCGGTACCGCCGGCGACCTCAACCGCCTCGCGCGCCATCGACACGGCCGCGTCGTGGCGGCGTTGCTCCGACAGAATCTCTGCCCGCACCGCACGCCACGCGATCGCCGACTTCAGGTTGCGCCCGGCGAGGCGCTCACTTTCGGCGGCATACTCATCTGCCTCGTCGATGCGGCCTTGAGCCAGAACGGATTTCGCGAGAAGGGCCGCGGCCTGGCCCGCGTCGGCGCCGAGGCCGAGGCCGTCCAATCCCTCCAGGGCGGTCCGGAAGTGCGGCTCGGCGGCGACCGGGTCGCCCTCCATCGACTCGATGATCCCCGCGAACAGCTCGGTTTCCATCAAGCCATGTCGCAGACCGAGATCGGCTACCACCTGGCGCGCATCGGCCAACATCGTCCTGGCCTTGTCAGGCCGCCCCCGAAGCAGTTCCAGCACCGCCAAACACCGCAACGACGTCGCTTCCAGCGATGGCGCCGCCGTCGTCATCCGCTGCATCCGGACCACGTCCAGACAGCGGCCGCCGGCCTTCGGCACCGGGCTCGGCCCCCACAGAGCGGCGCTCGGTGCTGCGCCCAGGGCTGCGGTGATCTGGCGGTGATCCCCGCTCTGCCGCGCGGCGATGAGCGCCTCGAAAAGGTCCGTCTCAGCGTCGCCGATCCGCCCGAGCCGCGCGCGCGCACCCGCGCGGACCCGGTGCGCCTTGGCCAATCCGGCATGGTCGAGCCGCTTGCCGAACTCGTCGATCGCGCCTTGCAGCAGGGCGTCGACTTCGGGCAGCCGCGAGGGGTCGGTGTACACGGTGAACTGACACCGATAGCAGGTCGCCCACGGCGAAAGCGCTTCGTCGGCAATGTGATCGAGGTCGTCGACAAGCGGCGCGCCGGCGGCGACGTCGCCTGCCGATAGGAACGCCTCGCAGCCGACCAGCAGCAGCTCGGCGTGAAGGGCGGCGTCGGCGGTCGCCAGCGCCGACCCGCGGGCCGCCTGCGTTCCCGCGGAGACGAGCTCGTCGCGGTCGAGCGCGCGGCGGGCCGATGCCGCATAGTGACGCGCGGATCGCAATGCCAGATCGCGGGTGTGCTCGTCAACCGTGCCGAGTTCGACGCGGTACGTGTGGGCGGCTTCCAAGTGCCGGGCGACCATCTCGTCGACATCGAATGCCACACTTGCACCGCCCGACACCATCCAGTCGGCCAGTCTTTCGTGAAGGTCCGCCCGGTCCGACTTGAGCAGCCGACGATAGGCGACGTCGCGGATCAGCACATGGTGGAAGCGCCACACCGGCTCGTCGCCGATGTACGCTCCGCTCGGTTGCACCAGCTCGCGGCGACGAAGTCGGTTGAAGGACAGGTCAACTCCCGAAGCGGCGCTTCCGGCGAGCGCCCGCACTGCACCCGGTGAGAAATCACTGCCCACGACCGAGGCGATCTCGAGAACACGTCGATCCGTCGCCTCGAGTCGTTCCAGTCTCGACGCCAAGAGCGCGTGAATGGTCGGCGGAATGGCGATGGCATCGACGTCGATCGTGAGCCGCCAGCCGGCCGGCCGCTCGACGAGAACGCCGTCGTGCGCGAGCATTCCGATCAGCTCACGCACGAACAGGGGATTGCCGCCGGTGGACGACGGCAGCCGGCGCAGAAGCTCGTCGGGTAGCCGCGCCGCGCCCAGCACCCTGGCGGCGAGTTCGGCGGTGGCTCCGGCGTCGAGCCCGCCGAGGTGCACCGCCGCGGACACCCAGCGGCTGACGGTGACCAGATCGGGCCGTGTCTCGCGCAGTTCGGGCCGAGCGAGTGCCAGCACGAAGACCGGTATCTCGTGCACCCACTCCACCAGGTGCTCGATGAAGTCGAGCAGAAGTGTGTCCGCCCACTGGATGTCGTCGAGGACAAGGAGCACGGGCCGATCCGCGGCGAGGACTTCGACGAACCGCCGCAGCGCCCAGAAGTTCTCCTCGACCGAGCCGGCGACACCTGACACCAGGCCGGTGAGGTCGCGGAGCAGGCGGTCGCGCTCGGGAACGGTTGCGGGGATATCGGTTTCGAGGTCGAGCGCCCGCAGCACCTCGACCATCGGCGCCAGCGCGACCGTTCCTTCGAGCACGCACCGGGCCTCGACAACCCGGACATCGTCCTGCGCCGCAGTGAATTCGGATGCCAACCGGCTCTTGCCAACGCCGGGGTCACCGATGACGGTCACCAACCGTGCCGCCCGGGCAGCCACGGCATCGTCGAAAACACCTTGCAGTCGCCGGATCTCGTCGGCGCGCCCGACGAATGGCGTCGCGTCGGAGGTCTCGGATCGGCGGCCGAGCCATTGGTACACCGCTACGGGCGCTGTGCGACCCTTCACCTGGACTTGGCCGAGGGACTCATACCCGTACCTGCCGCGCGTCGCCCGCCAGGTCTCCTCGCCGACGACCACGTGGCCACGCGGGCACTCGGCCTCCAGACGTGCTCCGACGTTCAGCGCATCGCCCACGAGATCGGCGTCGCCGGCTCCGACCACCACCTCGCCGGTGTTCACCGCGACGCGCAGCGCGAGCTCGGCACCGTGGGTGTCGGCGACATGGGCGGCGAGATCCACGAAATGCTCCTGCAGATCCACCGCTGCGTCCACCGCGTGGGCGGCGTCGTCAGGCCTGATCTCGGGCACGCCCCAAACGGCCATGAACCCGTCGCCGATGTACTTGGTGACGCCCGCCCGGTGGCGCTCGGCGATCGAGCGCAGCAGGTCGTGGTAGCGCCCGATCACATCGCGCGCGGTCTCGGCGTCGACCTTCTCCTCGAAGGTGGTCGATCCGGCCAGATCGGCGAACATCACGGTCACCGTCTTGCGTGCCGGACCCGAAGCGGAAACGTCGTCCTTCGCGGCTACCTGACCGGCGAGCGGCGCTCCGCACCCGCGACAGAATCGCGCTGTTGCACTGGCCTCCACGCCGCACGTCGCGCAGACCCGGGCCAGCGATGCGCCGCAGCCCTCGCAGAAGCGGGCGTCCTCTTCGTTGGGCGTCCCGCAGGCGGTGCAGGCGCGGCGGTTCTCGGCCATGGTCAGTCGGGTCCCAGCGAGAAGCCGTCGTGATCCTCGATTGCCGCGGCAGCGCCGCTGGCCATGGTGCGCAGCAGCGCCACCTGGCGGTCGTTGGCGACGTCGATTCGGCCCACGCCGAGGACCGGGTAGGCGAAGCACCACGCGGTGGTGATGCGGTAGTCGCGCCGCAGTTGGTCGCGCGGATAGTCGATTCCGTGTCCGGACAGACGTTCGGCGTACCGCTCGAGCAGTTCGTCTTCGCACGTGCGCCGGACGTCGGGCGCGAGGCTCTGGCTCAGGAAGTAGCCGATGTCGTAGGCCCCGCGGCCTCTGGCGGTGACTTGCCAGTCGAGGACCGTCAGCGGCGGATCGTCGGGGGCCACGGCGAAGAACATCTGGTCGAGCCGAAGGTCTCCGTGCAGGAAGGTGTGTGGCGGGCGGGTGAGTTGGTCGAGAAACCACGGCATCAGCGACGCGAACCGCTCGCCGAAATCACGCATCGCCGGGGTCAGGTCGCCGCCGACGCGCTCGAGGAACTTGGGCCAGGCGACCTTGTAGTTGGACACCACCATGTCGGACAGCGGGGGAGCGCTGAACGACGTCAGCCAATTCAGCGAGGCAAGACGGCTGTTGTCCCACCAGTGCGCCTGATGGCGCGCAATGGCGTCGATGACCGATTCGGCATCAGCCACGGTGCACCCGATCGTCTGGTCGGCGTTGCGGAGCCGTCCCAGATCCTCGAGGACAAGAACGAAGTCGTGCGTGACTTCGTCGAACGCGGCGAAGTAAGGCCGGGCAGGCGGCAGCGGGTTGGCGAGGCCGATCTCTTCGTAGAACCGGATCTCCCGCATGTAGAAATCGCCGGCCTCGCAGATCGACGTCCGTGCCGTGGTGTCGAGTGTGGGCAGCTTGACGACGACCGTCGGCGGCACCTCGGGGCCGCCTTCGAGGTGGACCCGGAACAGGCGGCCGAGCAGCCCGAAGCCGACGCCGATCGGCTCGAGCTTGCATCCCCGTACGTTCGCGCCGAGAACCTGGCTCAGCCAGGCCGGTGTGACGGCACGGGGTTCGACCGGGATTGTCGGCAATTCCTTGGCCTCCCCTTACCTCCCGCGAGCGAATCAATCGTACGAGATCGCAGCGCCGTCAGTACTGATACTGGCGGTCGCGTCGAACAAAGACCCTTGCTTCGGCAAATATTATCGGCGGCGTCAGTTCGGAAAACTGCAGCTAAGGTCGTGATGATTGACGGATCACGACCCTGAGCGCAGAATTCGGGCCGCTAAGCCGGTATCGACGTGGATCTCGAAGCCGTGATCTCTTTCATCCAGACCGGGTCGATGCCGTCGGCCAGGCGGGCTTCCAATTTCGCGTCCCGATACCGGAAGAACAGGACCGCGAACACGACGACCAGCATCAAGGCCCAGCCGTAGGTGAACTTCATGTACTCGAGGAACCGGCCCGTCGTCGGCCAATGCCCGAGCAGCCAGCGGTCGGCACTCATGAACCCGTAGATCGCCAGCCAGGCGACCCAGTTGCGCAACACGGAGTTGGGCAGCACGACCGTCATCAGGAACGGGAACAACATCATCGAGTAGTAGCCCTGGCCCAGCGACAACAGAAGGAACGACGAGATCAGTAAGACACCCGACGAGGTCGCCATCCAAAACAGCGGGTCGCGTGTGCGGTAGTACTTGTAGAGCAGCCACAGCGAGACCACCGCGAGAGCGCCGAAGGCGAGTTGCAGCAACACGATCAGCCACGACGGCAGCCCGTAGTAGAGCCCGTTACCCGCGATCGAGCTGTTGAAGTAATCCCGAGTCGTCATGATGTAGCGCACGGTGCGCGTGACGAAGTTCATTGGATCCCGCACCCGGAACCGCTCGATCGGGCTGAACACCGCGGCGAGATTGAAGAAGATCGGTACGGCGAATGCGGTGATAAGCGATCGCCACTGACGGTTGAGCAGGGGAAGCAGCAACAGCGGAGCCAGCAGCGGCTTGACCACGAGCGTGAGTCCGATGGCCACACCGGCCCACCACTCGTGGCTTCTCTGGCCGTCCAGCAGCCATCGGAAGAACAGCACCTCGAGCAGCAGGATGCAGCCGTTGATGTTGCCGAAAACCAGTGTGTTGATGACGCTTTCGGTGACGAACATCGCGCAGAGCAAGGCGGGCAGTGCGACGGAGTTGAACCGGTAGCCGAACAGGCGCACCAGGAAGTACGCGGCCAGGATGATGGCGATGGTGTTGAACGTGATGAACCAGTACCGCGACGCGTCGACGGGCAGGTAGCCGAACGGCGCCATGATGAGCGTGCCGCCGGGCGGATACAGGTAGTGCGGGTCGACGTAGTCGAAGTGCTCGTTGTAGATGTCCCAGCCCATTTTCAAGTTGACGACGGCGCGATAGACGGGGCCGTAATCGTCGGTGATGTAGCCGTTGGTGGCCAGGACATAGCTGCGGTGGATGATGAACAGAATCGCCAGCGGCCACAGAATCGACCGCAGCACGGTGGAAACGCTGGGCGGTGAGGTGCGGGGGGCGAAGGCGTTGAGCAGAACGGTACGAATGGAATCTGGTGCCGCCACCAGCGCACCGTACACCGGCGGCCGTCGGCAGAGGCGTCAGGCCGGGCAGAACGTGTCGGTTGCCGGCAGCTTGGCGCCGTCGAGGTAACCGATCACCGGAGGCATTGCGCACGGCGAATAAATGGAAGCGCCGTGCCCGATGCCCTGCCACATCACCCGCTTGTTGGCGGCACCGGCGTTGATCACGGTGGCCGCGACGGCGGCCACGCCCTCGTTGCCGACGATCGGGTCGTTCTGTGTGCCCAACAGCAGCACCGGAAGCTTGAAGTTCTTCGGGTCCGGTGGGGTGGTGCCGCTGGGCCAGCTCAGGCACTGCACCAGCTGGAGTGCACCCACGGCGCCGAATTGCGGGTACACCTTGTCCCACGCGACCACGAGTTCGCGGACGCGGTCGGGTGTCGGCCGGTTCAGCGAATCGCTGCAGCTGTTGACGAATTGGCCGTCGGTACCCCGCAGCGTTTCGGCGTTGTCGATGAGGCCGTTCATCGCGTTCCAGTCGCCGGACCTGGCGCCCGCCACCGCTGAGGCGAGGCTGTTCGTGGCGGCGACGCGATCGCCACGCGGATACGCCAGCGCCGTCGCGATCGCCGTGGCGACGGTGGCCACCGAGCGTGAGGCTGTCGTGTTGTATCCCCGGACCTGGTTCAGAAGCGCGTCGACCGCACCTTTGGGATCCGGACCCAGCGGGCAGTTGATGGCGACGCACTGGGCCGCCCATGCGTCGAGCGCGGCTTGCTCGCCCTTGACGCGCTGCTCCATGGCCGCTTCGGCCGCGATCCCCAGCGGAAGTCCGGAGTCGAGCACCAGCCGCGACACCTTGTTGGGATGGGATCCTGCGTACGCGAGCGCGACTTGCGCGCCGTTGCCGACGCCCAGCAGCGCCAGCGTCGGCACATCCCAGGTGCTGCGCAGCCGCTCGATGTCCTCGGCGGCGTGCGAGTTGTCATAGGCCGAGTCGCCGGGGGCGATGGTGTCGGTGCAGCCGGTAGTCGCGGTCTGTGCGATGGAGGCCAGGTTGGCGACGGGGTCGTCGCCCGCCTGGAACTGCGCTTGGTCGAGCATCGACTGGCGGTCGAACAGGTCGCGGCAGTCCAGCGCCCCGGACATGCCGGTGCCGCGTCGGTCCACCGCCACGATCGGGCGCGACTTGAGCACGTCCGACCCGCTGCGCAGCAGCCAGACCGGCAGCTGCACCGACGTCGGCAGGTCGGACCCGGTCGTCATCACCAGCGGTCCGGCGTCCGCCGGTGTCTGCGCGGTCTTGGCGCGCACCACACCGATGTTGATGGTCCCGCTCGCGCCGTTGATCGGGTCGAGATCGGCGTCGTAGGTGGCGCAGTCCAGCGTCACGCCGGGGATCGGGGCCACCGACGCGTCGGAGAACACCCGTGACGTGCAGTCCCGCCACGCCAGGTCGTTCTTGGGAGCCGCGATCGGCGGCGGCCCGACAGGGGCTTTGGTGGTCTGCGGCTGCCCCTGGGGGCCGGCGCCGGTATCTGTGGCGAAGCGCGGATTGGCGGCCAGACCGGGCGCACACCCCGTCAGCAACGTGGACAGCACGACGGCCGAGGTGCTCAACACCCGGATCAGACGACGCCGACGCATGCCGACCACAGTACTGATCGGGCATCGAATGCTCCTCGCGCGAGCGCTCGTCGCGGCGTCAGGCACTCCGGACGTAGCGGGTGTAAAGGTAGCCCTGGTCGTCGGACAACAGATGCGCCGGCCGCATCGACGTGTGCACCTCGACAGGCCCGGTGACGATTCGGCGCGCGACGCCGCCGACGACGATCGGCGCCACCGTCAGACACAGTTCGTCGAGCAGACCGCCGGCCATCAGCAAGCTCAGCACCGCGGGCCCGCCCTCGGTGAGCACGCGAAGCAACCCGCGCTCGGCCAGGATCTTCAGCGCTGTCGCCGCGTCGGCCTCGTCCGATCGCGGCCCCGACGCGTTGAGTATCTCGGCGACGCCGCCGAGATGACGTGTGGCGTCGTCGAACGCGTCGGCGCTGGTCAGGATCAAGGGCGCCACCTCGGTCCTGGTGAAGAAACGTGCCTCGGGATCGAGGTTGCCGCTACGCGTGACGACGGCGATCGGCGGCACCTCGGCTTGTCCCCGGCGCTGCCGTGCATCGCGATCTGCGACGGACACCTGCGCGCCGGAGTAGTTCTCGGCGCGGACTGTCTCCGCGCCTACCAGGATGACGTCGGCGGCGTTGCGCATGACCGTGAACACGCTGCGGTCCCCGGATCCCGCGAGCCCCCCGGACTTACCGTCGGCGGTGGCGCCGCCGTCGATGCTGGCGATCATGTTGCCGCGCACCCAGCAGCGCTGCAGGTCGTCGGGGTATGCGTAGAAGTCGGGCAGCCGAGTCTCATCGATCGTCTCGGTGGAACCCAGCACGGTGAACTGCGCCCCGGCGGTGGTGTCGGCCATGACCGAAATTGCAGCACGTCGCTAAGGTGCGTCCATGCACGGGTCCGGTGATGTCCAGCGTCTGGTGGACCGGCATCCGAGCGTTACGCCACAGCGGCTGATCGCCCAGCTCGTGCCACCGCCGACCTTCTCCGCGGTCAGCTTCGACACCTACCTTCCGGATCCGGCCGAGCCGTCGCAAGCCGCGGCGGTGCGCTCGTGTGTCGAGTTCTGCGACGAAGCGGTGGGGCGCCGTGCGGGTAAGAAGAAGATGTTCGGCCGCCGTGAGGCGCTCCCGGGCGTCGGGCTGTATCTAGACGGCGGGTTCGGCGTCGGCAAGACGCATCTGCTGGCGTCGTCGTACTACCGGCTGCCGGAGCCGAAGGCGTTCGCCACGTTCGGCGAATTGACGCAATTGGCAAGCGTTTTCGGCTTCGTGGAATGTATCGAGCTGCTGGCCGAGTACGTAGTTGTGTGCATTGACGAGTTCGAGCTCGACGACCCAGGCAACACGACGCTGATCTCGCGGCTGCTGTCTCAACTCGTCGAGCGCGGGGTGTCGGTGGCAGCAACCTCGAACACGCTGCCCGAGCAGCTGGGCGAGGGCCGCTTCGCCGCACAGGACTTTCTGCGTGAAATCCACACGCTCGCAGCCATTTTCACCACCGTACGCATCGACGGACCCGACTACCGGCATCGCGATCTGCCCGCTGCGCCGGAGCCGTTGAGCGATCGCGTGGTCGCCGAGCGCGCCGCGCAAGTTCCGGGTGCGACGCTGGACGACTTCGACGCGCTGTGTGCGCACCTGGCCACGATGCACCCGTCGCGGTATCTGACTCTGATCGAGGGGGTGCCGGCGGTGTTCATCACCGGCGTGCATCCGATCGATGACCAGAACGTGGCGCTACGCCTGGTGTCGCTGACCGACCGCCTCTACGACGCCGGCATTCCGGTGGCGGCGTCGGGCGCGAAGATGGACGGCATCTTCAGCGACGAGATGCTGGCCGGTGGTTTCCGCAAGAAGTACCTACGTGCGACGTCACGGCTGCTGGCGCTCACCTCCACGCGCGAGCTGGAACGAACATGCGCACTCGTGCGGCGTGTCCGGGCAGGGCTATGGCGCTAAAGCGAGCGCACCATCACGTAGTCGTTCTCGATTGCGTCGCCGAGCCGAAACGTTCGGGTGCCGGTGATGACGAAGCCGTGCTTGGCGTAGAAGCGCTGCGCGCGACGGTTTCGCTGGTTGACGCCGAGCCAGACGCTCTTGGCGCCGAGTTCCTCGGCCCGGCGCAACGCCGCCGTCATCAGCGCCGCGGCCGCGCCCGCGCCATGGCGCTCGGACAGCACATAGATCTTCGACAGCTCGACCTCGCCGTCGGAAGCGTCGCGAATCAGCATGGCGTAGCCCATGATTCGGCCATCCTCGCGAGCGATGAGCACGACGCGATCAGGATCGACGAGATAGTCCCCGAAACGCGCCTGCGAGAGATTCTCCTCGATGAACGCAACGATGTTCTCAGGCGTCACCGACGGGGGACAGGCCAACGGGAAGGTCGAAGCGGCGACGTCGGCGAGTTCAGGCAGATCCGAGGCGACGGCCGCGGTGACGTCGACTCCCAATACTCAGGACACGTTCCACTGCGCCAGGTGCTGACCGGTGATCTTGTCGAGCAGCACGACGTTGGTGATGAGGTCGCGGTAGCAGTCCCACCAGACGCCGCCGCTGACAGTCGACCCGGCGGGCGCGTTGTTCAGCGCGTACTGCAGCGCGTCGGGGGCGTCGGTGTTGCGGGGCTCGTAGGAGTCGCCGGTCGCGGTGACGCCTCGGAACTGATAGGTGATCGCCTGGGCGTACGGCGTGGGCACCTGAATGGGATGCACGACGACCTGCGCGCGCCACACCTCATAGCGAGGCGCCCGCGGCGGATACCCGAAACCGGGCGGGATGTCAGACGGGCCGAGGCTCACCACCGTGATGTCGGCGACGAGCCCCTTGAACTTGACCTGCAGTGTCTCGCCGAGGCGTCCGATCGGTGTGGTCGCCGCCGACGCCGGCACCGCCACCCAACCTGCGACGGTCACCATCGCAGCGGCCATGAGCACGAACCAGCGACGCATGCTGGGAATGATCGCACAGACGACAAAGGTGTTACAGCTGCTTCCTCAGACCCAGGGGCCGACACCACCGACCTTGTCGACCCGGATGCGGGTCAGAAATCCTGGCGGCGCGTCGGGCGGCGGGAACTCGACCTCGGGGTTGGCGAGCGTCTGCGCAAGCTCCTCGAGCAGCTCGGGCGCGCCGCCTTCGACGACGCGGGCGGTGCCGTTGATCGCCAGATATGGCCGCATCACCTGACCGGGCCCGTCGGGCGAGACGATCGTCACCGCGACCCGCGGATCGCGCCGTACATTGCGGACCTTCTTGTGCTCGGCCAGGTGCGCGGTGACGAGTTCGTCGCCGTCCGGCGTGGATTGCAGCGCCACCCACACCAGCGTGACCTGTGGGCTGCCGTCGGGGTTGAGCGTGACCAGCGTGGCGTCGGCCCCGGCTCCGATGAGTTCGCGGGCGGCGTCGTTGAGCTTCATGCGTTGTTCTACCTCCGCGCGCGAGTATTCATTCCCGCTAGGCAGCCTCGAGGTCCAGCAGCGTCGATTTGGCGAGCGCTCCGCCGGCGTACTGGCCCGTCGACCCGTCCGACCTCACGACGCGGTGGCAGGGAATCACCACGGGCAGCGGGTTACGGGCGCACGCGGTGCCGACGGCCCGCACGGCGCGGGGGTGCCCGATCGCGGCGGCGACGGTGGCATAGCTTTCCCGGTGGCCGTAGCCGATATCGCGCAGGTGCTCGACGACGCTACGGCGGAACCCGTCGGTCAAACGTAGATCGACCGGTACGTCAAAGATGGTGCGCCGCTTGGCGAAATACTCGTCGATCTGGTGAGCGAGGACATCCAAGCGCGCCGGGGCCCGCAGTATGCGTGGGCTGATCGCCTCGGCCAACCGCGCAAGGACGGTGTCGTGGCCCTCGATGTCGTAGGCGACGCGCACCACGCCGACGGCGGTTGCTGCCAGCAGCAGCGTGCCGACCGGCGTGTCGATGGTGCGGTAGGCGACGTCGAGCACTCCGTCGGTGTCGGCGGCGCGCTCGAGCCGCTCGTGCAACCGGTCCAGCGTCGGGGCATCGGGCTGCAGTTCGTCGAAGAGGTTGATGGTCATGATGTTTCGCCTTTCAGGTAGGTCTTGCGAAGAGTCTTGATGCCGTCGGCGGCGGCGCGCCGTGCGGCGTCGGGGGAGTTGCCGAGCAACTCGGCAATCTGAGCGAACGGCAGACCCGCGATGTGGTGGTAGGCCACGGCCTGCCGCTGTTTGGTGGGCAGCCTGCCCAGCGCCGCCCACAGGTCCGGGTCGCGCAGAGCCGGATCGCCGTGTGGCGCGGGCTGATCGGGCATCGTGGCCGTGGGCGTCGGGGTGCGCGAGCGGGCGCGGCCGACGTCCAGGGCGCGACGGTGCGCGATGGTCACCAGCCATGCCTCGACGTTGGCGTCCCCGGGCAGGTCGGGGTATGCGCGCAGCGCCGACAGGAACGTCTCGGACCAGGCGTCCTCGGCGTCGACCGGCCCGACAACGGCGCGACAGACGCGCAGCACGGTCGCACCGTGGTCGGCCACCACGTCTTCGAATGGACGCATCTTCACATCATGAAGACGCAGGGGCGGGTCGGGATGTGAGATCAGTTTTTGGTGAACGGCTCCAGTGCGGTGGCCAGATCGCTCTCGAAACGGTCCTTATCGACGCCGAGCGCGTGCAGCACGCCGTCGTCGTCCTCGGCCTCGAGCATGGCCAGGACGATGTGCTCCGTGCCGATGTAGTTGTGCCCCAAGCGAAGTGCTTGCCTGAAGGTCAGCTCGAGGACCTTCTTGGCAGCGCCATCGAACGGGATCAGCGCGGGCGACCCGCCGTCGGCGCGCGGCGGAAGGGTCACCGCCTCGGCGACGGCAGCGGCGTCCACACCCTGACCGGCGAGCAACTTGACCGCGAGTCCCTCAGGGTCGTCGAACAGCGCGATCAGCAGGTGGTCCGGCGTGATCTCGGCGTTTCCGGCCTTGTGCGCCGTGTTCTGTGCGACGACGACGACGTTGCGTGCCCGCGGCGTGAATCGGCCGAAGCCGGCATTCGGGTCCAGTGCTGACGAGTCGTTAGGGCCCTTGGGGACGAACCGCTTCTGGGCCGCCTGCTTGGTGACGCCCATGCACTTGCCGATGTCGGTCCACGACGCCCCGGACCGGCGAGCCTGATCAACGAAGTGGCCGATGAGGTGGTCGGCGATCTCGCCGAGTGCGTCGGCGGCGAGCACCGCATCGGTCAACTGTTCCAGCGGCTCCTCGTGTGCCGTCTTGATGGCGTCGATCAGGTCGTCGAGTCGGACGGGGTTGGCGATCTTCGCGGGCTGAGCCATAGCGTCAACTCTAGGTTGACGCCGTATTGCGTCAACCCGTGGTTGACGCGCGTGGATAGCCGCGCTGGACTGCGCGCTCGAGGATGCCCAGGGTGGCACGCAATGCGCCTTCGGAGATCACCGGGAAGATGTTGGCGTCCCGCCAGTGCTGGTCGATGTCGGACCAGTCATAAAACGAGGTGACGAGTGTGCCCTCGGGGGCCGGTTCGAGGCGGTAGCCGTACACGTGCCCGATCTGCGGGCGGATCTGGCCGAGGATCGTCCAGGCGATCAGCCGGTCCTGGTTCGAACTCGCGGATCGACACCGTGACCTCGTACTTACCCAACGGGAAGTCGTTGAGCGCTTCGCGGTCCATGTGCACCACAAAGCTGTCGCCAACTGCGCGAACGGGTTCGCCTTCGGCGTCTTGGAGCATGCCCGACGCGTCGATCGCGACGTGGCCCTGCGGATCGCAGAGCACCGCGAAGATCTCGGCCGGCGGTGCGGGAATCGTGCGTTGAACCTCGATGCGTTCGGTCACGTGTCCATGGTGGCAGAGGTGTGATGTGCGTCTATTTCGTTTTCTGTCCCGTGCGTGCGGGTAACCGAATTCTCGGTATGCGAAATCATGTCGGAAACAACAACAGCCACCCGCCACTGCTGCGGAGGGCGCTTTCCTACATCCACGACAACGCGCACCACGACATCACGGTCAGTGATATAGCCGCGGCCGTCAATGTGACTCCGCGCTCGGTGCAGTACTCCTTTCGCCAGCACCTTCAGACGACGCCCTTGGAATATCTGCGGCGCGTTCGGCTCGACCGGGCGCACCGCGAGCTGCAGTCCGCCGATCCGTCCATGGACACGGTGATGGCGATCGCCGGCCGGTGGGGTTTCGGTCATGCCGGCCGATTCAGCAGGATCTACAAGCAGGCGTTCGGCACATCGCCGAGTCAGACGCTGCGCGGCTGGTAGAGCGGAAAACGCTCCACCGTCACATCGGGAAGAAGCCCTCGCGGGTGAAGACGCCCGGCTGCCATCCCTGCGCGCCCAGACACAGCATCGGACGCCCGTCGGGATGTTGTGCTGCCGCTTGGGGTTTCGGGCACGGCGCGCCGATCTCCTGCACGCCGTACAGCTGATAGGAGGCAACCCAGAAGCCGGTGTACTGAGGCGGCCACTGGTTGACGATCCACCGGCACTGCAGCACCTCGCCGCCGGGCCCGCGGCCGAACGTGAACCGGTCCAGGTTCTCGCAGGGCGCGGTGAGGTGGGCGTCGTAGTTCATGCCCGGCACATCGCCGTCGTAGTGGCCGGGCGCGTCGAGATACTGATTGTCGGCTCCGGCGGCGGGAGCCGCACAGATGGCGGCGCCGGCGATCGCAACGGCGGCGATGAGTTCGCGAATCATGTTCCACCCCTGAGTCCACAGACCGGTTGGCCTCCGATGAGCCTAGTGGGTGCGCTGTGACGCGTGAAGGATTTCTCCGATGGGGAGCGCCGTGGTCACGGATGGGCGACGCGAACTGCGAGCAGCACGTCGACTCGCTCGTGTTGGCCGTCGAGTCGGAAGGTATAGGCGTGGAGGCCGCCGCCGGGCGCGATGGGCATCGTCATCATCGGCATGCAGATGAAATGGATGGGCCGCTCGAGCGTGAACGTCGAGGAGTGCGCGGGTGACCACTGGTGTCCCGACGGACCGTGGCCGTCGATCTGCAACGTGAACTGCTGGCCCACGTCGCTGGCTTCGACTTCGCAGACCACCACGATGTTGCAGAGGAAGCCCGAGGCGTTGGGCTCGACCGTCGTGCTTTTCCAGAAGCCACCTTCGACGTTGAGCATGTCGTCGACGACTTCGGCGTGGTTGGCGAAGAAAGCCGCGGTCAGACGCATTGGGGCAATTTACGTCATCGGTGGGACACCGCAGAATCTCAGAAGCAAGCAAAGCCTCGCGGCCGGTGATGCAGGTCAGGGCGTCCGGATCGGTGTTCGATGTCCGGCGTCGCGATCGAACGCTGCCGTTGGGCCTCTTCGTGGGCGATGACGGCGTTTGCGTACTGCATGTTCATCGGGGTGGTGTCGGACGGGGCCATAGAGAAATAGTCGCGGTCAAGCAGCGGGTTGATAATCGCCGCGACGCCAGATTCCTCGTGCGCGAGGGGAGAGTTTCCTATCCGTCAGGTAAGCACCGAGGCGCACGTCCGGCCATGAGAAAAGAGGCGCCGTCGGCTAGCTTCGTCGAGTTGTTGATTGTCGCGGCGATCTCACGAAATGGGTTGACTGCAAGCGGCATAGGAACAACTTCGCTACTGGAGTGGCTGCAACGTTGGGAGGCGGCGCACCGCCGTAACCATGTTGGCGCAACGGCACAGGTCGTCTATTGCAGCGTTGATAAGAATCGCAACGTCATTCCGTTCGAGCATTAGCTACGGCGCACTATTTCTTGAATGCGTCTTTGATCTTCTCCCCAGCGTCCTTCAAGTTGGCCTTTGCTTGGTCAACTTGGCCCTCACTCTCGGTGCTCCGGTCGCCGGTCGCCCTACCAGTAGCCTCTTTTGCCTTACCGCCTAAGTCATCGATCTTGTTGCTGATCTTGTCTCCGACGCCCATCATGCGTCCCTTCCGTACTCGCGCTCGGAACTTCCGAGCCGCGCAGGTTAGGAGTTACCTCGCCTTAGCCAGTCGCAAACTTCGGGGTGCGTGAATTGACTCGGCCCGTCACTGTTCGGGCTCAAGGAACGACCGTCAGGTGGGCGGTGCCTTCGATGCCGACCCCACGATGATTGGTGCGGGGCCGATGGTGAATCACGCAGTGCAGCGGCCATCGCTGCGCGTGTCAGCGTGGCGCCGCGAACGACGTCTTGGCCTACTGCTGGGGCGGGTCGGGGAAGGGTCCTGAGCCCGTGTGTGGGGGCTGCGGTTCGTGGACCGGCACCCCGGCATCTCCGGTATCCGTGACGCCGTCGGCGCTCGAAGCCTTTTCACCTGCCGCCGACTCGGCGGCAAACGACGTACCGGGAGCGGCGGTCGTTCCGTCGCTCGAGGCGAGCGCGCCTTTTGCTTGTTCGGCGGCTCCACCTCCGCCGGATGTATCTAGTTTGGGCTCCTTGAAGTCGTCGTGCTGGTCATGCTCGGCTGTATTCATGGTCTGATCTTCGTCCGGCATTTCCGCGCCTCCGATCTGTTGATAGGCGGGCTTGGCTCACTGTTGATTAGACGCCAGGGGTGCTGATGGCGACGTAAAAGTAGTGAAGTCAAGCGTTCGGGCCGGCAGCGGCATGGGTTGGCGTTTCCGAACGCACCATCTACTCCTGGATTTCTCGCGGCTACAAGGACGTGGCCGGTGAAACGGTGAAGCTCCAGTACGTCAGCCGCGACAACCTCGGATGCAATCTCCTGGACGCAGCCGACGTCGCTGCCGCCAACATCGCAACTCAACGCCGCGGCGGCCGCGATAAGACATCGGCGAGTGCGTTTTACCCCCCAGCCGTAGTCCAAGTTCCATACCCGAACCCCGTAGCGACTTGCTGCGGGGTTTTTTGATGCCCAAATCTGAAAGGAAAAGCAGATGGGTAAGAAGATCACTATCAACGAGGTAGCAGAGCAGTTCGACGTCTCAACGCGAACTGTAAGGCGCTACATCGCAAGCGGCAGACTCACCGCTTGGCGCGTAGGGCCGCGAATGATTCGCCTCGGGGCCCGCCGTGCTGGAGAGAAGAGACGCTTAGATGTCGAAGAAAAGGTTCGTTCGTCCAAATGGCGCCGTCGCGGTCGCGGAGGGGCAGATACGCGTTGCTGTTACCTCATGAAGCGCCCGAGCCGGAGACTACGCAGAACGTAAGCGACCGTTGGGTGTAGTCGGAGCTGACGCCTTAGAGGAAGTCGTGAGGGATGGCGACCTATATGGACAACACTTGGTGTGGCTGAACAACTTCGGGGCGCGGGATATATTCGCCCTTCGAGAGGAAAATGGACCACCGTGGGTCGATTGGATGGACTAGCCGAAGACGAGCAGGCCGCCTGCATCATCGCCGAGCGATCTATCGGCGTTGATGCCCAGGCGTGGGACGTTGATGGTCGTGATGGGGCAGTCGATGCAATCCTGACCTATCCCGACAAACGGACCGCGGCGTTCGAGGTCACCAAGTTGGCGGCAGAAGGAGCGCTGCACACGCAAGGTGAACTCGCTCGTACGAACCACTTCTGGCCGTCGCCCGGTCGGGTCCCCGCGGGACATTCGCCGACTTAAGAAGGTTTACGCGAACACAATCCGCACTTGCGAAGCACAGGGTGTTGAGCAGCCCCATGAACTCCTAGGCTGGTCGCCTGATGCGGACCGGGATCTGAAATGGCTTGTACAAGAGTCCTCGTCGCAGATGACCGGCCACCGAAATGTGCCGGCCAATCAATGGCCTGGCGTAATGATCGTGCCCGTCGCGCGCGGCGGCGGGGTAGACCACACCATGTCCGGCTTCGCCGAGGCGCTGGGGGTCGAGTTCCAGCAACCCCACATCCCGGAACACTTCGAGAAGCTCGCGAGAGCCGATGCGGATGAACGCCACTTGTTCATACCGCTTCACGACAGCGCGCTGCCGTTCTCCATCGCGTCTGAACTGATGGATGACACGCTTCCACCACCAGAGCCGCCTCCGGTCCCGGCTGACATCGAATATTTGTGGATTGCACCTAGATTCTCGCGGCGAGTGCTGGTGTGGAACGGCGCCGACGGATGGAAAAACTACTTTCCGTACGACAACTAGCTAGCCTCGCTGGCCAACGTTCCTCAGTTCCTGGTCTAGCTCCCTGACGGCTTCGGCGAGCGCCGTTAGTCCTTCGGCGAGAAGCTTGGTTGTCGGGTTCTCGGTGGACCTTGAGACCTCACGGATCTTGTTGCTTGCGGTGGCGGCCCAACTGCCTGCATTGCTCATGGCGGGAATCTAGCGGCGCCCACCGACACTGCTAGTTGATGTAGGCATTGGTGGTCCCTGGAGGCAGGATCACTGTGGAGTTCGCGGGCGGTGTCTTGTCTCTGCCGAACCAACTTGATCCGTCGGGAAGTGTGCACACGCCTGCGTAATTTCCTCCGCTTGGTGGGTACCACTTTCCACCAAGGGACGCACAGCAGCTCGCGCGGAGGGCGGTGTAGTCACTCCCGGGGATCATGATCTTCGTTGCATTGACGACGCAATCTTCCATCTGCTGCTCTGGGGTGTTGCGGAAGAGGGTTTGTGCGTTCGCTGCTGGCATCGAGCTGATCGCTGTGATGGCGACGGCACTACTGGCGGTGGCGAGCAGGGCGGCGGCGATGATCCGACGGCCTTTGAAAGTGTTCGTTGTGGTGTTCACAGGGTTCTCCTTGGCTTGTCACAGCCCCTGGTGGGCTGCGTTCAACTGTTAGGAGAAATGGTCGCGTTCAGCTGTGCTTCGCTGTAATAGCCCGCAAGTCAGAGTCCGCTTGGGGCAGGAGAGGGTTTTCTGTCTGCCGGGTAAGCGCCAGCTCCGAACCTGGAATGTTGCTGTGAGAGTGCTGTTTACGGCTCGCCGGGCCGAAAGCTGACGTAGGTCGGCCCGTCACCCGTGGGGATCTAGGATTGCGGGCCAACAACTTTGGGATGGTGCGGCTACTGAATACCTGACCGTGTGTTCGCCCCGGGGGGAAGGATCACGGTGGGTGGCGGTGACTGGGTGGGACCTAGCTCAGTCTGTCCCGCGTCCGGGGGAAGAACCGCCGTGGCCCCTAGTGGCGGCGGCGTGGGCGGAGGGAAATAACAAGAGTCGCCGTATCCCTTGATGAGAACTCCATTGCCGGCGCAGCACGAATCGATCATCTGGTTGCGCGTGTCCGGGCCGGCGGGTCCGGGCCAAGGCTGTGCCATGCACTCGTCATAGGCTGCTTGTCCCGCACTGGCCACTGGAGCGAGTCCAGACAGCAGGGCCGTAGATGCGATTGCCCCGGCAACAACAATTCTCTGAGCTAGCTTCCACGGACACGGGTTCGTCGGGGTTGTCATTGTGTTTCCGCCTCTGTCGGTACTGGGTGGCTCCCGACCCGCCGCCACCGATGCTGGAGGTTTGCTTCCGGTATGACGTTGTGCAGCAACGGTATGCCTGTGAGCAAACTGGGATAGTCATTTTACCCCAGCCTGGAAGTTTTCTGTGGATGGGCTGGCAACCCCGACCTGCCAGTTGCCGAACTCGACACGTCCCGAAAAAGGGTTCTGCCCGCCACCGTGGGGATCTAGGTGGCGGGCCGATGGAGGGGAGCACTAAGTCAGCATTCCTGCGCCGCGTGCCGTGGCGCACCGTGGTGCGCGAAGAATCGGGTGTGGTCACCTGTTGTGGTCCGGTTGGCCGTGGCGTGATGATGGACTGGTTCGTCGTGGTTGACCTCGGTCCGACCTTGGTGCCTGTGAGCCTGTAAGTCAGCATGGTGGCGGAGGGCTTCCACGGGAACCGTAGATTGGTGCCTTGAGCCCGTGCGTCAGACTTTCGACTCTCCCTGCCCTCCCCACGACGGACACTTTCACACAAGGGAATGGAGCCCTGCGATGGAAGTGATTCACTCTCGGTGCGCGGGAATGGACATCTCGAAGAAGGATGCCAAAGTCTCTGTGCGCATCGCCGGGTCAGGACGACGTAAAACGGTCGAGACCGTGACGACGTGGGGAGCGACAACCCGCCAAATCCTCGCTCTGCGTGAGCATTTGGTGGCCCAGAAGGTCACGTGTGTCGTGATGGAAGCAACCAGCGACTACTGGAAACCGTTCTACTATCTGCTCGAGGATCTGGTCGGCGTCGAGGTGATGCTGGTCAACGCCCGGCACGTCAAGAACCTGCCGGGCCGAAAAACCGACGTCGCGGACGCCACCTGGTTGGCCCAGCTCGGCGCTCATGGGCTGGTGCGCGGGTCGTTCGTTCCCCCTGCGCCGATCCGGCAGTTACGGGATCTGACCCGGACCCGCACCGTGGTCATCCGCGAACGTGGCCGGGAAGTCCAGCGGCTGGAGAAAGTGCTCGAGGACGCCGGCATCAAACTGTCCTCAGTGGCCTCCGATATCACCGGCGTCTCCGGGCGGGCGATGCTCGAAGCGCTCATTGCCGCAGACACCAACGCGGCAACGCTAGCTGACTTGGCCCGCCGACGACTCCGGGACAAGATCCCTGCCCTCACCGAAGCCCTGATTGGCCGATTCACCGAACATCACGCATTCCTGACCAGGACCCACCTAAACCTAATCGACCAGCACACCGCTGCCATCGAGGAACTCAGCGGACGAATCGAGGTGGTGATCGAACCCTTTCGTCGCTTCCGGGACTTGATCTGCACCATCCCCGGCATCGGCGGAAACACCGCTGATGTCATCGTCGCTGAAACCGGTGCTGACATGAGCCGGTTTCCCTCCGCCGAGCATCTGGCGTCGTGGGCGGGCACCACGCCCGGCAACAATGAATCAGCCGGCAAGGTCAAGTCCAGTCGCACCAGGCCCGGAAACCCTTATCTGCAGGGTGCACTCGGCATCGCAGCCATCTCGGTATCGCACACCAAAAACACCTACCTCGCCGCCAAATACCGGCGGATCGCCAGTCGCCGTGGCCCGCTCAAAGCCAACGTCGCCGTCCAACGTGCCATCCTCATCGCGATCTGGAACATGGCCACCACCGATACCGCCTACATCGACCCGGGAGGCGACTACTTCACCCGGCTCAACCCCGAAAAAGCACGCACCAAAGCCATCCGGCAACTCGAAGCCATGGGCTACCACGTCACCCTGGATCGGGCCTCCTGAAAAGAGCCACTCACCCCAGGAAGTCACCTCACGGGAATCTTCGCGTCAGACGGGAAGCAAGTCCGTTTGGTTCCCCCTTGATTTCCCGGCTGCCTTCAAGAGTGCTGTCGCTAACCGGATGGCTTCGTCGGCTGTCAGGTGTACGGAGTCGTCGAGCGCATTGTCACCGCCGCGGTTGGTGGGCACTTTGATGCCGTCGAGATGGAAGTAGACGCACGGCTCCGCACCAGGCCACCACCGGTACGCCAACGCGCCGAAACGCGGCAGGTACGCCCCGGACTCATCCTGAGTCGGCTCGAGCGACAAATCCACGTATGTGGCCGTTCCCCAGCAGGTTTGGTCCTCGCTAGGAACGTGTCGGGGTGGCCGTCTCCGTCCTCGCACCATGGGGCGCAGACGATGGGCGGGAGTGTGCGGCGTTCGGTCGTGGTCATAGCTGTCCCTCCAAGCGGGCAAGGGCATCAGCTGCCGCGAGGAGTGAGTTCCCCAACTCGCGGGTGGTGGCAGTGTCCAATTCGTTGTCCCAGTGAATGTCAGCGCGCACGCATCGCCCTTCAACGGCGCCGTTCACGAGTTGGGTGCCGTAGACCTGGATAACGAGGTCGCCTACGAGCCACTCCGGGCCGGTGAACGTTCGGAATTGATCGGGGTGACCGACGTCGGCCCAGTCGGACACGTCGGTTGCACCGGGTGGGATGGGGGCGATGTCTCGTTTGAGCGTCATCGCACTGCCCAGCCGTCAACCTCGGCGGCGGCCTCGAGCAGCGCCGCAGCCAGTTCGCGTGCCTGGTCACTGTTGAGCGGGGCGCCTTCGCCTAGCTCAAAGACGTAGACGTGGGGTGCTTCAATGTGGCCGTCGTCGACACTGCCGTCTGCCCACTGCACGGCGCTGGGGGAGACCCGTACCTTGTGGTCGGTGACCGTTCGGTCTGCGCCCAGGATGACTCGGTACGGCTGCGGGTCGTCGTCCTGCCAGGTATCGAAGGTCCTGGCCCCAAGCGGCAGAGGGACGGGTTCGGTGGTTGGGGTGGTGGTGGTTAGCGTCATTTGCTTTTCCCCTTCGGTGCTAGCGAACGAACCCAAGGGCCTTATTGCGCGTTTATTGCGCGGATACAACGAAGGCCCGGGTAAAAACCGGGCCTAAGCTGCACTGATACTGGTGCGCGATACTGGGATTGAACCAGTGACCTCTTCCGTGTCAGGGAAGCGCTCTCCCGCTGAGCTAATCGCGCTGGTGGAGGTGGAGACGGGAATCGAACCCGTGTGCACGGCTTTGCAGGCCGTTGCCTCACCACTCGGCCACTCCACCGTTGGGGGTTGATGCCACTGCACCCTTCGAGCGGATGACGGGATTCGAACCCGCGACCCTCACCTTGGCAAGGTGATGCGCTACCAACTGCGCTACATCCGCGCGCCACGAACAACTTCGTCGCCCGTCGCGAAGGACGACGATAGTCGACCAAAGTGTAGCCGCACAAATCACCCCGCCCGCCGCCGCGTTGGAACCTCAGAAGAGTCGATACGCCTCCCGCGACATCGCGAAGCCGTGGCCCGATTCGACGTCACGACACGTGACACCCGACTCCGCGCTCTCGCAGCGCATCGCCCCGGCTGTCATCGAGTCTCCGTATTGCAGAACCTCATCCACGCCGAAGGTGGTGTCCCCGGCGCAGACGAAGTACGCCGGCTCGCTGGGCGCGATCGCAATACCTTGCCCGTAGTCGAATTCGCAGTCCGCGGGTCGCGGCGGGGGAGACCAATCGCGGTCGATGATGTCGCAGCGGGCCAAGTCCGCGGCGACCATGCAACTGACATTCCCCGACGGAGTGACGAACCCGCCGAACTCGACCGCCCGGTCGACCGGCTGCGGATCGGGCGCCCCGTTCGGTTGCGCCAGCGCCGACGACGACGCCTGCACCGGGCGTGAGGCAGCGCCCTGCGGCCGACGATTTGAAGCGCACGCGACGAACGCCAGCGTCACGCCCATAACGGCAATAACGACGCACAACCGGCCGATACGACCTGCCACGGCGTGACCATAGCGCTGCGGCGTCGGAGTCTGAGGAATTCGAGCCGAAAGTGCTGGACGTGCTAGTGTTCGACGTCGTTCGACTCGTATTGTCGAGCTCCCCGGTCTCGTAGCTCAGGGGGAGAGCGTCCGCCTCACACGCGGAAGGTCACTGGTTCGATCCCAGTCGGGACCACCACGTCAGAGCATGTTTTTGCCATCCCGTGCTATCTCTGATGCTATCTGCGGAGAGAACCACGGCCAGGGTTGGGTCGGGCGTCAGTCACAAGCCGTCTTCATCATCTGGGGCGGCTTCCTCCTTTGCTGGTCAGAGCATGTTGCCCAGTTACAATGGGAGCAGAACAACTCAACAGGGTGGAGGTGGTCGCTCATGACACTGATTGCGTATGACGAGGAACAAGCACTCAAGGCTGTCCTCAATCACCACGACGTGAAAGACGACCCGGACTTGACCGAGGACCTCTGCCATCTGATCGAGTGGGCCCACGAGGATGAGGCGCACCGTCTGGGTGGCGGGAGTCCACCGCCGTTCCTGGTGACGCTGCTGGGCCAGATGGGTCTCTACACCAGAGCCACGGAGCAAGTCCTGAGGTGACACGATGACCCATCACCAGTTGGCGGCAATGACCGATGAGGAGCGAGATCTCCGGGCGCACCAACGGGCCAAGCACGGCGATCCCTACATGCCGCTCAGTATGGCCAAGAAGATGCAGCGCGTTGAGCGCAAGTGGTCGCACTTGAGGAGGACGCAGCTCTCCGCCCCGGAGCCGTGCCGCTATGGCGACGGGACCTGTCTGACTCATTCAGGTGGGCGGAGACACCATGAGCGCGACCCGTCTTCGTCTGTCGGTCGGGAGTGACATTCTTGACGGCGTGCGCAGTGACACGATCTCGGTGCGCCTTGTCGAATGGAACGTCGCGATGTCTCTCCATTGCAAGGCGCACCTGCTGGCGAAACTGAACCCGACGGTCGCGATCCTTCCGGAGTCGGCTAACCGGGACAAGACGGGATCGGCGTTGAAGGAGATCGGTGCGACATCTGTGCAATGGAAAGGCTCCAACCCGAACAAGGGCCTTTCTGTAGTCGCGTTCGATGGCTGGAAGTTGCGTATCGACGAGAGTTATGACCCTGGATACCAGTGGGTCATGCCGCTGCACCTGAGCGGGCCAGGATACATTCGGCTACTTGCCGTCTGGGATATGAGACGCCTGGGCAAAGGCCATGAGACCGCCCGTCAGTTCGGCGCGTGCCGGGCATCCATCGAGCATTACGAGGGGTTCCTGTCAGGAGAATCGGACCTGACCGTGATCAGCGGCGACTTCAACAACTCGGTGTGCTGGGATAAGCCCAACAAACGCAACAATTTTGGCGATTTCATGGACCAGATGAAATCCCGTGGGTTCGTCAGCGCCTACCACTTCTATCACCAATGTGAGCGCGGGGCGGAGCCAGATCCGACGCTCTGGTGGACCAGAAACCCCGAAAAGCGGTATCACATCGACTACACGTTCGTAGATCGCCCGGAGGCGATCGAAGCTGTCACGGTTGGCTCGCATGAGGACTGGCTTACGCACAGCGATCACAGCCCAATGACCGTAGATCTGCTGATTTAGTCGGCCTTGCTACGGCGACGCTCGACACGCGCCGGGTCGGAAATCTACGACGGCCTTTCGAGATGCTCACAACTCGTCTATTCCGAGACGCCGTTCAGTTTTTCTCGGGCCTGGTCGATTTGGTCGTATGCATACGACGCCACGGCAGCGGTGGTCATCGTTTCACCGGGACGCTCTATCGGTCAGGTAGGCCGCTGAAGGGGCTATGCCTCGCCGCCGAGTTCGGTTTGGTCCCGCTCATTTTCGGCGGTGTCTTGGGCCATCACCGACTCGTCGAGCCACTTCTGGACATCGCCGCCGAGGTGGTCCGCGGAGAGCTGGGCGAAGTCGAGGGCCTGCACCGCCATCGCTGCCAAGACCTTCATGGCCCGTCCGTCGCGGTGGATCTCCACCATCAGCGCATGAAGGGCTTCATTGTCGTCGGCGCACAACGCCGACAGATACCGGCGGGCATCTGCGAACTCCCGATCGACGTGGGCCGTCTTCCTGCGGAACTCGTGCGGCGAGGGCAAGTCGTCGGGCGTGTCAGACATGGGTCTCGCTTCCGGTGGTGGGCCAATCCCATTCTTGAGGTTGGTTTGTGCAGGGTGGAGTCTTTCTGGGTTTTGCCCGGCATGGGGAGGTCGCCTGGCACGACTAGCACAGGTCAGCGCTCGTCGGCCCGAGTCGAGCAGGTGGGCCACCAGCGGGAGTGTGTGCACGGTCGGCCGACTGTCAGGCACCCGGGCGAACGTCTCGGTGACCTGCCGCAGCTCGTTGGCGACCTCACGCCGCTGCGGCCGGGTCCAGGGCGGCCAGTTGGTCGAGCGGTGTCTCGGGAACCTTGTCGGTGTCAATCATGATTGCTCACCGAATTGGATGGGGGGTACGACAGCCCGGGATCGGTCCTCGGATGTGCCTTCAGCGATCGGGTCATCAGCAAGGATGAGATAGAGATCGCGGGCGCTGAGCCGGTGAGAACGGTAAGACCGGGCCACCGGCTCACGACGATCTGGTGGCGTGATCGGCTATCCCTCACGCGCCAGTGCCGAGAAGGGGCGTGCGGTGATGTGAGAACTTTCTTTACTGGTATCAAGGAGAACTGATCGATCACTCACATTCGAGGGGTGCACCGTGCGTGTGCGTCACCGTCGCTTGGCGTGCCGCAACGATGTCGCGACGGCGGCGGCAAGGACCGTCCCCCCGGCGAACAACGCAACCGTTCGCCACCGCCGGTGGGTACTCGAATTTTCTAATCCAATTCTGTTACCCGGCTTTTCGCCGCGCAGCCCAGCTGCCAGAACTTCGGCCGTGTGCAGGGCAGTGCGCCCGTCAGCCAAGGCACCGACCTGTGTCCGGCAACTGAAACCGTCGGCCATCACCACGGTGGCCGTGTCCGCGTCGCGGATGGCGGGTAGAAGCTTGTCCTCGGCGCAGGCCACCGATACGTCGTAGTGACCGCGTTCGAAGCCGAAGTTTCCCGCCAGCCCGCAGCAGCCGGCGTCAAGCACGGTGGCGTCGACCCCGGCGCCGCGCAGGATTTCGGTGTCCTGCTTCATGCCGAGGATCGCGTGCTGATGGCAGTGCGGCTGAACCAGCGCCGTTGCTTCGACCCGTGGCGGATTCCAGTCGGCCGCCTTCTCGCGAAGAACCTCGCCCAGTGTCTTGGTCAGCTCGGCCAGCCGGCGCGCATCTTCGTCGCCGGGTAGAAGTTCGGGCAGATCCGATCGAAACACCGCGGCACAGCTCGGCTCGAGCACGACGACCGGAATACCCTCTCGCAGTGCAGGTTCCAGCACACCCAAGGTGCGCTTCAGCATGGTCTTGGCGACCTCGAGCTGCCCGGTCGAGATCCAGGTGAGACCGCAACAGACCGACTTGCGCGGAACCTCGACCTCGAATCCGGCCGATTCGAGGACCTGTACGGCGTCGCGGGCGATCGTGGGGTCGAAGTTGTTGTTGAACGTGTCGGGCCACAAGACGACCTTGCCGCGGGGGGCAGGGACGCGGGCGGTCGACCGGTGGTGAAACCAGCGTGTGAACCGTTGCGGTGCGAAGCGCGGGATGTCGCGTTCGGGGGCGATGCCGCCGACGGCCTTCAACGCCGACGAGATGCCTGGCGTGTGCGCGATCGCGTTAAGGGAACGCGGCGCGACCGCGGCGAATCGCGCCAGCAGCGGCAGCCATCCCATCGAGTAGTGCGACATCGGCCGCAGCCGGCCCTTGTAGTGGTGAAACATGAACTCTGCCTTATAGGTTGCCATGTCGACATTGACCGGGCAGTCGGTGCGGCAGCCTTTGCAGGCCAGGCACAGATCGAGGGCGTCGCGGACGTCGGTGGACTGCCAGCCGTCGGTGATGACGTCGCCTTCCAGCATCTCGAACAGCAGCCGGGCCCGCCCGCGGGTGGAGTGTTCCTCCTCGCCGGTGGCCCGATAACTCGGGCACATCACCCCCGACGCGTCCCCGCGGCATTTGCCCACTCCCACGCACCGATCGGCGGCGCGGCTGAACCGGTGATCATCAGACGGATAGGCGAATTGGGTGGCGGGTTCGGCCGGCCGGTAGTCAGCACCTAGACGCAGGTTCTCGTCGAGGGCGGCGGGCCGCACCACCTTGCCGGGGTTCATCCGATTCTGTGGATCGAAGAGATCTTTGAGGTCTTCGAACGCGGTGATGATCTTCTGCCCGAACATGATCGGCAACAGTTCGCCGCGCGACTGCCCGTCTCCGTGCTCACCGGACAGTGAGCCGCCGTAGTCGGTCACCAGATGCGCGCTCTCTTCGGCGAACGCGCGGTAGGCCGCCACCCCGGGTGCGGTGCGCAGGTCGAACGGAATGCGGGTATGCACACAGCCCTGGCCGAAGTGGCCGTACAGGGACGCGCTCTGGTATTCGTAGCGTTCCAACAGCTTCCGAAAATCACGCAGGTAGTTACCGAGGCGGTCGGGAGGCACCGCGGCGTCCTCCCATCCGGAGTGGGTATCCGGGCTCAGCGGCGGATGAGCGGTAGCACCCAGGCCGGCTTCGCGGGCCTCCCAGACCTGCTTCTGGTGCTGCGGGTCCTCGAGCACCACGGTGTGCTGTGTCGCCTGTTGGCGCACGTGGTCGACCAAGGCCTTGGCTCGGCCGCACGCCTCGTCGCGGTCGTCCCCGTTGAACTGCACCATCAGCCAGGCGTTGCCGTCCGGCACTTGCCGCAATGCCTCTTCGGCCAGGTGCTGCGAGTGCTCGAGGGAGGCCAGCCGATGGTCGAAACCCTCCAGGGCCGCGGGTTGGTGTTCCAGAACTAGCGGCACGGCGTCGGCGGCGGCGGCGACGTCCTCGAACCCGAGCAAGGCCAGCACATGCGCCTGAGGCCGCGGCACCAGCGTGATCTCCGCGTGCAACACCGTCACCAGCGTGCTTTCGCTGCCGACCAATAGCCGGGCGACGTCAAAGTCGTTCTCGGGCAACAGCGAGTCCAGGTTGTAGCCCGACACACGGCGGGGGATGTCGGGGTAGCGCGCGCGGATCTCGTCGGCGTACTCGTCGCGGATGCGGCGCAGGCCCCGGTAGATCTCGGCCCGCCGGCCGCCCTCACCGAGGATCTGCTCGTACTGGCCATCGCTCGTCGGTTCGACCCACATCCGGACGCCGTCGTAGGTGAGGATCTCCAGGCGGCGCACGGAGTCGACCATCTTCCCGTACGCCTGCGCGGTCGCCCCGCACGAATTGTTGCCGATCATCCCGCCGAGAGTGCAACTGACGTGCGTCGACGGTCGTGGCCCCACCATCCAACCGGTGTCGGCGAGTTCATTGTTCAGCGAGTCGAGCTTGATGCCGGGCTCCACTACGGCGGTGCCGGCGTCAGCATCTGTCGACACGACCCGCGTGCAGTACTTGCTCCAGTCGAGCACGATCGCTGCGTTGCAGCACTGGCCGGCGAGGCTGGTCCCTCCACCGCGAGACAGAACCGGAATGTCGTGCTCGCGGCAGACGTTGATCGCCTCGACCGCAGCCTCGACGGTGCGGGGCACCACTACACCGATCGGGACCTGGCGGTAGTTCGAGGCGTCGGTCGAGTACACCGCCCGTGTACCCGGGTCGAACCTGACCTCGCCCTGCACGCGCCGCCTCAAGTCGGTTCGCAGCTCGCGCGTGTCATCATCGACCGCATCACGCTGTCCAAACGGGATGGTCACCATCGAATACTCCTGATGCTGTGTACATGGCCGCTCGCATGGACGGCGCTGCGGCAGGATGCCCACACCGACGGCCGCGAAAACACGCCGGATGATTTGGCCGACAAGCTCATTCCGCACGGCATCTCTACAGCGTGCGTTCAGCACCGGAACCTGAACGTCAGCTGTGCGCACCGCCGGAAAATCTCAGCGTTTGTCTCGCTTATGCAGCGACGGAACGGGTAGCCGTCGAGTGGAGAGGCGCGCTGCTCAGATCGGCGGGCCGCGCGAAATAGTCAATCACTCATGCGTATTGGAGTTTGCAAAATGTCGGATACGGTTGCCGACGTCCTTCTGGCCCGGCTGCGGGACTGGGACGTCGATCAGGTCTTCGGGTTCCCTGGGGATGGCATCAATGGTCTGCTCGCCGCGTGGCAGCGGGCGGGGGATAAACCGCAGTTCGTGCAGGCACGGCACGAGGAGATGTCGGCCTTCGAGGCCGTGGGGTTCGCCAAGTTCTCCGGCAAGTTTGGAGTGTGTGTCGCCACCAGCGGCCCGGGCGCGGTCCATCTGCTCAATGGTCTCTACGACGCGAAGCTGGACCACGTACCGGTAGTCGCCATCGTCGGGCAGACCGAGCGGTCGGCGATGGGCGGCTCATATCAGCAGGAGATCGACCTGATCAGCCTGTTCAAAGATGTGTGCAGCGAATACGTGCAGATGTGCACCGTGCCCGAACAGCTGCCCAACCTGATCGACCGGGCGATCCGGATCGCGGTCAGCGAAGGCTGTCCGACCTGCATCATCATCCCGTCCGACGTCTTCGAGCTGAAATACCAGGCACCCGGACACGCGTTCAAGGAGGTGCCGTCCAGCCTGGGTATGGCCCCAGCGCGGATCGCCGCCGACGACACCGCCGTTCAAGCGGCCGCTGATCTGCTCAACGCCGGCGAGAAGGTCGCGATGTTGGTCGGTCAGGGAGCACGGGGCTGCGAGGCCGAACTCACGCAGGTGGCGGACCTGCTCGGCGCAGGAGTGGCCAAGGCGCTGCTGGGAAAGGACGTTCTGCCCGACGACCTGCCCTGGGTCACCGGTTCAATCGGATTGCTCGGCACCACGGCGAGCTGGCATCTGATGATGGATTGCGACACCCTGCTCACCGTCGGATCGAATTTCCCCTACACCCAGTTCATGCCCAAGCTCGACCAAGCTCGGGCGGTGCAGATCGACCGCTCTGGTAAGTGGATCGGCATGCGCTACCCGTATGAGCTGAACATCGTCGGCGACGCCAAGGTCACGCTACAGGCGCTGATCCCACTGCTGAAGCCGAAGTCAGACCGGTCATGGCGGGAGCAGGTAGAAAAGCACGTCGCCAAGTGGTGGAACACGGTACAGCGGCAGGCGATGACCGACGCGGATCCGATCAACCCGATGCGCATCTTCTACGAACTATCCGAGCGGATGCCCGCCAACGCGATCATTGCGGCCGACTCGGGGTCCTCGGCTAATTGGTACGCCCGGCACTTGAAATTCCCTGCGGGAGTGCGGGGTTCGCTGTCGGGAACGCTGGCGACCATGGGCCCGGGCGTGCCGTACGTGATTGGCGCCAAGTGGGCTCACCCGGACCGTCCGAGCATTGCTTTCGTCGGCGACGGCGCCATGCAGATGAACGGCATGGCCGAGCTGATCACGGTCGCGAAGTACTGGAAGCAGTGGGCCGATCCGAGGTTGATCGTTGCGGTGCTGCACAACAATGACCTGAATCAGGTCACCTGGGAAATGCGGGCGATGGAGGACTCTCCCAAGTTCGGGGCGTCCCAATCGCTGCCGGACGTGGACTATGCGGGGTTCGCCCGCAGCTTGGGGCTGCTCGGTGAAACCATCCACGAAGCAAGCAAATTGGGCGACGCATGGGACCGTGCGCTTTCGGCCGATCGTCCGACCGTGCTGGACGTACCCTGCGACCCCGACGTCCCACCCATCCCCCCGCACGCGACCTTCGAGCAGGCCAAGTCGCTGGTTCACGCGGTGCTAGGCGGCGACGAGGATGCAAGCGGCTTCATCAAGCAGGGGATCAAACAGAAAGTGCAGCAGTATCTGCCGGGCGAGAAGGACGAGTGACGGTGACGCTCAAGGATGCGGCGCTGATAGACGAGCCACGCCGATGAGCGTCAACCGCCCGACAATCGAACAGATCGATGTAGCGGTATACACCGTCGACACGCCCGAACCCGAGGCCGACGGCACCCTGACGTGGGACGCCACGACTGCTGTCGTGGTACACGCACATGCCGGCGCCGCGACCGGTCTGGGCTGGACCTACAGCTCGGCGGCTGCCTCCGCGGTCATCACCGGGGAGTTGGCCGCCGTCGTCACCGGGCGCGATCCATTCGACATCGCCGGCGCCTGGTCGGCGATGCATCGGCACTGCCGCAACTTCGGCACCCGGGGTCTGGTGATGCAGGCGCTCAGCGCGGTCGATATCGCGCTGTGGGACCTCAAGTCGCGGCTATGCGACGAGCCGTTGCCGATGATGCTGGGCCAGGCCCGGTCCACGGTGCCGATCTATGGTTCGGGGGGTTTCACGTCGTTGGATCCCGCTCAGCTCGCCGAGCAGGTGGCTGAATGGCAGGCGGCCGGATGCACTGCAATGAAGATTAAAATCGGGGAAGACTGGGGTGCGAACACCGCGCGCGACCTCGATCGGGTGTGCCAGCTGCGTGACCTCGCAGGAGACAACGTCGTACTGATGGTCGACGCGAATGGCGGCTATTCCGTAGCACAGGCCCGCCGTGCCGGCGTCGCGCTCGACGACCTCGGGGTCATCTGGTTCGAGGAGCCGGTCAGCAGCGACGATGTCGAGGGCCTGCACAGCGTTCGACAGGCTGTACGTTGCGACGTCGCGGCCGGCGAGTACGTATCCGATCTCTACGACGCGCGCCAACTTGCGTCCGTCGTGGATTGCCTTCAACTCGATGCCACCCGCTGCGGCGGCTACTCGGGTTGGCTCGCCGCCGCATCGATCGCTGCGTCGCACAACCTGGAAGTGTCGGCGCACTGCGCGCCGGCGCTGCACGCCCCGGTGGCCGCCGCGATTCCCAACCTGCGTCACATCGAGTACTTCATCGATCACACCCGGCTGGAACCGGAACTGTTCGACGGGATCCCTCCCGCGGCCAACGGAGTTCTCAGCCCTAACACCACCCAGCCCGGCCACGGCATGTCGATCGCCGCCACCGCCGAGCACTACCGGAAATGCGGACCCCGTCCGAGCTCGTCCAATTCCCGACGCGGTAAGGAAATGTCATGACCCACTACAGGCTCGACATCGACCGGGGCGCGTTGAACGGCACCGACGACGCCGGCGGCGCTGGCCGGTGGATTCCGCGCCCAGCCATCAGCCCAGTGGCAACGAGCAACCGAAAAATCGAGCTGGTCCGGGCGAGCTGGGGCGCGGCCATGCTCGTCGCACCGCGTCAGGTGATGGAGGCCGCAAGTGTGCGAGTGGACTCGAAGAGCGTGTTGATCGGCCGGATTCTCGGCGCTCGCCACCTCACCCAGGCGGTCCTGTCCGGTGTCCGACCCAGCCCTGAGGTGCTTGCGATGGGCGTGTGGGTCGACGCGGTGCACGCCCTGACCGCCCTCGGGCTTGCTGCCGTCGACCGCGACCGGGCACGCGCTGGATTGACCGACTCCGCGATCGCCGGAGTGTGGGCCGGTGCCGGCTACCGCGACCTCGTCCGGGCGCCAGCGACCCTGCCCTCACACCAGGGCCTTCGGAACAAGCTGGCACAGATCGTGCTCGGCGTCGTGCCCGGCGGGCGGTTCCTGCTGCGCCAGGTGCGTACCGATCGCAGCCGATCTGGGCATCATCGGTGATCACGATGGAGTCGTCCATGCACCATCTGCTCGGCAGCTACGCGGAATTGGGCTGGACCGCGCTGAAGGCACTGCTGTTGTTCGTCGTGGCTGTGGTGGGCCTGCGGCTGTCGGAACGTCGCGTCGTTGCTCAGCTCAACGTGTTCGATTTCGTGGTGATCGTCGCCGTGGGCGCCATCGTCGGCCGCACTGCGACGTCATCGTCAGAATCCTTCGCGACCGGCGCTGTCGCCCTGATCACTCTGCTGATCGTGCATCGCATCGTGGCCGAACTGCGCCGGCGCGGCTGGCTCGGCGGCGCGCTGGATCGGGCCCCGTTGGTGTTGTGTGCGCACGGGCAGTTGCAGCCCGACGCGCTGCGGACGGCCGGTCGTTGCAACGCGAGGTAGCCGTGACTGGATCTAGTCGGGGGAAGCGGCAAGGGTGTGCGCCGCTTCGAAGAACACGGCGTGGACGAATGCCTGGGGAAGGTTGCCCCGCAGTTGACGTTGCTCGACGTCGTACTCCTCGGTGAACAGCCCTGGGGGACCGCAGGCGGCACGGCTGCGTTCGAACCGGCGCGCGGCGGCGATCGCGTTGCCCTGTTGATGTTCGGCAAGGGCCATCACGAAGCCGCACAGCAGGAACGCTCCTTCGGCCTCACCCAGGCGACGCTCGTCGTGGCGGAACCGATAGACGTAGCCCTGCGAACTTAACTCGGCGCGCACCGCGTCGACGGTGGCGCGGCTGCGGAGATCGTCGGCGGGCAGGGCGCCACGAATTGCCGGTAGCAGAAGCGCCGCGTCCACCCTTGGATCGTTGGCTGCCCGTTGCCAGCGTCCGCTGGGATGCAGGCAGTCCGAGGTGGTATCGGCGACGATCACGTCAGCCAGCCCGGACCACTGCGCGGCCTGGGCCTTCGGGGCCTCCGCGGCGACGGCCCGCAGCCCGGCCGCGCACGTCAACCGGGAATGGGCCCACCGCGCGTTGTCGAGTTCCCAAATCCCGGCATCGGCTTCGCCCCAACGGGACTCGACCGCGCCGACCGCCAATTCAACCGCGCGCCATCCGTTGGTGTCGAGTCGATCGCAGCGGGCTGCCGCAGCGAACAACAGCAGCGCCTCGCCGAACGCGTCGAGCTGAAACTGACCGTTGACCCAGTTCCCGGTTTTGACCGCGGCGCCCGGATAGCCCGGCAGCGTCAGCGACTGTTCGTCGGGCACGCGGTCACCGTTCACCGTGTACGCCGGCATCAAATCGGCTCCGTCGTCCAGCATCCGATCGGCCATGAAGCCCACTGACCGGTCGAGGAGGTCGCACGGCCCGGCCGCGGCGACGGCCTGACCGGTGTAGCACTGGTCGCGGATCCAGGCGTAGCGGTAGTCGTAGTTGCGGCCCTGCTCGGCGCGTTCGGGCAGCGACATCGTTGCCGCGGCCACCATCCCCCCACCGGCGCTGGTCAGGCCGCGCAGCACCGCATACGCGTGCCGGGCGTCCCGGTCAGCCAGCGAGTTGTCGAACGCGGGCACGGCCGCATGCCACGCGTGCTCAGTAGTGCGCCAGCACGTGTCGGGGTCCACCTGGTCGCGGGGCAGTGGCCGGTCCCCGACCTCCAGCACAAGATCGTGGATGTCGCCGGCTGCGACTCTGATAATCGCCTCCGCGGTGCCGTCCGGGCGAATACCGATGTCTGCGTGGGCGTTCCAGCGCAGCCGCAGCGGTCCCGATGACGCGGTAAACCCGCCGTCGAAACGCTCGTCCACCTTCATCGGCTGTGCACCGAAGCCAGCATGCACGGCCATTCGAACGCGGACTTCGGCATCGCCGTCCACTGCCACGATGCGTCGCAGCACGATGGCGGTGTTTGGGTCACCGGGAAATGCCAGCGCTTCGCGGCATTCGATGATGCCGGTGGATGTCACCCAGCGGGACCTCCAGATCAGCGATCGCGGCTCGTAGTAGCCGCCCCACACGAACCGGGGATCTGTGGGAGTGACCGAATATCCGCCCCCGCCGCCGAGCAGCGAGGACATCGCCGCGTCGGAAGCCCACCGCGGGGCACACATCCACGCGTAGTCGCCGCGCGGGCCGACCAGAATCCCGCGTTCACCGTCTGCCAGCAGTGCGTACTCCCGTAACACGTCAGGCGGGAACGCCGCCGAGGACGAGCTGAGCCCGGACTGGCTGGTTGTATCGGTGCCCGGAAGCTGTCCGGGTGCGTGTCGATCACGAGTGCGTCGCAAACGAGATCGTTATGTGCGACGAAGGCGTGTGAGTGCGGCGCCGACGGCGACGGCGCCAGCCGCAGCGATCGACGTCGACCGGGCATGCTGGGAGACCCATACCTGCGGAGCCCAGTTGTGCGAACGCTCGTCGAACTCGCCGTGTGCGCCGTAATCGTCGCCCGCCTCGGCGTCGCGCGGCTCCCACAGGTTGTTTGGTCGGTCCGGGCTCACCGACTCCTTGGTTTGCTGGGAGGCGTAACCGGTTTTCGCTAGGTAACGATCAAGCAGCGCGGGGGCGAGTTTCTGGCCCATGGTGGTGGCAGCGGTGCTGGCGCCGACCCAGTATTGCTTGCGGCGTGGACGTTCTGCGGCGAATAACACCGCCCGGGCAGCGACTTCCGGCTGATAGATGGGGGGCACCGGTTGTGGATGTTTGGGCAGTCGCGACAGCACCCAGGAGAATTGGGGAGTGTTGACCGCGGGCATCTGGGCGACGGTGATGTGTACCTTGCTGTGCTCGTGCATCAGTTCCGTGCGTACGGATTCGGTGAAGCCGTTGATCGCGTGCTTGGCGCCGCAGTAGGCCGACTGCAACGGGATTGCGCGCGAGCCGAGCGCGGAGCCGACCTGCACGATGGTGCCGGCGTTGCGCGGCCGCATCCGCGAAAGCGCGACCATTGTGCCGTGCACGTAGCCCAAGTAGCTGACGTCGGTGACGCGGCGGTACTCCTTGGCGGTGATCTGGTGGAACGGGGCGAACACCGAGGTGAAGGCGACGTTCACCCAGACGTCGATCGGCCCGAAGGCCTCCTCGAACTGGCTGGCTGCCGCATCGACTTCGTCGTATTCAGCGACGTCGGTGGCGATCGCCAGGCCCTGGCCGCCGGCGGCCTCGACATCTTTGACGGCGGCGTCGAGCCCGCCCTGCCCACGGGCGAGCAGGGCAACGTTGTCGCCCCTGGCGCCGAATCCGCGGGCCGCGGCGCGACCTATCCCGGCGCTGGCGCCGGTGATGACGACATTGCGTGGTGCTTTCATGGTGGGCTTCCTCCTAGGTGAATCTGTTGCCGTTGGGTGGTGCCGTCGGCTTTCGTCTTGGTTCACGGTTCCGACGAGTCGTTTCGTCCCAGCGGTGTCGGCGGCGTCTATGGCGCTTGCCCGAGGGACGGTCGTAGCCTGGTGGCCTGACTCCGCAGGCTGCTGGCTCTGAGTTCCCGAGCGTTGGACCCAATCCGGCCCTTCTAGCACGTCGGGGATCAGCCAGTACAGGACAGCGAAGTTCACCGCGGCAAGGACTCCGTGCAACACGATGTCGCGCGCTTCGAATCCCGGCGCGTGATGCGCCGCGGCCACCGCGCCGATAAACTCGAGAACCGCGAAAATCACTGCGCCGAGGGCGGCGACGGTGATCGCAGTCCGGCGCTGCAAGGTGCCCAGCGCAGCCAACATCCCGAACCCGAGCAATATTGCGCTGTGCCAAGGCGTCAACGCCAGCACCAGCACTGGGGCGCCAGCCGGTTGAATATTGGATTGCGTTGCGGCAGAGACGAACCCGGCTGTGCCGATTGCGATCAACACCACGCCCTCAGCCAGTAGGAACCACCGGCCGGTGTGGAAGTGACTCGGGTTACGGCTAACCAGACGCAATTCGGACGTCAGACGTCCGAAAGGACCGCGGGTGATCGGTGACATTGCCTAACTCTCCCGGCGGGAACGGGATCGCTGCAGCTCGTGCGCGGTCGCCAGCAGCTCCGCAACACCGAACGTCTTATCGGTCACTGCTTCGGCGGCAGCGGTACACATGATCAATCACCCCAAAATTGGTTTGGCCTGCTTGGTCGTCAATGGCTGACCATCGGCGACCGCTGTAGCTTTTAGTCGAGTAACCGCTGAGCCCGCGTTCACGCGCCGGCCCAACAACTCTCAGGGAAATCAAAGTAATCAGTTCACCGGCCGAGCGTTGGCTCCGGGTTGGTTCGGCGGACCCCATCGCGGTCCACGCGAACGACGGCCAGACCGAAATGTGGCAAAGGGGCTGTTTGTGAGCCCTACGGGGGCGCGCGCTCCAGCTCCGGGTGCGAATCGGAGCTCGCTGGCTAACGGTCAACTCCTTTGTGCAGCAGATTATTCGTCGAAACGGTTTACTCCCGACAGCGCGCCCCGAGCGCTTTCGCCGCTGTGGAGACCTTCATGACCAGACGACGCTCGCGGTTCCTGACCGGAACGAAGTGGTAGTGCTCGTAGATGGATTGCGCCTCGTCGTCCATGGCATCAACGACGATGAGCCGACCGCCGCCGATTTCCGATGCGGCGACGGCTTTGCCTAGCGCGTCGAGGAGCAGCTGCTCGCCATATCCCTGACCCCGCAGCGACGTGTCGATGGGGGGACCACCCAGGGACCACACGTCATGCGCGACGCCGAAGGTCCTGCGCGTCAGTGAACGCCACACACCACACCCCAACCGCGGGAACCGGGGACGACCTGGGAAAACGTGCCACCGCTACTTCCTGGGGGTCAAGTGGCGCAGCGATATCTGGCCGTCAGGCTTGGTTGTCAGATCGCGAGTCCTAGGAAGACCAGAAGCGCGCGGTTGAGCCGAATGAGGTCTTGGTCTGATAAGCGGCCGACGGGGTTGGTGAGGTTGGTGCGAGGAACGGTTGTCACCTTGTCCACCATTAGCCGGCTGGTTTGTGCCAAGCCGGTGGTTTCCGACGGCTGCACGGGGATTCGCAGCAGTGGCGCCTCGACCTCGCTGGTGGTGAACGGCACGACGGTAACGGAGGCGGTTGCGTCGAACCGGTCGTCCTGGATGACGACGACGGGACGAGGTTTTCCGCTGTACGCGCCGCGCGCGGCTGCGCTGTAGATGTCGCCTCGCCGCACTTTAGGCGGTGTCGTCCCAGTCGGACGACACCGCGTCGACGAAGGCTTGATCGTGTGGGTCCTGTTCACTGGCAGCCACGAGCGTCGATTGGCGGTGCGCTTCGCGGGCGAATTCCGGGGCGTTCACGTCCGGAACCCAGATTTGGATCGGCCGCAGGCCTTGTTGCCGCAGCCGTTCGCGATGTCGTCGTACGCGGTCGCGGGCAGGTGGCATGACATGATGTTACATGTAACGCCGTGGGATAGCGCGCGGGATGTGGCGGAACGGGCCATAGAGACGGGCTATCGCTTCTCCAATGTGAACTGGCACAAATCGGTGTAGCCGTCGCGGAACAACTCGGCACAGCCGGTCAGGTACTTCATGTACCGGTCGTAGACCACTTCGGATTGGATCGCGATCGCCTCGTCCCTATGAGCCGCCAGCGCCGCCGCCCACATGTCGAGCGTCGTCGCGTAGTGCGGCCCTATGCGATGGATCCGGCTGATTGTGAACCCGACCTTCGTGGCGTGCTCCTCGACCATCGGAACCGTCGGCAAGCGGCCGCCGGGGAAGATCTCGTCCATGATGAATTTGAAGAAGCGCAGATGCCGCATCGTCACCGGCAGCTTGCGTACCTCGTTCTCCTCGGTGCTGATTTGCACGATCGTGTGCAGCAGCATGGTGCCGTCGGCCGGCAACAGGTCATACGCCCTGTTGAAGAAGGCGTCATAGCGGTCGTAGCCGAAATGTTCAAGCGGGCCGATCGCCACGATGCGGTCCACTGGCTCATGAAACTGCTCCCAACCCTCGAGCAGCACCCGCTTGGAGCGCGGACTGTCCGACACCGCGAGTAGCCCGTCGACGTAAACGGCTTGGTTCTTGCTCAGCGTGAGGCCGACGACGTCGACGTCGTACTTCTCCACCGCGCGAAGCATCGCTGCTCCCCAACCGCAGCCGACGTCGAGTAGCTTCATGCCGGGCTGCAGGCCGAGTTTCCCCAGCGCCAGGTCGACCTTGGCGATCTGGGCCTCTTCCAGCGTCATGTCATCGCGCTCGAAGTACGCGCAGCTGTATGTCCGCGTCGGGTCCAAAAACAACTCGAAGAACTCATCGGACAGGTCGTAGTGGGCCTGCACGTCCTCGAAGTGTGGCCGAAGGCTCTGAGCTTCTTCTGGCATTGGCGTAACTCCCCTGAGCACTCGGACGGGGAGTCGTTGTCGGCTGCGTGCCGGCGCGCATTCCCGCCAAGTTTGCACCACCCGAAAGGGGAGGCTACTCGCTATGCCAAGCATCGCCCCGCTTACGCGATCATCGGCGCGGCGTCGTGCGCGCGCTGTTCGAACCTGGCAGGGCCGAACGCCTGAGACCGCAGGTGCCAGCAGTGGATTGCGAATCCCGTGGAGACATTGACGAAGTCGATGCTCGAGGCAGCGATTCAATTGTGCTGCAACCGAATATGTCCATTCGGGCCTACTCCGGCGCAGGTCTAGTGCCGTCGCCTCCAGATCACGTACCCGAGCGCCGCCGCGCCGACCACCGCAATCGCCGCGATCGGCACCGATCGCTTCGGGTTGTCGGTAACCGTATGTCTCACAGCATCGGCCTTGTCGACGACTCGTTCCTTGGTGTCCTCTGCCTTCTCTTTGGCTCGTGCCTTGACGTCGAGCTTTCCCGATAGGGCTTGGACCGTCTGCCCGAGCTCGTTTCGCGTCTGCTCGATGTCGGCCTGGATGTCGTCGATGCCGGCATCTGGACTGGGTTCGGGACGATCAGGCTTGGATGCGGTCATTTGCGCGCGTCCTTTAGTTCTTGGATGTCTGCTTTCACGGTCTCAATCGTTTTGGGCGCCGCCGGAGTGACCTCATCGGCCTGCTTTCGCCCAACCAGAGCCGCCACACCTGCGGCGATGAACAACACGGCCCCAACGATCAGCGCCGCGGCCCACACCGCCAGCACCAGCGACAGGGCGGCGACCGCCGCGGCGATCACCGTCGCCACGCCGAAGAAGGCCAGCAGCCCTGCGACGCTGAACAGCCCTGCGCCGATCCCCGCATGCTTGGCCGACTGCTGGAACTCTTTCTGCGCCAAGCGCATTTCGTCGCGAATAAGCCTTGAGGTCTGCGTCGACAACTGACTCATCAACTCGCCGATCGACGCGTCCGTGCCGGGCTTGGATTCCACGGTCATCACACACCAACCCTTGACTCGATTGCTCTGTCATGACAGTGATGCCCCCGCCCGGGGGATTAAAACGCACACGGTGCACGTCGCCTCAGTTCGGCAAACTTCGGTCACCATCCGGTGTCAGCTCCGCTTCGCGTTTACAACATTTGAATAACTTGGCAATTTTCGCGTTGGAAAATTACACGTTTGTGGTTCTAGTGGATGCAGTAGCAACACGGGTCGGCCGAAAGGGCCGGGGGACGAACACTGGAGTTGAGAATGTCGCGGACCAGGAAAACGCTGGCGGTCACCACCTTGGGTGCGGCGGGCTTGCTGTTCATCGGTCCTGTGTTCAGCCCGCTGGCAATGGCCAGCCCGACTCACGGCGGCGTGCCCTGCCTGGGATTGATCCAGCAGCTCGCGACGTCACCGGGCACCATCCCACAGTCGATCCAGAGCACCGCAACCTCTATTACCGGCGGATCTCCGCAACCGTCGCCCCCGGTGGTGATTCCTCCCGCCACCCCTGCAGGCGTCATCTCGCCGCCCACTCCGCCGCTGCCGCCGTCAGCGGTCGTGGACACCGCCGGGTTGGCGACTCCTCCAACGCCGCCCGCGCCCGGGGCTCCGCTGATCGACGCCGCGGGATTGGCGACCCCACCTGCTCCGCCCGTGCCTGGGGCTCCGCTAGTTGATGCCGCGGGACTGGCGACTCCACCTGCTCCGCCTGTGCCTGGGGCTCCGCTAGTTGATGCTGCGGGGTTGTCGACCCCACCTGCTCCGCCTGTGCCCGGGGCTCCGCTGGTGGATGCCGCGGGGGTGGTGGCTCCACCTGCTCCGCCTGCGCCTGGCGTTCCGCTGGTGGATGCTGCGGGGCTGGCGACCCCGCCGATTCCTCCCGGACCGCCATCAGGGGCGGCCGACGCCATCGGAATGCTGACACCTCCGACTCCACCCGACTCCGGTTCCTCGCTGGTCGAGGCGGCCACCGCCGAAGCAGGTTCCACTCCGGGTTTGACCAACGCCGGCATCGGGGAGGCGGCCGCCGGCGCGGCGCCGCGCCCGTACAACGCCATGGACCTCGTCGTGGGCGACGCTGTCAACGCGCTCACTCGTCCCACTCCGCCGACGCCTCCCGCTGGCGCTGCTGCGCCGGTGGCCGCTGCTACGCCCCCGTCGCCTCCGGGTCCTCCGGCCGGCGCTGCTGCGCCGGTGGCCGCTGCTGCTCCGCCTGCTCCGCCGACGCCTCCCGCTGGCGCTGCTGCGCCGGTGGCCGCTGCTACGCCCCCGTCGCCTCCGGGCCCTCCGGCCGCCGCTGCTGCACCGCTGGGCGCTGCCACTCCGCCGTCGCCTCCGGGTCCGCCCGCCGGCGCAGGCGTGCCGGTCGAAACCTTCTCGCCTCCCGGACCACCGACACCGGCCGTCCCCGCAGCGAGTTCGGTGGAGGGCGCGACACCGCCCAGCCCTGGGCTGCCGTCGGCTCCCATCAGTGATGCGGCGGGTGTTGCGACGCCGCCCGTGCCACCTACCCCGGGCGTTCCCGCAGCCATCCCGGCCGAGACCTTCTCGCCTCCCGTTGCGCCCGTGCCCTCGGTGCCGACCGCGAACTCCGTTGAGGCCGTGACACCGCCGGCTCCTCCGCTTCCAGGTGTGCCGTCGTCCAACGCCGTGGAGACGTTCTCGCCCCCCGTCGCATCGGTTCCTTCCATCCCGTCGGTCAGCACGGTCGAGCTGCCGAGTGTGCCGCTGCCGCCGGTACCCGGGGCGCCTATTGAGACTGCCGCGGGCACCGCAATTCCGCCGACACCTCCCGTTTACACAGGGCCCGTTGATGTTTCGGCGTCCAGTGCGACGCCTCCGCTGCCGCCGACGCCGGGTGTTCCCGTTGTCGAGTCGGTAGAGACCGTCACGCCGGGAGGCCCACCGATCCCCGCAACGCCCGTGGCGGATTCCTTGGAGGCGGTGACGCCTGGAGCGCCGCCGGTGCCTGCGGGCCCGATCGATGATGCGGCGGGGCTGGCTACTCCGCCTGCGCCTCCGGCTCCGGGTGTGCCCGTGGTGGATTCGCTGGAGGCGGTGACGCCTGGAGCGCCGCCGGTGCCTGCCGGTTCGATCGATGATGCGGCGGGGCTGGCCACTCCGCCTGCGCCTCCGGCTCCGGGTGTGCCCGTGGTGGACTCGTTGGAGGCGGTGACGCCTGGAGCTCCGCCAGTCCCTGCGGGACCGCTCGCTGATACCGCCGCGCTGGCGACGCCGCCCTCGCCGCCCGCCCCTGCTGGACCGATTGCCGATGCCGCTCCGCTTGCCGCGCCGCCCGGGCCCCCGGCTCCTGCGGCGCCGATCGTCGACGCTGCAGAAGCGCTGACGCCGCCCGCGCCTCCCGCGCCTGCCGCGCCGCTCGAGTCTGCCCTTTCGATCGACGATGCCGCAGCGCTTGCTTCTCCGCCTGCGCCTCCGGCTCCCGGCGCGGAGATCGAGAGCGCTGCGGCCAACCTCGGGTCAGGGGCGTCGTCGGGGGCGAACGGTGAAATGGGCGCCGCCGCAGCGAATTCGGCGCCACCCGCGCTCCCGGCGGCCGAAGGCCAAATCGATGCCGCCGCAGGCACCCTGCCGCCACCTGCCGCCGGCGCCGGAGGCGACGCGGCTGCAGGCGCGCTGCTGCCGCCGGCACCCCCGGGCCCCGCAGCTGCTCCGATGGCGGCGGTCACCCCGCCGGGCCCGCCGGCACCCCCGGTCCCCGCGGCTGCTCCGATGGCGGCGGTCACCCCGCCGGGCCCGCCGGGCCCTGCCGTCCCCGCAGCCGCTCCGGTGGAAGCGATCACGCCTCCCGCGCCCCCAGGCCCCGGCGGCATCGCCGCTACGCCGGTGGAGGCCGTGACGCCGCCCGTTCCCGGAGCGCCCGGCGCACCGATAGCGACCGACGTGGGCACCGCCACGCCCCCAGTGCCTCCGACTCCTGGCGGCGTCGCCGCTACACCGGTAGGAGCCGTGACGCCGCCCGTTCCCGGAGCGCCCGGCGCACCGATAGCGACCAACGCCGGCGTCGCGCCGCCCCCTGCACCGCCCACTCCGCCGACGCCGATGACGTTCGCCGACATCCTCACGCCGCCGGGTCTCATCCGCACGACGCAGAACACGGTCCAGGGGATCACCAGCGTCATGCCGCCGCCCGCGCCAGGCGTCCCCGGCGCTGCGGTCTCCACGATGGCGGGATCGCCGCCGGTTAATCCGGTGATCGGTCCGGTCGCGACCGGCGTCTCGAACCTGGTGGCGCCGCCGACGTTCAGCCTGCCGAATATCCCGGGTCTTCCGGTACCGCTGCCCAACGGGATTCCGATGCCGTCCGATCTGCTGTGCGTAGGCACCGATTGGTCTGTATCACAAGCGAATTCGCAAACATCGGCACCCACGCCACAGCCTGTGGACCGCCGCGATCGGTGGGGGACGGACTAGTTCGACTTCTGCTCGACCGTCGCGACCAGATCGGTGGCGACCTGGATCAGCGGCACATTGGAATCCTGGGACAGTTTGCGCAGCAGGTCGAACGCCTGCACCGCGTCGACGCTGTACCGCTCCATGATCATGCCCTTGGCTTGACCGATCATGTCGCGGCTGGCCAACGCGCGCTTGAACTGCTCGTCGCGGCGCACGGCGTTCCACGCCACCGACGTGTGTGCGGCGAAGACCAGCCCGATGGCCCTCGATTCCGCGTTGAACGCGTTGCGCTGCTCGGAGTAGACGTTCAACGCGCCCATCGTCTCGTCGGCGATGAACATCTGAAACGCCATGATCGACCGGATCGGAGTCTCGGCGAGCGCGTCCTCCCGGTACCGCGGAAAACGGTCATCGGCCTCGAGATCGGCGACATGGATGGTCTTTTCCTCCCAAGCCGCCGTCAGGCACGGCCCCTCCGCGTGCCGCTGCTGGATCTTGTCCAGCAGGACCGGCCACAGGTGCGTCGCGGCGGGCGTTTCGATGTGCTTGGCATTGCGGGTGAGTGTGATGCCGGCGTATTGAGCACCGGGAATCTCGACGACCGAATGCTCGGCGAGTTCGGCGAGCACGGTTTCCGAATCGGTTTCCGACCGGCCGTGTAGCGCCTGCACAAGCTCGGCGATGCGCAGGTGCGTCGCGTTCACAGCATCGCTCGCATCGAGGCCGTCGGGTTCGTTCACCATCACCATCCGCAAGTCCTTCGCTAGACGAATAAGGCTACCGCTATAACGCCCGCAGGTAGCGCTCCGTGACGATTCGCTGAATGAACGATGTGACGGGCGAGGCCAGCCTGCTCCACCACGTCGCATGGCGGGAGAACGCCGCGACTTCGGCGTAGACGTCCTCGGTAGCCGGATCGAAGCGGACCAGGAACAGCTCTTCGCCGGACTCGGCGTGCCCCGGCAGCGTGCCGTAGGCGAACCCGCGACGGTCGGGCTCGTCGACGACGTAGACCACCCGGCACGGCACGCGCACCGGGCCCAGATGAACGATCACCTCGGAGCCGACCGCCGCGACGTCCGTCGTCGCCTCGACTCGCGCCCCCGCGCCGCGAAGCATGCCCCATCTCATGCCCGTCGAGGCGGCGTCGTCGAATCGCTCACGGCCCTTGCCGATCACCGCCGACTTCTGCACATGGTGGTACCCGGCGGGCAACGGGCCGGCGGTCGCGCCCACCTCGGAATACGTCAACGGCATCGCCGCGAGGTCGCCTCAGCTTCATCAGCCCACTTTGACACTGAGCACCGCCGGGTCGGCCCAGCGGTAGGTGAGGCAATACGGTGAACAGGTGACCGAACGGCCGGTAGACGCGCACCCCGGCGGCGGATTCAACCCGCCGGTACCCACCACCAAGGGTGGACCCGACTACGGGCGTTTCATCGACGCGGTCCGCACACTGCAGGACCTCACCCGCTCCGCCGACGCCCCCGACGACGTGATCACCGAGGCCGCCGGTCTAGTCGAGAAGGTCTCCGACCTGCTCGGACCGTATGCGGCTGACGAGTGGGCCGCGCCGTCGGGACGGCGAATGGACCTGCCCAACCGCGGCAATCTCCTGTCGATCCCGGTCGACTTGCACAAGACCGGCGACAACCGCGTCGGTGGCACCGCGACGTTTCGCCGTTTCCACCTCGGCCGCAACGGCGCCGCCCACGGCGGCACGGTCGCCCAGCTCTTCGACGCTCTCCTGGGGTACACGGCATTCACGCTCAGCGGCAGCCGAGCCCAGCGCACCGCGTTCCTGCACGTCGACTACCGCAAGATCGTGCCCGTGGAAAAGCAGCTGCAGGTGCAGGCGAGTCTGGACGGCGTCGAGGACCGCAAGATCTTTGTCTCCGGCCGGCTGCTCGACGGCGATGCCGTGCTCGCCGAGGCCCACGCATTGTTCGTCAAACTCCGTCCGGGTCAACCATGACGGAAGAACAACGTCGCCGACTGCGGCGCCGATGGGCGCGGTGGCGTGACCGGGTGCGCGAGCGACCGGTGGCCGATTTCGGATACCGCGTCGCCGTCGCGGTCATCGGGCTCAGCGTGCTGGCGGTCGGCATCATCACGATCCCGTACCCCGGTCCTGGTTGGGCGATCGTGTTTGCGGGTCTGGCGATTCTGGCCACGGAGTTCCTCTTCGCCCAGCGCGTGCTGAAGTGGCTGCGGGTTCGCTACGACGCGGTGATGGCGTGGTTCGCTCGCCAGCACATCGCGGTCAAGGGCGCCAGCGCCCTCTTCACCGCGGCGGTCGTGGTGGCGACGTTGTGGATACTCGGCGCCATCGGGTGGACGCTCGGCTTGGTCGGCGTCGAATCGGGCTGGCTGCAAAGCCCTATTGGCCTGGGGACCTGAGCGGCCGCACAGATAGCATGGTCGCGTCCTGAGTTCGTTGACGTCACCTTCGCGATATGGAGAGTCACTGATGAGCGCCGTCGCCAGCCCCGCCCAAGCAGCCCCGATCCGGGTCGCTGCCGGGACGACCGCCGGCGAGGCGGTGCGCGACGCAGGCCTGCCGGGACGGGGCGATCCTGGCGCGATCGTCGTGGTGCGCGACGCCGACGGACGGCTGCGCGACCTGTCGTGGACGCCCGCCGCCGACGCCGAGGTGACGCCGGTGGCCGCCGACACCGACGACGGCCGAAGTGTCATCCGGCACTCCGCGGCACATGTGCTGGCGCAGGCGGTCCAAGACATGTTCCCCGAGGCCAAACTCGGCATCGGCCCGCCCATCACCGACGGCTTCTACTACGACTTCGACGTGCCACGCGCGTTCACGCCCGAGGATCTGGATGCGCTGGAGAAGCGCATGCGCCAGATCGTCAAGGAAGGCCAGCTTTTCTTTCGTCGCGTCTACGAATCCAAAGACGAAGCGCGCGAAGAACTCGCCAATGAGCCCTATCAAGCTCGAACTCGTCGACGACAAGTCGGGCGATCCGGACGTGATGGAGGTCGGTGGCGACGAGCTCACCGCCTACGACAACCTCAATCCCCGCACCCGCGTACGGGAATGGGGCGATCTGTGCCGCGGACCGCACATCCCGACGACGCGCTACATTCCGGCGTTCAAGCTGACGCGTAGTTCGGCCGCCTACTGGCGCGGCGATCAGAACAACGCCAGCCTGCAGCGCATCTACGGCACCGCGTGGGAATCGCAGGAAGCGCTCGACGCGCACCTCGAGTTCATCGAGGAGGCGCAACTCCGCGACCACCGCAAGCTCGGCGCTGGAACTGGATCTGTTCAGCTTCCCCGACGAAATCGGTTCGGGCTTGGCGGTTTTCCATCCCAAAGGTGGCATCATCCGCCGCGAGTTGGAGGACTATTCGCGGCGCAAGCACATCGAGGCGGGATACCAGTTCGTCAACAGTCCGCACATCACCAAGGCGCAGCTGTTCCAGATCTCCGGTCATCTCGACTGGTACGCCGACGGCATGTTCCCACCGATGCATCTGGACGCCGAGTACGACGAGGACGGCACCCTGCGCAAGCCCGGCCAGGACTACTACCTCAAGCCGATGAACTGCCCGATGCACTGCCTTATCTTCCGTGCGCGCGGACGGTCATACCGCGAACTTCCGTTGCGGCTCTTCGAGTTCGGCACCGTCTACCGCTACGAGCTCTCCGGTGTCGTGCACGGCCTGACCCGGGTGCGCGGCCTGACGATGGACGACGCGCACATCTACTGCACCCGCGACCAGATGCGCGACGAGTTGACCTCGTTGTTGCGCTTCATCCTCGAACTGCTCGGCGACTACGGCCTGACCGACTTCTATCTCGAGCTGTCCACCAAGGACCCGAAGAAGTTCGTCGGCTCCGACGAGCTGTGGGAAGAAGCCACCAGCGTGCTGGCCGAGGTCGGCGCCGCGTCCGGTCTGGACCTCGTACCCGACCCGGGCGGTGCCGCGTTCTACGGCCCGAAGATCTCGGTGCAGGTCAAAGACGCTCTGGGCCGCAGCTGGCAGATGTCGACGATCCAGTTGGACTTCAACTTCCCCGAGCGCTTCGAGCTGGAATACACCGCAGCCGACGGCAGCAGGCAGCGACCGGTGATGATCCACCGCGCACTGTTCGGATCGATCGAGCGGTTCTTCGGCATCCTCACCGAGCATTACGCCGGGGCGTTCCCCGCGTGGCTGGCGCCGGTGCAGGTGGTCGGCATCCCCGTCGCCGACGGGCATGTCCCGTACCTGAATGGCCTTGTCACGCAACTGAGGACGCACGGTGTGCGTGCCGACGTCGACACCAGCGATGATCGGATGGCCAAGAAGATCGTGAACCACACCAACCAGAAGGTGCCGTTCATGTTGGTCGCAGGTGACCGCGACGTCGAAGCCAATGCCGTCAGCTTCCGCTTCGGTGACCGCACCCAGATCAACGGCGTGCCACGCGAAGCGGCCGTCGAGGCCATCATGAATTGGATCGCCGCACGGGAAAACGCCGCTCCCACAGCGGAATTGCTGAAGGTGGGCGCAGCGACGTGACGCGCGATGAGCGCCTGCGCGAAGAGCCGACTGAAGGGCCAGACGACCGCACGATCGTCGACCGCGGAGTGGGGCACGTCGACCACTTGCAACGGTTGTGGACTCCCTACCGGATGGACTACATCGTCGAAGCGCCGGCGCGGCGCAACGACTCGTCGCCGTCGCAACCCTTCACCGACATCCCGGAAATGCCCGACGAAGAGGGTCTGGTCGTCGCGCGCGGCGAGTTGGTGTACGTGGTGCTCAATCTCTACCCGTACAACCCCGGCCACCTGATGGTGGTTCCGTATCGGCGCGTCTCGGAGCTGGAGGATCTCACCGACGCGGAGAGCGCAGAGCTGATGGCGTTCACGCAGAAGGCGATTCGCGTCATTAAGAGCGTGTCGAACCCGGGCGGTTTCAACGTCGGCCTGAACCTGGGCAAGGTGTCCGGCGGCTCGCTGGCAGAACATCTGCACATGCATGTGGTGCCGCGGTGGATCGGCGACGCGAACTTCATCACGATCGTCGGCGGCACGAAGATGATCCCTCAGCTGCTGCGTGAGACCCGCAAACTGCTCGCGACGGAGTGGGAGCAACTGCCGTGAGCAACATCTATCTGATGACGCGCGCGGCCTACGAGAAGCTGTCGCGGCCGGTCGCCAAGGCGGCCCTGCGGGCGGGCTTCACCCCCGACAGCATCACCATCCTGGGCACCGCAGGCTCGGTGCTGGCGGCGCTCACGCTTTTCCCGATCGGGCAGTTGTGGTGGGGCGCCTTCACCGTGTGGATTTTCGTGCTCGCCGACATGCTCGACGGTGCGATGGCGCGGCAGAGCGGCGGCGGCAGCGGTTCGGCGCGGTGCTCGACGCCACCTGCGATCGGATCGCGGACGGGGCCATCTTCTGCGGGTTGCTGTGGTGGGCCGCGTTCGGGCTGCACAGCCGGTCGCTGGTGGTGGCGACGCTCATCTGTCTGGTCACGTCGCAGGTCATTTCCTACATCAAAGCCCGGGCCGAGGCCAGCGGGCTATCCGGCGAGGGCGGGCTCATCGAGCGGCCCGAACGGCTGATCATCGTGCTGGTCGGGGCCGGGCTGTCCGGGCGTGCCGTTCCTGCACGTGCCGTGGCTGTTGGATGGGGCGATGTGGGTGCTTGCGGTGGCCAGTTTGATCACGGTCGGCCAGCGGCTGCACACCGTGCGCACGTCGCCGGGCGCGATGGAGCCGATGGAAAAGCCGCGACTCGGCCAACGCCGGCGGCGAGAGTTCCGAGGGTAACGAGTCGTGACCACGCCGGCGGAGCCGAAAGCGGATCGCGGCGAGCCGATTTCCGCTGGCGGGCCACGTCATCGACTGGGGCTACGCGGCTGGTTGGCGGCTGGTGCGCGCGATGCCGGATATCATGGCGCGCAATGCTTTTGGTGCAGGCGCGCATTATGCGGCGCGCAACGGCGGACCCGAACAACTGCGCAAGAACCTGGCCCGGGTCATCGGGTCGACGCCTGACAAGGTGCCGGCGGGCTGATCCGTGCTTCGCTGGCGTCGTACGCCCGATACTGGCGGGAGGCGTTCCGGTTGCCGACGATGGACCTCGAGAAGCAGGGCGCGCTGCTCGACCCGTCACTTCGAGCGGCAGGAGCACATCGCTGCGGCCCTCGAATCCGGCCGCGGCGCGATTCTGGCGCTGCCCCACAGCGGGAACTGGGACATGGCCGGCGTGTGGCTCGTGTGGCGGCACGGCACCTTCACGACCGTGAACGAACGACTCAAGCCGGAGTCGCTCTACCACAGGTTCATTGCCTACCGAGAGAGCCTGGGCTTCGAGATGCTCCCGCTGACCGGCGGTGAGCGGCCGCCGTTCGAGGTGCTCGCCGAACGGTCTGCGCGCCAACAGGCCGGTCTGTCTGATGGCCGATCGGGACCTGAGCCGTCAACGGCGTGCAGGTCGATTTCTTCGGCGAGCCCACGCGGATGCCGGCCGGATCGGCGAAGCTGGCCATCGAGACCGGCGCAAACCTGCTGGCGGTGCATTCGTGGTACACGCCTCGGGGGTGGGGGTTCAATGCGTCTGAACCGCTGGACACTCGTCTGGTGACGTCGCCGTCATCACCCAGGCGCTGGCCGACCGGTTCGCCCGCAACATCGCCGCCCATCCCGCCGACTGGCACATGATGCAGCCGCAGTGGCTGGCCGATCTACCCGCGGAACGGCGCACCAAGCTGGAGTCGAGCTGATGCGCATCGGCATGGTCTGCCCGTATTCGTTCGACGTGCACGGCGGCGTGCAATCCCACGTCCTGCAGCTGGCCGAGGTCTTGCATGAACGCGGACACGAGGTCAGTGTGCTCGCGCCGTCGTCACCGCATGTCGAGCTGCCCGAGTACGTGGTGTCCGGGGGCAAAGCAGTGCCGATCCCGTACAACGGGTCGGTGGCCCGGCTGCGCTTCGGACCCGCCACGCACCGCATGGTGAAGCGCTGGCTGGCCGACGGCGAGTTCGACGTACTGCATCTGCACGAACCCAACGCACCGAGTCTGTCGATGCTGGCGCTGATGATCGCCGAAGGCCCGATCGTGGCGACTTTCCACACGTCGACGACGAAGTCGTTGACGCTCAGCGTCTTTCAGGGAATCCTGCGGCCCTGGCACGAGAAGATCGTCGGCCGCATCGCGGTGTCGGACCTGGCGCGGCGCTGGCAGATGGAGGCATTGGGCTCCGACGCGGTCGAGATCCCCAACGGTGTGGACGTCGCGTCGTTCGCGTCGGCGCCGCGGCTGGACGGCTATCCACGGCCGGGCAAATCGGTGCTGTTCCTCGGCCGCTTCGACGAACCGCGCAAGGGCATGGCCGTGCTTCTCGGCGCGCTACCGAAACTGGTGCGAGCAGTTCCCGGACATCGAGATCCTGATCGTGGGCCGCGGCGACGAGGACGAGTTGCGGGAGGACGCCGGGAAGCTGGCCGAAGCACCTGCGCTTCCTGGGCCAGGTCGACGACGCACGAGAAGGCGTCGGCGATGCGCAGTGCCGACGTGTACTGCGCACCCAACACCGGCGGGGAAAGCTTCGGCATCGTGCTCGTCGAGGCGATGGCTGCCGGCACCCCGGTCGTCGCCAGTCGCCCTGCCCGCGTTCCGGCGGGTACTCGTCGACGGCAACCGCCGGCCGGCTGGTGCGCGTCGACGATCTCCGACGACCTGGCGGTCGGCCTCATCGAGATGCTCGAGGACGACGCGGCCCGGCAGCGCTACGTCGACGCCGCGACTCGGAGGCCGTGCGCCGCTACGACTGGTCGGTGGTAGAGCGGCAGATCATGCGGGTGTACGAGACGGTCGCCGGCGCGGGGACGAAAGTGCAGGTCGCAGGAGTTGATCACCTGGATTCCGTGGTCATCGCGGTGGTGTTACTCGCCGTGGTGCTGCTGCTGGTCGGCGCGTGGGCGTTCCAGACCGCGCACCGGCTGGATCGGCTGCATGTGCGCTATGACCTGTCCTGGCAGGCGCTTGACGCCGCGCTGGCCAGACGAGCGGTGGTCGCGCGTGCCGTGGCGGTCGACGCCTACGGCGGCGGGCCCGAAGGCAAGCGGCTCGCGGCGCTGGCCGATGCCGCCGAGCGCGCTTCGCGGTCGGCGCGGGAGGCCGCCGAGAACGAGCTGTCGGCGACGCTGGCTGTGGTGGATCCGGCGTCGCTGCCGGTGGCACTCGTCGCCGAGATGGCCGACGCCGAAGCGCGAGTGCTGCTGGCACGCCGCTTCCACAACGACGCGGTGCGCGACACCCTCGCACTGCGAGAGCGTCCGGTGGTCCGTGGGCTGCGGCTGGGCGGAACAGCGGTGCTGCCAACCTATTTCGAGATAGCTGAGCGCGCGGAGTTGTCGCCGCCGGAAGTCGGGAGCCGGTGAGCTGGCGTACGTCGGCACGGGTCGTTCTTCTCGACGAGACGGGCGCGGTGTTGCTGTTCTGTGGCTCGGACCCATCGTCGGCCGACGCGCCGCGCTGGTGGTTCACCGTCGGCGGCGAGGTGGAGCCGGGGGAGGCGCTACCGGATGCCGCGGCACGTGAGGTCGCCGAGGAGACCGGTCTGCAGGTGCCCCCCGTCGAACTGGTCGGGCCGGTCTGGCGGCGCGAGGCGGTGTTCGAGTTCAACGAGTCGGTGATCCGCAGCGAGGAGCTTTTCTTCGTTCACCGCACCACCCGTTTCGAGCCGTCGACCCGCGGCCGCACGGCGCTGGAGCAACGCACCATTCACGGGCACCGGTGGTGTGATGAGACAATGATCGGCGAGCTGGTCGCCAGGGGCGAGACCGTCTACCCGCTGCAACTCGGCGAACTGCTGAGCCAAGCCAACGCGCTCGCAGATGTGCGCGGCGACGGTCCAGAACGGCAGGTGCAATCCATCCGCTGAAGCTGCGGATTCTATTGTATTTGCAGCCCCCTTTAGACTGGATCAGTAGCGATTCGGAGGAGATAGCAGTGGATACCGCACCTGGAATGGAACGGGTCGGTCACCCAGACCGGGACCGCGCGGGTCAAGCGCGGCATGGCAGAGATGCTCAAGGGCGGCGTCATCATGGACGTCGTCACCCCCGAGCAGGCGCGCATCGCCGAGGGCGCCGGCGCGGTGGCCGTGATGGCGCTCGAACGTGTGCCCGCCGACATCCGCTCCCAGGGCGGCGTCGCGCGGATGAGCGACCCCGATATGATCGAGGGCATCATCTCGGCGGTCACCATCCCGGTGATGGCCAAGGCGCGCATCGGGCACTTCGTCGAGGCGCAGATCCTGCAGAGCCTCGGTGTCGACTACATCGACGAGTCCGAAGTGCTCACCCCCGCCGACTACACCAACCACATCGACAAGTGGAAGTTCACGGTGCCGTTCGTGTGCGGCGCGACCAACCTGGGCGAGGCGCTGCGTCGCATCACCGAGGGCGCCGCGATGATCCGCTCCAAGGGCGAGGCCGGCACCGGCGACGTCTCCAACGCGACCACGCACATGCGCAAGATCGGCGGCGAGATCCGTCGGCTCACATCACTGTCCGAGGACGAATTGTACGTCGCTGCAAAGGAATTGCAAGCGCCCTACGACCTGGTCGTCGAGGTGGCGCGGGCGGGCAAGCTTCCGGTGACGCTGTTCACCGCGGGCGGCATCGCCACCCCGGCCGATGCGGCGATGATGATGCAGCTCGGCGCCGAGGGCGTGTTCGTCGGCTCGGGCATCTTCAAGTCGGGCGACCCGGCCGCGCGCGCCGCGGCGATCGTCAAGGCCACCACTTTCTATGACGACCCCGACGTGCTGGCGAAGGTTTCGCGCGGGCTGGGGGAGGCCATGGTCGGCATCAACGTGGAGGACGTCGCAGCCCCGCATCGGCTCGCCGAACGCGGCTGGTAAACGGTGAGCTCAAGAACCGCATGTCGATCGAACAGATCCTTGATCTCGAGCAGCTCGAGGTCAACATCTATCGCGGCACCATGTGGAGCCCCGAGTCGGGTTATCTGCAGCGCACATTCGGCGGGCACGTCGCCGGCCAGTCGCTGGTGTCGGCGGTGCGCACGGTCGACCCGCGTTTCAGGTGCACTCCCTGCACGGCTATTTCCTTCGGCCCGGAGACGCGACGGCGCCCACGGTCTACATCGTCGAGCGGCTGCGCGACGGCGGTTCGTTCGTGACCCGCCGCGTCAACGCGATCCAGCACGGCGAGACGATTTTCTCGATGTCGGCGTCGTTCCAGTCCGACCAGAGCGGCATCGAGCATCAGGACGCGGTGCCGTCGGCGCCGCCGCCGGACGACCTGCCGGGGCTGACCGATATCAAGGCGTTCGACGACGCGGGCTTCAAGCAATTCGCGGAGTGGGATGTGCGCATCGTGCCGCAGGAGAAGCTGGCGCGCCTGCCCGGCAAGGCATCTCAGCAACAGGTGTGGTTCCGCCACCGCGACCCGCTACCCGATGATTACGTGCTGCACATCTGTGCGCTGGCCTACATGAGCGACCTCACGCTGCTTGGTTCGGCTCAGGTGCACCATGCCGACCAGCGCGGGCATCTGCAGGTCGCCTCGCTGGACCACGCGATGTGGTTCATGCGCCAGTTCCGCGCCGACGAGTGGCTGCTCTACGACCAGTCCTCGCCGTCCGCCTCCGGCGGCCGCTCGCTGTGTCAGGGGAAGATCTTCAACCAGGATGGCGAGATGGTGGCGGCGGTGATGCAGGAAGGTCTCACCCGCTACAAGCGTGACTACACGCCGTGAGCACCCCGCATGTCGGCGTGCTTGCGCTGCAGGGTGATACGCGGGAACATCTGGCGGCGCTGCGGGAGGCCGGCGCCGACGCATCAACCGTCCGGCGCCTGCACGAGCTCGAGTCGGTTGACGCCCTGGTGATTCCCGGCGGGGAGTCCACTGCGATGAGCCACCTTCTGCGTGAACTCGAATTGCTCGAACCATTGCGTGCTCGGCTGGCCGAGGGTATGCCAGCCTATGGGTCGTGTGCGGGCATGATCCTGCTGGCTACCGAGATCCTCGATGCGGGTGCCGCCGGGCGGGAAGCCACGCCGCTGAAGGGTATCGACATGACCGTGCGGCGCAATGCCTTTGGCCGTCAGGTGGATTCGTTCGAGGACGACATCGCGTTCGAAGGTCTCGACAGCCCGGTACACGCGGTGTTCATCCGGGCGCCGTGGGTTGAGCGTGTCGGACCGTACGTGCAGGTGCTGGGTAGGGCTGCGGGGCACATCGTCGCGGTGCGGCAGGGGCAGATGCTGGCGACGTCGTTTCATCCGGAGATGACGGGCGATCGCCGCATCCATAAGCTGTTCGTCGACCTACTCTGAGTGATTTCGGCGTGATTTCCTGCGCTGAGCGCAGGTTTTCACGCCCAAGTCGCTAGGAGCGGAGCTCTAGGCCGGTGACAGCGCGGCCGATGACAAGCCGCTGGATCTCGCTGGTGCCCTCGAAGATGGTGAAGATCTTGGCATCTCGATGCATCCGCTCGACCGGATAGTCGCGCGTGTAGCCGTTGCCGCCGAGGATCTGGATCGCCTCGTCGGTGACATAGACCGCGGTCTCGCTGGCGACGAGCTTGGCCATCGAACCCTCGGCATTTTCGAATGCCTTGCCATTGCGGGCCATCCAGCCTGCGCGCCACACCAGCAGGCGGGCGGCGTCGATACGCGACTTCATGTCCGCCAATTTGAAGGCGATGGCTTGGAATTCGCCGATCTTGCGGCCGAACTGCTCGCGCTGGCACGCATAGTCGAGGGCATACTCGTAGGCCGCCCGCGCAACGCCGACCGCCATCGCACCCACGGTGGGACGGGTCCGCTCGAAGGTCGCCATCGCCGCCTGCCCCTTGGCCTTCTTGCCCTCGCGCACGCGGGCGATGCGTTCGTCGAACTTCTCTTTCCCGCCGACGATGAGACGGCCGGGGATGCGGACGTCGTCCAGGATCACCTCGGCGGTATGCGAGGCGCGGATGCCGTGCTTGAGGAACTTCTGGCCCTGGGAGAAGCCCGGCGTATTCGGCGGGATGATGAACGTCGCCTGCCCGCGCGTGCCGAGTTCCGGATACACCGAGGCGACGACGATGTGCACGTCGGCGATGCCGCCGTTGGTGGCCCAGGTCTTCGTTCCGTTGAGGACCCATTCGTCGTTGGCCTCGTCGTAACGCGCGCGAGTGAGGATGGCGCCGACGTCCGAGCCCGCGTTCGGTTCGGAGGAACAGAACGACGCAACCTTGGGGTCGTCGACGGTGCCGAACATCTGCGGCAGCCATTCGCCCATCTGCTCGGGCGTGCCGTTGCCGGCCAGCGACGCAGCGGCCAGGCCTGTGCCGAGGATGGACAGCGCGATGCCGGCGTCGCCCCAGAACATTTCCTCGAACGCGACGAGCATGCCCAGCCCGGACGGTTCGCCGGCCTGCTCGGCGAAGAACTCCATTGAGTAGATGCCGACCTTCGCGGCCTCCTGAATGATCGGCCACGGGGTTTCTTCGCGTTCGTCCCACTCGGCGGCGGCCGGCCGGATCACGTCGGCGGCGAATTCATGCACCCAGTCCCGAATGTGGACGAGGTCGGGGGACAGCTCAAGCGAGAAGGACATGGCAGCTATCTTACTCAAGAGTAAGATAGCTGCTACCTACTGTGGCGGAGCTAACAACCGCTCAGTCGAGCGGTTGATCGCCGTCTGCCGACAGCGGCGCCATCCAGGTCAATCGGGTGCCACTGGCAGGCGCGCTGACGATGGCCAGGTCGCCGCCGGCGTCCTGTGCGCGGCGCGCCAGGTTGGCCAGGCCACTGCGGCGCTCGTTGTCCGGCGGTATCCCGTGGCCGTCATCGGTGATCTCGATTCGAAGATCGTCACCGACGGCCACCTCGACCGTGATCGCAGTCGCGCCCGAGTGGCGAAGCGCATTGCTGAGCGCCTCAACGAGAACAGCCTCGGCGTGATCCGCCAAGAACGCGTCGACCACACTCATCGGGCCCGACATGGTCAGCCTGACTGCCTCTTCGCGGTCATCGGTCAGTTGAGCGAACGCGTCCTGGATGCGTTTGGCCAAGCCGTGTGCACCGGCGCGATGCTGGAGGTTGAAGATCGTTGAGCGGATCTCGGTGATCACCCGCTGAAGCTCGTCGATCGAATTGTTCAGCCGCTGTGCCAGATCCGGCGATCGCAATCGGGGGACGACCCCCTGCAGATTCATGCCGACCGCGAAGACGCGTTGGATCACCTGGTCGTGCAGGTCGTGCGCGATTCTTTCCCGGTCGGCGAGCATGGCCAGCTCGGTGGTGGATCTTCGCGCCCTTGCCATGGTCAGCGCGATCGTCGCGTGGTTGGCGAAGTCGCGGACCAGGTCGAGGTAGCTCTCGTCGAATCGCGGCGCGGATGCGTTGCGCGCCACGGCGATCACCCCAAGCGTGTGTTCCTCGGAGCGCAGTGGCACGACGATGGCGGGCCGCTCGCCGACATCGGTGAACGCCTGAATCTGTCGGCGAAAGGTCTCGGTGATCACCGGCTCACCGGAGCGGAACACCGCTCCGGTGGTCGAGTCGGCGACTGGAATGTGTTGGCCGAGCACCTCACTGGCATGTACGCCGACCGCCGCCGACACCACCAGGGTGTCGACCTCGGCGTCGGGCATCTCGGAATCCTCCGGCACGAGCACGATGACCTGCTCGGCATCGGTGAGTTCCTGTGCGCGACTGGCGATCATGTTCAGTGGGCGCAGATGCGGTTCGGCCCCCGACAGCAGCGCGGCAGTGATCTCCCGGCTGGCGCTGGTCCACCGTGCGGCTGCGCGTGTCTGGTCGAACAAGCGCGCATTGTCGATCGCGACTGCCGCGATGGACGCCAGCGCCCGCGCGGCGATCTCGTCGGCCTCGGTGAAGCCGTGCTCCTTTCGATCATCGGTCACATACAGGCTGCCGAACGGCTCTTTACGAATCACGATCGGCATGCCGAGGAAGGCGCGCATTCCGGGGTGGTGCTCGGGGAAGCCGGCCGAACCGGGGTGCTCTGACAAATTCTCAAGACGAAGCGGTTCAGTGTGCTCCCGCAGAAGTCCCAAGAGGCCTTTGCCCACCGGGAGATGCCCGATGAGGTGCGCCCGGTGTTCGTCCATGCCGTCGTGGATGAACGAACTCAGCATGCCGTCGGGGCCCCACACCCCGATCGCCCCGAAACGCGCCCCGGTCATGGTCATCGCTGCGCGAACGATGCGTTGCAGCGTCGCATCGAGGTTCAGCTCCGAGCTGATCTCGATGGCGACTTGCAGGAGCTGGCCCATCTGGTCACGGTCGGCAACCAGCTCGTCGATCTGTTCGTGCATCCGTCGCAGATCGGCCGGCCGCCGCCCAAAGGGCAAGTCACGCTCCCCGCTCGCCACTTAGTTGGCCTTCCAACGCATATCAGCACGGCGCCGTACCAACCTCGCGGCGTCTGCCATGCCGCAATTATCCCTCGCGTCGGGCCGGAATCACCACCCAATCGCCGTGGCCAATCCAACTCGTGGGTCCCGCCGGCAGCGCCGAGGCTGGTAGCGGCTAGTCGAGGACCGGCAGCAGCAGCCGTGACGACGAGCGGACGGTGTTCAGGCTGCTGGTGCCGACGCTCGCATGGCGAAAATTCATTATCGCCGGTACGTCGGGATTCTGGTCGTCGCTCGTCAGCCTGAGCCGAATGCGGTCGCCGACTGCGAAGCGGCGGGCGTTGGCCACCAGCGGAATCCGGTACTCGACGTCCTCGCCGATCGGAACGGCGGCCGAGGTTCGACACGGCAGAACGGGCGCGCCCGGGCGACTGGCTGACTCGTCGACCTCACGCAGGCTGGCTCGCAGCCAACCGGCGGTCACCTCGCAGACCGTGCCGTCGGCGGCGACGTGTTCCAGCGTCGCGATCCACGCGGTGTCGGCGGCAGTGGCCGACGCGACGAGTCGCAACTCGATGTCGCCGACCACGTCAACGGTTTCGGCCATCGGTGCACTCGTCCAGGAAAGCTGTGCTGGCGGATCGATGGAGCTGCCCTTGACCCGGTTTAGTCCCGCGCCGAGGGTCAGGTATTCCCGACCTCCCGGCGTGCCTTCATTGACATCGAGTGTTCCGTCGGCGCGCAACGCCAGCTCGGTGAATGATGTTGCGGCGGGAGGCCACTGGTCGGCAGTCTGCCATCCGTCGGTGCCCGGCAGCACATAGCGGATGGGCGGGCCATCCATGATTCCGGTGTCGTGTCCCTTGAGCCAGTGATCGAACCAGGCCAACGCTTCGGTGTGCAGACTCTCCCACGGCCACGTCAGGCCGTAGCGACCGAGTAGCGCCATGCGGACATTCGGATTGTGTGCCAAGCCTTTCCATGTGAGGAAAGTCGACGGCAGGTGCAGCGGGACGTTTTCCCAGTCACATCCGAGATAAACAGGTATGTCGATGCGGTCCAGCAGGCCGGTGAGGTCCCGTTCATCCCACCAGGTGTCACGAACCGGGTGCTTGACCGCGACGTCGAGCCACAAGTCGTCCCATGGGTGCGGGTCGTGGGGGAGCTTCAGAAGTTGGCGCATCACCGTGACCGCGGCTTCGCCGTTCATCGTGCCGAACTTGCGGTGCAACGGCGGTGTGTGTAGCACCTTGCGGGCGAGTTCCACCGGCAGGCTGCGCCAGAATCCGTCGCTTCGGGCTGCGGTCAGACCCATCATCGACAGGAACGGGGTGACGAAGGAGGCATTGAGGAGGCCGTGGTGCGTCGCGCCCTCGAAAAGGTCGGCGGTGACCGCGACCGGGAAGATCGCCTTGAGGTGCGGCGGGCGTTCGACGGCGGCCTGCAGTTGCGTCATGGCGAAGTAGCTGATGCCGATCATGCCGACGTTGCCGTCGCACCACGGTTGCGCGGCGGCCCACTCCACCAGGTCGTACATGTCTCGACGTTCGTCGGCGTCGAAGAAGCCGAACGTGCCGCCCGACCCGCCCGTGCCGCGCACATTGGCGATGACGTGCGCATAGCCGCGCGGCACCCAGAAGTCGGTGGCGCCGGCCTCGATGAAGCCCATCGGCGCGCCAAGGTCCTGGATCTGGCGGGGGTAGGGCGACGCGGCGATCAGCGCAGGGAACCTGCCCTCGGCGTCGGGGCGGTGCACATCGGCCATCAGGTCGATGCCGTCGCGCACGGTGATCGCGACGTTGTTGTCGTGGCGGATGCGGTGCTGCGCCTCGCTGAGGTTGCGGTAATCGCGTCCGGTGGTCTGGGGACCGTTCAACTGCCTGATGTCCATGAGTTTCACGCTACGTTGAAACTAGTCTCAACGCAACGTGAAACTTTTGCTACCCTCGTCACATGCCGAAGAAGCCGCCGCCCGGACCTCGCGACGAACGCGGGGTGCTGTCCGCGCGGATCCTCGACGCGGCACGCGAGGCGTTCGCGGACACCGGGTGGGCCGGCACGACGATCCGGTCGGTGGCGCGGGCCGCTGACGTGGACCCCGCGCTCGTCTACCACTACTTCGGATCGAAGGAGGGGCTGCTCGACGCCGCGACGAACCCGCCGCGGAGGTGGCTGGAAAGCGTGGCCAAGACGTGGACGACACCCGTCGCCGGGCTCGGCGCGGCCCTGCTGCGGCTGATGCTCGGCGCGTGGGCCGACACCGAGATCGGCCCGGTGCTGCGGTCGGTGTTGCAGACCGCCGCCCACGAGCAGACCACCCGCGAGAAGCTCCGCCGAGTCGTCGAAGCCAACCTGATGGGAGTGTCGCAACTGGGCGCCGACGAACGTGACCGCCAGGTGCGCAGCGGACTTGTCGCCTCACAGATCATGGGCCTGGCGATGCTGCGCTTCATCTGGAAGATCGAACCGGTCGCCTCGATGAGCGACGACGAGTTGGTCGCCGCCATCGCGCCGAATCTGCAGCACTACATCGAGGGAGATCTCGGCGGTGACGCGTCAGGACGCTGCGGCCTTCCCGACGTCAGCGCTCCATCAGCGCGGTGATCGCGTCGACGTCGGCACGGCCGGGCACGCCCCAGCCCGGCTTGTAGTCGAACAGCTCGTCGACGCGCACGGTTTGCAGGTCGACATCAAGGAGTTCGATGGCGTCCAGCGGCACGAGCGCGGGATGGACGTGGCCGCACGCGCGCGCCAGCGACAGCAACTCGAAGCGCAAGGTCGCGAGGTACTGCGCGCAGCGCACCGATTTCAACGCGGGATCAAGGCCGTGTTGCAGCCACGGTGACTGAGTCGCGACTCCGGTCGGACAGCGACCCGTATGGCAGCGCTGCGCCTGGATGCATCCGACGGCGAACATCGCCGTGCGGCCGACGTTGATCATGTCGCAGCCCATTGCCATTGCCAGTAAGGCGTTTTCGGGAAGGCCCAGCTTGCCTGATCCGATGAACGCCACCTTGTGGTGCAGGTCCTGATCGGCGAAGGCCCGATAGACGCGGGGTAGGGCCCATTTGAAGGGCAGTGCCACATGGTCGCTGAAGACCAGTGGTGCGGCGCCGGTTCCGCCTTCGCCGCCGTCGACGGTCACGAAGTCGACTCCCCGGCCGGTCCGCGCCATGTTCTCCGCGAGGCTGAGCCAGAACGATTCCTCGCCGACCGCGGACTTGATTCCGACGGGCAACCCGGTCTCGGACGCAATGGTCTCGACGAGATCGAGTAGCCCGTCGATGTCACGGAACGCGGAGTGGCCGGCGGGGCTCTTGCAGTCCACACCCACGGGAATGCCGCGCAGGGCGGCGATTTCAGGCGTTACCTTGGCGCCGGGCAGCATGCCGCCCAGTCCCGGTTTGGCACCCTGGCTGAGCTTGATTTCGATCGCCCGTATCGACGGCGTGGCGGCGACTCGATCCTTGAGACGCGCCAGGCTGAAGCCGCCGTCGTCATTGCGGCAGCCGAAGTAGCCCGTGCCGATCTGCCACACCAGATCACCGCCGTTGAGGTGGTAGTCGGACACCCCGCCCTCACCGGTCGTGTGCAGGGCACCCGCGATGGCGGCGCCTTTGTTGAGCGCGGTGATCGCCGCACCGCTGAGCGAGCCAAAGCTCATCGCCGAGATGTTGACCACAGATGACGGCCGGAAGGCCTTGGCGCGCCCCCGGGCACCGCCGAGCACCTTGGCCGCGGGCAGCGGGACCGCGGGGTCCGGATGGCCCGGCTCATCCTCGGGTGCGGACACCGGAAACGCCGAATGCTTGATGATCGAGTAGTTGTGCACCCGCTCGAGGTCATTGTCGGTGCCGAAGCCGAAGTACCGGTTGGACCCCTTCGACGAGGTGTACACCCACCGCCGCTGGTCGCGGCTGAAGGGTTGTTCCGCGTCGTTGTCGGTGACGATGTATTGCCGTAGCTCGGGGCCGACCCCTTCGAGAAGGAACCGCAGGTGTCCGACGATCGGGTAGTTGCGCAGAATCGAGTGCCTGCGTTGCGTCAGGTCCCAGCCCGCGACGCCCGTCAGCGCTGCGCCGATCGCGGCCGCCGCAGTCCGCAGCTTCACCACGCACCAGACCGTGAGCGTGCGTTTGCGTTCGCCCGCACGCAACGGGCACCACCGGTGAGTGCTGGCATGAGGTTCTCCTTGCTGGTAGCCGTGACGCTAGCCGTCGCAAGCCACCGCCGGCCGAGGCCGAAAGACCCCATTTTTCGGTCGCTAGTTCCCTCGCGTTTCGGCACGTCACCGCACGGGTCGGGCTATCCGAATGGGCGGCCGTCAGTCCACGTAGACTCGTCGAGCGACGAAAAGCACGACTTTCAGGGAAGTGAGTAGTACAGCCATGAGCGGCCATTCCAAGTGGGCAACCACCAAGCACAAGAAGGCCGTCATCGACGCACGCCGCGGCAAGAACTTCGCAAGATTGATCAAGAACATCGAGGTGGCCGCGCGGGTCGGCGGCGGTGATCCGGGCGGCAACCCGACGCTCTACGACGCGATCCAGAAGGCCAAGAAGAACTCGGTGCCCAACGACAACATCGAGCGGGCCCGCAAGCGTGGCGCCGGTGAGGAAGCGGGCGGGGCCGACTACCAGAGCATCACCTACGAGGGCTACGGACCCAACGGCGTCGCAGTGCTGATCGAGTGCCTGACCGACAACCGCAACCGCGCCGCGGGTGAGGTGCGCGTTGCGGTCACGCGTAACGGCGGCAACATGGCGGACCCGGGTTCGGTGTCCTACCTGTTCACGCGCAAGGGTCTCGTCACACTGGCCAAGGACGGCCTGAGCGAGGACGACGTACTGACGGCGGTGCTCGAAGCGGGCGCAGAAGAGGTCAACGACCTCGATGACAGTTTCGAGATCATATGTGAGCCAACTGATCTCGTCGCTGTGCGCACCGCATTGCAGGACGCCGGCATCGACTACGAGTCGGCGGAGGCAAGCTTTCAGCCGTCGGTCTCGGTGCCGGTCGACCTCGACGGTGCCCGCAAAGTGGTCAAGCTGATCGACGCGCTCGAGGACCTCGACGACGTCCAAGACGTATTCACCAACGTCGACATCCCCGACGACGTCGCCGCCCAACTCGACGAGGAGTAACTCGACTGTCGACGGCCGAGGAAACCCGGAACAAGGCGGCGTTCAAGCGTTTCCACGACGCCGCGAACACCGGCGACGTTGAGTTCCTGTCGAAGACCATCGACGAGCTTGTGCTGCCCGACGCCGCAATCCGTACGCCGTTGCCGATCGACGCCGGCGGGGCGGAGAAGCTCAAACGTGTGTGGGAGATGCTTCTCCGCGTGTACCCCGACCTTCATCTGACGGTGGACGATCTGATCGCTTCAGCCGACAAGGTCGTCGTGCGCAACACCGTCACGGGGACCCACCAGGGCGAGTTCATGGGCCTGCCGCCAACGGGCAGGCGAGTCACATACAACGAGATCTTCATCTTCCGCTTCGTCGACGGCCGGATCGCCGAGACATGGGGTGTTGTCGACGTTTACGCGCAGATGAAACAGCTCGGCGCCGTCAGCTGATCAGGAACTCGCGGATCGCCTCTGCGGTCCGCTCCGGCTGATCGAGCATCACCAGCACGTAGGCATCGTCCACGAATCGCAACTGCCCGTTGGGCAGCAGCCCGGCAAGCCGCTCGCCGTGCTCGGCGGGCATGACGGGGTTGCGGCTCCACAGCACCAGCGCCGGACCGTCGAACTCCGCCAGCCGATTCGTCGCGCGGATCAGGTCGGCATCGTCGAACTTGGTCCGGCAGTACTTGACCAAATCGCGGCGGACGTCCTTGTCGGCCAGACCGGCTGACAACCATGCTTCTACGATGCTTTGTGGCACAGGCTTTTTCGCCATCTGCCCGAACAACAGCCATTGCTTGCGCAGCCATCCGATCCTCAACTGCCGCATCGCGAGCGACACGGTCCCGGTGGTGCGACTGGCCAACCAGGCCACCTTGCCCGGGAAACCGGGCGGGAAGTTGTCGAACGCCTCCGACGGGCAGACGACCAGTCGCGCGACTCTCTTGTCGCGTCCGATGTCGGTGAGAAACAGCGGCCCGCCCCAGTCGGAGACGACGAGGGCGACATCGGTCAGATCCAGCGCGTCGAGAAAATCCGCGACGATGTCGACCATGCCCGGCAGCGTCAGATCGGCGTCGCGGTGCATCGGGATGCGGTGGCCGCCCATCGGCAGCACCGGCAGCAGATAGCGGTGTTCCGGTGGCAGGTGCGGAAGAGTCAGGTTCCACTGCGCGTCGTTCATCAAGAGACCGTGCAGGAGTACGACGGGAGCCCCCTTCGGGTCGCCCTCCTCGCGGTACTCGATGGTTCCGGCGGTGACGTCGACGGATTTCATGATGACCTTTCGCTATTAGAACGCCAATTCTAGAACGCATGCTCTAGTCTGTACGCAGGAGGCGAGGATGGCAAGGTCCACCAGGGAGGCGATTCTGACGGCCGCAGCCGAGCTGATGCGGCACAGGGGCTATGGCGCGGTCGGCATGAAGGACATCGCCGCGGCGTCCGGCGCGCCGATCGGCTCGCTGTATCACCACTTCCGCGGCGGCAAGGTGCAGATCGCGCGCGAGGCGCTGATCAACGCAGGCGCCGCCTACGCGCTGCTCATCCCGTCGATCGTCGACGAATACACCGATCTGGGCGAGGCCATCGAGGGCGTCTTCAGCCAGGCCGCCGAAGACATGGCGGGCACCGGGTTCGCCAACATGTGCCCGGTCGCCAGCGTCGCGGCCGAAGTGGCCGACACCGTCGAGGCGCTTCGCGAAACCTCGGCCGCGGTGTTCGCAGGCTGGGTCGACGGCGGGGCTGCGTACTTCGCCGGCCGCGGACTCGACGAACCGCGGGCCCGCGTCGTGACCCTGGCGCTCATCGGCGCGTTGGAAGGCGCGTTCGTGTTGGCCCGCACACTGCGCAGCACCGAGCCGCTGCTCGCGGCCGGACATGCACTGGCCCCGCAGTACCACGGCGTCGCACTGACTGAGCCGTTAGCCGCTGCCGTTGGCCCGGACTAGGTCGTCTTCGTAGTCGATGTGGTGGTCGAATGCCCGCGCGCGCTCTTCGGCCTCGGGACTGCCGGAGAACAGGCCGGCCCCGACGCGCGGCGTTTCGCCACCGGTGTCGCTGCGCCCCTGGGAACCCACGGCCGCCTCGGCGGCCTTAATGCGCTGTATCGGCAGCACACGTGTGCGCTGCACCCAAGCGACCATGCCCTCGCGCACCAGGCAGCGCAGGTCGAACAGTGCTCCCGCGTTCGGAGCACTGACCACGATCCGCACCCGGACCACACCACCGACGGCGTCGGTCACCTGCAGTACCCCACGACGGCCGTCCCACAGGTCGCTCTCGGCCAGGAGCCGGTCCAATTCGGCACGCATCTCGTCGAACTGCACGGAGAAATCGACGTCGAATTCGACAGTGCCCATGATCTCGGTGGCGCTGCGGGTCCAATTCTCGAACGGTTCGGTGGTGAAGTAGGTCGACGGCAGCACCAGTCGCCGCTCGTCCCAGAGTCGCACCACGACGTAGCTCAGGGTGATCTCTTCGATGCGACCCCACCATTGCCCGCTCTCGAGTTGGACCACGTCGCCGACACGAACGGCGCCGGAAAACGCGATCTGCATGCCGGCGAACACGGCGCCGAGCGACGTCTGCGCAGCCAGGCCTGCGACGACGGACAGCACACCGGCCGACGCGAACACGGTGGTGCCGATGTCGGAGAACGACGGGAATGTCATGAGGATCGCGGCGACGCCGAGAACGACCACGATGGCGATGGCGAGCCTGCGCAGAACCGTCACTTGCGTGCGGACTCGCCGCCATATGCGGTCCGAATCGGAGATCTCCTCGCCACCGCCTCCGTACCGGGCGATCATGCGTCGTTCGACGACCCGAACCAGGCCGGTGAACAACCAGGTTAGCGCCGCAATCAGCAGGATCAGCAGCGTGTGATCCACCCAGGCGCGCCACGAGTCGGCGGCCTCCGACGTCCGCCGCACTGCGATCGACGCGGCGAGGGCCATCAGCGCGACGCGAACAGGCTTGCGAGTGAGTTCTTCGATGTCGCGAATCAAGTCGCTTCTGCGGCTGATCCGGGTCAGCACCCAGGTCAGCAGCACGCCGAACACGTACACAGCGGCCACCGCGCCTGCGGCCCACGCCAAGGTGACGGCGAGATTAGTCGCGGTCTCCAGTTCTTTTCCATCGGGCATCGGTGAGATCAGCTCCACACGTCGGGGGCAGGTCTCTCGCGACGGTAGCTCCCTTCGTCCTCGACGTCACATCGACGTAAGGCACGATGCGGTGTCAAACGCGCGAAAAAGCTATGCCTGCAAGCAATATGGCCGGTTGGCGCAGGTCACGGAATTGGCGTGTCCGGCGGATTCGATGGCTGCTGACAGCGGTTCAGGAAGTCCTCTGCGGGTTGCTTGATGCCCTGGAGGTCGGTCCGAACCTGTGGGTTGGCGTCCAGATACGCCTGTACCTGAGGTTGCATCTGGTCCCGTGCTGCACGGCATCGGGATGAATCACATTGCGCAACAGTGCGGCTGGGTTGTGCACACCCTTAACGCGGCTGCGTAATCGTTGGAGTATTCGTCGATTGCGGCCCCGGCACGAAACAGTCCGGTAGATACCCGACATCGCCTGCGATCCGAATCCAAAAGCTTCGGCAGTTGCGCCACAAGCTTCTTGGCAACCTCGTGCAGCTTCTGGCCGATATGAGGGCGTGTCCTAGCCTCGAGGTGTCGCCGCCTGGCGTTAAGCTCTTCGAACAAGTGTTCACGACAAGGAGCAGGCCCGTGCGGGTGATGGGTGTGGACCCGGGGTTGACGCGCTGCGGGCTGTCCGTCATCGAAGGCGGGCAGGGACGGCAGGTCACCGCGCTGGACGTTGACGTGGTCCGCACGCCGGCCGGCGAGCCGCTTCATCATCGGCTGCTCACCATCAGCAATGCCGTTGAGTACTGGATGGACACCCATCAGCCCGATGTGATCGCCATTGAGCGGGTGTTCTCACAGCAGAACGTCTCGACGGTGATGGGCACCGCACAGGCCGGTGGCGTGATCGCGCTAGCGGCGGCCAAGCGGGGCATCGATGTGCATTTCCACACCCCCAGTGAGGTCAAGGCCGCCGTCACAGGAAACGGCAACGCGGACAAGGCGCAGGTCACCGCCATGGTCACCAAAATCCTTGCTCTACAGGCGAAACCGACGCCCGCCGACGCCGCCGATGCGCTGGCGTTGGCGATCTGCCACTGCTGGCGCGCGCCGATGATCGCGCGGATGGCGGCGGCCGAGGCGCTGGCCGCCGAGCAGCAACGCAAGTACAAGGCGACCTTGAAAGCAAAGGCAAAGGCGGCACGATGATCGCATCCATTCGCGGCGAGGTTCTCGACATCGCACTCGACCACGTTGTGATCGAGGCCTGCGGAGTCGGCTACAAGGTGATGGCCGCCCCGTCGGCGTTGGCCAGCCTGCGCCGCGGCAGTGAGGCGCGACTGATCACCGCGATGATCGTGCGCGAGGACTCGATGACGCTGTACGGCTTTTCGGACGCCGACGCCCGCGACCTGTTCTTGACTCTGCTCGGGGTGTCGGGCATCGGGCCCAGCATCGCGCTGGGAGCGCTGGCGATGTACGACGGTCCGACGCTGCGACGGGCAATCGCCGACGGCGACATCACCGCATTGACCCGAATTCCGAAGGTCGGCAAGAAGACCGCCGAGTTGATGGCGTTGAGCCTGCGCGACAAGATGGGCGCCGTCACGCCGTCGGGTGCCATGGCCGTGAACGGGCACTCGGTGCGCGGGCCGGTCGTGGAAGCGCTTGTCGGTCTTGGCTTTGCGGTCAAGCAGGCCGAGGAGGCCACCGACAAGGTCCTGGCCAACGATCCTGAAGCCTCGCAATCGAGCGCGTTGCGTTCGGCATTGTCGATGCTGAGCAACAAATGAGCCGCTTCGACGACGCGGAAGAAGCCGAGGATCGCGAGGTCTCGCCGGCGCTGACTGTGGGCGAGGGGGACATCGATGCCAGCCTGCGGCCGCGGTCGTTGGGGGAGTTCATCGGCCAGCCAAGAGTTCGCGAACAACTGCAGTTGGTCATCGAGGGCGCCAAGAACCGCGGCGGTACACCGGACCACATCCTGCTGTCCGGGCCACCGGGCCTCGGCAAGACGTCGCTGGCGATGATCATCGCCGCCGAGCTGGGTTCCTCGCTGCGGGTCACGTCCGGCCCGGCGCTGGAGCGCGCGGGCGACCTCGCGGCGATGCTGTCGAATCTCGTGGAGCACGACGTGCTGTTCATCGACGAGATCCACCGCATCGCCCGGCCCGCCGAGGAGATGCTTTATCTAGCCATGGAGGACTTCCGCGTCGACGTCGTGGTCGGCAAAGGTCCTGGTGCCACGTCGATTCCGCTTGAGGTCGCTCCGTTCACTCTGGTCGGTGCCACGACGCGGTCCGGTGCGTTGACGGGGCCGCTGCGAGACCGATTCGGGTTCACCGCGCACATGGATTTCTACGAGCCTGCCGAACTGGAGCGCGTGCTGGCGCGCTCGGCGGGAATCCTCGGCATTGAGGTGGGCGCCGACGCGGGCGCGGAGATCGCCCGGCGGTCCAGGGGTACGCCACGCATCGCCAACCGGCTGCTGCGCCGCGTGCGCGATTACGCCGAGGTGCGTGCCGACGGCGTGATCACCCGCGACATCGCCAAGTCGGCGCTCGAGGTGTACGACGTCGACGAGCTCGGGCTCGACCGGCTCGACCGCGCCGTATTGTCCGCGCTGATACGCAGTTTCGGCGGCGGGCCGGTCGGGGTGTCGACACTCGCAGTAGCAGTGGGCGAGGAAGCGACTACCGTCGAGGAGGTCTGCGAGCCGTTCCTGGTCCGTGCGGGCATGATCGCCCGGACACCCCGCGGCCGGGTCGCCACCACGCAAGCTTGGACGCACCTGGGTCTCACCCCGCCGAGCGGGGTCAACAGTTTGGGCCAGGTCGGTCTGTTCGACTGAAGGGGAGGCTCGGTGGGAAGCGGAAGGATCAGGCTCGGCGGGCTGTTCGGCGTGGTCGCCGCCGGCGCCATCATTCCGGCTTACCTGGCGCTCATCGGTGGGGTGATGTTCCTGACGCTGACGGCGGCGGGTCTGGCCGCGGAGGTGGCGGTGCCCGCTGCGATGATACGTTTCGACGACGTGACCGTGACCGACTACGCGCAGCCGTTCCTCGGATTGGCCGTCTGGCTCTACCACTACAGCCACATCGGCTCTGCTGCAATGATTTTCGCGACCGCCTACATCGTGTGGCGAACGGGAGTGCTGCCGAAATGGTCCGTCGTGCTGGCCGTGCTCGGCGTTCCCGCGTTACTGCACACTTGGATCGGGCTGCCCGCCGCGTACTGCGTCGCAGCGTGGATCGGGCTGACCGGACTTGTCATGCTGGCGATCCCGCCGGTGGTCCGAATCGAAAGCGTGGGTGTCTGAATGGTTTACGCAGGTCTGGTATTCGCGGGTCTCGCTGCGTTGTTGCATGTGTACATCTGGGTGATGGAATCGCTGACGTGGACGTCGGCACGCACCCGCGCGACATTCGGTATCAGCGAGGAAGAGGCGCTGGCCACCAAGGAACTCGCCTTCAATCAGGGGTTCTACAACCTATTTCTGGCGATCGTCACCGCGGTCGGCATCGTGCTGGGTGGCTTCGAGCACTACGACGCGGCGCTTGCGTTGATCTTCGCAGGCACCGGGTCGATGCTCGCCGCGGCGGTGGTGTTGCTGGTGTCGTCGCCGGACAAGGCGCGCGCCGCCGTCACCCAAGGAATCCTTCCGCTCATCGCGATCGTGTTGATGGCGGTCGGCCTGGCGCTGTAGCGGCGCGCGCCGGCGGTCAGAGCAGTCCCAGCAGCTGCAGGTCGGTGGCGTACTTGACGACGATGTCCCGTGTCACATGTGGGATGTCCTTGTCCGGGCCGATTTTCGCGTCCTGCACGGCGGCGCGGAAGCGGTCGGCAGGGGCGAACGACCCGTGCAGCGGCGTGCTCGGCTGTCGATAGTTGTGGAGCAGCGGCAGCAGCGACGCTTGCCGCTGATTGTCCGGCAGCGAGCGCATGCTCGTCTCGAACCGCTCGAGCCATTGCCGGTAGTTGGGGACTCGATCGATCGGGTACCCGGCCTCAACGAGCCAGTCGACGTACTCGTCGAGCCCGATCCCGTCGTCGTACGGATTCATCACGTGATAGGTCTCGAATCCGTGTGCCTGCTGGGCCCCCAAGATCGAGATCGCCTCGGCGATGAAATCAACGGGCAGACCGTCATAGTGCGACCGTTGGCGGTGACCGGCAGCATCGAGTTCGTAGAACGAACCGGGAGCGACTCCGGTCGCGACCAGGCTCAGCAGGAGCCGCGTGAACATGTCGGGCACGTTGAGCTGTCCCGAATATCGGGGCTCGGCCAGGATCATGTCGCACCGGAAGACGGCGACGGGCAGACCGTAGAGGTCGTTCGCCTTGCGTAACAATACTTCTCCGGCCCACTTGCTGTTGCCGTAGCCGTTTGCGTAATTCTCGTTGACCTGGCGCGTCGCGCTCATGACACGGACGTCGGCGTCCTCGATGAACTTCGCGGGGGCGACCTGGTCACCCACGCCGACCGTCGAAACATAAGCGAACGGCTTGATCTTGGTAGTCAATGCGATACGGATCAGTTCGGCGGTACCGACGACGTTCGGGCCGAACAGCTGCTCGTAGGGCAGGACGTGGTTGACCAGCGCCGCGGGGTCCACGATCAGATCGACCGTGTCGGCCAGCCGCTGCCATGTCTGCTGGTCCAGTCCGAGGTCGGCGTCGCCCTTGTCCCCGGCGAGCACTTCCAGGTTCGCGGCAGCCAGGCGCCGGTAGTGGGTCGAGCAGCGCGGGATCTCCGCTGTCGAACGTGTCATCCAACCGCTGCCGCGCGGCGGCGTCGTCCTTGGCGCGCACCAGGCAGATCACCTTGCCGTCGACCAGGTGCATCCGTTCGAGCCATTCCAGCGCCAGGTACCGGCCGAGGAAACCCGTTGCCCCGGTGAGCAAGACGGTGCGGATCTCCCGGCTCGGGCCCGGCAGCGTTGAGGCCGCAGCGAGGGTCTGCGCATCGAGGAATTTGTCCAGTGTCAGATCGCTGGCGTGAATCTCGGTGGCCGCGCGACCGTGGACCGCCGCGAACGTCGGCCTCTTACTGCCGGCTCGTTCGGCGTCGATGTAATCAGCGAGTGCCCGCAGGTCACTGGCGGGACTGACGATCACGCCGACGGGCACGTCGACGGCGAAGATCTCGTTGAGGAGGTTGGCAAACGTCAACGCCGACAACGAGTCTCCACCGAGCTCGGTGAACTGCGCATCCGCCGTCAGGTCGCCGGCTGCCGCGCCCAGCAACGCTCCGGCCGCCCGGATGACGGTCTCGAGCACGGGGCGCTGTGCGCCGGATTGGCGGAGCTCGAGTAGTTCGGCGGCTTGACCGTCGGCCAGCTCGGTGTACAGCTCTTCCAATCGCGGACCGTAGAGCTGTTTGAGCTTGGGCCGCGCGAGTTTGCGGATTCCGGTCAGCAGGCCGTGCTCCAAGGTGAAGGGCGTGGTCTCGAAGATGAAGTCGCGAGGAATCTCAAAGGATTGCAGGCCAGCGGCTTTCGCGACGTCCTGCAGCGAGTCGGCGGTGGCCCGACGCAGCGACCCTTCATCATGTTGCGCAAGCGCGTCGACGGTCGGCACGATCACCGCCAGCAGGTAGGAACGCGCGCTGTTGCCGTATATGTAGATCTGCCGGATCAGCGGGCTGGTCTCGAAGACCGCCTCCAGCTTCGAGGCGGTGACGAACTCGCCCTGCGACAGTTTGAGCACGAAGTTGCGGCGGTCCACGTACTGCAGCTGATCGGGGCCGAGTTCGGCCACGATGTCGCCCGTGCGGTAGAAGCCGTCGGCGTCGAACACCTCGGCGGTGACTTCCGGTCGCTTGTAGTAACCGGGGAACATGTTGGTGGTCTTGAGCAGCAGCTCGCCTCGGGAGTGCGGGCGGTCGGTGCTGAAGTAACCCAGCTCGGGAACGTCGACGAGCTTGTAGTCGATCACCGGTGGACGGCGCACCTGCCCGTCGTGGAACACCCCGCCGGCCTCGGTCGAACCGTAGCCATCAGCCAGGTGCAGATCGAGGAATGCTTCGACCCATCCTTGAGCTCGGACGACAGTGGCGCCGACCCTGTCATGGCGGTCAGATAGCGGTCGCCGAGCAGCCGGCTGCGGACCTCGGCTGCGACCTCGGCCTCGGAGGCGAGGTCGACGCCGTCGGACAACCGACGATCGATTTCGCTACGCGCCTCCGTCGACAGCATGTCCCACACCCGCGGCACGAACGTCAGCTGCGTCGGGCGAACCAGGGCCAGGTCTTCCAGGAAGGTCGACAAGTCGCTCTTGGCTGCGAAATAGGCGGTACCGCCGTGGGAGAGCGTGCCGTACAAGCCGCTTCGGCCCATCACATGGCTCATGGGCATGAAGTTCAGCGTGAGAAACGGCTCGACACGGTCGGACCAACCCCAGTTGGCGGGGCGCCAGAGCTTTCCGGCATGGTGCTGGGTATAGATCGCGCCCTTGGGCGCGCCGGTGCTGCCGGAGGTGTAGATCAGCAGCGCCAGGTCGTTGGCGTCGCGGGTCACTGCGGCCTTGGCGGGCAAGACTTTTCCGCGCTCGAGCACCTCGTGCAGCGTCTCCACGACTACCGGCCTGCCGCTCTGGCGAGGCGTGCGCGCGCGGAGTCGTAGGCCTCGCGATGCTCGTCGATCTCGGGATGGTAGTCGAACACGATCAACCGGGTGGGGGTGTGGCCGGCGAGCACCAGTTCGACTGCGTCGTCGACGAAGTCGATGCTGGAGGCGATGACAACCGGCTCGGTCTCGGTGACGATCGGTAGCAGGTGCGATGCGGGCGCGCTGGTCTGGAGTGGGACCGACACCGCGCCCAGCGGGATCGTCGCCATGTCGACGACGGTGTAGTCGACGCTGGTGAAGCCGAGGATGCTGATGCGGTCGCCGGGACGAACGTCGGACAGCGCGTTCGTCGAGCGCGCCGACCCGGTTCCACAACTCTTCGTAGGTGACGGTGTCGAAGCGGGGGAGAAGCTTCGCCGATGCGCGGCCGTGCTCGTCGCTGACCAGTTCGACGGCGCGCTGCGCGAGCGCGGGGCGTTCGGAATAGCCCTCCATGATGGTGCGCACGATTTCCGGCAGCCGCAGCCCGGGCTGTTCGATCGCCTCGGAGATGGCTGTATTGGGCTTGGCGTCCGCGAACTGCTGGTCGGTGGCGTACAAGTCGGCTAGGCGGTGCGCGAGGCGCTCTTCACGGGTATCAGCGGACATCGAGAATCCTTCTGGGACAACACAGGAGAGGTGGTCGGGGCGCCTCATCGAGCCCTACAAGAAACATCGTTAGCGAAACTAAGGCTATTCCGGCTGGTGCTGTCAGCTTGCTGTGAGTTGAGGACCGCGGGCTGGCCGAGACCGGGTCTGCCCCGCCCGACAAGCGGTTTCCCGCTTCAAACCGAGGCATCCGGTGAACCGGGTCACGCCGGCATGGCGAGTGAGATTCTCGCCATCCCCCAAAACGGTCGGCGGGTCGGTGCGCCGCCGGATTACGCCCATCGGGATCGGGGTATTCCGCTATCGACCAAGGAGGCCACTATGTCTGACCAGCGAATTCGAACCCGCGGAGGCAGGCTCGGAATGCCGCGCAGCCGCGGCGCCATGAGCGGTTTGTTGCTGATACTTCTAGGCGCGTGGGGTGCGCTCATCCCGTTCGTCGGTACGTACCTCGATTTCGCATTCACCCCGGAGCAGGCGTGGACATGGACCGACGCGCGGGGCTGGCTCGAGGTTCTGCCCGGTGTCGTCGCAGCGCTGGGTGGGCTGTTGCTTCTGGTGTCGGGCAACCGCGCGACGGCGATGCTCGGCGGATGGCTGGCCGTGATCGCCGGCGCATGGTTCGTCGTCGGACGCGCGTTGGCGGGGCCGTTGGGCATCGGTGACGCGGGCACTCCGGTCGCGGCCACCGAGACCAAGGCAGTGACGATCGAGCTGGCGTACTTCTACGGCCTCGGCGCGCTGATCGTCTTCCTCGGCGCAATGGCGCTGGGCCGCATCTCGGTTCGCAGTGTGCGTGACGTCGAGTTCGTCGATCGCCCGATGGCGACGACGCACGAACCGCGACCAACGACCTACGAAGCGCAACCGCAGCCGGCGTTCTCCGACGACGTGACGGAGATTCAGCCGACGAGGGAGACCGAGCGACGGCATCGTTTCGGCGGATTGTTCGGCCGACGTCGGACGACTGCTCACTAGACCATTTCGGCCCGCCCACAATAGATTCCCGGCCGCCACTCTCCTCACGGTGGCGGCCGGGAAACTATTTGGACGCAGGCGTGCTGCGCGCCGCTTGTTGAGCGAGCTGCACGCGCGATGTGAGACCGAGCTTGTTGTAGACATGGCGCAGGTGCGACTGCACGGTGCGAGGCGAGATGAACAGCCGGGTGGCGATGTCTTTGTTGGCGATGCCCTCGGCGACTAGGCGGACGACGTCGAGTTCGGTCGGCGTCAGGGAATCCCAACCGGTCGATGGTCTCTTGCGTTCCCCGCGCCCGCGTTGCGCGTAACCGACCGCCTCCTCGATCGACAATGCTGCACCCTCGGCCCACGCTGCCTCGAAGTCCGCGTCGCCCAACGCCTTGAGAACGAGGGCAACGGTCGTGTCATGGTCGGCGTCGAAGATCGGCAAGCGGACCGCACCCATGCTCTGCCGCAACGTGTCCGCCGCGCCGAGGAGCCGGGCGGCCTCGTGGTGACTGTCCGCCGCAGACGCCAGTTGGGCGAGGCATTCAAAAGCATCCGGGATTTGCAGCAGGGCGTCCGTCTCGATGGCGACGACGAGTCCCTCGTGCAGATCGTCTTCTGCCGACCGTGAATCGCCGGATGCCATCTTGATTCGAGCTCGGGTTAGAAGACCAACGAATATCCAACATCCCTGCGCCGTGGAAAGGATGCTGTCGACGATTTCACGAGCCGTCGTGGGTTCGCCAGCGGCCAGAGCCGCATAGATCAGCCAATAGGCGTTCACCGAGTTGTATCGATGCGTGATGGTCGGCAGCGCACGTTGACAGATTTCCCATGCCGCCGCGACGTCGCCGCCTGCCAGATGCGCGAGTGCGATGTTGGGCAGGCAGGCACTTTCGAAGTATTCGCCGATCTCCGCCGCCCCCTCGTACGACGCGGCGATCGCGTTCCGGGCGCCGGCCGCGTCCCCCAGGAGCGACAGTTCAATGGATTGCGACATCAACCCGGTCATCTCGGACAGGAGATCGTGTGCAGCCCTGGCCTCGATCGTGACAGCTCGTGACTCGGCGAGAGCACCGGCGGGATCCCCGCTGAAAAGGCGTGCGCCGGCGATGTAAATGCCGTATTGGTTTGCCGTGAGCTGGTCACCGATGCGCCGCGCGAGTTCGCGCCCTTCGTTCGCGGACAGCACACCATGCAAGTCGCCCGTGACGAAAAGCGCCCGGTATGACTGCCGCTCGAGCACTTGGCTTAACCGCCAGAGGTCTCCGAGGTCGCGCGCGAGTGCCGCCGCCTCGGCGAAATACGGCTCAGCGGCACCGGCTTCGTAGAGGACGACACAGCCACGAGCCACCAGCGCGCGGATCAATAGTGCCCGGTCTCCGATGTCGCGGGCGGTGGCCAGCGCCTTGTCGACTCGTTCGACACTCGGCGAAGCCAACGATCCGTACCAGGAGTCGAGTAGGGCCTTGTCGGCGAATCCTCTCACTCGGGCCTCAGGCGAAGCGGAGTTCGACTTTGCGTCATCGGCAAGAGCTGCGTCGATCCAGGCCAATCCCTCGCGCATCCGGCCCTGGCGTAGCCACACCGGCTGGAGAAACGCCGCCAGCTCCAACGCCTTTGTCATGTCGCCGTCCTCGACGCTCCACGTGTACGCCGCGCGGAGATTTTCCATCTCGATCAGCGCTTGCGATATACGCTCCTGATGACCTTTCGTCGCCGGCGCATCGAGTTGTGCAGCCATCGATCGAAAATGATCGCGATGTCTCGCGCGAACGGCGTCGGCCTCGCCCGATTCACCGAGTTTTTCCAGTGCGTATTGACGGACTGTTTCCAATAGCCGGTAGCGAGTTCGGCCACTTGAGTTTTCGGCTACCACGAGCGATTTGTCGACGAGCAGGCTGAGCTGCTCCATCACCTGGAAGCGCTCTACCTCGGTGTTACCCGCCACGGCCTGAGCGGCATCGAGGTCGAACCCGCCCATGAACACGGCCAAGCGGCGGAACAGGATTCGCTCAGGCTCAGTCAGAAGCGCATGTGACCAGTCCACCGACGCGCGTAGGGTCTGCTGCCGTCGCACCGCGGTGCGGGCGCCGCCGGTAAGCAGTCGGAACCGGTCGTGCAAGCTGTCGACGATCTCGTCCAGCGACAGTGCCCGGACCCGTGCAGCGGCTAGCTCGATGGCCAAGGGCATGCCATCAAGGCGGCGACAGATCTCTGTCACGGTGTCGGCGTTGCCATCTGTGACCGCGAAACCCGGCCGGGCGCGGCGGGCGCGGTCGGTGAACAGGTCGATGGCCTCGTCATCAAGCGATAAGGACGGAACCTGCCAGTTGACTTCGCCGGCAACCATGAGAGGCTCGCGACTCGTCGCGAAGACCGTCACATTTGGGCAGCGGGCAAGTAGCTCGTTCACTAGGGCTGCGCTTGCTTCCAATAGATGCTCGCAGTTGTCGAGGACCAGCAGCATGCGCTTGTCGCGCACGGAGCGAATTAGTGTCTCAGTGATGGACCGGCCGGGCTGATCCGGCAGTCCGAGCGCGCGAGCCACGGTGAGCGCCACGACGTCGGGATGCGTGATCGGCGCGAGGTCGGCATACCAAACCCCGTCCGGAAATCGGTCTGTAATCCGACCGGCGGCTTCGATCGCGAGCCGCGTCTTACCGGCACCGCCGGCGCCGGTCAGGGTCACCAGGCGGTTGTCCGCCACTATGGACCCGACTTCGGCGATCTGCGCATCACGTCCGATAAAGCTCGTGAGTTGGATCGGAAGGCGCGACGCCACAACGTTATCCGCTGACCGTAGAGGTGGGAAATCGTTTTGTAGTTCCGGGTGGCACAGCTGCGCAACACGGATCGGGCGAGGGAGATCTCGCATTGGATGGGTGCCCAGATCCATCAACCACGTTTCCTCCGGCAGACGGTCTTCGACCAGCTCCCCGGCGGCACTCGACAGCACGGTTTGGCCGCCATGTGCCAAATCGCGCAATCGCGCGGTTTTGTTGATTGTCGGCCCGGCGTAATTGCCCTCATCGCGCAGCTGTACCTCGCCGGTGTGGATGCCGATTCGCAGTTTGATAGGTGCCAGGTCTGCGCGCTGCATCCCCAGCGCGCATGCGATGGCGTCACTGGCCCGCGTGAACGCGGCGACGAAGCTGTCGCCCTCGCCTTGTTCGACCGGTCGCACCCCGCTGTGCTCTGCGATGAGCTCGGAAACGGTCCGATTCATCAGTGCGATCGCGGCTGTCATCTCCGTCGGCCGCGTCTCCCAGAGTCGGGTGGAGCCCTCGACGTCGGCAAGCAGCAGCGTCACCGTGCCGGTAGGCAGCAGCTCGGCCATGTCAACATCGCTCCACTCCGTTGCGCTCATGCTAGCCAGCATCGCGCGCCGAGCGCGGGGAAAACATCCGCCCTAGGGCGCATTTATTGCGCAGTGAGCTGGGCTTTCGCGGGCAGAGACGCAGTTCCACGATCAGGATCGGCGGATCCGGGCTAGTCGATTTGCGCCTCCAGGTTCGTGGATATCCGCCCCACGACTGATGGTCGGCGCTTCGGTGAATCGGATAGTCGGATAGTCGGATCGACACCACTACCGAGGAGGACGACATGACCGCCACCAGCATCCGTCGGAAATCGATCGCCGCCGTATGCGAGGCATTCGGCGTCCCTCGAAAGGACTGGGGACTCTTCTTGCGATGGGCCACCGAGCCGCTGGCACCGAATGCGCTCGATGCGTTGCACTCGTATGTCGATGTGATGATCGCCGATCGCTGCCGGCGACCCACCGACGATCTCCTCGCAAGACTGATCGAGCTCGACGTCGACGGCGAAGGCCTAACCACAGACGACATCCGCAGGTTCGTCGTCGCCTTGGTAGCCGGCGCCGATTAGGCGCGTGCGTCCTTGGGATCGAGTTCGTCGAGCAGGCGCTGCATCGTCCGTGCCATCTGCGCGAAATTGCGCTCACCGACGATCGCCGACCATCGATGCTCGATGTCGGCGACCCGGTCGCCCGCCGCGGCCATCGCGGCACGGCCGCGTTTGGTCAGGTCGATGAGCTTGGCCCGGCCGTCGGCGGGATCGGGCCGACGGATCAGATACCCCAACTCCTCGAGCTCGTTCACGAACTCCGATGTGGCGGCGAGACTCAGCTGTGCACGATCCGCGAGTTCCGTGAGCCGGATACCTCCGTCGCGAACGCTCCCGAAAATCTGCATGTGGGGATCACGGATGTCGCCGAAACCGGCCTCTGCCCGCGGCGCGGCGAGGTCATGACGAAATTCCCGCAACAGCCTGACCAGCAGTTGGCCGATGGCGTGGCGGTCAGGGGGGAGGTCTCTTGACGTGGCCACGGCTTCTGAGGATACTACGGTTACCGAAGTTTCGGTTACCGAAGTAAATGGGGAGGGCAATGAGTAACTCGAATTCGAGTTTTGTGGATACCGATTTGTGTCGGCTCCATGTCTCGCGCAGCGGCGCCGGACCGCCGGTTGTGTTGTGGCACAGCCTCTTCGTCGACTCTCAATCGTGGAAGCTGCTGGTGGACGAACTGGCCTGGGACCGCACGGTGTACAGCATCGACGGACCGTCGCACGGCAAGAGCGAGTCCTTACGCCGTGATTTCGCGTTCGACGAGGTCGTTGCTTCCGCGGAGCAGGCCCTCGATCGCCTCGGCCTCACCGAACCCGTCGACTGGATCGGCAACGCGTGGGGAGGTCATATCGGAATCCGCCTGGCCGCCGCCGACCAACCGCGGCTGCGGACGTTGACGACCATTGGCACACCGGTGCAGGCGTTCACGTTGGGGGAGAAGCTCACAAAGGGGTGGCCGCTCGTCGAGATGTATCGGTTCACCGGAGCGAACGGCTTCATCGTCAAACAACTGTCGGATTCATTACTCGGCGCTGAATCCGTTGCCGCTCAACCGGATCTGGCCGCCACGATCATGGCGTCATTCTGTGGCGCCGACCGCAAAGGCATGTACCACGCCATGCGGTCGATGATGCTGCATCGCAACGGCATCGAGGATCTGCTCGGCGACATCGCGGTGCCGACACTGGTGATGCCGGTACGAGACGACGTCATGGGCTGGCGCCCCGACGAGGCGCGGCGCACCTGCGCGGTCATCCCGGACTGCCGTGTCGAAGAGGTCGCGGGCACCGGCCACGTCTCACCGCTGCTGATCGACACCGACCGCATCGTGCATATGCTTACCGAACACTGGCGAGCAGACGCAAACATGCCCAAAAACCGTCGAAAATAAGGCTCTACTGACTGATCTGTGGGTGTTTGGTTCGGCCGGGTAGGGCGGGGCGGTGGCCGCCGAGGGCGAGCATGGCTAGGGCGATGAGTGCTTGCGGGGAGCGAAATCCGAACGCGATGCGGGTCAGGAGCCGGATCTTGGTGTTGGTGGATTCGATCAACGCGTTGGACAGGCCGTGGTCGAGGGCGGCGTCGATGGCTTCGCGGTGCTTGATGATGCGCCGGGCCAGTTCGACGAATACCGGGATGCGGCAGCGCCGTGCCCAGGAGATCCACCGGTCCAGAGCTTGCTTGCCTTCCTCGCCTTTGACCGAAAACACATGCCGCAGCCCCTCTTTGAGAAGATATGCGCGATGCAAGCGCGGGTCGGTCTTGGCGACCCAGGCCAGCTTGGCGGTTTGGCGTTCGGTGAGGTCCTCGGGGTTCTTCCACAACGCGTAGCGGGCACCCTTGAGCCGCCGTGCCCGCTCGCGCCCCGGCCGAGGCGCAGTATCTTTGCCGGGGCGCCCGCGACCCCATTTGGCCTCGGTGCGGGCCAGTGCCCGCGCGTCATTCCAGGCGCGGCGCCGCTCGGCATCGAGCGCCTCGGTGGCCCAGGCCACCACGTGAAACGGATCGGCGCAGCGGATCGCGGTCGGGCAGCGTTCGGCGACCACGTCGCTGATCCAATCCGCCGCGTCAGCGGAGACATGGGTGATCTGCGCGCACCGCTGGGCGCCCAGTGCATCGAAGAAGCCCCGTAGGGTGGCGGTGTCGCGGCCCGGGGCGGCCCACACCAGCCGGCCGCTGTCGTGGTCGACCACCACCGTCAAATACTTGTGGTGGCGCTTATAGGAAATCTCATCGATCCCGATCCGGTACAGGCCGGCGAACCTGTCGATGCGCTTGTCGGTGTCGGCCCACACGCGGGCCACGATCGCCCCGACGGTGCGCCAGGCGATCCGCATCAGTTCGCAGACAGCGGTTTTCGAACACGCCACCGCCAGCCAGGCCACCGTGTCATCGAAGGCCAACGTATGCCCAGCATGGTGGCGCGCCCATGGCACCGCTACCACGGTGGGTCCATGGGCGGGGCAGTTGACCCGCGGTGCGTCGGCCTCCAGCACCACCTGCACCGTGCCCCAATCCAGGCCCCGCCACCGACGCGGACCGGCACCGCGGTCATACCACGGCGCCCTGCGGCCACAGCGACCACACCGACGCGAAACACCACTTCGCGGCCGCACCCGGGCGACCACCAGCGTGTCGCCGTCGGCCTCTTCCTCCTCGAACTCCTCGAACTCGATGTCCTCGATCACGGTGCGCTGGTCGACACCCAGCAGCGCACGCCATAACCTCACATTGCGCACGTCGTTGCCCGCTCCTTTGGTTCCTGACCCTTGACAAGCCAGAAACCTTAAGCGACAACGACGTGCGCCTCTCTAGATCAAAAACCCGCCCACGGAAATGTCAGTAGAGCCGAAAATAAGCAGTTTTGTGTCTGCTCGGCCGGAAAACTCAGCCCGTGTAGGCCATCACGTGCTTGATGCGGGTGTAGTCCTCGAAGCCGTACATCGACAGATCCTTGCCGTGGCCCGACGACTTGTAACCGCCGTGCGGCATTTCGGCGACCAGGGGGATGTGCGTGTTGATCCACACACACCCGAAGTCCAGCGCCGCCGATACTCGCAGCGCGCGCGACACATCGCGCGTCCACACCGATGAGGCCAGCCCGTACTCGGTGCCGTTGGCCCATGCGATCGCTTCGTCCTCGTCGGAGAACGACTGCACGGTGATCACCGGGCCGAAGATCTCCTGCTGTACGAGCCGGTCGTCCTGCACGAGGCCGCCGATGACGGTGGGCTCGACGTAGAAACCCTTGTCGCCCTGGCGTCCTCCGCCGGCGGCGACCTTGGCGTGCGAGGGCACGTCGTTCAGGAACGACAGCACTCGCTCCATCTGGTTGACGTTGTTCACCGGTGGCACCCACGCGTCCTCGTCGTCGGCGGGCTTGCCGAAGGTCGTCGTCGCGCAGCGCGCCTGCTCGGCCAGTGCATCGGTGAGGTCCGATGCCACCTTTGCCGTCGCGAGCACACGCGTCGCGGCCGTGCAGTCCTGGCCGGCGTTGAAGTAGCCCGCTGTCGCGATTCCCTCAGCGGCGGCGGCGATGTCGCTGTCGTCGAACACGATCACCGGGGCCTTGCCACCCAGTTCCAGGTGCGTGCGCTTGAGATGGCCGCCCGCGCTGACGGCCACCGCGCGGCCCGCTGCCACCGAACCGGTGATCGACACCATCTGCGGTGTCGGATGAGCGACCACCGCGGCGCCCGTATCCCGGTCGCCACAAACGACATTCAGCACACCCGGCGGAAAGTGCCTGGCGGCGATCTCGGCGAGCATCACCGTCGTGACGGGGGTCGTGTCACTGGGCTTGATCACCACGGTGTTGCCCGCGGCGATGGCCGGACAGAACTTCCAGATCGCCATCATCATCGGGTAGTTCCACGGCGACACCTGTCCGATGACTCCGACCGGCTCGCGACGGATCCACGACGTGTGGTTCTCCATGTACTCGCCGGCCGACTTGCCCTCCAACATCCTTGCGGCGCCTGCGAAGAACCGGATCTGGTCGACCATGGGCGGAATCTCTTCGGCCATGGTGACGTGATTCGGTTTACCCGTGTTGCGCCCCTCGGCCTCGACAAGCGCCTGCGCGTTGCGCTCGACGTCGTCGGCGAAATCGAGCATCGCCTTCTGCCGGTGCGACGGAGTGGTGCGTTTCCAGTCGGCGAACGCCTTCGACGCCGCGGCATACGCCTTGTCGATGTCGGCCTCGCTGGAAATCGGCGCAGTCGCGTACTGCTCGCCCGTGGTCGGATCGACCAACGGCATCTTGGCGCCGCTCACGGAGTCGGCGAGCTCGCCGCCGATGAAATTCTGAACTCGAGTATTGCCGGCCATGTGAACCTCTCTGTGGTTAAAGCGTCTTTGAGGACAAGGGTGAGCACGTCGAGGCCTTCGACGAGAAGGTCGTCGCTGATGGTCAGCGGCGGCAGAAAACGAATGACGTTGCCGAACGTCCCGCAGGACAACAGGATCACGCCTGCCTCGTGGCAACCCGCGCACAATGCCTTGGTCAGATCGGCATCGGGTTCGAAGCTGCCGGGCTTGACCAACTCCATTGCGATCATCGCTCCGCGGCCGCGGACGTCACCGATCCGGTCGTCGTCGATCTGCAGCCGGCCCAGCCGGTCTTTCATCAGCGCTTCGATCTCGCGTGCCCGCTCGACCAGACCGTCGGCATTCGATGGTCTCGATGGTGGCGAGCGCGGCCGCGCAGGCCACCGGGTTGCCGCCATACGTGCCGCCGAGCCCGCTGACGTGAGGAGCGTCCATGATGTCGGCGCGACCGGTCACCGCGGACAGCGGCATGCCGTCGGCGATGCCCTTGGCGGTGACGATCAGATCCGGCTCGATGCCCTCGTGCTCGCACGCGAACATCGCACCTGTGCGAGCGAAACCCGTCTGCACCTCGTCGGCGATGAACACCACCTTGTTCTGCCGGCACCAGTCGAGAAGGGCGGGCAGGAAGCCCTCCGCGGGGACGATGAAGCCGCCCTCACCCTGGATGGGCTCGATGACCACCGCGGCCAGGTTGTCGGCCCCGACCTGCTTGTCGATGACGGAGATCGCCCGCTTGGCCGCGAGCTCGCCGTCGGTGGCCAGTTCCTTGCCGAACTCGGCGTCGCGGAACGGATACGACAGCGGCGCGCGGTAGATCTCCGGCGCGAACGGGCCGAAGCCATGCTTGTAGGGCATCGACTTCGCGGTCAGCGCCATGGTCAGGTTGGTCCGCCCGTGATAGGCGTGGTCGAACGACACGACGGCCTGCTTACGCGTGTACGTCCTGGCGATCTTGACGGCGTTCTCCACCGCCTCGGACCCCGAGTTGAACAGCGCCGAGCGCTTCTCGCCGCTGCCGGGGGTGAGCCGGTTGAGCTGTTCGGCGACGGCCACATAACCCTCGTAGGGCGTGATCATGAAGCAGGTGTGGGTGAACTTGGCAGAGCTGTGCCGTGGCCTGCTCCACCACGCGCGGCGAGGCGTTGCCGATGGTGGTGACCGCAATGCCGGAGCCCAGATCGATGAGCCGGTTACCGTCGACGTCCTCGACGATGCCGCCGAACGCCCGGGCCGCGTACACCGGCATGGTGTTGCCAACGCCTCGCGCAACGGCGGCGCTCTTGCGGCCGATCAGCTCCTGCGACCGCGGCCCGGGAATCGACGTGCCGAGGTAACGGCTCTGCTCGAGGGTGCTCAATTTCGCCTCCGGGTCTACGAGTGCGCGTCGCGATTGAGCCTAGTCTGGAATGCACCGATTCGATTGACAACTCCTTCAGCTTCCGCCGGAATCGTCGGCCACACCACGTCACCGCAACGGAATTCGTCGTCGACGCTCAGTCCCGGTCGTGATGGCAAACCGCTTCCAGCATCAGCCCCCACGGGTCGATCCAGAACGTCGCGAAGTAGGGCTGCGGGTACTGCGGGAACACCTGAGGCTCGTGGAGTACGTGCCCGCCGAAGCGCGGCGTGAGTTCGGTGACCAGCTCGCGCACCTTCGTCACCAACGACCGGGTGCGTACCATGAACGCCAGGTGCTGAAGGCCGGTCTGGTGCCGCGAATAATGCGACTGTTCGGCCGCGGGATAGAAGAAGAGGTACGTGCCCGGCTTTCCGTTCATCGGCCGGTACGCGAACTCGTCGTCGGCATTGAGGAACGTCTCGAATCCGAGGACCGGCATCAGCACGTCGTAGTAGCGCCTCGCCGTCTGCAGGTCACCGACGTTGAGGCCGACGTGTCCGAGCATTCACCGACGCTAACAACAGGCGGGCGCTACGGGGGTGGTCGGCCGTCGACGGCCGCAATGGCACACTGGTCACTTACGAGGTGCCTGACCTGCCGGGTCTGCGCGCCGCACCATCAGACCGATACGAAAGACAGTTGCTGACATGGAAACGGTCGTCTTCCTGCCCCTGCTCATCATCCTGGGCCTGTTCATGTTCTTCGCGTCGCGCCGCCAGCGCAAAGCGATGCAGGCCACCATCGACCTGCAGAACTCCCTGCAGGTGGGCGACCGCGTGCACACCACCTCCGGGTTGCAGGCCACCATCGCCGGCATCACCGACGACACGGTCGACCTCGAAATCGCGCCCGGCGTCGTGACCACGTGGATGAAGCTGGCCGTGCGCGACAAGATCGATGACGACATTGACGACGACGATGAGCTCGAGGGCATCGACGACGCTCAGTCGAGCGCCACCGAGATCACCGACAGCCCCAATACGAAGACTGACAGCTGACGACCAGCAACAGTCCGGACTGCAAGCACGTACCCTTTGCGGTGCTGACGAACTGAACTCGAGGAGACCCGACAACCGTGGCATCGTCTTCGACGCCGGTCCACCCTGCGCGCTACCTGACGCTCTTCTTGGTGTTGCTCCTCGGTGTGTACCTTCTGGTCTTCCTGACCGGTGACAAGCAGGCCAAGCCGAAGCTCGGCATCGACCTGCAGGGCGGCACCCGCGTCACGCTGACGGCCCGCACGCCCGACGGGTCGCGGCCCACCCGCGAATCCCTGAACCAGGCGCAGGAGATCATCAGCGATCGCGTCAACGGCCTGGGCGTCTCGGGCTCCGAGGTGATCATCGATGGCGACAACCTCGTGATCACCGTTCCGGGCAACGACAGCAGCGAGGCCCGCAACCTGGGCCAGACGGCACGCCTCTACATCCGCCCGGTCATCCATGTGATGCCCTCGGCGGAGGGGCAGCAGCAGCCGCCCGGCGAGGGGCCCCAGGGCGCGCCCCCGGGTCCGGCGCCGCCTGCGCCCGGCGGTCCGCCCAATGCGCCGCCGGCCGCCGGCGCTCCGGCCCCGCCTGCCGAACCGCCAGCGGCGCCTCCGGCGGGCAGCCCGGCACCGCAGCCGCGTCCGTACCCGCAGGATCCGATGCCGGCCCAACCGGCACCGCAGCCGCCACCCACACCATCGCCCGCGCCGGGTGCTCCGACGCCCGCGCCGGGTACACCGCCTCCGGGTACCACGCCGCCGCCGAAGGCCGGTGACGCGCCGCTCGCGCAGCGCATCGCCGACGAGAAGCAACTGCGCCAGAGCACCGACCAGCAGATCCAGATTCTCGCGCTGCAGTTCCAGGCGACCCGCTGCGCGCAGGACGACGTGTTGGCCGGTAACGACGACCCGAATCTGCCGCTGGTCACCTGCTCGCAGGACGGCAAGCAGGTATACCTGTTGGACAAGTCGATCATCAGCGGTGAGCAGATCGAAAACGCCGGCTCCGGCCTGGATCAACAGCGTGGCGAGTACGTCGTCGATCTACAGTTCAAGGGCGACGCCACCAAGATCTGGGCGGACTTCACCGCGGCCAACGTCGGCACGCAGACGGCGTTCACGCTGGACTCGAAGGTGGTCAGCGCGCCCGAGGTGCTCGAGCCCATCCCCGGCGGACGCACCCAGATCACCGGCCAGTTCAACGAGCAGAAGGCGCGTGAGCTGGCGAACGTGCTGAAGTACGGTTCGCTGCCGTTGTCATTCGAGTCGTCGGAGGCCGAAACCGTCTCGGCCACACTGGGTTTGACGTCGTTGCGCGCCGGCTTGATCGCGGGTGCGATCGGGCTCGCGCTGGTCTTGGTCTACTCGTTGCTGTACTACCGCGTGCTGGGTCTGCTGACGGCCCTGTCGTTGGTCGCCTCGGGCGCAATGGTTTTCGCGATCCTTGTGTTGCTCGGTAGATACATCAACTACACGCTCGACCTGGCCGGCATTGCCGGTTTGATCATCGGTATCGGCACCACCGCCGACTCGTTCGTGGTGTTCTTCGAACGCGTCAAAGACGAGATACGCGAAGGGCGTTCGTTCCGCTCGGCCGTTCCGCGCGGTTGGGCCAGGGCGCGTAAGACGATCCTGTCCGGCAACGCGGTGACGTTGCTGGCCGCGGTCGTGCTCTACGTCCTCGCGGTGGGACAGGTGAAGGGCTTCGCGTTCACGCTGGGCCTGACCACGATCCTCGACGTCGTGGTGGTGTTCCTGGTGACCTGGCCGCTGCTGTACCTGGCGTCGAAGTCCACGACAATGGCCAAGCCCGCGTTCAACGGTCTTGGTGCGGTACAGCAGGTCGCGCGGGAACGTCGCGCCGCCGCGCATGCGACGGAACGGGGATAGCGGATGGCCGCAAAGAGCTCGAACGACGTGACCACGGACGCTGTCGAGGCGCCCGCCCTCGATGTGACAGGCGCTGATCTTCCGCGCCACGGCTTCTTGAACCGGCTCTACACCGGCACCGGTGCATTCGAGGTCGTCGGCCGCCGCAAGCTATGGTTCGCAATCAGCGGCCTGATCGTCGCCGCCGCGATCGTCAGCATCGTGCTGCGCGGTTTCACCTTCGGCATCGACTTCCAGGGCGGCACCAAGGTGTCGATGCCCGTCTGCAGGGGCGAACGGGACGATCAGCACGCAGCAGGTCGAGGACGTCTTCAGTAAGGCCATCGGCAAGGGCCCTGAAACGGTTGTCATCGTCGGCAACGGCCCCTCGGCCACTGTCCAGATCCGCGCGGAGACGCTGACCAACGCCGAAACCGAAGAGCTGCGTACCGCGCTGTTCGACGCGTTCAAGCCCAAGGGCGCCGACGGCCAGCCCAGTAAGCAGGCCATCAGCGACTCGGCGGTGTCTGAGACGTGGGGCGGGCAGATCACCAAGAAGGCGGTGATCGCGCTGGTGGTGTTCCTGGTCCTCGCCGGCCTCTACATCACCGTGCGCTACGAGCGCTACATGGCCATCTCGGCGCTGGCGTGCCTGGTGTTCGACCTCGTCACCACCGCGGGGGTGTATTCGATCGTCGGCTTCGAGGTCACCCCGGCCACCGTCATCGGGTTGCTGACGATCCTCGGGTTCTCGCTTTATGACACGGTCATCGTGTTCGACAAGGTCGAGGAGAACACCCACGGATTCGAGCACACGACTCGGCGCACCTTCGGTGAGCACGCCAACCTCGCGGTCAACCAGACGTTCATGCGGTCGATCAACACCAGCCTGATCTCGGTGCTGCCGATCCTCGCGTTGATGGTCGTCGCGGTGTGGCTCCTCGGGGTGGGCACGCTCAAGGATCTCGCTCTCGTGCAGTTGGTCGGTGTGATCGTCGGCACGTACTCGTCGATCTTCTTCGCCACCCCGCTGCTGGTGACGCTGCGGGAGCGCACCGAGAAGGTCCGCACCCACACCCGTCGAGTGCTCAATCGCCGCAGCAAGGCGTCTTCGGCCAGGACCGAGGACATCGACGAGGACGAGCCCGAGACGATCGGGGCCGCGGCGACCGCCGGCGCCACCCCACCGCCCGACAAACCCGCGCCCGGAGCGCGGCCGGTGCGACCGACCACCACCCGGACCGGGCGACCGTCGGGTAAGCGCGACACCCGGCGGCGGTAGGCCGATGTATGCCTGGCACCGGCGTGGCGCCGCCGCGGCGGCTGTGCTGTTGCTGAGCGGGGCGCTGGGGTTGTCGGCGTGCTCCGGCAGTACCGCCGACAGCATCGACTACGCCGTCGACGGCGCTACTGACCACCTACAACACCAACACCGTCGCCGGTGCGGCATCGGGCGGCCCACAGGCGTTTGCGCGGGTACTGACCGGCTTCAACTATCACGGCCCCGACGGCCAGATCGTGGGTGATCACGACTTCGGCAACATCGCCGTCGTCGGACGGGCGCCGCTGATCCTGGACTACGAAATCAACCCCAACGCCGTGTACTCCGACGGCAAGCCGATCACCTGTGACGACATGGTGCTGGCGTGGGCGTCGCAGTCGGGCCGTTTTCCGGGATTCGACGCAGCCAGCCGCGCGGGCTACAGCGACATCGCATCGGTCGACTGCACGCCGGGGCAGAAGAAGGCGCGGGTGTCGTTCGCCCAGGATCGCGGTTTCGTCGACTTCGGCCAACTGTTCGTCGCCACGTCGATGATGCCGTCCCACGTGATCGCCGATGAGCTCGGCCTGGGCGACGGGGGCGTCACCTTCGCCATCACCAACAACGACGGCCCGACGGTCGACCGGATCGCCCAGGTCTGGAACACGGCGTGGAACCTCAAGCCCGGTATCGACGTCAAGAAGTTCCCGTCGTCGGGGCCGTACAAGCTCGACTCGGTCACCAAGGACGGCGCCGTCGTGCTGGTCGCCAACGACAAGTGGTGGGGCGCCAAACCCGTCACCACGAAGGTCACGGTGTGGCCGCGGGGCGCCGCCACTCAGGACCGCGTGAACCAGGGCGCCTATGACGTCGTCGACATCGCGACGGGGTCGTCGGGGACGCTGAACCTGCCCGACGACTACGTCCGCACTGACGCTCCGTCGGCGGGTATCGAACAACTCATCTTCGCCGCGCAGGGCCCGATGGCGGCGATCCCGGCGCGCCGCGCACTGGCCCAGTGCACCCCGCGCGACCTGATCGCCCGTAACGCCGAGGTACCGATCGCCAATGCGCGGCTCAACCCTGTCAGCGAAGACGCCTACAGCGCGACCGAAGGGGCCGTCGAGGCCGGCCAGTTCACGATCGCCAATCCCGACGCCGCGCGCGCCACGCTGGGCAACGAAGCCGCTGACCGTCCGCATCGGCTACCAGAAGCCCAACGCCAGACTGGCGGCGACCGTGGGCGCGATCGCGAAAGCCTGCGCGCCCGCCGGAATCACCGTGCAAGACGCCGGCACCGACAACACCGGCCCAATGATCGCTGCGCAACAACGAGATCGACGTGCTGGTCGCCAGTACCGGCGGCGCCGCGGGCAGCGGATCGACGGGCTCGTCCGCGATGGACGCCTACGATCTGCACAGCGGCAACGGCAACAACCTGTCGGGGTACGCCAACGAACGCGTCGACGGCATCATCGCCACGATCGCCGTGACCACCGATCCAAAAGAACTGACCCGGCTGCTCGGCGAGGGCGGATCGATCCTGTGGGGCGACATGCCGACGCTGCCGCTCTACCGTCAGCAGCGGACCGTGCTGACGTCGAAGAAGATGTACGCGGTGAGCAGCAATCCGACTCGATGGGGCGCGGGATGGAACATGGACCGTTGGGTGCTGGCGCAGTGAGCGACATCTCGTCGCTCGTCGAGTCGATGATGCGCGAAGTGCCCGACTTTCCCGAGCCGGGTGTTCAGTTCAAGGATCTGACCCCGCTGCTGGCCGACGCCGACAGCCTGGCAGCCGTCACCGATGCTCTGGCCCAGACGGCCGTGGCGCCGATCTGGTGGCGGGCATCGACGCACGGGGCTTTCTGCTTGGGGGCCGCCGTCGCGATCCGGCTCGGGTACCGGGGTGCTGGCGGTGCGCAAGGGCGGCAAGCTGCCGCCTCCGGTGCACAGCGAGACCTACCAGCTGGAGTACGGCACGCGCCACGCTGGAGATACCGGCCGACGGCATCGACCTGAGCGGGCGCAAGGTCGCGATCATCGACGACGTGCTGGCCACCGGCGGGACCATGGCCGCCACTGTGAAGCTGCTCGAGCCACTGCGGCGCGAGGGTCACCGGGGTGCGCGCGTGGTGCTCGAACTCGCCGCCCTGGGCGGCCGCGACGTGCTCAAACCGTTACCGGTCACCGCACTACACACGGTCTGAGCGATATCCTCGAAGTCTGGTTGAGGGCATGAGCGCTCGTGGAAGAGCAGAGGAGGTGACCATGGCTGACGATCCCGGCACGGGACAGGCCGTGCAGTCGCCGCCTGATGGCGCACATGCCCGAGACGCAACCGCTGGAGATCCCCAAGAGCCTCGACAGAGCGCGTCGCGGCGGGTGCGGGCCCGGCTGGCCCGCCGGATGACCGCCCAGCGCAGTGCCGTCAACCCGGTGCTGGAGCCGCTGGTCGCGGTACACAAGGAGTTCTATCCGAAGGCCAACCTGACGTCTGCTGCAGCGCGCCTACGAGGTGGCCGAGGAGCGGCACGCCGATCAGATGCGCCGCTCGGGCGACCCGTACATCACCCATCCGCTGGCCGTCGCCAACATCCTGGCCGAACTCGAGATGGACACCACCACGCTGATCGCCGCGCTGCTGCATGACACCGTCGAGGACACCGGCTACACGCTGGAGGCGCTGACCGAGGAGTTCGGCACCGAGGTCGGCCATCTCGTCGACGGTGTCACCAAGCTGGACAAGGTGGCGCTGGGCACCGCGGCCGAGGGCGAGACCATCCGCAAGATGATCCTCGCGATGGCCCGCGACCCGCGGGTGCTGGTCATCAAGGTCGCCGACCGGCTGCACAACATGCGCACGATGCGCTTCCTGCCGCCGGAGAAGCAGGCCAGCAAGTCACGCGAGACGCTGGAAGTCATTGCGCCGCTGGCACATCGGCTGGGTATGGCCACGGTCAAGTGGGAGCTCGAGGATCTGTCGTTCGCGATCCTGCACCCGAAGAAGTACGAGGAGATCGTGCGACTGGTGGCCGACCGGGCGCCGTCGCGCGACATCTACCTGGCCAAGGTGCGCGCCGAGATCAACACTGCGCTGGCGCGCATCGAAGATCAACGCGCTCGTCGAGGGCAGGCCCAAGCACTACTGGTCGATCTACCAGAAGATGATCGTCAAGGGCCGCGACTTCGACGACATCCACGACCTGGTCGGCGTGCGCATCCTGTGCGACGAGATCCGCGACTGCTATGCCGCTGTGGGCGTGGTGCATTCGCTGTGGCAGCCGATGGCCGGTCGGTTCAAGGACTACATCGCCCAGCCGCGCTACGGCGTGTACCAGTCGCTGCACACCACGGTCGTCGGGCCGGAAGGCAAGCCGCTGGAGGTGCAGATCCGCACCCGCGACATGCACAAGACCGCCGAGTACGGCATCGCCGCGCACTGGCGATACAAGGAAGCCAAGGGCCGCAACGGGGTGCCGCCGGGCAGGCCGCCGCCGAGATCGACGACATGGCGTGGATGCGCCAGCTGCTCGACTGGCAGCGGGAGGCCGCCGACCCCGGCGAGTTCCTCGAGTCGCTGCGTTACGACCTCGCGGTGCAAGAGATCTTCGTGTTCACCCCGAAGGGCGATCTGATCACGCTGCCTACCGGGTCGACTCCGGTCGACTTCGCCTACGCGGTGCACACCGAGGTCGGCCACCGCTGCATCGGGTCCCGGGTCAACGGACGCTTGGTGGCGCTGGAGCGCAAGCTCGAAAACGGCGATCAGGTCGAGGTTTTCACGTCGAAGGCGCCGAACGCGGGACCGTCGCGAGACTGGCAGACGTTCGTGGTGTCGCCGCGGGCGAAGGCCAAGATCCGGCAATGGTTCGCCAAGGAGCGCCGCGAGGAGGCGCTGGAATCCGGCAAGGACGCGATCGCCCGTGAGGTGCGCCGCGGCGGACTTCCGTTGCAGCGCTTGATGAATGCCGAGTCGATGGCGGCGCTGGCGCGGGAACTGCGCTACGCCGACGTGTCGGCGCTCTACACCGCGGTCGGGGAGGGCCACGTATCCGCCCGACACGTGGTGCAGCGACTGGTGGCCACACTCGGCGGCGACGACGACGCCGCCGACGAACTCGCCGAGCGCTCCACGCCGACGAATATGCCGGTGCGTCAGCGCAGCACCGACGACGTGGGCGTCTCGGTGCCCGGTGCGCCCGGCGTGCTGAGCGAAGCTGGCCAAGTGCTGCACCCCGGTGCCCGGCGACAACATCATGGGCTTCGTCACCCGCGGCGGCGGGGTGAGCGTGCACCGCACCGACTGCACGAATGCCGCGTCGCTGCAAGAGCAGTCGGAGCGGATCATCGAGGTGAAGTGGGCGCCGTCGCCGTCGTCGGTGTTCCTGGTCGCCATCCAGGTGGAGGCGCTCGACCGGCACCGACTGCTCTCGGATGTGACGCGGGTGCTGGCCGACGAGAAGGTCAACATCCTGTCGGCGTCGGTGACGACCTCCGACGACCGGGTGGCGATCAGCCGGTTCACCTTCGAGATGGGCGACCCCAAGCACCTGGGCCACCTGCTCAACGTGGTGCGCAACGTGGAGGGCGTCTACGACGTCTACCGCGTGACGTCCGCGGCCTGACGGGCCATCATCAGCGGGCAGTTGGCTGCCACTGTTTGCTGTTTCTGGCATACTTCGGCGATGCGCACAGCATTGGTGGTCATGATCGCTTCGCTCGCGTTGCTGGTCGCGGGTTGCGGCTCAACCATCAAACCCGAGGGCGCGGCGAAGTCGGTCACCGACCTCGTCGCGAAGCAGACGCGGCTTCAAGCCCAAGGACGTGAAGTGCCCCGACGGCGTCGACGCCAAAGTGGGTACGACGTTCGAGTGCACGCTTCACCGGCCCCGAGGGCAAGGAGTACACCGCGACTATGCGGATCACCAAGGTCGACGGTGACGACGTGCAGTTCTACATCGAGACCCACCCGAGCTAGAACAGCTCAGCCGATCCGCACCGAGCTGATCGTCACTGTCGTGGCCGGCTTGCCGTCGTCGCCGCCGCCGGCAACGCCGGCCGCGGCGATCTTGTCCAGCGTGCCGAGTCCGGCGTCGTCGATTCGGCCGAAGACGGTGTAGGTCGCGGGCAGCACCGAATCCTTGTAGACGAGGAAGAACTGGCTGCCGTTGGTGCCGGGCCCCGCGTTGGCCGTCGCAAGCGTGCCCCTCGGATACATCATCTCGGGTGTCTTCAGGATCGGATCGGACAGCCGGTACTGGTTGGTGGGGTACTCGCTGGGGAATTGGTAGCCGGGTCCGCCGTTGCCGGTGCCTGTGGGATCCCCGCATTGCAGTACCCCGAGTTGGTCCCCGGTGGTCAGTCGGTGACAGGGGGTGTTGTTGAAGAACCCCTGCTGCGCCAGGCTCGCGAAGTTGTTGACGGTGCACGGCGATTTGGCGTTGTCCAGTGTCAGCCCGATGCTGCCCTGGTTGGTCGTGATGCCGGCGCTGATCTGTGCCGGATCGGTGGGCACCTTCCCGGTGCGCGGCGGTTTGGCGGGCTTACTGGCAGGTTCGGTGGTCGCTGGATACTGACAGTTCGACCCGGGAGGGCCGGGCGGCGCGAACGCGGGCAGCAGGTAGTAGTGCGGCGGCTTGCGCGTCTCGGTGAGGCCGGAGTAGTCCTGATTGCTCATCGCGCCCTGCAGGTCGGTCGCGAAGAGGGCGACGAACGCCACGGCTGATGACGACGAACAACAGGGCCAGCGCGGTGAACAGGTAGCTGATGATGAGCCCCCCGATCGCCAGTCCGCGGCCGTCCTCGCCCGTCTTCTTGATCTGCGACAGCGAGATGTGGCCGAACACGATGCCGAGCGGAGCGAACAGAAAGGCGCACACCAGCGATACGATGGCCAGCGAATTCGTGCGCCTCGGCGGCGGATACCCACCGTAGGGCGGCGGGTAGCCGGCGTAGGGCGGCAGCGGCGTCGTCACGGTGTCAGTCAAGCAGAATTGATTCAGTCACGTTCGACATCCATCGCCGGTTTGCCGTCCTCACCGCCGCCCGCGACGCCCGCTGCGCCGATCTTGTCCAGGGTGTCCAGGCCGGTCTTGTCGATCGTGCCGAACACCGTGTAGCCGGGCGGCAGCTTCGAATCCTTGTAGACCAGGAAGAACTGGCTGCCGTTGGTGCCGGGCCCGGCGTTGGCCATGGCCAGCGTTCCCCGCGGATACAGCACGGGCTCGTTGAGCTTGGGGTCGTCGGGCTGGAACTGATTGGTCGGGTACTCGTTGGCGAACTGGTAGCCGGGACCGCCGGTGCCCTTGCCGGTCGGATCGCCGCACTGCAGCACGGCCAGGTCCGGGCTGGTGGTCAGCCGATGGCATGGGGTGTCGTTGAAGTACCCCTGCTGGGCCAGGCTGGCGAAGCTGTTGACGGTGCACGGCGACTTTGCATTGTCGAGCTCAGCCCGATGTTGCCCTGGTTGGTCGACATGCTCGCGCTGATCTGCGCCGGGGTCGGTCGGCACCTTGCCGGTACGCGGCGGTTTGTTCGGCTTGCTCGCCTTCTCCGCGGCCGGGTACTGGCAGTTCTCGCCGAGGCCGGCGGGTGCCGCGAACGCAGGCAGCTGGCCCGGCGCGGACGGCGCCGCAGCGGTCGGCGTGCGTCGGTGGTGGCCGCTACGCGGTCGGGCTGCCCGAGTCGCGGTTGGTGATCACGATCGTCGCCGACCACCGCGGCGATCACGACGACTGCGGCCACGGCCGACCCGATGATCGTGTAGATGCGCCGCTTGCGCGCCTTCTCCGCCCTGCGCTCCAGCTGCCGCTCGAGTTTGCGCTTCGCTGTTGCACGCCGTTGTTCGTTCGTCGGCACCGCCGGAGTCCTCCTCGAGTGCTGATCGGTCGGCAACGAGTGTGCCAGGCGTTGCTGAGTGTGGCGCTGCCACCCACGTCATCGAAGGGTGGGAAACTGGACGACGTGTTCATCACCGGGTTCCCTGCGGGCATGTTGGCGTGCAACTGCTACGTGCTTGGCGCATGCCGCCGGCTCGGACGCGATCATCGTCGACCCGGGCCAGCGGGCGATGGGCCCGCTGCAGCGGATCCTCGACGAAAACCACCTCACCCCGGCGGCGGTGCTGCTGACCCACGGCCACGTCGACCACATCTGGTCGGCCCAGAAGGTGGCCGACATGTACGGCTGCGCGGCCTATCATCCACCCCGAGGACCGGTTCATGCTCACCGATCCGATCAAGGACTTCGGCCCGCGGCTGGCCCAGATCGCGTTCGGCGCGCTGTTCCGCGAGCCCAGGCAGGTCGTCGAGCTCGACAAGGACGGCGACAAGCTGGAGCTGGGTGGCGTGACGGTGACCATCGATCACACCCCCGGCCACACCCGCGGTTCGGTCGCGTTCCGGGTCGACGCAGCCGTCGGGGCGGGACCCGGCTCGGTGGTCTTCACCGGCGATACCCTGTTCCGACAGTCGGTCGGCCGCACCGATCTGCCCGACGGCAGCGGTCGCGACCTGCTGGGCTCGATCGTGACAAAACTGTTGGTGCTCGACGACGACACCGTGGTACTACCGGGCCACGGCGAGAAGTCCACGATCGGCTTCGAACGCCGCAACAATCCGTTCCTCGAAGGCTTGACTTGATGAGTTCCACGTGAGTGATTTTCAGGCGCCCAAGGGCGTGCCGGACTACCTACCTCCCGATTCGGCGCAGTTCGTCGTTGTCCGCGACGGTCTGCTCGATGCCGCCCGGCGCGCCGGCTACGGCGACATCGAGTTGCCGATCTTCGAAGACACCGCGCTGTTCGCCCGCGGGGTGGGCGAGTCCACGGACGTGGTGTCCAAGGAGATGTACACGTTCGCCGACCGCGGCGACCGGTCGGTGACGCTGCGTCCCGAGGGCACCGCCGGCGTGATGCGCGCGGTGATCGAGCACGGCCTGGACCGCGGACCGCTACCGGTCAAGTTGTGCTACGCAGGTCCGTTCTTCCGGTACGAACGCCCGCAGGCCGGCCGATACCGTCAGCTGCAGCAGGTCGGAGTCGAGGCGATCGGCGTCGACGATCCGGCGCTGGACGCCGAGGTGATCGCCGTCGCCGACGCCGGGTTCAGGTCGCTCGGACTCGACGGGTTCCGACTGGAGATCACCTCGCTGGGCGACGACAGCTGCCGCCCGCAGTACCGGGAACTGTTGCAGGACTTCCTGTTCAAGCTCGACCTGGACGAGGAAACCAGGCGGCGCGCGGAGATCAATCCGCTGCGTGTGCTCGACGACAAGCGTCCGAAGATGCGCGAGCTGACCGCGGATGCACCGGTCATGCTCGATCACCTCTCCGATGTCGCCAAGCAGCACTTCGAAACCGTGCTGGCGCATCTTGATGCGCTCGAGGTGCCCTACGCGATCAACCCGCGGATGGTGCGCGGGCTTGACTACTACACCAAGACGACGTTCGAGTTCGTGCACGACGGCCTCGGTGCGCAGTCCGGCATCGGCGGCGGCGGCCGATACGACGGCCTGATGCAACAGCTCGGTGGAAAGGACCTGTCCGGCATCGGCTTCGGGCTCGGCGTCGACCGCACCCTGCTCGCGCTCAAGGCCGAGGGCAAGACCGTCGGGGGCACGGCGCGGGTCGACGTGTTCGGGGTGCCGCTGGGCGAACAGGCCAAGATCCGGTTGGCGTCAGCTCGCGGCGCGGCTTCGGAGGCAGGAGTGCGGGTCGACCTGGCCTACGGCGACCGCGGCGTCAAGGGCGCCATGCGCGCCGCCGACCGCTCCGGCGCCTCGATAGCGCTGGTCGCCGGCGACCGTGACATCGAGGCGGGCACCGTCGGGATGAAGAACCTGGCAACCGGTGAGCAGATCGACGTCGCCGTCGATGTCGTTCTCGCCGAGGTGCTTTCGCGACTCAGTCGAGCGTGACGTTCTCGGCGGGCGACGCCGCGGCCGAACCACATCCGGGACAACATGCCGTCGCGGAGCGTCAGCGTGTGCCAGCAGCACGGCGCTGACGTGTGCGGCGATGACGGCCACCAGGCTGTATGCCACTACCGAGTGGGTTGGCGCAGAACGAAATAGAGATCCGCGTCGAACGGCGCGATACGCGGCAGGCGCACGGATCCGAAGATCATCACGTGACCGCCAGAGGCCGACACCATCGCCCAGCCGATCAGCGGCTGCGCCAACATCATTGCGTAGAGCGCCAACTCGGAGCCGATCACGAGCAGGTGCTCGGCCCTCAGCCGACGGTGTCCGGCAACTTGGGCGCGCGATGGGTGAAGCGATTCGCGACCCGCACGACGACGATCGCTCAGCACGAACATGCCGAGTGTCATGTGGGTGACGACAAGCGACGCGTACGACCCGATCGAGTTGACCATCACGAACCCGACCAACAGCGTGGTGAAGATCAGGATGGCCGTGAGCCAGTGCAGGATTCGGGTTCGGACGGGATAGCGATCGGTCGACGGCGTCACTGGGCGACCTCGTCTACGACGACGGCGGGGCTGGTCTTCGGTTCGCCGGTGCGCGCCCGATAGGAGGCCGCATACACCGCAGACCGGGCACTCAGCAGCGGATCGCTCGGAGGGTTCGATCCCCTCGGGCAGCACCAGGGGATCGAAATTGATGTCACGCGCATTTCCCGGCGCATCGGTTTCGATACCCGGTCAACGTCAGCACGCCTGCATCGACGCTGCGGCGGTTCGGCGGCCACGGCAGCGTGGCATCGAGCAACGGGTCGCCGGGTTCGCCGACTGTCAACATCAGCCGCCACTTGAGAGGGTCCGGTGCGCATCTGCCGCACCAGCGCGTCGAACAGCGAGTTGCTGGTGCCGGCGTGCGGCGCCAGCGCGGACTGCAGTGGGACGAATGACCAGCGGACGGGCGTGCGTTCGCCGGCGTCGTCGACGAAGAAGAAGGTGACGAGACTGCTGTATGTGCTGTCGGCGAAGCCCGCCGTCGGCGGATGCCGCTTTGATCAGCGCCATGGCCGCCGCGGACTCGGGATGTGCGGTCTCGAATGCAGACATCGCGGCCGGGTCAGGTTTTCCGGTCGACGGATCCGTCTTTGACGCGAGCAGTCGATCGTAGAAGCCTTGCGGCGAATTGTCGGGAAACACCGGCAGATTCAGCATCGCCATACGCCACTGGGTGCCGTCCGGAAACGCGAAGGCCAGCCCGAGGCCGCGCGCAGCCGCGGGCGCGTCGTGCATCGTCGGATCGCCGCCCGACAGCGAGAAACGGCCGATCACCGGCGTCCGGCCCGGCCGAAACACCGCCGCGGCGGACAGCTCGCGGCCGTTGCCGTTGCTGTCGAAGTGACCGGTCACCGCGACGCCCTTGGCGTGGTTTCTGCGGAATCCGGGATGCGGCCCGTATACGCGCCGGAACGCGTCCATGAAGATCTTGCGGTTCAGCCCGCTGTGTGGACCGATCCAATTGTTGGCGTATGCGACCGCGCCGAGGTCGACGACAAGGAATGCGCCCACCGCGCCGATTCCCAGGAGTAATGATCTCCGATTCAAGTCCATGTTTGATTATACGCATTGCAGCGTTCGATTATTCACTCCTGGCGCTGTGAAGTCGTGTCTGGCGCTGCCGCCGCAACCCACCATTTCGGAGGTCGCAGAACGGCGCCATGTCGCTGATCGCGCTCGAAGAGCACTATGCCTGGGACCCCGCCAGTGAGGGCAACGTCGTGGCGACCTGGCTGCAATCGAACAACCGGCAGGCGTATGACCGGTTATACGACCGCGGCCCGCTTCGTCTCGAGCAGATGGACGCCGCGGGAATCGATTTCCAGATCCTGTCGCTGTTCGACCCCGGCGTGCAGGACGAGACGGACGTCGTACGCGCCATCGACCTGGCACGCCGCGCCAACGATGACCTCGCCGAGACTGGTCCGCGGCAATCCGACATCGGTTCGGCGGTTTCGCGACGCTGGCGACGCAGGACCCGGACGCGGCGGCGGCCGAACTCGAGCGGGCCGTCACCGAGCTCGGCCTCGTCGGTGGACTGATCAACGGCCATTGCCAGGGTCGCTATCTCGACGATCCCGGCGTATGAGGGCCTGTTCGCGCGCGCCGAGGCGCTGGGCGCGCCGATCTACCTTCATCCGACCACACCGCATCCGGCGGTGATGGAGGCGTGGTTCGCGCCGTACGTCGCCGACGGTCTGCATCTCGGCGTCGTGGGGGTTCGCCGCCGAGACGGGCACACACGTGCTGCGGCTGATCTACTCGGGGCTGTTCGACAAGTTCCCGCGCTTGCAGATGATCATCGGCCACCTCGGCGAGATGCTGCCGTTCGCCGCCTACCGCGACGGATCGCTACTACGGGCTCGGCGGCAGTTCCGACTCAGGTCAACCGGCTGAAGCGCCTGCCGTCGGAGTACCTGCGCAACAACTTCCATGTCACGACAAGCGGCAACTTCTGCCCGCCTGCGTTCGCATGCACACTCGAGGTGATGGGAGCCGACCGGGTGATGTTCTCCGTGGATTACCCGATGGACGACAACCAGACCGGCGCGGAATTTCTCGCGGCGTATCCCGATGGACGACGCCACGCGCGCAAAAGTCAGCTCCGAGAACGCCGTTCGGCTCTTCGGCGGGCGCATCCCAGAGACGCTCGGCGGCTAGCTCGGCAGGGTGAACACCTGGCCGTCGCGGGCGACGGTGATCTCGCCGTGAAAGTTCTTGCCGATGGCGTTCTGCCATTCGGAGTCCGGTCAGGTCGGTCGGCTCATAATGGCTCAGGACCACATGCCTGGCATTGGCCGCGGCAGCCACCTCGCCCGACCTGCTCCGCCGAGGTGTGCGAGCTCTTCAGGTAGTTCGGCGGAAACCGGTTGTGGTAGTAAGCATCGTCGAGGCTGAACTGCGCCTCGTGTACGAGTGATGTCGGTGTCCTTGGCGAGCGTAATCAGGTTGTCGGACTTCGTCGTATCACCCGAGAAGGTCACGGAGACATCGGCTTTCTTCAGATCGAAACGTAAGCCGAACGCAGGGAAGACGTCGTAGTGAGACACCAGCGTCGCGGTGACGGTGACGTTGTCGTCCGACATCACTGGGAACGGGTCCGTCTTCGGGGATCTGTTGTTGTAGTTGGCCTCCGACGGCACCGCGATCTCGGTGACCTTGAACAGTGTCTGGAGGTCGTCGGTGCCCATGTCCCGGATGAAGATGTTGTTCGTGTACGCGTACGCCTGCTGCAGGGAATCCGTCATCTCCGCCAGCCCGGGGGTCGGATTTGCGGGGTCGATCGTGGCTGGATCAGGGTTGCCGACTTGGCTTGGCGGCAAGCCACCGGCAGGGCCGGGGCCGTAAACCGTCACCGGTGCCTTGCGTGGCGAGGCGGTGTAGCCACCGGAGAACAAGAAACTGCCGTAGTCGACCGTGTGATCGGTGTGGAGGTGGGTGATGAAGATACTTTTCAGCTCGTCGAAGGTCAAGCCCGCATTGGCGAAAGCATTGAGAGAGCCCAGGCCGCAGTCGATTTCGTAGACGTCGTCTCCGATCTTCAGCGCCGACGAGATCCCGACCTTGTTCGGCACTGGTGGGGGACCGGCTTGCACCCCCAGGGTTATCAGCGCGTTCTCGGGCAGCGCGTCGGGCTTGTTCGCCGGCGCCGAACGACAGGACGACACGCCGAGAACGGCTCCGCCGACAATCGCCGGGAACAACGCGAGCGCCGACCGCCTCGAAACGCGCACCGCAGTCAGCGCCCCTGCGCGACGGCGGTCAGCACCTCGTCGACGTTGCCGATGCCGCCGTCGAACGGGTTGCCCCGCTTGATCGTTTGTGGACCGCCCGGTGTCAGGGCCACCAGTTTCGGTGAGCTCGAGCCGATCTGCAACTTGCGCGCAAAGCGCACCTGATCGAGCTGTACCAGTGCCCCGCCGCGATAGCTGAACAACCCCAGCTTGCGGTCGAGCACCGCCACCGGGCGGCACTCGTGCAACGGCTGGGCGCGGCGCGATCGGACCTTGCGCGCAACGACGAACGTCGCCACCGCGAGGACGGCACCGACCGCCACGAACACAGCGCCGAGCGCCCGAGACGGCGTGCCGGCGATCAGCGTGACGACGCCGAACCCGCCGACGACGAGGGTGAGCACCCCGAACACGAACGCGAGGACCGCGAGCGTCCCCGTGCAGCGGTCGATGACGAGCACTCGGCGCCCGTCATCAGTGACGACGAGTCCGCCCGTATCGGCGAGTACCTGACTATCGGCTTTTTGGTCCACGCCAGCAGCGTGCCATCCCGGCGGGCACGATCTGCAGTGTTTGTAACGTTCCGGTACCGTCCGGCGATGTGACGAACATGCGAACAGCTACAACTCGAGCCGGGGCGGCGTTCATGCTGGCAGCAGCGTCAATTGCGATTGGCCAGGGTACGGCGGCCGCGCAGCCCGCCCCCGGTCCCAACGTCAGGTACGTGCTGACCTCGGACGCTCCCGTGGGTTTCGACGTCAACTATCTGATCAACCAACCTCCCAGTAAGGACGCCTACAACGCCGACGCGTACTCCTATCTGAAGAAGGACCGCGTCGACTCGCCGTGGGAGGCCACCACGACGCTGGCGGACCCGCAGTGGGCGATCATCAACGCCAGCGCGGCTGCACATGCCATGCAGGGTCCGCCGAACGCGCATTGCGAGATCTGGGTAGACGGTCAACTGGCCGTGCAGAACACCGGTCCGTACACCGCCTTCTGCCAGCTCAGCCGCTGGTAAGTCAAGCGGCGAACGGCTAGGACGCAGCCCGGCCGCCCTGACGAAGGCTGCGATGGCCTTTCCGATCTCGTCGGGACTGTCCTCCACCCCTGCGGCGAGCGAAACCCCGAAGCATCTCGCTGACCAGGTACTCGCGGTGCTCGGCGTAGTGATAGCGATCCGGGCCTGAGTCGTCGAGCTTGTCGGAGCCGCCCATCCCGATGAAGTCGCAGGCGACGAGGCGGCCCAGGCCCTGACACATTGCGCCAGAGATACGACGAGGTCGGGTTGCCGTGCTGGAAGACGATCGCGTCGCCCTTGCCCTCGTCGATGTAGGCCATCTGCTTGCCGTCGATCTTCTTGTATTTCAACCCGCGGTAGGGAATTGAGCCGGGCATCGCGACCTCCTCGATGCGCGCCGAGACTGATGAGGATCATGCCAGGCGAGCCAAAGCGCGCCCAGCCGTTAGGCCAGTCCGGTCAGGACTCGAGGCATCGGTTGGGTGTGCAGCACGCCGAGGCGTTGGGTGGCACGGGTGAGTGCCACGTAGAGATCGGCTGCGCCGCGTGGGCCGTCGGCCAGGATCCGATCCGGCTCGACGACCAGAACAGCGTCGAACTCCAGGCCCTTGGTTTCCGACGGTGCCACCGCACCCGCGACGTGCGCCGGTCCGATCACGATGCTGGTGCCTTCGCGGCCGGCTTCGTCTTTGACGAATTGGTCAATGGCTGAACCGAGTTCATCCGCCGAGACTCGCCGCGCCCACGGCGCCACACCGCATGTGCGCACCGATTCGGGTGGCTGGACGCCCGGCGCGAAGTCAGCGAGCAGTGCAGCCGCGACGGTCATGATCTCGGCCGGGGTGCGGTAGTTCACCGACAGCGATCGGTAGACCCAGCGGCCGGGAACGTATGGCTCCATCATCGTGGACCACGACGTCGCTCCGGCCGCCGACCGGCGCTGCGCGAGATCGCCGACGATCGTGAAGGACCGGCTCGGACAGCGCCGCATCAGGGCCCGCCAATCCATTTCGGACAGTTCCTGCGCCTCGTCGACCACCACGTGGCGATAAGTCCAATCCCGGTCTGCGGCGGCGCGCTCAGCGAGTTCGCGGGTGTCGCGCTCGACGAATCGATCCGCCAGATCCTCGGCGTAGAGAAGATCGGTGGCGATCAGGTGATCCTCGTCGTCCATCAGATCCTCGCGGCTGACCATCAGGTCCAACACGCCTGCTGCGTACTCGGCCTCGGTCCTGCGTTCGCGTTCGGCTGTGTCGTTCGCGGGCTTCACGCGGCCCAGCAGGTCGACCAACTCATCGAGCAGCGGCACATCCGAGACCGTCCAGGCCTTACCCTCGGCGCGCCACAGCGCCGCGTCGGCACCCGCCGCCTGCAGGCGGTCACGGCTCGTGAAGAGTTGCGCCAGAAGCGTTTCGGGCGTGAGGAGCGGCCAGAGTTCGTCCAGCGCTGTGGTGAACTCCTTGCTATCCGCGAGCTCCTCGAGCAGATCGGTGCGGACATCCTCCCACGCATCGCGGTCCTTGCGGGTCAGCCAGCCGCGGCCGATACGGGCGATCGCGCGCTCAGTGAGCACCCACGTGACGATGTCGCTGAACACCGCGCGGGCCTCGTTGTGTGTCAGCCCGCTGGCCCGCGCCTCCTGGATGCCCCACTCCGCCGTCTCGGCGTCGATCCGCACCGTGACGTCCTTCAGCTCGATGTGGATCGGATGCTCCGGCGCGCGCTGCCGATCGGCCACGGCCGTCGCGAGCACGTCGAGCATTTTCGATGACCCTTTGAGGCGCGCAACCTCAGCGGTGTCCTCAGCGGTGGCGTGCAGCCCCGGCATCAGGTCGCCGATCGTCATGAACACCACGTTCGTCTCGCCCAACGACGGCAGGACACGGCCGATGTGGTTGAGGAATGCCGGGTTGGGTCCCACCACGAGCACACCATGGCGTTCCATCCGCTCCCGGTGGGTGTACAGCAGGTAGGCGACGCGGTGCAGCGCCACCACCGTCTTCCCGGTGCCCGGGCCGCCCTCGATCACCAGCACCCCCTGGTGGTCGAGGCGAATGATCTCGTCCTGTTCGGCTTGAATCGTGGCCACGATGTCGCGCATTCCGTCACCGCGGGGCGCGTTGACCGCTGCGAGCAGTGCGGCATCACCGCGTTCCGCACCGTTGGGCCTGCCGAAGTGCTCGTCGGTGAATTCGACGATCCGGCGCCCGAGGGTGTGGAACTGCCGGCGCCTGCGCATGTTCTCCGGGCTGGCGGCGGTGGCGACGTAGAACGGACGAGCCGCTGGCGCTCGCCAGTCGAGGAGCAGCGGTTCGTACTCGTTCTCCTCGTCGAGGATGCCGATGCGCCCGACGTAGGAGCATTGGCCCGAGAGGCTGTCCAGGCGCCCGAAGCACAGGCCGTGGTCGGCAACATTCAGCCGGTTCATCTGTTTGGCCAGCGCGCGCACACTGGAGTCTCGATCCAGGAGCGTCGCGCCGTCCTGCTTGTCGATCGGGCCGCGCAGCGCCGTGCTGTATCTGTTCTTCACCCGCGCGCGCTCGGCGTCCAGCCGCGCGTAGAGCTCCGTCACGTAATTCTGCTCGGACTGCAATTCGTCTTCGTATGACCGTGTTGTCACGTGCCTCGTTTCTGAGATTTCTCGCTTGGAGCTGGGCCCACACCGCAGGTAGGGGACGATTTTGAGGCATGACCCCGGTCTTGCCGCAAGCCCCCCACTGCGTTATAAGTTAAAGAGGGAACTGAATCGGCTTCCGCATTCATCCCTGCGACGCGCCTGTAGTTACCGCCTTGACATCCGATCGAACATCAGTTCGAATTGGTGTATGCGATGGGACGCCCAGGGCGTCAGCGTCGACGACGGCGCACTGCCCGGCCTGCAGCGGATCGGCTTCATCCGCAGTGTGCGCTCGCCGCAGTTCGAAGGCATGACGTTCCACGAAATCCTGTGCAAATCGGCGCTCAACAAGGTGCCCAACGGGGCGATGCTGCCATTTCGCTACACGGTCAACGGCTACCGCGGCTGCTCACACGCCTGCCGATACTGCTTCGCCCGGCCCACGCACGAGTACCTGGACATGGACCCGGGGGAGGATTTCGACACCCAGGTCGTGGTGAAGACCAACGTCGCCGACGTGTTGCGACGTGAGCTGGCGCGGCCCTCCTGGCAGCGCGAGACCGTTGCGCTCGGCACGAACACCGACCCCTATCAGCGCGCCGAGGGCCGCTATGCCCTTATGCCGGGAATCATTGCAGCGCTTACCGATTCGCGGACACCGTTCTCCATCCTGACGAAAGGAACCCTGCTGCGTCGTGACCTTCCGCTGCTCACCGAGGCCGCCACGCGCGTCGACGTGAGTGTCGCGGTATCGCTGGCAGTCGGCGATCCCGACCTGCATCGAGACGTCGAACCCGGCACGCCGACGCCTGCGGCCAGGCTCGGGTTGATCGCACGCTATCCGCGAGGCGGGCCTGGACTGTCATGTGATGGTGGCGCCGGTGCTTCCACATCTGACGGACTCTGTCGGCCATCTCGATGCGCTGCTTGGCCAGATCGCGGACGCGGGTGCGACGGGGGTGACGGTATTCGGTCTGCACCTGCGCGGGTCGACACGTGGGTGGTTCATGGGCTGGCTGGCACGGTCGCATCCGGAGCTGGTGTCGCGAGTACCGCGAGTTGTACCGGCGCGGAGCCTATCTGCCGCAGAGCTACCGCCACATGCTCCACGACCGGGTGGCGCCGCTGATCGCTAAACACGGACTGGCTCCCGACCGCCGGTCGTTTCGGGCACGCGGACGCCGCAGAAGCTGATGGGCGCGGAAGCCTTGCAGCCCACCTTGTTCTGATTCGCGGCTCGGCTGCGGTGTGCTAGCCCTTGTTGCGCTTGACCTCTTTGAACGGCACGCCGCGGTCGGCTGCGGACTCGCGTGGGAAACCAAGCACCCGCTCGCCGATGATGTTTCGCGCGATCTCGGTGGTACCTCCGCCCAGCGCCGCGGTCTGGCGCGACAGGTAACGCTCGCCGAAGCGGATCATGTCGTCGCCGACGTCGACCACGCCCGAACTCGCCGAAAGCGATAGCACGGTGTCGAACTCCAGATGATGGGTCTCGGCGTGGGTGATCCGGATGATCGAGCCCGCCGCCGGCGGCAGTGACCCATCGAGGACGCCGTGGTACACGTGATCGATCAGCTGCTCCCGCACGGCCCGATGCACCAGCGCCCGGCCGGCCATTTCCTGCGCCCGCTCGCTGTCGGCCTGCCCGGTCGCCTCCAGCAGCGCGACATAGTCGATCGGCATGTCGGTCTTGCCCTCGGCGCCGATGCCGCTGGCGAACTCCGACCCGCCGCCGACGGCACGCCGTTCGTGGTACAGCTGCCTGGACGCGACCTGCCACCCGCCGTTGACCTCACCCACGACGGCGTCAGCGTCGAGCTCGAGGTTGTCGAAGAACTCCTCGCAGAACTCGACGGATCCGTTGACCTGCTTGATCCTTCGCAGCGTGATGCCGGGGCTGTTGATCGGCACCAGGAACATCGTCAGGCCCTCATGCTTGGGCACATCCCAGTCGGTTCGGGCAAGCATCAGCCCGTAGTCTGCGGCGAATGCGCTTGTGCTCCAAGTCTTCGCGCCGTTGACCACCCACTTGTCGCCCTTGCGATCGGCGCGGGTGATGACGCCCGCGAGGTCGGATCCGCCGCTGGGCTCCGACAACAGCTGCACCAGCACCTCGTCGCCGCGGAGTACCGCCGAAATGTGTTGGCGCTTCTGCTCCTCGCTGGCGGTGTCGAGGATCGTCGCCGCGCAAATGGTGAAGGTGGGCGTGTTGAGGATGATGGGCATTTCGTAGCAACGGGATTCGTTGTCGAATGCCTTCTGATATGCGATGGGTAGACCGAGCCCGCCGTATTCCTTGGGGAAGCAGATGCCTGCGAACCCGCCTTCGTAGAGCTTCTTCTGAAGCTCACGGGCCCGCAACCACGGTTCGGTTTCGCCGCGGTCGTGTTCGGGCGGATTGTTCGGATCGATCGGCGGCATGTTCGCCGCCAACCAGGCGCGGGCCCTTGCAGCGAAGTCTTCGACCGACTCCGTGGCTTCGGTGGGTGCCGTCGTCGTGCCGGTCATTTGATGAGCTCCAGTCCCCGGCTTGCGCGTGGGCCCACTTTGTTGAGCGCGTAGACGCGGAGGTTGTGCTCCTCGGGTGTGCCGAACATCGAGCGGTACAGCGTGACCCGGCGCAGGAACAGGTGTAGGTCGTGTTCCCACGTCACGCCGATGCCGCCGTGCAGCTGGACACAGTCCTGCAGCATGCCCGGCGCATGCTCGCCCACATACGATTTCGCGATGCTGACGGCCAGTTCGGCGCCGGCTGAGCGCGATGCGACTTCCGCGACGGCTGCGTTTGTCGTCGCGCGGCACGCTTCGAACCAGATCTTCAGGTCGGCGTACTTGTGCTTCAGCGCTTGATAGGACGCCAGCGGCCGGCCGAATGAATGCCGGTCCAAACCCCACTGAATAGTGAAGTCCAGCACGGTTTCCAGAATGCCGACGGCCTCCGCGCACTGCAGAACTAACGCGATCTGGGTCTGGCGGGTGATCAGCGCGGCCGTCTGCTCGGCGGTGCCGACGGCGGCCGATTCGTCGACCTCGACACCATCGAAATGCACGCGAGCATAGCTCTTCACCATGTCGAGCGAGCGCTGCGGTTCGATGTGCACGCCGACTGCATCTGTCGGAACCAAGAACTGGCGCACGGCACCGTCGTGTTTCGCCACGACCAACAAGACCGAACTCTGCGCACCTGCCTCGACGCGATCCTTGACGCCGTCGATTCGGTACCCGGTCTCCGTGCGCGTCGCCGTCGCAGCGGCATCGAGCGGCGCCCACGGCTTACCGGGCTCATACACCGCCCAAGACGCGACGGCCTCTCCGGATACCAGGGATTCGATGGCGTCCTCGTGGTTCTCCCGCGCCTCCACCAGTCCGGCCAGCACGACGCTGACCGGATGCAGCGGCCCCGGGGCGACGGTCCTACCCGCCAGTTCCGCGACCAGTGCCAAGTCGGCTACGCCGTTACCGGACACGCTCCCGCCGCCGAGATCCTCGGGAACCAGGAGGCTGGTCCAGCCGAGCTCGGCGGCTCGACGCCACCAGTCGGGCTCGAAAGACGTGCCGGCCTCGTGGAGTTCACGCAGCCGGCTCAGCGGAGCTTCCTTCTCCAGGAACGATTGAGTCGTCGAGGCGAACAGCAGCCGTTCGGGATTAGCGACGTCGGTCATGGAATCGTTTCAGCCTCTTCGAGGTTGGCGATCGGATTCCGTGGAGCGCGCCGGCGGTCCAGCACGCTCCACGGGGCCGAAGGGATCAGGCGGGGATGACGAGCGGCGGCACGTCGGGGTTGTGGACGATTTCGTTGGGCACTTTGAACAGGTCGATCATGTTGCCGCCCATGACCTTCCGCTGGCCCTCCTCGTCGAGGCCCTGCAGGTCGTCGATCAGATGAGTCGGCTCGGCCAGGCCCTCCGGGTGCGGCCAGTCGGATCCGAAGATCACCCGGTCGACACCACACAACTCGGCCATCTTGGCGAAGTCGTCCTCCCAGAACGGAGCCACGTACACGCCCCGTTTGAACGCCTGGACCGGATCCTCGAGGAACGACTGCGGCATCTTCTTATAGGTGTTCTCGAACTGATGCAGCAGGTAAGGCACCCAGTCTGCGCCGTTCTCGATCGACAGGACGCGCAGGTCGGGGTTGCGGGTCAGCGCACCGTGGCACACCAGCGCCGCCATCGAGTCCTCGATCGGCCGCTTGCCCATCGCGACCATCCGGAAGGCGGTCGGCTTGAACGGCAGGAATTCGTCGGCAGGTTCCCAATCGTTGAGGTACTCGGCGTAGCCGGAGTCCGAAGCGTGCATCGACACCGGGATGCCGGCCTTCACACAGGCGTCCCAGAACGGGTCGAACTCCTCGGTTCCGAACGAGCGCGTGCCGCGCAGGCCGGGCACCGGTGCGGGACGGACCAGAACGGTCTTCGCGCCGCGCTCCAGACACCACTCGAGTTCCTCGAGGGCGCGGTCGATGATGCCGAGGTTGATCACCGGGGTGGAGAAGATCCGGCCCTCGTAGTTGAACTGCCAGGTCTCGTACATCCACTCGTTCAGCGCGTGGATGACGTCGGCGATGAGTGCGGGATCGTCCTTCATCCGCTCCTCGACCAGGCTGGCCAGCGTCGGGAACATCAGCGAGTAGTCGAGGCCGAGTCCGTCCATCACCTCCATGCGCGCGGAGGGATCCCGGAACGCGGGGATGGCCTTCATTGGCTTGCCCATCACCTCGCGGAAACTCTTGCCGCCGCTGCCGTGACGGAAGTACTCCTCCTGGGCGCCGGGGCGGGCGACCACCTCGAAGGTCGGGTTCGGGATGTAGTCGCTGACCTGGTTGCGCACCATGATTTTGGTGCGGCCGCGGACCTCGATGTAGTCGATGACGTCCTTGCGATGGTCCGGCAGGAACTTGCGTCAGCGCCTCTTTGGGCTCGTAGAAGTGGTTGTCGGCATCGAACACCGGATAGGGAAGCTCGCGTGTCATTTCCGCCTCCTGGAAGTCTGATTACGCTCTGGTGGTAATGACATTACCACGTCTGGACCAGCCAAAACACCACCAATCCGAGAGGGACTTTTCACACCGGCGACGCGCAGGTCAGACGCGGTTGGCCGAGCCGGATGGTCCAGCAGACCGGCCACACAGAAATCGTAGATGTGGTCGGCATCGACGGGAGCGCCGTTGAGTTCGGCGCCCAGTACCTGCAGGCGCATGGCGCCGAGCGCCGACTGCATGATCAGCGCGGCGGTGGCGTCGACGTCGAGCCCGGACCGGAACGTGCCGTCGGCGATGCCGCGGTTGATGATGTCCTTGATGAGCTCGTGCACGCGGTGAGAGCACCCGCGCGTACTCGCGGGGCAGCGCCTCGGCCAGGTGGTCGTTGTAGTAGGTCAGCCCGCGGTTGACCTTGTCCTGCGTGGTCGATTCGGCGGGGGTGCAGATTCCTTCGATCAGCACGCGCAGCGCCGTCGACGGGCGGCAGGCCGGCGGTGTCCTCGCGCCACTTGCGCGTCGACTCCGACATGATCTTGTCGATCAGTGCCAGCAGCAGTTCGTCCTTGGTCGAGAAGTGCTGGTAGAAGGAGCGCAGCGAGGTCTTCGACCGCTCGACGACCTCGAGCACGGTGAAGTCGGTGCGGCCCGGTCTCGCCGAGGATCGCCAGCGCCGACTTCATGAATCGTTTCGGACGCGACTCGGGGTCGACGCCGACGCTTATGCCGGATTCGCCGGCCGCCCGGCTCCGGCCGGCGAACGTCCGCTCGGCTTCGCCATGGTCGACACCTCCGGCACTTCGTGATTGCGGTAATGACGTTACCGCTTTTGCAGAAGCTCGGTTACTGTTCCCACCCATGACGACAGACTCAGCGCAGGCGCCGTGGACCGTTCAGGGCCTGCTCGACCTGTTCGACGTGCGACCCGAGGGCACCGACCGCTTCATCGCCGAGACCGGCCCCGCCGGGCAGGACGACCGGCAGGTGGTCGAGGGCACGCAGGTGCTCGCCCAGGCGATTGTCGCTGTGGCCAAACGGTTTCCGGAGAAGTCGGTGCGTTCGGTGTCGGCGGTGTTCGCGCGTGCCGTGATGGTCGGCGCCGGGCCGGTCGAATTGGAACTCGACGTCGTCAGCGAAGGACGTTCCACCGCCACGGCGATCGTCGCGGCCAAGCAGAACGGGAAGCGATGCATCACGGCCACCGTGCTGACCGACGTGCCCACGCCGATGTGATCCGCCATCACCTGCCGCGAGCCGGACGTCGCGGGCCCCGACGAGCGCCAATGTGTCCGAGATGCCGATGACCGGACGGCAGCTGCGGCTCGTTGACGTCGTCGACGTCAACAGCCCTGACGAGGTCGGGCCGCCGGAGTTGTACGCGTGGCTGCACTACGACCCGATCCCGACTCGTGACGATCTGGCCAAGGCGCTGATCGCGTACTTCACTGGGCACCTTGGCATTTCGACGACGATGCGGGCGCACGAAGGCATCGGTACCGCGCAGTCGCACCTGACCGTGTCGACCGCGCCGATGACCGTCACGGTCAGCTTCCACGAGCCGTTCGCATGGGACGGCTGGCTGCTGTACACGCATGAGAGCACGCAGGTCGGTGCGGGGATGTCGTATGTGCGCGGCGCCGTGCACACCGAGTCCGGTGAGCTCATCGCGTCCTTCGCCCAAGACGCGCTGATCCGTCCGCTGCGCACCACCGACACGGCGATCAAAGAACAGTCGCGGCTCTAGTTACTTGCGCCGTGTTGAGAATAAACTTCGCGGGGGCTAGATCTTCAGATATCCCTTGTCCGCGGGGATCTGGGCGGCGGTCACCAACGACGACGCGTCGCTGGCCAACCACACCACGATGTCGGACACCAGATCGGGAGCGGCCAACGAATCGGTAGGCAGCGCGCCTGGCGAGAAGCTGTGGATGTAGTTCTGGTGGTCGGCGAACATCTGCCACATCGACGCGTCGTTGCCCATCGGGGTGTCGGTCCCGTACGGGTGCACCGAGTTCACCCGGATTCCGAATTCGCCGAGCTCGACCGCCAGCGAGTTGGTCAGCGCCACGACGCCGAACTTGCTCGCGCAGTAGTGCCCGCATCCCGGTACGGCCTTGATTCCCGCTGCCGAACTGATCGTCGATGATCGATCCGCCGTTGCCTGCCTCGATCATCGGCGGCACCACCGCCTTGATCGTGTTCCACATGCCGGTGAAGTTGATGTCGATGACGTCCTGCCACTGCTGAGCTGAAATCTCCCACAGCCGACCCCAATTCAGTACGCCGGCGTTGGCGACGACGACGTCCAGCCGGCCGAACTGCTCGAGCGCGTCGGATACCACCCGCAGCTGTCCGGCGGCATCGCGGACGTCCACCTGGTCGGCGAGGATCTTTCGGCCCTCGCCTTCGACGAGATTCACCGTCTCGGCGAGATCCTCGGGCAGCGCAGGCGGATACCCGTTGTGCTCGGCGACCGGACCGCACGCGTCGATGGCGACGATGTCGGCGCCTGCGCGGGCCAGCCTGATGCAGTGTGAGCGGCCCTGCCCGCGCGCGGCGCCCGTCACATAGGCGACCTTGCCTGCCAGCGGTTTGTCCTCAGCCATGGTCGACATCGTGCGCGTGATGGACGATGTCATGCAAGTGATAGATCGCAATTGATGCGACGGTGAATTCGCTGCCGTTGCTGCGGAAGCCGCGCCGAGACCACGCATCCGCGGGCAATTGGCGTAGGTGTCGGCGACGACGCTTGCGGCGTCGAACAATTCGGTCGCGACGGTCGTGGGTCCTGCGACCTGTAGTCGTCTGCCAGCGCCGTCTCATCCTGATCCCAGTTGGGAAACAGCGGTTCGTCCTCGTCGAGCATCAACCGGACGCGGTGGTCGAAGATCCGGTGCACATCGCGGATGTGACAGCCGTATTCGAGCGTCGACCACACCGTCGGCCGCGGCCGCGCCTTGACTGCAGGCTCGGACAGGCGCGGCACCCAGTCGGCGGCGTCGGCGCGGATGCGTTCGGCGACGTCGGTGTGATGAACGCCCGCCGGATCGAAGCCGCACTCCGGGCAGGCCCGCGACAGTACCCACGTCCAGTCCTTGGTGTCGGGTTCGATCGGGTCATGCTCGGCTGTCACCCGGTCAGTGTGGCAGCCGCCTCGCGGATCCGTCCGCCTGCGCCGGACACGAGCGGATCACCGTGGCCGAAACAGGCGGTTTCGACGTCGAGCCCGGCCAGCCTCCGAAACGATGCGATAGTCCGTGAGCGATCCTGCGAATACCGGGGCACCCGTCCTCTCGTGAAGCTCGGCGGCCGACCCGATGTGGTCGACGTGTCCGTGGGTCAACACGATGCGCTCGATGTCGGGTGCGGCGGAGAGGATATCCGCGCCTGATCCGGGTGCGCCGGTGTCGATCACCGTCACGGCGTCACCGTCGCGCCACAGATACAGCTGCCAGCCCTGCACACGCAGCATCGTGAGGTTTGGTGTGACGACGACCGTGTCCATGGTTTCGACGCTAGACCGCGTGGCTCCGGTGACGAAGCCCATCAGCTAGTGGCGAAATGAAATCAGTGTCACCCGAGATCGGCTGCCGAGAAGGTGTCGCACGCATTCGGGTCGCCGGTCCGGTAGCCCTCGGTGAACCACTTCTGCCGCTGCGCCGACGACCCGTGGGTCCACGATTCCGGATTGACCCGTCCGGTCGCCTGCTTCTGGATGCGATCGTCGCCCACCGATGAAGCGGCCGACAAGCGCGTCGGCAATGTCCTTGTCGCTCAACGGCTCCAGGAACGGCACGCCGGTGCTCTCCTGCTTGGTGACCGAGGCGTAGTGCGCCCACACACCCGCGTAGCAGTCGGCCTGTAGTTCGGTGCGCACACCTGCGCCTGTCGCGCCCTCGGGATCCTGTTGTGCGCGCCCGAGCACACCTTGGAGGTCCTGCACATGATGGCCGTATTCGTGGGCGACGACGTACTCCTGTGCCAATGGTCCACCGCTGGAACCGAATTGGTCGACGAGCACATGGAAGAAGTCGGTATCGAAGTAGGCGGTCTTGTCGACGGGGCAGTAGAACGGTCCCGACGTCACGGTCGCCGGGTCCGCAACGGGTCTGCACCTGCCCGTGGAACAGCGTGGTGTGCGGGCGGCGTGTAGCCGCGCAACAACTGCTGCCACACGCCGTCCACCGAGTTCGTCGTCGCCACGACTCGGCACTCCACGTATTTGTTCGCGTCAGCACCGGTCTTGCAGTGGCTCAGGTCGTAGTCCGGGCGCTTCGACGCCGCCGGTGTCGATCTGCTCTTGCTGCGGCACCACGGTGCTCGGGTCGACGCCGAGGAACAGCGCGACGACGAGGATCAGCAAGCCGCCGACACCGCCGCCGATCGCGATGCCGCGGCCGGGCCCGCCGCCGCCGCCCGTCGAGATGTTGCTGGTGTCGATCTGCATTCCCTCGTTGAAGGTCATCGCAGCACCTCATTCGCGTCCGTCTGCAGCCCCGCCGCACGGGTCTGGCACCGAGGTACGCCCAGCTTTGCACACTACGATCTGAGTCGTGGCAGTCGTTCTCGGACATGCAGCGATTTCTCCGGTGGCGCACACCGCCCTTGGCGACTTGCGCGGCACGACCGAGGGCGGCGTCGGGGTCTGGCGTGGTGTGCCTACGCCGAGCAACCGGTGGGGGAGCGTCGCTTTCTCGCGCCCGTCGCCACCGCAGCCGTGGACGCGGTGTGCGCGACGCGATCGAGCACGGGCCGCTACCGCCGCAGGGCAAATCGTTCGTCGGCGGCGGCCGCGACGATCCGAAGGTTCGCGACGAAGCGTGCCTGACGTTGACGGTATGGTCGCCCGACACCAGTGCGTCGCTGCCGGTGATGGTGTGGATTCCCGGCGGCGCCTTCGTATTCGGCGCCGGGCAGTTCCAGCTCTACAACGGATCGCGGCTGGCCGCCAACGGCAACGTGGTCGTCGTCAACATCACCTACCGGATCGGGGTGTTCGGCGGATTCGAGCTCAGTGACCTCGGCGACGGATTCGACGACAACCTCGCGCTGCGCGATCAGCTTGCCGCGCTGCTCTGGATCCGCGAGAACATCGCCGCATTCGGCGGAGACCCCGAGCCGCGTCACCGTTTTCGGCGAGTCTGCCGGCGCCACGTCGGTGCTTGCGCTGTTGGCGAGCCCTGCAGTCGATGGGCTGTTCAGCCGGGCGATCGCGCAGAGCCCGGCGCTGCCGCTGATCGCCGACCGCGAGCTCGCGCGCCAAGCAGGCGCATGAGTTCCTGCAGCGGCTCGGGGTGAGCGCCGCCGAGGTCAAGGGTCTGCCGCAGCGCCAGCTGCGCCGCGCCGCGGGCATGCTCCAGCTGAAGAGCGCATCGCGCACACCGACGCTCGCTTACGGATTGACCCATGGCGTCGAGTTGCTTCCGCACCACCCGATCGATGCCGCCCGCCAAGGCGCGCTGGCGCAGCATTCCGCTGATCATCGGCACGAACAGCCACGAGGCATCGATGTTCGCGTGGACCAAACCGCCGATGCTGCCGACCACGGTGGCGTCCATCGACGCCTACCTGGACCGGGTCGCGCCCGGCGACAAGGAACGGGTGCTGGCCGCCTATCCGGACTATCCGCGCAGACGGGCGCTGGTGGCGTTCGGCTCCGACGTGATGTTCGGTGGCCCCGCGTGGGCGTTCGCCGACGCCTACAGCGCCCACGCGCCGACGCACATGTACCGCTTCGACCATTTCGGCTTCAGCCTGCGGATGCTCGGCCTCGGTGCCACCCACGGCAGCGAGATCGTGCACATCCAGCACAGCTACGCGTCGTTCATCGGTCGCAAACTGCACCCGCTCGGGCGGCGGCTGCAGCCTCCGGTCGGCAGGCGCATGCAACGGGCCTGGCTGGACTTCGCGGCCAAGGGTTGGGACGCCGGCGAGATCGGTTGGTCCAACGGTCACGACTGGCCGATCTATGACACCGAACGCCGCTTCACGCGCATCATCATGACCGCCCGCGACACCGTGGTGGAGGATCCCGACGCCGAGCGCCGCAAGATGTGGGCCGGATCTACTGAATCCGCGAAACTGTGTTCCAGCAGGCCTGCACTCGAACTTTCGCTGCTGGAATACAGTTTCGCGCGCGATTACGCCGTCGCGTAGCGCTTGTCGGTGTAGTCGCGCAGGTTGTACAGGAACTTCTGGAACGTCCACGCCATCACCGGCTTACCCAGGGTCATCCCGAGCCGCCCCGCCACGCCCTTCGGCTTCATCGCCATCACCCAGGTCAGATGGCAGCCGTTGGCAGTCGGCACCACGCGGTAGTCCTCCGCGAAGGCCGCGATGCTGCCGCTGGACGCTTCGTTGAACCGAAAAGCCATGTGCGTGAATGGTTCCCACGCAAGGAATTCCTCGTCACCGACGATGCCTCCGCGCATGTTCACCGTCCGGGTGGTGCCCACACCGCGAGGCTCGGGACTGGTCCATGTCACTTTGGTGATCGCCGTCGCCCAGAGCGGCCACGACTCGGCGTCGGCCAGCACCTCGAACAGCTGCTCTGGCGTGATCGCCAGATCGACCGTGCTGACGAACCGGAACGGCGCGGTGTCGGTGAAGTCCAGGCCGACGCGTTCGCATGCCTTCATGGCCATACACGCTAGAGGATGGTGTCTAGCCAGGGCCGTCGCTGGCCGCGGCCAGCAGCGGCACCAGGACGTCGCTGATGGGCGTGTCCAGCCCGTACGCGGCGGCCTTGCGCGAGATCACCCCGTTGCGGATATCCCACTCCAGCGGCCGGTCCGCTTGCCGATCGGTGAGCATCGACGTCGTGATGTCCTCGGGTGACTTCGCGAGCATGCCGATGATCTCGTCGATCACCTGATCGCCGAGGTGTGCTCCGTCGGCCCGCGCGACCGCGAGGCATTCGGCGAGGTAATGCGCGCGCCAGCGTCGGCGATGTCGTCGCGGCGGAAGATGCCCGAGCGGCGTCCGGTGAGCACCATCATCCCGACGACGGCGTTGACCAGCAATTTGTGCCATGCCGCGGTGATGAAATCGGGGTCGAGTTCGACCGCGACATCGGCGGTCCTGAACACGTCGGCCAGCGATCCGGCCGCATCGGTAGCCGGCAGCACCAGCCGTGCCTGAGTGCGCATGCGGATCGCGCCGTCGGGCTCCGGCTCGGCGGAGATCCAGATCGCCGCGGGTATGACCGTGGAGGTCGGGCAGTACCGGCCCACCCGCTCGACTTGCTCGACGCCGTTTTCCAGCGCGCACACCACCGTGTGTTCGTCACACAGTCTGGCCAGCCAGGCGCTGGCCTGCTCATTCTGGGTGTCCTTGACGGCAAGCAGCACCACGTCGGCGGATTCGGTGATGTCGCCGGGGTCGGTCAAGACCGGGCCGGGAACCACGATCGGCTCCTTGTCGTCGGGTCTGACCTCGATCGAATCGCGGGGGGTGCGCCCGCACACGGTGATGGCGTGGCCGGCGGCATAGAGCAGGGCGGCCACCGTCGACCCGATCGCGCCGGGCCCGACGAGAGTGATCCGGGAAGCCGGGTCATGGTTTTCGCGCGAGCGCTCATCCACGAAGCCCAAGCTACCGGCCACAACGGCACCTCTACACTGTGGCAGTCGTCTCGTCAGGCCCCCTCACAGGAGTTTTTGTGCTGCGCAGTCATGCCGCCGGTTCATTGCGGCCCGCCGACGCCGGTCAGAAGGTGACGCTTGCGGGTTGGGTCGCGCGTCGCCGCGACCACGGCGGCGTCATCTTCATCGACCTTCGTGACGCGTCCGGGGTATCGCAGGTGGTGTTCCGCGAGGCCGACGTGCTGTCGTACGCACACCGCCTGCGCGCGGAGTTCTGCATCGCCGTCGACGGTGTCGTCGAGATCCGGCCCGAGGGCAACGCCAACCCCGACATCCCCACCGGGGAGATCGAAGTCAACGCGACGTCGCTGACGGTGTTGGGGGAGAGTGCGCCACTACCGTTCCAGCTCGACGAGCAGCCCGGCGAGGAAGCCAGGCTGAAATACCGCTACCTGGACTTGCGCCGTGACGGTCCCGGGGCGGCGATCCGGTTGCGCTCCAAGGTGAATGCGGCCGCGCGCAAGGTGCTAGCGGGTCACGACTTCGTCGAGATCGAGACCCCGACGATGACCCGCTCGACGCCCGAGGGCGCCCGCGACTTCCTGGTTCCGGCCCGCCTACAGCCGGGCAGTTTCTATGCGCTGCCGCAGAGCCCACAGCTGTTCAAGCAGCTGCTGATGGTGGCGGGCATGGAACGCTACTTCCAGATCGCCCGCTGCTATCGCGACGAGGATTTCCGCGCCGACCGTCAGCCCGAGTTCACCCAGCTCGACATGGAAATGAGCTTCGTCGACTCCGAGGATGTCATCGCGGTCTCCGAGGAGATCATCGCGGCGCTGTGGCGATTGATCGGCTACGAGGTGCCACTGCCGTTGCCGCGGATGACCTACGCCGACGCGATGCGCCGCTTCGGTTCCGACAAGCCCGACCTGCGCTTCGCCCTCGAGCTTGTCGAGTGCACAGAGTTCTTCTCAGACACGGCGTTTCGAGTGTTTCAGGCACCGTACGTCGGTGCAGTGGTCATGCCTGGTGGTGCCAGCCAGCCGCGGCGCACGCTGGACGGCTGGCAGGATTTCGCCAAGCAGCGCGGGCACAAAGGCCTGGCTTATGTGCTCGTCGGCGACGACGGGACACTCGGCGGTCCGGTGGCCAAGAATCTGTCGGATGCCGAACGCGACGGGCTCGCCGATCACGTCGGCGCCAAACCGGGGGATTGCGTCTTCTTCTCGGCCGGCCCGGTGAAGTCCTCGCGCGCGTTGCTGGGCGCGGTCCGCATCGAGATCGCCAAGCGCCAGGACCTGATTGACCCCGGCGCGTGGGCATTTACCTGGGTGGTGGATCCGCCGCTGTTCGAACCCGCCGACGAGGCGACCGCTGCCGGCGACGTCGCCGTCGGATCCGGCGCATGGACTGCCGTGCACCACGCCTTCACCGCCCCCAGACCCGAGTTCGAGGACAGCATCGAATCCGATCCCGGCGCCATACTGGCCGACGCCTACGACGTGGTGTGCAATGGCAACGAGATCGGCGGCGGCTCAATTCGTATCCACCGCCGCGACATTCAGGAGCGGGTGTTCGCGGTGATGGGTCTGGACAAGGCCGAAGCCGAGGAGAAGTTCGGATTCCTGTTGGAGGCGTTCATGTTTGGTGCGCCGCCGCACGGTGGCATTGCCTTCGGCTGGGACCGGATCACCGCGCTGCTGGCGGGAATGGACTCGATCCGCGAGGTGATCGCCTTCCCGAAGTCCGGTGGCGGCGTGGATCCGCTGACCGGCGCGCCCGCGCCGATCACCCCGCAGCAGCGCAAGGAGTCGGGAATAGACGCCAAGCCGCCGAAGCTTGAAGGGGCATGACCCAACCGCCTCCCGACACTGAAGCCGTGAAGGCGTTCAACGCGAGCATCGTCGACGAGTTCCGTTCCAACGGCGGGCCGTTCGAAGGCGCGACTCTTCTGCTGCTCACCACCACCGGTGCCAAATCCGGCCAGCCGCGGTTGGCGCCGCTGGCCTATCTGACGATCGACGGCAAGATGATCATCGTCGGTTCAAAGGCCGGCGCCGACACCAACCCCGATTGGGTGCACAACCTGCGGGCGAACCCGCAGGCGCATATCGAAGTGGGGACCGACGCATACGATGTGACCGCCCGCGAGCTGCCGCCCGAAGAGCGCGAGGAGACATATCCGAAGGTGGTCGCGGCGGCGCCGGGTTTCGGTGATTACCAGGCGAAGACCAGCCGAGCGATCCCGCTGTTCGAGCTGCATAAAGCGTAGTTCGTCGACATTGCAGCGAGGGATCGTGATCCCGGGGCGGCACCAGCGTCAGGGCGTCAGGGCAAGTCGGGGCACTGCGTAACGCCTGAACTCGGCGCGCGAAACCTGGGTATGAGCTGCCAACTTCCCGAAATACTGTCGGTAGCTCACCACACGCGGGCCTTACGTTCGATGAGGGAATCGGCGCCAGGACCACCCTGCACCCGAGGGCCCGACCATGACCATACAGACGGTGCCGCCCACGACAACGCCGCCGCCGGTGGGCAACCTGCCGACGTTCGCGCCGTCTATCGGCTGACGTTCGCCGTAGCGTGTCTAACCGAGGCTTGGATTTTGCGCTCAAGGTCGTGAAAGGCACCGGATCACGACCCTGAGCGCAATCGGGAGGCAAGCCCTAGAGCCGCTCGATGATGGTGGCGTTGGCCATGCCGCCGGCCTCACACATCGTCTGCAGCCCATAGCGGCCGCCGCGCTGTTCGAGCGCGTTGACCAACGTGGTCATGATCCGCGCACCGCTGGCGCCCAACGGGTGACCGATCGCGATCGCGCCGCCGTTGACGTTCGTCTTCGCGAGATCCGCGCCTGTGTCGTGCGCCCACGCCAGCACCACCGGGGCGAACGCCTCATTCACCTCGAACAGGTCGATGTCGCTCAATGTCAATCCGGCCTTCTGCAATACCTTTTCGGTCGCGGGGATGACCCCGGTCAACATGTAGAGGGGGTCGGAGCCGACGACGGTCGCCGTGTGGATGCGCGCCAACGGACGCAGCCCGAGGCGCTTGGCCGCCTCGCTGGTGGTGATCAGCACCGCCGCGCTGCCGTCCGACAGTGGCGACGAGTTTCCGGCGGTGATCTCCCACGTGATCTGAGGGAAGCGCGCCTCGTAGGCGGGGTTGTAGAACGCCGGCTTCAGAAGCGCAAGACTGTCAACCGTCGTCCCGGGGCGGATGATCTCGTCGGTGGTGAGTCCCGCGATGGGTGTCAGCTCGTTGTCGAACCTGCCCTCTTTCGTTGCGGCCGCGGCCTTTTCGTGGCTGCCGGCCGAGAACTCGTCGAGCTGCTGACGTGAGAAATTCCACTTGGCCGCGATCAGTTCGGCGCTGATGCCCTGCGGCACGAGACCTTCGGGATAGCGCTGCGCCATCGCCCCGAACGGGTCGCTGCCCGGCAGCACACTGGAGCCCATCGGCACCCGGCCCATCGACTCGACGCCCGCGGCGATTGCGATGTCGTAAGCGCCGGAGATCACGCCTTGCGCGGCGAAGCTGATGGCCTGCTGGCTGCTGCCGCATTGGCGGTCGACCGTCGTTCCCGGCACGGATTCAGGGAACCCGGCACCGAGAAGCGCGTTGCGGGCGATGTTGACCGCCTGGTCGCCGACCTGAGTGACCGCGCCGGCGATGACATCGTCGACCTGACTCGGGTCGACCCCGGTCCGGGCGACGAGTTCGCTGAGGCTGTGCGCCAGCAGGTCGACGGGCAGCACGTCGTGCAGCGCGCCGCCGGCCTTGCCCTTCCCGATGGGGGTGCGTACCGCACCGACGATGACCGCGTCCCGGCCTGCGTATCCGGCCATTTCTGCCTCCTGCGACTCGGCGCTGAGTAATGCTCTATATACCCAGCTATACCACCTGGGTATAGTTAGAACAACTCAGGGATGGGGTGAATTCCATGACAGTGCTGCAGGGCACACTCGCCGACCGAGACGCCTGGTCGGCGGTGGGCGAATGCCCGATCGAACGCACGATGGCGCTGCTGGGCACCAAGTCGGCGATGCTGATCATGCGCGAGGCCTACTACGGCACCACCCGGTTCGACGACTTCTGGCAGCGCGTGGGCGTGACGAAGGCCGCCGCGGCGGCGCGGCTGTCCGACCTCGTTGACGCTGGGCTGCTGGAGCGGCGTCCGTACCGCGAACCGGGGCAGCGCAGCCGCGACGAGTACGTCCTCACCGACGCGGGCACCGACTTCATGCCGGTGGTATGGGCGATGTTCGACTGGGGCCAGCGCCACCTACCGCGACCGACACCTTTGCGGCTCACGCACAAGGGCTGCGGCGCCGAAGCCACTGTCACGATCCGGTGCGCCGACGGTCACGACGTGCCCGCGAACGAACTGGGCGTTTGCCTGGCAAAATAGCCGGCTAACCCCCACCCACACGCAGGCGACTCAGTCGGTGAAGCAGTAGGAATCGCTGGACGCGTCGCCGCCCTGCAGCCGGGTCTGGTGCACCCGCAGGCCGCGGAAGTCGTCGCCGTGCGGGAAGAATCTGGCGTCGGGAACCAACCCGCCCGTGTCGACGTCGGCGTCCAGCTTGGCCATCCATGCGCCGACACCGTCGGGGTAGAACACCTCGTCCCACGCCGCGTACAGCGAGTTGGTGGCATACACCCGCCGGCCGTCGCGGCTGATCTCGATCATCTGTGGCCCGCCCGAGAGTGGCGTCTCCGGGCCCGCCGGGTGGGGCTCGCGTCGCACCACCCCGCCGAGTCGCACCGACGCCGTCTCGCGCGGATGGAAGGGATCGCTGACATCGAACTGCTTGAGTTCGCCTGTGCCCCAACATGACACGTACAGCCAGCGGTCGTCGACCGATAGGTCGATGTCGGACACCAGCGGCGGTACCGCGCCGAAGGGCTTCAACGCCGGCGGCAGGTCGTCGGCGTCGGCCGGCTCGGCGGGAATCGTGATGACCTTGTCGACCGCCCACCGGTCTCCGTCTCGGTGCCATAGCCACACCGAGGCGGACAGGTCCTCGACGCTGATCACCACGCCGGCGAACCCCCAGACCTTTGACGGATCATGAGCGGGACGAAGCTCGAGCACCATCTGATGGGCGTTGCCGAGATCCACTCGTTGGGTCAGCCTGCCCTCGGACATACTCCAGAAGTTCAAGTGATGGCCAAACTTTCGGCCAAGCAGATCCTCCGGATTCAGTCCGTTCTCGATCATCGACGGCGAGCCCCACTCCGACGTGATCGCTGTGTCGTCGCGCAGATGCCACCAGACGTCGTAGGCGAAGTGTTGCGGTCCGCGGTCCTTCTCCCACGGACCGATCACCTCGAACGTGTCGTGGTCGAGCAGTGCGACGCCGCCGGGACCGTCGTCGCCGTTCGGGCCGCCCAGCGCGGACATGAAGATGCCGCCCGGGCCGCAGTGCACGGTGTGCGGCCGCGAGTATCCGGCCTTGGCGGCGAGTTCGTTGGCTTCGATCGTGTGCGCCAACACCGGGTTTCGCGGGTCAGGTTTGGTGTCGAGGACATAGGTGTTCGACGACCGGATACCGGGGATGACGAGATAGCGCCGCTCTATGGAGTGACCATCGTGGCCCTCATGGCACAGGGCGCTCGAGCAGGCATTCCAGCCGAAGTGGTGCAGTTCGTTGCCTGCTGTCGGTAGCTCGGACCAGCCGACCACCCGGCCGTACGACGATGAAGCGGGGTTGCAGTCCACTACGGCAAGCGCGTCTTTCGCCTGGCCGGCCGGGTCGAATGCGACAACGTAAGCAAGCTGCTCGGGCGCAGCGGCGATGGCGGCACCCGGGCTGCGGTAAAAGGTTGGGTCTGTTGCAGCCATGTATGCAGATCATCCTCCGCAGATCTGACGCAGGGGTAAAAAAACCAGCTTTTGTCCGGGAAAAGGGACTTGACGAGCGATTTGGGTGCCTGGGCCAGCCAGGCATCGGTGAGCAGTTCCTCGAGGTCGCACACGGTGATCTCGGCGAGCCGCACGAGCACCGCGGGGTAGCCATCGAAGTGGGGGGTGGTGAAGAACACCGAGGGCTCGTCGGCGATCAGCGCGAACGTGACACCTTCGTCGGCGACCCGGGCGCCGAGGATGTCGCCGACGGGGGCGTCCGCGCCGAGTGCCTCGTAGTCGGCCTTGCGCAGCGGGCGTTCCCACGCGATGAGCTTCTTTCGCACCCGCCAGTTCCCGGGTGAGGCCTCGGTGGCCTCCGGCAGCCCAGCGACGATGCGAGCGACATCCCTCCAGGTGGCCACGCGCACGATTGTGCTCTCAGCGGTCCGCTGCGCGCACCCACTGCTTGTGATGGGATCAGCGGATGGGCATCAAGGTGGCGCTGGAGCACCGCACCAGCTACACATTCGACCGGCTGGTCGAGGTGCATCCGCACGTCGTTCGCCTGCGCCCGGCTCCGCACTCCCGTACGCCCATCGAGGCCTACTCGCTGACCGTCGAACCCGCCGACCATTTCGTCAACTGGCAACAGGACGCGTTCGGCAATTTCCTGGCCCGGCTCGTCTTTCCCAGTCGCATGCGCAGCCTGACGATCACCGTCGGCCTGATCGCCGATCTGAAGGTCATCAACCCGTTCGACTTCTTCATCGAGGACTACGCCGAACAGATCGGCTTCGAGTACCCCAAGGCGCTCGCTGACGACCTCAAGCCCTACCTGCGACCCGTGGACGAAAACGGTGAGGGCTCGGGGCCCGGCGACCTCGCCCAGGCGTGGGTGAAGAACTTCTCCGTCGCACCCGGCACGCGAACCATCGACTTCCTCGTGGCCCTCAACCGTGCGGTCAACGCCGACGTGGGTTACAGCCTGCGGATGGAACCCGGCGTTCACACGCCGGATCACACGTTGCGCACCGGCATCGGCTCCTGCCGCGATTCAGCCTGGTTGCTGGTGTCGATTCTGCGCCAGCTCGGTCTGGCCGCGCGTTTCGTGTCCGGCTACCTGGTTCAGTTGACCTCCGACATAGCGGCCCTTGACGGACCGTCGGGCCCGGCCGCCGATTTCACCGACCTGCACGCGTGGGCCGAGGTGTACATCCCCGGGGCGGGCTGGATCGGATTGGACCCGACGTCGGGGCTGTTCGCCGGGGAAGGCCACATCCCGCTGTCGGCCACCCCGCACCCGGAGTCCGCGGCGCCCATCACCGGCGCGACGGAGCCGTGCGAGACGACGCTGGATTTCTCGAACATCGTCACGCGTGTGCATGAGGACCCGCGCGTGACACTGCCCTACACGGAGTCCGCCTGGGGCGCCATCTGTGCGCTCGGCGCCCGCGTCGACGAGCGGTTGGCGGCCGGCGACGTCCGCCTCACGATGGGTGGCGAGCCGACATTCGTCTCGATAGACAACCAGGTCGACCCCGAGTGGACCACCGATGCCGACGGGCCACACAAGCGGGAGCGCGCCTCCGTGCTCGCGGCGAGGCTGAAGAAGGTATGGGCGCCGCATGGCCTCATCCATCGCAACCAAGGCAAGTGGTATCCGGGAGAACCGTTGCCCCGCTGGCAGATTGGACTGTACTGGCGGACCGATGGCGAGCCCCTCTGGCGCGACGCCGCACTGCTCGCCGACCCGTGGCCCAGCGATGGAAGGACGACCGAGACGCCGCCGCAGGCCGCGAGGGAGGTGCTGGATGCGCTCGCCGAGGGTCTGGGGTTGCCGCCGTCGGCAGTGCGACCGGCATATGAGGACGCGCTGAGCCGGCTTATCGAATCGGTGCGACGGCCCGAGGGCGAACCCGTCTCCGCCGCAGACGATCTGGAGGCTGATGCCGCCGAAGCCCGCGCGGCGCTGACTTCCCGGCTCGACGAGACCGTCACCGAGCCCGCCGCCTATGTCCTGCCGCTGCACCGCCGCGACGACGACTCGGGTTGGGCCAGTGCGCAATGGCGGCTGCGCCGCGGCCGCGTGGTGCTGCTCGGCGGCGACTCGCCCGCGGGCCTGAGGTTACCGCTCGACTCGATCAGCTGGCATCCACCGCGTGCGATGCATGGCGCCGACCCCTTGGTGCGTCGCGGCGGTCTCGTCGCAGACGTCGAGTCCGGTGATGCGGTCGTCGAGGACGCCGATGACGTGCCGACCACCGCGATCGTCGCCGAGATACGCGACGGGTTGCTCTACATTTACCTCCCGCCCACGGACGCACTCGAGCACTTCGTCGACTTGATCAGCCGGATCGAAGCGGCTGTCGCGAAAGCCGACTGTCCGGTGGTCATCGAGGGCTACGGCCCGCCTGCCGACCCGCGCATCGCCTCGATGACCATCACCCCCGACCCCGGCGTCATCGAGGTCAACGTCGCACCCACTGCCAGTTTCGCCGAGCAGAAGCGCCAACTGGAGACCCTGTACTCCGAGGCCCGCCTGGCTCGTCTTTCTACAGAGGCATTCGACGTCGACGGCACCCATGGTGGCACCGGCGGCGGCAACCACATCACGCTCGGCGGCATCACCCCCGCGGACTCTCCGCTGCTGCGCCGCCCCGACCTGCTGGTGTCGATGCTGACCTACTGGCAGCGGCACCCGTCGCTGTCCTATCTGTTCGCCGGCCGATTCGTCGGCACCACCTCACAGGCGCCACGGGTCGACGAGGGCAGGGCCGAGGCGCTCTACGAGCTCGAGATCGCGTTCGCCGAAATCGCGCGGCTCACTTCTGGTGCGGGTGAGGCCAGTCCGTGGATCACCGATCGAGCGTTGCGCCATCTGCTGACCGACATCACCGGTAACAGCCACCGGGCCGAATTCTGCATCGACAAGCTCTACAGCCCCGACGGCGTCCGTGGCCGGCTGGGCCTGCTGGAGCTCCGCGGATTCGAGATGCCGCCGCACCAGCAGATGGCGATGGTCCAGTCGCTGTTGGTCCGCTCGCTGGTCGCATGGTTCTGGGACCAGCCGCTGCGGGCGCCGCTGATCCGTCACGGTGAAAATCTTCACGGCCGATATCTGTTGCCGCACTTCCTGATTCACGACATCGCAGATGTCGCGGCGGACCTGCGTGCCCACGACATCAACTTCGACACCAGCTGGCTGGACCCGTTCACCGAGTTCCGGTTCCCGCGCATCGGCACCGCCGTGTTCGACGGTGTGGAGATCGAGTTGCGCGGTGCCATCGAGCCGTGGAATGTGCTGGGCGAGGAGTCCACCGCGGGCGGCACCGCGCGCTACGTCGACTCGTCGGTCGAACGCATCCAGGTTCGGCTCATCGGGGCCGACCGCCACCGCTACATCGTCACCGCCAACGGCTTTCCGGTGCCGACGTTGGCCACCAACAAGCCCGACGTGCAGGTGGGTGGCGTGCGATTCCGCGCCTGGCAGCCGCCGAGCGCGCTGCACCCGACAATCACTGTGGACGGCCCGCTGCGGTTCGAACTCGTCGACACCGCGACCGGCACGTCGCGCGGCGGCTGCACCTATCACGTGTCGCACCCCGGCGGCCGGGCCTATGACAGCCCGCCCGTGAACGCCGTCGAGGCCGAGTCACGGCGCGGACGCCGATTCGAAGCGACCGGCTTCACGCCCGGCAAGGTCGACATGGCGGACATCCGGGAGAAGCAAGCGCGGCAATCCACCGATGTAGGCGCGCCGGGGATCTTGGATCTGCGGCGAGTGCGTACCGTTCTGCAGTAATGGTCCTTTCCGCCTCGAGCGCGCACGACATCGACAACCTGCTGGCCCGGTATCGCATTGCCCGCGCCCAGCAGGCGCTGTTCGATGTGCGCGGGCGCGCGGGAACCGGCTACGACGAATTCGTCGACGCCGCAGGAGGTATCCGCCCGGCGTGGCAGGAACTCGGCGAATGTGTCGGCGAACGCGGCCGCGGCGGGCTGACCGCGCTCCGGTCGGTGGTGCGCAGCCTGGTCGACAACGACGGCATCACCTACATCCAGGTCGACGGCCAGGGTGACGCGGTGACCAACGGCGATGGCACGGCCGAGCCCGGCCCCTGGCGCCTCGACGCGTTGCCGTTGGTGATCTCCGCCTCGGACTGGGACTGTCTGGAATCCGGTCTGCTGCAACGCTCCCGGCTACTCGATGCAGTGCTGGCCGATTTGTACGGCCCTCGGATTTCGGTGACCAGCGGGGTGCTGCCCGCCCAGTTGCTTTTCGCCCATCCCGGCTACGTCCGCGCGGCCCGGGGGATCGAGGTGCCCGGCAGGCATCAGCTGTTCATGCACGCCTGTGATGTCAGCCGGGCCCGCGACGGCAGCTTCCAGATCAACGCCGACTGGACGCAGGCGCCGTCGGGGGCCGGGTACGCGCTGGCCGATCGCCGGGTCGTGGCCCACGCCATTCCCGACTTGTACGAGCGGATCGGCCCCCGACCGGCGTCCCCGTGGGCGCAGGCACTGCGACTGGCCCTCATCGACGCGGCGCCCGAGTCGGCAGAAGAACCGGTGGTCGTCGTCCTCAGCCCCGGCATCCTCTCCGAGACAGCCTTCGACCAGGCCTACCTGGCCAGCGTGCTGGGGTTCCCGCTAGTGGAAAGCGCGGACCTGGTGGTGCGCGACGGCAAGCTGTGGATGCGATCGATGGGCACGCTCAAACGGGTCGACGTGGTGCTGCGCCGGGTGGATGCCGACTACGCGGATCCGCTTGACCTGCGTGCTGATTCGCGGCTGGGCGTCGTCGGCCTGGTCGAGGTATTGCGGCGGGGCGCGGTGACGGTGGTCAACACGCTCGGCAGCGGAATCCTGGAAAGCGCTGGGCTGCTTCGGTTTCTGCCCGAACTGGCCGAGCGCCTGCTGGGGGAGACGCCACTGCTGGCGACCGCGCCGTTGTATTGGGGTGGCTACAACACGGAGCGCTCACACCTGCTGACGAATTTGTCGTCGCTGCTGATCCGATCGGTAAACGGCGGCGAGACGATCGTCGGGCCGACTTTGTCGTCGGCGCAGCGCAAGTCGCTGGGAGTGCGCATCGAGGCGACGCCGTGGCAGTGGGTCGGCCAGGAGCTGCCACAATTCTCGTCGGCGCCCACCGACTACTACCCGGGTGGGTTGTCGGCCGCCAACGTGGGAATGCGGCTGTTCACCGTGGCTCAGCGGAGCGGATACGCGCCGATGATCGGCGGCCTCGGCTATCTGCTCGCGCCGGGCAACGCTGCATTCAAGTTGAATAGCGTTGCAGCCAAGGATATCTGGGTACGGACGCCGACGCGTATCACCGCCGAGCGCATCCCGGCGACCCCGCCGGTGGAGCTGCCCGGCATCACGCCGAGCCCGACCCGCGCTGTCAGCTCGCCGCGTGTGCTATCCGACCTGTTCTGGATGGGCCGCTATGCCGAGCGCGCCGAAGCCATGGCCCGGCTGCTCACCGTGACACGGGAGCGCTATCACGAATTCCGATACCGCAGGGAGATGGAAGGTAGCGAATGCGTGCCAGTGTTGCTGTCCGCGCTGGGCCGCATCACCGGTACGGAGACCGGTGACGGCGACTATGCGGAGCTCGTCGCGACGGCGCAGAGCACGCTGTGGTCGCTGACCGCGGACCGTCATCGGCCGGGGTCTCTCGCGCAATGCGTCGAACGTCTCGGCCTGGCCGCTCGCGCCGTTCGCGACCAGATGTCCAACGACACCTGGATGGTGCTGGCCGCCGTCGAGCGTGCGCTGTTGCACGCACCGGATTCGCCACCGGACTCACAGGCCGAGGGCGACGCGTTCCTGTCGTCGACGAACAACCTCACCCTGGCCGGAATGCTCGCGCTCTCCGGGGTGGCCGCCGAGTCGATGGTGCACGACGTCGGCTGGACGATGATGGACGTCGGCAAACGCATCGAGCGCGGACTCGGCTTGACCGCCTTGTTGCGTGCCACGCTGACGACGGTGCGCAGCGCGGGCGCCGAGCAGACGATCATCGAGTCCACCCTGGTGGCCTGCGAGTCGTCGGTCATCTATCGGCGGCGCAATCCGGGCACGGTTAGTGTTGCTGCCGTGGCTGACCTGGTGTTGTTCGACACCGAGAACCCGCGGTCGTTGGTCTTCCAGCTCGACCGGCTGCGCGCCGACCTGAAGGCGCTTCCCGGTTCGTCGGGCTCGTCACGGCCGGAGAGGATGGTCGACGACATCGCCACCCGGCTACGTCGCATCGAGCCGGCCGACCTGGAAGCCGCCGGGCCCGATGGCGGCCGCTTCGAACTCGCCGATCTGCTCGGCGGGATACACCGCGATCTTCGCGAGCTGTCCGGTGTGATCACCGCGACACATCTGTCGCTGCCGGGCGGCATGCAGCATCTGTGGGGCCCCGACGAACGCCGGGTGATGCCGTGACGGCATTTCCCGACGGGCCCTACGGCCTCGGGATCGAGCCGGTGCTACGAGATCACGCACCGCACCGTGTACCGGTATTCCGATGTCGTCACCAGCTCCTACGGTCGCGGGTTCCTCACCCCGCGAGACTCCGCCCGCCAGCGTTGCCTGTTCCACGAGCTGCTGATCGAACCGGAGGCGGCCGACAGCTCCACCAGTCGCGACGCGTACGGCAACATCAGCTCGTATTTCCATGTGACCGAGCGGCACCAGACGCTGTCGATCACGAGCAAGTCGGTGGTCGACGTCGACCCGCCACCCGCCGAGCTGTACGGGGCGGGGTCGGCCCTGGCGCCGTGGGAGATCTCGCGGCCCGTGGGTGTTGACGGTGCGCTGGCCACCGAGTTCACGCTCGACCTGCAACCGCCCGAAATCACCGACGAGGTACGCGACTATGCCGCACCGAGTTTCGCGCCCGAGCGTCCGCTGATCGAGGTGCTGCGTGACCTGTCGTCGCGCATCTACCGTGACTTCACCTACCGGTCCGGCTCGACGACGGTGTCCACTCAGGTCACCGAGGTTTTGGCGGCGCGCGAAGGGGTATGTCAGGATTTTGCGCGGCTCGCCATCGCCTGCCTGCGCGCCAACGGGTTGGCAGCGAGCTACGTGTCCGGGTATCTCGCGACCGACCCGCCGCCGGGAAGGGAACGAATGGTCGGGATCGACGCGACGCACGCGTGGGCGTCGGTATGGACGCCGCAAAATGTCTGGCTTGGTATGGATCCCACGAACGACCAGATGGTCGATGAGCGGTACATCACCGTCGGGTTCGGCCGCGACTACGCGGACGTGCCTCCATTGCGCGGCATCATCTATACGGACTCCGACAGCAGCGTGATCGACGTCGCGGTCGATGTGGCGCCCTACGACGGAGGTGTCCTGCATGCGTGACTTCATCTGCCCCAACTGCGGTCAGCACCTGGCCTTCGAGAACTCGGTGTGCCTGTCGTGCCGACGTCCGGCTGGGGTACTCGCTCGGAAGATATGGCACTGTTGGTGATCGCGCCGGGCGACGAAAGCAGCCATGCCGGCTTCGTCGACGCCGACGAAGTATCGAGTTATGCGCGAACATGCATCTGGCGCAATGTAATTGGCTCGTCGAGAAGGAACCGGTGCACAAGCTCTGCACCGCATGCGCGCTGACGCGCACCCGTCCCAACGACAACGACACCGTGGCGCTTGCGGCTTTCGCCGACCGCTGAGAGTGCCAAACGACGACTGATCGCCGAACTGCGGGAACTGAAGCTGCCGATCATCGGGCGCGACGAGGACCCGCAATTCGGGCTGGCGTTCGACCTGCTCTCCAGCGAGCAGGAGAAGGTGTTCACCGGCCACGACAATGGCTTGATCACACTGGATCTCGCCGAGGGTGACGACGTACACCGCGAGCAGCTGCGCATCGCGATGGACGAACCGTACCGCACGCTGCTCGGCCACTTCCGCCACGAGATCGGCCACTACTACTACTTCCGTCTGGTGGGTTCATCCCAGGAGCGCGTGGAGCGGTTTCGTGAGCTGTTCGGCGATGCCGACGCCGACTACCAGGCGGCGCTCGATCGCCACTACAGCGAGGGAGCGCCACCCGGCTGGGAGGACAACTTACGTCTCGTCCTACGCGACGATGCATCCCGCGGAGGACTGGGCTGAGACGTTCGCCCATTACCTGCACATCCGCGACACGCTGGATACCGCTGCGGCGTTCAGCTTCGCGCCCGCGGCCGCGACGTATGAGCGGGGGTGTTGGGCCCCAGCGGATTCGACGCGATCATCGAGATGTGGCTTCCGCTGGCGTGGGCCCTGAACATGATCAACCGGTCCATGGGCAAGGAGGACCTCTACCCGTTCGTCCTTCCGCCTCCGGTGCTCGAGAAGATGCGGTTCGTCCACACCGTCATCGAATAACCCGTCTGTTGGCGAGTGTGCGCAGAATAGGGATTTTGCGCGGCGTGTCGGCCGCAGACACGCACGCTCGCGGGAGGGGGTGACCCTACGATCAGCCGGTGGCTGATCGCTATGGCTCCGATGTCCTCGCCAACAATCCGCACCGTGGTAAACCCAGATCGACCGAGCAGCAGGCGGAGATCGGAATGGTCGTCGAGGATGCCCAGACCGGTTTCGTGGGTGCGATCGTCCGAATCGAATACGGCCGGATGGAGCTCGAGGATCGCCGCGGCCGCACCAAACCGTTCCCGATCGGGCCCGGCTACCTGATCGACGGCCGGCCGGTGATCCTGACCCCGCCGCGGCGCGCCGCACCGACCGCGACGCGCACCGCGTCGGGCTCTGTCGCGGTGCGGGGCGCGCGCGCGAAAGTGGCGCTGGCGAGCCGCATCTACGTCGAGGGCCGCCACGACGCCGAGCTCGTCGAGCAGGTGTGGGGAGACGATCTGCGAATCGAGGGTGTGGTCGTCGAGTATCTCGGCGGGGTCGACGATCTCGCGGCGATCGTCGAGGAGTTCCGGCCGGGTCCGGGACGCCGCCTCGGCGTGCTCGTCGACCACCTCGTCGCGGGCTCGAAGGAGGCGCGCATCGCCAGCCAGGTCATGCAAGCAGTGCGCAGGGGCCCCGGCGGTGAGCACACTCTCGTCGTGGGCCACCCGTTCGTCGACATCTGGCAGGCGGTGAAGCCAACGCGGCTGGGCGTCCCGGCATGGCCGGTCGTGCCGAAGGGCGTCGACTGGAAGAAGGGTGTGTGCCGCGCAATGGGCTGGCCGCACACCCAGCAGGCCGATACCGCCAAGGCGTGGCAACGCATCCGCAGCCGGGTGCGCGACTGGAACGACTTGGAGCCCGCGCTCATCGGACGCGTCGAGGAGTTGATCGACTTCGTCACGCAGCCTCAGTCGTAACGGCGTGGTAAGCAGAGAGCGTGTCTGACGGTCTGTTTGACGTCCCCGGCGAGCCGACTTCAACCGGCGGCGCAACGGGTCCCGTCGGCGCGTCGGCACCGCTGGCGGTCAAGATGCGCCCGGCCACTCTCGACGAGGTCGTCGGCCAGGACCATCTGCTGCAGCCCAACTCTCCGATGCGCCGCCTGGTCGAGGGGTCGGGCGCGGCGTCGGTCATCCTCTACGGCCCACCCGGCACCGGCAAGACGACGCTGGCTGCCCTGATCTCGCAGGCCACCGGCCGCCGGTTCGAGGCGCTGTCGGCGCTGTCGGCCGGGGTCAAAGAGGTCCGAGCCGTGATCGACGTCGCGCGCCGAGCCGCCGCGCACGGCGAGCAGACGGTGTTGTTCATCGACGAGGTGCACCGCTTCTCCAAGACCCAGCAAGACGCGCTGTTGTCCGCCGTCGAGAACCGCATCGTGTTGCTTGTCGCGGCGACCACCGAGAATCCGTCGTTCTCTGTGGTCGCACCGCTGCTGTCGCGGTCGCTGATCCTGCAGTTGCAGCCGCTCACCGCGGACGCGGTCCGTACCGTCGTGCGTCGCGCCATCGACGACCCGCGCGGACTCGGCGGCGCGGTCGAAGTCACCGACGAGGCCGTCGATCTGCTGGTGGCACTGTCCGCCGGCGATGCCCGCCGGGCGCTGACCGCGCTGGAGGTCGCCGTCGAGGCGGGCCGAGACGGTGACCGCCGAAACCATCGAGCAGTCGCTGGACCAGGCCGCTGTCCGCTACGACCGCGACGGCGATCAGCACTACGACGTCATCAGCGCCTTCATCAAGTCGGTGCGCGGCTCCGACGTCGATGCCGCCCTGCACTACCTGGCCCGGATGCTGGTCGCGGGGGAGGACCCGCGCTTCGTCGCCCGCCGGCTGATGATCCTGGCCAGCGAGGACATCGGCATGGCCGACCCGACCGCGCTGCAGACCGCGGTCGCCGCGGCGCAGACGGTCGCGCTGATCGGCATGCCCGAGGCGCAACTCACGCTCGCCCATGCCACCGTGCACCTGGCGACCGCGCCGAAGTCCAACGCGGTGACGACGGCGCTGGGTAAAGCGATGCGCGACATCAGGGAGGGCAAGGCCGGACTGGTTCCGGCGCACCTGCGCGACGGCCACTACTCCGGCGCTGAGAAGCTCGGCAATGCGATCGGCTACAAGTACGCCCATGACGACCCCGACGGTGTTGTGCCGCAACAGTATCCACCCGATGGACTCGTCGGCGTGGACTACTACCAGCCGACCACACACGGCGCAGAGCGCGAGATCGCCACCCGCCTGGACAAACTGCGCGCGATCATCCGCAAGAAGCGCTGACGCGCTGACGCGGCGCACACTCTGACGCGCTGACGCGCTGACGCGTGGTATCGTACCTTTTGTAGGCCGCCACTCGCACTTCGTCTCCAAAACGTACGTTTCCCGCGAATGATCGACCCCCTTGACACTCAGTCCCGCCACTCTAGCTTGGTATTCAACCAATAATTGATCAATGATATAGGTTGATATTGGCGGGCGATGGCGATGCCGAAATCGGCTGGACCGCGCGTTTCTGGCGCTGGCCGACCCGGTCCGCCGCGCGATCGTCGCGCGGCTATCGAGGGGGCCGGCCACGGTCAACGAGCTCGCCGCACCGTTCGACATCACCAAACAGGCGGTGTCCAAGCACATTCAGGTGCTCGAGCAGGCGGGCCTGGTCACCCGGACCCGCGATGCGCAGCGACGGCCCGTTCATCTGGACGCGGCGGCGCTGGAGCGGCTGACGGCGTGGATCGACCGGTATCGGCTTGACGCTGAACGCAACTACCGCCGGCTGGATGCCCTGCTGGCTCACATCACCAACAAGAAAGGACGGAAAAAATGAGCAATGCACTCGATCTGAAGGCGCCGGTCGACACCCTGGCCATGGAGTTCACTCGAGAGTTCGACGCCCCGGTGGAGGCGGTGTTCGGGGCTCACGCCGAGCCGGATCTCGTCAAGCAGTGGCTGGGACCCCATACATCGCGATGGACGTCACCGAGTGGGACTTCAAAAGCCACGGCGGCTATCGCTACGTGCACCACAACGAGCACGGCAAGTTCGGTTTCAACGGCGTGTTTCACACCGTACGAACCAACGAATTCATCCTCCAGACCTTCGAATTCGACGGCGCTCCCGACATGGTCAACATCGAGTACCTGTGGTTCGACGACCTCGGAAACGGCCGCAGCAGACTGCGGGGCCGATCGATCTGTCCGACCGTGGAGGCCCGTGATGCGCTGCTCTCCTCGGGTATGGAAGGCGGCATGGCCGAGGGCTACGAGAAGCTCGATGTGCTGCTGAAGTCGCTGTGACGTGGGGCGATCCCGACTGGAGGGGGGGCCAGTCGGGATCGCCGGAACGGGCGGGTTAGCGCATGAGACGCGAGCGCCTGCCGCCCATCAGGCCGGTGCGCCGGCGTCCCATGAGGGATGCCACCAGCGCGACACCGAGCGCGGCGACGATGACCTGGACGAGCAGTTCCAGCCAGTCGACCCCGCTCGTTGCGGTGGGGATGCCGAGGGCGCGGGCGATGGCCGTGCCGATGAACGCGGAAACGATGCCGACGAGGATCGTCACCAGCATGCCGATCGGCTGCCGACCGGGTAGTACCAGACGGCCGAGGACGCCGACCACAATGCCGATGAGAATCGCGCTGACGATGCCGGTCACGGTCATTTTTGCCTCCATAAGTCGGGTGGTGACGCTGGCATACCCGAGCCGCTGGAGTTATAAACGCTCGCGTCAATCCGGTGGATCAGGCCATCTCGGGTACGCGCAGGTGTGCGAGAGCCAGTTCGAACTCGCCGACGTCGAGGATGTCTGCGCCAAGCTCGCGGGCCCGTGCATTTCTCATCTCCGTCGCCCGGTCCCTGTTGTGTTCCATCGCCTCGTGGCTGTCGAAAGTGGTCGACGAAACGGCCCGCCCTGTCGACCGGTTGAGCAAGAAGCTGGCGCTGCAGAATCCCTCGAGATCCTGCAGGGCCGGCAGGACAGAGGTCCGGTAGAAATCCATCGCCCGGTCGGTCTGAGAGGTCGGCACCTTGATCCACGTGGCCCGCACACAGGCGCCATGGCTCGAGTGGTGGTCACGATGCAGGACCCCGACCTCCCACCGATCGACCGTGACGTCGCCGCCGAACACCTCGCGGGCACGTGCGCGAAGTGGCGCGGCCGCCTCGAAGCTCGCTTGCTCTGCATCCTGGCTTTCCCAGGCGCTGGTGGTGATGCACCGGCCGGACTCCCGATCCACCAGGAGTGACACGCCGACGCAGCCGTCGATTGCCTGGAGAGCGGGCATGACCTCGTCGCGAATGTAGGCAATCCCGTCGTCGATCCGTGACGGTTGCGCTTGGACAGTGGTAGAGCGTGCGTACACGATCCACCCCCTCTGGGTTTGGGGCAGCGCCCCGGTGGCGCCACCGGACCACACATGAGCCTCCTCTTGCCGCGCACACGTTTCAACGATGGTTCGCTTCGCAAATGCCTGGTCCGTAGGCTCGTGGTGTGGACACCGATGTAATCGACGTCGACACCAGTCGGCGACCGCATCGTCGACCTCACCGACGAGGTGCGATCGTTCTGTAGCGAACGAAACGATGGCCTGTGCAACGTCTTCGTGCCGCACGCCACGGCCGGTGTCGCCGTCATAGAAACCGGGGCGGGTTCCGACGACGACCTGATCGCCACGCTGGAACGCCTACTGCCGCGCGACGACCGCTACCGCCACGCCCACGGCTCGCCAGGCCATGGCGCCGACCATGTGCTGCCGGGCCTAGTGTCGCCTTCTGTGACATTGCCCGTGCAGGGTGGGCAGCCACTCCTCGGTACCTGGCAAAGCGTCGTGCTGGTGGACCTCAACCGCGACAACCCCCAGCGCAAGGTGCGGTTCAGCTTCATCGCGGGTTAGGACGGCACGATCCGCAACGCCGGTCCGTTGACTTTCCAGTGCAGCAACCGCGACCGGTACTGTAGGGCGGTCGAATAGTCGCAGGTAATGCAGAAAAGGACAGCAGGAACGTGCAGACACACGAGATCAGGAAGCGCTTCCTCGATCACTTCGTGAAAGCGGGCCATACCGAGGTGCCCAGCGCCTCGGTGATCCTCGACGACCCCAATCTGCTGTTCGTCAACGCCGGCATGGTGCAGTTCGTCCCCTACTTCCTGGGTCAGCGCACGCCGCCATGGAATCGCGCCGTCAGCATTCAAAAATGCATCCGCACACCCGACATCGATGAGGTCGGCATCACCACCCGGCACAACACCTTCTTCCAGATGGCCGGCAACTTCTCGTTCGGTGACTACTTCAAGAAGGGTGCCATCGAGTTCGCCTGGACGTTGCTGACCAACCCCGTGGATCAGGGCGGCTACGGCTTCGATCCCGAACGCCTGTGGGCCACGGTCTACCTCGACGACGATGAAGCGATAGCGCTGTGGCAGGAGATCGCCGGACTGCCCGTCGAGCGGATCCAGCGTCGCGGCATGGCCGACAACTACTGGTCGATGGGTATTCCCGGACCGTGTGGACCGTCCTCGGAGATCTACTACGACCGCGGACCGGATTACGGCATCGAAGGCGGCCCGGAGGCCAACGAGGACCGCTACATCGAGATCTGGAACCTCGTCTTCATGCAGAACGAGCGTGGCGAGGGCACGTCGAAGGAGAACTTCGAGATCCTGGGTCCCTTGCCGCGCAAGAACATCGACACCGGCATGGGCATCGAACGGGTGGCCTGCCTGCTGCAGGATGTCGACAACGTCTACGAGACCGACCTGCTGCGCCCCGTTATCGATGTTGTGGCCACAGTCGCCCCCAGGGGCTACGCGCAGGGCGTCCACGAAGACGACGTGCGCTACCGCATCATCGCCGACCACAGCCGTACCGCCGCAATCATCATCGGCGACGGCGTCAGCCCGGGCAATGAGGGCCGCGGCTACGTGCTGCGCCGCCTGCTGCGCCGGATCATCCGCGCCGCCAAGCTGCTTGGCGTCGACGAGCCGATCATGGCCGACCTGATGGTGACGGTGCGCGACGCGATGGGGCCGTCGTATCCGGAGCTGAGCAACGATTTCGATCGCATCCAGCGGATCGCGGTCGCGGAGGAAACCGCCTTCAACCGCACATTGGCATCGGGTTCCCGCCTGTTCGACGAGGCCGCCACCGCGACGAAACGCTCAGGCAAATCGGTGATCTCGGGTACCGATGCGTTCACGCTGCACGACACCTACGGCTTCCCGATCGAACTGACCCTCGAGATGGCGGCTGAGGCGGATCTGAGCGTCGACGAAGAAGGTTTCCGCGGTCTGATGGCCGAACAGCGGCGGCGCGCCAAGGCCGACGCGGCGGCCCGAAAGCAGGCGCACTCGGACCTGTCGGCATATCGCGATCTTGTCGACACGGGCCCGACGGAGTTCACCGGATTCAACGAATTGACTTCCGAGGCAAGAATTCTCGGTATCTTCGTCGACGGCCAACGGGTGCCGGTGGTCGCGCATGACGGCGCTGCGGCCCAAGACCGTGTCGAGCTGATCCTCGACCGCACACCGTTCTACGCAGAGTCCGGCGGGCAGATCGCCGACGAAGGCTCCATCACCGGCGCGGGCGCATCCGCTTCGGCCAAGGCCGCCGTCAGCGATGTGCAGAAGATCGCCAAGACGCTGTGGGCGCACCGTGTCAACGTGGAGTCCGGCGAGTTCGTGGAGGGCGACACGGTCGTCGCTGCCGTGGACCCGCGGTGGCGGCACGGTGCCACCCAGGGCCACTCGGGCACGCACATGGTGCACGCAGCACTGCGACAGGTTCTGGGCCCCAACGCCGTTCAGGCCGGATCGCTGAACCGGCCCGGATATCTGCGGTTCGACTTCAACTGGCAGGGCGCGCTTTCGGAGGACCAGCGGCACCAGATCGAGGAAGTCACCAACGAGGCCGTGGAAGCCGACTTCGAGGTGCACAGCTTCAGCACCGAGCTGGAGAAGGCCAAAGCCATGGGCGCGATGGCGCTGTTCGGCGAGGCCTATCCCGACGAGGTGCGGGTGGTCGAGATCGGTGGCCCGTTCTCGCTCGAGCTGTGTGGCGGCACGCACGTGAACAGTTCGGCGCAGATCGGACCGGTCACGCTCCTGGGCGAGTCGTCCGTCGGGTCCGGGGTTCGCCGCGTCGAGGCCTACGTCGGCCTGGACTCGTTCCGCCACCTTTCCAGGGAACGCGCGTTGATGGCCGGGCTGGCCTCATCGCTGAAGGTTCCATCGGAGGAGGTACCGGGACGGGTGGCCAATCTGGTCGACCGGCTGCGAGCCGCCGAGAAGGAACTCGACCGCATGCGACTGGCCAACGCGCGGGCGGCGGCGGCCAACGCCGCTGCGGGCGCCGAGCAGATCGGTAAGGTCCGGGTCGTGGCGCAGCGGATGGCCGGCGGAATGTCTTCGGCCGATTTGCGCACACTCGTCGGCGACATCAAAGGAAAGTTGGGCAGCGACCCGGCGGTCGTCGCGTTGGTCGCCGAGGGTGACGACGATTCGGTTCCCTACGTGGTGGCGGTGAATCCGGCGGCGCAGGACCTCGGATTGAGCGCCAACGATCTGGTCAAGCAGTTGGGTGGCGCGGTCAACGGTCGTGGGGGCGGCAAGGCCGATCTGGCACAGGGTTCCGGTAAGGGGGCGGCGGGTATCGACGCGGCATTGGCCGCGCTGCGCGTAGAACTGGGCCGGAGCTGACCGCGTGGCGACGCCCCACGACCGTCAGCCGGATCGGCCGGGGGGCACGTTGCGACCTCCGGATCCCGGTCGCGGACGCCGTCTGGGCATCGACGTGGGAAGTGTTCGCATCGGAGTGGCCGTCAGCGACCCGGATGGGATCCTCGCAACGCCCGTCGAGACGGTGGCCCGGGACCGCAGAAAGACTTCCGACAAGCATATGCGCCGGTTGGCGGCGCTGGTGGGGGAATTGGATGCGGTCGAGGTCGTGGTGGGCTTGCCCCGCACCCTCGCCGACCGGTCCGGGGCGGCCGCCGCGGATGCCGTCGAACTCGCTGACCAGTTGGCGCCGCGCATTGCGCCCATACCCGTGCGGCTGGCCGATGAGCGATTAACTACCGTGGTGGCGCAGCGGTCGCTCCGGGAGGCCGGTGTGCGCGCCAAGGGGCAGCGATCGGTGATCGATCAGGCGGCTGCGGTGGGCATTTTGCAGAACTGGCTGGACCAGCGGCGCGCGGCGGTGGCCGCGCACGGAGAGGTCGGGGATGGCTGACGACTGGGGTCGGGAACGCGTGGATCCTGTGGCGGTCGGCCCGCCACGACGCAGGATGAACCGCGCCGAGCGGATCCGCGCTGAGCGTGGCCGCCGGAAGCGACGGTTCGTCGGAGGTTTCGCGCTGGTCATGCTGATCGTGGTCGTCATCGGCGCGGTGTTCCTCGGATCGAAGCTGTGGCACAGCATGTTCGGCACCGGCAACGACTTCACCGGCGACGGCGCCAACGACGTCGTCATTCAGGTGCGCGACGGCGATTCCACGACCGCCATCGGCAAGACCCTGCAGGAGCACAATGTCGTGGCGACGGTAAACGCCTTCGTTGACGCCGCTGAGGGCAACTCCGCCATCTCGTCGATCCAACCGGGTTTCTACAAGCTGCGCACCGAGATACCTGCGGCCAATGCCGTTGAGCGCCTGGCCGATCCACAGAACCGGGTGGGCAAGTTGGTGATCCCCGAGGGTCGCCAGCTCGACGACGTGCAGGATGTCAAGACCAACGCCGTCACGCAGGGGATCTTCAGCCTGATCGCCGACGCGACGTGTGTGAACCTCGACGGAGAGCGGCATTGCGTGTCTGCGGCCGATCTGAAGAAGGTCGCGACCACCGCGGAGCCGTCGGCGCTGTCCATCCCGGACTGGGCGCGGGGCGAGGTCAAGGCGTTGGGCAAAGATCACCGGCGGTTGGAAGGACTGATAGCGCCGGGCACGTGGAACATCGACCCGTCGGCGCGACCGCAGGACATCCTGTCGACGCTGATCGGTGCCAGTGCAACCCAGTACGCGCAGGGCGGCCTGCTGGACACGGCGAAGGCGATGAACATGTCGCCGTATCAGATCCTGGTCGTCGGTTCGTTGGTGCAGCGCGAATCCACTCCGGAGGACTTCGGCAAGGTGGCGCGGGTCATCTACAACCGGTTGGCTGAGAACCGCACGCTGGAGTTCGACTCGACGGTGAACTACGCGCTGGACCGGATCGAGGTGGCCACCACCGACGCCGACCGCGGACAGAACACGCCTTGGAATACCTATGTGCGGCCCGGACTTCCACTCACGCCGATCTGTTCGCCGGGCCAGCAGGCGCTGGCGGCGGCCGAACAACCCGAGCCGGGGGACTGGTTGTACTTCGTCACCGTCGACATGCAGGGCACGACGCTGTTCACTCGGGACTATCAGCAGCACCTGGCGAATATCGAACTGGCCAAGCGCAACGGTGTCCTCGATTCTGCGCGATGAGCCCGCGTAAAGCCGCGGTGCTCGGGTCGCCGATCGCGCACTCCCGCTCACCGCAGCTGCATCTGGCGGCCTACCGTGCTCTCGGGCTCGTTGACTGGACTTATGAGCGCATCGAGTGCACTGCCGAGCAATTGCCCTCTCTGGTAGGCGGTTTCGGGCCGGAATGGGTTGGGGTGTCGGTGACGATGCCGGCCAAGTTCGCGGCGTTGCGGTTCGCGAACGAGCGGACGGCCCGTGCGGAACTGGTCGGGTCGGCCAACACCCTGGTGCGGGTGGGGGCGGACTGGCGCGCCGACAACACCGATATCGACGGCGTGACCGGTGCGTTGGGCCGGGCGTCGGGCCACGCGGTGGTGGTGGGCTCCGGCGGCACCGCTCCCGCGGTGATCGTTGGATTGGCCGAGCTTGGCGTGCAACGCATCACGGTGCTGGCACGAAATGCGGACAAGGCTGCCGCGCTCGTCGAGATCGGCACACGCCTCGGTGTCCAGACGAGTTGGCTCGCCCTCGGTACGCCTGTGGCAGAAGTCGATCTGACCGTCACCACCGTCCCCGCCGACGTAGCGGCGCAATACCTTTCCACGCTTGCAGGCACACCGCTTCTGTTGGATGCCATCTACGACCCGTGGCCCACGCCGTTGGCCTCGGCGGTCGAGGCTGCCGGCGGGAAAGTGATCAGCGGCCTGCAGATGCTTCTGAATCAAGCCTTTGCACAAGTGGAGCAGTTCACGGGGATGCCTGCGCCCACGGAAGCGATGAAGGCCGCGCTGAACGGCTAGCCGAACGCACCGCGCCGACGCTGGCCGCGGTGACCAAAACGACGGCGAGACAGCCGGTCACGGTCAGGTGCTGGCCGAGGATCAACCACCCGGCGAGCGCGGCGACAACCGGCGACAGGCACGTCAGGATGGCGAAGGTCTCGCGCTGAAGCTCTCGCAGCGAGATCAACTCCAGCGAATACGGGACAACAGAGGACATCACGCCCACGGTGAGGCCGAGTCCGAGAACGTCCCACCTCAATGCGGCGTGGGGGTTCACCAAGAGCATCGCGAATGGTGCGGTGACGAGCGCTCCGGTCGCCGTCGCAAGGGCGAGGGCGTCGAGGCTGGGAAAGTCTGCGGCTGCACGCGCCGTGGCGAGGATGTAGCCGGCCCAACTCGCCGCCGCGCCCGACGCGAATCCGATCCCGATCGGATCGAGATGGCCGACCTCGACCCCGCTGAGGCACAGCGTGGCAACCCCGGCCAAGGCGAGGGCGGCCCAGAGCCATGCGCTCGCGCGCTTGCTGACGACTACGGAAAGCGTCAGGGGGCCAAGTACTTCGACGGTGACTGCTGCGCCAAGTGGAATCCGCGTGAGTGCAAAGTAGAAGCAGCCGTTCATCACAGTCAGTGCGCCCGCCAACCCCGCGATCGACAGCCACGACCGTCGCGTGAATCCTCGCAATCGCGGTCGGACCGCTGCGCACAGGATCACGCCTGCGACCGCGAACCGGACGAACACTGCGCCGATTGCCCCTAGGGCAGCGAACAGCCCGACCGCGAATGCCGCCCCGACCTCTTGGCTGACCGCGGCGATGACGACAAGCAGCGCCGGGCCGATTGGTGAGCGCCGGTGCATCGGACCGACCTTAGTCTCGATGGATGGGGGAAGAAATCGCCGGTGCGTGCGTGCTGGGCTGGTTGCTGACGCTGAGCGTCTACGACATTCGTGAGAGGCGGTTGCCGAACTGGCTGACGCTGCCCGGTGGGATTGCCATCGCGGCGGCGGCAATGGCGGCTGAGCGGGGTACACCTGCGGTGGTGGGGGCCTGCGTGCTCTTCGCTGTGTACTTGACCGCCCACTTGCTGGCGCCGGCGGCGATGGGTGCAGGAGACGTCAAGCTCGCGATTGGAATCGGCGCTTTGACAGGCGCTTTTGGCGCCGACGCATGGTTGGCAGCTGCACTGGGAGCGCCGACATTGACTGCGGCGGTCGTCTTGCTCCGGCGCTCGGAATCGACTGTGCCGCACGGGCCTTCGATGTGCTTGTCGGCGGCGGCTGCGGTGGCGCTGGTGGTGTTCTAGCGGACTACCATCGGAATTCATGGACTCAGGACGGCGGTACGCGCGGGCATAACTTCTTCATACTTGCATACTCACGGTACGGTAATGCATACTTCAAGTATGCAAATAACATCACCTGACCTGAAAGCGATCTCGGAGCGGTACTTCGCCGCGTGGGCCGCTCATGATCCCGATGCGATCGTGGCGCTGCACACCGCCGATACGAGCTTCTGGATGCACATGGGTGGCGGACGCGTTGTCGGCCGCGATGCTGTGCGGGCGACCTTCTTCGACATCTTCGAGCAGTTCCCCGACCTCACCTGGGAGACCTACCGCGTGCTCTACGGCGAGGACTACTGGATTCTCGACTGGGCGCTGATCTCCGGCGGCATCCGGTTCGACTGCCTCGACGTCGTCAATGTGTCACCAGACGGGCTGGTGGCACGCAAGGACACATTCGTCGACGCGGCACAACTGCAGGCCGCGTTGGGAGTGGACGCGTGACCGCGGCGGCGCCCGTCGACCAGTTGCCGCTTGTCACCGCGCTGCCGGTGGATCATCTCTTCGACATGCACGTGAACCTTCAACCGGCCCACCCGATCCCGACGCCGCTCGGTGTCATGATGACGTTCATCACCACGGGCGGGGTGATCGATGGGCCACATCTGCGGGGCGAGCTTCTCCCCGGCGGTGGTGACTGGTTGTTGGCGGGCAGCGACGGGACGGGCCGAGTGGACGTGCGCGCCACCATCCGCACCCATGACGGCGTGCTGATCCACTACGAGGCACGCGGCGTCATCAAGATTCCCGCCGACGGTCTCGACCGACTCGCAGCGGGGGAGGTCCTCCCTTTCGCCGAAACATACGTGCGAACGACGCCGAAGTTCGAAACCTCTGACGAGCGCTACGCATGGCTCAGCGAGATAGTCGTCGTCGGATACAACATCCTTTCGCCCAACCACATCGACTACCGCATGTACCGGGTGCTGTGAATCAGGTTGGGCTCGCGCGGAGATCGAACTGGGTGGTGCGACGATGGCCGCGCGCACAACGGGCTATCGCGCGCTTGCACGCCACTGTCTACCGGCGCAGCGGCGGTCGACTCGGCCGCCGCTGGTTCGCAGGCGCACCGGTGATGGTGCTGGAAACGGTGGGCCGTCGTAGCGATGAAAAGCGTTGTACTCCAGTGCTTTACCTACGAGACGGCGATGCGCTCGTCGTGATGGCCGCCAACGCCGGTGCCAACCGGACTCCCGCGTGGTGGCTGAACCTGAAGCACGCCGGGCAGGGCACAGCCGTAATCGGGCGGCGGCGCTTCCGGGTACGTCCGCGTGAAGTGTCCGGCGACGAGCGGGATCGCCTGTGGCGTGAGTTCGTTCAGATGTTCCCGCAAGCCGAGCACTATCCCCGCTTTACCGACCGCCCGTTGCCCCTGATCGCGTTGGAGCCGGTCACCAGGTGATGTCGGCTATGGTCAGCCGATGGCGGCGAAGGTAGCCAGACGAACCCAGGCCGAGCGGACCGAGGCGACGACCGCCGCGCTCGTCGACGCGGCGCGCGAATTGTTCGCGCGCGACGGCTACGACGCGACATCACTCGACGCGGTCGCGGCTCGCGCGAAGATGACTAAGGGTGCGGTATACCACCATTTCGAGGGCAAGCGTCAACTGTTCGAGGCGGTGTTCACCCGCGAAGTGGAGCGCATGGCCACACCGCTCGCGGAGGCGTATCTGCGCAAGAAGGATCCGTGGGAGGCATTCAAGGCAAGTTGCCGCGCCTTCCTCGACGAGTGCCTGGATCCCGGGCTACAGCGCATCGTCCTGCTGGATGCGTCCGCGGCGATCGGATGGGAGGCCATCCGACGACTGGAAGCTCCGCTGCTGGAGATGATGGAGCTTGCGATCTCCCGGGCCGCCGACGCCGGTCGGATCGGCCCGCGCCCGCCCGCTCCATTGGCGCACTTCCTGTTTGGTGCGCTTTGCGAGATGGCGATGATCGTGGCCCGGGCGGACAACCAGAAGGCGGCTCAGCGCCAAGCAGCGGGGGAGATCGACCGAGTCCTGGACGGCCTGGCCATCGGTTAACAGCGAATTGTGTGCAAAAAGGAGCGCTGAGCGCTCGTAAACGCACACGAATCGGTCGTTAGAGCCCGACGTGCGAAAATGGGACACGTGTTGCGTTGGACTACTGCTGGTGAATCCCACGGCCGTGCGCTGGTTGCCATGGTCGAAGGCATGGTCGCCGGCGTCCACGTGACTTCCGACGACATCGCGGGCCAGCTGGCCCGACGCCGCCTGGGATACGGCCGCGGCGCCCGGATGAAGTTCGAGAAGGACCAGGTCACCGTTCTCGCCGGCGTCCGGCACGGCGTGACGCTGGGCGGCCCGATCGCGATCGAGATCGGCAACACCGAATGGCCAAAATGGGAGACGGTGATGGCCGCCGACCCCGTCGACCCCGCCGAACTGGAGGTGGCCCGCAACGCGCCGCTGACCCGGCCGCGACCCGGTCACGCCGATTACGCGGGCATGCTCAAATACGGCTTCGAGGACGCGCGCCCGGTGCTCGAGCGCGCCAGCGCCCGGGAGACGGCGGCCCGCGTCGCGGCGGGCACCGTGGCCAGGGCGTTCCTTCGTGAGGCGCTTGGTGTCGAGGTGCTGTCTCACGTGATCTCGATCGGCGCGTCCAAGCCCTATGACGGACCGCCGCCGCAGTTCTCCGATCTCGAGGCCATCGATGGGAGTCCGGTTCGAGCGTTCGGCGAGGCGGCGGAGCAGTCCATGGTCGCCGAGATCGAGGCCGCCAAGAAGGACGGCGACACGCTCGGCGGCATCGTCGAGGTGGTGGCCCACGGGCTGCCCGTCGGACTGGGTTCGTTCACCAGCGGCGACAACCGGCTCGACAGCCAGCTCGCCGGGGCGGTCATGGGCATCCAGGCCATCAAGGGCGTTGAGATCGGCGACGGCTTCGAAACGGCACGTCGCCGGGGCAGCGTCGCCCACGACGAGATGTATCCCGGCGCCGACGGCGTGATGCGCTCGACGAACCGGGCGGGCGGTCTGGAAGGCGGCATGACCAACGGTCAGCCGCTGCGCGTGCGCGCTGCGATGAAGCCGATCTCCACTGTTCCGCGTGCGCTGGCCACCGTCGACATGGCGACCGGCGACGAGGCCGTTGCCATCCACCAGCGCTCCGACGTGTGTGCGGTGCCTGCCGCCGCCGTGGTCGTGGAGACCATGGTGGCGCTGGTGCTGGCGCGGGCCGCGTTGGAGAAGTTCGGCGGCGACTCGCTGACCGAGACGAAGGCCAACATCGACGCCTACCTTCGTTCGGTGTCGGATCGTGAGCCGTCGGCGCAGCCCGTTCAGGTGTCGGGCTGATGGCTCCCAAAGCTGTCCTGGTCGGGCTGCCGGGATCGGGAAAGTCGACGATCGGTCGCCGGCTCGCCAAGGCGCTGAACGCAACCCTCCTCGATACGGATGCGGCGATCGAGGAATCCACCGGCCGCACGATCGCGGACATCTTCGCAACCGACGGCGAGAAGGAGTTCCGCCGCATCGAGGAGGACGTCATCCGGTCCGCGCTGGAATCGCACGACGGCGTGCTGTCGCTGGGCGGCGGCGCGATCACCACGCCGGGCGTGCGGGATGCGTTGTCCGGTCACACTGTCGTCTATCTCGAGATCAGCGCTGCCGAAGGGGTGCGCCGCACTGGTGGTGCCACGGTGCGGCCACTGCTCGCCGGTGGGGACCGCGGCGAGAAATACAAGGCGCTGATGACGCAACGCGTGCCGCTGTACCGGCGGGTCGCCACGTTCCGGGTGAACACCAACCGCCGAAACCCCGGCGCCGTTGTGCGTTACATCGTTGAGCGGCTCGAGAATCCAGCCGCAACGCGCCCGCAGCGTCGACGTCGTCGTACCCCGTGGCGTCGTACCCCGACCACGCTGACCGCGCCGCTGAGCACCGACGCGCCGCCGTCGCCGGCCGCTCTGGCGGCGAAGAAGGCGGGTCATCATGACTGAGCCGGTGACCGTCGAGGTGCTCGTCGACCCGCGCTATCCGGTCATCATCGGCCGTGGGCTGCTCGGTGAGCTGGAGCGCATCCTCGACGGTCGGCACAAGGTTGCCGTGCTGCACCAGCCGGCCCTGGCGCAGACCGCCGAGGCCATCCGGAACACATTGGCGGCCAGAGGGATTGACGCGCACCGAATAGAGATTCCCGACGCCGAAGCGGGCAAGGAGCTGCCCGTCGTCGGATTCATCTGGGAAGTGCTGGGCCGTATCGGGGTTGGCCGCAAGGACGCGATCGTCAGCCTCGGCGGCGGAGCCGCCACCGACGTCGCCGGCTTCGCCGCCGCCACCTGGCTGCGCGGGATCGACATCGTGCACGTGCCCACCACGCTCCTGGGAATGGTCGACGCCGCAGTCGGCGGCAAGACGGGTATCAACACGGACGCGGGCAAGAACCTGGTCGGTGCGTTCCATCAGCCGGCCGCCGTGCTCGTCGACCTGGCGACCCTGGAGACGCTGCCGCGAAACGAACTCGTGGCGGGCATGGCCGAGATCGTCAAGGCCGGCTTCATCTCCGACCCCGCAATCCTGGACCTCATCGAAGCCGATCCCGAAGCTGCGCTCGACCCGGCAGGCCCGGTTCTGCCGGAGCTGATCCGGCGCGCGATCGCAGTCAAGGCCGAGGTGGTGGCCGCCGACGAGAAGGAATCGCAGCTACGCGAGATCCTCAACTACGGCCACACACTCGCGCATGCGATCGAGCGGCGTGAGCGTTATCAGTGGCGACACGGTGCGGCGGTGTCCGTCGGACTGGTATTCGCCGCCGAATTGGGCAGACTGGCGGGTCGGCTCGACGATGAGACCGCCAAGCGGCACCGCACCATCCTCACGTCGCTGGGTCTGCCGGTCAGCTACGACGCCGACGCGCTGCCGCAGCTGTTGGAGTACATGGCCGGCGACAAGAAGACCCGCGCCGGGGTACTGCGATTCGTCGTGCTCGACGGGCTGGGCAAGCCCGGACGCCTGGAGGGGCCGGACCCGTCGCTTTTGGCGGCGGCCTACTCAGAGATCGGAGAGGTGGCGCAGCGATGAGCGACTTGCACGAAGAGCATCAGGGAGCGATGAGCGACTCGCCCGAAGCAGCAGCAGCGACCACCGACCGTCCTCGTTCTCAACGGGCCCAATCTCGGCCGACTGGGCCGCCGAGAGCCCGAGGTCTACGGAAGCACCACTCACGACGATCTGGTGGCGCTGATCGAACGCGAGGCCGAAGCGCTCGGCATGAACGCCGTCGTCCGACAGAGCGATAGCGAGGCCGATCTTCTGGGCTGGATTCACGCGGCCGCCGATGCGGGCGATCCGGTCATCCTCAACGCCGGCGCGCTCACCCACACATCCATCGCCCTGCGTGACGCCTGCGCCGAATTGAGCGCGCCGTTGATCGAGGTGCACATCTCGAACGTCCATAAGCGCGAAGAGTTTCGGCACCACTCCTACATCAGCGGTGTGGCCACCGGCGTGATCGTCGGCTTGGGAGTACGGGGCTACGTGTTGGCGTTGCGGTATCTGGCCGCCCATTAGCTGCGTCGGTGCTGGCCACCGAATAGCAGATTGCGGTCGAGACGACCGTGGGCAGGGCTAACGTCAGAATCACCACGCCCAAGACGAGCAAGTCGTTCGGCGTCGTCAGCCAGTCCTTGGGAAATCGATTCAGGCTGACGGCAAGCCATGATCCGACTATCGCCAGGACGACGGTGCCGATGGTGGCGACCTTGATCGAGCGCAGTGCCAGGACCGTGGATTCGGTCGTGTCGGCCAACGACTTCCGCAGCGCCCTGGTGCGCATGCGCACCAGGGCGAAGTCGACGAGGACGATGACCGCTGCGGCCACGGCGATCATCCCGACCACCCCTGCGTGGGGGGCGCCGAACATGAAGTAGAGGTAGTCGATCGCCGTTTCGGCGAGAATCAGCGTCGTGGTCATCGCGGCAGCGAATGTCAGCCAACCACCGAGATCGGCCAGGAAACAGTAGGCGGGAAGGTCGTCGGCATCGAGGTCTGCCACCTTGTTGACCGCGTGGCTGGCCAGCATCCAGCCCGAGCCCGCCGAAGAGCGCGGTCGCACCGGCGGCCAGCATTCCGGTGGATACAGCACCCTGCGTCCAGGTGATCGCGCAGATGCCGCGGCGGTCACCGTCGTTGGGTACCTGGGTGCCAGTCATCAGACTGAACAGGAAGCTGTCCAGCATGAGGACCAGCACGGCGGAGGCGAACAACGCCAGGGTGTGGCCCGCTTCCCGACTGCTTCTGTCGAACAGCAGGGCGATGGCCGTGATCAAGAATCCGCCGAGGACTTCCCGTCAGTTGGGAGTGCGTCGCCGCCGATGACAGCACGCTCCATTCGTCGGACGTACAGAACTCGTCCGGGTTGGCGACCATCGGGAATCGGCTGCGCGGCAGCGGGAGTCAGGGCAGGGCTAGGACTGGTCCTCGCGACGCATCTCGGTCGTCTCGATCTCGGAGGTCTCATCCGCGCCTGGATTCCGCACGGCGGCGAACACATCGGTGTCGGCGCGCTCGTCCTCATGTGCGGAACCATGGTGCGGCACCTCTGGGGCGTTGCGGTCGACGAGGAAGCGGCCGAGTGAAACGCCGGCAATCGAGAACAGGAACACCACCAGTGCGGTGAACGCCGCGAAAGTCGTGAGCTCGTTGAGGATCGACTCGACGTAGAGGCTCTTGTAGAACAAGGAGATGAACCAGGCGACGGCACCGCTCACCACACCGGCGAACAGCCCGGCCAGCAGCCACGTCATCGCCAGGTCGCCGCGTCGGTCCGGGTCGGGGTTGGCCCGCGCGTCGGCGCGTCCGTCCTGAATGCCCCACAAGAACACGGCGATGGCGAACAGCACCACCAATACGATGCTGATCAGACCGGCTTTGGTCTCCCACGCGTTGATCAACGCTCCCTGCAGCAACCGCACGATCACCATCAGGGCCGCGAACACCAGTCCGCGCAGTAACCAGTTACTCATGGGGCCACACCTTAGCGAGTAGGTTCAACAACTGTGACTATTTCACAGCGCCGGGACCGGCTGCGCCAGCGGTTGGCTGCCGCCGACCTGGACGCGATGCTGGTGTCGGACCTGGTCAACGTCCGGTATCTGTCCGGTTTCACCGGGTCGAACGCGGCGCTGCTGGTCCGGGCGGATGACGAGACCCCGGTGCTCGCCACCGACGGGCGCTACCGCACTCAGGCCGAGCAGCAGGCGCCCGATGCCGAAATCGTCATCGAGCGGGCGTGTGCGCCGCACCTGGCCGGCCGCGCCGCCGCTGACGGCGTACGACGATTGGGCTTCGAGAGTCATGTGGTGACCGTCGACGGATTCACGGTGCTCACCAAGGCCGCCGGCGATCAGCTGGAGTTGGTGCGGGCGTCGGGAACCGTCGAGGCGTTGCGCGAAGTGAAGGATGCCGGCGAGATCGCCCTGCTGCGTCTCGCGTGTGAAGCCGCCGACGCTGCCCTGCACGACCTCGTCGAGCGCGGCGGACTTCGCCCGGGCCGCACAGAGAAGGAAGTGGGCCGCGAACTCGAATCGCTGATGCTTGATCACGGAGCCGACGGCATGTCCTTCGAAACCATCGTCGCGGCCGGGGCGAACTCGGCGATCCCGCACCATCGGCCCACCGATGCCGTGCTGGCCGCGGGCGACTTCGTCAAGATCGATTTCGGGGCACTGGTGTGCGGCTACCACTCCGATATGACGCGCACATTCGTGCTGTCGACGGCTGCGCAATGGCAACTCGACATCTACGAGCTGGTGGCCGCCGCGCAGCGGGCCGGCCGGGAAGCGCTGGCCCCTGGAGCGTCGCTGAAAGAGGTCGACGCGGCATCGCGGCAGGTCATCGCCGACGCGGGGTACGCCGACAACTTCGGCCACGGACTGGGGCACGGTGTCGGCCTGCAGATCCACGAAGCGCCCGGGATCAGCGCGACGTCCGCCGGTACACTGCTTGCTGGCTCTGCGGTGACCGTGGAGCCGGGTGTCTACCTGCCCGATCGCGGCGGTGTCCGGATCGAGGACACCCTTGTCGTGGGTGACAAGGCGCCTGAATTGCTTACCCGGTTCCCCAAGGAACTGGCTGTAATTGGTTGAGACCTAGGAGATTGCACCGACCGTGGCAAGCACCGCCGACTTCAAGAATGGGCTCGTCCTGCAGATCGACGGGCAGCTGTGGCAGATTGTTGAGTTTCAGCACGTCAAACCCGGCAAGGGGCCGGCTTTCGTACGCACGAAGCTCAAGAACGTGCTGTCCGGCAAGGTCGTCGACAAGACCTACAACGCCGGGGTGAAGGTGGAGACCGCCACCGTCGACCGGCGCGACGCCACCTACCTGTACAAGGACGGCGCCGACTTCGTGTTCATGGATTCCGAGGACTACGAGCAGCACCACCTGCCCGATTCGCTCGTCGGTGACGCCGCCAAGTTCCTTCTCGAGAGTCTGCCCGTGCAGATCGCGTTTCACGACGGGGCGCCGCTGTACCTCGAACTGCCGGTCACCGTCGAACTGGAAGTGACCCACACCGAACCCGGCCTTCAGGGCGACCGATCCAGCGCGGGCACCAAGCCCGCGACCGTCGAGACGGGCGCCGAAATCCAGGTGCCGTTGTTCATCAACACCGGCGACAAGCTCAAGGTCGACTCGCGTGACGGCAGCTACCTGGGAAGGGTGAATGCCTGACCGTCGGGGCGATCGTGGCCGTCATCAGGCCCGCAAGCGTGCCGTCGACCTGCTGTTCGAGGCCGAGGCGCGCGGAATCACCCCGGCCGAGGTGGCGGAGACGCGGAATGCGTTGGCGCAAAGGGAATCCGACGTCACACCGCTGAACTCCTACACGGTGACGGTGGCGCGCGGGGTGACCGAACACCTCGAGCACATCGATGATCTGATCTCCGCCCATCTGCAGGGCTGGACGCTGGACCGGTTACCCGCCGTCGACCGGGCGATCCTGCGCGTGGCGGTGTGGGAACTCTTGCATGCCGACGACGTTCCCGAACCTGTCGCGGTGGACGAAGCCGTCGAACTTGCCAAGCAGTTGTCGACCGATGAGTCACCGGGTTTCGTCAACGGAGTGCTCGGCCAGGTGATGCTGGTGACGCCTCAGATACGGACAGCAGCGCAAGCGGTGCGGGGGAGTACTGAGGGTGAAGTAGGCGCGTAATGGGCACACCGCAGGACTGGGCGCCGTACTCCCGAGTGCTGAACGCATCGGTGCGCACGATTGTGTTGTCGACGATCACCGATCACGTGCTCACCACAGAGTACGAAGTGTTCGACGACGACACTCGCAGACTCTCCGAGGTCCGCCTGCGGATGTACACGCAACTCATCACCCGCTCACGGCAGAAGTCGGCCACCGAAAGCGACATCTACTGCGAGTCGTTCCGCTATGCGAAGTCGGTCGACAACGGGGGACTGGCGCAGATGCAGCGCCTCATGCAGTTCGGCCGTGTGCTGTCGCGGTGTATCGAGTAGCTCGTCGGTCAGTCGTGCAAGGCGGGGTACTCCGGCAGCTCGATGGAATCGGCGATTCGGAACCACAGCCTCCCCGCGATCGGGCGAAACGGCCAGCGCTGCATCCACTTCATCGCCACCGCGTTGCTCGCGATGTCCTTCTCCGTCATCGGGGCGAACCGGTCGATGGTGTTGGGCAGGTCCTGGCAGGTATCGACATACGGTCGCATTTTCGTTCCGTAGCGGTCCAGTGCGGCCCGGATACTCTCGCCGGCAAGGGAGTTCGCGGCACCTAATTCGCCGGCCAGCAGGTAGGCGCCGACCAGGGCCAGGCTGGTACCCATGCCGCTCAGCGGCGATGCGCAATAGCCAGCGTCGCCTACGAGGGTGACGCGACCCGAAGACCACGACGGCATGTGCACTTGTGCGAGGGAATCGAAATAGAAGTCATCGGCGACCTCGGCCGCCGCGAGCAGCGCGTCGCATTCCCACCCTGCGCCGGCGAACCGTTCGGTCAGGATTCGGCGCTGCTCGTCGAGGTCGCGCCTATCGTAGCTGATGGGTTCGGACTGAAAGGCCAATCCCGCCTTGGCTATTGCCGGATCATGCGAGGGACGCATGGATGCGTTCAGTCCGCCGGGCGCCTGGTACATCAGATACCAGGAGTCCAAGCCGACGTGGTCGGGCGCAGAGAACCATGCGTTGTAGCCGCCGATCGGTCTGACGAACTGTTCCTCAGGCCCGAACACAATTCGGCGCACTGCCGAATGAGGGCCGTCGGCACCCACGACGAGGTCCACCCGCAATCGGCTGCCGTCGGACAACGTCACGTCCACGCCGGCGGCGTCCTGCGCCAATTCCGTTATGCGGGTGTCGAAGCGGTACTCCGCCGCGTCCTTGGTGGCCTGGTACAGCACGTCCACCAGATCGCCGCGGAGAATCTCGAGCTTGGACACCGGCCCGTTACCGTCGAACGCGGTCACTGGCATCTCGGCGCGGCGGCTACCGTCGGATCTCACCCATGCGATGCCGCGTTGGAACAGCGACCGCCGCTCCATTTCGGCCATCAGGCCCATCCGACGGACCACGTCGCCGCCCGCCCCGCGCAGGTCGACGGTCTGCCCGCCCGGTCGGATGCCGGGTGCGATCTCAACGACGATGACGCGATATCCGTTGCGGCTCAGCCAGAAAGCCAGCGACGGACCCGCGATTCCCGCCCCACTGATGAGCACCGTCGGCTGTGTCACGGCGTCAGCGTATCCACTAAATGTCGAGGGCCTGGTACGTGCGCCGCACAAACTTCGGTTGGGCGCTTTGCAGTTTGGCCAACGAGGTGTTGCCTGCGACCGCGGGGGCGGCATCGGCGGCGAGATCGGGAAGGTTCTGGATGAGGTAGATCAAGATCAGGTTCGCCGACGGGTCGGCCTGCCACCACGTGCCGTACGCACCGGGCCAGTTGAACGTCCCGACCCCGCCGGGCCCGAACAACTGTTGCGACTTGGCGGGGTCGGTGACCACCGAGAGGTTGAGCCCGAATCCACGGCCGATCCAGTACGGCATGCCCAGAAAGGGCTGTCGCTTCTGCTCGTCGGTCAACCGGTCGGTGCGCATCAGCCGAACGGATTCCTCGGACAGCACCCTGGTGCCGTCGAGGGTTCCGCCGTCAAGCAACATCCGGGCGAACTTGAGATAGTCGTCGACCGTCGACCACAGGCCGGCACCACCTGTGCAGAACGGCGGATCGGTGATCGGCGCCGGGCCCATCACGTCATGCGTCAGCACATAGTCCGAGTCGAGCTTGTACATCGTCGCGGCGCGGCGTCGTCCGTCGGTGCTCACCGAGAACCCTGTGTCGGCCATGCCGAGTGGCGCGAAGATACGTTCGCGCAGTACGTCGGTCAGCGACTTGCCCTCGATCCGTGACAGCGCAATGCCGAGCACGTCGGTGGCGTGGCTGTAGGTCAGCCGCGTGCCGGGTTGATGAGCGAGTGGCAGTTCGGCCAACTCCGCGAGCCAACGGTCCTGGTGTTGGCGAAAACGCATCCTGCTGTACGCGCGGCTCAGCGGTCCAAGGACGGAAAAGTTGTAGGCCAGCCCGCTGCGATGCGTCATCAGGTCGTCGATCGTGATGAGTCGTTGGGCGGGTTCGGTGTTGTCCAGTGGCCCTGTCGGCTCACGCAGGACGCGCATGTCCGAGAGTTCCGGCAGCCACTTGGCCACAGGGTCCGTCAAGGCGAGCTTGCCCTCCTCGATCAACGACATCGAGGCGGCGATCGTGACCGGTTTGGTCATCGAGGCGATGCGGAAGATCGTGTCGCGCTGCATCGGCAGGCCGGCGTCGACGTCGCGGTGGCCGAGTTCGTTGACCTGCAGCACCTCGCCGTCGCGCCACACCATCGTGACCGCGCCGGCGAGCAGCCCGGCGTCGATGGCCTCGCGAATGGACGCCTGGTTACCGTCAAGCTTCATCGCGGCAAGCGTACTCAGCTGCGCTGACCAAGCCCTTCGGTGTCGAATACGGACACACCTAATTCGGGTGCTAAGCTCCCCGCAGTTTCGACATCCTTTAACGATCCGTCCCGCGAGGCGGAGAAGGAGGTCAGGGTTAGTTTGGGCACGCCAGGCACCGACCGGGAGTTGATGTCCGCCGCCGACGTCGGCCGGACCATCTCCCGCATCGCCCATCAGATCATCGAAAAGACCGCGCTCGACGGTCCCGACGCGCCCCGCGTCATCCTCCTGGGCATTCCGACCAGGGGCGTGACCCTGGCCGCGCGACTCGCCGAGAAGATCAAGGAATTCGCCGGCGTCACCGTTCCGCGCGGCTCGCTGGACATCACGCTCTACCGCGACGACCTCGACTCCAAGCCGCCGCGTCCCCTCGAGGACACCACGATCCCCGAGGGCGGCATCGACGGCGCGCTGGTTGTGCTCATCGACGACGTGCTCTACACCGGACGATCCGTGCGCTCGGCGCTGGACGCACTGCGCGACGTCGGCAGGCCGACGGCGGTGCAACTCGCGGTGCTCGTCGACCGCGGCCACCGGGAACTCCCGCTGCGCGCCGACTACGTCGGCAAGAACGTACCCACCTCCCGCAACGAGAACGTCAAGGTGCGCCTCGCCGAGGATGACCAGGTCGAGGGCATCTGGATCGCGCCCCATGGAGGGCCCAAGCGATGAAGCATCTGCTCTCGGCTGCGGATCTATCCCGCGACGAGGCCGTCGCGATCCTCGACGATGCCGACCGTTTCCATCAGTCCTTGGTGGGTCGCGAGGTCAAGAAGCTGCCCACGCTGCGCGGCCGCACCATCATCACGATGTTCTACGAGAACTCCACCCGCACCCGGGTGTCGTTCGAGGTCGCGGGCAAGTGGATGAGCGCCGACGTGATCAACGTCAGTGCGTCGGGATCCTCGGTGTCCAAAGGTGAATCGCTGCGCGACACCGCACTGACGCTGCGCGCTGCGGGCGCCGATGCACTGATCATCCGCCACCCCGCATCGGGCGCTGCCCAGCAGCTCGCCGAGTGGACCGCCACCGAGGACGGCGGTCCCGTGGTGATCAACGCCGGCGACGGCACGCATGAGCACCCGACGCAGGCGCTGCTGGACGCGCTGACCATCCGCCAGCGATTGGGCAGCATCGAGGGCAAGAGGGTGGTCATCGTCGGCGACGTGCTGCACAGCCGGGTAGCGCGGTCCAACGTGCTGCTCCTTGACACCCTCGGCGCCGAAGTTGTGCTCGTCGCACCGCCGACGCTGCTGCCGGTCGGCGTGGCCGACTGGCCGGTCACGGTCTCGCACGACCTCGACGCCGAACTTCCCCTCGCCGACGCCGTGCTGATGCTTCGGGTGCAGGCCGAACGGATGCACGGCGGCTTCTTCCCGTCCGCGCGTGAATACTCGGTCTTGTACGGGCTCTCCGAGAAGCGCCAGGCCATGTTGCCTGGCAATGCGGTCGTACTGCATCCCGGCCCGATGGTGCGCGGCATGGAGATCGCATTCTCGGTCGCGGATTCGACACAATCCGCTGTCCTGCAACAGGTTTCCAACGGAGTGCACGTCCGGATGGCGGTGCTGTTCCACCTGCTGGTTGGCGCGGAGACGGTGGGGGTACCGCCCGCTAGCGGGGGAGCGATCAGCGCATGAGCGTTCTGATCCGCGGGGTGCGGCGCTACGGTGAAGGCGACCGGGTCGACGTGCTGGTGAGCGACGGTCAGATCACCGACATCGGTGCAGATCTGACCGGGTCCGGAGGACTCGAAAAAGCCTCAGACGTGATCGATGCCACCGGTCAGATCCTGCTTCCGGGCTTCGTCGACCTGCACACCCATCTGCGCGAACCCGGCCGCGAGTACGCCGAGGACATCGAAACCGGTTCGGCCGCAGCAGCTCTGGGTGGCTACACCGCAGTGTTTGCGATGGCAAACACCAATCCGGTCGCCGATACGCCCGTCGTCACCGACCATGTCTGGCATCGCGGCCAGCAGGTCGGGCTGGTCGACGTGCATCCCGTCGGAGCAGTCACGATGGGGCTGGCTGGCAAGCAGCTCACCGAGATGGGCATGATGGCCGCCGGCGCCGGCCAGGTGCGAATGTTCTCCGACGACGGCATCTGCGTGCACGACCCGCTCATCATGCGCCGCGCGCTCGAATACGCCACCGGTCTGGGGGCGCTGATCGCGCAGCACGCCGAGGAGCCGCGGCTCACGGTCGATGCGGTCGCGCACGAGGGACCCAACGCCGCCCGACTCGGCTTGGCCGGCTGGCCCAGAGCCGCCGAGGAATCGATCGTCGCCCGTGACGCACTGCTGGCCCGCGATGCCGGAGCGCGCGTACACATCTGCCACGCCTCCACTGCGGGAACCGTCGAGATCATCAGATGGGCCAAGGAACAAGGCATTTCGATCACCGCCGAGGTGACGCCGCACCACCTGCTGCTCGATGATCGGCGCCTGGCCACCTATGACGGCCGCAACCGTGTCAATCCTCCTCTGCGCGAGACCTCTGACGCCGAAGCGCTGCGGCAGGCCCTCGCCGACGGCGTCGTCGACTGCGTCGCCACCGACCACGCGCCGCACGCCGAACACGAGAAGTTCTGCGAATTCTCCGTTGCCCGGCCCGGCATGCTCGGTCTGCAGACCGCGCTGTCGGTCGTTGTCGAGACGATGGTGCGGCCCGGACTGCTGACATGGCGCGATGTGGCGCGCGTGATGAGCGAAAACCCGGCAAGCATCGTCGGCCTGCCCGACCAGGGCCGCCCGTTGGACATCGGCGAGCCTGCCAATCTCACCGTCGTCGATCCCGACGCCACATGGACTGTGGAGGGCTCGGCTCTGGCGAGCCGCTCTGACAACACGCCGTTCGAATCGATGGAGTTGCCCGCCACGGTGACGCTGACCATGTTGCGCGGCAAGGTCACCGCGCGTGACGGGAAGAGCCCCGCGTGAACGGCGAGCGAGTAGCGCAGGCGGATCGTGCATGAACAACGGGACACTCGTCGGATCGCTGATCATGGCCGCGGCCGTGGCCGTGCTCATCGCTGTAGTCATCCAGATGATGATTCGAGGCTGGCGCCGACGCGCCGAACGCCAGGCCGAGCTGATCGGCACACTTCCGTCGATGCCGGACACCGTCGGGCCTGCGCTGATCCCCGCGACGAAGGGCCTGTATGTCGGCAGCACGCTCGTCCCCAACTGGAACGACCGCGTCGCCGCCAGCGATCTGGGCTTCCGAAACAAGGCCGTATTGACCCGCTACCCCGAGGGAATCATGTTGCAGCGCATCGGTGCAGGCCCGATCTGGATACCCGACGACTCGATCACCGCGATCCGCACCGAGCGCGGAATCGCCGGCAAGGCCCTGACGCACGAGGGCATTCTGGCCATCAGGTGGCGGCTGCCGTCGGGCACCGAAATCGACACCGGGTTCCGCGCCGACAACCGCGCGGACTACGCACCGTGGCTGGAGGCCGCATGAGTAAGGCGGTCCTGGTCCTCGAGGACGGGCGCATCTTCACGGGCACTCCGTTCGGCGCGATCGGCGAGACGCTGGGCGAGGCGGTGTTCTCCACCGGGATGTCGGGTTATCAGGAGACGCTGACCGATCCGAGCTATCACCGGCAGATCGTCGTGGCCACCGCACCCCAGATCGGCAACACCGGCTGGAATCACGAAGACGCCGAGAGCCGCGGCGACAAGATCTGGGTGGCGGGGTACGCGGTGCGTGACCCGTCGCCACGGGCGTCCAACTGGCGGGCCACCGGCACGCTCGACGACGAGCTGAAGCGGCAGAAGATCGTCGGCATTGCGGGGATCGACACTCGCGCGGTCGTGCGCCACCTGCGCAGCATCGGCTCGATGAAGGCCGGGGTGTTCTCCGGCGGAGCCCTCGCCGATGACGGCGAGCTGCTCGACCGGGTGCGCAGGCAGCCGTCGATGCTCGGCGCGGATCTGGCAGGCGAGGTCAGCACCGATGATGTTTACGTCGTCGAACCCGATGGGCCGCAACGGTTCACGGTCGCAGCGATCGATCTCGGCATCAAGACGAACACCCCGCGCAATTTCGCCGGCCGCGGAATTCGCAGTCACGTGCTGCCGTCGACGGTGACGTTCGAGCAGATCTCGGATCTCAAGCCGGACGGGGTGTTCCTGTCCAACGGGCCCGGTGACCCCGCTACCGCCGACCACATCGTCGGCGTCACGCGCGACGTACTCGGCGCAGGCATCCCGCTGTTCGGCATCTGCTTCGGTAACCAGATCCTCGGCAGGGCGCTGGGGCGGTCGACCTACAAGATGGTGTTCGGCCATCGCGGCATCAACGTGCCGGTCATCGACCACGCCACCGGGCGCGTGGCGGTAACGGCCCAGAACCACGGGTTCGCGCTCGAGGGTGAGGCGGGCGAAACGTTCGACACCCCGTTCGGCGCTGCGGTCGTCAGCCACACCTGCGCGAACGACGGTGTCGTCGAGGGCATCAAACTTGTTGACGGGAGAGCGTTTTCGGTGCAATACCATCCCGAGGCCGCGGCGGGTCCGCATGATGCCAACTACCTGTTCGACCAGTTCGTCGACCTCATGGCAGGGGAGAAATGACCGCGAGCGCACACCCTTGTACAGATTTCGGGGCGTTTTGCGTACAAGAATGCGCGCTCGCGCTGGAGGGGCGCTAATGCCGCGGCGGACCGACTTGAACCACGTGCTGGTGATCGGCTCCGGGCCGATCCTCATCGGGCAGGCCGCCGAGTTCGACTACTCGGGCACGCAGGCGTGCCGCGTGCTGCGCGCCGACGGACTGCAGGTCACGCTGATCAATTCCAACCCGGCGACGATCATGACCGACCCTGAGTTCGCCGACCACACCTACATCGAACCGATCACACCCGCGTTCGTCGAGCGCGTGATCAAACAACAGGCCGACCGCGGCAACAAGATCGACGCGATGCTGGCCACCCTCGGCGGCCAGACAGCGCTCAACACGGCGGTCGCGCTGTACGAGAACGGTGTGCTGGAGCGCTACAACGTCGAGCTCATCGGGGCCGATTTCGAGGCGATCCAGCGCGGCGAAGACCGGCAGCGGTTCAAGGACATCGTGGCCAAGGTCGGCGGTGAATCCGCCCGTTCCCGGGTGTGTTTCACGATGGAGGAGGTCCGTGAAACCGTCACCGAACTCGGCCTGCCGGTCGTGGTGCGGCCGTCGTTCACGATGGGCGGGCTGGGCTCGGGCATGGCGTATTCCGCCGACGACGTGGAACGGATGGCCGGCGACGGACTCGCTGCATCGCCCAGTGCCAACGTGCTGATCGAGGAATCCATCTTCGGCTGGAAGGAATTCGAGCTCGAGCTGATGCGGGACGGCCACGACAACGTGGTCGTGGTGTGCTCGATCGAGAACGTCGATCCGATGGGCGTGCACACCGGCGACTCGGTCACGGTCGCTCCGGCGATGACCCTGACCGACCGCGAGTACCAGAAGATGCGCGACCTCGGCATCGCGATCCTGCGCGAGGTGGGCGTCGACACCGGCGGGTGCAACATCCAATTCGCGGTCAACCCCGTCGACGGCCGCCTCATCGTGATCGAGATGAACCCGCGGGTGTCGCGCTCGAGTGCGCTGGCGTCGAAGGCCACCGGCTTCCCGATCGCCAAGATCGCGGCCAAGCTGGCCATCGGCTACACACTCGACGAGATCGTCAACGACATCACCAAGGAAACACCGGCCTGCTTCGAGCCGACCCTCGACTACGTGGTGGTGAAGGCGCCGCGGTTCGCCTTCGAGAAATTCCCCGGCGCCGACGCCACGCTGACCACCACGATGAAGTCGGTCGGTGAGGCGATGTCGTTGGGCCGCAACTTCATCGAAGCACTCGGCAAGGTGATGCGCTCGCTGGAAACCGGCCGCGCCGGATTCTGGACCGGGCCGGACCCCGACCTGTCCGTCGAGGAGCTGCTGGAAAACCTCAAGACCCCGACCGACGGACGGCTGTACGACCTGGAACTGGCACTGCGCCGTGGCGCCACGGTCGAACAGGTGGCGGCGGCCTCCGGCATCGACCCGTGGTTCGTCGAACAGGTCGCCGGGCTCGTCACACTGCGTGCGGAGTTGCTCGACGCGCCGGTGCTCGACGAGAGCCTGCTTCGGCGCGCCAAATATCATGGCCTCTCAGATCGTCAAATCGCCTCGCTGCGACCGGAATTGGCGGGCGAAGTCGGCGTACGCGCGCTGCGCAGCCGACTGGGCATCCATCCCGTGTACAAGACCGTCGACACGTGCGCGGCCGAGTTCGAGGCGAAGACGCCCTACCACTACAGCACCTACGAACTCGACCCCGCGGCCGAGACCGAGGTGGCGCCGCAGGCCGACAAGCCCAAGGTGCTCATCCTCGGGTCGGGGCCCAACCGCATCGGGCAGGGCATCGAGTTCGACTACAGCTGCGTGCACGCCGCCACCACGTTGAGCCAGGCCGGTTTCGAAACGGTGATGGTCAACTGCAACCCCGAGACGGTGTCCACCGACTACGACACCGCTGACCGCCTGTACTTCGAACCCCTGACGTTCGAGGACGTCCTCGAGGTGTATTACGCCGAACAAGCCTCCGGTGCAGGTGGACCCGGAGTGGTGGGCGTCATCGTCCAGCTCGGTGGGCAGACCCCGCTGGGTCTGGCGGAACGGCTCGAGCACGCCGGGGTGCCGATCGTCGGGACCAGCCCCGAGGCCATCGACCTCGCCGAAGACCGTGGTGCGTTCGGCGACCTGCTGACGACGGCGGGGCTGCCCGCGCCGCGGTTCGGCACCGCCACGAGCTTCGAGCAGGCCCGGCGGATCGCAGCCGACATCGGGTACCCGGTGCTGGTGCGGCCCTCCTACGTGCTGGGTGGTCGCGGCATGGAAATCGTCTACGACGAGGAGACGTTGCAGGGCTACATCACCCGCGCCACCGAGCTTTCGCCCGCGCACCCCGTCCTCGTCGACCGGTTCCTCGAGGACGCCATCGAAATCGATGTCGACGCCCTGTGCGACGGTACCGAGGTCTACATCGGCGGAATCATGGAGCACATCGAGGAGGCCGGCATCCACTCCGGCGACTCGGCATGTGCGCTGCCCCCGGTGACGTTGGGCCGCAGCGACATCGAATCCGTTCGGCGCGCGACCGAAGCCATCGCCCACGGCATCGGCGTGGTCGGGCTGCTCAATGTCCAGTATGCGCTCAAGGACGACGTGCTCTACGTGCTGGAGGCCAATCCCCGCGCCAGTCGTACCGTGCCGTTCGTGTCGAAGGCCACCGCCGTTCCGCTGGCCAAGGCGTGTGCGCGGATCATGTTGGGCGCGACCATCGCGCAGTTGCGCGAAGAGGGAGTGCTGGCGCGCACCGGTGACGGCGCGACAGTCGCCCGCAATGCGCCGGTCGCGGTCAAGGAAGCAGTCTTGCCGTTCCACCGGTTCCGCAAATCCGATGGTACGCAGATCGACTCGCTGCTCGGGCCCGAAATGAAGTCCACCGGCGAGGTGATGGGCATCGACCGCGACTTCGGCAGTGCGTTCGCGAAGAGTCAGACCGCTGCGTACGGTTCGTTGCCCGCCGAGGGCACGGTGTTCGTGTCGGTCGCCAACCGGGACAAACGCTCGCTGGTGTTCCCGGTGAAGCGGCTGGCCGATCTGGGGTTCCGAGTTCTTGCTACCGCGGGCACGGCGGAGATGCTGCGGCGCAACGGTATTCCGTGCGACGAGGTACGCAAGCACTTCGAACAGCCGGGTGATGGCCGACCCGCCAGCTCCGCCGTCGAACTGATCAAAGCCGGCGAAGTCGACATGGTCATCAACACCCCATACGGCAACTCCGGCCCGCGCATCGACGGCTACGAGATCCGCTCCGCCGCGGTGTCGATGAACATTCCGTGCGTCACCACGGTGCAGGGCGCGTCCGCCGCGGTGCAGGGCATCGAAGCCGGCATTCGCGGCGACATCGACGTGATGTCACTGCAAGAGCTGCACAGCGTACTGGGACCGTGAGCGGTTTCGGGACGCGGCTGAGCGACGCTGTATCGCGCCGCGGACTGCTGTGCCCCGGCATCGATCCCCACGCCGAACTTCTGCAAGCCTGGGGACTGCCTGCCGGTGTCGAGGGACTGCGCAGATTCTGTGACATCTGTGTCGAGGCGTTCGCCGGCTTCGCGATCGTCAAGCCGCAGGTGGCGTTCTTCGAGGCCTACGGTGCGGCAGGATATGCGGTGCTGGAGAACACGATTCAGGCATTGCGCGACGAAGGCGTGCTGGTGCTGGCCGACGCCAAGCGCGGCGACATCGGCTCGACGATGGCCGCCTACGCCGAGGCGTGGGCGGGAGATTCGCCCTTGGCGGCCGACGCCGTGACCGCGTCGCCCTATCTGGGCTTCGGGTCACTGCAACCGTTGCTGGACGTCGCCGGGACCCACGACCGCGGGGTGTTCGTGCTGGCCGCGACGTCCAACCCCGAGGGCGCAGGAGTGCAACGCGCCGACGCAGGCGGGCGCACCGTCGCGCAGTCGATCGTGGACGCGGCGGCGGAGCGGAACCGGGAGGCGCCGGGCTCAGTGGGAGTTGTGGTCGGCGCGACGCTGTCCGACCCGCCCGATGTGAGCGCCCTCGACGGCCCGGTCCTGGTGCCGGGAGTGGGCGCTCAGGGCGGCCGCCCCGACGCGCTCAGCGGATTCGGCGGGGCCAAGCCCGGCCAGCTCCTGCCCACGGTATCCCGAGAGGTACTGCGGGCGGGCCCCGACGTCACCGCATTGCGCGCTGCGGCGGAGAAGATGCGAGACGCGGTGGCATACCTGGCATGAACGCATACGACATCGCGGCCTGGACCGACTTCTCCAACACGGTGGCCGGGGGAGCCGCTGCGCTCGCCGGTCTGCTGTTCGTCGGTCTGTCGCTCAATCTGTCCGAAGTGCTGCAGTACCGGGGAGTGCCGGCCCGCGCCGCGGCGACGCTGGGCCTCACCGTGGCGATACTGCTTGCCGCGATCTTCGTCGCGACGCCCGGACAGGATCGTCGCGTGCTGTCGATCGAGATCGGCATCGTCGGCGTCGCGACTGCGGCGATGGTGGTGTTCGCAGCTCGGAGACAGCGCGACGGCGCTCACCGGTCGCGCGCGCTCACATCGATGCTTCTATTACTCCTCCCCGCACTGCTCTTGATGGTCGCGGCGGTCTCGCTGTGGCTTCAAAGCGGCGGTGGCCTTTACTGGGTAACTGCGGCAGTCGCAACCGGATTCGCATCCGCGACCGCCAATGCCTGGGTGCTCGTCGTCGAGATCAAACGCTAGCGGCGCGACACGCGTCGTCCCAACGCGCGGGCGATCGCCACACCGCCGGCGATGATCGCCACAAGGACGAACACTCCGGTGATGTCGCCGCGATTGTGGATGCGATAGATGGTCGGTCGAAACGCGGTGTCCAGCGGCGCTTTCTCGAACGCGTAGTCGCCGTTGATGGCCGCCGGGTCGTAGATTTCGTCCGTCCACCGGGTCAGGAACGCCCCGTCGCGGACATAGGGCGAAAGGGCGGTGATGTCGGCATTGTCGATGGGCCCGGCGAACTTCAGGCTCGGCTTCACGCCGGGCACCGGTGTCATCGTCGGGTCCATCCGGTGATCGGCCAACACGTACAAGTCGACGAACTGAGGTGTGCTCGCCGCGCGGGACAAGCGCATCGGATAGATGACCTTGCTCGACTTGAACGACAGCCGCAGCGGTTGCAGATCGCCAGTCAGCGACTTGCCCTGCTCTGCCGGTGTCAGTTGGATCGCGATGACCTCCCAGCCGTCGGCGACGTACGGCGCGAGGTTCTCATCAAGTCCGTCAGGATGTGGAAATCCCTTGTCGGCCAACCACTTCGCCAACGCTGTCGGATCGTTGGCGCTCAGCCGGGTGACGTCGAACGGACCGATTCGCTGACTGCTGAGCACGTCGACGGAGTTACCGCGCGGAGCGCTCGCCGTATCCGGTGCGCCGGCGCCCCACAGCCACGTGAAAGTCGGCCACCACGAGTCGCGGTATTCGAGGCGAGGCGCAGTGAGCCTGCCGAGTTCTTCGAACACACCCGTCTCGCCGAGTGAAGCCTGCGCGGCTGCGGGCACCGGCATCACCCACGCGGCCCGCTCCGAGCTGCCCGTGACACCGAACGACATGAGGATGTTCTCCGTCGTGCCGTCCCACGTGAGCAGCGCCCGCTCATCGGCGACCGCCGCGCCGGGGTTATCGGGCACGTACGCTCCGCACCCGCATGCCCACGCAGGGCTCGCGACACTGAACAGCAAGCCGGTCGCGAGAAGCATGAGCACGACGACGACCGACCCGCATCTACGTTGCATCATCGCGACGACCTCATCACGCGATCGTATTTCGGCTGGGTCTCATTCCGAGCGCTCCGAACCGGGGATGGGGCCTGACAACACCAGCCACGCCTGCACCATCTGTCTCGCCAGCACCTCCAGAAACTCTCTACTACACGAGGTAGTTGAATTCATCGGGGTCCGGACGGCCAAATTGCCGCCGGATGCGCCAAACGAGTCCTCGCGACACGCCCGACGCACCATGACCAGGCAAAATTTATCTTCATCGGCGTCGAGGGGTCATCAGGCGCGCCAGGCACGCAATGTCGACGTAACAGTGACCCACGCCACAATTCCGAAATGCCTTGATATGCAGCCAGTTCCGCTCGTCGGCCGCCGAATGGCGGTGATCTTGCCCTGGCTGCGACGCTCGCGTGACGGCCATGCCATCGCCGTACACGCTGGGCTTTTGACGCCAGAACCAGGGGGTGGCGTTAGCTTTCGTCAGGCGGCGTGGGTACGGTCGTCGTCGCTGGCTGTTCTGCATCAGCCGAGTACAAAACAATGATGGTGACGAGACGGAGGAACACCCGTGGCCCTTCCCCAGTTGACCGACGAACAGCGCGCGGCAGCGTTGGAGAAGGCTGCCGCCGCACGTCGGATACGTGCCGAGCTCAAAGATCGGCTCAAGCGCGGCGGCACCAACCTCAAGCAGGTGCTCAAGGATGCCGAGACCGACGAGGTCTTGGGCAAGATGAAGGTTTCTGCGCTCCTGGAGGCCCTGCCCAAGGTTGGCAAGGTCAAGGCGCAGGAGATCATGACCGAACTCGAGATCGCCCCGACCCGCCGCCTGCGCGGCCTCGGAGATCGTCAGCGCAAGGCGCTGCTGGAAAAGTTCGACCAGTAGTCCCGGGCGTCCAAAGTTGAGCGCCGGCCGAGGGGCCGGCCGGGTGATAGTGCTGTCCGGTCCCTCTGCCGTCGGGAAATCGTCTGTTGTCCGCTGCCTGCGTGACCGCGTTCCCGACCTGCACTTTTCCGTGTCCATCACCACCCGGGCGCCGCGCCCCGGCGAGGCGGACGGCGTCGACTACTCGTTCGTGACCCCCGAGCGGTTCCAGGAACTGATCGATGATGGCGCCCTGCTCGAATGGGCGGAAATCCACGGTGGCCTGCACCGCTCCGGAACTCCCGCACAGCCCGTTCGCGAGGCCACCGAGGCCGGTCGGCCCGTCCTCATCGAGGTGGACCTGGCCGGGGCGCGGGCCGTCAAGCAGTCCATGCCGGAGGCCACGCTGGTGTTTCTGGCGCCGCCCAGTTGGGAGGAGCTCGAGAGCCGGTTGGCTGGCCGCGGCACCGAAAGTGCCGAGGTGATGGCCCGTCGGCTGGACACCGCGAAGGCCGAACTGGCCGCTCAGAACGACTTCGACGTCGTCGTCGTGAACAGCGATTTGGAATCTGCCTGCACGGAATTGGTATCCTTGCTGGTGGGCCGAAACTAGTCCGGGCGCCATGGACCGCGCCGCCCGGCCCGAGAGCCACCTAAAGCATTCACGCGAAACCGCCAGGAGAACTTCTACGTGAGCACCCCGCACGCCGACGCGCAGCTGACCGCCGTTGACAACATCGACCGGTCCGGCGCCGCTGCCTACGACACGCCGTTGGGCATCACCAACCCGCCCATCGACGAGCTGCTGGACCGCGCGTCGAGCAAGTACGCGCTGGTGATCTACGCCGCCAAGCGCGCGCGCCAGATCAACGACTACTACAACCAGCTCGGTGACGGCATCCTCGAGTACGTCGGCCCGCTGGTCGAGCCCGGCCTGCAGGAGAAGCCGCTGTCGATCGCGCTGCGCGAGATCCACGAAGACCTGCTCGAGCACACCGAGGGCGAGTAGCCAAGGCATCCGGCCGTGACGGACCGCAAGCGGATCATCGTCGGCGTCGCCGGTGGCATCGCCGCTTACAAGGCGGCCACGCTCGTCCGTCAGCTCACCGAGGCGGGTCACTCCGTACGCGTCGTCCCGACCGAGTCCGCCCTGCGCTTCATCGGCGCCGCGACCTTCGAGGCTCTGTCCGGCAATCCGGTTCACACGGGTGTGTGGGATGACGTGCACGAGGTCCCGCACGTTCGCATCGGGCAGGAAGCCGACCTCGTCGTCGTCGCTCCCGCGACGGCCGACTTGCTTGCACGCGCGGTGTCGGGCCGCGCCGACGACCTTCTGACCGCCACCCTGTTGACCGCGCGATGTCCTGTCATGTTCGCGCCTGCCATGCACACCGAGATGTGGTTCCACCCGGCGACTGTCGAGAACGTCGCCACCCTTCGCCGCCGCGGCGCCGTCGTCCTCGAGCCCGCGTCGGGCCGACTCACCGGCGCGGACAGCGGCGCCGGCCGGCTGCCCGAGGCCGAAGAAATCACGACACTGGCCCAGCTGCTGCTCGACCGCGGTGATGCGCTGCCCTACGACCTGGCGGGCGTGAAGGCCGTCGTCTCCGCGGGCGGCACTCGCGAACCCATCGATCCCGTGCGATTCATCGGCAACCGCAGCTCCGGCAAACAGGGGTACGCGGTGGCCAGGGTGATGGCCCAGCGCGGCGCAGAGGTCACGCTGATCGCCGGGAACACCGCCGGCCTCATCGACCCCGCAGGCGTCGAGCTCGTCAACATCGGTTCGGCGGCCCAACTGAAGGACGCCGTGTCCAAGCACGCGCCCGACGCGCACGTGCTCGTGATGGCCGCCGCGGTCGCCGATTTCCGGCCGACGCAGGTACAGACCAGCAAGATCAAGAAGGGCGATCAGGAACCGACCGGCATCGACCTCACCCGCACCGACGACGTGCTCGCGGGCGCGGTTCGCGCCCGCGCCGACGGCCAGCTGCCCAACATGCGGGCGGTCGTCGGGTTCGCCGCGGAGACCGGAGACGCCAACGGCGATGTGCTCTTCCACGCGCGCGCCAAGTTGCAGCGCAAGGGTTGCGATTTGCTCGTCGTAAATGCCGTGGGCGAGAATCGAGCGTTCGAAGTGGACAACAACGACGGCTGGCTGCTTGCGGCCGACGGCACGGAGTCCGCTTTGGAACACGGTTCGAAAACTTTGATGGCCAGCCGTATCGTGGACGCGATCGTGGCCTTCCTGCAGAGCGGCAGCGGGTAACTCGAATCACGCATCTGTCTGCGTGTAAGGCTTGCGCGTGACGAGCCCACACGCTTGGGTGCAACAGGGCACGCATACAATTTGATGAACTAAGTTTTGGAAGGATCACACCGTGAGTGAAGCGCGGCTGTTTACCAGTGAGTCGGTAACCGAGGGCCACCCCGACAAGATCTGCGACGCCATCAGCGATTCAGTGCTCGACGCGTTGCTCGCGGACGATCCCAAATCGCGCGTCGCGGTGGAGACGCTGGTCACCACCGGGCAGGTGCACGTCGTCGGCGAGGTGACCACATCCGCCAAGGAGGCGTTCGCCGACATCACCAACACCGTGCGTGACCGGATTCTCGAAATCGGCTATGACTCGTCGGAAAAGGGCTTCGACGGCGAGACGTGCGGCGTGAACATCGGCATCGGACGCCAGTCGCCCGACATCGCCCAGGGCGTCGACACCGCCTACGAGAAGCGCGTCGAGGGGGAGCAGGACCCGCTGGACCTGCAGGGCGCCGGCGACCAGGGGCTGATGTTCGGTTACGCCATCAAGGACACCCCCGAGCTGATGCCGCTGCCGATCGCGCTTGCGCACCGGCTCTCGCGGCGCCTGACCGAGGTCCGCAAGAGCGGCGTGCTCGGTTACCTGCGCCCCGACGGCAAGACCCAGGTCACCGTCCAATACGACGGCACCACTCCGGTGCGCCTCGACACCGTCGTGCTCTCCACGCAGCATGCGGCCGGGATCGACCTGGACGCCACGCTGACGCCCGACATCCGCGAGAAGGTCGTCAACACCGTGCTGGCCGACCTCAATCACGACTCGATGGACACCTCCGACTTCCGTCTGCTGGTCAATCCGACCGGCAAGTTCGTCCTCGGAGGGCCGATGGGTGACGCCGGCCTGACCGGCCGCAAGATCATCGTCGACACCTACGGCGGATGGGCTCGCCACGGCGGCGGGGCGTTCTCCGGCAAGGATCCGTCCAAGGTCGACCGTTCGGCCGCGTACGCGATGCGCTGGGTGGCGAAAAACGTGGTCGCCGCGGGTCTGGCGGAGCGCGTCGAGGTCCAGGTGGCCTATGCGATCGGCAAGGCGGCGCCCGTCGGCCTGTTCGTGGAAACCTTTGGCAGCGAGACCGTCGACCCCAGCCGCATCGAGAAGGCGATCACCTCGGTCTTCGATCTGCGGCCCGGCGCGATCGTCCGCGACCTGGACCTGTTGCGCCCGATCTACGCGCAGACCGCGGCGTACGGCCACTTCGGCCGCACCGATGTGGACCTGCCGTGGGAGCGGCTGGACAAGGTCGACGACCTCAAGGCCGCCGTCTAGTTTTCTGCTCGCGCTACACCGTGACGTCGACGACGCGGTAGAGGTCGCACGGTTCGGAGATGCCCTTCAACGTGTGCGGTCCGCGGTCTTCGAGGGTGATGCCGGCACCGGCGACGAGGTTGCGCACGGATGCGGACACGAACACCTCCGAATTCCCGGCCGCGCCCTGAACCCGCGCGGCCTGATGCACCGTCATCCCGGCCACGTCGTCGCCGCGTGTTTCGATCTCGCCCGTGTGCAGTCCTGCGCGTAACTCGATGCCGAGCTCGGATCGGATGCGATCAGTCAGCGCCCAAGCGCAGCCGATCGCTCCGCTCGGGCTGTCGAACGTTGCGAGCAGGCCGTCACCGGTGCTTTTGACCCAGCGGCCGCCGCGGAGTCCGATCTCGATGCGGCATATGTCGTCGTGTCGGTCCAACAGGTCTCGCCATGCTGCGTCGCCGACTCGCTCGGCGGTCGCCGTGGAGTCGACGATGTCGGTGAAGAGAACCGTTGCCAGCTTCCGCGAGTGGTCTGCGTTCTGGCGGGTGCCGGTCAGGAACTCCTCCATCGCGTCCAGGTAGACGTCATGGGCGTCGAACCAGGGCGCATGGTCGCGGGTGGGGAGCTCCAAGAACCGCGCCCCCACGATGTGGTCAGCCAGGTACCGGCCACTGCGCAACGGGACCACGCGGTCCCCGCGAGCGTGCATGACGAGCGTGGGTGCGTAAATGGACGCCAGCACGTGGCGGATGTCCGTCTGGGCGAGGAGCCTGCCAAACGGAACCACCTTCGAGCGGGCTATGGAGGCACGTTCATATCGCGCTCCCCACCGCCGAAAGCCCGGCTGGCCGGCCATGGAGGGCGCGGCAAGCCTGACCGCGAAGTCGCCTGTGCCCCAGAGCAACGACATGATCCGGAGCTTCCGCAGCTGCTTTTGCACTGTCGGCGCCCACGGATGATCATCACACCGCGTCCAGCGTGCGAACGTGCCGCTGAGAATCAAACCCTCGGTCCGCTCCGGATAGGTCGCGGCGAAGAATGCGGCCATCGTGCCGCCCTCCGACACTCCGGCGATGACAGCTCGATCGACGTCTTCTGCGTGCATGACAGCGACGAGGTCTTGCACTCGCGCATCGAGCGACGGCGGCGGGATGCCGCGGTCCGATGTCCCCGTTCCGCGCTTGTCGAAAGTGATGACGCGACAGAAGGATCCAAGTCGTTCGAACCACACCGCGGCCTTCGGGTGCTCCCAGATCACTTCGATGTTCTGCGCGAATCCAGGAATGCCGATCAGGGTGCGCTTGCCCGCCCCGTAGGTCTGATAGCCAATGCGTACCCCGTCTACTTCGACGTGGCGAGTCTCTGGCCGCGCGAATGTCACATCGCGGACTCTAGACGCGCGTCCAGGCCGTGAACTTGTAATCGTTCAGTGAAGGGCGACCGGCAAGTTCTCCGCCGAATGAAAGGCACCTACCCTCCCGTGACGTGCCGCAGGACCGCCTGAATCTCCGCCGTCGGCGACACGTCGATGTACTCGCAATCGGTGATCGCCTCGGGCGCATGCCCTGAGGCCCAGTAGAAGGCCTCGCCGGCGTCGTATGTCTGCGCGCCGTTCGGAGTGTGCATGCGCAGCTGGCCGTGCAGCATGTAACCCCAATGCGGGCATTGGCACATGTCGTCCGGGAGACCTTTAAGAGCCGGGCGCAAATCGGCTCCTGCGCTTAGCTTCACCCACGCGACGGACATTTCGCCGAATGCTTGAGCGCGGAAGTCGACTCCCTCAGCAGCGACAGCCACCGGCAGATCCGCGAACCTGATGTTGTGCATCGATACCCCCAGTCGGTCGATGTGATGACGACCCGAGCTTAGATTTGCCGACGCAGCCATGACCCCCGTTTGTCGCAGACGGATGCCGTATTTTCCGAAGCTCGCCCGTTAGCCGGTGAACTCGTAATCGTTCAGCGGGAAGCGGCGGCTGCGCCAGTACGTCTCGATCGTGCTGGCCGGCCGCAGTGGCACGTCGCCGTTCTTGTCGAAGTAGTAACTGTGGGCCTGCTGGCAGCTGTCCTGCCAGAAGATCTGGCGGTGCTTCTTGCTCATCATCTCGGCGAAATAGCGGTCGTTGGCGTCCTGCTTCACCTCGACGCGGCGAGCGCGCTTGCGCCGAGCCTGTTTCAGGCACCGCACGATGTGGTGGGTCTGCGTCTCGATGAGTGCGAAGTACGAGTTTCCGACATAGCCATACGGGCCGAACACCATGAAGAAATTCGGGAAGCCCGGAACACTGACGCCCTCGTAGGACTGAAGCCTGTTCTCGTCCCAGTGCTGACTCCACGAGCGGCCGCCCGGTCCCGTGAGCGGATAGGTCGGCATGTCGTCGGTGTCCATCACCTTGAAACCGGTCGCCAGGATGAGCACGTCCACGTCGCGGGTCTCGCCGTCGACGGTGGCCACCCCCGAACCGGTGATCTTGTCGATCGGTTCGGTGACCAACTCGACGTTGTCGCGGTTGTAGGTCGACAGGTAGGTGTTGTGGAACCCGGGTCGCTTACAGCCGGGCGCGTACCGGGGCGTGAGCTTGTCGCGGACATCGGGATCGTCGACCTGCTTGCGCAGATAGGACTTGCCGACGCGATCCATCTTCTTGGCCATCGGATTGATGGTGAAGTATTGCGCCGGCAGCGTGAAAGTGAGCTCGACGTAGGCCTGGCTCAGCAGGCGCTGAATGGCGTGGCCGCCGGGCAGCCGCATCATCCGTCGCGTCATGGGGGACAGGGGCACGTCGGGCTTGGGGAAGCACCAGATCGGCGTGCGCTGAAAGACGGTGAGCTGCTCGACAATTGGCGCGATCTCGGGGATGACCTGTACCGCAGAAGCGCCCGTCCCGATGATCGCCACGCGCTTGCCGGTCAGATCCTGCTCGTGATCCCATCGCGCGGTGTGCATGGTCACGCCGGCGAAGGAGTCGACGCCATCGATGTCGGGCAGGTTCGGCGTGATCAGCACTCCGCTGGCATTGACGAGGAACCGGGCCGTGACGGCGTCGCCGCTGTCGAGGTCGATGCGCCAGCAGTTCTCGTCGTCGTCGAACGTCGCGCCGAGCACCTTGGTGTTGAACCGGATCTTGGGGCGCAGCCCGTACTTGTCGACACAGTGCTCGGCATAGGCCTTCAACTCGCGGCCCAGCGCGTAGGTGCGTGTCCAGTCCGCGCTCTTCTCGAACGAGAACTGGTAGGAGAACGACGGAATATCCACGGCGATACCGGGATACGTGTTCCAGTACCAGGTGCCGCCCGGTCCGTCGCCCGCTTCGATCACCAGGTAGTCACCCAGTCCGGCGTTGTCGAGTTTGATCGCCGTGCCGATTCCGGAGAATCCGGCGCCGACGATGACGGTCTCGTGGTCGGGCGCTGTCATAGGGCCTCCTTCGATGGGCGCGGTGCATCGAGTATTACCCCAAAATTGGGCATACGTCGAACATGCGGCGCATCGCGACGAGCTATGCGCAGAACCTCAAGTGCCGTGCAACGCACTGCGCAATGCAGCCAGGGCCCGCTCGGTTGCCTCTGTCGCGGCGGGCACCACACCCGCGTAGCCGAGATATCCGTGCACGAGCGTCGCGGCGTTGTGCACCTCGACGGGCACGCCGGCGGCAGCGAGAAGCTCGCCGTATCGAATGCCGTCGTCGCGCAGTGGGTCGTGGCCGGCCACCGCGATGTAGGCCGGCGGCAATCCCGACAAGTCCTCGGCGCGCGCAGGCGCGAGCGTGGCGGGCAGATCGGACATGTCCATATCCCCGGCGTACCAGCGCGAGAAACCGGCCGTCGCGCCGCGGCCGAGAATCGGCGCGTGTGCGTTCTCGGTGAACGAGGGCAGCGACGTGTCCCACGTAGTCGCCGGGTACCACAGCAGCTGAAAACGCATCGGCGGAAGGTCCGAATCACGGGCCAGCTGCGTCATCACCGCCGCCAGATTGCCGCCCGCGGAGTCGCCCGCCACAGCCAGCCGATCGGCGTCGGCGCCCAGTTCCGAAGCGTGCTGTGCCACCCATTGCGTTGCCGCCCAAGCATCTTCGACCGCAGCGGGATAGGGATGCTCGGGTGCCAGCCGGTAGTGCACCGACACCACCACCGCGCCGGCCCCTGCCGCGTGCATCCGGGCCTGTCCGTCGTACGTATCGAGGTCACCCACCGACCATCCACCGCCGTGAATGAAGACCACCACCGGCGCGACCGGCGCGTCGGCCTCCGGCGGCCAGTAGACGCGGATCGGAATCGGCCCCGCAGGCCCGTCGATGGTGTGGTCTTTGGCCCGCAGATCTTCGTGGACGGGTCGGCGCGGCAGATCACGAAAACGCTGACGTGCCGCCTCGGCGCCTCCGTCGGTTGTCAACTCAAACGGGACGGCGTCCATTACCTTCTGCAGGATGGCGTCGACGGCCGGCTTATCCCCAGCATCGGACATGGGGACACGGTACGCACACCCGCGAACCAGGCTTCTGTGGGTGGCGGCCGCGGTCGTCGGCGCCTGTTACGGCGTATTTCTCATCGGGACTGCGCTGAGACTGCCGTCCGGCGCGGAACTCACGGGCCAGTTCGCACTGCAGCCCGCGGTCAAGGCGCTGGCGGCCGTGCTGCTGGCCTGCGCGGCGCTGACGCATCCGATCGCGCGGGAACGCCGCTGGCTCGTCGCCGCGCTGCTGTTCTCGGCGGCCGGCGACTTTTTCCTGGCCTTGCCGTGGTGGGAGCCGTCGTTTGTGCTCGGCCTGGGCGCGTTTCTCGTCGCCCATTTGTGCTTCTTCGCCGCGTTGTTGCCGCTGGCCGCCCTGTCGTCGCCGCGGCTGGCGGCCGCCGCGATCACGGTGTTGGCGTGTCTTGCCCTGCTGGTGTGGTTCTGGCCGAAGCTGGTCGCACAGGCGATGGCGATTCCGGTGACGCTCTACATCGCGGTACTCGGCGCGATGGTGTGCACCGCGCTGATGGCCCGGCTGCCGACGCCCTGGACGGCGCTGGGGGCGGTGTGCTTCGCGGTGTCGGACGGGATGATCGGGATCGGCAAGTTCGTGTTGGCCCCAACCAACACAGAGGCGCTGGCCGTGCCGATCTGGTGGGCGTATGCCACGTCGCTGATGCTGATCACCGCGGGCTTCTTCTTCGGCCGCGCGTCGCAACCTTCTGCTACATCTGCATAAGTGGGGACTACCCGGCAGCAGGCCGAGCACGAGCCGATAGCGCGCGTGCTGCCGATGCTGTCGGTGCCGCACCTCGACCGCGAGTTCGACTACCTGGTGTCGGCCGAGCAATCCGACGACGCGCAGCCCGGTGTGCGAGTGCGGGTGCGCTTCCACGGTCGGCTCGTCGATGCCTTCGTGCTCGAGAGACGTTCGGACACAGACCATGTCGGCAAACTCGGCTGGCTCGACCGGGTGGTGTCGGCGGAGCAGGTGTTGACGCCAGACGTGCGCAGGCTGGCCGATGCCGTCGCCGCGCGGTATGCAGGCACCCGCGCGGACGTGTTGCGGCTGGCAATTCCGCCCCGGCACGCGAACGTCGAGAAGCAGACGCCGCCCTTGCCGGCGCCACTCACCGCACATGCCGTCGACACCGCCGCCTGGGCGGCATACGGCCGTGGCGAGCAATACCTCACCGCGCTGCGCGACGGCCGCGCCGCCCGCGCCGTGTGGCAGGCGCTGCCGGGAGAGCGCTGGACCGAGCGGCTCGCCGAGGCCGCGGCGGTGACGGTGAACTCCGGGCGGGGCGTGCTGGTGATCGTTCCCGACCAACGTGACATCGACGCGCTGCACGCCGCGGCGCTGCGCCACCTCGACGAGTCGCGGGTGGCCGCTTTGTCAGCGGGTCTTGGTCCCGCGCAACGCTATCGGCGGTGGTTGGCCGTATTGCGCGGTACGGCCCGGCTGGTGATCGGCACCCGCAGCGCCGTGTTCGCGCCCGTCGTCGATCTCGGGCTGGTGGTCGTCTGGGACGACGGCGACGACACCCTCGCCGAGCCCCGCGCGCCCTACCCCCACGCCAGAGAAGTGGCGATGCTGCGCGCTCACCAACTGCGATGCGCGGCGCTGGTCGGAGGCTATGCCCGCACCGCAGAGGCGCAGGCGCTGGTGCGCAGTCGGTGGGCGCTCGATCTGGTGGCGCCGCGTCCGGTGGTGCGAGAGCGCTCGCCGCGCGTCCTCGCGATCGAAGACAGTGGGTACGCGCAGGAACGCGATCCCGCCGCGCGGACCGCGAGGCTGCCGTCGATCGCGCTGCGCGCCGCGCGCAACGCACTGGACTCCGGATGCCCGGTCCTCGTCCAGGTGCCCCGGCGTGGCTATGTGCCCGCACTGGCATGTGCGCGGTGCCGGGCCATCGCCCGCTGCAGGCATTGCACAGGCCCGTTGTCGTTGCCTGACCGCGATACCGCCGGAGCGGTCTGCCGTTGGTGCGGCCGGGAGGAACCGGCGTTGCGCTGCGCGCGGTGCGGCTCGGACGCCGTGCGGGCAGTGGTCGTCGGCGCTCGCCGCACCGCCGAGGAGCTCGGTCGCGCGTTCCCTGGCACCACCGTCGTCACATCGGGTGGCGACGGCATGGTGGCAGCCGTATCCGCAGAACCCGCTGTCGTCGTCGCGACGCCCGGCGCCGAGCCCGTCGCCGCCGGCGGCTACGGTGCGGCACTGCTGCTGGACAGCTGGGCGCTACTCGGCCGCGAGGATCTCCGCGCATCCGAGGACACCCTGCGCCGGTGGATGGCCGCCGCCGCGCTGGTGCGCTCCCGCGGTGACGGCGGGGTGGTCGCGGTGGTGGCCGAGTCCGCAATCCCGACTGTCCAGGCGCTGATCCGCTGGGACCCTGTCGGCCATGCCGACGCTGAACTGGACTCCCGCGCCGAGGTCGGTCTGCCGCCCGCCGTGCACATGGCTGCCGTCGACGGCGTACCCGAAGCGGTGCGCGCGCTTCTCCAAACAGCTCTGTTGCCTGACGCGGCAGAGCTGCTTGGCCCCGTTGACCTGCCGCCGGGGGTCCGTCGGCCGCCGGGCACACCGGCGGGCACCGCGGTGAGCCGGATGCTGGTGAGGATGCCGCGTGACGGGGGGCTCGCGTTGGCGGCGGCACTGCGAAAGGCGACCGCGGTGCTCAGTGCGCGGCACGATCAACAGCCAGTTCGTGTGCAAATCGACCCGTTGCACATAGGGTAATGCGGACTTGAAAAGTTCCGGGCGACCGCGCCCGGACAGGAGGTGGCTATGCGGCGAGTGTTCGCGTGGCTGATTCCGTTGGCGCTCATCGCTATTGGGGTGCTTTGGCCACTGGTCATCAACGGTGGGTCGTCGCAAGCCGCGACCGATGTCGAAGACCCGGTGGTGTTCAGTGACTACAAGGCCGACTACGTAGTGAACGACGACGGCCGTCTGGACGCGGTCGAGACCATCACCGCGGAGTTTCCCTACGGCAGGCACGGAATCTTCAAATACTGGGACGTCACCAACCAGAACAACTCGCGAGTACGGCAGGTCCCCGACGTCACCTCGGTACTTCTCGACGGGAAAGCCGCGTCCTATCAGATGCTCTGGGAGGACGGCGAGCGGTTTCGGGTGGCCAAGATCGGTGATCCCGATCAATACCTCGACCAACGGCACGCACGTCTTCGAGATCCGTTACACCGATCGACGGCGTCCTCGACCCCGGAACCACAGGTGCCGACAAGACTTTCGCCGCCGCGGCCGGACAGGCTGCCGCCTCCCCGTCGGTTTTCTTCTGGAACGTCATCGCCCCGGGATGGAACAACCGGATCAAGCGTGCCGACATCTCGGTCACGCTGCCCGGCGCCGTCGGCCGGGCGCAGTGTTCCGTCGGCTATGGCGTGGGCGCGGCGTGCAGTGACCTGACCGCGCGCGGCGACAAGGTCGAGTTGTCGGCGCACCACCTTGCCGCGCGCACGCCGGTGACCGTGCGCATCGGTGTCGACGTGCCGACGCCGGCGCGCACGCAACTGCCGTGGCCCTATACCTGGGACCGCATTCTGGGCCAGTCGCTGACCGGCGTGCTGTGGGTCGCGGCGCTAACAGTGGCGTTCGCGCTCGCCGCGTACCTCTGGTACCGCACCACTGTCGAACCGTCGCCGGGATTCCCGCTGCAGTACGCCCCGCCGCCGGGGCTGGGCCCGGTGCAGGTCGAGTACATCCGGACTGAGTCGATCCCCAAGAACGGGCTCGCCGCAACGCTGTTCTACCTCGCCGAACGCGGTTTGATCGAGCTGACGCAGACCAGCGATGACCAGTGGCGAATCCGCGGCACGGGAGGCCAGTGGAGTGACGTCGACCCGGTCAGCCGTGCCGTCGGATCGGCCCTGAAGGTCAGGCAGCAGGGCACCGAGTTCGAGGCCAAGAAGACCGTCAAGTCCGGCCAGCAGCTGAGCAAGGCCAAGACCGACATGGCCAAGGCGGTCGAGAAGTGGGCATTCGGCGACGGGCTGATGGTCAAGCGCAGGAAGGAACTGTGGGTTCGCACGGTCAACGCGATCGCGTTCATCCTCATTTTGTTCGGCGTCTTCCGCTGGGGTTTCCCGACCACGATGTGGGCGCTTCCGTTCGCCGCGTTCTTCCTGTTCTCGGTGCGGTCGTGGTCCGACGGGGTAGGGAGTCGGCGCACGGATGCGGGACGCGAACTCTGGTCGCGCGCAGGGGGATTCCACCGATTGCTGACCACCGACTCGGCCGAGACGCGCTTCGACTTCGGAGCCCGCAAGGACCTCTACAGCGCCTACGTCCCTTTCGCGGTTGCTGCCGGCGCTGCGGCGTTGTGGGCGAAGAAATATCAGACGTCGACGGGTACCGCAGCGCCGCAACCGGATTGGTATCACTCGTCGTCGACCACAAGCTGGGCCTATGTCGGCGGCTCCGGCGGCGCGAGCTTCGACAGCTTCGAATCGGCGCTGTCGTCATCGATCAGCACCTACACGGCCTCACAGTCATCGAGTAGTGGCGGCGGTGGGTCGAGCAGCGGCGGCGGCTTCAGCGGCGGTGGTGGTGGCGGTGGCGGCGGAGGAGGAGGCGGATCATGGTGAGGTTCCTGCTCATAGTCGTGCTCATCCTCGCGGTGTTGGCGCTCATCGGATTCGTGCTGGGCTACAACAAGATCCGCGGCGCCGACGTGCGGGTCGCCGAGGCGCTCTCGGGTATCGACGTCGAGCTCACGCGCCGGGCATCGCTGATCCCCAGCCTGGTTCACACGGTACAAACCTTCGCCGCACACGAGAAGGCATCCTCGACCATGTCACCGATGCCAGGACCGCGTTGACGTCGGCCACCGGCGGCAAGTCCGTCGCGCAGCGCAGCGCCGCGGAAACGGAGTTCAACAGTGCGTTGGCGCCGCTGCTGGCGCTCGGCCAGAGCTACCCGCAGCTCAACTCGTCGAACAACTTCCTGAACCTTCAGCAGAACCTCGCAGACACCGAGGACAAGCTTGCGTTCGCCCGCCAGTACTACAACGACGCCGTGGCCAGCCTCAACAGGCTGATCAGTACGATCCCGTGGATGTTCGTGGCGCCGCTGACCGGGGTGCGCGAGCGGGAGTACTACCAGACGCCGCGGTAGGCCTCCCTAGACTGGCGCGGTGCGTCTCGTCTTCGCAGGCACTCCCGAGCCCGCCGTGGCCTCGCTGCAACGGCTCATCGAGTCGCCGCGCCACGATGTAGTCGCCGTACTGACCCGCCCCGACGCTGCGTCGGGCCGACGCGGCAAGCCGACGCCCTCACCGGTCGCGGCAACAGCTCTCGAACACAACATCCCGCTCCTGCGGCCGGCCAAACCCAACTCCGACGAGTTCGTCGCCGAATTGGCTGCGCTGGCCCCGCAGTGCTGCGCCGTGGTGGCCTACGGTGCCCTGCTGCGCGAGCGTCTGCTGGCGGTACCGACGCACGGCTGGGTAAACCTGCACTTCTCCTTGCTGCCGGCCTGGCGTGGCGCCGCGCCGGTACAGGCCGCCATCGCCGCCGGAGACACCGTCACCGGCGCGACGACGTTCCAGATCGAACCCGCACTCGACTCCGGGCCGGTGTACGGCGTGGTGACCGAGAACGTCCGGCCGATCGACACGGCCGGCGATCTGCTTGAGCGACTGTCTGTTTCGGGAGCCGCGTTGCTCGAGACGACGCTCGACGGCATCGCCGACGGAACGCTGTCGGCCGTCCCACAGCCATCGGACGGCGTCACCATCGCACCCAAGATCACCGTCGAGGAGGCGCGGGTGCGCTGGGACCTGCCCGCCCACGTGGTCGAGCGACGCATTCGCGCCGTGACGCCCAACCCCGGCGCGTGGACCATGGTCGGGCAGGCGCGCCTCAAACTGGGGCCCGTCGTGGTCGACGAATCCGCGAACCGATTGTCGCCCGGCGTGATTCGCGTTGACCGGGGCGGCGTGCGCATCGGGACCGGATCTGAGCCGGTTCTGCTGCGCACTGTGCAGCCGCCGGGCAAGAAGCCGATGAACGCGGCCGACTGGGCGCGCGGCGCCCGACTCGACGAATCCGCATACGCCGAATGACGAACCCCCGCAACAAGCGTTCGCCGCGGCGTAAACCGCTCGACCCGGCTCGTCGGGCGGCGTTCGACGTCTTGCGCGCGGTGTCCGAACGCGACGCCTATGCGAACCTCGCGCTGCCCGCGGTGTTGCGTGACCGCGGGCTCACCGGGCGGGACGCGGCATTCGCCACCGAGCTCACCTACGGCACGTGCCGCACCCGCGGTCTGCTTGACGCCATCATCGGCGCGGCGGCCGGCCGTCCGACGGACAAGATCGACCCCGTCCTGTTGGACCTGCTGCGTCTCGGCACCTACCAGCTGCTGCGCACCCGCGTCGAACAACATGCCGCCGTGTCCACCACCGTCGAGCAGGCCGGCATCGAATTCGATTCGGCGCGAGCCGGTTTCGTCAATGGTGTACTTCGCACCATCGCGGGGCGCGACGAAGATTCCTGGGTGGGGGAGCTGGCGCCCGACGCCACCACCGATCCGATCGGCCACGCCGCCTTCGCGCACGCGCACCCCAGATGGATCGCGCAGGCGTTCGCCGATGCACTCGGTGCACAGGCGGGACAACTCGACGCGCTGCTGGCCAGCGACGACGACCGTCCCTCGGTACATCTGGCCGCCCGGCCCGGCGTGCTGACGGCCGACGAGCTCGCCGGCCAGGTCGGCGGCACCGTCGGTCGCTACTCGCCGTATGCCGTCTACCTCACCGGCGGCGATCCGGGCCGACTCGCGCCGATCCGTGAAGGTACCGCGCTGGTCCAGGACGAAGGCAGCCAACTGGTGGCCAGGGCGTTGACGCTGGCCGAGCTCGACGGCCCCGACGCTGGGCGGTGGCTGGATCTGTGCGCCGGGCCCGGCGGCAAGACCGCTCTCCTCGCGGCCCTCGGGGCGGATCGAGGCGCGCGGGTCACCGCCATCGAACCCACGGCCAAGCGCGCCGAACTCGTCGAGCAGAACACCCGGGACCTGCAGGTGAGCGTGCTGCAGGTCGACGGCCGCGACCCCGGCCTGGAGCCGGGCTTCGACCGGGTGCTGGTCGATGCGCCGTGCACGGGGTTGGGTGCGCTGCGGCGCCGCCCGGAGGCGCGGTGGCGCCGGACACCAAAAGACGTGCCCCAGTTGGCCAAGCTGCAGCGGGAGCTGCTGGCGTCGGCGATCCGGCTGACCCGCCCGGGCGGGGTGGTGCTGTATGCGACCTGCTCGCCGCATCTGGCCGAGACCGTCGGCGTGGTTGCCGACGCGCTACGCCGCCATCCGCTGACGGCGCTGGACACCCGACCGCTGTTCGATCCCGTCGACGACCTCGGCGACGGTCCCTACGTGCAGTTGTGGCCACACCGGCACGGCACCGATGCGATGTTCGCCGCCGCCCTCAAAGTAGGGTGACCCCATGGCAGGACCCCTGATCGCGCCGTCGATTCTCGCCGCGGATTTCGCCGAGCTGGGCGACGAGGCCGCCGCCGTGACCGGCGCCGATTGGCTGCACGTCGACGTGATGGACAATCATTTCGTCCCCAACCTCACCATCGGGCTGCCGGTCGTGGAGGCCTTGCTCAAGCGCACCGACATTCCGATGGACTGCCATCTGATGATCGACAACCCGGACCGGTGGGCGCCGCCCTATGCCGAGGCCGGCGCCTACAACGTCACCTTCCACGCCGAGGCGACCGACAACCCGGTCGGCGTGGCCCGCGACATCCGCGCGGCCGGCGCCAAGGCGGGGCTGTCGGTCAAACCCGGCACGCCGATCGAGCCGTATCTGGAGATCCTGCCCGAGTTCGACACCCTGCTGATCATGTCGGTCGAACCCGGATTCGGCGGACAGAAATTCATCCCCGAGGTGCTGCGAAGGTCGGCATCGTGCGACGGCTCGTCGACTCGGGCGAGCTGACGATCGTCGTCGAGATCGACGGCGGCATCAACGAAGACACCATCGAAGAGGCGGCCCTCGCCGGAGTGGACTGCTTCGTCGCCGGTTCGGCCGTGTTCAGCGCGGCGGACCCCGCGGCCGCCGTCGAATCGCTACGTCAACAGGCGGCTGCCGCGTCCAAGCACCTTCGGCTATGAACCTCGACGCAGCCATGCGGTTGGCTGTCGAGCACGCCGAACGGATCAAAGGCAGCACGTACCCGAATCCGCCTGTCGGAGCCGTCATCCTGGACCGTGATGGCGAGGTCGCAGGCGTCGGCGCTACCGAACCGCCGGGCGGCCCGCACGCCGAGGTGATCGCTTTGCGCAGGGCTGGGCAGCGGGCCGTCGGCGGTACGGCCGTCGTGACACTGGAACCGTGTAATCACCATGGCCGCACCCCACCCTGTGTGGATGCGCTTGTCGCATCAGGGGTTTCGACCGTGGCCTATGCCGTCGTCGATCCGAACCCGGTCGCCGCAGGTGGGGCTGCGCGGCTGGCCGAGGCCGGCGTTGAGGTGGTCGGCGGGGTGCTGGCCGACGAGGTCGCGGGCGGGCCGCTGCGGGAGTGGCTGCACAAACAGCGCACCGGACTGCCCCACGTGACATGGAAATTCGCGACGAGCGTCGACGGTCGCAGCGCAGCCGCGGATGGAAGCAGCCAGTGGATCACCAGCGAGGCGGCCAGAGCCGATGTCCATCGGCGCCGCGGCGCCGCCGATGCGATAGTGGTCGGCACCGGTACGGTGTTCGCCGACGACCCGCTGCTCACCGCACGGCTGCCCGACGGGACACTCGCCGACCGTCAGCCGTTGCGCGTCGTCGTGGGAGAGCGCGAGATATCGCCGGAAGCCAAAGTGCTGAACGATGATTCGCACACGATGGTGATCCGTACCCGCGACCCACACGAGGTGATCAAGGCACTGTCGGACCGCACCGACGTGCTGCTAGAGGGCGGCCCAACGCTGGCCGGCGCGTTCCTGCGGTCGGGAGTGATCGACCGCATCTTGGCGTACGTCGCACCGATCCTGTTGGGTGGCCCGATCACCGTCATCGACGACGTGGGCGTGCTGTCGATCGCCCACGCGCAGCGCTGGCGGTTCGACGGCATCATCCCGATTGGGCCCGACGTGCTGCTCAGTCTGACACCGGGATAGCCGGTGGGACGTGTGGTTCAGTCCGACGTCAGCGGTCGGTGTTCGATGAGGTCCCGCACACCGCCGACACCGAGTCGCTCGCGGAATTCGCGCACGGTGTACCCCACCACCGTGGCATCGGTTACGGCGCGCACCGTCGCTGAACGCGGCAGCTGGAACACCGGTCCGATCTCGCCGAAGTAGTCACCGCGCTTGGCGGTCTTGAGCAGTTCCGTGCCGCCACTTTCCAATTCGCGGACAATCTCGAGTTCGCCTTCGGAGACGACGTAGATCAGCTCGCCCATCGTGCCCTGCTCGAACAACACTTCGCCGGATTTTAACTCGACTGTTTCGGGGGGCCGGTCGGTCCATGCGAAGTCCGGCACCATCTCGACGACGCGATCGGCCAACGGCAGGATGCGGGCGTCATGGGTCGCGACGACCACCATCCGGTCCCCGGCCGCGAGCTCGCGAATCAGCCTCAGTATCTCTTCGACCTGAATGAAGTCGAGATGCGCGGTGGGTTCGTCGGCCAGGATGAGCGGCGGATCGAGGGCGATCGCCCGCGCGACCGCCACCCGCTGCTGCTGCCCACCGCTCAGATCCCCTGGCCGGTGGCTCATCCGCTCCTCCAGGCCGACCCGGGCCAGCAGTTGGCCCGCCTTCTTGTGCGCCGCGCGGCGCGACATCCCTTCCGCGAGCAGCGGCACCATCACGTTCTCGAGCGCCGTCAGGCTCGGCACGAGATTGAACGCCTGAAACACGATGCCCACGGTCTCGCGACGGTATGTCGAGAGCTCTTTGGCGTTGAGCGACGTGACGTCCACATCGCCGAACTTGATCGCCCCGGAAGTGGGTCGCAGGATCCCCCCGAGGCAGGACAGCAGCGTCGTTTTCCCGCAGCCGCTGGGGCCCATCAAAATGACCAGTGAGCCGGCCGCGACGTCGAGGTCGAGGCCGTCGATCGGACGGACGGTGTCCGCTCCGCTGGCGTACTCGACGACCAGGTTCTGAATGCTGAGATCACCCATGGTCACGGACCCCCGAATGCGAGGGCGGGGTCGACGGACACCGCGCGCTGTAATCCCGTGGCGCTGGCGATCACGCCGATCACCACGGCGATCACCGGCAGCGCCACGAAGGCCGCCGGAGGGACGATGACCTTCATGGGGAACAGCGGTCCGAGGGCCATCGACAGCACGGCTCCGACGAGTGCGGCAAGCAGCGCCACCACCACCGCCTGCATCGCCAGGCCGGCTGCGATGTTGCGGGTCGGCACGCCAATCGCCTTGAACACCGCGAAGTCTCGCAGGCGTTCGAGCGCGGTGAGATAGATGACCGATCCGACGACCAGTGCCGCGACGATCCACAGCATGGTGGCCACGATGGTGATCGAATTCACCGCGACTTTCAGCGGGCGAAGCAGATCGGCAATGGCGCCGTCGCGGTCGATGGCGTGATAGCCGGCCGGTATCGAAGCGAGGGTGCCGCGAACACCGATAGAGGCGGTCAGCTGTTCGCCGCCGTACACGAGTCGCTGTGCGCCCGCGGTGGTGAGGAAGACATTCGGCAGATTGGCCAGCGCCGTCGAGTTCTCGACAATGCCGACGATGCGCAGTGTGTGCGAAGCGATTTCGATTTCATCGCCGACAGCACGGCCGAGTGTGCTCGATACCGCCACCTCATCGGGAGTCGATGGCGCGCGCCCCTCCGACACTGGAGGCATGCCTGGACCCCTATCGGGTGCGCCGAAGATGTCGACGTTTCGGGTCGTATCGCCGAGGGTGGCCGTACCGCCGGCGTACACCAGGGGGGCCGCCGCAGTCACGCCTAGCTCCGCGGCGATCCGTTGCAGCTCCACCGGAGCGAATGGCGTCGCCCCGACGAATGGGCCGGACGCGCCTGCTTTGACCACGAAGAGGTCGACACCCAGCGAGTCGACGGTTTGCTCGGCCTCCACCCTGAACCCGTTCGCGAGGCCCGTGAGGACAAGGGTCATCGCGAAGATGATGGCGGTGGAGAGGATCGCGATGACAAACCGCCGCTTTCGCCACTGCATGTCGCGCAGGGCGGCAAGGAGCATGTCCGCAGGTTACCGATGCGCGAGGGTTCGCGTGCCGGGTTTCGCTACGATGTGACCTTCGCAAAGACCTGCACCATCGAGTTGCAGAACGCAGGCAGATCGTGTGGCTTGCGGCTGGAGACCAATGTGTTTGGGCCGCGAGAGCATTCGACGACCTCGTCGTCAATCCAGTTGGCGCCTGCGTTGATTAGGTCGGTCTTGACACTCGGCCACGACGTCACCGTTCGCCCGCGTAACACGTCGGCTTCCACCAGCGTCCAGGGTCCGTGGCAGATCACGGCGACGGGTACGCCTGCGTCGAAGAAGCCCTTGGCGAACGCAACGGCGTCGGCGTTGGTGCGCAGGAAATCGGGGTTGGCCACGCCGCCCGGCAGCACCAATCCCGCATAGTCGGACGGCGAGACGCTGTCGGCGGATTTGTCCGCCTCGAAGGTGTCCGCGGGGGTGAGATGGTTGAAGGCTTGTATCTTCCCCACCTCAGTCGAGACCAATTCGGGTGTGCCGCCCGCTTGCTCAACGGCCTTCCAGGGCTCGGTGAGTTCGACTTGTTCGACCCCTTCGGGTGCGACAAGGAAGGCAATTCGCTTGTCATCCAATCGTGTTGCCATGTTCATCTCCCGTTTGAGTGTTCGGATTCACACCGCGTACCCGGCGCGGCGGGGAGTCAATCAAGTTGCTGACACCGGTACACTTGTGCCAGAGCCGGTCACTGTGGCCTGGCTGGAATATCGCGCTTTCACCGACGAGTTGAGCGCTGGTGAGCACGAACAAAGGACGACGAGCATGACTGCACTGCAGGACTGGCTCAGTATTCGCCCTGTGAATCCATGGGGTCTGAAGAAATTGATCCGCGACGCGATCCGCGGTGTTAGTACCGACGAGCCGGAGTCACGGATCGAACTGACCGTGATGGGTCGGGGCGTGGAGCGCTGCTGACCCTTAGCTGGGTCGCCCATTGGTCGGTGTTTCGACGAGTTCCGTCGACGCCTCGTCGGGCTCCTCGGCGTGCTCGTGGCGGCCGCTGATCAACAGTCCGAGAACCGCCCCGACGATGCACACGATCGCCGTGATTCGAAAGATCTCGCCGTACTGCATCGTGTAGGCGACCCTGGTGTTCTCGACCAAGGCGGCGCCGATCTCTCGCAGGTTGGTGCCAGTGGGCTTGGGCAGCGTCGCGAGAATCTGGTTGAAGCGGTAGAGCCCCCATGCGCTGAGCGCGGCGATGCCGATCAGCATGCCGATCATCCGGGAGACCACGACCGCCGCCGACGCGATGCCGTGCTGTGCGGACGGCACCACCCGCAGGGTCGCCGACGTCAACGGTCCGATCACCAGACCGAGGCCCAGACCCGCGATCGCGAGGTCGGTGTCCAGGGCCGGCAACGTGATGAAGCCGAGGTCGTGACGCGCGGCCAACAGGTCCACCGGCCACTTCGCGATCAGCCAGTATCCACCTGCGGCGATCAGCAGCCCGACGAACGCGACGAGCCGGTCACCGACCAGCGTGGCGATGACACCGCCGAGGAGCGCCCCGATCGGCAGTGCGATCAGGAACCGCAACAGCAGGCCGGCGGCGGCGTTCTTGTCCAGGCTCAGTACGCCCTGGCCGAACAGCTCGACGTTGACGAGCGTCACCATCAGCGCCGCACCGGCGGTCAACGAGGCACCCAGCGCGGCCAGGAACGGCCGGAAATGGACACCCGCGGGTTCGATCAACCGGGTGCGGGCGATCTTCTCCCACGCGAAGAACGCCACCGCTGCGACGAGCGCCCCCGCCAGCAGCGGCAGGCCGTAGCTGGGCAGCACCTGTTTGCCGTCCGGCGCCGGGTTGTAGAGGCCCCAGGTGGCCAGCCCCAGCGCGATCGCCAGCAGCACACCGCCGATGACGTCGACTTTCTCGGGCTTCTCCGTCCGCTGCCGTGACGGCAGGCTGAAATGGATCATCACCATCGCGATGGCGGCCAGCGGCACGTTGATCCAGAACACGTCGCGCCAGGTGTTCAGCAGCCACACCACCGCGACGCCGTAGAGCGGGCCGAGCACACTGCCCAGCTCCTGGGCGGCACCGATACCGCCGAGGACCGCTGCCCGGTTGCGAGCGGCCCACAAGTCCGCGGCAAGCGCCAATGTCACGGGCAAGAGTGCGCCGCTGGCGGTGCCCTGGATCGCGCGGCCGATGATCAGCGGAAGCAGGTCGTTGGACAGCGCCGTGACGACCGACCCGGCCGCGAACCCTGCAAGGCTGACCTGCAGCACGAACTTGCGGCCGAAGCGATCCGATGCCCGGCCCAGCAGCGGCATCGCCGCGATGTACCCGAGCAGATACCAGGTGACGATCGGGGTGACCCGCTGGATCTGATTAATCGCGATGCCGACGTCGCGCATGATGTCGGTCATGATCGTGACCACGACGTAGGTGTCGAGGGCACCGAGCAGCACCGCGAGGCTGCCCGCGCTGATCGCGACGCGCCGGCCTGATGTCGCCGACCGGGCGGCCGCGGGCCCTGATTTCGCCGACCCGGCGGCTGCGGGCGAAGCGGGCATCAGGCCGCAGGCTTGTTGACGGTTACCGGCTTACCCCAGTCCGACAGAGTCATCGTGACGCTATTGCCCGGAGAGGGCTCCAGCTTGGCCTGCACCAGTTCGTGATTGCCGTCTTCGGTGATCCAGGCGGTGCCCGGAACCGGCCCGGTAGCCGCGATCTGCGGCGCGATTTTGTTCACCGCGTCTGCGCTGACGGTTCCGACGACGCGAACGGTGTCGACGCCGTTGACGTTCTCGCGGCTGTCGGACTTCGCATCGGAGAAGTTGCTCAACACATTGGCCAGACCCTTGTCAGGGCTGAGGATCGCCGACACGTCGTAGATGTCTGCCGCCGGCCCGAAGTCCTGCAGGTTGCCGCCGGCCGTGATGGCGGCGTAGAGCATGCCGTCCGCGACGACGAAGTCGACGCCGTCGAGCTTCTGGCCGAGGAAGATGATGTTGGCCTTGCCCGCAGCGGCGACGGCGGGGGAGTTGGTCAGATCGCCTTCGAGCATTTCGATCGGAAGGTCCTTGATCTCGCCCTGCACGGCGAGCTTCAGATGCACGCTCTGCTGGCTCTTGGTGGTGTCGGCGGACTGCTTCAACAGAGTGGCGGCGTCCGGCAGTTCCTTGCCGGCGTTTTCTGACTTTGAGCATCCGGCGACGAGGACGAGGGCGGCGAAAAGGGCGGCGAGTATCGCCATTAGGCGCGTCTGCATGACTGCATCGTAGAGGGTACGGCTGCGTGGACGCGCAGCCCCGTCAGCAGGTAGAACAGGAATTATGGCTGCTGAACTGGACTTTCGGCGCGTTCGCGCCGAGTGCGGCGACGGGGCCGTGCTGCTGGCCGCGATGATCGCGGAGATGCGCGAGCTCTACTGGGACGTCCGCGGCGGCCTTGATTTGAATGCGCCGGACATGCCCGTCGCCGGACCCGCCGAGCTGGGTCCGCCAGGCGGGACGTTCCTGGTTGGTTACCGCGATGGTGAAGCGGCGTGCTGCGGCGGCGTCAAGCGGTTGCCCGACGGGGCATGTGAGATCAAGCGCTCCCCCGCAAGCGGGAGGTGCCCCCAGTATGTCGTGCCCGCCGTGCGTGGGCAGGGGGTGGCCCGCGCGCTGCTGCGGGCGCTGGAGGACGCCGCCGCCGCGCTGGGCTATGACACCGTGCGGTTGGACACCGGGCCGCGCCAGCCGCAGGCACAAGGCCTCTACGAGTCCGAGGGTTACGTGGCGGTCGAGAACTTCAACGGAAATCCGGTGGCCACCTTTTTCGGCGAGAAGCGGTTGGCTGGATAGTCTGGCGGCGTGTTCACGGGAATCGTCGAAGAACTCGGCGAAGTCGTCGAGATAGAAGACCTCGCGGATTCGGCGCGGATGGTGATCCGGGGTCCCGTTGTCACCATCGATGCCCGTCACGGCGACTCGATTGCCGTGAACGGGGTCTGCCTGACCGTGGTGGACGTGCTGCCCGACGGCGCCTTCAGCGCCGACGTGATGGGCGAGACGCTGAACAGGTCGAGCCTGCGCGGGGTACGGGTGGGCAGCCACGTCAACCTGGAGCGCGCCGCTGCGGTCAACAGCAGGCTCGGGGGCCACATCGTCCAGGGCCACGTCGACGGGACCGGACACGTGATTGCGCGCACGCCCTCCGAGCACTGGGAAGTGGTCCGAATAGCGCTCCCGATGGCGTTGTCGCGGTATGTCGTCGAGAAGGGCTCGATCACGGTCGACGGGGTTTCGCTCACCGTCTCCGGACTGGGGCACGACTGGTTCGAGGTGTCGCTGATCCCGACCACGCTTGACCTCACGACGCTGGGTGGCGCCGAGGTCGGGACGCAGGTCAACCTCGAGGTCGACATCATCGCCAAATACGTCGAACGGCTGATGAGCCAGAGCGACGACTGAACACCCACTCGGCCTTGCGGATGTCCGCCGCGGGCTTTGCCGGGTGTCACAGCTGTCGTGTTCAGCGCCCTTATGCTCACCATCTCCGATGGCCCCGGCGGGATGGTCACCACGAGAACCTTCAACTACTGACGCTTTGAACACCGGTTATTGCCCGTCGATCCCCGTGGGACCGGCGGGCAATAACCGTAGGCGCACCGTGGTTCATACTGGAAGGCGCGGATTGGTCCCTGGCGGGACCGGCAAGGTGAGGTGAAATGACGAGGCTGGACACGGTCGAGCGGGCGGTTGCCGATATCGCCGCGGGAAAAGCCGTCGTCGTCATCGACGATGAGGATCGCGAAAACGAGGGCGATCTCATCTTCGCCGCCGAGAAAGCCACCCCCGAACTGGTCGCGTTCATGGTGCGATACACCTCCGGCTACCTGTGTGTGCCTCTCGATGGCGCGATCTGCGACAAGCTCGGCCTGCTGCCGATGTATGCGGTCAATCAGGACAAGCACGGCACGGCTTACACAGTGACCGTCGACGCCAAACGAAGGTGTGGGAACTGGCATTTCGGCCTCAGACCGGGCCACGACAATGCGGTTGCTCGCCGACCCGGCCAGCGTCGCCGACGATTTCACCAGGCCCGGCCATGTGGTCCCGTTGCGCGCGAAGGACGGCGGAGTGCTGCGCCGTCCCGGTCACACCGAGGCAGCCGTCGACCTGGCTCGGTTGGCCGGACTGCAGCCTGCCGGGGCGATCTGCGAGATCGTCAGCCAGAAGGACGAAGGCGCGATGGCGCAAACCGATGAGCTGCGGGTTTTCGCCGACGAGCACGATCTCGCCTTGATCTCGATCGCCGATCTGATCGAGTGGCGACGCAAGCACGAAAAGCACATCGAGCGCATCGCCGAAGCCCGCATCCCAACCCGCCACGGTGAATTCCGCGCGGTCGGCTACAGCAGCATCTACGAAGACGTCGAACACGTCGCTCTGGTCAAGGTGACATCGCGGGCACGCATTCGGTGACGGCCACGACGTCTTGGTGCGTGTGCACTCGGAATGCCTGACCGGCGACGTCTTCGGCTCGCGGCGCTGTGACTGCGGCCCACAATTGGACGCCGCGCTGGCGATGGTCGCCCGCGAAGGCCGCGGCGTCGTGCTGTACATGCGCGGGCACGAGGGTCGTGGTATCGGCCTGATGCACAAGCTGCAGGCCTACCAGCTCCAAGATGCCGGCGACGACACCGTGGACGCCAACCTCAAGCTCGGTCTGCCCGCCGACGCCCGTGATTACGGCATCGGCGCCCAGATTCTCGTCGACCTCGGCGTCCGGTCGATGCGACTGCTGACCAACAATCCCGCCAAACGCGTCGGCCTGGACGGTTACGGACTGCACATCATCGAACGCGTTCCGCTGCCGGTGCGCGCCAACGCGGAGAACATCCGCTATCTGATGACCAAACGTGACCGGATGGGCCACGACCTCGGTGGCCTCGACGAAATCCATGAAGCGGTCACCATGGATTCGTACGAGGAAGGTGTCTATCTTCTCGGTGACCGCCGCCCCGGCCCCAGCGAAGATGCGGACCTCGGCGGAGCCCTGTGAGTAGCCACGGCGGAGCCGTGAATTGAGCAGCCACGGCGGGGCCGTGAATTGAGCGGGGGCGCGGGCGTTCCCGAACTGCCGCACCTTAACGCATCGGGGTTGAAGCTGGCCATCGTCGCCAGCACCTGGCACGAGACGATCTGCGATGCGCTGCTTGACGGTGCCCGAAAGGTCGTCGCGGATGCCGGCATCGACGACCCGACCGTGGTCCGGGTGCTGGGCGCCATCGAGATCCCGGTCGTCGCACAGGCATTGACGGCCAACCATGACGCAGTGGTGGCGCTGGGCGTCGTGATCCGCGGTGAAACACCGCATTTCGACTATGTATGTGATGCAGTCACCCAAGGCCTGACTCGGGTCTCGCTCGACGCGTCGACCCCGGTCGCAAATGGAGTCCTGACCACGAACACCGAAGATCAGGCGCTCAACCGTGCGGGGCTTCCGACATCGGCCGAGGACAAAGGCGCCCAGGCCGCTGCGGCGGCGCTATCCACCGCTTTGACGCTGCGCGACCTGCGCTTGCGGTCATGAGCGAGTGGGACGTCGAGATAAAGCCCTATCTCACACCGTATTTCGCATATCCGCGGCGGCTGTGATCCTGGCCGCGCACATCGCGGTCGGGGTTCTGCTGAAGATCCGTTCGACCGGCGTGATCTTTCAGACCGCTGACCAGGTCGCGATCGCGCTACTCGGCGTCGTCATCGCGGGCTTGGTGCTGCTGTTCGCACGACCCCGGCTTCGTGTCGGCGCATCCGGTATCGCCGTGCGAAACCTGTTCGGATATCGGCTTATTCCATGGGCTGATGTCGTCGACGTGTCGTTCCCGCGCGGCGCACGCTGGGCGAGAGTAGACCTGCCCGACGACGAGTACATCCCGGTAATGGCGATTCAGGCTGTCGACAAAGAACGTGCAGTCGACGCGATGGACCAGGTGCGGTCGGCGCTGGAGCACCGGTACAAGGACATCAACTCGCACTGAGCGGGCAGCAAATCAACTCAACTTTGCAGCGTCATCGCGACTTCGTCTTGTGGCGCTGGGTGTTTCGGTCCCATCGCCGGTGAATCCGAGGTTTTCGTAAACGCCGCGCGCTTGGGTATTGTCGGCGGCCACTCTGAGCGTGACGGTGTGGGCCTTTCGGGTGCGAGCCCATTCGATGGCCGCAGTCACAAGCGGCCGTGCCAGCCCTTGGCCGCGCGCCTGCGGGTCGAGCCATAGCGAGTACAGATACACGCGGCCGCGGATTCCTGCTGCGCGCCGATCAGTCCGACGGGCTTGTTGCCGATCCAGGCGGCGAACTGCGCATGGTCGCGTAGTCGTCGGCGCCATTGCGCGGCGGTGAAGGCCACCTCCCTCTGGTATTGGGGGCTGTTCTCGCCGAGAGAGTCGGTCAGCGCACGCAAGTCGGACCACCGCGAATACCCGCCAGTCCGCACTCGGCGAGACGAGCGACGCGTGCGGTCACCGCGGTCACCGAGTATCGCCCATCACCAGCCCCTCACGACGCGGGTCAGCGCCACCGATCAATCCGCTGCCGTCGCGGGCGATGGCCGACAGTCCGCTGGATTGGTCGGCGAGGTCGACTTGATGGCCGAATTGCGCAGTCCCTGTCACCAACGGATCATGGTCCCCGTTGTCGGAGGTGTCGATGGCAGGATGTTCGCCGCCGACGTTCGTCTTCGGAGAATTGGCCGCACCGAAATCCACGCCGGACACCGCCTGCTGCGGATCGAGTCCCCAATCGAGCATACTGACAATGGTTTTCACTACGAACTGGATGATGACTGCTCCGCCGGGGAGCCGAGCACGGCGTACAGCGGGCCGCGGTCGCCTGCCTGCCCGGGCACGGGCTGGTCGAACACCAACGTCGGCGCCATCGTGCTGCGCGGCCGCTTCCCGGGCTGGATCCTGTTGGCGACTGGGCGCCGTCGGGGCTGACGGGTTCGGCGGAGAAGTCGGTCAGTTGGTTGTTCAGAATGAAGCCGTCCACCATGTGGAACGAGCCGAAGGCGGATTCGACGGTGGTGGTCAGTGCTGCCGCATTGCCCTGCGAGTCGACGATGCTGATCTGGCTGGTGCCGTGCTCCGGCGTGGGCGGCGTCGGTGTGGTCGGTGGGCCGAATTCGCCGGGCTTCGCCGTGGCCATCGTGTGCTGCTCGGAGATCAGCGCGGCCCGGCCCGCGAGGTAGTCGCTGTTGATCAAGCGTCTTGGGCGAGTTGCCCGGCAGAGGTACGAAATCGGTGTCGGCGACATACTTGTCGCGGTCGGCGTACGCCAGCCGCTCCGCTTCGGCGATCAGGTGCACGCCCATCACCGCGGGCCTGCCACCGTTGAGGTCCATGTCGGTCGGCTTGTGTCCGGCCATCGCGAAGTGTTCCAGGATTCCGAGCGTCGCGGCGACGGCGATCCCGCCGGACGACGGCGGCGGCATGCCACAGATCTCCTTCCCGCGATACGGCGAACACAGCGGTTCGCGTCTCTTGGCGGCGTATGCCGGGAGGTCCTCCATGTCATCTGGCTGGGTGTGCGGCCGCCCGAACCGTCGGCCGCCGCGGCGACGATGTCACGCGCTATGTCGCCGGTGTAGAACGCCTGCGGATCAGATGCGATGGCGCCCAATGTCTTCGCGTATGCGGGATTGGTCAGCCGGATGCCCGACGTCTTGGGCTGCCGTCGGGGTTGAGGAAGTACTCGGCGGCCTGCGGATCAACCTTCAACTTCGGTGCGGCGTCTGCGATCGCGGCCGCCAGTCGGGGGCTGATGTCGAATCCGTCGTCGGCGAGCTTGACCGCGGGGTCGAACAGGTCACGCCATCCGGTCTTGCCGTGTTCGGCGTGAGCGTCCTGCAGAGCCGCAGGATGCCGGGCACGCCGATGGATCGGCCCGGGCGCCCGGGCGTCGGGTCTGGGTTCGTATGGTCGGCGTCGGAGATCCAGCGCAGGTAATTCTCGGTGGCCGCTTTCGGGGCGCGACCTCGCGGCCGTCGTAGGCCTGCACGGAGTTCGCGGCGGCGTCGTAGTAGACCAGGAAACCGCCGCCACCGACGCCGGAAGACTGCGGTTCGACCAGGCCGAGCACCGCCTGGGCGGTGACCAGCGCATCTGCGGCCGTCCCGCCGTCCGCGAAGCACTTCGCACGCCGCCTGGGTCGCCAGCGGATTGGCGGTGACGACCGCATAGTGACCCAGTGCGGACCGCGATCCATGTCGCTTCGGTAGCCGGTGGCCACCTCAGGGTTGGTCGAGATGTTGCGGGAGGTGCTCACGCTGGGAGCCTGGCCGGCCGGCGCGGCCGGCGGTTTGACCGTTGGGGTGCCGTTCTGGACGATCGCGCACGGTCCCGCCGCGGCGGGCGCAGTGCCCTCGTTGGACGCACATCCGGCCAGCACCAACGCGACCCCGGTCAGCGGGACCATCACCTTGGTCAGGGATGAGTTCCGCATCACCTGACGGTAGTTCATCTGCGGCCGCCCGACGGCGGCAGTAACCTGGAATCCGTGCCCGATCCAGCGACGTACCGGCCCGCTCCCGGGTCGATCCCCGTCGAACCCGGCGTTTACCGGTTCCGGGATCCGCACGGTCGGGTGATCTACGTCGGGTAAGGCCAAGAGCCTGCGCAGCCGGCTGAACTCCTATTTCGCCGATATCGGCGGGCTGGCGCCGCGCACGCGCCAGATGGTGATGGCCGCGGCCAGTGTCGAGTGGACGGTGGTCAACACCGAAGTCGAGGCGCTGCAGCTGGAGTACAACTGGATCAAGGAATTCGATCCTCGCTTCAACATCCGCTACCGCGATGACAAGTCGTATCCGGTGCTCGCCGTGACGTTGAACGAGGACTACCCGCGGCTGATGGTTTATCGCGGGAAGCGGCGAAAGGGCGTCCGCTATTTCGGACCGTACTCGCATGCCTGGGCGATCCGCGAAACGCTGGATTTGCTGACCCGCGTGTTTCCCGGCACGAACCTGCTCAGCGGGAGTGTTCAAGCGGCACAGCCAAATTGACCGACCTTGCCTGCTCGGGCTATATCGACAAGTGCTCTGCGCCCTGTGTGGGGCGGGTGACTGCGCAGGAACATCGCCAGATCATCGTCGACTTCTGTGACTTCCTCGCGGGAAAGACCGACCGGCTGATCCGCGACATGGAACGCAGATGAACGACGCCGCCGAACGGAATTGGATTTCGAGCGGGCCGCGCGGTTGCGGGACAACATCGCGGCGATGCGGCGGGCATTGGAGAAGCAGGCCGTCGTCTTCGGCGATGGCACCGATGCCGACGTCGTGGCGTTCGCGGATGATGATCTCGAAGCAGCGGTGCAGGTCTTCCACGTGCGCGGCGGGCGGGTGCGTGGTCAGCGTGGATGGATCGTCGAAAAGTCTGGTGAGCCAGGTGAATCCGATCAGGCCCGCTTGGTCGAGCAGTTCCTGACCCAGTTCTACGGCGACCAGGCCGAGCTCGATGGCGCTGCGGACGAATCTTTGAACCCGGTGCCTCGGCAGGTTCTTGTTCCCTGTCTGCCCGACAACGCCGACGAGTTGGCGACGTGGTTGTCACAGCTGCGCGGCTCGCGAGTGTCGCTGCGGGTGGCGCAGCGCGGGGACAAGCGCGCGCTCGCCGAGACTGTCCGGCGAAATGCCCAAGACGCGCTGGCACAGCACAAGCTCAAGCGCGCAGGCGATTTCACGGCGAGAACGGCTGCGCTGCAGAGCATTCAAGATGCGCTCGGACTCGCCGATGCGCCATTGAGAATCGAATGCGTCGATATCAGTCACGTGCAGGGCACCGACGTGGTGGCGTCGCTGGTCGTGTTCGAGGACGGCCTTCCCCGCAAGTCGGACTATCGCCACTACGCGATCAGGGGCGCCGCAGGCGAAGGGCGCTCCGATGACGTGGCGTCCATCGCCGAGGTGACACGACGGCGGTTCTATCGTCACCTGCACGACACTGAGGATCTGAAAGAGCTTGGCGCCCAAGACAATGTCGCCGCCTCCGCGGCTCCGCCGGGAAAGTCGCGTAAGTTCGCGTATCCGCCCAACTTGTACGTGGTCGACGGCGGCGCGCCGCAGGTCAATGCCGCGCAGGCGGTGCTGGATGATCTCGGCGTCAGCGATGTTGCGGTCATCGGGTTGGCCAAGCGGCTCGAGGAGGTTTGGGTGCCCAGGGACGACGCTCGGCGCCCGATCCCATTATCCTCCCGCGCAACAGCGAAGGGCTGTATCTGCTGCAGCGGGTGCGTGACGAGGCGCACAGGTTCGCGATCACGTACCACCGCAGCAAGCGGTCGAAGCGCATGACGGCATCGGCGCTCGACGCGGTACGCGGGCTGGGCGAACACCGCCGCAAGGCGCTGGTCACGCATTTCGGGTCGGTGGCGCGGCTGAAGGAGGCCAGCATCGCCGAGATCACCGCGGTGCCCGGCATCGGGGTGGCAACCGCGAGGGCGGTGCTGGAGGCGCTGGGCGTACCGCCCGATTCCGGCGCGCCCGAGCCGGTTATCGGCGATGATCAGAGCAGGGCTTCGGGATGACTGATCAGGGTATGCAAGAGGAACTTCGCGACGGTAACGAGCGACGCAGCCGATCTCGGTATCGACGTCATCCTGGTCACAGGGCTTTCCGGGGCGGGACGGGGAACGGCGGCCAAGGTGCTCGAGGATCTCGGCTGGTATGTCGCCGACAACCTCCCGCCGGAGTTGATTGCGCGGATGGTCGAGCTGGGGCTGGCGGCCGGTTCGCGGATCACCCAGCTTGCGGTGGTGATGGACGTGCGCTCGCGTGGCTTCACCGGCGACCTGGACTGGGTGCGCAACGAGCTGGCCGCGCGTCAACATCACGCCACGCGTGCTGTTCTTGGAGGCGTCCGACGACATCCTGGTGCGTCGATACGAGCAGAACCGTCGCAGCCATCCGCTACAGGGCAATCAGACTCTGGCGGAAGGGATTGCGGCTGAACGCGCCATGCTTGCGCCGGTGCGCGCAGGCGCCGATCTGGTGATCGACACATCGAAGCTGTCGGTGCCGGCGCTGCGCGAAAGCATCGAACGGGCATTCGGCGGCGAGACGGTCGCCCACACGAGTGTGACCGTGGAGTCTTTCGGGTACAAGTACGGCCTGCCCATGGATGCCGACACGGTGATGGATGTGCGCTTCCTGCCCAACCCGCATTGGGTGGACGAGTTGCGCGAACACACCGGTCAGGATCCGGCTGTCCGCGACTACGTGCTTGGCCAGCCGGGCGCCGAGGAATTTCTCGACACCTACCATCAGCTGCTCGATGTCGTCATCGACGGATACCGCCGCGAGGGGAAGCGCTATATGACCGTTGCCATCGGGTGCACAGGGGGCAAGCACCGCAGTGTCGCGATGGCCGAGGCGCTGGCGGCCCGGCTGCAGGGCGGCCATGACCTCACGGTGCGGGTGCTGCACCGGGATCTGGGCCGCGAATGAGTCCGCGGATCGTGGCCCTCGGTGGCGGGCACGGGCTCTACGCGACGTTGTCGGCGGCTCGCAGGCTCACCCCTCACGTCACCGCGGTGGTCACGGTCGCCGACGACGGTGGTTCCTCCGGTCGTCTGCGCAACGAGCTTGATGTCGTTCCGCCGGGTGACTTGCGAATGGCGTTGGCCGCGTTGGCATCCGACAGCCCACAAGGTCGGCTGTGGGCGACCATCCTGCAACACCGCTTCGGCGGTAGCGGAGCACTTGCCGGCCACCCGATCGGCAACCTCATCCTGGCGGGTCTCAACGAGGTGCTGGCCGATCCGGTCACCGCACTCGACGAGTTGGGAAAGATCCTCGGAGTCAACGGCCGGGTGCTGCCGATGTGCCCGATTCCGCTGAGCATCGAGGCCGATGTATCGGGGCTGGAATCTGATCCCGCGGATGTTCCGGGTGATCCGCGGGCAGGTGGCGATCGCGACCACCGTGGGCAAGGTGCGTCGGGTGCGGCTGCTGCCGGGTGATCCGCCCGCCACCCGCCAGGCGGTGGACGCCATCATGGCGGCCGACCTGGTGGTGCTGGGGCCGGGGTCGTGGTTCACCAGCGTCATCCCGCACGTGCTGGTCCCGCAATTGGCCGCGGCGCTGCAGGCGACCCGCGCCCGGCGCGCGCTGGTGCTGAACCTGATGGCCGAGCCGGGGGAGACGGCGGGGTTCTCGGTCGAACGGCATATCCACGTGTTATCGCAGCATGCGCCGGACTTCACCGTGCACGACATCATCGTCGACGCGAGCCGGGTGCCTGCCGAGCGCGAGCGTGAGCAAGTGCGACGCACCGCAAACATCCTCGAGGCCCGAGTCGAGTTTGCTGACGTGTCCAGACCTGGTACACCTTTACATGACCCGGCGAAGTTGGCCGCGGCTCTGGAAAGTGTGCGGTTGCGTGGGGCGGCGCCACCGGCGCCGACGGTGCCCACCCCGACAGTGAACGGACCGAGAGGTGACGACCCGTGGCGATGACGGCCGAGGTCAAGGACGAGCTGAGCCGGCTCCTGGTCAATTCGGTGAGTGCTCGGCGCGCCGAGGTGGCCGCGCTGTTGCGCTTCGCCGGGCGGGCTGCACATCGTGTCCGGCCGGGTCGTCGTCGAGGCCGAAGTCGATCTCGGCATCATCGCCCGGCGGCTGCGCAAAGACATCTACGACCTGTACGGCTACACCGCCGTGGTGCACGTCCTGTCGGCGAGCGGGATCCGCAAGAGCACGCGCTACGTGGTGCGGGTCGCCAAGGACGGTGAGGCGTTGGCGCGTCAGACCGGGCTGCTCGATCTGCGGGGGCGGCCGGTGCGGGGACTTCCCGCTCAGGTCGTGGGCGGCAGTGTCGCTGACGCCGAAGCAGCTTGGCGTGGAGCGTTTTTGGCGCACGGCTCACTCACCGAGCCGGGTAGATCATCAGCGCTGGAGGTCAGTTGTCCAGGACCCGAGGCGGCGCTGGCACTCGTCGGCGCGGCACGCCGGTTGGGAGTCAGCGCGAAAGCCCGTGAGGTGCGTGGCGCCGACCGCGTGGTGGTCCGCGACGGCGAGGCCATTGGGGCATTGCTGACCCGGATGGGCGCCCAGGACACGAGGCTGACGTGGGAAGAGCGCCGGATGCGGCGCGAGGTGCGCGCGACGGCCAACCGGCTGGCGAACTTCGACGACGCCAACCTGCGGAGGTCGGCTCGTGCTGCCGTGGCGGCGGCCGCTCGAGTGGAGAGGGCGCTGGAAATCCTCGGCGACACCGTGCCCGATCATCTGGCGGCAGCCGGCAAGTTGCGCGTCGAGCACCGGCAGGCCTCGTTGGAGGAGCTGGGTCGGCTGGCCGACCCTCCGATGACCAAAGACGCTGTGGCGGGGCGCATTCGACGGTTGCTGTCGATGGCGGATCGCAAGGCCAAACAGGACGGCATCCCCGACACCGAGTCAGCGGTCACTCCCGATCTTCTCGAGGACGCCTAGCCTAGCCCGCCGGTAACTATGCGGCGTGGAGTTCGGTGAGTTCGATGCTGATTCGAGTTTCGATGTCGCTGTCCCACACTTCCCACGGTCCGGGTGGTGGTGGCGCGGTTGAGTGATAGTGCCTACCGGTCGGCGTCACGAATTCGGCTGTGTGCACGCCGTTTTCGTGGCGCGCGGTGACTCGCCAGCCGGGTGCTTCTTTGTCGTAGTTGCACCGCTCGCACATACCCAGGCCGTTGACCACGTGCGTGGGCCCGCCGCGGCTTCGCGGCACGGCGTGATCTCGGTGGCTGATCGGCGCGTCGCAGTATGGCGTCCGACAGGTTTGGTCGCGCAGGCCGATGAACGTCGCCAAAGCCTTGGGGAAACTACGCGATCGCGATTCCATCGCCGCCAATGCACCGCTCTTCGGATGCCGATACAGCCGGCGCAGCGCAGCCTTCGATCGCGCGTCCGTGGCCGCGGCGGTGACCAGTTTGCGTGCCACTTCGGCGGGGATAGGTCCGTAGCCCTCAACCACGGCGGGACTGTTCTCTCCGCCCAGCAGCGACCGATCCGACATCACCAGGTTGACCGCGATCGGCTCGGGCACCTCTGCGGGACGACCAGTCACCCGCTCGACCAACGTGTCAGCCATGATCTGCCCGCGGGAACGGTCGTCGAAGGTGGTGTCTGCGGTCCGTTTCAACGCCGCGTACACGCCGACGCCCTTGACCATCGGCAGCAGTACGGTCACGTAGGCCATGGAGTCCGGCGCGGGACGGATGGTCACCCTGCGCTCAGATTCAGCGCGGACGGCGCGGTCGACGACAGCGTGCGGATCGAGGCGGTAGGCAATGGCTTTCGCATCCGCAGTTATCCGCTTGTCGCCTTTGCCATGGAGTTGGGACTGATCGGCGCACATCTCCGCGTCGAGTCTCGCGCGATCTTCGACAGTCAGGCAGGCCGATTCACGCACGATGAGGGTGGCCCGCCATTCGGACAGGGCTCCGGCTTCCAGGGCGGCCAGCGTGTGCGGCATCTCGTAGACCAACGCCTTGGCGAATCCGAGATGACGATTGCCGCAGTTCGGCGAGTCCCGTCGGGCCAGCGCGACCTCGCTGGCCAGACCGCGGCCGCGCTTGGCTGCGGGCACGCCCTCGGCCGCCTCGCAGGCACGCCGCTTGGCGTCGAGTGCCGCGGTCAACCGGGCCTGTGCTGCCGCGGCCACGGACTTGATGTGCTCGAGTTCGGCGATGTGGTCGAGAAGCGTCGCATCGTCGGCGTCGATGTCGAGCTCCGCCAGCATATCGAACATGTGTTCGAGTATACCTGAGGATCCGACATAGTCGCCGTGCGCGCCGGGGGGTCAGACCGCCGGTCGTGATGGTCGCGACGCTACGCCGGCGTACCGATAGCATTCTCCCGCTGGCCAGGGGTGGATATGCCATCCTGTGCGAGTGTCCTTGGGGGATGCACCGTCAGGGGTTGTGACCTTTCTTGTTCACCGATATCGAGGGCTCGACCCACCGGTGGGAATCAGACGCTGACACAATGCGTGCGGCGCTGGCCGCGCATGACAAGGTGCTGCGCTCGGCGATCGAGGCCAACGACGGTTTCGTCTTCGCCCACACCGGCGATGGAATGGCCGCCGCCTTCGCCTCACCCGGATCGGCTGTGCAGGCGGCTGTTGAAGCTCAGCGAGGTTGCAGTTGCCGGTGCGGATGGGCATTGCCACCGGTGAAGCGGAACTGCGCGACGGCGATTACTTCGGCACGGTACTGAATCGTGCTGCCCGGGTGATGGCCGCCGGCCATGGCGGCCAGGTCCTCGTGGCGGACTCGACGGCCGGCTGATCAGTGGCATGGAGCTCGTCGACCTCGGACCGCGGCGGCTGCGCGACCTCCCCGGACCGATCGGGGTCTTCCAATTACAGGCCCCAGGCTTGCGGGCCGAATTCCCGCCGCTGAGAACCGTTGACGCGACCCCGGGCAATCTGCGGAAGCCGGCAACCAGCTTCATCGGCCGCGATTCCGAGGTCGCGGCGGTCATCGATGCGGTACGCGCGCATCGGTTGGTGACGCTGACGGGCTCGGGCGGCGTAGGTAAGACTCGCTTGGGAGTGGACGTCGCCGCGCGGTTGGCTGACGAATTCCCGGATGGGGTCTTCGTTTTCGAGTTGGCGGCGCAAACCTCGTGTATGGCATGGCATGGTGCGACGAGGATCCGGGCCGTGCCCGCGAAGCGCTGCAAAGAGGACTTGCGATCGCCCAGGACGCCGGAATCCGATACAACATAACGCATTTCGCAAACGTCCTCGGCCGGCTCGAGGGGCAACATGGCGACGTAATGTCGGCCCTCGATTACCTCAGGCTGGCCATCGGCAACTACCACGACTCAGGTAACGCCATCACCATTCGGATACCGCTTGCCAGCCTCGCGGCGTGCCTGGGCCGTCTCGGGCACGCAGAAGGCGCCGCTGTCCTCGCCGGATACTCCGCCGGTCACATCACCAGGGCGTGGCTGCCGGAACTGGCCATCACAAGCGCACACCTTCGCGACGTTCTCGGCGCCGATAGGTACGACGAGCTTTCCTCGCAGGGGAAAGCGATGACGACCGCCGCCGTCGTCGCCTACGCGTACGACCGAATGGACCAAGCACGAGCGCAACTTCAAGACCAGGTCTAACTTTGGTCGAATGAGTCGCACGTTGTCCATCGCGCTGGCTCAGTACCCGCCGATCACTGGGGCCGATCCCGTAGGGCAACTCCGCACACAGGCCACCGAGATCGCGCGTGCGCAAACCCAACTCGACTTGATCGTGTTTCCTGAGATCCATCTGTGTGGTGACTGTGATAGCGCGGCGGATGCCAACGAATGGTTGCGATCGGCCGCTGAACCTGTGGACGGGCCTCGGATACAGGCGCTGGCCGAGGTCGCCGCGGCACTCGGCGTGTGGCTCATACCGGGTTCTGTCCCAGAACTCGGCGACGACGGACGCGTCTACAACACACAGGTCGTGTTCGACCCGAGCGGCGGCCTCGTCGCGAGCTATCGCAAGGTGTTTCCCTGGCGGCCCTACGAGGCGTGGTCCTCGGGTCATGAGTTCGTGGTGTTCGACATGCCGGGAACAGGCCGTGGCGGGCTGTCGATCTGCTACGACGCCTGGTTTCCGGAGTCCACCCGCAGCGTGGCCTGGCTCGGCGCCCAGTTCGTCGTGAACGTGGTGAAGACCATCGGCGCCGACCGCAAACAGGAAAGGGTGCTCGCACAGGCTAATGCGATCGTCAACCAGGTGTTCATGGTGAGTGTCAATGCCGCAGGCGCCATCGGGACCGGCGGCACGATCGTGTGCGACCCGGAGGGCACGGTGATCGGCGACCTTCCCACAGCTGAGCCCGGTGTGCTGCGCGTCGACCTTGACCTCGACGCGGTGACACGCGTGCGAAATCTGGGTACTGAAGGCTACAACCGGATGTGGTCGCAGATGGCGCCCGACGATCCTGTGATCGACCTGCCCATCTATCAGGGCCGGATTGATCCCACCCGGTGGCAACCGAGAGGAGCGTCATGACCGAACATCACGGCACGCTGCAGAAGCAACTGCACTTGCGGTCTCTGGTGCTCTTCGGACTTGCCTACATGACGCCGATCATTGTGCTGGGCATCTTCGGGGTCATCGCCGAGCTGTCCAACGGCGGGAGCGCGGGCTCGTATCTGGTTGCCACCGTGGCGATGTTGTTCACCGCGCTGAGCTACGGCCTGATGGCCAAGCACTTCCCGGTGGCCGGATCGGCCTACACCTACGTGCGCAAGTCGCTTGACTCGCGGCTGGGTTTCGTTGTCGGATGGGCGATCCTGCTGGACTACCTGTTCTTGCCGCTGGTCATCTGGCTGATCGGCGGGTCGTACCTGCAGGGTCAGTTTCCGAATGTGCCGTTCTTCGTCTGGATAGTGGCCTACATCGTGATCACTTCGGCGCTCAACGTGATTGGGCTGAAGGTCGCCGACCGCACCAATTTCGTGTTGATGACCGTGCAGCTGCTCATCCTCGCGTTGTTCGTGATCCTGTCGATCGCGCATTTGGTCGGCGGTTCGCAGTCGCTGGTGTCGACGACGCCGTTCAGCGGCGGTGGTGGGTTCGGCGCCCTGGCGGCCGGTGCGGCCGTCGCGGCCTACTCGTTCCTCGGGTTCGACGCGATCAGCACACTGACCGAGGAGGCACACGATGCCGAGCGCAATGTGCCGCGCGCGATTGTGCTGGTGGCGTTGATCGGCGGGACGATTTTCATCATCGTCACCTACTTCGTGACGCTTGTGTCGCCGGGCGGAACTTTCGACAACGCCGACTCGCTGGCCTCCGACATCGCCAAGACGATCGGCGGCAACCTGTTCGGCGCCGTGTTCCTGACCGGGTTGATCGTCGGCCAGTTCACCTCGGGCCTGTCGGCCCAGGCGGCCGTGGCACGGCTGCTGTACGCGATGGGACGCGATCGGGTGCTGCCGGAACGAGCATTCGGCTGGGTGTCGGAGCGATTTCACACCCCGGTCTTCAACATCGCATTGTGCGGCGTGATCGGGCTCGCGGCGGTATTCCTTGACATCGCGACCTCCACGTCGTTCATCAATTTCGGCGCATTCACTGCGTTCACGTTGGTCAACGTCTCGGTGATCGCCTACTACGTGAGGCACCGCAACGAGAGCCTGAGCCCATGGCGCTACATCCTGCTGCCGGTGATCGGTGCGGTGATCGACATCTACCTGCTCACCCAACTCGACGCCAAGGCGCTGATCCTCGGGCTCAGCTGGCTCGGCCTCGGCATCGTGTACCTGCTGGTGCTGACCCGGGGACTGACCAGGGAGCCGCCCGAAATGGCCTCGATCGCCGAGGCTGAGTAGCCCCCGACCTGCGCGAAGACGCCGAGATTCGCTAGGTTTCTGTGTCATTCTGTGCGGGTGTACGCGGGGGGCCCGCCAGCGGGTGTGGTGACCTTTCTGTTCACCGATATTGAGGGCTCGACCCGTCGGTGGGAGTCAGATGCGGACGCGATGCGGGCGGCGTTGGCCGCGCACGACAAGGCGTTGCGTTCGGCGATCGAGGACAACGGTGGTTTGTTGTTCAAGCACACCGGAGACGGTGTGTGTGCCGCATTCGATTCACCGAGGTCCGCCGTGGATGCGGCGATTGCCGCGCAACGTGAACTCGGGATGCCGGTGCGGATGGGAATCGCCACCGGCGAGGCGGAGTTTCGTGACGGCGATTACTTCGGAGCGGTACTGAACCGCGCGGCGCGGGTGATGGCCGCCGGCCATGGCGGACAGATCCTGGTAGCGGACTCGACCGCAAGCCTCGTCAACGGAATCGCGCTCGTCCGATCTGGGTTCAAGGCGGCTGCGCGATCTGCCCAACCCGGTCAACGTGTTTCAGGTGCGAGCGCCGGGCCTCTCGACAAACTTCCCGCCGCTGCGGACGCTTGATCCAAGCCCCGGAAATCTTCGTCGACCTACCACGGCCTTCCTCGGGCGCGACGCCGAAATCGCGCAGATTTCGGAGGCGCTTCAGTCCCGACGACTCGTCACGTTGACCGGTGTCGGTGGCGTTGGCAAAACCCGATTGGCCATCGAGGTCGCCGCCGGCATGGCGGATGAGTTTGCCGACGGCATATGGTATTTCGAACTCGCCGCCGTCAGTGACGCGGCCGCCGTCCCGGATGCGATGGCCGCCGTCCTCGGGATCACGCAGCAGCCCGGTAAGACGATGACCGAGTCCATCGCCGCTGCCCTCGAGGGCCGGGTCCGGTTGTTGGTCATCGACAACTGCGAGCATGTGCTCGATGCCACCGGGGATCTGGTCGAGGCAATTCTGGCGCCTTCGGAAACGGCGAGGATCCTCGCGACGAGCCGCGAAGCACTCGCTCTCGCCGACGAACAGGTATGGCCGGTGCGATCTCTCGACATCGACGCGGCCGCCGAGTTGTTCATCGAGCGGGCTCGCCAGGTCGCCCCCCACGCGATGCTCGACGACACCGATGTCGTGGCAGAGATCTGTCAACGGCTCGACGGCATTCCCCTTGCGATCGAATTGGCGGCCTCGCGGATGTCGTCCATGGCCGTGGACGAGCTGCGCGACCATCTCGACCACCGCTTCAGGCTCCTCGTCGGTTCGCGACGTGCCTTAGGGCGACACCAGACGCTGAGACACGCCGTGGCCTGGTCCTACGACGCGCTCGATGACGCGGAGAAGCAACTCCTGGAACGATGTTCAGTGTTCGCCGGCGGCTTCGACCTCGCCGGCGCGTGCGCTGTTGCGGAAGCTGAGGCGGATCGCTACGTGGTCGTGGACCTGCTCGACGCGTTGGTACGCAAATCACTGGTCGTCGCGGAGCAGACGTCGGGGCGGACGCGGTTCTCGATGCTGGAGACCATTCGCGAATTCGCTGAGGAGCAGCTGACCGACCATGGAATGGCTGCCGAGGCGCGTGATGCCCATGCCCGCCATTTCGCCGGTCGAGAAGCCGACATCATGGCCATGTGGAACAGTCCGCGCCAGCATCAGGCCTACGTCTGGTACATGACCGAGTTGGCCAATCTCCGCTCGGCATTCCGGTGGGCAGCCGACCATGGCGACCTCGATGTGGCCGCCACCATTGCGACGTACGCGGGCGGAATCCTGGCCTACGCCTTGGAAAGTCAAGAATCCATCGCGTGGGCAGAGGAACTCATAGACGCCGCCCGCACCGCTGCTCATCCGCGCCTCCTGAGTCTGTACGTAGTCGCCGCGCTGTGCTGGATGAGCGGCCGACTCGAGGATGCCCTCGCGTACACAGAGGCCGGCACCGCCGCGATGCGTTCCGAACGCGGTCACGTGCCGTTCGACTTCGACGGCTTGTTCGGCGGGCTGTACGTGTCGATCGGTCAGGTGCACAGGGGCATCGCGTGGTACGACACATACCTCGAGTCCAACCGCGATCCGCTCGGCATCGTGAGGGCAAATCGAGTCCTGGCGCTCGTCATGGGCGGCCGACTCGACGACGCGGTGGCCGTCGCGCCTGGCATCGTCGACGTCGCGGAGACCACGGGTAACCCCTACGCGCTGTCATTCGCTCTGCTGGCCTATGGCTTCGCGTTCCGGGAAGCGGATCCTCAGGCGGCCCTGGCCGCCATGCGGCGCGGACTGGTGATCGCACACGAGAGCGGCGCCCGTTCCAACGAGGCGTACCTCGCCAACAACATCGGACGGTTGGAGGCAAGGCGAGGCGACATGGCGGCCGCGCTGGACCATCTCAGCGCGGGGATCCGAATCAATCACGCCTCGGGATCCGTCGTTGCACTTCAGTTTCCACTGGCGATCCTCGCGAACATATTGGACGGGCTGGAGTGGCACGAGCAGGCGGCGGTCCTTTCCGGTTTTGCGGCTAGCGAATTGACCTCGGCAGTATTTGCGGAGTTTCCCGGTGTCGTAGCGCACCTACGTGAGGTCCTCGGCCGCGACAAATTCGAGATGTATGCCCGGCAGGGGGCGAACATGACGACAGCGGCCATCGCTGCCTATGCATACGACCAAATCGAGCAGGCCCGAGCGAAACTGGAACAACTACGGTGAACTCATGGAGACTCTGAGAGTCGGTGCGGCCTTTCCCGATCCGCCCTTCAACGGCATGCCGGACGACGCCGGCCTCGACATCGACCTGATGCACGCGATCGCCGAAAAACTCGGCGCGAAAGCCGAATTCATCGCATACGAGGGCGCCGACTTCAATGGCATCTTCGACGGGCTCGGCTCGGCCTATGACTGCGTCACCGCGGGTACGACCGTCACACCGGAACGTGAGAAAAAGGCGAAGTTCGTCCCGCCCTACCTCATCTCCGGACAGTCGCTGGCCGTGGACACCGCACGGCATCCGAACGTCAGGTCCATCGACGACCTCGAAGGCCTCACCATCGGCGTCCAGCAGGGCAACACCAGCCAGCCGGTCGCCGAGCGGTTGGTCGCCGACGGAAAGGCGGCTCAGGTCCGGGTCTACGACTACGGCAGCATCCGCTCCGCGCTGACCGATCTGACCGATGGCGGCTGTGACGCCTTCATGAAGTTGGCGCCGGTGCTGATTGAGTTGGTCAAGCCCATCCCGGGGGTCCAGGTCGTACAGAAGGGCATCACGGTCGAGAGGATCGCGATCGCCGTCGGCCTCGAGAACCAGGCTCTGCTCGCCCGCGTCACCGTCGCCCAGGAAGAGCTGGAGCAGGACGGCACATTGCAGCGGATCCGGCGCAAATGGCTCGGCAACCCTTACGCCGACCAGAGCCTCGCCGTGCTCTGACGGCGAGCACCGCCACTAGTTGTGCTCGCTGCGCGCCAGTCGCTCCGCCAGCTCGGCGCCGCGGTAGTCAACGTCGCGGGCTGCCTCGTGCACCTCGGCCGCGCTCAGATGAGTCGCCACGTCACCGACGCCCGCGGCCGCAGCATCGCGATGCACCTTCGCCGCTTGGTCGTGCGCGCGGGCGGCGCGTCTATGCCTTTCGGCGGCGACCAAATGCGCACAACATGCCCGATCGTGGGCTTCCTGTGCGCGATGCGCCGCCAAGACGACATCGTCGCCGCCGTCCTTGAACCGCGCCGCGGCCTCGCGCGGCGTGTCGTCGGAGCGGAAAGTCTCGTCGGTAGCCGTCATGTCGACCCCCTTGTGGAGCTACCCGCACGTGTGCGGGCGATATTGTGATGATCTCCATTCAGCCGGGTTGCTCGGCAGGGGCGAAAGTCATCCGCTGGGCCGGCACATGTCATTTGGCGGCGGGGCACGGTTTCGCGGCTGACCAGCCCGCGCGTGGCCTGTATCACAGCACTAGGCTGGCCGTGGAGCATCGAGGCGAAAAAGGGAGACACAAGTGACCATCCGAGTAGGCGTCAACGGCTTCGGCCGCATCGGCCGCAATCTTTACCGGGCCCTGGCGGCACAACAGGCCGAAGGCAAGAGCACCGACATCGAGATCGTCGCCGTCAACGACCTCACCGACAACGCCAGCCTGGCGCACCTATTGAAGTTCGACTCGATCCTGGGTCGCTACCCCGAGGACATCAGCCTGGAAGGCGACGACACCATCGTTGTCGGCAGCAAAAAGATCAAGGCGCTCGAGGTGAAAGAGGGTCCAGCGGCGCTGCCATGGGGTGACCTCGGTGTCGACGTCGTCGTCGAGTCCACCGGCATCTTCACCGACGCCGCCAAGGCCAAGGGGCACCTGGACGCCGGTGCCAAGAAGGTGATCATCTCCGCGCCGGCCAAGGGCGAGGATCTCACCATCGTCCTCGGCGTGAACGACGACAAGTACGACGGCAGCCAGAACATCATCTCCAACGCCTCGTGTACCACCAACTGCCTGGGCCCATTGGCAAAGGTCCTCAATGACGAGTTCGGCATCGTCAGAGGCCTGATGACCACGATCCACGCCTACACCCAGGACCAGAACCTGCAGGACGGCCCGCACAAGGACCTGCGGCGCGCCCGCGCCGCCGCGCTGAACATCGTGCCCACTTCCACCGGCGCGGCCAAGGCCATCGGCCTGGTGATGCCCGAACTGAAGGGCAAGCTCGACGGCTACGCATTGCGGGTGCCGATCCCCACGGGTTCGTGCACCGACCTGACGGCCGACCTGAGCAAGTCGGCCAGCGCCGAGGAGATCAACGCCGCGATGAAGGCCGCTGCCGACGGGCCGATGAAGGGCATCCTCAAGTACTACGACGCACCGATCGTCTCCAGCGACATCGTCACCGACCCGCACAGCTCGATCTTCGACGCGGGGCTGACCAAGGTGATCGACAACCAGGCCAAGGTCGTGTCGTGGTACGACAACGAGTGGGGCTACTCGAACCGTCTCGTTGACCTGGTCGCGCTGGTCGGCAAGTCGCTGTAACGCGATGGCCGTCAAGACTCTCGACGACCTACTCGCAGAAGGGGTTTCGGGTCGGGGCGTGCTGGTGCGCTCCGATCTGAACGTCCCGCTCGACGACGATGGAACCATCACCGACGAGGGCCGGATCGTCGCCTCGGTGCCCACGCTCAAGGCGCTGTCGGACGCCGGCGCGAAGCTCGTTGTCACCGCGCACCTCGGCCGCCCCAAAGACGGCCCGAACCCCAAGTTCTCGCTCGCCCCGATCGCCAAGGCGCTGGGGGAGCGGCTCGGCCGCCACGTCCAGCTGGCGGGCGACGTCGTGGGCACCGACGCGCTGGCTCGCGCGGAAGGCTTGACGGACGGCGACATCCTTCTGCTCGAGAACATCCGCTTCGATCCGCGCGAAACCAGCAAGGACGACGCCGAGCGGCTGACACTGGCTAAGGCGCTGGTCGAACTGGTCGGCGACGACGGTGCATTCGTGTCCGACGGCTTCGGCGTCGTGCACCGCAAGCAGGCCTCGGTGTATGACGTCGCCACACTGCTGCCGCATTACGCGGGCGAGCTGGTCGCGGCCGAGATCAAAGTCCTTGAGCAGCTGACCAGTTCGACCGAGCGCCCGTATGCGGTCGTTCTCGGCGGGTCGAAGGTGTCGGACAAGCTGGCGGTCATCGAGAACCTCGCCACCAAGGCCGACAGCCTGATCATCGGCGGCGGCATGTGCTTCACTTTCCTTGCCTCACAGGGTGTTTCAGTCGGCACATCGCTGCTCGAAGAGGGCATGATCGACACTTGCCGCAAGTTGCTGGAGGACTACGGCGACGTCATCCACCTGCCCGTCGACATCGTCGTCGCCGACGAGTTCAAGGCCGACGCCGCGCCAGAAGTCGTGCGGGCCGACCGGATTCCCGAAGGCAAGATGGGCCTCGACATCGGCCCGGGCTCGGTGGAGAGGTTCACCAAGCTGCTGTCCAACGCCAAGACCGTCTTCTGGAACGGCCCGATGGGGGTGTTCGAGTTCCCGGCCTTCGCGGCGGGCACGAAGGGGGTCGCCGAGGCGATCATCGGCGCGACCGGCAAGGGCGCGTTCAGCGTCGTCGGCGGCGGCGACTCGGCGGCGGCCGTGCGGCAGCTCGGGCTGCCGGAGGACGGTTTCTCTCACATTTCCACCGGCGGCGGGGCGTCGCTCGAATACCTTGAGGGAAAGACGCTCCCCGGTATCGAAATACTTGGATAAGGAGAAAGGCACCTCAATGATGCTCTTCGCCCGAGAGGCTCATCGCCCGTGACCCGTAAGCCGCTGATCGCCGGGAACTGGAAGATGAACCTCAACCACTTCGAAGCGATCGCGCTGGTTCAGAAGATCGCGTTCTCGCTGCCGGACAAGTACTTCGACAAGGTCGACGTCGCGGTGCTGCCCCCGTTCACCGATCTGCGCAGCGTGCAGACTCTGGTCGACGGCGACAGATTGCGTCTGACCTACGGCGGGCAGGATCTGTCCCAACACGAGGCCGGTGCCTACACCGGCGACATCAGCGGAGCCTTCCTGGCCAAGCTGGGCTGCACGTACGTCGTCGTCGGGCACTCCGAACGCCGCACCTACCACCACGAGGACGACGCGCTCGTCGCTGCGAAGGCCGCCGCCGCTTTCAAGCACGGCCTCATCCCGATCATCTGCATCGGCGAGCAGCTCGAGGTCCGCGAGGCAGGTAATCACGTCGAACACAACGTCGAGATGCTTCGCGGGTCGCTCGCGGGCCTGTCAGCTGAACAGATCGGCCAGGCCGTCATCGCCTATGAGCCCGTCTGGGCGATCGGCACCGGCAGGGTCGCCGGCGCCGCCGACGCACAGGAAGTTTGCAAGGCCATTCGTGAGGAGCTGGGCAAGCTGGCAACACCGCAGCTCGCGGCCGGGGTCCGGGTGCTGTACGGCGGTTCGGTGAACGCCAAGAACGTCGGTGAGATCGTCGGCCAGGAGGACGTCGACGGCGCACTCGTGGGCGGGGCTTCGCTGGACGGCGAGCAATTCGCCACCCTGTCGGCCATCGCCGCTGGTGGGCCCTTGCCGTAGTGAGCAGGGCAGACCTGTAGTCTGGCGGCCATGGAATTGACCCTGCAGATCATCCTGATCATCACGAGTCTGCTGGTCGTGCTCTTGGTACTCCTGCATCGCGCCAAGGGTGGCGGCTTGTCCACCCTGTTCGGCGGCGGCGTTCAGTCGAGCCTCTCGGGGTCGACCGTCGTCGAGAAGAACCTCGACCGGCTGACGCTCTTTGTCGTCGGCATCTGGCTGGTATCGATCGTGGGCGTCGGGCTGCAGATCAAGTACGGCGGCTAGCGCCTACCCGCCGATGCACCCGCCTCAGCCCCACGGGCAGCAGGGGATCGCGGTCACCACCCATTACTTCGCGTTGTCGTGGATGTTCGCGGCCGTCAAGCCGAAAATCTTCGTCAACGGCTACGAAATGCCCGTCGTGGGCTGGGGGCGCAACGTCATGGCCTTGGCCACGGGCCAGTACCACGTGCACGTGTACGTGCCCTACTTCTTCCCACGCCGCGTCGGACCGTCGGACTACACGGTCGTTGTGAACCCCGGCCAACTCGTCGAACTCGAATACCGCGTGCCGATGTGGACGTTCAGCGCTGGATCACTCGGGCCGCCGCCGCAGCGCTATAACGGCGCAAGCATCGTGATCGGCGCGACGGCTGTCGCGGTCGTGCTCATGATCATGTGGGTGGCACTGGTCGTGGCCATGGCCCACTAGAGAAGGCCACCCAACCCCGGCAGGTTGCCGACCACTGGTGCGTTGCCGAGCAGCCCTCGGCTGGTCTGGTCGTCATCGCAGACCAGATTGCCTTGCTGGGGCAGGGTCTTGCCCTGCACGATCACGGTGTTGGTATTTGGGCAGGTGGCCGGGGTGGCGCCTGCGGACGCTGCACTCGCGATGGCGAGCCCGATCAAACCTGCGACCACGGCGGTCAGTAGTCCACGCATCATCCGGTCCCTTCGAGCGGTGAGTTGCTACTGATAAGCATTACTCTCTTGAGCCTGCTTCTCAACCGCACGATTCGGTGGACCCTCGCCATGCGGGGCGCTTGCCCTACCTCGATACTGGGGTCATGGGTGAGCTGGGACTCGAACCGATCGGCGCCGTCCAGCGCACCAAGGTCGGTCGTGAGGCGACTGAGCCGATGCGTGAGGACATCCGGCTGCTCGGCACGATCCTGGGCGACACCGTCCGCGAGCAGAACGGCGAGCAGGTGTTCGACCTCGTCGAACGCGCCCGTGTGGAATCGTTCCGCGTACGGCGCTCCGAGATCGACCGCACCGACATGGCCCGCATGTTCGACGGGATCGACATCCACGAGGCCATCCCCGTCATCCGGGCGTTCACGCACTTCGCCCTGTTGGCCAATGTCGCCGAGGACATCCACCGCGAGCGACGCCGTGCGATCCACGTCGGCGCCGGCGAGCCGCCGCAGCGCAGCAGCCTGGCCGCGACGTACGCCAAACTCGACTCGGCGCAACTCGATTCGGCGACGGTTGCGGGCGCGCTGGCCGGGGCACTGGTCGCGCCCGTCATCACCGCGCACCCCACCGAAACGCGACGCCGCACGGTGTTCGACACTCAACACCGCATCACCGAACTCATGCGGCTGCGGTTGCACGGCCACACCGAGACCGACGACGGCCGCGACATCGAGCAGGAGCTGCGCCGCCACATCTTGACGTTGTGGCAGACCGCACTGATCCGGTTGTCGCGGTTGAAGATTCAGGACGAGATCGAAACCGGTCTTCGCTATTACCCGGCCGCGTTCTTCGACGTGGTCCCGAAGGTCAACGCCGAGGTGCGCAACGCGCTACGAGCCCGGTGGGCCGAGGCGGAACTGCTGAGTGAACCCATCCTGAGGCTGGGCTCGTGGATCGGCGGCGACCGCGACGGCAACCCCAACGTCACCGCCGAGGTGGTCCGCCTCGCGACCGGCAACGCCGCCTATACCGCCATCGAGCATTACTTCTCCGAAATCACCGCCTTGGAAGAGGAACTGTCGATGTCGGCGCGGCTGGTGACCATCAGCGACGACTTAGCGGCACTCGCCGACAGCTGCCACGAGCCCGCGCGCGCCGACGAACCGTATCGCCGCGCGCTTCGGGTCATCCACGCGCGGTTGACCGCGACGGCGACGGCGATCCTGGACCGCCAGCCCGAACATGAACTCGATCTCGGACTCGACCGCTATCAAACGCCGGCCGAACTGCTCGCCGATCTGGACGTCGTCGACGCGTCGCTGCGTGCTCACGGCAGCTCGGTGCTGGCCGACGACCGGCTGGCGCGGCTGCGGGAAGCGGTGCGCGTCTTCGGGTTCCATCTGTCGGGTCTCGACATGCGGCAGAACTCCGAAGTGCACGAGGAGGTCGTCGCCGAGCTGCTGGCCTGGGCCGGGGTGCACCCCGACTACCGTTCGCTGCCCGAGCCGGATCGCGTTGAGCTGCTGGCCGCCGAATTGGCAACGCGCAGGCCGCTGATCCGGCATGTCGGCTCGTCGCCCGAGGGGCTCATCGCGGACGGCGCCGACTTGTCTGAGCTGGCGCGCAAGGAACTCGACATCGTCGCCGCGGCCGCGCGTGCAGTGGACGTGTTCGGGCCGCAGGCGGTTCCCAACTACATCATCTCGATGTGCCAGTCGGTGTCGGACATGCTCGAGGCGGCGATCCTGCTCAAAGAGGTCGGTCTGCTCGATGCGTCCGGATCGGACGTGTTCTCACCGGTGGGCATCGTGCCGCTGTTCGAGACCATCGACGACCTTCAGCGTGGCTCGTCGATTCTCGAAGCGGTACTGGATCTTCCGTTATACCGCGCCGTCGTGGCGGCGCGTGGTGACAGCCAGGAGGTCATGCTCGGCTACTCGGACTCCAATAAGGACGGTGGTTATCTCGCGGCCAACTGGGCACTGTACCGAGCTGAACTTGACCTGGTCGAATCGGCCCGCAAGACCGGAATCCGGTTGCGCCTCTTCCACGGTCGCGGCGGCACGGTCGGCCGCGGTGGCGGTCCGAGCTACGACGCCATCCTGGCGCAGCCGCCGGGCGCGGTAAAGGGTTCGCTGCGCATCACCGAGCAGGGCGAGGTCATCGCCGCGAAGTACGCCGAACCGCAAGTCGCACATCGCAACCTCGAAACGCTCTTGGCGGCGACACTGGAGGCCACGCTGCTCGACGTCGAAGGTCTCGGTGACGCTGCCGGGCCGGCCTACGAGGTGCTCGACGACCTGGCGGTGCGGGCGCAGCGCGCGTACGCGGAATTGGTCCACGAGACACCGGGTTTCGTCGAGTACTTCAAGGCGTCCACGCCGGTCAGCGAGATCGGTGCGCTCAACATCGGCAGCAGGCCGGCATCGCGAAAACCCACCACCTCGATCTCGGATCTGCGCGCGATTCCATGGGTACTGGCGTGGAGTCAGTCGCGTGTGATGCTGCCCGGCTGGTACGGAACCGGAACGGCGTTCGAGGAGTGGATCGGCGAGGGTGATGGTCGCCTGGAGGTGCTGAGGGATCTCTATCGGAAGTGGCCGTTCTTCGCGACGGTGCTCTCGAACATGGCGCAGGTGCTGGCCAAGTCCGACATGGGGCTTGCCGCGCACTACTCCGAACTCGTCGAGGACGAGTCGCTGCGCCGCCGGGTGTTCGACAAGATCGTCGCGGAGCACGAGCGCACGATCCGGATGCATCAGCTCATCACCGGCCATGACGACCTGCTCGCGGACAACCCGGCACTGGCCCGTTCGGTGTTCAACCGCTTCCCGTACCTGGAGCCGCTGAATCACCTGCAGGTCGAGCTGTTACGGCGCTACCGGTCGGGCGACGACGACGAACTCATCCAGCGCGGCATCCTGCTCACCATGAGCGGGCTGGCGTCGGCGCTGCGCAACAGCGGCTAGATTCGGCGGTAGTCCACGAGACATTCGTCCGCCGCGCGGGCGACACCGCCGATCTGGGCGGGCACCGGCCGCGGGTAGGAAGACCAGCCCGGGGTCATCTCGTAGGTGGTGAGCAGGCGCCCCAACGCAGCTGTCATGGCGGCCAGCGAAAACGGCTGCGCCGGGCAGGAGTGCTTGCCGTGCCCGAAGGCCGTCACCAACGTCGGCGATGCCAGTCCCGCTGTGTCCGCTAGGCGGTGGCGATGCCAGCGGTCCGGATCCCAGTGGTCCAGACCCGGTGCCGCCGACGTGTTCATCAACGGCAGCAGCGTGGCCACGGTCCAACCGGCCGGAACGTGATAGATCGCTTCACCGGTGTCGAAGTCGATGGGCGCCAGCACAGCTCGCGACATGATCGAACGCTGCGCCAGTCGCGTGCTCTCCAGCGCGCAGCGCTGCGCGAGAGCATTGTCGCCCGCAGCCACGCGCTTGCGTTCGGCGGGATGTTCCACAAGGTCGACCAGCGCCCATCCGAGGGCAGCCATCAGGTTCGACATCGATGCGACGTGGATGAGCGCGACGTCCATCGCGATTCCGCGCATGCGGACGTGGTGGGACTCCGAGGACCACGCGTCCACCATCCGGCCGAAGAGGTCCTGACCGGCGATGTCGCTGGAGCCCATTCGGTGCACTGCCGTTTGAACGATCGCGGCGATCTCGTCGAGTGCGGCCCGTTCGGCTTGTTTGCCGGATGCCTCCACCGCTGCCATCGCGTCCGGATGCACGAACGCGTCCGATCCGTCGAGCGCGTCGAACGCCACGATCAAACGCTCGAACGGCTCGCCTTCCGCCGAGCCCGGTCCGGCCCAGGAGGCAAGGCCCATTCGGTGCCCGAGGCGACGGGTCAGGCCGAAAACATCAACGGAGCCTTGGGATCCCAACTCGACTACCGTGCTGTCGAGGGCCCGCTCGAGATTGGTGAGATACGACGTCACGTCGTCGCGGCGGAACAATGAGGTCGGCAGGACGCGTCTGCCGTCGAAGATCTCGTCGGGCAGCTTGCGCCGCAGCATCAGATAGTCGGCGACGCCCTTGCTCGCTATCTCCTCGGGCAGCGCGTAGAACGAATCGACCCCCGTCGGAGAGAAGGTGAACAGATAGCGGTCTCCGCCACTCGTCACGGCGAAGGTGTCGCCCTGCCGTGCGCGGGCGTCGGCGATCGCGGCGACGGCGTCGTCAACCGCGACATCCCACGGCAGCCCGGTGCCGTCGGCGAACGGGGGAGCGGGACTGATGTCCGCGGTCGGCACTACAGGCCGGTGGTTCGGCGCACTCTGTCGACCGCTACCCGCACCGCATGCTCAGTCGCGGTCAGAGGGGATATCACCGACTCGCCGAGGCCGACGATGCGTTCCACCCGGGCGACGATGCCCTCCATCCGGTCGACGACAGCGATCAGACGCGGGGCGAGTTCGTTGATCTGGTTGATGGTTTCGTTGAAGCGCTCCAGCGTGGTGTCCAGATTGCTCGTCGAGTTGTTGAGGTCTTCCAGCGTCTCGCTGAGTCCTTCGAGGATCGTGTCGACCTGCTCCACGGTCACGTCGGCATTGAGCGCGGCCTGCGCGAGCTTACGGATCCGTTCGGGGCCGGAGCGTACGGGCTTGCCACCCTTGTCTGCCATGACGGTCATTTGACCACACCCATCGGAACCGCCGGGGTGGACTCGGCGTCTGATATGTGTGCACCGCGCCCAATGCCGAACCGATCGGCGATCACCGAACACCGGCGACGTGGTCGAACGCGCCGCCGACTACGCCGCGGGATACGCCGACGCCCAACGCGGAATCCGCGAGACTACGGTTTCTGACGAGATTTCAAGAAAATCCGTCAGAAACCGTAGTGTCGGCGACGATTAGAGCTTGGCGGCCGCGGCTTCGTCGAGCAGCCACACCGTGGCTTCGCGGCCGACCCCGCCGGCAGCGGGTACGTCATCGGGCTTCGCACCGCCGATGGCGGCGGCCACCGCGTCGGCCTTTGCCTCACCGGACACCACCAACCACACCTCGCGGGAGCGCTGAACCGCGGGCAATGTCAACGTGATTCGCCGCGGCGGCGGCTTGGGGGAGTCGGAGACACCGACCACCAGGCGGTCGGTCTCGCGGACGGCCGCCGTGTGCGGAAACAACGAGTTGATGTGGCCCTCGCCGCCCATACCCAGCAGATGAACGTCGAAATCCGGTGCCGGCTGGCCGTCGTCGGCCGTCGCGGCCAGCACGCGCACACAGTCCGCGGCTGCGGCGTCCAGGTCGTCGCCGAATTCGCCGCCGCTCGGTGGCATCGCGTGCACGTTGGCGGCGGGAATGTCGATGTGGTCGATCAGGGCCTCACGGGCCTGCTTCTCGTTGCGCTCGTCATCGTCGAGCGGGACGAAGCGTTCGTCGCCCCAGAACAGGTGAACCTTCGACCAGTCGATGCTGTCCGCCTGTTCGCGGACCCGCTTGAGCAGACCGATGCCGGTGCCCCCGCCGGTCAGCACGATCAGCGCGCGGCCCCGTTGGCTGATCGCCTCGGTGATGGCGCCCACCAGACGATCGCCGGCGGCGGCCACCAGCGCGTCGGAGTCGGGATACTTCTCGATGACGGTGCTCACGTGTACTGCACTTTCTCGATTCCTTCAAGCGCTTCGTGATAGATCTCGTCGGCATCGAGCCGACGCAGATCCTCCGCGAGGCATTCCTTGGCCTCTCTGCGCGCCAGCGGGATCAGCGAGTCCGGCTTCGCGGTCCGGCTGATCGTCGCGGTCACCCCGGTCTGCGGTCGGCGCAGCGTGATCGTCTCGCTGCGACGAATCAGCTCAACCTTCAACTCGCCCACTGCACGTTGGACCGGACCGTCGATCCGGGTAGCGAGCCAACCCGCGAGGACATCGAGTGACGGCTCATCGCGGAGGCCCGAGACCACCGCTGAGGCCACCGGCTCGTAAGGCGGTTGGTCCAGTGCGGCCGTCAGCAGGGCGCGCCAGTAGGTGATACGGGCCCACGCGAGATCCGTGTCGCCCGCGTGGTAGCCCTGCAGGCGCCCCTTGATGGCGGCCATCGGATCGGCGCAGTCCGTCGCATTGGTGATCCGACGAACCGCCAACTGCCCCAAGGGATCCTGTGCCGGAACGTCGGGCCCACCCGCCGGCCACCACGCCACCACCGGCGTGTCCGGCAGCAGAAACGGCAGAACCACGCTGCTGGCGTGATCAGCGAGCGCGCCGTATAACCGCAGCGCGACGATCTCGCCCGCTCCGGCGTCGGCCCCGACGCGCAGCTGTGCATCGAGGCGGGCCTCCTCGGCGTCGCGATCGCGGGGCACGACCACGATCACCCGGGACGGGTGCTCGCGGCTCGCGAAGTTGGCCGCTTCGATGGCGTCTTCGAGCAGATCGTCGGAAGGGAGCGAAATCACGAGGGTGAGCACGCGGCTCAACGTGATGGCGCCGCCTTCTTCGCGAAGTCCCGTGATCTTCTTGTTGATGTCGTTGGTGGTCGTGCCGGGCAGGTCGACAATCATTGCGGCTCGACTCCTTCGCAGCTCAAGGCCGCCTCCATTCCCGGCCCATGCGGTGCAGCATCTCATCGGCCGACGCAGGACCCCACGTTCCCGACTCGTAGGCATCGGGCTTGCCGTGGGCGGCCCAGTACTCCAGGACGGGATCGAGTATCTCCCAGGACAATTCGACCTCTGCGTTCACGGGAAACAGCGAGGGCTCGCCGAGTAGTACATCGAGGATCAGCCGCTCGTAGGCCTCCGGCGAGTCCTCGGCGAACGCGGAGCCGTACGAGAAGTCCATGTTCACGTCACGGACTTCCATTGCGCTGCCCGGCACCTTGGAGCCGAACCGCGTGGTGATGCCCTCATCGGGCTGCACTCTGATCACCAACGCGTTCTGACCGAGCTCCTCGGTCATCGTCTTGTCGAACGGCAGATGCGGAGCCCGCTTGAAGATCAACGCGATCTCGGTAACCCTGCGTCCCAAACGCTTTCCAGTGCGCAGGAAAAACGGCACACCGGCCCATCGGCGGGTGTCGACCTCCAACGTGATTGCCGCGTACGTCTCGGTGGTCGAGTCTTTCGAGAATCCCTCCTCGTCGAGCAGCCCGACCACCTTCTCGCTGCCCTGCCAGCCCGCGGCGTACTGGCCGCGTGCGGTGGTCTGATCCAGCGGCTGGAGGAGCTGAAGCGCCGAGAAGACCTTGATCTTCTCCGCCTGCAGTTCGCGCGGCCCGAAGTTGACCGGCTCCTCCATCGCAGTCAGGGCGAGCAGTTGCAGTAGGTGGTTTTGGATGACATCGCGGGCCGCACCGACTCCGTCGTAATAGCCGCCGCGGCCGCCCAATCCGATGTCCTCAGCCATCGTGATCTGCACGCTGTCGACGAAGTTGTTGTTCCAGATCGGTTCGTACAGTTCGTTGGCGAAGCGCAGCGCCAGAATGTTCTGGACCGTCTCCTTACCCAGGTAATGGTCGATGCGGAAGACCGACTCCTCGGGGAACACGCTGTTGACCACAGCGTTGAGATCACGAGCGCTTTGCAGGTCGTGGCCGAATGGCTTTTCGATGACCACCCTGCTCCACGAGCCCTCCGGCTTGTTCGCCAGCCCGGACTGCTTGAGCTGTTCGCATACGACGGGAAACGCGTTGGGCGGAATCGACAGGTAGAACGCGTGGTTGCCGCCGGTGCCGCGTTCGGCGTCGAGCTTCTGCAGTGTCTCTGCGAGCCTCTCGTAACCCTTCGGATCATCGAATGTGCCCTGCACAAAACGGATTCCCTCGGCGAGCCGGTCCCACACCTCCTGCCGGTAGGGGGTGCGGGCATGCTGTCTGACGGCCTCGCCGACCAGCTTGGCGAAATCCTCATCCGCCCAGTCGCGTCGAGCGAACCCGACCAGGGCGAAGTTGGCCGGAAGCAGTCCCCGGTTGGCGAGGTCGTATATCGCAGGCATCAGCTTCCTGCGTGCCAGGTCGCCCGTGACACCGAAGATGACCACGGCGCACGGACCCGCGATATGCGGCATCCGCTTATCGCGCTTGTCGCGCAGCGGATTACGCCATTTCGTCATTTCTTGGCGGCGTCGAGCTGTTCCTGTGTGGCGTCCAGCAACTCTAGCCAGGACTTCTCGAACTTCTCGACGCCCTCGTCCTCGAGCACACGGAACACGTCGGGCAGATCGATGCCGATCTTCGACAGCTCGTCGAACACCCCCTGGGCCTCGGCGGCCTTGCCGGTGACGGTGTCGCCGGTGATGACGCCGTGATCGGCCACCGCATCAAGCGTCTTCTCCGGCATGGTGTTCACCGTGTTCGGCGCGACCAACTCGGTGACGTACAGCGTGTCGGAATAGTCCGGGTTCTTCACGCCCGTGGACGCCCACAGCGGTCGCTGCACGCGCGCCCCGTCGGACTTCAGGGACTCGTAGCGCTTGCCGCCGACGAATACTTCCTCGTACGCCGCGTAGGCGAGGTGGGCGTTGGCGACGCCGGCCTTGCCGCGCAGCGCAAGCGCCTCGTCCGAGCCGATCTTCTCCAGTCGCTTGTCGATCTCGGTGTCCACTCGAGACACGAAGAACGATGCGACCGAATGGATCTTGGAGATGTCGTGGCCCGCCTCCTTGGCCTTCTCCAGCCCCGCGAGGTAGGCATCCATCACCGCCCGGTGCCGCTCCACCGAGAAGATCAGCGTGACGTTGACCGAAATGCCCTCGGCGATAACCGCGGTGATGGCGGGGATGCCTTCTTCCATCGCGGGGATCTTGATCAGCAGGTTGGGGCGGTCCACGATCTTCCACAGTTCGACGGCCTGGGCGATGGTTTTGTCGCCGTCGTGGGCCAGTCGCGGGTCCACTTCGATCGACACGCGGCCGTCCACACCGTCGGAGGCTTCCCATTGGGGGCGCAGCACGTCGCAGGCGTTGCGCACGTCGTCGGTGGTGACGGTGCGGATGGTGGCGTCAACGTCGGCGCCGCGTTCGGCGAGCTCACTGACCTGCGTGTCGTAGGCGTGGCCCTTGGACAGCGCGGCTTGGAAGATCGACGGGTTGGTGGTCACCCCGACAACGGACTTGGTGTCGATCAGCTCCTGCAGATTGCCGCTCGTCAGCCGTTCGCGGGAAAGGTCGTCGAGCCAGATGGATACGCCCGCCGCGGACAGCGCGGCAAGGTTCGAATTCTGGGCCATGCTTTGTCCTTCTCTCTAGTTTCCTTAGTTGTCGAGTGCTCGCTCCGCGGCGGCCACCACGGACTCCGGGGTGAACCCGAACTCGCGGAACAATGTCTTGTCATCGGCGGATTCGCCGTAGTGCTCGATCGAGACGATCTCGCCGGTGTCACCGACGAGCTTGTACCAACTCTGCGCAACGGCGGCCTCGACCGCGACTCGCGCCGACACCGACGGCGGCAGTACGCTGTCGCGGTACTCCACCGGCTGCGACTCAAACCATTCGACGCACGGCATCGACACCACTGAGGCGGTGATTCCCTTGTCGGCCAAGGTCTTCTGCGCGGCCACCGCCAGTTGCAACTCCGATCCGGTGCCGATCAGCACCACGTCGGGATCGCCGTCAGGCGCCTTGCCCAGGATGTAGCCGCCTCGCGCGACACCCTCGGCGCTGGTGCCCTCCAATACCGGGATGCCCTGACGGGTAAGGATGAAACCGACCGGACCGCTGCCGTTGCCGCGAGCGAGGATGCTGCGCCACGCGTAAGCGGTCTCGTTCGGATCGCCGGGACGCACCACCGACAGGTTCGGGATGGCCCGCAGTGCAGCGAGATGCTCGATGGGCTGATGGGTCGGTCCGTCCTCACCCAAGCCGATCGAATCGTGCGTCCAGATGTAGATGGTGTCGATGTCCATCAACGAGGCCAGTCGCACTGCGGGTCGCATGTAATCCGAGAATTGCAGGAAGGTGCCGCCGAACGCCCGGGTCGGTCCGTGCAGGACGATGCCGGACAGGATGGCGCCCATCGCGTGCTCGCGAACGCCGAAGTGCAGCACGCGCCCGTACCAGTCGGCGGTGTAGTCCTTGGTCGAAATAGATGGCGGCCCAAACGATTTGACGCCCTTTATCGTGGTGTTGTTGCTGCCGGCGAGGTCGGCCGAGCCGCCCCACAACTCGGGCAGCTTGGGGGCGACGTCGTTGAGCACCTGGCCGAACGCTGCGCGGGTGGCCAGCGGCTTGGATCCCGGCTCCCAATGCGTCAGGTCGGCGTCCCACCCGTCGGGCATCTCCTGGGCCAGCAGCCGATCCAGCAGCGCCTTGCGCTCGGGCTCGCGCTGAGCCCACGCATCGAAGTCGCCCTGCCACTTCTCGTGGGCTTCCTTGCCGCGATCGACGAGCTTGCGGGTGTGAGCAATGACATCGTCGCCCACCTCGAAGGTCTTCTGTGGATCGAAACCCAGGATCTCCTTGACCTTGGCGACCTCCTCGTCGCCGAGAGCGGCGCCGTGTGCCTTGCCGGTGTTCATCAGGTCGGGCGCCGGATAGCCGATCACCGTGCGCAGCGCGATGAACGACGGTTTGTCGGTGACACGTTTAGCCTCGGCGATCGCCTGTTCGATACCGACGACGTTCTCGCCGCCCTCGACCTCCTGGACGTGCCAGCCGTAGGCGCGGTAGCGCGCCGGGGTGTCCTCGGACAGCGCGATGTTGGTGTCGTCCTCGATCGAGATGTGATTGCGGTCGTAGAACACGATCAGGTTGCCGAGCTGCTGCGTGCCCGCCAGTGACGACGCCTCGCTGGTCACGCCTTCCTCGATGTCGCCGTCCGACGCGAACACATAGATGTAGTGGTCGAACGGGCTGGTACCCGGCGCGGCGTCGGGGTCGAACAGGCCCCGCTCATAACGCGAAGCCATCGCCATACCGACCGCGGAGGCCAGGCCCTGGCCCAGCGGCCCCGTCGTGATCTCCACGCCCTTGGTGTGGCGGAACTCGGGGTGTCCGGGGGTCTTCGACTTCCACGTCCGCAGCGATTCGATGTCGGACAGTTCCAGGCCGAACCCGCCGAGGTAGAGCTGGATGTACAGCGTCAGGCTGGAATGTCCGCACGACAACACGAACCGATCGCGGCCGAGCCAGTGCACGTCGCTGGGGTCGTGGCGCATCTGGCGCTGAAACAGCGTGTAAGCCAACGGCGCCAGGCTCATCGCCGTTCCGGGGTGGCCGTTGCCGACCTTCTGCACTGCGTCCGCCGCTAGCACGCGCACGGTGTCGACCGCGCGTGAGTCGATGTCCGTCCAGTCGTCAGGATGGATGGGGCGGGTGAGGGTTGGTATCTCTTCGAGTGTGGTCACTGGCGCACTCCTTAGATCGGCCGAGTTCGGCGAACCGCAGTGTCTACCCTAGTGCTGGATGCGCAAACGCTGCAGGCCGCTCGGGGGACGATTAGGCGGGTGTTCAACCGCGGTCTACCATCCTCTGTAGTAGACGGCGCGCGCCGGTGCCCTTTGTTCAGGAGTTGACTGCGTGAGAATTCGCGAGGCCCACGTCATCGACGAGGCGCCGAACCGGATCCGCACCCGAGTCCTCGGCTACCTCGCACTGACCAAGCCGCGCGTGATCGAACTGCTGCTGGTCACCACGATCCCGGCCATGCTGCTGGCGCATCGCGGCACGGTCGATCCGCTCTTGATTGCCAATACGCTGTTCGGCGGCTTGTTGGCAGCGGCGGGCGCCAACGCCCTGAACTGCGTGGCTGACGCCGACATCGACAAGCTGATGAAGCGCACCGAGCGCCGGCCGCTGGCGCGGGCCACCGTCCCGCGCAGTCATGCGCTGGTGTTCGGCCTGGCGCTGTCGGTGGGTTCGTTCTTCTGGTTGTGGTGGACCACCAACATGCTCTCGGCGCATCTCGCGGGGGCGACGATCGCGTTCTACGTGCTCGTCTACACGCTGCTGCTGAAGCGGCGCACCTCGCAGAACGTGGTGTGGGGCGGGGCCGCCGGGTGCATGCCCGTGATGATCGGCTGGTCGGCGGTCACCGGAACGATCCAGTGGCCGGCCGTGGTGATGTTCGCGATCATCTTCTTCTGGACGCCGCCGCACACGTGGGCGCTGGCGATGCGCTACAAGGACGACTATCGCGCCGCCGGAGTGCCGATGCTTCCCGTGGTGGCAACCGAGCGGCAGGTCACCAAGCAGATCCTGGTCTACACGTGGCTGACGGTGGCGGCGACGTTGGCGCTGACTCTGGCCGCCGGATGGCTGTATGCGGCGGTGGCCGTGCTGGCCGGGGCATGGTTCCTGGTGATGGCTCATCAGTTGTACGCCGGGGTGCGGCGCGGCGAACCGGTGAAGCCGTTGAAGCTCTTCCTGCAGTCGAACAATTACCTGGCCGTCATTTTCTGCGCACTGGCCGTCGATTCGGCGCTGGCGCTGCCGACACTGCTGTAAGTCTTCTCGATTTCAAGCATCCACCCCGGCTGACGGCTAAGGTCTCAGACCGCTAGGGTTCAGCAAAGCTTGCGGAGACTCTCAGGGGAAGGATGAACGTGTCGTCGTATCGAGGCGTTGCGGTGGGATTGCTCGTAGCCGCGGTGGTGGCGGGGTGCTCGTCAGGGAACAAATCCGATTCGGAGAACAAGCCGGCCGACAACGGGCCGCTGACTGGCACATTCCGATTGGACTTCGACGCCTCAAAGCGAACCGCGCTGGGCCAGCCGTCGCCGGGCCAGGACCCGTTCAGCAAGAAATGGGCATTTCGGTCGCACTGCGGCGACAGCGGATGCACCGCCACCGCGACCCGGCTCAACAACGACGGCTCCGCCTCCGACACCCGTACGGCGCTGGATCAGATCAACGGCAAGTGGGTGATGGTGCTGGGGGAGGACAGCAAGTGCAATCAGGGCGGCCAACCGGCGCGCGTCCTGGGCACATGGGTGCTGGATCCACAGCCCGATAAGACGTTGACGGGCACGTGGACGGAGATCACCACGGGCAGCGACTGCCCGTGGGTGCTGCAGATGCCGGTCACGATGACGCGGGAAGGTGACGTGCCGAAGGGCGTCGATGTGACCGACCCCGCGACGCTACCGGCGTACAAGCCGTCCAAACCCCAAGGCTTCCAAGGTTCTTACACCGAGCACGTCACATTCAAAGCACCCGCGGAGGGCGAGCCCGCCGACATCCCCGTCGAGGTCACGACGTACTGCGTGCGCAACACCGACGAGTGCGCCAGCACGCAGGCGATGACGATCGGAGGCAATCCTCAGCTGACGCCCTTGACCTTCGCCGGTGACCGGTGGACGTACCGGTGGGAGCGTCACGGCGTCGTGTGCGACAACGGTGCACCCGTGCAGTCGTGGGGCAACGACGAAGTGCTGTTCCCCGATCCGGCCGCCGATCCGATACCGAGCCTGACCGGAACCCGCCGCCTGGAGACCATGGAACCGTGTGTCACCGAGCAGTTGTTCGACCTGCAGTACACCCACAACGCGGCACCCCCGGCGCCGGCGCCGCCGGCACCTGCGCCGGCACCGGGCGGCTAGGGCGTCAGTACCACCGACCCGACGGTCTTGCGGCCCTGCAGATCGCGGTGCGCCTGCTCGGCGTCGGCTAACCGGTAGCGTTCGCTGACGGTCACCGAGATGGTGCCGTTGGCGATGGCGTCCAGCAGTTCGCCTGCCCGCCAAGCGAATTCGTCGGCAGTGCGGGTGTAGTGCACGAGCGTCGGGCGGGTCAGGAAAAGCGACCCGCCAGCGTTGAGCCGCTGCGGATCGAACGGCGGAACGGGTCCGCTCGACGCGCCGAACAGCGCCAGCGTCCCGCGGACCCGAAGGCTGGCGATGCTCGCGTCGAAGGTCGATTTGCCGACGCCGTCGTAGACCGCGGCGACGCCGCCGTCGGTGAGCTCCTTGATTTTGGCGCCGAACTCCTGCGGGTCGTCCGGGTAGTCGAGCACCTCCACGGCGCCTGCCTGGCGCGACAGCTCGGCCTTCTCGGGTGTCGACACCGTGGTGATGACCCGGACGGCCATGCTGGTGGCCCACTGCGTGAGGATGAGGCCGACGCCGCCCGCGCCCGCATGCACCAGCACGGCGTCACCTTGCTGCACCGGATAGGTCGACTTGATGAGGTAGTGGGCGGTCATTCCCTTGAGTAGCGCGGCGGCGGCCGCGTCGGCGTCGACGCCCTCGGGCACGTATGCGCAGAAATCGGCCGGGGCGACCGAGTATTCCGCGTACGCGCCGTTGGCCTGGGCGGTGACCACCCGATCGCCGACCTTGAGCGCCGCGACGTCGTCGCCGACGGCCTCGACGACCCCGCAGACCTCGTTGCCGACGATGAAGGGCACCTCCCGCGGGTACTGCCCGGACCGGAAGTAGGTGTCGAGGAAGTTCACACCTATCGCTTCGGCTTTGATCAGCACTTCGCCTGGGCCGGGTGAGGGCTGCGGCTTCTCGACGTAGGTCAGGACTTCGGGTCCGCCGGTCTCGGCGACTTCGATCGCATGCATGCTTCTATCCTGCCAACGTGAAGCTCGCTCGGCCCGACCTGTTCCATCCACGCATCGTGCTGGCCGGTTGTCCGGCGCTTCCGGAAGGGGATGGCGACGACGCCGCCCTGGTGGGAGCGCTGCGAAAGCACGGACTGCACGCACGCTGGCTGTCCTGGGACGACCCGGCGACGCTCGACGCGGATTTGGTGATCCTGCGCGCGACGTGGGACTACATCGACCGGCTCGACGAATTTCTGACCTGGACGACGCGTGTCCGCAACTTGCTCAACGCCCCAGACGTCGTCGCATGGAACACCGACAAGCGGTATCTGGCCGATATCGCCGCCGCCGGGGTGCCGACCATTGAAAGCCGGTTCTTCGCGCCCGGCGAGCGAGCGCGCTTGCCGCGCGGCGAAGTGGTGGTGAAACCGGCCATCGGCGCCGGATCGGTGGGTGCGCAACGGTTCACCGAGCCCGACGCGGCGCTCCGGCACGTTGAGCAGCTGCAGTCGGAGGGTCGGACCGTGCTGGTGCAGCCGTACGACAAGCGTGTCGAGGACGGCGAGACGGCGCTGGTGTTCCTGGGCGGGCGGCAGTCGCACGCGTTCACGAAGGGGCCGATTCTGCCGCCGCAGGGCAGCAGCCCGGCATTCGACGAGTCGGGCACGTACGCCGAGGAGTCGCTGACATCGGCCGAGCCGGACTTCGAGGTGTGGGACGTCGGCCATGCGCGCACTGGCGGCCGCGGCGGCTCACCTCGGTATCGACACGACAGAGCTGCTATATGCGCGGGTGGATCTGATCGGTGAGCGGTCCGACGCGCGGGTGCTGGAACTCGAGCTCGTCGAGCCGTCGCTGGGCTGGCGGCAGTTAGACGCCACCACGCGGACGCGCCGGGAGCGCGACTTCGTCATCGAGGTCGAGCGCGCGCTCGAGCGGCTGGGGCTCGGCCCGCTGTCGCATCGACGCCCATAGCGCGGCGGTGGCGGCAGTGCACGCTGCTGCCCCGGCGACGTGGATCGCCACCAACACCGCGGGCACACCCATCGCGTATTGCACCCGTCCGACCAGGGCCTGTGCGGCCACCAGCACCACCAGAACGACCAGTCGCTTCACGACGGGGCGAGGAGCGGTCACCGCACGCAACCCGAACCCCAGACCCAGCAACAGCGATAGGTATGCCACGAGCAGCGTGGCATGCAGCTGCACCAGCGTCGTGATCTCGACCTCGAGCCGCGGGACCGGCTGCGTGACGCTCTTGTCGCCGGCGTGTGGCCCCGCGCCCGTCACCAGAGTTCCTGTGACGAGAACGGCGGCCAGGACGGTAGCGCTGAGGAAAGTCAACTGCCGCAATGGCTTTGGTACCTGGCGGGTAGACACTCCGTCGTCGGGTTCACCGACCTTGACGTACAGCAACACCGACAGCCACACCATGGTCATCGACGCCAGAAGGTGGACCGCCACCGTCCACCACAGCAGACCGGTGAGCACGGTGATGCCGCCGATCACCGCCTGCACGACTGTCGACGCCGGCATCAGCCACGCATAGATGAGGACCTCGCGCCGCCGTCGCGCGCGGGTGACAACGAGAACCGCCAGCGCCGCGGTGAGCACCACGAGGAAGGTGATCATCCGATTGCCGAACTCGACGGCCTGATGGATGCCGGCGATCTCGGGATGGGGGACCGGGGTGAAGCTGCCGGGGAAGCACTGCGGCCACGTCGGGCACCCGAGGCCGGACGCGGTGACGCGGACGATCGCCCCGGTGACGGCGATGCCGCCCTGGGTCAGGATGACCGCTGCGGCGACGGCGCGCTGAACGCGCAGGCTCGGCATGGGCAGTACGTCGACCAGCCGCAGGAGGAATCGTCCGACGGGCACTCGTCGATGGTAGAGCAGGCTGAACTACACGCTGTAGTAGGGCGCGCTTTCGCCGAAATTCACGTTTGGGCGGCAAAGTGCGAGTAGACCTCGCCAAAACGTCGATCTCGACGCGAAGTCACTTCCGCGGGGCCTCCCATACGTCAGGTGAAGCGGAACCAGCGCAGGGCGCACACCGCCGCAACGGTGCCCCACGCCGCGAGCACCGCCAAGCCGAACCAGTCAACTGACAGCGTCATCGCCTGCGACAGCGCCTCGGTCAGCGCGCCCGACGGCGTTAGCCGGGCGATCTGTTTCAGGGCGCTCGGGACCATTCCGCCTTCCAGCGTCAACGCGCCCAGTCCCGCGAAGATGAACCACATCAGGTTGGCGACGGCCAGCACGATTTCGGCACGCAGTGTGCCCCCGAGCAGTAGGCCCAGAGCTGCGAATACCGCCGTGCCCAGCGCGATGATCACCGCGCCGAGCGCCAAGCCCGCGATGTGGGGCCGCCAGTTTATGGCAATACCGATGGCGCCCAACACGATCGACTGTAGGAAGACAACGGCCACGACGGCAAGGGACTTGCCCGCGATGATGCCCCACACCGGCAGCGCGGTCGCACCGAGCCGCTTCAACGCGCCGTAACGTCGATCGAACGCCACGGCGATCGCCTGTCCAGTGAAGGCGGTGGAGATCACCGCCAGCGCCATGATGGCGGGCACGAACGTCGCCGCCCGATTATCTCCGAACGAGCCGAATGGCAAAAGCGTAAGCCCGACCACCAATGTGATCGGAATGAACATCGTCAACAGGAGTTGTTCGCCGTTGCGCAGCAGCAGTTTGAGCTCGAGGCCGAACTGCGCGGCCAGCATCTTCGGCACGGTGGTCGGTCTGGGATCCGGTGTGAACGTCCCTGGCGCAAAGCGATTCACGATCGCAGCTCCCGTCCGGTCAGGTCGAGGAACACGTCCTCCAGGCTGCGCTGCTCCACCCGCATGTCGGTGGCGAGCACGTTGAGCCGCGCGCACCACGCAGTCACGGTGGCCAGCACCTGAGGGTCGATGTCACCCTCCACCAGGTATTCGCCGGGCGCCGTCTCTGTGGCCTTGTACGTTTCCGGCAGCACGGAAACCAGTAGCGAGAGGTCCAGTTTCCGCGGTGCACGGAAGCGCAGTTGATTCTCCGCGCCGCTGCGCATCAGCTCCTCGGGCGTGCCGGTGGCGACCGCCACGCCGTGGTCGATGATGACGATGCGGTCAGCCAGCTCCTCGGCTTCAGTCAGCTGATGGGTAGTCAGCACCACCGTGACACCGTCGCGGCGAAGGCCATCGATCAACTCCCACACCACAATTCGCGCATGTGCATCCATGCCCGCGGTCGGCTCGTCGAGGAACACCAACTCGGGACGGCCGACCACCGCACATGCCAGCGCCAGCCGTTGCTGCTGGCCGCCGGAGAGTCTCCGGTAAGTCGTACGTGCCGCCTCGGTCAGCCCGAGTGTGTCCAGCAGCCATTGCGGATCGAGGGGATTGGCCGCGTAGGCGGCGACGAGGTTGAGCATCTCGCCTGCCCTGGCGGCCGGATACGCACCGCCGCCCTGCAGCATCACGCCGATGCGCTCCCGCACTTGCGCGTTGTCGCCGTACGGATCAAGGCCGAGGATCTCGATGGTGCCGCCGTCGGGCTTGATGAACCCCTCGCACATCTCCACGGTCGTGGTCTTGCCCGCGCCGTTGGGGCCGAGCAGTGCGAGTACCTGGGCGGCCTCGACCTCGAGATCGAGGCCCGACACCGCGGTCGTCGACCCGTACCGCTTGCTGACCCCGCGCAGGCGCACGGGGACGGATGAGGCAGACGTCACGGAGATTCAGCGTATGCGTCGGGCTTTACAGGCTGCGGCGGCGGTAGCGGCGGCTCCTGCACTGGGGCGGGCTCGGGATCCAACTTCTCGCCCGCTGCCTCGACGGCCGCGGGCAGGGCGCGCCACGGCAGCCGGGCGTAGGTGAGGGCGATGAGCACCAGCACAATGATGGCGCTTGCCGCCGTCGCGAGCAGGATCTGAAAGACCGTGAACCGGTCGCCGTTGGCGGTCGGACCGAAGATGCCGACGACCAGGGTGACGACGATCGTCGTTGTGCGGAACGCCGGGCGGGTGGCCCACGCCGCGAGGGGGATGACCGCCCACAGCACGTACCAGGGTTGGACGACCGGGAACAACAGCACCGTCAACCCGAGCGCGACGCCCAGGCCGCCGACGGGATGCAACCGGCCGCGCAAGACCGCCAGCAGAAGCCACGTCACCAGGATCGCGATGATGATCACGCCGATCGCACGGGTCAGGCCGAGTATCGCGGTGGTGTGATCGCCCAGGCCGAGCAGGATGCCGACCTGACCCGTGCCCAGAGCGAGCAGCGTCGGCAGCGACATCCAGCTGCGCACGACGTTGGCGGTGCCCAGCGTGTACAGCCAGCCGAAGCCGAGGCCGCTGGCCCAGCCGATCAGCGCCATCACCGCCAGCGACACCGCACTGATTGATCCGCCGGCCACCACGAAGGCCTTGAACGTGCCGCCCCACCGGCATGCCAGCGCCATCGCGACGAAGCCGAGCGCCAGCAGCGACGGCAGTTTGACTTGAGACGACATCGTGATCAGCACCACGCCGACCAACAGCATCGTGAGCGGGTACCAGGGCCCCCAGGCCAGTCGTCCCTCCGGCCACGCGATGGGGCGGGGAAAAGAGGTGGGGCGCCCAGGCCTGATGTCGCCGACCGGTCGGCTCCGATGCCGCGCAGCGCGAATTCGGTGCCCGCGAGCATCAGCCCGAGCATCAGCGCCTCGTTGTGGATGCCTGCGACCAGATGCATGATCAGCAGCGGGTTGGCGGCGCCGAGCCACATCGCACTGACCTCGGCGACACCGCACCGGCGCGCCAACCGCGGTGTGGCCCAGACGATCAGCCCCACACCGACGAGCACCACCAATCGGTGGCAGAGCACCGCGGCGACGATGTTCTCGCCCGTGAGCGATGAAATGCCGCGGCCGATCCAGAGGAAGAGCGGCCCGTAGGGTGCGGGCGTTTCTCGCCACATGTTCGGCACCGACAGCGTGAAGACGTGATCGAGGCCGAGGCCGGGTGCGGGCCCGACGCGATAGGGGTCGAGGCCCTTGACTGAGATTTCGCTCTGAGCCAGATAGGAGTAGACGTCGCGGCTGTACATCGGTGGTGCGATGAGCAGGGGCAGCAGCCACAGCATCAGGGTGCGGTCGAGTTGGCTGCGGGTCATGCGCCGGCTGCCGAGCGCGAACCGGCCGAGCATCAGCCACGCGAGCGTCATCATCACTGCGCCGGTCGTGGTCATGGTCAGCGACACGGTCTGAATCCGCGAGGGCAGGTTGAGCAGTCTGACACCGAATGTGGGGTCCTGCACCACAGGCCGGGCGCCGACGCCGAGCGCCCCAATGGCCATCAGCACGGTGCCCGCGGCGCCGAACAACCGGGTGTGACGCAGCGCGATGACCTCGGAATCGTTGAGCGGCGAACCCACGGTGCGCTCGTCGGCATGCCAGCGGGCAATCGACGAGGAGAAGGACCGGGGCGAGCGGCCATTAAGGCAGCGTAGCCGTCCCGGTTGAGACACCGGTCACCCTAAGGGTGCCCTTGCTTTACCGACTATTCGAATTCCGTCACAATAGTGTTGTGAAATTCCGGCCGGACAGCTCCAGTGCCGGAGCCGCCGTGTCGGCGGCATCCAGTGCTGACCGTCATACCCGCGGCGCGATCGTGCAGCTGCTGCTGGAGGCCGGCCCGATCACCGCCGGTGAGATCGGCGAACGGCTGGGAATCTCGGCCGCGGGTGTGCGCAGGCATCTCGACGCACTGGTGGACGGCGGTGACGCGCAATCCAACAATGCGGCGGCCTGGCAGCACAATGGGCGCGGCAGGCCTGCCAAAAGGTACCGGCTCACCGCTGCGGGCCGGGCCAAACTGGGGCATACCTACGACGACCTGGCCGTAGCTGCGATGCGTCAGCTTCGCGAGATCGGTGGCGACGATGCCGTGCGCACGTTCGCGCGGCGCCGGATCGACACCATTTTGGCGGGAGTCGACGAGGGGCCCGACGACGTCGCGTCGACGGCGGATCGGGTCGCTGCCGCGCTGACGGACGCCGGATACGCGACCACCACAACGCCGGTGAGCGGCCCCATCCACGGCATCCAACTGTGTCAGCATCACTGCCCGGTGTCCCATGTCGCCGAGGAGTTCCCGGAGCTGTGCGAAGCCGAGCGGGAGGCGTTCGCAGAGATCCTGGGGACGCACGTACAGCGGTTGGCAACGATCGTCAACGGTGATTGTGCGTGCACCACCCACGTTCCATTGGCCGAGAACACCGACGAGCCAGTTACCGTTCGGCGCGCAGCCCGCGCCGAAGTCATCGCAAGCAAGCAAGGAGCGTCGACATGACGACAACACCTGAGGTCCACAAGGTAGGCGAACCGCTCAGCCAGGATGAGGCGATCGCCTCGCTGAGCCGGTACGGCTACGGCTGGGTCGACTCCGACGTGGCAGGCGCCAGCGCACAGCGCGGCCTGTCCGAGGCGGTGGTGCGCGACATCTCGGCTAAGAAGAACGAGCCGGAATGGATGCTCGAGACCCGGCTCAAGGCGCTGCGCACGTTCAACAAGAAGCCGATGCCGAACTGGGGTTCCAACCTCGAGGGCATCGACTTCGACAACATCAAGTACTTCGTGCGCTCCACGGAGAAGCAGGCCGCCACGTGGGACGACCTGCCCGACGACATCCGCAACACCTACGACAAGCTGGGCATCCCTGAAGCGGAGAAGCAGCGTCTGGTTTCCGGTGTCGCCGCGCAGTACGAATCAGAAGTTGTTTATCACCAGATCAGAGAAGATCTCGAAGCTGAAGGTGTCATTTTCTTGGATACCGATACTGGTTTGCGGGAGCACGACGACATCTTCAAGCAGTACTTCGGCACCGTGATCCCGGCCGGGGACAACAAGTTCTCCGCGCTGAACACCGCGGTGTGGTCCGGCGGTTCCTTTATTTACGTGCCGCCGGGCGTGCACGTCGACATCCCGCTGCAGGCCTACTTCCGGATCAACACCGAGAACATGGGCCAGTTCGAGCGGACACTGATCATCATCGATGAGGGCGCCTACGTGCACTACGTCGAGGGGTGTACGGCGCCCATTTACAAGTCCGACTCGCTGCACAGTGCGGTTGTCGAGATCATCGTGAAGCCAGGTGGCCGTTGCCGTTACACGACGATCCAGAACTGGTCGAACAACGTCTACAACCTGGTCACCAAGCGCGCGCGGGCCGAAGCCGGCGCCACCATGGAGTGGGTCGACGGCAACATCGGATCCAAGGTCACGATGAAGTATCCGGCTGTGTGGATGACCGGTGAGCACGCCAAGGGTGAGGTGCTCTCGGTGGCGTTCGCCGGCGAGGGTCAGCATCAGGACACCGGCGCGAAAATGCTTCACCTGGCGCCCAACACGTCGAGCAACATCGTGTCCAAGTCGGTGGCCCGCGGCGGTGGTCGGGCGTCGTACCGCGGCCTGGTTCAGGTCAACAAGGGCGCGCACGGATCGCGGTCGAACGTGAAATGCGATGCGCTGCTGGTCGATACGATCAGCCGCAGCGACACCTACCCCTACGTCGACATCCGCGAGGACGACGTGACGATGGGCCACGAGGCCACCGTCTCCAAGGTCAGCGACGACCAGCTCTTTTACCTGATGAGCCGCGGCATGACCGAAGACGAGGCGATGGCGATGGTGGTGCGCGGCTTCGTCGAGCCGATCGCCAAGGAACTCCCGATGGAGTACGCGCTGGAGCTCAACCGCCTCATCGAGCTGCAGATGGAAGGCGCGGTCGGCTAGTGACACAGAACCTCACTACCGCGGTCGAGGGAGTCGCGCGGGGATCGTCCTTGGCCGACGCCACCAAGGGCGAGCTGTTCACGTCCTTCGACGTCGAGGCCTTCGAGGTGCCGCACGGCCGCGACGAGATCTGGCGGTTCACCCCCCTGAAGCGCCTGCACGGCCTGCACGACGGGTCGGCGTCAGCCACCGGCAGCGCCACCATCGACGTGACCGGGCAGCCCGGTGTGAACGTCGAGACGGTGCGCCGCGGCGACGAACGGCTCGGCGAGGGCGGCGTACCCGCCGACCGCGTTGCGGCCCAGGCGTTCTCGTCGTTCAACAGTGCGACCATCGTCACCGTCGGCAAGGACACCAAAGTCTGCGAGCCCGTTGAGATCGTGATCACCGGACCCGGCGAGGGTGCGACGGCCTACGGGCACCTGCAGGTGCGGATCGGCGAACTGGCCGAAGCCGTCGTCGTCATCGATCAGCGGGGCAGCGGAACGTACGCCGACAACATCGAGTTCGTCGTGGGCGACGGCGCGACGCTGAAGGTGGTCTCGATCGCCGATTGGGCCGACGACGCCGTGCACGTCAGCACCCATCACGCGGCGCTGGGCAAGGATGCCGTGTTCCGCCACGCCGCAGTCACTCTCGGCGGCGATGTCGTACGCTTCACCGGCCGTGTCCGGTTCTGCGCACCCGGGGGCGACGCCGAACTTCTCGGGCTGTACTTCGCCGACGACGGGCAGCACTTCGAGTCGCGGCTGCTGGTCGACCACGCGCAACCCAACTGCCGCTCTCACGTCACGTACAAGGGTGCGTTGCAAGGTGATCCGGAATCGCGCAAACCAGACACGCACACGGTGTGGATCGGTGACGTGCTGATCCGCGCCGTGGCCACCGGCACCGACACCTTCGAAACCAACCGCAATCTCGTGCTCACCGACGGGGCGCGCGCCGACTCGGTGCCCAACCTGGAGATCGAGACCGGCGAGATCATCGGCGCCGGGCACGCCAGCGCGACAGGACGTTTCGACGACGAGCAGCTGTTCTATCTGCAGGCCCGCGGCATCCCGGAGGCCCAGGCGCGGCGGCTGGTCGTGCGCGGTTTCTTCGGCGAGCTCATCCAGAAGATCGCCGTGCCGGCCGTCCGCGAGCGCCTGACCGACGCCATCGAACACGAACTCGAACTGACCGAAGGAATCACGCAGCAATGACCACACTGGAAATCAAGGACCTGCACGTCAGCGTCGTCTCAGCCGAGGACGGGACCGATATCCAGATCCTCAAGGGTGTCGACCTCACCGTCAGGTCGGGGGAGACGCACGCGCTGATGGGACCCAACGGGTCCGGTAAGTCGACGCTGTCGTACGCGATCGCCGGTCACCCGAAGTACACGGTGACGTCGGGCTCGATCACCCTCGACGGCCAGGACGTGCTGGCGATGAGCGTCGACGAGCGTGCCCGCGCAGGCCTGTTCCTCGCGATGCAGTATCCAGTCGAGGTACCCGGTGTGTCGATGTCGAACTTCTTGCGCACCGCTGCCACCGCCGTCCGCGGGGAGGCGCCGAAGCTGCGGCATTGGGTCAAGGAAGTCAAGGGCGCCATGACCGAGCTCGACATCGACCCGTCGTTCTCGGAACGCAGTGTCAACGAGGGCTTCTCCGGTGGCGAGAAGAAGCGTCACGAGATCCTGCAACTGGCGCTGTTGAAGCCCAAGATCGCGATCCTCGACGAGACCGACTCCGGCCTGGACGTCGATGCGCTGCGGGTGGTCAGCGAGGGCGTCAACCGTTACGCCGAGGCTGAGCACGGCGGCGTCCTGCTGATCACTCACTACACCCGCATCCTGCGTTACATCAGGCCACAGTTCGTGCACGTATTCGTCGGCGGGCGAATCGTCGAATCCGGCGGCCCCGAGCTGGCCGACGAGCTGGAGGAGAACGGCTACGTGCGCTTCACCCAGGCCGTCGGGGCCTGACATGACGACCTCCGTCGAGAAGTCGGCGTCCACCCTCGATCTCACCAAGATCCGGGCGGATTTCCCGATTCTCAAGCGCGTCATGCGCGGCGGGAAGCAACTGGCTTATTTGGATTCAGGTGCCACGTCGCAGAAGCCGCTGCAGGTTCTCGATGCCGAGCGTGACTTTCTGACCACCTCCAACGGTGCGGTGCATCGCGGTGCGCACCAACTCATGGAGGAGGCCACCGACGCCTTCGAGGACGGTCGCGCCGACATCGCCGCGTTCGTCGGTGCGAACGCCGACGAACTGGTGTTCACCAAGAACGCGACCGAGGCGCTGAACCTGGTCTCTTACGTGTTCGGCGACAGTCGATTCGAGCATTCCGTCGGCCCCGGCGACGTCATCGTCACCACCGAGCTCGAGCACCACGCGAACCTGATCCCGTGGCAGGAGCTGGCCCGCCGCACCGGCGCCGAGCTGCGCTGGTACGGCCTCACCGACGACGCGCACCTGGACCTGGACACGCTGCGCCTCGACGAGCGAGTGAAAGTGGTTGCCTTCAGCCATCATTCGAATGTCACCGGCACGGGTGGACCGGTTGCCGAGTTGGTCGCGCGGGCCAGGTCGGTCGGGGCGCTGACGGTACTGGACGCCTGCCAGTCGGTGCCGCACGAGCCCGTCGACTTCCATGCGCTCGACGTCGACTTCGCCGTCTTCTCGGGCCACAAGATGCTGGGCCCGACCGGAATCGGCGGACTCTACGGGCGCGTCCAGTTGCTCGAATCGATGCCGCCGTTTTTGACCGGCGGCTCGATGATCGAAACGGTGACGATGGAGCGTGCGACCTACGCGCCTCCACCACAACGTTTCGAGGCCGGCACGCAGATGATCTCGCAGGTGGTCGGCTTGGCCGCGGCCGCACGCTATCTCGGCGATATCGGCATGGACGCGGTCGCCAACCACGAAGCCGAGCTGGTCGCCGCCACACTCGACGGGCTGTCGAGCATCGAGGGCGTTCGGCTCATCGGCCCCGCAGGCCCCGATCGCCGATCGCCGGTCGCCTTCGTCGTCGAGGGCGTCCACGCCCACGACGTCGGTCAGGTGCTCGACGACGAGGGCGTCGCAGTCCGGGTGGGACACCACTGCGCCGCACCGCTGCACCGCCGGTTCGGAGTCGCCGCGTCCGTTCGCGCGTCGTTCGCGATCTACAACACATTCGACGAGGTCGATCGCCTGGTGGCCGGCGTTCGCCGAGCCACGGCATTCTTCGGCAGGGACTGACTGTGCGACTCGAGCAGATGTATCAGGAAGTGATCCTCGATCACTACAAGCACCCGCATCACCGCGGGCTGCGCGAGCCGTTCGACGCGCAGTCCTTTCAGGTCAACCCGACCTGTGGCGACGAGGCGACACTTCGGGTGACGCTCTCCGACGACGAGCACGTGGCCGACGTTTCCTACGACGTTCAGGGCTGCTCGATCAGCCAGGCCGCCACGTCGGTGCTGACCGATCTGGTGATCGGACAAACCGTCGGTGACGCGCTGAAGACGGTTGCCGCCTTCACCGAAATGGTGTCCTCGCGGGGCACCATCGAGGGCGACGAGGATGTGATCGGAGACGGCATCGCGTTCGCGGGTGTCGCAAAGTACCCGGCCCGCGTGAAGTGCGCGTTGCTGGGCTGGATGGCCTTCAAGGATGCGCTCGCTCAGGCGAGCGCATCAAGCACAGTGCTTGCCCCATTTGAGGATGAGGAGACGTCAGATGAGCGACACCGCAGTGCCTAGTGATGAACTGCTCGCCGACCTCGAGGAGGCGATGCGCGACGTCGTAGACCCGGAACTCGGGATCAACGTCGTCGATCTCGGCCTCGTCTACGACCTCAACATCGAGAAGGGGGAGCAGGGCAACGTCGCGCTCGTCGACATGACGCTGACGTCGGCTGCCTGCCCGCTGACCGACGTGATCGAGGATCAGGCGCGCACGGCGCTGGTGGGGTCGGGACTCGTCAACGAGATCAAGATCAATTGGGTGTGGAACCCGCCCTGGGGCCCGGACAAGATCACTGAGGACGGGCGCGAGCAACTGCGGGCGCTGGGCTTCACGGTCTGACGTTCGATCCACTCAGTAGCGGGATGTGACCGCGGCGCCAAATTGACGTAGTCGACTACGGTATTCGGCTACCTGTCGGCGGCGAGACCCTCAGCGTGACGGAAGTCGCACTGAGGAAGGATCGCCATGGTCGAAATGCTGGACGGCACCGATCTGCACGCTTTACACGCTTTACCGCGGGCTCCGATGAACCCGCTCCCACGCATGCAAGTGGTCAAAGCGCTGCGGACTTTCCACACCGGCCTCGAGAGCCTGCGTGATGCCGGTGGATATGTCACACGCGTCGCGCTGGCGCCGAAATGGCTGATGCCACCGGTCGTCATCGTGGCCTCACCGCAGGGGGCACACGACGTCCTCGGTCGTACCGGGGCGCTGATCGACAAGACCCGAATCCATGAGGAGGTGCGCCGCCTCCTCGGCCCCAACCTCTTCGATCTCACTCATGGACCGTGGCTGCCGCGGCGGCGTGCGATTCAGCCGGTATTCACCAAGAAACACGTCCGTCAGTTCGCCGGACATATGTCACAGGCGGCCGAAATGGTCGTGGGCGGCTGGCGCGACGGGGACGTGATCGACCTCGACGTCGAGAGCCGCACGCTCACCTTGCGGGCATTGGGCCGCTCAGTTCTCGGTCTCGATCTCGACCAACGCAGCGACGGCATCGGTGAGTCGCTGCAGATCGCCCTGGGGTATGCCGCCGACCGGACCGTGCAACCCGTGCGGGCACCGCGCTGGCTGCCCACCCCGGCGCGGCAGCGCGCCTACGCCGCTCGCGACAAGCTGCACGGGCTCGCGGCTGACATCCTGCGCATATGCCGTGCGGATCCCGGCCGGGATGCGCCCTTGGTTCAAGCGTTGATCGCTGCCCGCGACCCCGAAACCGGGCTGCCCCTCTCCGACGACGACATTCGGGACGAACTCGTCGTGTTCCTGCTCGCCGGCCACGACACCACGGCGACCACTTTGACCTACGCACTGTGGGCGCTCGGCCGGCATCCGGACATGCAGGAGAAGGTTTACCGCGAGGTCGAGCAGATCGGGGACCGCGAGCTGACCCCCGAGGACGTGCCTCGGTTGGATTACACGACCAGGGTGCTGCACGAATCACTGCGGCTGTGTCCCCCCGGCGCGGCGATCGGCCGGGTGGCGCTGGAGGACGTCGAAATCGACGGGCATCGAGTCGAGGCGGGCACGATGCTGCTGGTGAGCGTCTATGCCATGCATCGTGATCCGGCGCTGTGGGAAAGTCCGCTGACGTTCGACCCTGACCGGTTCAGTCCCGAGAACGTCAAAGCTCGCGACCGCTGGCAATACCTGCCGTTCGGCGCCGGACCACGATCCTGCATCGGTGACCATTTCGCCATGCTGGAAGCCAGCCTTGCCCTTGCCAGCATCGTCCGGCGCACTGAAATCCGCTCCGAAAAGGGGGAGTTCCCGATGATCGCCCCGTTCACCACGGTCGCCGCCGAGCCGATCCGCGCCCAGATAAAGTCGAGAGAAGAGCAATTGCGCGGGTAAAGTTACGAAATCATCATGGCTTCAATCAGATTCATCGATTGACGCGATAGGGTCATGATGACAGGTCGGTGAGTCAGCCGTGAATGCGCGGGGAACATGGGTGAAGCGGCAACGCTGGTATCGGTGAATGTCGGCATGCCCGCAGACGTGCCCTGGCGGGGCAAGACCGTTCACACCGGGATCTACAAGACCCCGATGGTCGGGCCGGTGATGGTGCGCAGACTCAACGTCGACGGCGACGGCCAGGGTGACCTCGCCGGGCACGGCGGCGAACAACGCGCCGTGATGGTGTATCAAACCGAGTCCTACGACTACTGGAAGAGTCACCTGGGGCGCGACGATCTCGTGCCCGGCATGTTCGGGGAGAACTTCACCATCACCGGTCTCGGCGACGACGAGGTCTGCATTGGCGACCGCTATCGCATCGGTGAGGCCGAATTCGAGGTCACCCAACCCCGAGTGACGTGCTTTCGCGTCGGCATGCGTCTCGGCGAGCCGGAGATGCCCAATCTGCTTGTCGCCCATCACCGTCCAGGGTTCTACCTTCGGGTCATCACTGAAGGGCGGGTCGAAGCCGGCGATGGGATCGTGCGAACGCGTCGCGGCCGCCACGAGCTGACCGTCGCCGACGTCGACGCGCTGTTGTACCTGCCGGGCCATGACGTCGGCACGCTTCGCAAGGCCGTCGACATTCCGGCGCTGAGCCCGGGCTGGCAGCAGTCCTTCGCCGAGCTGCTGGCCGCGCACGACGGCGCCACCGGCACGTCGCCGCCGCCGGTCGGCATCGAACCGGGCTGGACCGGTTTTCGGCAACTTCGCGTCGCCGACACCCGCCGGGAGAGCGCAGCGGTCATGTCGATCGAGTTCGAATCCGCGGACGGACTGGCGCTGCCGACCCCGCTGCCCGGGCAGTACCTGACATTGAGAATTCCATCCGCGGGGGATCCCGCACCAGTGCGCAGCTATTCGGTGTCCGGCGGGCCACCGGGTGCGCGGTATCGAATCAGCGTCAAGCGCGACGATCGCGGCCTCGTCAGTCGCTGGTTGCACACGCACGTGCGACCGGGGTCGGTCATCGATGTCGCTGCGCCCCGCGGTGACTTCTATCTCGGCGACGACGCCGGTCCCGTCGTTCTCGCCTCGGCGGGCATCGGCGCCACCCCGGTCTTGGCCATGCTGCATGCGCTGGCCACTCACCGCAGCGATCGCGAAGTCTGGTGGCTGCACACCACCCGTGACCCGCAGACCCTGGCGTTCGGCGCGGAGGTGAGCGATCTGCTCGCGTCGCTGCCGAACGCGCACCAGCGCGTGTTCTACACCGCCGACACCGGCCGACCCGACCAGCGCGCGATCGCCGCGCTGAACCTGCCCCGCGACGCCCACGCCTATCTGTGCGGCCCCACCGCGTTCATGGACGATATGCGCAGCGCGCTGGCCCATGCCGGCATCGACCCGGCCCGTACCCACACCGAACTCTTCGGCACGCTGCCCGCTATCAACCCGGGTATCACGGACGTCTCGCGCCGCGCGCCGCATCCACCCGACGGGCCGGCGGGGGGCGGGCCGCAGGTTTCCTTCTCGCGCAGCGGGATCACCGCGAACTGGTCGGAGGCGTACAGCAGTCTCCTCGAGCTCGCCGAGGCGTGCGACGTGCCCACCAGATTCTCCTGCCGCAGCGGGGTGTGCCACACCTGTGTCACGCCCGTGATCGAGGGCGCGGCACGCTATCGTGAACCGCCGCTGGAACGGCCGCCCGCCGCAACAGTGTTGATCTGCGTGGCCGCACCGGCCGAAGGTCTCGTGTTGGACCTCTGAATCCACCGCGATGGGTTCACAATTGGACTGTGATCACGGTGCCGGCGTTCGTGTGGCGAGGCGGTTTCTTCAGTCGCGCCCTGATCATCGGTCTCGCCGTCGGGGTGTCCCTCGGCGCAATGGCGTGGATCGATTCGGGGATGCTGCTGGCCGGTGCGATCGTCTTCGTCCTCATGACGATCTTCTACGGAACGTGGATGACTCGTCGAATGTCGCGGTACTGGCCGGGCGCAAAGGACCTGACCGGCGACGAGCGGGTGGCCGTGGCGCGCGCGACCCGGCATGGGGAACGCATCGGACACGCGCGGCTGGCGCAACCGGTCATCGATTTCAACCAAGGCATGCATTCGTCCGCCGAGAAGGGTCGACCATTCCGTTGGATAGTGCCGCTTGTTCTCGTCGTCAGCCTGGGTACCGCGGTGTGGGACGCGCTGTTCGGTTCCTGGGGCAACACCGTGGCGTCGGCCATCTATCTGGTAGCGCTCCTGCTCGAGCTGCTCTGGTGGCCGAAATGGCGTGACCAGATACTGGCCAACGGCGATCGCGCCGCGGACATCGCCGCGCACGTGCTGGACTGCAATCCTCACCGCGGAGTCGAGTAGCGGCCTACTCTGGCGAGCACGTTCCAGCACCCGCGATCGTCCACAACGGGGTGTGAAGGAGGCTGTCATGAGTGTTGCCGCGCAATCCGCTGTCCCGCTAAGCCATAACGACCGGTTCTTCATCGGCGGCGAGTGGGTCAAGCCGAGTTCGGATGCCGTCCTCGACGTTATCGACTCGGCGACCGAGCAGCTGTATTTCCGCGTGCCGGAGGCACAGCCCGCAGACATGGATCTCGCGATCGGCGCGGCGCGCACGGCCTTCGACCGTGGACCGTGGCCGCGTATGACCCATTCCGAACGCGCAGGGTATCTCCGGGCAATGGCCGATGCCCTCGAAGCCCGGGCGTCGGACTACAGCACCATGTGGCCACACGAATCCGGCGTCGTGCACGCGCTCGCGAAGGCAGGTGAGCCGGGCTATTCACAAACGCTGCGGTTCTACGCAGGCCTGGCCGACGACTATCCCTTCGAAACGCCTTTCACGCCCGATGCGATGTCGTTCGCGGGCGGCGGATTCGGACTCTTGGTGCGCGAACCCGTGGGTGTGGTGGGTGCGATCATTCCGTGGAACGGTCCGCTTCCACTCGCGTTGTACAAGGCGGGGCCCGCGCTGCTGGCCGGCTGCACGATGATCCTGAAGCTGTCACCCGAGGCGCCGGGCGCCGGGTACCTGCTGGCGGAGATCGCCGAGGAGGTGGGTCTGCCCGCGGGGGTGCTGAACGTGCTCACCGCCGACCGCGAAGTGTCCGAGCTACTGGTACGTGACCCTCGGGTCGACAAGATCGCCTTCACGGGGTCGACAGCGGCGGGCCGCAAGATCGGCGCAATATGTGGCGAGCGAATTGCCCGGTGCACGCTCGAGTTGGGCGGCAAGTCGGCGGCGGTGATCCTCGATGATGCCGATATCGCCACGGCGGCAGCGACATTGGCGGGCGCGGAGTGCTTCCTGTCCGGCCAGGTGTGCGCATCGCTCACCAGGGTGGTCGTGTCACGCGACCGGCACGACGAATTCGCCGACGCGCTCGCCGCTGCGTTCTCCGCCGTCTCGGTAGGCGACCCCTTCGATGCCTCGACCCAGATGGGGCCGCTGGCGATGGAGCGCCAGCGTGACCGGGTCGAGCACTACATCGCCAAGGGCATCGAGCAGGGCGCGACGCTGCTGACCGGAGGCGGCCGCCCCAAGCACCTCAAGCGCGGCTACTACATCGAGCCGACGGTGTTCGCGGGCGTCGACAACAAACACGTCATCGCGCAGGAGGAGATCTTCGGACCCGTCCTCAGCGTGATCCCCGCCGACAACGACCAGCATGCGGTCGACATCGCCAACGACACCATCTACGGACTCAACGCCTCGGTCTTCACTCCCGACGCCACGCGAGCCCGCGAGGTCGCGGCGCGCCTGCGCTCGGGCACCGTCGGCCACAACGGTATGAGGCTCGATTTCGACCACGCGTTCGGCGGCTTCAAGCAGTCGGGCATCGGCCGTGAGGGCGGACGGGAAGGGCTCCTGCCCTACCTGGAGACCAAAACGGTGCTGCTCGACGCGGCCCCCGACTGACGAGGCGCCGGTTATCTGGTAACTCAGTGAGTGTGAGCTCCCCAGACCCCTACGTCACCACTCGCCGTCAGCTGCGCGGAATCGCGGAGAGCCTGATCGCGGGACCGCAGTATCGGGCGTCGGGCACCATCCGGCTGGCGGTGCGCCCAGGCGGCTTCGCGGGTGTGGCCATCCCGCTCATGGTGCAGGGTGCCGAATTGCACTGGCCGGACGGCGCGGCCCCGCTGGCCGGACGCGCCATGACGCTCGCCTACGCCGCCGGTGTGGAGCTCGGACCGCCCGACGGCGTCTACGAGATCGTCGATCCGCTCCTGCCGGACGCCGTGATCGACCTCGACGCGTCGGCGGCCGAGCTGATCGCTCGCAGCCACTACGCGGGTGGGCATGCCTTGAAAAGAGTTCTGCCGGAACAGCATCCGGTGCTCTGGCCGGAACATTTCGATGTCGCGGTCACCGAGGACGAAGTCAACTACGGTGTCTCGGCGGGTGACGACCTTCACCCCACGCCGTATGCGTACATCGGTCCGTGGCAGCCGCACACCGGACCGTTCTGGAACGCGCCGTTCGGCGCGCTGCACCCGCTGGACCCCGCCCACGACGTCGATGACCTCACGACGGGCATCGTCGACTTCTACGAGCGTGGCCGCAGTCGACTGGGAAAGGCGTGATTTCGTCTCACACTCGGTTTGTGCTGCCCATATGGTGGGAACATCGAGCTAGATCCGAGCGTTAGGAAGATCGTGGCTACCAGAGACATCACCGCCGACCAGTTCAACGACACCATCACCGACAACGAGATCGTGCTGGTGGATTTCTGGGCATCCTGGTGCGGCCCGTGTAAGGCGTTCGCCCCCACCTTTGCCGCATCGTCGGAACAGCACCCCGACGTGGTATACGCGAAGGTCGACACCGAGGCTGAACAGCAGCTCGCCGCCGCGGCCGATATCCGGTCGATACCCACACTTATGGCCTTCAAGAAGGGCAAACTGGTGTTCAACCAGGCGGGCGCGCTGCCGCCGGCAGCCTTGGAGCAGCTCATCCAGCAGGTCAAGGATTTCGACATCGACGCCGCGATCGCCGCTCAGAACAACGGCCAACCGGAGTAAGGACGCGCACGCGATAGCGTGCAGTCCGTGAGCGAGCAGAACTCCTTCGTCCTTGTCGACCGGCCACGGCCCACAGTGGCGTTGGTCACACTCAACCGGCCCGAGCGGATGAACTCCATGGCGTTCGACGTCATGGTTCCGCTCAAGAAAGTGCTGGACGAGCTGACCCACGACAACTCCGTGCGCGCAATCGTGCTGACCGGGGCCGGCCGGGGGTTCTCGTCGGGTGCCGACCACAAGTCGGCGGGCTCGGTGCCGCACATCGACGGACTGACTCGGCCGACGTTCGCGCTGCGGTCGATGGAGGTGCTCGACGAAGTGATCCTGGCGCTGCGCAAGATGCACCAACCGGTGATCGCTGCCGTCAACGGCGCGGCGATCGGCGGCGGCCTGTGCCTGGCACTGGCCTGCGACATCCGCATCGCCGCAGCCGGCGCGTACTTTCGCGCGGCGGGCATCAACAACGGCCTGACCGCCAGCGAACTCGGCCTGTCGTACCTGCTGCCGCGCGCGATCGGCACCACACGGGCCTTCGAACTGATGCTGACCGGGCGTGACGTCGCGGCCGACGAGGCCGAACGCATCGGGCTGGTGTCCAAGGCGGTCCCCGACGCCGATCTGCTCGACGTTTGCTATGACATGGGGGAGCGGATCGCGTCGTTCTCCCGGCCGGGAATCGAGTTGACCAAGCGCACACTGTGGAGTGGACTGGACGCCGGTAGCCTGGAGGCGCACATGCAAGCCGAGGGCCTGGGACAACTCTTCGTCCGTTTGCTCACCGCCAACTTCGAAGAAGCGGTGGCGGCGCGCGCCGAGAAGCGGGCCCCGGCCTTCACCGACGACAAGTAATCCCCGCCGGGCCGGGAATCAAACTAGAGGAGTAGCAGCGTGATCACCGCAACGGACCTGGAGGTCCGCGCAGGGGCGCGCACGCTGCTATCCACTGATGGCTCGGCGTTGCGGGTGCAGCCCGGCGACCGCATCGGTCTCGTCGGACGCAACGGTGCGGGCAAGACCACCACGATGCGCATCCTGGCCGGCGAGGGTGAGCCGTACGCAGGAACGATCACCCGCGCCGGCGAAATCGGTTACCTGCCACAGGATCCCAGAGAAGGCGATCTCGACATGCTGGCCCGTGACCGGGTGCTGTCCGCTCGCGGGCTGGACACTCTGCTGGCCGATCTGGAAAAACAGCAGGCCCTGATGGCCGAGGTTGCCGATGATGCCGCTCGCGACAAAGCAGTCCGGCGCTACGGTCAACTCGAAGAGCGGTTCGCCGCTCTGGGCGGGTACGCCGCCGAAAGCGAGGCGGGCCGCATCTGCGCGAGTCTCGGTCTGCCCGAACGTGTTTTGACCCAGTCACTGCGCACCCTATCCGGCGGTCAACGCCGCCGGGTGGAGCTCGCACGCATCCTGTTCGCCGCATCCGAGACCGGCGCGGGCTCGGCCACCACGCTGTTGCTTGACGAGCCCACCAACCACCTCGACGCCGACTCGATCGGCTGGCTGCGCACCTTCCTGCAGAACCACACCGGTGGACTGGTGGTGATCAGCCACAACGTCGACCTTCTGGCTGACGTCGTGAACCGGGTGTGGTTCCTCGACGCCGTGCGTGGCGAGGTCGACGTCTACAACATGGGCTGGCAGAAGTATCTCGATGCCCGCGCGACCGACGAACAGCGTCGCCGCCGGGAACGTGCCAACGCGGAGCGCAAGGCCTCCGCGCTGCGCGCCCAGGCCGCCAAGATGGGCGCGAAGGCCACCAAAGCCGTTGCCGCGCAGAACATGCTGCGGCGAGCCGACCGGATGATCGCGGCGCTCGACGAGGAACGGGTGGCCGACAAAGTCGCTCGCATCAAGTTCCCGACGCCCGCGCCGTGTGGACGCACGCCGCTGGTGGCCAAAGGGTTGACGAAGAATTACGGTTCGCTTGAGGTGTTCACGGGTGTGGACCTGGCCATCGACCGCGGTTCGCGCGTCGTGGTGCTCGGCCTCAACGGCGCGGGCAAGACCACACTGCTGCGACTACTGGCCGGCGTCGAGACCGCGGATGCGGGCCACCTGGAACCCGGCCACGGCTGCAAGATCGGGTACTTCGCCCAAGAGCACGACACCCTGGACAACCTGGCGACGGTGTGGGAGAACATCCGTCACGCCGCGCCCGACACCGGCGAGCAGGACTTGCGGGGTCTGTTGGGTGCCTTCATGTTCAGCGGTCCGCAGCTGGAGCAACCGGCGGGCACGCTGTCCGGCGGCGAGAAGACGCGACTGGCGTTGGCGGGGTTGGTCGCGTCCACCGCGAACGTGCTGTTGCTCGACGAGCCGACCAACAACCTCGATCCCGCGTCGCGCGAGCAGGTGCTCGACGCGCTGCGCAGCTACGTCGGCGCGGTGGTGTTGGTGACCCACGATCCAGGTGCGGCTCAAGCGCTCGACCCTCAGCGCGTCGTTCTGCTCCCCGATGGCACGGAGGATTTCTGGTCCGAGGAGTACGCGGATCTGATTGAGCTCGCGTAGTCCAAATCGCGAACCGTTTCACCAATCGTCCACACGTGGTGTAACTGGTTTCTACGCTGGGTACACGTCGGAGCATCAATCGTGGGGAGGTGCCGATGAAGAAAATCGAGCAGTCCAGGGACCAGTTGCTCAACGAATTGCGCAGCGCTTACGAGGGGGGCGCGAGCATTCGCACGTTGGTCGCATCGACCGGCCGGTCGTACGGCTCGATTCACAGCATGTTGCGAGAATCGGGCACGGCGATGCGTAGCCGCGGCGGCCCGAACCATCGAAGTCGTCGGCGCTAACCCTGGCGGTGGCGCACCGAGGCCTCGACGAGGTCCAGTACGGCACTGAGCTTTTCGGGATCGTCGCCCGAGGCGAGCCGCGCGACCAAACCGTCGAGAATGAGGTCGAGGTAGGTCTGCAGGACCGCGCTGGGGACATCGTCGCGAAGCCGTCCAGCCTGTTTCTGGCGCCGTAGCCGCGCTGTCGTCGCGGCTGACAGTTCGGCCGAACGCTCCACCCACCCGCGATGAAACTCCGGATCGTTGCGCAGTTTGCGTGCGATCTCCAACCGAGTCGCCAGCCAGTCGAACTCTTCGGGTGCCGCGAGCATCTCGCGCATCACCTGGACGAGGCCCTCCCGCGCCGCGACGTCGGCCATGCGCTGCGCATCCTCACGGGCGAGTTCGAAGAACAGCGTGTCCTTGTCGCGGAAGTGATGGAAGATGGCGCCGCGCGACAGCCCGATCGTCTGCTCGAGCCGCCGCACGGTGGCCTTGTCGTAGCCATACTCGGCGAAACACCGGCGGGCGCCGTCGAGAATCTGCCGACGACGCGCCGCCAGATGGTCGTCGGTGACCCGGGGCACGTGAAGCCTTACGACTTCAGCATGTTGCGCAGCACGAACTGCAGGATGCCGCCGTTGCGGTAGTAGTCCGCCTCGCCGGGTGTGTCGATGCGCACCACCGCGTCGAACTCCACTGTGCTACCTGAGCCGCCAGCCCTGTCCTTCTTCGTCGCTGTGACGTGCACCGTCTTGGGCGTCTTGCCGTCGTTGAGCGCCTCGATCCCGGTGATGTCGAAGATTTCGGTGCCGTCCAGCTTCAGCGACGCCGCCGACTCGCCCTCCGGGAACTGCAGCGGGATGACGCCCATGCCGATCAGGTTGCTGCGGTGGATGCGCTCGAACGACTCGGTGATGACCGCGCGCACCCCGAGCAGCGACGTGCCCTTGGCCGCCCAGTCCCGCGACGACCCCGATCCGTACTCCTTGCCGCCGAGCACGACCAGCGGAATGTTCTGCCGCGGCGTAGTTCTGCGCGGCGTCGTAGATGAAGGCCTGTTCTCCGTCCTTGGTGAAGTCGCGGGTGTAGCCACCGGACACGTCGTCGAGCAACTGGTTGCGCAACCTGATGTTGGCGAAGGTGCCGCGGATCATCACCTCGTGGTTGCCGCGCCGCGATCCGTAGGAGTTGTAGTCCTTCTTGTCCACCCCGTGCGAGTCGAGGTACTGCGCGGCCGGGGTGCCCGGCTTGATGCTGCCCGCGGGGGAGATGTGGTCGGTGGTCACCGAATCACCCAGCAGCGCAAGCACTCTAGCGCCCTTGATGTCGGCAACAGGCTGCGGCTCGGCGGGCATGCCCTCGAAGTACGGCGGCTTGCGCACGTAGGTCGAGCTGTCATCCCACTCGAACGTGTTGCCGCTCGGCGTCGGCAAGTTGCGCCAGCGATCGTCGCCCTTGAACACGTCGGCGTAGTTCTTGGTGAACATCTCCGTGTTGATCGCCGAGGCGATGGTGTCGTTGATGTCCTTCTGCGACGGCCAGATGTCGGCGAGGAAGACGTCGTTGCCGTCGTTGTCCTTGCCCAGCGGCTCGGACGCGAAATCGAAGTCCATCGTGCCCGCGAGCGCATACGCGATCACCAGCGGCGGGGACGCGAGGTAGTTCATCTTCACGTCGGGGTTGATGCGGCCCTCGAAGTTGCGGTTGCCCGACAGCACCGCGGTGACCGACAGGTCGGCGTCGTTGATCGCCTTGCTGATGTCGTCGGGCAGCGGGCCGGAGTTGCCGATGCAGGTGGTGCAGCCGTAGCCGACCAGGTAGAAGCCGAGCTTCTCCAGGTACGGCCAGAGGCCGGCCTTGTTGTAGTAGTCGGTGACGACCTGGGATCCCGGCGCCATCGTTGTCTTCACCCACGGCTTGGAGGTCAGCCCCTTGTCGACCGCGTTCTTGGCGAGCAGGGCGGCGCCCAGCATCACCTCGGGGTTGGAGGTGTTGGTACACGAGGTGATCGCTGCGATCACCACCGCACCGTGGTCGATGATGCAGTCACCGCGCCTCGGAGTTCTTGACCTCGACCGGCTTGCTCGGCCTGCCGTTAGAACCCGACGCAGCGGAGGGCACGACGGCGTCCTCGTCGGCGAAGGACAACGACACCGGGTCGCTGGCCGGGAAAGACTCCTCGACCGCCTCGTCGACATTGGTGTGCCGGATTCTCCGCGCCATCCTCGACATAGTTGTGAATGTCCTTGCGGAACGCCGACTTCGCGTCGGTCAGCGCGATGCGGTCCTGCGGACGCTTGGGTCCGGCGATCGAGGCGACGACGTCGCCGAGGTCCAGCTCGATGTACTCGGAGTACTTCGGCTCGCGCTCCGGGTCGTGCCACATGCCCTGTTCCTTGGCGTACGCCTCGACCAACGCGAGCTGCTCTGCGCTGCGGCCCGTCATCTTCAGGTAGTCGATCGTCACCTCGTCGATCGGGAAGATCGCTGCGGTGGAGCCGAATTCGGGGCTCATGTTGCCCAGGGTGGCGCGGTTGGCCAGCGGCACCTCGGCGACTCCGTCGCCGTAGAACTCGACGAACTTGCCGACGACGCCGTGCTTGCGAAGCATTTCAGTGACAGTGAGCACGACGTCGGTCGCCGTCACGCCGGGCTTGCGTTCACCAGAGAGCTTGAAGCCGACGACGCGTGGGATCAGCATCGACACGGGCTGGCCCAACATGGCCGCCTCAGCCTCGATGCCGCCGACGCCCCAGCCCAGCACGCCGAGCCCGTTCTCCATCGTGGTGTGGCTGTCGGTGCCCACGCAGGTGTCCGGGTAGGCAACACCGTCCCGCCCCTGCTTCGCCCGCCCGACCGCGCTCCATACCACGCTCGCCAGGTACTCGATGTTGACCTGATGCACGATGCCGGTGCCCGGCGGCACGACCTTGAAGTCGTTGAATGCGCCCTGCCCCCAGCGCAGGAACTGGTAGCGCTCGCCGTTGCGCTCGTATTCGATCTCGACGTTGCGTTCGAACGCGTTCGCGGTGCCGAACAGGTCGGCGATCACCGAGTGGTCGATCACCAGGTCGGCGGGCGCCAGCGGGTTGACCTTGTCGGGATCGCCGCCGAGGTCGCCGACGGCCTCGCGCATGGTCGCCAGGTCGACGATGCACGGCACACCCGTGAAGTCCTGCATGATCACGCGAGCCGGGGTGAACTGGATCTCCACACTCGGGTCGGCCGACGGGTCCCACTTGGCGATCGCTTCGATGTGGTCCTTGGTGATGTTGGCGCCGTCCTCGGTGCGCAGCAGGTTCTCGGCCAGCACCTTGAGGCTGTAGGGGAGTTTCTCGGTACCGGGCACCGCGTCGAGGCGGTAGATCTCGTAGCTCTTGTCCCCGACCTTCAATGTGTCGCGGGATCCGAATGAATTAACGAGTTCTTCGAGCTCACATCAACTCCCGGTTTTAGTTGTCGCCGCGACGGGCTGTGTCGGCGGCCGTGATGACTCTAACAGTACGCTTGTCCTGTAAACGCTGGGGCCCCATGACGGCGGCCGTCCCAGTCTTGTCCTCGCAAGCGCGTGCCGCCACCCGCTTGCATACCCATCACGTACGGTTCACCTGTGATCGGACCGCACGTCATGTCGCCACCGCCGACGTACATCCCGCCGGAGGTCTGCACCTCCGGTCGGCCAGAACCCGGCGACCACGCCGGTCGACACGTGCATGAACCTGGTGATCGCCGCCGTCCGCGACAACGGAGTGAGCGCGTCGCCCGGTCCCGAGAACGCCGGCCTCGCCGATGTGGTGGCCGAGGCCAAGCAGAAGGGCATCGACCTGAAGATCGTCGTGGTGGACCGCAATACCGCCGATCGACACCCCGCTGCGCGATATCGCCACCGAGGTCGGGACGGCATACCCGGGGTCGACGGTGCTGGTGCTCAGCCCGTCCGACTCGGGCACCTTCAGCACGACCTACGACCGGATGACACTGGAGGCGGGTCAGGACGTCGCCGAAGGCCGCGGTTCGGTGCAGGGAGTCGAAGAATTTCGTCAGCGAGTTGACGACGCAACATTTCCCGTGGACGACATTCACGATTGTCGCTCGTTCTCGCAGTGCTTGTGGCGGCTTTCGTCGCAACTCGGGTGTTACAAATTCGAGGCCAACGGCCAGGCCGTCGACCAAGGTCGTAAAGCCGCGGCTCCCAGGCGTTTTGAGCGAAATTCACATGATTCGCGCGAATAACGAAAGTCACCGCCGATAACACTCCATTCAATTACAACCTTGTAGTTTGTGACTAAAGTTTCCTTAGCGTCAGATGTGACGTACGGTGCAATCGGTGGCTGATGTTGCAGTTGTGCATTTTGTGACTCCTGTGCATAGGCGCCCGACGAATGTGCCGGCACGTTCGCGTTGAGCCATAGGAGATCTTGTCCATGAGACGCACCCCTGGCGCCTCTGCTTCGCGGTCGTATGGGCGGATCTGCGCTGATCCCGGTGATCGCCGGCTTTTTGCTCGCCACACCGGGATTGGCCGCGGCGCAACCCGGTAGCCCGGACACCATCGGTTCACTGGTCGCCGCGGTCGCCAATGTCAACCAGGAACTGCAAGATCTCGGCGCCGCCATCCAGGAGAAGCAGGAAAGCGTCAACAAGGCGATCCTCGACGTGCAGACGGCCCGCGACAACGCCGCCGCCGCGCAGCAGGAAGTCGACGCCAGCAGGCAGCGCGTCGACGAGGCCAACACCGCCATCGCAGCCGCCCAGAAGCGGTTCGACACCTTTGCCGCCGCGACGTACATCAACGGACCGTCGGACTCGTATCTGACCGCCTCGGATCCGTCGGACATCCTCGATACCGCCGCGGCTGGACAGACGCTGTCGGTCAGCTCCCAGCAGGTGATCGCCGATCTGCAGCGTGCCCGGACCGAACAGGTCAACAAGGAGTCGGCAGCGCGGCTGGCCAAACAGAACGCAGACCAGGCCGTCGTCGACGCGGAGGCCAGCCAGCAGGACGCGGTGTCGGCGCTGACCGACGCGCAGCAGACGTTCTCCGCACAGCAGGCCGAACTCGACCGGCTGACCGCCGAACGCGCGTCCGCTCAGGCCAAGCTCGACAGGCGCGAGGCGTGGTCCGCGCCGGCGCCCGGAGCAGCAGGCCCAACCGGTGGCGGCGCAGACCGCGCCGTCGAGCGCGAGCGCCGACTGGGACCGCGTCCCGCGGCCCCGCCGACACCGGCCGCGCAATTGGGACACCGCGCTGTGGGACCCGACGCTGCCCGCGATCCCCAGTGCCTTCGTCAGTGGCGATCCGATCGCGATCATCAACGCCGTGCTCGGCATCATTCTCGACCTCGGCGCAGGTGACGCAGAACATGGGCCGCAACTTCCTGCAGTCGATCGGCTCTGCTGCCCACCCCGACCGGCTACACCAACGGCGCGATTCCCCGCGTCTACGGCAGGCAGGCCACCGAGCTCGTCATCCGGCGCGGCATGTCGCAGATGGGCGTGCCGTATTCGTGGGGTGGCGGCAACGCGGCGGGCCCCAGTCGCGGCATCGATTCCGGCGCAGGCACAGTCGGTTTCGACTGCTCGGGGCTGATGCTCTACATGTTCGCCGGCGTCGGTATCAAGCTCGACCACTACTCGGGCACGCAGTACAACGCGGGCCGCAAGATCCCGTCGTCGCAGATGCGCCGCGGCGACATGATCTTTTACGGGCCGAACGCCAGCCAGCACGTGCGATGTACCTCGGCAACGGCCAGATGCTCGAGGCGCCCTATACGGGGTCGACCGTCAAGATCTCACCCGTGCGCACCAGCGGCATGACCCCGTATGTGACCCGACTCATCGAATGGTGACGAAAAGGATTACTTTGCGCCCCAGGCTCTTTCGATTCATCTTAGGCCTCACGCTGATCGTCGTGGCGGCCGCCATGGCCGTCGGTGCGGCCGCTGCCCGCGACGGCCGCACCCGACGATGCGGCATGGGATCCGACTCTGCCCAAGCTGCTCAGCTCGGGAGCGCCGGGTGATCCGCTGGCGATCGCCAACGCGTCGCTGGCCGCGAGCGCCCAGGCCACTCAGGCCACGATGGACCTGGGCCGAAAGTTCTTGTCCAGCCTCGGGTTCGGTCCGCCGCCCGAGGCTGCCGCCGGCGTCGCGCCTGGACGGGTGCGCGGCCCGCAGGCGATCGAGTACGTCGTCCGCCGGGGTGGGTCGCAGATGGGTGTGCCGTATTCATGGGGAGGCGGCAAACCCACCGGGCCCACCACCGGCGTTGACTCGGGCGCCAACATCGTCGGGTTCGACTGCTCGGGCCTGACCCAGTACTCGTTCGCCGGCGTCGGGGTGCTGATCCCGAAGTACTCAGGCGATCAGTACAACACCGGCCGCAAGGTGCCGGTGTCTCAGGCCAAACGCGGCGACCTGTTCTTCTGGGGCCCCAATGGCACCCAACACGTGGCGCTCTACCTGGGTGGCGGACAGATGCTGGAGGCGTCCAGCGCCGCGGGCCATGTGAAGGTGAGTCCGGTGCGCACGGCGGGCCTGCAGCCGTATGCCGCGCGGATCATCGAATCCTGAGTCAGGCCTGAGAGCCTCCGGGCAACGTCGACGGATTTCGAACTGCCTGGAATAGTTGACGACAAGCGTGTGACCGGACAACCGTCCGCGCATTGCTATGACCAGCGTGAACGAGATCTGGAAGGAACGTTTGATGACGTCACCGAGTGGGCCCCCGCAGGGCGCCGGAGGATTTTCCGGCCAGCCGTCGGCGACAGGGCTACCCGCAGGGCTCGCACGCCGCGCCCGCCAATCAGGCGTCCCAGAACGGCGGTCTGCAGTCCGAAGTGCACACCCTGGAGCGGGCGATTTTCGAGGTCAAGCGGATCATCGTCGGCCAGGACCTGTTGGTCGAGCGCATGCTGGTCGGCCTGCTCGCCAAGGGGCACCTGCTTCTCGAAGGCGTGCCCGGCGTCGCCAAGACGCTGGCAGTCGAGACGTTCGCCAAGGTGGTGGGCGGCACCTTCGCCCGCATCCAGTTCACCCCCGACCTGGTGCCCACCGACATCGTCGGCACCCGGATCTACCGTCAGGGCAAGGAGGAGTTCGACATCGAACTCGGCCCCGTCGTGGTGAACTTCCTGCTGGCCGACGAGATCAACCGCGCACCCGGCCAAGGTGCAGTCCGCGCTGCTGGAGGTCATGGCCGAGCGCAAGATCTCGATCGGCGGCAAGACGTTCCCGCTGCCCGCTCCGTTCCTGGTGATGGCCACGCAGAACCCGATCGAGCAGGAGGGCGTCTACGCGCTGCCCGAAGCGCAGCGCGACCGCTTCCTGTTCAAGCTCAACATCGACTACCCGACGCCGGAGGAAGAGCGCGAGATCATCTACCGGATGGGCGTCAAGCCGCCGGAGCCCAAGCAGGTGCTCGCCCCCGGTGACCTGCTGCGCCTGCAGGACGTCGCGGCCAACAACTTCGTCCATCACGCGCTGGTGGACTATGTGGTGCGCGTCGTCACGGCCACCCGCCATCCCGACAAGTTCGGCATGCCCGACGCCAAGGCATGGATCGCCTACGGCGCGTCGCCGCGTGCCTCGCTGGGCATCATCGCCGCGTCGCGGGCGCTGGCGCTGGTGCGCGGTCGCGACTACGTGGTCCCGCAGGACGTCGTCGAGGTCATCCCCGACGTGCTGCGGCACCGCCTCGTGCTGACCTACGACGCGCTGGCCGATGAGATCTCCGTCGGAGACCGTGATCAACCGCATCATGCAGACGGTCGCGCTGCCGCAGGTGAATGCGATTCCGCAGCAAGGTCATTCGGTGCCGCCCGTTATCCGCGGCAGCCGCAGCGGCGTCGCTGGCCGAAGCGGTCGGTGACCAGCTCCACGACGCACCAGGTCGACCTGCCGTCGCTGAAGCGCGGAGAGATCCGTGACCCCGCGCTGACGGCGGCGCTGCGCAAGCTCGAGCTCACCGTGCGGCGCAAGCTCGACGGCGTGCTGCACGGCGACCACCTCGGGCTGCTGCCCGGCCCCGGCTCCGAGCCGGGGGAGTCGCGGCTCTACCAGCCCGGCGACGACGTGCGCCGGATGGACTGGTCGGTGACCGCGCGCACCACGCACCCGCATGTGCGGCAGATGATCGCCGACCGCGAGCTGGAGACCTGGCTGGTGGTCGACATGTCGGCCAGCCTCGACTTCGGCACCGTGGGCTGTGAGAAGCGTGATCTCGCGGTGGCGGCCGCTGCGGCGATCACCTTCCTCAACAGCGGCGGCGGCAACCGGATCGGCGCGATCATCGCCAACGGTGACTCCGTGCGGCGGGTGCCGGCGCTGTCGGGCCGCATGCACGAGCAGGAAATGCTGCGCACCATCGCGACGATGCCCAAGGCGCCCACGGGCGTGCGCGGCGACCTGGCCGCGGCCATCGACGCGCTGCGCCGGCCCGAGCGGCGACGCGGCATGGCGGTGATCATCAGCGACTTCCTCGGGCCGATCAACTGGATGCGCCCGCTGCGGGCCATCGCCGGACGGCACGAGGTGCTCGGCATCGAGGTCCTCGACCCGCGCGACGTCGAACTGCCGGCCGTAGGCGATGTCATCCTGCAGGACACCGAGACCGGCGCGACGCGTGAGTTCACCATCGACGAGCAACTGCGCGACGATTTCGCCAGAAGCCGCGGCGGCGCCATCGGGCCGAGGTCGCGCGCACCTGCGTAGTTGTGACGCCCCGCTGCTCTCGTTGCGCACCGACGGGACTGGATCGCCGATGTGGTTCGGTTCGTCGCCGACCCGCCGGCTGGCTCTGGCTGGTCGCGCCTAGAAGCGAGATACGACCGCGAAATGATTAAGGCGCACATGACTTTACCGTTGCTCGGACCCGATGACGCTGTCGGGTTTCGAACACGGCGGTTCTTCCTGTTCCTGTTGGTCGTGGCCGCGGTGGTCGCGCTGTACATCGTCGTCCAGCGGGCCCGGCACCGGCGGATGTTGCGATTCGCCAACATGGAATTGCTGGAAAGCGTTGCGCCCAAACGGCCATCGCGGTGGCGGCATGTGCCGGCGATCCTGACTTGTGATCGCGCTGGTGTTCCTCACCGCGGCGATGGCAGGTCCGACGCACGATGTCCGGATCCCCCGCAACCGCGCAGTGGTGATGCTCGTGATCGACGTCTCGCAGTCGATGCGGGCCACCGATGTCTCGCCGAACCGGATGGGGGCCGCCCAGGAGGCGTCGAAACAGTTCGCAGACGAACTCACCGCCGGGCATCAACCTCGGCCTGATCGCCTACGCGGGCACGGCGACCGTGCTGGTGTCACCGACCACCAACCGCGAGGCCACCAAGGCCGCGATCGACAAGCTGGAATTCGCCGACCGCACCGCCACCGGTGAGGGCATCTTCACTGCGCTGCAGGCGATCGCGACCGTCGGCGCGGTGATCGGTGGCGGTGACGAGCCGCCGCCCGCCCGCATCGTGCTGTTCTCCGACGGCAAAGAGACCGTGCCGTCGAACCCGGACAACCCGAAGGGCGCCTACACCGCCGCGCGCACCGCCAAGGACCAGGGCGTGCCGATCTCGACCATTTCGTTCGGCACGCCGTACGGCTACGTCGAGATCAACGATCAACGTCAGCCGGTACCCGTCGACGACGAGACGCTGAAGAAGATCGCCGAACTGTCCGGCGGCGATTCGTTCAACGCGTCCAGTCTCGAACAGCTTCAAGGCAGGTCTACGCCGAACCTGCAGCAGCAGATCGGCTACGAGACCATCAAGGGCGACGCGAGTGTCGGCTGGCTGCGGCTCGGGGCGCTGGTGCTGGCGCTGGCGGCGCTGGCGGCTCTGCTCATCAACCGTCGCCTGCCGAACTGAGTGGGTTGGCAAGGATGACGATCTGAGATGAACCTTCCGCGTATTGGGGCCGGTTTCACTCTCGGGCTTCACACACATCTGGTGGTTCGTGCTGTTCCGGTCGCTGTGCTGGCCCTCGTCGGGTTGTACCTGTCGCCGCGCGTCGCCCGCCGCAGGCGGCTGCAGCAGTTCGCCAATACCGAACTGCTCGACAGCGTGGCCCCGGAGCGACCGAGCCGGTGGCGGCATGCCCCGGCGGTGTTACTGGCAATCTCGTTGCTGCTGTGCACGATTGCGCTTGCCGGGCCGACGCAGGACCAACGGCTTCCGCGTAACCGTGCGGTCGTGATCCTCGCCATCGACGTCTCTCAGTCGATGAAGGCGACCGACGTGAAACCCAGCCGGCTGGCTGCCGCCCAGGAGGCGTCCAAAAAATTCGTCGACGAGCTCACGCCCGGCATCAACCTGGGAGTGATCGCGTATGCGGGCACCGCCACGGTGCTGGTGTCGCCGACCACGAACCGAGACGCGAGCAGGCATGCGATCGACAACCTTCAGGTCGCCGACCGCACCGCGACCGGCGAGGCGATTTTCACCGCGCTGTCGTCGATCTCCACCGTCGGCGCGGTGATCGGCGGCGGTGACAAGCCGCCGCCCGCACGCATCGTGCTGTTCTCCGACGGCAAGGAGACCCTGCCGTCGAATCCGGACAATCCGAAGGGTGCCTTCACCGGCGCTCGTGCCGCGAAGGACCAGGGCGTGCCGATCTCGACCATCTCGTTCGGCACGCCGAACGGCACTGTCGAGGTCAACGGCGAGCAGGTGCCGGTGCCCGTCGACGACAAGATGATGAAGAAGGTCGCCGAGCTGTCCGGAGGCGAGTCCTTCACCGCTGCCAACGTCGGCCAGCTGAACAAGGTCTACTCCACGCTGCAGGATCAGATCGGCTACGAGACCGTTCGCGGCGAAGCCACCACCGGCTGGCTGCGGCTCGCTGCACTGATGGCCGGCATCGCCGCCCTGGCAAGTCTGGTGATCAACCGCCGGCTACCGCTGTGACTAAGGCGATTTCTTAAGAATGTGGTGCAGACGATAAGTTGGCGGGCATGACCGAGACCGCAGTAGGAGAATCGGCCACTCAAAGCGCTGGTGGGCGTCCGCCTTTCGTTTCGCGTTCGGTACTGGTGACCGGCGGAAACCGCGGGATCGGACTCGCCATCGCCCAACGTCTGGCCGCCGACGGCCACAAGGTCGCCGTCACGCACCGTGGCTCGGGCGCGCCGGACGGGCTGTTCGGCGTCGAGTGTGACGTCACCGACAACGACGCCGTCGACCGCGCCTTCAAAGAGGTCGAGGAGCACCAGGGCCCGGTCGAGGTGCTGGTGTCCAACGCGGGCATCTCCGCGGACGCGTTCCTCATCCGGATGACCGAGGAAAGGTTTGAAAAGGTCATCGACGCGAACCTCACCGGCGCGTTCCGGGTGGCACAGCGCGCTTCGCGCAGCATGCAGCGCAAGCGGTTCGGCCGGATCATCTTCGTAGGCTCGGTCTCCGGCACCTGGGGCATCGGCAACCAGGCCAACTACGCGGCCTCCAAGGCCGGTCTGATCGGCATGGCCCGCTCGATCTCGCGGGAACTGTCCAAAGCCGGGGTCACCGCGAACGTGGTGGCTCCCGGCTACATCGACACCGAGATGACCCGCGCGCTCGATGAGCGCATCCAGGCCGGGGCGCTGGAGTTCATCCCGGCAAAGCGGGTGGGTACCGCCGAGGAGGTCGCCGGGGTGGTCAGCTTCCTGGCATCCGAGGATGCCAGTTACATCGCCGGTGCGGTGATCCCTGTCGACGGCGGCATGGGCATGGGCCACTGAAACTTATTGAGAGAGAAGGACTTACACATGGCAGGTCTGCTCGAAGGCAAACGCATCCTCGTCACGGGGATCATCACCGACTCGTCGATCGCATTCCACATCGCCAAGGTCGCCCAGGAGGCAGGCGCCGAGCTGGTGCTCACCGGGTTCGACCGGATGAAGCTGGTTCAGCGCATCGCCGACCGGCTGCCCGAGAAGGCGCCGCTGCTCGAACTCGACGTGCAGAACGAGGAGCACCTGGCCTCGCTGGCGGACCGTGTCGCCGAGGTGCTCGGCGACGGCAACAAGCTCGACGGCGTGGTGCACTCCATCGGCTACATGCCACAGACCGGCATGGGCATCAACCCGTTCTTCGACGCGCCGTACGAGGACGTCGCCAAGGGCATCCACATCTCGGCCTACTCGTATGCGTCGCTGGCGAAAGCTCTGCTGCCGATCATGAATCCGGGCGGTGCGATTGTGGGCATGGACTTCGATCCGACCCGCGCGATGCCTGCGTACAACTGGATGACGGTGGCCAAGAGTGCGCTGGAGTCGGTGAACCGTTTCGTGGCCCGCGAGGCGGGTCCGCTCGGCGTCCGGTCGAATCTCGTTGCCGCGGGGCCTATTCGCACGCTGGCGATGAGCGCCATCGTCGGCGGCGCGCTCGGCGACGAGGCCGGTGCCCAGATGAAGCTTCTCGAAGAGGGCTGGGACCAGCGGGCGCCGATCGGGTGGAACATGAAGGACCCGACGCCGGTCGCCAAGACGGTGTGCGCGCTGCTGTCGGACTGGCTGCCCGCCACGACCGGGACCATCATCTACGCCGACGGCGGCGCCAGCACGCAGCTTCTCTAGATGGATATCGACGCCGTCCTGCTGCTCTCCTTCGGTGGGCCGGAAGGCCGCGACGACGTGATGCCGTTCCTGGAGAACGTCACCCGGGGCCGGGGGATCCCGCAGGCGCGGCTGGCTGATGTCGCGGAGCACTACCTGCATTTCGGTGGCGTCTCACCGATCAACGAGATCAACCGCGCCCTGATCGAACAGCTGCGCTTGCTCGTCGACCTTCCCATCTACTTCGGTAACAGGAACTGGACCCCCTACGTCGAAGACGCCGTGACCGCGATGCGCGACGACGGGGTCGGCCGCGCCGCAGTGTTCACGACGTCGGCATGGGGCGGTTCCTCGAGTTGCGCGCAATACGTCGAAGACATCGCCAGGGCCCGGCGGTCGGCGGGGGAGCGCGCTCCGCAGTTGGTGAAATTGCGTCAGTACTACGACCATCCGTACTTCGTGAAGATGTTCAGTGACGCGATCACCACGGCCGCGAAGTCTGTACCGCCAGGCGCACGTCTTGTCTTCACCGCGCATTCTATTCCGGAGACAGCCAGATCCCGTTGCGGCACAGACCTTTACGCGCGGCAGGTGGCCTACGCGTCCAGGCTTGTCGCCGCCGCGGCGGGCTATGACGATTACGACCAGGTGTGGCAGTCGCGGTCCGGGCCGCCGCGCGTGCCGTGGCTGGAACCCGATGTGGCCGACCACCTCGCGGCCCTCACCGAGGCTGGGACGACGGCGGTGGTCGTGTGTCCGATCGGGTTTGTGGCCGATCACATCGAGGTGGTGTGGGATCTCGACCACGAATTGCGAATTCAGGCCGAGAAGTCGGGTATCGCCTTCGCCAGGGCGGCGACCCCCAACGCCGACCTGGCCAGGGTGGCGGCGGATCTGATCGATGAACTTCGCGCCGGCCGCGACCCGGTTCGAGTCCCAGGCCCTGATGCCCCGCCCGCTGCAGGGGTTCTCGGTCGACGGCGTGGTGTGCACGCCCGGATGCGCGGCCGGCTAGCTGCCCCACGCGGAATGCAGAATTGCGTTCATGGCGGCCAACCGGGCAGACCGCACGACCGCGGTCAGCGGCCTCAGCGCATCGCTGGCGAGCTGCGCCTCGGCCGAACTGTGCATTCCGATGGGAATCAAGCCCGAGCTGACCGTGATGATCGCGTCCACATGTGCGGCGTTCTCGAGCACTCGTAGCGCCCGCACGGGGGCGTGGTCGGGAACCCGGTGCTGACGACCGGATTCCAGCACCTGCTCGACGAGGCCGCGCGGGTCGTCGACGTCCGCGTCAGCCGCTCCCGCGCGCAGGGCGCCCAGCGCGTCGGCGGCTGACCGGACCGCCGAGCGGAGTTCGTACTCGGCCGCCCCGAGGTCGGTGTCGATCGCCGGTGTCACGCCGGGTACCGAGAAGACTGTCCAGGACAGCGCGCACGGCTCCGGCTCCAGCTCGGGCTCGTCCTCGATGTCGGCGAGTTCCGGGTAATCGAACTCGGGAACCAAACCGATTGCCGCTGAAGGATCGCGACCGATGACCATCGCCTCGCCGACGGTCACGGCGTCTCGCTGGAATTGGCTGCCCGCCGGTAGCCCGCGGACGTCGCCGGGCACCGGCAGCAAGACACCGATCGGGGCGCCCGTCCCCGCCGTACCGGCCGCCGTGCGGACGGTCTGGAGCAACGAGACCGCGCCCGAGTCGTTCAGGTCGGGCCACGGCAACCCGGTGCGGCTCGCGGCTACGGAATCGTAAGCAGTGACGGAATGTCTTGGCGCCCAAATTGATAACGCGTCAAGGACATCGTCGGGGGAAGCAACGCCGGCGAGCCAGGCGTTGGTCCATACCGACAGCGAGAGACTGGGGCACCACATGATGCTCGCAGTGTAGTTGTTAGCCGCTCATCGGGTCGGCTACGCGCTAGGCTGACGCCATGCCTGTTGCGCTGATCTGGCTAATCGCCGCGCTGGCCCTCGCCGGGGCGGAGGCGCTGACCGGCGACCTGTCCCTTCTGATGCTCGGCGGCGGGGCGTTGGCAGCAGCCGGATCCAGCCTCGTCTTCGACGACCTGTGGATTCACGGGGCGGTGTTCGCGGTGGTGTCGGTGCTTCTGCTGGTGCTGGTTCGCCCGGCGTTGCGCAGGCACTTCGTCGAAGGTAGAGGTCTGCCGGAGCCAGTGAAGGCCCTTGAGGGCAAGGCCGCGCTGGTGCTCGACCGGGTCGGGCGTCACGAAGGTCAGGTCAAGTTGGACGGCGAGATCTGGACAGCTCGCACGCTGAATGAGACTGATGTCTTTGAACCCGGCGACCACGTGACCGTCGTCAAGATCGACGGCGCCACGGCGGTCGTCTCGAAAGTCGTCTAGAAAAGCCTGGACAATCAACGGAAGGAATCCGTCATGCAAGGTGCCGTCGCCGGTCTGATCTTGGTGGGCGTGTTGGTGGTGTTCGCCGCCATCGTTGTGGCCAAGTCGATCGCGCTGATCCCGCAGGCCGAGGCCGCGGTCATCGAGCGACTAGGTCGATACAGCAAGACAGTGTCGGGTCAACTGACGTTGCTGCTGCCCTTCGTCGACAAGATTCGCGCGCGCGTCGACCTGCGCGAGCGCGTCGTGTCCTTCCCACCGCAGCCGGTGATCACCGAGGACAACCTGACGGTCAACATCGACACGGTCGTCTACTTTCAGGTGACCAACCCCCAGGCCGCCGTCTACCAGATCAGCAACTACATCGTCGGTGTCGAACAGCTGACGACGACGACGTTGCGCAACGTGGTCGGCGGCATGACGCTGGAGCAGACTCTGACGTCGCGCGACCAGATCAACGGCCAGCTTCGCGGCGTGCTCGACGAGGCGACCGGTCGGTGGGGCCTGCGCGTCGCCCGCGTCGAGCTGCGCAGCATCGACCCGCCGCCGTCGATCCAGGACTCGATGGAAAAGCAGATGCGGGCCGACCGCGAGAAGCGCGCGATGATCCTGACCGCCGAAGGCACCCGGGAGGCATCCATCAAGCAGGCGGAGGGTCAAAAGCAGGCGCAGATTCTGGCTGCCGAGGGGGCCAAACAGGCCGCGATCCTCGCGGCCGAGGCCGACCGCCAGTCGCGGATGCTGCGCGCGCAGGGTGAACGAGCCGCCGCCTACCTTCAGGCCCAGGGCCAGGCGAAGGCCATCGAGAAGACCTTCGCCGCGATCAAGGCCGGCCGCCCAACCCCGGAGATGCTGGCTTACCAGTACCTGCAGACGCTGCCGCAGATGGCCAAGGGCGAGGCCAACAAGGTGTGGCTGGTGCCCAGCGACTTCGGCGCCGCACTGCAAGGCTTCACCAAGATGCTCGGTGCGCCCGGCGAGGACGGGGTATTCCGCTATACGCCTACACCCGTCGAGGAGAACCTGCCGAAGCCCGAGGATGACAGCGACGAGGTCGCCGAGTGGTTCAACACGCAGACCGATCCCGCCATCGCGCAGGCGGTCGCGAAAGCCGAAGCCGAGGCACGGACGACGACGAGCTTGAGTGCCATCCCGGCCGCGACGCCGGATCCGTTGCCGCCCATGCAATATCCGCCGCTGTCACAGCAGGGGCACGACAGCCCGCCACAGGGGCCTGTAGGGCGGCCTGACGGGGGCGGCGCGCACTCGCTGTAGGTGTACTACGCGCTGACGACCAGCGACAATCCCCGCCGCTCGCGGGTCGGCTTGCGCCGTCTACTGCTCGCAGAAAGGCGCAGCACGGCCGCTTCGATGCCGCGGGCGAGGTCGTCCACGTCATCGGTCCATCTGTACCGCTCTCCTGCGTTATATGTAACTGGTAGTTGCAGTATCTACGGTCGAGTCCGCGAGACGCGCGCGGTGGTGACGGCGCAATTCGCGGATCTCATAGACGAGGCCGACGATTCCGATGGACGCCGTGGCGAACGACACGAGCACCAGCAGCGGGCTCACATGGCCGGTGAGCGCATCGCCGAGGATCACCACCGCCGCGGTGCCGGGCAGCAGCCCGACGAGCGTGGCCAGCGTGTAGGGCAGCACTCGCACCGCCGACACCCCGGCCGCGTAGTTGACGACGGAGAATGGCATGGCCGGGATCAACCGCATCGACAGGATGGCGAGCCAACCGCGCTCGCGCAGCCGGGCGTCCAGTGAGTCGACACGCGGGTGGCGCACCAATCGGTTGAGCTGCCACCCGGCCGCCCGGACCAACAGCAGCGCGATCACGGCGCTGATGGTGGCCGCCGCGACCGCCAACGGGATGCCAAGTGCGGGACCGAACAGCAAGCCTGCCGCCAGGGTGAACGCGGTACGCGGAAACGGGAAGACCGTCACGACGATGTGAGCACCCAGGAATGCCAATGGAAACCACGGCCCGACGGAGGTCGCCCAGTCGCGTACCTGAACGGCAGTCGGCAGCGGCACCAGCACCGCGATTGCGACGAGGATCACAATCGCCGTCAAGGTCGCGAAGAACCGTCGCGGCGGCACCGCCATTGCGGTCGCCATCACCGCGGCGCGCAGCGCGCGCAGTGTGCTGACGACGGCATTCACAGTCTTCAACAGTACGGGCAGCCGTCCGTCGGCACCTCTTTGCGGCGCACGCAAGCCCTCACGGCTCGCCCGCCCGGCGGTCAGCAGGGTGCAGGCCATCATTTAGCCTGGTGAGCGGTGGCTTAGCCAACGGTGGTACACACGCTGTGACAACAGGAGATGCCGGTGTCGTCAGGAACGTCCGTCGGGTCGGAGTCGGATCGCGAGCAATGGCGCGCCGCCGTCGCGGGCGTGCTGGCCAAGAGCAGTCGCAAGGATCCCGCCGAACTCGGTGACCATCCCGAGCAACTCCTGGACTCACCCACCTACGAGGGCTTTCCCATCCGTCCGCTCTACACGATCCTCGACTCCCAACCCGAGGCGCCGCTGCCGGGCCGCTGGCCCTTCATCCGCGGGGGAGATGCGCTGCGCGACGTGAAGTCCGGTTGGAAGATTGTCGAATCCTTCCCACTGCCCGACCAAGTCTCGGTGTCCGAGGAGAACGGCGCGATACTGTCCGCGCTCACCGTGGGAGCCAGTGCGCTGGCGCTGCGGGTAGGCCCCGACGGCGTGAGTGCCGACCAGCTCGATGCGCTCCTCGACGGCGTGTTCCTCGAACTCGTTCCGCTGGTGCTGGATGCTGGAGCCGACTATGCCGCGACCGCCGACGCGGTGCTGGCGCTGGTGTCCGACATCGACGACGAGCGAAAGGCGCGGCTGTCCATCGACCTCGGCGCAGACCCGCTCACCGCGCCGTTGAGCGGGCGGACTGCGCCGTCGATCGACGAGGTGGCCGCCGCCGCTGCGAAAACCGCTGCGTACGGCGTGGCGATCCGAGCCATCACGGTCGACGGGGCCGCATTCCATGATCTCGGTGCCAGCGCGTCGTGGGAGCTCGCCGGCGCCGTCGCCGCGGGTGTGAACTACCTCCGGCTACTGGGTGACCGTGGTATTTCGGTAGCGGATGCGTTGCGGCAGATCAGCTTCCGGCTCGCCGCCGACGACGACCAGTTCATCACGATGGCCAAGATGCGCGCGGCGCGCCAGCTGTCGGCCAGGGTCGCCGAGGTGGTCGGCGCCGCCGACGCGGGTGCGGCAACCGTTCACGCCGTGACCTCGAAACCGATGATGGCCCAACGGGACCCGTATGTGAACATGCTGCGCACGACGGTGGCCGCCTTCGCCGCGGGGGTCGGGGGAGCCGACACCGTCCAGGTTCACCCGTTCGACAGCGCCATCCCCGGCGGATGGCCGGGCACCGCATCCAGTTTCGCCCGCCGCATGGCCCGCAACACGCAACTGTTACTGCTGGAGGAGTCGCACGTCGGCCGCGTGCTCGACCCCGGCGGCGGCTCGTGGTTCCTCGAAGACCTCACCCGCGCGCTTGCCGACGAGGCGTGGAAGAATTTTCAGGACATCGAATCACGGGGCGGATTCACCGAGGCGCGAGACTATGTCGCCGCACGGATCACTGAGATCCGGGAGAAGCGCCTCGACGACATCGCTCATCGACGCACCGCGCTCACCGGTGTCAACGAGTATCCGAACCTCGCGGAAGCGCCGCTGCCACAGTCCGATCCGATTGCAGGTGTGCATCGCTATGCCGAGGCGTTCGAAGCGTTGCGCGACCGCTCCGATGCCTACCTCGCGTCGCACGGCGCGCGCCCTACCGCACTGCTGCTGCCGCTCGGCCCACTCGCCGAACACAACATCCGCGCTACCTTCGCCGCGAATCTGTTGGCGTCCGGCGGCATCGAGCACGTGAACCCCGGCCCCCTGGATGCCGCAGGCGTCGCCAAGGCGGTCGCGGATGCCGGGGCTGTCGCGGCGGTTGTGTGCGGCACCGACGCTCGATATGGCGACGAGGCTTCCGATGTGGTCAAAGCGGCTCGCGCCGCCGGTGTTTCGCATATCTACCTGGCCGGCCCAGAGAAGGCGGTCGCGCAGGCCGCCAACAAACCCGACGAGTACCTGACCGCCAAGATCGACGCGGTTGCCGCGCTGTCGACCCTTCTCACCCGACTGGGGGCGTGACCATGACGAGTGTGAAACCCGCGATAGCCAGTTTCGCCGACGTTCCGCTGTACGGCGAGAAGACCGCGGAGCCCGCGACCGAATCCGCCGTGAGCGAGCACGTAACTGCGGCGGCCGCGGCACACGGCTACACCGCGGATCAGCTGGATTGGGCCACTCCCGAAGGCATCGACGTCAAGCCCGTCTACGTCGCCGCCGATCGCGACGCCGCGGTGGACGCGGGTTACCCTCTTGACAGCTTTCCCGGTGCGCCGCCGTTCGTCCGCGGCCCGTACCCGACGATGTATGTCAACCAGCCGTGGACGATCCGGCAATACGCGGGCTTTTCGACTGCGGCCGAGTCCAACGCTTTCTACCGCCGCAACCTCGCCGCCGGGCAGAAGGGCCTCTCGGTCGCGTTCGATCTGGCCACTCACCGCGGCTACGACTCCGATCATCCGCGTGTGCAGGGTGACGTCGGGATGGCCGGCGTGGCAATCGATTCCATCCTCGACATGCGACAGCTGTTCGACGGCATCGACCTGTCGACAGTGTCGGTGTCGATGACGATGAATGGCGCCGTGCTGCCGATTCTGGCGCTCTACGTAGTCGCCGCCGAGGAACAGGGCGTGCCGCCGGAGAAGCTGGCGGGCACCATCCAGAACGACATCCTCAAAGAGTTCATGGTGCGCAACACATACATCTATCCGCCGAAGCCGTCGATGCGGGTGATCTCGGACATCTTCGGTTACACCAGCGCGAGGATGCCGAAGTTCAACTCGATCTCGATTTCGGGATACCACATTCAAGAAGCCGGTGCCACAGCCGATTTGGAGCTGGCCTACACGCTGGCCGATGGGGTGGAATACATCAAGGCGGGTCTGGACGCGGACCTGGACATCGACAAGTTCGCGCCGCGGCTGTCGTTCTTCTGGGGCATCGGGATGAACTTCTTCATGGAGGTCGCCAAGCTCCGCGCGGGCCGGCTGCTGTGGAGCGAGCTGGTGGCGCAGTTCGGTCCCCGCAACGACAAGTCGCTGTCCTTACGGACGCACTCGCAGACGTCAGGCTGGTCGCTGACCGCCCAGGACCCGTTCAACAACGTCGCGCGCACCTGCATCGAGGCGATGGCCGCCACGCAGGGTCACACCCAGTCGCTGCACACCAACGCACTCGACGAGGCGCTCGCTCTGCCGACCGACTTCTCGGCCCGGATCGCGCGCAACACCCAGCTGCTGCTGCAGCAGGAGTCGGGGACCACGCGGCCGATCGACCCGTGGGGCGGCTCGTATTACGTCGAGTGGCTCACCCATCAACTCGCCGAGAACGCTCGCGCGCATATCCGTGAGGTCGCCGAGCACGGCGGGATGGCCCAGGCCATCAGCGACGGCATCCCGAAGATGCGCATCGAGGAGGCCGCCGCTCGTACCCAGGCGCGCATCGACTCGGGCGCGCAGCCCGTCATCGGCGTCAACAAGTACCAGGTCGACGAGGACCAGGAAGTCGAGGTCCTCAAGGTCGAGAACAGCCGGGTGCGCGCCGAGCAGATCGCCAAGCTGGAGAAGCTGCGCGCCGAGCGTGATGAGAACGTCACCCAGGCTGCGCTCGCTGAATTGACCCGTGCGGCAGGGGAATCGGAGGCCGCCGGCGAAGACGGATTAGGCAACAATTTGATGGCGCTGGCCATAAACGCTGCCCGCGCGCACGCGACGGTCGGGGAGATCTCCGACGCGCTCGAGAAGGTCTACGGTCGGCATCAGGCCGAGATCCGGACGATTGCAGGCGTCTACCGAGATGAGGTGGGGAAGGTCAGCAACATCTCTACCGCGACGGAGCTGGTCGAAAAGTTCGCCGAGGCCGACGGCCGGCGGCCCCGCATCCTGGTCGCCAAAATGGGTCAGGACGGGCACGACCGCGGCCAGAAGGTGATCGCAACGGCGTTCGCCGACATCGGTTTCGACGTCGATGTCGGCTCGCTGTTCTCCACGCCGGAAGAGGTGGCCAGGCAGGCGGCCGACAACGACGTACATGTTGTCGGCGTGTCGTCGCTGGCGGCCGGACACCTCACGCTGGTGCCCGCACTGCGCGCGGCGCTCGCCGAAGTGGGCAGGCCGGACATCATGATCGTGGTCGGCGGCGTGATCCCGCCGGGTGACTTCGATGAGCTGTACGCGGCAGGGGCCACCGCGATCTTCCCGCCCGGCACCGTGATCGCCGACGCCGCGATCGGCCTGCTGCACAAGTTGGCCGACCGGCTGGGCTACGACCTCGATTAGATGACCGACACGGTCTCGGAACTGGCCACGGCGATCCGCAACGGCGACCGCGCGGCCCTGCCGAAGGCGATCACGCTCGTCGAGTCCACCCGGCCCGATCACCGCGAGCACGCTCAGCAGCTGCTGCTGAAACTGTCCCCCGCAAGCGGGAGGTACCCCGAGCCCTCCGCAGGACAGTCCTTCCGCGTCGGCATCACCGGGGTGCCGGGGGTCGGCAAGTCGACCACCATCGAAGCCCTTGGCATGTACCTGATCGAGCAGGGTCACCGCGTCGCAGTGCTGGCGGTCGACCCGTCGTCGACACGGACCGGCGGATCGATCCTGGGGGACAAGACGCGGATGCCGAATCTGGCGGTGCATCCCGACGCGTACATCCGCCCGTCGCCCACGTCCGGCACGCTGGGCGGGGTCGCCAAGGCCACTCGCGAGACCATCGTGCTGCTCGAGGCGGCCGGCTTCGATGTGATCCTCGTCGAGACGGTGGGAGTCGGACAGTCCGAGGTCGCGGTCGCCAACATGGTCGACACCTTCGTGTTCCTCACTCTGGCCCGCACGGGCGATCAGCTGCAGGGCATCAAGAAGGGCGTGCTCGAGCTCGCCGACGTCGTGGTGGTGAACAAGGCCGACGGCGAGCACGCAATCGAGGCCAAGAAGGCCGCCCGTGAGCTCGCGGGCGCCATCCGGCTGATCTATCCCCGTGAAACCCTATGGCGCCCACCGGTTCTCACGATGAGTGCACTCGAGGGCAATGGCCTCACTGAGTTGTGGGACACCGTGCTCAGGCACCGCCAGGTGCTCACCGACGCCGGCGAGTTCGACGCCCGCCGGCGTGCACAGCAGGTCGACTGGACGTGGTCGATGGTTCGCGACACGGTCTTGGACCGTGTGCTGTCACATCCCGCAGTAAAGAAGATCCGGGCCGAAGTGGAGCGTCAGGTGCGTGACGGCGAGCTGACCCCGGCGCTTGCTGCGCAACGGATCCTCGATGCTGCTGACGTGCAGTGATCTAACGAATGGGTAACACCCCGTTTATTTGCCGGGGTTCCAGGTAAATTATTTGATTTGTGACGGGTGTCAAACACGCGGAGCGCAGCGCGGCGCTTCCGCATGGTGTCCAGGGCGCTGCTGATTCGAACTTTGCCTGTACGGTGCGAGCCTTCTCGCAGCTCTTCCCCGGACGCCGGTTCGGCGGCGGCGCACTGTGCGTCTACCTCCATGGCGAGCCCGTCGTCGATATCTGGACCGGATACGCCGACCGCAGGGGCACCCAGCACTGGACCGCCGACACCGGCGCCATGGTTTTCTCGGTCACCAAAGGCCTGGCATCGACAGTCATCCACCGGCTCGCCGACCGCGGCCTGATCGACTACGACACGCCCGTCGCCGAGTACTGGCCCGAATTCGGTGCCAACGGCAAGGCTCACATCACCGTGCGCGACGTCATGCGCCACCGCGCAGGCCTGTCCCAACTCAACGGTGTCAGCAAGACCGAGTTGCTCGATCATCAGGCGATGGAGTCGCGCCTGGCGGCGGCCCCGGTCAACCGCATCTTGTACGGCAGGGCGGCGTACCACGCGCTGACCTACGGCTGGCTGATGTCGGGGTTGGGTCGTGCCGTCACCGGTAAAGGCATGCGCGACCTCATCCGCGTGGAACTCGCCGGGCCGCTCAACACCGATGGATTGCACCTGGGGCGTCCGCCTGCCGACGCGCCGACGCGCGCCGCGCAGATCCTGGCGCCGCAGAGCAGGTTCGCCAATCCGGTCTTCAACTTCCTGGCGCCGTGGGCCGCAGCGCTGCCCTTCTCGGGGGCATTCGGTTCGATGTACTTCCCCGGCATGAAGGCCGTTGTGCAGGGCGACATCCCGTTCCTCGACTCGGAGATTCCCGCGGCGAATGGTGTGGCCACTGCCCGGGGCCTGGCCAAGCTGTACGCGGCGATGGCCAACGGCGGCCGCATTGACGGCACGCAGTTCATGTCACCCGAGCGGGTGGCGGGGTTGACCGGCGAACCCAACTTCTCGCCGGACCGCAACATCTTCGTGCCGATGAGCTTCCACCTCGGTTTCCACTCGTTGCCGTTCCCGCCGACATTCATGCCGGGGTTCGGGCACGCCGGGCTGGCGGGTTCGGTGGGCTGGGCCGATCCCCAATCGGGGATGTCTTTTGGCTTCGTGCACAACCGGCTGTTGACCCGGATGGTGCTGGACCAGGCGACGTTCGCGGGCATCCAGATGCTGATCCGCCGCGACGCCGCCAAGGCGCGCAGGCGCGGCTACGACACGATGCCGGACCTCGGCGCGCCGTATAAGGTGCCGCGGCCGGTCGCCGGCTGAGCCGGCAATTCAACGGAAGTCGGCTGAGCCGGCAATTCAACGGAAGTCGGCTGAGCCGGCAATTCAACGGAAGTCGGCTGAGCCGGAATTCAACGGAAGTCGGCTGAGCCGGCAATTCAACGGAAGTCGGCTGAGCCGGCAATTAAACGGTCGCCGGCAGAGCCGGGATCAGCTCACCGGTTGGCGTTGGTGAACCACTTGGTCTTGTTGCGCCAGGACTCCGCCGACGTGATGGCGAAGCCGGCGCCGCACATGCAGGCGAAGACCCACACGAGGATGGAGCCCGCGTGTGTCGTCTGCAGTGGCGGGATGAATGCGGTGGCGAGCCGGACGAGGCACGCGGCGATGCCTGAGGCGGATGCGACCAGGTAGACGTTGGCGACCGTACGTGACCGGGGGTCCTTGCGGAGGATCAGCAGCGCACGAGAACCGTAGCCCAGCAGGTAGATCAGCATGCCGCAGAGCACGAGCCAATACATGTTGAGCCAGAAATCCGTGGGTACTTGGAAGAAGTCGGCCTTGTAGATGTGGGCACCGTTGCCGAGGGTGAACGTGACCAACAGGAACGGGATACATAGTGTGGCCGGAAGTTCGACCCACTGGCGGAACGACCGCTGCAGATCATGGTCTTCCTGGAGCCTCCCCAACGCGTTGTAGACGACCGCGGACGCGGCGACGATATAGGCGTCGTGCCCGATGAAATCCTCGAGATTCCACTTACCGGTGACCGAGTGAAGCGCGACGCCGATGGTCTCCGATGCCCACGGTGACATCAATACGACGGCGAGTCCCTGCAGAGCGATGTTGAGGGTGGCAGCAACTTCCCACCGGGACGACCAAGTGACCCGGCGGATCCACAGGCTCCACGCGATACAGCAAAGCGTGATCGCGATGAGCGTTGCCAGTCCCATTTGAAGCGCCTTAGAGCCGTGATGTACTCAGCAAAGTATAAGGCTACAGGGGAGGCGCGTCACTCCGCGGCTTGAGTTCGGAGAGTTTCGGCGGGCGAGTGGCACGGGCGGTGGTCTCTTTGAGCGCCGTCACCGTGAACGGGGTGGACTCGACATAGCTCCACACCTCGTCGCGACTCATCAGCCCGAACCTGATCTGAAGATCCGGATAGCTGAGGCCGAATCTGTCGGCCACCCGGCGCAGCTCTTCGGCGTCCGGATAGTCGGCTTCTTTGATGCGGCGGTAGTACGTACTGCTGGAGATCCCGAGCGCGTCGTAGATGTCCTTCGCCTCGACGTCACCGTCAAGGAGGTAATCGAGCAGGGCTTTTAGCTGCCTGTCGTTCTCGTCGGTACGTGGCACTCACCTACTGTAAACCAAACTCCCGAGAATGGGCAGGCCGTCCGCAAACCGGAAGTAGTTGCCTTAATTGACACTGCCGTCACAGTTTTGGGAGGTGTCTCCCAATTCTGGGACATGTGAGCTATCGTTGGCCGCATGGTTGCTCCTTTCCTGGCTAACAAGCCCACCGAGGTTCTCAGCCCCTATAGCGAATTTGCGACAGCAACGATCCACGTGGTGGATTACGACGCCGCGGACGTAACCCGTCCGGCCGGCATGATGCGGTTGTCGACCCCCGAGACCGAAGAGCTGACCGCGGAACTCGACGGAGCCACCGAGTGGCTTGGCGTCGCGTCCGACGAGATCCTTCTCGCCGCGCTGGCGCGCACAATCGCCCGCACGCTCGGCGACGGCGCCGTCCCGGTGGACATCGCAAGCGAGGGACGTTGCCTGCTCGATGCGGTTCCGTTGGCGTGCGCGACACAGCAGCAGGCCAGCGCGACCGAGGTCCTGCGCGCGGTTCACCGCACGCTGGCTGCAGCTTCGGAGGGCGGCGCGGATGGTCTGTCGGAGGTCTACTTCAACTACCTCGGCGAGGTTCCCGACGAGTCGGTACCTGTGCCGGTGCAAGAGGCACCGCCCGGCCTTGGACACGCACTCGAGCTGCGGGTGTACCGCACGGGTGGCGTGGTGCACATCGACTGGTGGTACGACACAAGCCGCTTCGATGCCTACACCGTCGAAGAGCTCACCGAGCAGTACCCGCTAGCGCTCGTCGAGGTGACCTCGGACGCGCTGCCTCCGCTCTAAATTTCCGTCAAGATGGTCGGGTCCGAGGTGACGTACGGACCCGACCATCTTGCGTTTTGTTGACCGCCGCTAAACTTGGCGAACAGCGTTGATCCGGCCATCACCGGGGAGCATTCGGAAGAACAGCTGAACCCAGCCCAGTAGACCCGAACGGGTGGGCCCGTTATCGCCCGAAGTGAGCGGCACACGTCGACGTGTGCAAGCGGGGTGGTACCGCGGCGCTCGCGCACCGCGCGACGTCGTCCCCGTGCCTTGACAGATTTGGGCACAGGAGAGATGACCGCGTATCCGAAGCCGGCCGCGGGGCCGCCGAATTTCCCGGCGCTGGAAGCCGACGTCCTGGACTTTTGGAACAGCGACGACACGTTTCGCGCCAGTATTGCGCGTCGCGACGGTGCGCCGGAGTACGTCTTCTACGACGGGCCGCCGTTCGCCAACGGCCTGCCGCACTACGGGCATCTGCTCACTGGCTACGTGAAGGACATCGTGCCGCGCTACCGGACCATGCGCGGCTACAAGGTGGATCGTCGGTTCGGCTGGGACACCCACGGCCTGCCCGCCGAACTCGAGGTGCAGCGTCAACTCGGAATCGCCGACAAGGCCCAGATCGAAGAGATGGGTATCGAGAAGTTCAACGACGCTTGCCGAGCGTCGGTTCTCAAGTACACCGACGAATGGCGTGCCTATGTCACCCGGCAGGCACGCTGGGTCGACTTCGACAACGACTACAAGACACTGGATCTCGGCTTCATGGAGTCGGTCATCTGGGCGTTCAAGCAGCTGTGGGACAAGGGCCTGGCCTACGAGGGCAACCGGGTGCTGCCGTACTGCTGGAACGACGAGACCCCGTTGTCCAACCATGAACTCCGGATGGACGACGACGTCTACCAGATGCGCCAGGACCCCGCGCTCACTGTGGGATTCAAGGTCGCCGGCGGCGATCTCGACGGGGCGTACCTGTTGATCTGGACGACGACGCCGTGGACGCTGCCGTCGAACCAGGCCGTCGCGGTCGGTCCCGACGTGACCTATGTATGCGTGCAGGCGTCCGACGGTCGTCGCTATGTGCTTGCGCAGGCGCGGTTGGCCGCCTACGCCCGCGAACTCGGCGAAGAGCCTGAGGTAGTCGGCACGTATACGGGCACACAACTGCTCGGCATCCGGTACCTGCCCCCGTTTCCGTACTTTTTGGACAGCGAAGGAGCACGGAACGCTTTTCAAGTGCTTCCGGCCGACTTCGTCAGCACCGAGGACGGCACCGGCATCGTCCACATGTCACCGGCGTACGGCGAGGACGACATGGCCACCGCCCAAGCGGCGAACATCGTCGCGGTGACACCGGTGGACGCCAAGGGCCGGTTCGACGCGACCGTGCCGGAGTACGCCGGCCAGCACGTGTTCGACGTCAACCCGCAGATCATCCGCGACCTGAAGAACCAAGCGCGGTCGGCGGCGGCCAACGGCGCGGTGTTGCTGCGCCACGAAACCTACGACCACTCCTATCCACACTGCTGGCGCTGCCGGAACCCATTGATCTACCGCGCCGTGTCGTCGTGGTTCATCAAGGTGACCGACTTCCGCGACCGGATGGTCGAACTCAACCAGGAGATCACCTGGTATCCCGAGCACGTCAAGGACGGGCAGTTCGGCAAGTGGCTGCAGGGCGCGCGCGACTGGTCGATCTCGCGAAACCGATACTGGGGCAGTCCGATTCCGGTGTGGAAGTCCGACGATCCGGCGTACCCTCGCATCGATGTCTACGGCAGTCTCGACGAACTCGAGCGGGATTTCGGCGTGCGCCCGGACAACCTGCACCGGCCCTACATCGACGAGCTGACCCGGCCCAATCCCGACGACCCGACGGGGAAGTCGACGATGCGGCGTATCGAGGACGTCTTTGACGTGTGGTTCGACTCGGGCTCGATGCCGTATGGGCAGGTGCATTACCCGTTCGAAAATGCCGACTGGTTCGACACGCATTTCCCGGGCGATTTCATCGTCGAGTACATCGGGCAGACCCGGGGGTGGTTCTACACGATGCACATCCTCGCCACCGCACTGTTCGACCGCCCCGCGTTCAAAACCTGTGTGGCGCACGGCATCGTGTTGGGTAACGACGGCCAGAAGATGAGCAAGTCGCTGCGCAACTATCCCGACGTCACCGAGGTGTTCGACCGTGACGGGTCGGATGCGATGCGGTGGTTCTTGATGGCGTCGCCGATCCTGCGCGGGGGCAACCTGATCGTCACCGAGCAGGGCATCCGCGAAGGTGTCCGGCAGGTGCTGTTGCCGTTGTGGAACGCCTACACATTTCTCTCGCTCTACGCACCGAAGAAGGGGACCTGGCGCACCGACTCGAAGCACGTGCTGGACCGGTACATCCTGGCCAAGCTGGCTGTGCTGCGCGACGACCTCACCGATTCGCTGGATGTCTGTGACATCTCGGGTGCCTGCGAAGAGCTGCGCCAGTTCACCGAGGCGCTGACGAACTGGTATGTGCGCCGGTCGCGTTCGCGGTTCTGGGAGGAGGACCCCGACGCCATCGACACGCTGCACACGGTGCTGGAGGTAACGGGCAGGCTCGCCGCACCGCTGCTGCCGCTGATCACCGAGGTGATCTGGCGCGGCGTCACCGGAGAGCGTTCGGTGCACCTGACTGACTGGCCCGAAGCCGACCTGCTACCGAAGGATCCCGGGCTGGTGGCCGACATGGACCTCGTTCGCGAAGTCGCGTCCTCCGGCTCGTCGTTGCGCAAGGCCAAGAAGCTACGGGTGCGGCTGCCGCTGCCGAAACTCACTGTGGCGGTGGATGATCCGCGGCGCCTTGAGCCGTTCGCAGATCTGATCGCCGATGAGCTGAACGTCAAAGGCGTTGAGCTCACCGACGACATCGACACCTACGGCCGATTCGAGCTGACGGTCAACGCCAAGGTCGCCGGACCGCGGCTGGGCAAGGATGTCCAGGCGGCGATCAGAGCCGTGAAAGCAGGCGAAGCCGTCACCAACGCCGACGGGACTCTGACGGCCGGTCCAGCGGTACTCCAGCCCGAGGAGTACAGCTCGCGGCTGGTGGCCGCCGACCCCGAGTACACCGCCGCGCTACCCAACGGCGCCGGGCTCGTCGTACTCGACGGCACCGTCACACCGGAGCTGGAAGCCGAGGGCTGGGCCAAGGACCGCATCCGCGAACTGCAGGAGCTACGCAAATCGACGGGTCTCGATGTCTCCGACCGTATTTCGGTCGTGATGTCGGTGCCGGCTGCGCACGAAGGCTGGGCACTCGCGCACCGTGACTTGATCGCCCACGAGATCCTGGCGACCAGCTTCGAATTCGGGGAACCGACCGACGGTAGCGAGATCGGTGACGGCGTGCGGGTGGCGATTGCCAAGGTGCGGTAGCGGACCGGTCACCCCACGCGTGCGCCGCGGCCGCCGAACACGACGGTGTCGCCTTTCCGCAGCTGCCGACCGCGGCGCACCTCCACCGCGCCGTTCACACTCACCAGTCCGTCGGCGATGACGGCTTTGGCGTCCGCTCCGCTGTCGATCAGCCCGGCCAGTTTCAGGAACTGTCCCAGGCGAATCGTCTCGTCGCGGATTGGCACTTCGCGCATTTCAATCACCTCACAAGCACCGCCCGGGCCGCCGTAGTACGACAGCGCGACCACCTCGGCGACGTTGAGCACCATCAACTCGGTCTCCGCAAGCCCATCAGCCGGCACTTTGAGCTGAAGTCGATCGCCGGGTCGACGCTCGCGTGCACCGCATCGTTCGCCTTGAAGCGCTCAACCCACCGGCCGAACCCGCCACGTTGACCAACCGGGTGCGCCATGGCGCCAGGCTAGCGAAATAGCATCGGCGGGTGTGGATGGTCGTTGGGTGCTGCACCTCGACATGGACGCGTTCTTCGCGTCCGTCGAGCAGCTGACCAGGCCGACTCTGCGGGGCCGGCCCGTCCTTGTCGGCGGCCTCGGCGGACGCGGAGTGGTCGCAGGCGCCAGCTACGAGTCGCGGGTATTCGGCGCCCGATCGGCGATGCCCATGCATCAGGCCCGCCGGATGGTGGGCGCCGCCGCGGTGGTGCTGCCACCGCGTGGCGTGGTCTACGGCGTGGCCAGTCGCCGCGTCTTCGACACCGTGCGCACCTTTGTACCCGTACTGGAGCAGCTCTCGTTCGACGAGGCGTTCGGCGAACCCGCTGAACTCGCAGGGGCGTCGGCCGACGACGTCGACGCCTTCTGCCGAATGGTGAAGGCCAAGGTTCTGGAGGAAACCGGGCTGGTCGCCTCCGTCGGTGCCGGATCCGGCAAGCAGGTCGCCAAGATCGCATCGGATCTGGCCAAACCCGACGGCATCCAGGTGGTGCGGCGCAGCGAGGAACGCGTGTTGCTCGAAGCGTTGCCGGTGCGCCGGTTGTGGGGCATCGGGCCCGTCGCCGAGGAGAAGCTGCACCGCCTCGGCATCGACACCATCGGTGAATTCGCCGCCCTCAGTGACGCCGAGGCCGCCAACATCCTCGGCGGGGCGGTCGGCGCGGCGCTGCACCAGCTGGCTCGAGGCATCGACGAGCGGCCGGTCGCGGAAAATTCACCCGCCAAGCAGATCAGCGCCGAATCGACGTTCCCCGAGGACTTGACCACCCTCGACCAGCTACGCGAGGCCGCGGGCCGGATCGGTGAGCATGCGCACTCGCGGCTGCAGAAGGACGGCCGCGGCGCGCGCACCGTCACCGTCAAGCTGAAGAAGTCCGACATGAGCATCCTTACCCGGTCCGCCACGCTGCCGTACGCCACCACTGATGCCGCCACCTTGATCGCCACCGCCCGACGGCTCCTGCTCGACCCGCTCGAGATTGGGCCCATTCGCCTTGTCGGCGTTGGCTTTTCGGGCCTCTCCGAAGTGCAGCAGGAGTCGCTGTTCCCTGATCTCGAATTGATCGCGGAGGAGGTGTCCAACACGCGGTTGCCGCCGACGCTCACCGAGGCCGCCGCCGCCCCGCCTGCCTGGCGGGTCGGCGACGACGTCATCCATGCCGCCTACGGGCACGGGTGGATCCAGGGCGCCGGGCACGGCGTGATGACGGTGCGATTCGAGACCCGCGGCACCGGGCCCGGCCTCGCGCGGACCCTGGCCGAGGCCGATCCCGACACCACCCGCGCCAACCCCGTCGACAGCCTCGACTGGCCGGACTACGTCGACGAGCTCAGTCGCTACCAGAGCTCGCCGTGAGCGGTCGACACCGCAAAACCGTGGTCGTTGTACGTCTCGCAACGAACCGTGTCCCGGTCGTCGACCACACAGGTCGCGCCCCAGTTCTCCAGCCGATATCCCACCGGGAGCACATCGACGTCGCGGGTGAAGGTTGTCGCGTCGGAGTGGAGGTACTCCGCGGGCGCCCAGCTGTTCACGATCGTCTGGTTCATGTCCGGCGGCGCGTCGGCGGGCACCGCGTCACAGCCGACCGGGCCGCCGTTCGGCCCGATACCGCATGCGCGCCCGTCGGGCGTCTTGAAGTACACGAAGTAGAAGTCCTGCGGGGTGGTGTAGTTGCCGGTGGCGATGGGGTAGTTGCGGATGTCGTCATCGGGTGACGGCTGCGCACCGGCCGGTGGCGGCGGGGTCAGCAGCAGCGCGAGCGTCACCGCCGACACGGCGACGCGACGAACGTTCACGATTCCCTTCTATCAGCCCCAGCGCGCGACGACGTCCGCAACGGGCAAGCCGGCCGCCAACGCGGTCATCAACAGCACGCGGGTCTGCGGCGGTCGAAGCCGCGGCACCATCAGAGCTCCTGCTTCGGCGAGGTCGCGGCCCGGCCCGTAGCCGGGGCTGACCCGGCCGCCGGGCACCCGGGTGGACACGGCGACCGTCACACCGCTGCGGCAATGCCGTCGCACCGCGTCGATCATGGCCGCGCCTGCATTCCCGGAACCCAGCGCTTCCAACACGATTCCCCGTGCGCCCGCGGCCACGCAGGCATCCATCGCCACGGCGTCACCGCCGGGATACACCGCGATGGTGTCCACCCGCGGCGCACGCGCAGCCGGCACTGCGGCCACAAACGGCCGGTCCTTCGCCGCACGCACGGTGAATTGCCCGTCCGCGACGGCCCCGAGCGCGGTACCGGCGAAGCCCTGCAGATCGGACGTTGCGACCTTCTGCAGGCCCAGAGGCTGCCACACCGTCCCCGCGAAGCTCACCAGCACGCCGAGATTTCTGGCGGCCGGGCTGGCGGCCACAGCCAACGCGTCGCGCAGGTTTCGGGGGCCGTCGGCGTCAGGTGCATCGGCGCTGCGCTGTGCCCCGGTCATGACGACGGGCGTCGTGCCGGCATAGGTCAGCTCCAGCCACAGCGCGGTCTCCTCCATGGTGTCGGTGCCATGGGTGATCACGATGCCGTCAGCATCCGACGCCGAGGTGACGGCGCCGCCGATCCGATCCCAGTCGGCGGGCGTGAGCAGCGAGCTGTCCACCGCCATCACGTCGGCGACTTCGACGTCCAATCCGGTGGTCAGGTCGGCCCCCGTGCGCGTCGGGCGCTTCACCCCGTCGCGGTCGCTGCTTGCGGCAATGGTGCCGCCGGTGGTGATGACGACGAGGCGACCCATGGGCCGAATTCTTCCGCATGGACGCTTTGGAATGATGGGGGAGTGAGTGACGATGCGGGACCGGCCGAGCCGGTGGCCGACGGAGGCGCCGTTGCGGGCCCCGTTGGATCGGAGGCGGCACAGCCTGCGCCTAAGCGCCGGTTGCGCCTGCTGCTCGCGGTGGCGGCGGTCGTGCTGGTCACCGACATCGTCACGAAAGTGCTTGCGGTCAGGCTGCTGACGCCGGGCCAGCCCGTCTCGATCATCGGCGACACCGTGACGTGGACCCTGGTGCGGAACTCCGGTGCCGCGTTCTCGATGGCCACCGGCTACACCTGGGTGCTCACCCTGATCGCAACGGGCGTGGTCGTCGGCATCATCTGGATGGGCCGACGCCTCGTCTCCCCGTGGTGGGCGGTCGGTCTCGGCATGATCCTCGGCGGGGCGACGGGTAACCTGGTCGACCGGTTCTTCCGCTCGCCGGGGCCGTTGCAGGGCCATGTCGTGGACTTCTTCTCAGTCGGCTGGTGGCCGGTCTTCAACGTGGCGGACCCGTCGGTGGTGGGTGGGGCGATCCTGCTCGTCGCGCTGTCGTTGTTCGGCTTCGATTTCGACACGCCTGCCCGCCGCAAGGCCGACACCGGGTGACGGCCGACCGCTCGCTTCCCGTCCCCGAGGGATTGGCGGGGATGCGCGTCGACGCCGGACTGGCTCGGCTGCTCGGGCTGTCGCGGACCGCGGCGGCGACCCTGGCCGAAGAGGGCGGAGTCGACCTCGACGGAACCCGCGTGGGGAAGTCCGACAAATTGGTCGCCGGGGCGTGGCTCGACGTGCGGTTGCCGGAAGCGCCTGCGCCAGTGGAGAATACGCCCGTCGAGATCGAGGGCATGTCGATCTTGTACTCCGACGACGACATCGTGGCGGTCGACAAGCCACCCGGCGTCGCAGCGCACGCGACGGTCGGCTGGTCCGGGCCGACGGTGCTCGGTGGTTTGGCGGCCGCGGGTTTCCGGATCAGCACCTCGGGAATTCACGAGCGGCAGGGCATCGTGCATCGGCTCGATGTCGGCACCTCAGGGGTCATGGTGGTAGCACTCTCCGAGCGCGCATACACGGTGCTCAAACGCGCGTTCAAGCAACGCACCGTCGACAAGCGCTACCACGCGTTGGTGCAGGGCCATCCGGACCCGTCCAGCGGAACCATCGACGCACCGATCGGACGCCACCGCGGACATGATTGGAAGTTCGCCGTCACCGAACACGGCAGACACAGCGTCACCCATTACGACACCATCGAAGCGCACCGCGCGGCGAGCCTGCTCGACATCCAACTGGAAACAGGCCGCACCCATCAGATCCGGGTGCACTTCGCGGCCCTGCACCACCCATGCGTAGGTGACCTCACCTACGGCGCCGATCCCACGCTCGCGAAAAGGCTTGGCCTGCAGCGACAATGGCTGCACGCCCGATCGCTGGCCTTCGCTCACCCCGCCGACGGGCGGCATATCGAGATCACCAGTCCCTACCCGGCCGATCTGCAGCACGCTCTCGACGCGCTGCGTGACCACGAGCCGTGAGTCAGGAGCAGCGGCGGTCGGGGCTCCTGTTCGGCGTGGGCGCCTACGTTTGGTGGGGGCTGTGCACCGGCTTCTTCCTGTTGCTGTTGCCTGCCACTGCGCCGGAGATCCTGGCGCACCGCTTCGTCTGGAGTGCGATCTTTCTGCTTGTCATCCTCGCGGCGGCGCGCAAGCTCGGTGACCTTCGCCGACTCAGTGCACGGACGTACTTGCAGCTGCTGGCGGCGGCGGCGTTCATCGCGATCAACTGGGGCACCTACATCTGGGCCGTCACCCATGGCCATGTGGTCGACGCCGCGCTCGGGTACTTCATCAATCCGCTCATCAGCGTCGCGCTCGGCGTGCTGATCTTCCGGGAGCGCCTCGGCCGCTGGCAGCTTCTGGCGCTCGGACTCGCGGTGATCGCGGTCGCGATCCTGACCGCCGAGGTCGGCGAGGTGCCCTACATCGCGCTGCTGCTGGCCGTGTCCTTCGGCTTCTACGGGCTGGTCAAGAAGGTGGTCGAGGCGGATCCGCGGGTCAGCGTCGCGGTCGAGACACTGTGGGCACTGCCGGTGGCGATGGGGTACCTGATCTGGCTGCAGGTCGGTCAGGCCGCGCACTTCGTCAACCACGGCTTGGGCCACACGTTGTTGATGATGCTCGCGGGTCCGGTCACGGCGATTCCGCTGCTGCTGTTCGCCGCTGCGGCGCAGCGCCTGACGCTGGTGACCCTCGGGCTGCTGTTCTACCTCAACCCGGCCCTGCAGATGGCGTGGGGCGTGCTGATCGGGCACGAGCCGATGCCGGTCGGCCGCTGGATCGGCTTCGCGTTGATCTGGATGGCGCTGGTGATCTTCAGCGCCGACGCGTGGTGGCGGTCGCGTGTCGATCGGCGCTCGCTCCAATCGTCATATCGGTGATGAGCGCTTGCGCGAAGAGCAGAGCGCTCTGACACCATCGATCCAGCGAAAGGAAGACACGTCATGCGGTACTGCCTGTTGATGCACTACCAGGAGGCCGGTGAGATCGGCCTGACCGAAGAGGAGATGGCCCCAGCGATGGAGGCGTTTCGCGCCTACGCCGACGACTTGTCGGCCGCCGGAGTGCTGATCGACACTGAGGTGCTCGAACCGGTTGTCGCCACGACCACGGTCACCGCCCGCACGGGCAGCACGGAGATCCAGGACGGCCCCTTCGCCGACAGCAAGGAAAAGCTCGGCGGCATTTTCGTCATCGAGGTCGACAACCTCGACGATGCCCTGAAGTGGGCGCAGCGCAACCCGGCCAATGGCTGGGGCTCGATCGAAATCCGCCCGGTGGCGCGGACATACGCCGCCGACCGCGGGTGGTACACACCGTAGAAGTCCAGTCCCGGGTGGCCGCGGTCGCCCGGGACTCCTACGGCCGGTTACTCGCCGTGCTGGCGGCACCGAGCCGCGACATCGCCGCGGCGGAGGATGCGTTGGCCGACGCCATGGAACGCGCCCTGCAACGGTGGCCAGATGACGGCATACCAGCCAACCCGGAGGGCTGGATTCTCACCGTGGCGCGCAATCGATTACGTGACGTGTGGAAGTCATCCGCGTACCGGCTGACCGAGCCGTTGCGCGAAACCATCGACGTCCCAACGCTTCCGGACGCAGAGATGCCAGCCGTCCCGGACCGGCGGCTGGAGTTGATGCTGGTGTGCGCGCATCCGGCCATCGCCGCGAACATCCGCACGCCGCTGATGCTGCAGACGGTGCTCGGCGTGGAGGCGGCCGCGATCGCCGAGGCCTTCGCGGTCGGGCCGGCGACGATGGCGCAGCGCCTGGTACGGGCCAAGAAGCGGATTCGCGATGCCGGGATCCCGTTCGTGCTCCCGGAACGCGAGGATCTGGCCGAGCGCCTGCCCGCCGTGCTGGAGGCTGTCTACGGCGCGTACGCGATCGATTGGCAGCTCACCTCGGAGCACCCGCCGATCGACACGCTGTCGGCCGAGGCGCTGCATTTGGCGCTGGTGCTGGCCGGGTTGCTGCCCGACGAGCCTGAGGTTTTAGGCCTCGCCGCGCTGATGTGTCTGGCCGAATCGCGCCGAGGTGCCCGCCGCACGGCAGGCGGAGATTTCGTCCCGCTCGATGAACAGGACACCACCCGCTGGGACATCACGCTGATCGCCCGCGGCGACGGCGCTGCTGGCGCGAGCTTACGAGTTCGGCAGAGCCGGTCGCTTCCAGTACGAGGCGGCGATTCAGTCGGCCCACTGTGCACGCGCGAGGAATGGCCGCGTCGACGCCGAGGCGCTGCAGAAGCTGCACCGAGCCCTCCTGCGTGTCGCGCCCTCATTGGGGGCGGCAGTCGCCGCGGCCGCGGTGGATGGCGAGGTCGACGGACCCGATGCGGGCCTGCGCGTGCTGGACGCGATCACCGACCCGGCGGTTGAGAGGTTTCAGCCCGCCGCGTCGACGCGGGCTCACCTGCTGGCCTCGGCCGGCCGCTACGCCGAGGCTGTTGAGGCGTTTCGACGGGCCATCGCACTGACAGCAGACGCGGCGGTGACCGAGTACCTCACCCGGCGATTGCACGATGCGCTCAATTCAACCAGATTGTAGATTTTGCAAGTTTGCGATTGCCGCCCTGTTGACCTGCGATCAGCAATGCCATAGCGTTTGCTCGTGGGGAGCAGGATCCAGCCCGGTTCAGTCGGGCGCGGGCGGGGGCGTCCGGTTGGCTCGGATTCAGCCGAGACGCGGGCAACCATCTTGCGTGCGGCGCGCGCGGTGATCAACGAGCGCGGCTACGAAGCGGCGACTTTTCAGGTCATTGCGCAGCGCGCGGGCTTCAGCCGGCCGACGATGCACTACTACTTCCACACGAAAGAGCAGATTTACGACAGCCTTCAGCAGGAGGCGTATTCGATTGTGTCCGACTGCATTGCGCAGGCGCGACGCGAGAACACCCTGCTGAAACAGCTCGCGACGTTCGTCGCGACGGCGCGGCGGATGGACGTCGCGGACGGGTCGATGATGCGGTTCCTCATCGCGTCGCGGTGGGAGCTTCACCGCAATCCCGGCCTGCGCGGCGGCAGGTCGCCGGCCGCCGAGGCCGTCGGCTCCTTCTACGCCTGGATGGTCGATGACGCCATCCGGCGCGGTGAGATCCCAGACGATGTCGACGCACAGGCAGTGGCGAGCATGCTCTTCGCGATGTTCTGGGGGATCGGCTTTTTCGCCGGGTTCGTCCATGAGCCCCAAGACGTCGCGGGCATAGCCAAGCAACTTCAGCGCATGTTCGTTGGCGGCTTGCTGGACGGCACCTCGGTCGGTGATGAACCACTTGCCGTCGGAGTGGACGTGCCCAGGAACGGCGCCGAGGTCGTCGTCGGCGAATTCACGCGTCCATGGCGCAACGAACCGCTGAAAGCGACGGTGCGGCCGACGGCCCGGCCGGACGCGGTGTAGGGAAACACCTGATTCCTCGGGGCACCCTTGCGCAATAGCGTGCAGGGTATGGGTGGCATCTGGATCGCCGTGATGGCGTTCGGTCTCGTCGCAGTGGGTGTCGCAGCGCAGCTGGGCTGGGCGCTGCCCCTCTACGACGTCAAGCGCACGTTGGACCGCCGCCGGATCCGGTCTGCGGACCCGGAGCCGTTAGTCGACGATCGCGGCCCAGTCGTCCGCCCAAGCCTGTAGCGGTTCCAGCGCCGCCATCAACGCGCGACCCGGTTGGGTCAGCCGATAGCCGCCGGCATCGTGATCGACTATGCCCAGGTCCCGCAGCTCCCGCAGCCGGGTGTTCAGCGAACCGGGATTGGTGTCGCAGGCCGCCTGAAGTCCACGGAACGTCAGCGGCTCGCCGCGCAACTCCCACAGCACTCGAAGCGCCCCGCGCCTGCCGAGCATGTCCAGAACCACCATGATCGGCCTGCCGGACGTCGAGCCGCGGGCCGGCGACCCGATCTTCGGAGCATTCATGCTTTACATTTTGTAGCAGCGGCGGCTAGCCTGGCAAGCATGTTCAGCTATAAATCCGATAGCGCGCGCATTGCTCCCGCCCGGCTGCCGTTGGCGGCCGACATGCAGGACGCCGTCGACGCCATCATGCGGGGCGCGCCACCACTGGTCTTGTTCACCACGATGGCGCGCGACCGGCGGCTGTTCTTCAAGTTCTTCAACTCCGGCCTGCTCGATCGCGGCCACCTCACGATTCGTCAGCGCGAGATCGTCATCGACCGGGTGACCGCCGCCTGCGGCGCGGAGTACGAGTGGGGCGTCCACATTTCCGCATATGCGGAGAAGGCGGGCCTGACCGACGCTCAGATCGAGTCTCTGGTCCGCGGCGGACCCGACGACGACTGTTGGGACGACGCCGACCGGGCCCTGATCCGGCTGTGCGACGAGCTTCATCGTGACTGCGCCGTCAACGACGGGCTGTGGGCGGAGCTGACCGCTCGTCACAGCGACGAGGCACTCTTGGAGCTACTCATGCTGGCGGGCACCTACCGGACCGTGAGCTACCTCGTCAACGGACTACGGCTGCCGCTGGAGGCCGGCGCACGCCGGTTTCCGGTCAATTAACAGTCGGCAAAGACACGCGAAGCGACACGCCGAGATCTGTCGGATCGCGGTCATAGACTGGCCTCCCTATGACCAGTCCGTCGGCTACTCGAGCGAGCTCTCGTAGCGCGTCCTTCGTGCACCTCCACAACCACACCGAATACTCGATGTTGGACGGTGCCGCGAAGGTCAAGCCCATGCTGGCCGAAGCGCAACGGCTGGAGATGCCTGCGATCGGGATGACCGATCACGGAAACATGTTCGGCGCCAGCGAGTTCTACAACGCGGCCACCGATGTGGGCATCAAGCCGATCATCGGTGTTGAGGCATACATCGCACCCGGGTCGCGCTTCGACACCAAGCGCATCCTGTGGGGTGACCCGAGCCAAAAAGGCGACGACGTCTCCGGCAGCGGGTCCTACACCCACCTGACCATGGTGGCCGAGAACGCGACGGGCCTCCGCAACCTGTTCAAGCTCTCGTCGCTGGCCTCCTTCGAGGGGCAACTGGGCAAGTGGTCGCGAATGGACGCCGAGCTCATCGCCGAGCACGCCGCGGGCATCATCGCCACCACCGGTTGCCCGTCGGGCGAGGTGCAGACCCGGCTGCGGCTCGGCCACGACCGTGAGGCGCTCGAGTCGGCGGCCAGGTGGCGGGAGATCTTCGGGCCGGACAACTATTTTCTCGAGCTGATGGACCACGGCCTGGACATCGAGCGGCGGGTGCGTGACGGGCTGATCGAAATCGGCCGCAAGCTCGACATCCCTCCGTTGGCCACCAACGACTGCCACTACGTCACCCGTGACGCCGCCCATAACCATGAGGCGCTGCTGTGCGTGCAGACCGGCAAGACGCTGTCGGACCCCAACCGGTTCAAGTTCGACGGCGACGGCTACTACCTGAAGTCGGCCGCCGAGATGCGGGCGCTCTGGGACGACGCTTTGCCCGGCGCATGTGACGCCACCCTGCTGATCGCCGAGCGGGTGCAGTCCTACGCGGACGTCTGGGCGCCGCGCGACCGGATGCCGATCTTCCCGGTGCCCGACGGACACGACCAGGCGTCTTGGTTGCGCCACGAGGTCGACGCGGGCCTGGTGCGGCGCTTCCCCGACGGCGTGCCCACGCAGTACGTGGAGCGTGCGGAATACGAGATCGGCGTCATCTGCGCCAAGGGGTATCCGTCGTACTTCCTGATCGTGGCCGACCTGGTGGCATACGCGCGGTCGGTTGACATCCGGGTCGGCCCTGGCCGCGGATCGGCGGCCGGTTCGCTGGTCGCATACGCGCTGCGTATCACCGACATCGATCCGATCGAGCACGGCCTGCTGTTCGAGCGCTTCCTGAACCCTGAACGTGCGTCGATGCCCGACATCGACATCGACTTCGACGATCGGCGACGCGGCGAGATGGTGCGCTATGCCGCCGACAAGTGGGGCCAGGACCGGGTCGCCCAGGTCATCACGTTCGGCACCATCAAAACCAAAGCGGCGCTGAAGGATTCAGCCCGAATTCACTACGGCCAGCCGGGCTTTGCCATCGCCGACCGGATCACCAAGGCGTTGCCGCCGCCGATCATGGCCAAAGACATCCCGCTGTCGGGGATCACCGACAGCAGCCACGAGCGGTACAAGGAGGCCGCCGAGGTTCGCGGGCTGATCGATACCGACCCCGACGTGCGGACCATCTACGAAACCGCACGCGGGCTGGAGGGCCTGATCCGCAATTCCGGCGTGCACGCCTGCGCGGTGATCATGAGCAGCGAGCCGCTGACAGAGGCGATCCCGTTGTGGAAGCGTGCGCAGGACGGCGCGATCATCACCGGGTGGGACTACCCGTCGTGTGAGGCCATCGGCCTGTTGAAGATGGACTTCCTCGGCCTGCGCAACCTGACCATCATCGGTGACGCGCTCGAGAACATCAGGGCCAACAGGGGAATCGATCTCGACCTCGAGTCGCTTCCACTCGATGACACAGCCACCTACGAATTGCTGGGCCGCGGCGACACGCTCGGTGTGTTCCAGCTCGACGGCGGCCCGATGCGCGACCTACTGCGTCGCATGCAACCGACGGGATTCGAAGACGTCGTCGCCGTCATCGCGCTGTACCGCCCAGGGCCGATGGGCATGAACGCCCACAACGACTACGCCGACCGAAAGAACAACCGCCAGGCCATCAAGCCCATCCATCCTGAACTGGCCGAGCCGCTCGAGGAGATCCTCGCCGAGACCTACGGCCTGATCGTCTACCAAGAGCAGATCATGCGCATCGCGCAGAAGGTGGCCGGATACTCCCTGGCCCGAGCAGACATTCTGCGAAAGGCCATGGGCAAGAAGAAGCGGGAGGTGCTCGACAAGGAGTACGAGGGCTTCTCCGAAGGCATGAAGGCCAACGGGTTCTCGGCCGGCGCGATCAAGGCGCTGTGGGACACCGTGCTGCCATTCGCCGACTATGCGTTCAACAAGTCGCACGCCGCAGGCTACGGGCTGGTCTCGTACTGGACGGCATATCTCAAGGCGAATTTCCCGGCGGAGTACATGGCTGGGCTGCTGACGTCGGTCGGTGACGACAAGGACAAGGCCGCCGTCTATCTCGCCGACTGCCGCAAGCTGGGCATCACGGTGCTGCCCCCCGACGTCAACGAGTCCGGCCTGAACTTCGCCTCGGTCGGCGAAGACATCCGCTACGGGCTGGGCGCGGTACGCAACGTCGGAGCGAATGTCGTTGCATCGCTGATAAGTACACGCGCCGACAAGGGCAAGTACATCGACTTCTCGGACTACCTGAACAAGATCGAGATCAGCGCGTGCAATAAGAAGGTCACCGAGTCACTGATCAAGGCGGGCGGGTTCGACTCGCTCGGCCATCCCCGCAAGGGCCTGTTCCTGGTGCACACCGATGCCGTCGACTCTGTGCTGGGCACCAAGAAGGCCGAGGCGATGGGCCAGTTCGACTTGTTCGGTGGTGCCGATACCGCCACCGATGCGGTGTTCACGATCAAGGTGCCCGAGGAGGAGTGGGAGGACAAGCACAAGCTGGCGCTGGAGCGGGAAATGCTGGGGCTGTACGTGTCCGGGCATCCGCTCAACGGCATCGCCCATCTCCTGTCCGCCCAGGTGGACACCCAGATCCCCGCGATCCTCGACGGGGACGTGCAGAACGAGACGCAGGTGCGCGTCGGCGGCATCCTCGCATCGGTGAACCGGCGGGTCAATAAGAACGGACTACCTTGGGCGTCAGCGCAATTGGAGGATCTCACCGGCGGCATCGAGGTGCTGTTCTTCCCGCAGACCTACTCGACGTTCGGTACCGAGATCACAGATGATGCGGTCGTGCTCGTTGGCGCGAAGGTGGCAATCCGTGACGACCGGATCTCCCTGATCGCCAATGAGCTTGTGGTACCGGACTTCTCCAACGCGCAGATGGACCGTCCGTTGGCGGTCAGCCTTCCGACCCGGCAGTGCACCGTCGACAAGGTCACCGCGCTGAAGCAGGTGCTGGCCCGCCATCCCGGCACGTCACAGGTTCATCTGAAGCTGATCAGCGGAGAACGCATCACCACGCTGGAGCTGGATGCGGCGCTGCGAGTGACACCGTCGTCGGCGTTGATGGGAGATCTGAAGGCGCTGCTGGGTCCCGGCTGTCTGGGCTGATGACGTTCCGTCAGCTGCACGAGCAGGGGTGCTTCGTCATTCCGAATCCGTGGGATCGCGGAACCGCGATCGCGCTGGCCGCCATGGGCTTTCAAGCGTTGGCGACGACGAGCGCGGGAGCGAGCTTCGCACGAGGCGTGCCCGACACGCTGACGGCGCTCGGGGTCGATGCGGTACTCGATAACATCGCCGAGATCGTCGATGCCGTGGACCTACCGGTCAGTGCCGATTTTCAAGCGGGCTACGCCAACGACCTCGACGGGCTGGCCGTCAACGTCAGGCGTTGCGTGGCCACCGGGGTGGCCGGCTTGTCGATCGAGGATGCCCGCGGCGGCGCCCAGGATCCCCTGTACTCGGTGCCTGAGGCGGTGGAGCGGGTCGGTGCCGCATATGCCGCGATCGACGGCGCCGACGTGCTGCTGACCGCACGGGCGGAGTGTTTCCTGTACGGGCATCCCGATCCGCTGCGGGAGGCCATCACGCGGCTGCAGGCATTCGCCGACGCCGGCGCCGATGTGTTGTACGCCCCCGGCATCCGAAACCGCGACGACATCGCCGCGTTGGTGGACGCTCTGCGGCCATATCCCGTCAACGTGCTGATGGGATCCGACACCGGGCTGACGGTGAGCGACCTCGCGGACCTCGGCGTGCGGCGTGTCAGCGTCGGGTCCGCGCTGACGCGGGTCGCATGGGGCGCGTTCCTGTCCGCCGCGCGGAAAATCGCCGACGAGGGGAGTTTCGCGGGGTTGACTCGAACGGCGAGCTTTGATGAACTCAATCGCCTGTTCGACCCGTATCAGAACGCGTAGCGAAGGATCCGTCCGTGGCGGGCGGTGGTCTTGCTCATCCCGGCCAGTCGCGTGGCGATGCGCAGCCAGGTCGGGAACAGGTCGACCTCGGGCGCATGCGTCATGCTGGTCTCTTCGACCAACCGCATGCGCGGATCCCACGTCTGCGGGTGGTGGGCATCCTTGAACCCCAGGTAACCCCACTGGCTGCCGATGTCTTTGAACATCTTCTGCGGATACATCTTGATCGCGAGACGAGTCACCGCGCCGATACCGCCGTAGTCGTTGAACGTGAGCTCACCGGAACCGAAGTGGTTGGTGATCCGGCGGAAGATCCCGATGATCACCGGCTCACTGAGAAATGCGAACAGGCCATCGGCGATCAGCATCGTGGGCCGGTCGGACGGAATGGCGTCCGGCCAGCGATCGTCGGCCAGCGACACCGCCACCGTGTGACTGTGGGGACGTGCCGGCAGCACCTGATCGCGTAGCGCGGCCATACCGGGCAACTCGACGCTGTACCAATCGACGGTCGCGGGCGGGTCTACCCGATAGACGCCGCTGTCCAGTCCCGCGCCGATGTCGACGATGACGGCGTCCGGGTGCCTGCCGATGAAGTCGCGGACCCGGTCGTCGAGCATCTTGGCGCGCAGCGCCGTCTGGCACACCACGCTGGCCTGAACACCCAGTCCGGCGAAGTCATAGTCGATTTCGCCGACGACGTCGTGTGCCAACGCGTCGCCGAGGATGGGGCGCGGCCATTGGCTGTCCACCGCGCGGGCGTACTCGGTGAGGAATGCGGTCTGCTCTACTGGAGTGAGTTGGGTGGTTGCGATGCCCATGACCGCCAACATACTCCTTTGTCCGCGCTGAACGTTTAGCCCAAAACGTTTACTGCCCTTGCGATTACGAGCGCAACGGTGGTCACCGCAACGATGCTCTGAACAGCCATCATGCCCTTCGCCCACCGGGCCAGCGGCATGGTGTCGGTGGGGGAGAACGCCATCGCGTTGGTCAGGCTGACGTAGAGATAGTCGACGAACGTCGGTCGCCATCCCGGCTTGACGAGTCTGGCGGTATCGGGATCCATCTGCGGGAACATGAAGTCCGGGTAGGGCTGTGTGCCGCTACGCCGGGCGAACGGGCCACCGCGGTCAAGTTCCCAGTACCAGATGCCGAAGACAATGATGTTGGTGACGAATATCGCCCCGCCGCTGCCCAACAGCACCGCGGCCTTGTTGCTGACGTCACCGGAGAGGATCCGGATGTCCAGCAGTACGGCTGAAAGGGTGTTGTCGAGCGTGATCGCGGCCAGCAGCACCCAGGTGGCATATCGGCCGAGTCGCGTGGCGTTCGTGAGCCTCAGTGGGTTGAGCCACGTCAGCACCGCCAGCAGCGCCACCTCGAGGCCGATCAGCGGCCAGCGGGGCACAACGATGTAGCTCTTGGGGATCGCCAGCTGCAAGGCGATCACGGCGACGATCGCGAACAGCACCGGCAGGCGGCTCTCCGGATCCCCCGGCCGCAACCACGAGGGAATGTGGTGCTCGGCACCCGACGCGAGGCGCTCGGCGCGCTTGACGAACTCCTCGACCGAATTGCCGGGTTCAGGTGTGGTGTCCATCAGAAGAGTGTGTGCGCCACGATGAGTACATGGACTCGCGACACGTCAGCATCTGGATCGAAGCTTCGCCCGAGACGGTCTACCAGTTCGCAGCCGATCCACAGACTTGGCCTCGGTGGGCGGCCGGACTTGCCGAGGGCGGGCTGCGACGGACCGCGGACGGGTGGGTCGCCGATTCCCCGATGGGTCAGGTCGTCGTCGAATTCGCGCCTCCCAACGCCTTCGGCGTTTTGGATCACATCGTGCGTCTGCCGTCGGGGGAGGCGGTCTACAACCCGATGCGGGTGGTGCCGTCCGGGGCAGGTGAGCCGCGGTGTGAAGTCGTGTTCACCGTGCGGCAGCGGGTCGGAATCACGAACGAGCAGTTCGATGCCGACGTGAACGCCGTTGCCGCCGACTTGGCGACGCTGAAACGGCTGGTGGAGGCTTAGGCGCTAATCGGCCGGCCGGAAGGCGGCCAGGCCCAACCAGACCACCGTCGCCGCGGCCGCACCCGCCAGCACCGACGGTGCTGCGCTCAGTGTGGCGACGCCGACCACCACCGCGACGAGGAATCCGACCGACAGCGCAAGCAGCTTGTACAGCGGCCAGGGGACGCCGGCGATGCTCACTTCGTCACGAACGGTCATGTGTTGACGATAGCTCGTAAGCGAGTTTTCGGGCAACCGAAACACCGGATAAGGATATGCGCTTTCCTAGCCGTTCTAAGCTGGTGACATGCCACTTTCTGGAGATTATGAACCGAGCCCATGGGATTGGGTCCGCGAACACGCCGACAAGATCACTGAAACCGGCAGCACCGACGGCATCGAGATGATGGGCAAGCCGCTCATCCTGCTGACAACGCTTGGTGCCAAGAGCGGCAAGATCAGGAAGACCCCGCTCATGCGGGTGGAGCACGACGGTCAGTACGCGATCGTGGCGTCGCTGGGAGGGGCTCCGAAGAACCCGGTCTGGTACTACAACGTCAAGGCCCATCCGCACGTCGAGCTGCAGGACGGTCCGGTCACCAAGGAGTACGAGGCCCGCGAGGTGTTCGACGACGAGAAGGCCGCCTGGTGGAAGCGCGCCGTCGACGCGTGGCCGGACTACGCCGAGTATCAGACCAAGACCGACCGCCAGATCCCGGTTTTCGTGTTGACCCCGATTAGCTGAAAACTGCAGGTTGGTGGCACCATTGACCGGTGTCCGCCGAACTGAGCCAGACCCGTCTGAAGTCGCCGCTGTCCGCGGCCGACATCGATGAGGCCGCTGCGCGAATTTCGGATGTGGTGCTGCGCAGCCCGCTGCAGATCTGCGACCGGCTGTCGGAGGCCACCGGCGCGACCGTCTACCTCAAACGTGAGGACCTGCAGGCTGTGCGGTCCTACAAGCTGCGTGGCGCGCACAACCTGCTGATGCAGCTTTCGGCCGAGGAGGTCGCCGCCGGCGTGGTGTGCTCGTCGGCGGGCAACCACGCCCAGGGCTTCGCGATGGCGTGCCGGTCGATGGGCATTCACGGCCGCGTCTACGTTCCGGCGAAGACCCCCAAGCAGAAGCGCGACCGCATCCGCTATCACGGCCGCGAGTTCATCGAGCTGATCGTGGGCGGCCGGACGTACGACGACGCTGCGGCCGCGGCGCTCGACGATGTCGCGCGAACGGGCGCGACGCTGGTGCCGCCGTACGACGACCCGCGCACGATGGCCGGCCAGGGCACGATCGCGGCGGAGATCCTCGAGCAGCTCGACGGCGAGCCGGATCTTGTGGTCGTGCCGGTCGGCGGCGGCGGCTGCATCGCCGGCATCACGACGTACCTGGCGGAACGGACGTCGAACACCTCGGTGCTCGGCGTCGAGCCCGCGGGCGCCGCAGCGATGATCGCCGCGTTGGCCGCGGGGGAGCCGGTGACTCTCGACCACGTCGACCAGTTCGTCGACGGCGCCGCGGTGAACCGCGCGGGCACCCTGACGTACGCCGCGCTGGCCGCGGCAGGTGACATGGTGTCGATCACCACCGTCGACGAGGGTGCGGTCTGCACCGCGATGCTGGACCTGTACCAGAACGAGGGGATCATCGCCGAACCCGCTGGCGCCCTTTCGGTGGCGGCGGTGATGGAAGCCGACATTGCGCCGGGATCGGTTGTGGTGTGCGTGATTTCGGGCGGAAATAACGACGTGTCGCGGTACAACGAGGTGCTCGAACGATCGCTGGTGCACCTCGGCCTGAAGCACTACTTCCTGGTCGACTTCCCGCAGGAGCCGGGCGCGCTGCGGCGGTTCCTCGACACCGTGCTCGGCCCGAACGACGACATCACCCTGTTCGAGTACGTCAAGCGCAACAACCGCGAGACCGGCGAGGCGCTCGTCGGCATCGAACTCGGGTCGGCCGCGGACTTCGAGGGCCTACTCGAGCGGATGCGCGGATCCGACATCCACGTCGAGGCGCTCGAGCCGGGCTCCCCGGCCTATCGCTATCTGCTCTAGGACGGTGAGACGACGACAACGCCCGCGTCGGCTGCGGCGTCAGCTAGGCGTCTGTCATAGGTGATCAGCGCACGCAGTTCGGGTGCCATCAGCGCGGCCGCGAGATGAATCGCATCGAGGGCACGGAGTTCGGGTGGCGGTAACACCGCCGCGGCCTCGAGTAGCGCAGTGGATAATTCGACAAAGTGGAGTCGGGTGAGCACCAGCGTGGCTTGCCGGGTTATGGCGGCGTCTCGCAGCCTGGCGGCCGCCCGCACCAATTCGGTCCGCGTTATCGCGGCTGTGAACTCGGCGTCGCCGTCGGCTTCCGAGAGATACGTGCGTAATGCGGCAGATTCCGGTTCGACGGTGACGAGCTTCACGAGTGCCGAGGTGTCGACATACAACTGCACTAGTAGCGCTCGTCTTCACGCATCTGCTGCAGAACTTCTGACAGGTTGACCCCGCAGTCAATCGGCACGATGTCTTCCAGGTCACCTGCCGACTCCGGCGGAATGATGTCGCCGCGCGCGATCATCTCCTCCCACGTGTCCGGTCTGGCGGGCACGATGCGCGCTACCAACCGGCCTCGCTGGGTCACCTCGACGATTTCTCCTCTCGCGACCCGCGCGATGTACCGACTCGCATGCTGTCGCAACTCGCGAAGGCCGATCCGCTCCATGTAGCACATGGTAGCACTTAGCTGGCCGCGCTCATTTCTGGCTCGATTTGGACCACTGACTCGTCGTTGGCGCGAAAGATCGGCTCCAGTTGCACGTCTCGCTCGGCGGCGACCTCCGTCAGCAGAGCTGCCCACTGCCGGTCCAGTTGAGAGATTCCTCCGACGCCGGGCCGAGTCAACAACAGCGCCGGAGTGGTTCCGAGGTCGAATTCGTACAAGATCCAGTGCAGGCGGACCAGAACGTCATCGACGTAGTCTCGTCGGGAGCGAGGCGGCATCGGGAGTTGTGTCATCGTCTTGTACAGCCGCCGGTCGCGCCCGACGAAGCCGATCCATAGCAGCCGTTGTCCGAACCCCAGCGGACCCAAGAGTGCCCGCCATCGCTGCCGCAGATCGGCGGCGGAGTGCACAGGGTCGGTAGCGGTTTCGATGGGTGGAATTGGCAATAGCTCGCAATGACTCATCCCCGGATCATCGGTGAGATACGGGGTTCGGCGGTAATCAGTTATTCACAGGCGGCATGGCTGTGGATAGCGACTTGACAACCGCGAACGAATGGCCATCGAGGCGCGTGGATTCGCCGCCGACCGACGGCTCGCCCCACGCCAGCAGGACGTCGCCAACGACCGGAACGTCAACGGCCTCAACACCGAGATTGCACGCGATGGCCAGCGAGCCTCGGTGCATGACGATCCACCGCTGATCGTCGTCATAGTCGACACGCAGATGATTCAGCCATGGGTCAGCCATATCGGGTTCATCGCGCCGCAGCGCGATCAACTGCCGGTAGATCCGGCCCAGTCTGCCGTGCTCACCCTCGTCGATCTCTGCCCAATTCAGCTTGGACCGTTCGAAGGTGGCCGGATCCTGTGGATCGGGGATCGCGTCGGCGTCCCAGCCGTGCTCAGCGAACTCGCGCTTGCGCCCCTCGGCGGTCGCTCTGGCCAGCTCGGGCTCGGGATGGCTGCTGAAAAACTGGAACGGTGACGTCGAGCCCCACTCCTCGCCCATGAAAAGCATTGCGGTGTAGGGAGACCCGAGTGCGAGTGCCGCCTTCACCGCCAGCTGGCCGGGGGTGAGGGTCTGAGAGGGACGGTCACCGACCGCGCGATTGCCGACCTGGTCGTGCGTCAGCGTGTACGCAAGCAGCCGGGTGGCGGGAATCGTCGAGGTATCGAGCGGCCGTCCGTGGCGGCGGTGCCGAAACGACGAGTATGTGCCCGCGTGGAAGTAGCCGTGCCCCAGCGTCTGGGCCAGCGTCCCCATCGATCCGAAATCGGCGTAGTAGCCCTGCTGTTCACCGGACACCGCGGCGTGGATGGCGTGGTGGATGTCGTCGTCCCACTGCGCGGTGATGCCGTAGCCGCCCCGGTCACGGGGGGTGATCAGCCGCGGATCGTTGAGGTCGCTTTCGGCGATCAGCGACAGCGGCCTGCCCAACTGCTCGGCCAGCGCATCGGTTTCGGTCGCCATCTCCTCGAGGATGTGGATCGCGGTGGTGTCCACCAGCGCGTGGACAGCGTCCAGTCGCAGGCCGTCGGCGTGAAAGTCGCGCATCCAGCGCAGGGCGCAGTCCAGGATGTAGCGTCGCACCTCGTCGGCGTCGGCATCGGAGATGTTGATCGACTCGCCCCATGGATTGCTGCCCGACGACAGGTAGGGAGCGAACCTCGGCAGGTAATTGCCGGACGGGCCAAGGTGATTGAACACCGCATCGATCAGCACGCCCAGGCCGCGTCGGTGGCATGCGTCGACGAACCGCACCAGCCCGTCGGGTCCGCCATACGGTTCGTGCACGGCGTACCACAGCACGCCGTCGTAACCCCAGCCGTGCGTTCCGCCGAAGGCGTTGACCGGCATCACCTCGACGAAATCGACGCCCAGGTCGACGAGATAGTCGAGCCGCTCGATCGCCGTGTCAAAGGTGCCGCCCGGGGTGAATGTCCCGATGTGGAGTTCGTAGATCACCCGGCCCTCGATCGACCGACCGGCCCAGTCGCCGTCTGTCCACGCGCCGGGGTCGGGCTGCCAGAGCGCCGAGGGTCCGTGCACACCGTCGGGCTGGCGGGCAGACCGCGGATCGGGCAGCACCGTCGGGTCGTCGTCCAGCACGAAGCCGTAACGGGCGTCCGGCCGCGCCGCGACGTCGGCGCGCCACCACTCGTCGTCGGAACGGGTCATCTCGTACTGCGTGCCGTCGACGTCAACCCGGACGCGTTGCGGTCGTGGCGCCCAGACCGCGAATTCAGTCATCGCGCCGCTCCAGCAGCGCCACCGGCAGGCTCGCGAACAACTCGAGTGCCGTGACCCCGCCGCTGAAGCGCCCGCCGCCGATCCGGTCGACCCAGTTACCGCCGGGCAGATCGAATGCCGTATCACCCCAACCGGTTTCAGACAGCGTCACGGAATGCCGGGTAACGGCGGTGAGAACGTCGTCACCACGCATGAAAGCCACGAGATGATCGGCCGCCGGGCCGTGGGCGAGTATCGGAGTGTAGCCGCCGTCGGTGAAGGTGGACGTGCGGTCTTGCCGAAGCCCCAAGGCGGCGGTCACCACCCGAATCTTGGGGTGGCGCAGAGCGTTGAGCGCGTCCTGCCTGGCCGCATAGTCGATCGGCCGCCGATTGTCGGGATCGACCAGGCTGTCCTCCCACAGCTCGGTGCCTTGATAGATGTCGGGCACGCCGGGTGCGGTGAGCGCGATCAGCTTTTGTCCGAGCGAATCACTTCGAGCGTGAAGGTCCAGCCGGTCCACGAGGGACGTCATCTCGGCGGCGATCGGCCCCTCGAAGACGGTGTCCAACCAGGCGTGCACTGCTGCCTCGAACTCGGCGTCGGGGTCGTTCCACGAGGTGTGAGCGGCCGCCTCCCGGATCGCCTTCTCGGCGTAGGCGTGCACCCTGCTGCGCAACTCGTCGGTGATCGTGCCGTCGACCGGCCACACGCCGAAGACGTTCTGCAGCAGGAACAGTCCGGTGCCTGCATCCGGCGGCGCTGCGGCCAGCACCCACTTGGCGACCAGTTCACTCCACAGCGACGGCACCTGTGACAACACCCCGATGCGGGCGCGCACGTCCTCACCGCGCTTGGTGTCGTGCGTGGTCAGCGAAACCATGGTGTGCGGCCACATCGCGGCGCGCACGGCCGCGCGCTGATGGAACTCCGCGACGCTCACCCCGAACCGGCGGGGCTCGCCACCCACCTCGTTCAGCGACACCAACCGCGAGTCCCGGTAGAAAAGGCAGTCTTCCATCGACTTCGCTGTTGCAGCGCCGCACAGCTGGTGCAGCCGCACGGCGACCTCGGTGCTGACCGCAAGCGCGGCCGCGACGATCTCCAGCGGTGCAGCGAGTTTCGGTTGCTCCGTGACGGTCTCGGCGAAGGCCAACGGTAGTACGGCGGACAGCGCCTGATAGTCCGACCGGTAGACCTCGACGTGGCTGATCAATGCGGCGACGGCATCGGGTAGGTCACTGTGGTCGGCGCCCGTCGCCGAGACGATGGTGCGATGCAGCCGGGCCAGTTCACTGCTCAACGTGACGGTGACCGCGTCGGCCTTGAGGCGGCGCGCCACCTGCGGCATCTCGCGGTAGTCGGCACCGGTGGAGTCGAACAATTCGGTCAGCGGCCCCACGCCATCGGGATCGAGGAACAGCCCGCCGATTTCGCGCATCGCGTCGTAGCCCGTCGTGCCCGCGACGGGCAGCGTGGGCTCGAGCGGTTCGTCGACGGCGAGGATCTTCTCGATGACGATCCACGCGTCAGGCCCGACAAGCTCGCGCAGCCACGTGAGGTAACCCGTGGGGTCGGACAGTCCGTCGGGATGGTCAATGCGGACGCCGTCGACGAGACCTTCATCGAACCAGCGCTTCACCTCGGCGTGGGTGGCGTCGAACACGGCGCGGTCCTCCTGGCGCAGACCGGCGAGCGAGGTGATCGAAAAGAACCGCCGGTAGCCGCAGATGCCGTGACGCCAACCGATCGGCCGGTAGCGCTGGGCTTCGGAAGGATATCCCGGCGGGCTGGGATCGCCGTCGGAACCCAAGACCGGCAACACAATCCGGCCATCGGGGTCCAGGTCCCAGTCGATGTCGAAGTACGATGCATAGGCCGAGTCGCGACCATGGGTCAGCACGTCGAGCCACCATGCGTTCTGTTGTGGGTCACCGACGCCGACGTGATTGGGCACGATGTCCACGATCAGTCCCAGACCCCGGCTGCGCGCGGCCGCCGAAAGCCGCGCCAGCCCTTCAGGTCCACCCAACGCCGCGGACACGGTGGTGGGGTCGGTGACGTCGTAGCCGTGCGTCGACCCCTCGGCCGCGGTCAGGATCGGCGACAGGTACAGGTGTGAAACGCCAAGCCCGGCAATGTAGTCGAGCTGCTTCTCGGCATCGGCGAAGGTGAAGCAGTCGCCTCTCATCTGCAGCCGGTATGTGGAAAGGACGCGAGAAGGCATACGTTATGCGGTCTTACGCATCACAAGAAGTGAACGCGCCTGCAGCGAGATCTTCTCCCCGGCACGGGCGACGAGCTCGCTGGCGCCGACCGGGTCGGCGGTGTCGAGTGCGGCGGTCCACTCCAGGGCATAGTCGTCCGCGGGTATGACGAAGTCCTGGGGTTGGTCGTTCGCGTTGAAGCACAACAAGAAGGAGTCGTCGACGACCCGCTCGCCGCGTTCATTGGGTGCGGTAATGGACTGGCCGTTGAGGAATGCCGCGACACACTTGCCCAGGCCGGTACCCCAGTCCTCGGGGGTCATCTCCTCGCCGGCCGGCGTCAGCCACGCGATGTCGCGCACCTGGTCGCCGGTGCGGATGGGCTTACCGTCGAAGAACCGCCGCCTGCGAAACACCGGATGGTTCTTGCGAAGCGCCACGACCTTGCGGGTGAAGGTGAGCAGGTCGGCGTTCTTCTCGCACAGCGACCAGTCCATCCAGGAGATCTCGGAGTCCTGACAGTAGACGTTGTTGTTGCCGTGTTGGGTGCGGCCGATCTCGTCGCCGTGCGAGATCATCGGTGTGCCCTGGGAGACCATGAGCGTGCCCAGGATGTTGCGCACCTGTTTTCCGCGCAACGCCAGGATGTCCGGATCGTCGGTAGGGCCCTCCACACCGCAGTTCCACGACCGGTTGTGGCTCTCGCCGTCGCGGTTCTCTTCGCCGTTTGCCTCGTTGTGCTTCTCGTTGTAGGACACCAGGTCGGCGAGGGGGAAGCCGTCATGGCACGTGACGAAGTTGATGCTGGCGCCCGGCCGTCGGCCGGTCGCCTCATACAGGTCGGATGAACCGGTCAGTCGGGAGGCGAATTCGCCCAGGGTCGCGGGCTCGCCCCGCCAGTAGTCGCGCACAGTGTCGCGATACTTCCCGTTCCACTCGGTCCACAAACCTGGGAAATTGCCGACCTGATAGCCGCCCTCGCCGATGTCCCACGGCTCGGCGATCAGCTTGACCTGGCTGACGACCGGATCCTGCTGCACGAGGTCGAAGAACGCGCTCAAGCGGTCGACGTCATAGAACTCGCGCGCCAGCGTGGCGGCTAGGTCGAAGCGGAACCCGTCGACATGCATCTCCAGCACCCAGTAGCGCAGCGAGTCCATGATCAGCTGCAGGGTGTGCGGGTGGCGGGCGTTGAGGCTGTTGCCGGTGCCGGTGAAGTCCTTGTAGAACTTCGGGTCACCGTCGAGCAGTCGGTAGTACGCGGCGTTGTCGATGCCACGGAAGTTGATGGTGGGCCCGAGGTGGTTTCCCTCTGCGGTGTGGTTGTAGACAACGTCGAGGATGACCTCGATGCCGGCCTCGTGGAACGTCCGGACCATGGTCTTGAATTCCGCGACGGCTCCGCCGGCATGCTTGTTCGCCGCGTACTCGTAGTGCGGCGCGAAAAACCCGAAGGTGTTGTAGCCCCAGTAGTTTCGCAGACCCAGGTCGATGAGCCGGTGGTCGTGCAGGAACTGGTGCACCGGCATCAGCTCGATCGCGGTCACGTTCAGCGACTTGAGGTGGTCGATGATCACCGGATGGGCGAGCCCCGCGTAGGTGCCGCGCAGCTCCTCGGGGATGCCGGGGTGCGTCTTCGTCATGCCCTTGACGTGTGCTTCGTAGATCACCGTCGCGTGGTAGGGCGTATGGGGTGCGCGATCGGAGGCCCAGTCGAAGTAGGGATTGATCACGACGCTGGTCATCGTGTGCCCGAGGGAGTCGACCATCGGCGGCGTGCCGCCCGAGGCCGGATCGTCGGCCTTCATGTCGTAGGAGAACAGCGCCTGGCTGAAGTCGAAGTCGCCGTGGAAGGACTTGCCGTAAGGGTCGAGTAGCAGCTTGCTGGGATCACAGCGATGGCCCGCGCTGGGATCCCACGGCCCGTGCACCCGGAAGCCGTATCGCTGTCCCGGGGTGATGGTGGGCAGATAGCAGTGCCAGACGTAGCCGTCGACCTCCTCGAGGTTGATCCGCTCCTCGCTGCCGTCCTTCCCGATCAGGCACAACTCCACCCGCTCGGCGACCTCGGAGAACAGCGAGAAGTTCGTCCCGGCGCCGTCGTAGGTCGCGCCGAGCGGATACGGGGTGCCCGGCCACACGGTGGGCACCGACGCCGGCTCGGCGGACGACATCACTTCATCCACCAGCCGGTGGCGGCACCGATCTGGCGTCCGAGTTCATTCGTCATGGTGCGCATGTATGTCGTCGAGATGTGGTGGGCGTCGCGGTAGAGCAACACGTTTCCCTCCACGGCGCGGCAAATGTCCTTGCGGCACACCGCATCGCTCATGTCGAGCGGCTTGAGCAGCGGAAACTGCGCGACGAAATCGAGTGTGGGGTTGTGGTCCGACAGTACGTCGGATCGCTTGATTCCGCAGGAGATGGCGTCGCCGCCGTCGGCCAGGCAGTCAGAGGGGAAGAAGGGCTGGCCGTTGCGCACCATCCACGGCGTGTCACGCATTGCCAGAATCGGAATGTTGTTGTCCGACAACGTCTGCCAGACACCGATATATGTCCCTGGCATCACATCGCCCGGCTTGATGTTCCAGGGCCGGGTCGAGGTGGTGAACACGTAATCCGGATGGTCGGCGATGATCTTGGGCATCACTGCCTCGTTCCACTCGTGGCATCCCGGATACGGTCGGTTGTCGCCCATCACCAGCGGCACGTCCTCAGTGGTCAGCGGGCATCCCATCTTCATGTAGGTGACCACCTTGAAGTGGTGCCTCTTGCCCAGCATGTCCAGAGCGGTGATCCAGTGCTCGGCGTGCGAACCGCCTGCCAGTGCGATGGTGCGCCTCGCGGACTTGTCACCGAAGGTGCAGTTGACGACGTTCGAGTTGTCGAAGTCGCTGATGCAGCCGTCGGTGGTGGTCTCCGGCAGATCGTCCTTGGCCTCCAGCACGGTCGGACGCATCGGCAGCTTGGGCACCCGCGAATGGTTCAGAAGTGCGCGCGCGCCAGGATAGTCGGCCGGCGAAAGATTCGCCAGCTCATGGCCATTCGCGCGTTCGACGTTGACATGCTCGCGCCAGGTGAACGACGTCGCCGTCAGCGCCACGCCCAGCAGCGCGACCGTCGACCCCAGCACTATCGTCGGCCGGCGCAGCCGCGTGCGCAGCGGGATGACGGGCTTGGGTGCCTTCGACCGGTAGCGGAGCGGGTTCTCGATGTAGCGCATGGTCAGCCAGGCCAGCACCCCGGAGACCAGCAGCACGCCCTGCGCCCTCGAAGAAGTTCGCCCGGGCGTGTCCGGTGTAGGGCCAGCCAGAAGATCAGCAGCGGCCAATGCCACAGGTACAGCGAGTACGCCATCGCCCCGAGCGAGACGAATGGCGCCGTGGCAAGTAGCCGGTTCGGGGCGGGCATCCGGCCCGCGGCGTGCGGGTCCGCTATCCGGTTGGCCCCGGACAGGATGAACAGCATCGCGGCGCCGACCGGTACCAGCGCCCACGGACCGGGGAATTCGTGGACCCCGTCGATCAGCGCGCCGCAGGCCACGATCGCGGCGAGGGCGACCACGGCGACCGTCGTGCGCAGCCACATCGGCCAGCGGATGTAGGGCACCACCGCGCCGAGCAGAGCCCCGAGGAGCAGCTCCCAGGCCCTGGCGAAGCTGTTGTAGTAGGCGGTCGCCTGATCGGCGTTGTGAGCGAAGATCGCGTAGACGAACGACGCGATGGTCAGCGCGCCGAGCAGCGAGATGAACGCGACCCGCATCCGGTCGGCCAAAAAGCGGCGGAACAGGTACGCGCACCCGAAGATGAGCGCGAGGAAGGCGATGTAGAACTGTCCCTGCACCGACATCGACCAGATGTGCTGCAGCGGACTGACCGCCTCGCCGGCGCGAAGATAGTTCGCCGCGGTCTCGGCCAACTCCCAGTTCTGGTAGTAACCGAGGCTGGCCAGGCTCTGGTCTGCGAACGTCTCCCAGCGTGTCTCGGGCTGGATGAGGATGGTCAGCACCGCCGAGGCGGCCAGCACCACGACCAGTGCGGGCAGCAGCCGGCGAACCAGCCGGGTCACCTCGGGCAACGGCCACAGCGACGCGCCGGGCGTCATCGCGGTGCGCAGCAGCCTCCCGCCGAAGAAGAACCCCGACAGCGCCAGGAAGACGTCGACACCCCCGGACACCCGGCCGAACCACACGTGAAAAACCGCGACGAGCGCGATCGCCACACCGCGCAGGCCGTCGAGGTCGTGGCGGTAGAACGCCGACGCGCGCGCACCCTTGCCACCGCTTTCTGTGCTGGCAGGGGTTACCGGAGCGGTGACGTGCGCCGGCCGGGGAGGGGCGAGGGTCATCATGGTCGAGTAGATAATCTACCGAAGGTGTCTGGTTTGACGCCTGCGGAGATCAGCGCGATCGATGCCGCGCACGTCTGGCATCCCTACAGCACCATCGGCGCCGAAGCGCTTCCTCCCGTGGTCGCGGTGGGTGCGCACGGGCGCCTGGTTGACGCTCAACTACGCCGGTCGCGATGTCGATGTGCTCGACGCGATGGCGTCGTGGTGGACCGCCATCCACGGGCACGGCCATCCGGTGCTCGACGCGGCGATCACCGGTCAGCTCGCGACGATGAACCACGTCATGTTCGGCGGGCTGACCCATGAACCTGCCGCCCGGCTGGCTCAACTGCTGGTCGAGCTCACCCCCGACGGGCTCGACACCGTGTTCTTCAGCGACTCGGGCTCGGTGTCGGTGGAGGTCGCCGTCAAGATGGCGCTGCAGTACTGGCGCAGCATCGGCCGCGGCGACAAGCACCGGCTGATGACATGGCGCGGCGGCTACCACGGCGACACCTTCACCCCGATGAGCGTGTGCGATCCGGACGGCGGCATGCACGAGCTGTGGACCGACGTCCTGGCGCACCAGGTGTTCGCGCCGCAGGTGCCGACGGAGTACGACCCGGCCTACAGCGAGGCCTTCGAGAAACAGCTGGCCGAGCACGCCGACGAACTGGCGGCCGTGATCGTCGAACCGGTGGTGCAGGGCGCAGGCGGCATGCGGTTCCACGATCCGCGCTACCTCGTCGATCTTCGCGACATCTGCACGCGCCACGACGTGCTGCTGATCTTCGACGAGATCGCGACCGGATTCGGCCGCACCGGCGAGCTGTTCGCCGCCGACCATGCCGGCGTCAGCCCCGACATCATGTGCGTCGGCAAGGCCCTCACCGGCGGCTACATCACCCTGGCGGCGACGCTGTGCACCCGCGCGATCGCCGACACCATCAGCACCCACGAGCCCGGCGCGCTGATGCACGGCCCGACCTTCATGGCCAACGCGCTGGCGTGTGCCGTCGGCGTCGCGTCAGTCGAACTGCTGCTCGCTGGAGATTGGAAGGCGTCTGTGATGGCGGTTGAATCCGGCCTGCGAGACGGGCTGGCGCCCGCGGCGTCGCTGCCGGATGTCGCCGACGTCCGGGTGCTCGGCGCGATCGGCGTGATCGAGATGGACGAGCCGGTCGACCTGCGGGTCGCGACGCCTGTCGCGCTGGAGCACGGCGTCTGGCTGCGCCCGTTCCGCAACCTGATCTACGCGATGCCGCCCTACATCTGCACGCGCGAACGAGATGCAGCAGATCACCTCGGCGATGGTCGCCGTCGCGCGTGCACTAACCTGAACAGTGTTCAATTGTCGGCTCGCCGACGTGTTCAAGTTCTGCGGAGGCATGGGTGACCCGCACCGGTCTTTCCCCGCTGGCCTGGCTCGACGAGGTCGAGCGCCATCGGCGTGCAGCCGGGTTGCGGCGGTCTCTACGCACCCGCCCGCCTGTCGGTGCCGAACTCGACCTCGCGTCCAACGACTATCTCGGCCTGTCGCAGCATCCCGCGGTGATCGACGGCGGCGTCGCCGCGCTGCGCACCTGGGGCGCCGGCTCGACCGGATCGCGGTTGGTCACCGGCAATACCGAAATCCACGAGGGGTTCGAGCGCGCGCTGGCCGACTTCGTCGGCGCCGAGTCGGCACTGGTCTTCTCTTCGGGCTACACCGCCAACCTCGGCGCGGTGGTCGCGCTGTCCGGCGCCGGGTCGCTGCTGGTCTCCGACGCGCTGACCCACGCGTCGCTGGTGGACGCCTGCCGGCTGTCCCGCGCGCGGGTGGTGGTCACCCCGCACCGTGACGTCGCGGCCGTCGACGCCGCGCTGGCGGCGCGCGACGAGGAGCGCGCCGTCGTGGTGACCGACTCGGTGTTCTCCGCCGACGGAGTGCTGGCCCCGCTTCGGGCGCTGCATGAGGTGTGCCGACGCCACGGCGCACTGCTGATCGTCGACGAAGCGCACGGCCTCGGAGTGCGCGGTGACGGCGGCCGCGGACTGCTGAACGAAATCAGGGCTTGCCGGTGCGCCCGACATCGTGATGACGACGACGCTGTCAAAAGCCTTGGGCAGCCAGGGCGGCGTGGTTCTCGGCCCCGCGCCAGTGCGCGACCACCTCATCGACGCGGCGCGGCCGTTCATCTTCGATACCGGCCTCGCGCCGGCCGCGGTGGGCGCAGCATGGGCGGCGCTGGACGTGCTGATCGCCGAACCATGGCGGGCCCGTGCGGTTTTGGAGCATGCCGAGGCGCTCGCATCGATCTGCTCCGTGACCGAGCGGCCCGATTCAGCGGTGGTGTCGGTGATTCTCGGTGAGCCAGAGGTCGCATTCGGCGCCGCGCTCGCGTGTCTGGATCGCGGTGTGCGGGTCGGTTGTTTTCGGCCACCGACGGTGCCGGCAGGCACGTCGCGGCTGCGCTTGACGGCGCGCGCGTCACTGACCGACGACGAGATGCGCTTGGCAAGTGAGGTTCTCGCGGACGTGTTGGCGACCGCGCGGCGGTGAGCGTCCTCGTCGTCACGGGCACCGATACCGGCGTCGGAAAGACAGTCGCGACAGCGGCATTGGCGTGTCATGCACGGCTGGCCGGTGTCGACGTCGCGGTGTGCAAACCCGTGCAGACCGGCAGCCCGCAGGACGATGACCTGGCCGACATCGGCCGCCTGTCGGGCGTGACCCGATTGTCGGGATCGTGGCGATACCCCGAGCCACTCGCGCCAGTCGCCGCCGCGCGGCGGGCAGCCTTGACGCTGCCAACACGCGCGGAACTGGTGACGTCGGTGCGCGAAGTCGACGCGACGTTGACGCTTGTCGAGGGCGCCGGCGGACTGCTCGTCGAACTCGGGCAGGACGGGCTGACGCTGCGTGACGTCGCGCGCGACCTCGCCGCACCGGTGCTGCTCGTCGTCGCTCCCGGTCTTGGCACGCTGAATCACACCGCTTTGAGCCTGGAAGCTCTTGCGTCCCAACATATTCCGTGCGCCGGCGTGGTAATCGGTGCTTGGCCGTCAGACCCCGGCACCGCAGAGGAGGACAACCGCACCGCGCTGGCCGAGTTGGCGCCGGTGCGGGCGGTGCTTCCTGCAGGTCTGGGCGCCCTCAATGCCACCGAGTTCGAGGCCATGAGCAGGTCGGCGTTCGACCCGGAATGGGTTTCGAGTTTGATCTGACCATGGTCCACTCCGTCGAGCTGGTCTTCGACCCCGGCACAGATGCGGCGGTCCGGCACATCTGGGATGACCTGACGAAAGCCGGGGTGAAGAGCCAGGCGAGCAACACGTCACCGAGCAACCGGCCACACGCGACCATCGTCGTGGCGGACCAGATGGACATCGGGGTGAACGACGCACTGTGTGCCGCGCTGGACATGCTGCCGATCGCCTGCACGATCGGGGCGCCGATGCTATTCGGGAGCCGGGCCTTCACGTTGGTGCGGCTGCTGGTGCCGTCGGCCGAATTCATGGCGCTGCATGGGCGGGTGCACGAACTGTGCCTGCCGCACATGCCGAGCGGTCCGCTCGCGCACTCGGACCCGGGGCAGTGGACGCCGCATGTGACGCTGGCGCGACGGGTCGCACCGGAACAACTGGCAACGGCGCTGGCCCTGCGGTCGGTCAGTCGCGAGCTTCGGGGCACCGTCGTCGGCCTGCGCCACTGGGACGGCAACGCCAAGCGCGAGTACCCCATCTGACGTCCAGTCGGTAGCGCACGCGCGGATTCTCCGTGGTTTCCCTGATGTTTCGCCGGTGCCGGCCGGCGCATGCTGGCTAGCATGAGCGGACCTGACCCACGCGCGGACACGTTGAACTGGAGTGACCTGGGCGTGAGCGAACTGCCGACCGGCACGGTGACGCTACTGCTCGCCGACATCGAAGGATCGACTCGACTATGGGAGAGCGATCAAGTTCCGGCTGTCATCACGGGTGCAACTCGCGCAAGAAGCCGCCCGTAACGCCGACGTCGACTAGGGGACCGTGGCGGACACGCTTTTCGGCACACACATCCGCCATCCGTCGACCACCAGCTCGCGGACCTCGTCGAGATCTATCGCGTCAAGCCGCACGTGAATCCAGTTGTATCGCATATCCGAATTGCGCGGCAGCATGAACTTCTCCGGTTCGGCGGCCACCATCGCCTCCCGCTCCTCTTTGGGAAAGCCGACGCCCATCACCGTCTCGTCGCGCGAGAACGCGAGGAAAACGAGCTGCCCAACGCGGAACTTGATGCGGTCTCGGACGACAACCTCATAGGCCCGCGGCAGCGCAAGGGCAATGGGCCGCACCTCGTCGACGGTGATCACAGTCGCGATCCTCCTCGAACGTGAGCTTATGTGCGAGATTTCGGCCTTTCCTCGAGCACAAGCTCACGTTGCGCGGCGATTCCATCGACAAGAAGGCGCAGCCCGAACGCGAACCTTGCGCTCGGGTCGTCGGCAAGCACCGACTGCTCGGCTGGCAGATCCGCACCGGCCGCGTCCCACTGCAGCCGCGACTGCTCGTCGGCGGTAAAGCCCAGCACGTAATAAAGGACACTTCGGGCGGCCAGCTCGGCATGTGCTACGTCGACGCCGGCTTCGGCCGCTGCGTCGGTCAGGGCCGCCAGGATCTGCTTCATCGCGGACGATTGCCCCGCCGCGAAACTGGCCGAGACCAACTCGGCGCCGTCCGTGTGCGACAACAGTGCATCGCGCAGCCGGTTGCACGCGTCGACGACGCCAGTGGCGGATGGCACACCTTCCAATATCCGGTCGGCAATGGCGCCCAGAAGCTGCTGCTTGTTGGCGAAATGCCAGTACAGCGCGCCGGGGGAGACAGCCAGCTCCCGGGCGAGCCGCCGCATCGTCAGGTCGCCGATGCCGAAGTTGTCCAGCAGCGCTGTCGCCGCGTCGACCACGTCGCGTTTGTGGAGCTGCACACCGGTACCCTAACCTGAACACCGTTCAAGAGGAGGGCACTGGGTGAGCGACATTCTGGCGGAGGCCCGCGAGCAGGTATTGGACCGCGGCGAGGGCCTGAACCAGGAGCAGACGCTGCGCGTGCTGCAACTGCCCGACGACCGCCTTGACGAACTGCTGGAGCTGGCCCACGACGTCCGGATGCGCTGGTGCGGTCCCGACGTCGAGGTCGAGGGCATCATCAGCCTGAAAACCGGCGGCTGCCCCGAGGACTGCCACTTCTGTTCGCAGTCAGGGCTTTTCGCATCACCGGTGCGCAGCGCGTGGCTCGACATCCCGAGCCTGGTGGAAGCCGCCAAACAGACCGCCAAAACCGGCGCGACCGAATTCTGCATCGTCGCCGCGGTGCGTGGCCCCGACGAGCGGCTGCTGGCCCAGGTCGCCGCGGGCATCGAGGCGATCCGCAACGAGGTCGACATCCAGATCGCGTGCTCGCTGGGCATGCTGACCGCAGACCAGGTCGAGCGGTTGTCCGAGATGGGTGTGCACCGCTACAACCACAACCTGGAGACCGCACGGTCGTTCTTCACCAATGTCGTCACCACTCACTCCTGGGAAGAGCGCTGGGACACCCTGCAGATGGTTCGCGAGGCGGGCATGGAGGTCTGCTGCGGCGGCATCCTCGGGATGGGCGAAACCCTTGAGCAGCGCGCGGAGTTCGCCGCCAACCTCGCCGAGCTCGACCCGCACGAGGTACCCCTGAACTTCCTCAACCCGCGGCCGGGCACGCCGTTCGGCGACCTCGACGTGCTGCCCGCCGCCGACGCGCTGCGGGCCGTCGCCGCGTTCCGCCTCGCGCTGCCGCGCACGATGCTGCGGTTCGCCGGCGGCCGCGAGATCACCCTTGGCGATCTCGGCGCCAAGAAGGGCATCCTCGGTGGCATCAACGCGGTGATCGTCGGCAACTACCTGACGACACTCGGACGGCCGGCGGAAGCCGATTTGGAGCTGCTCGATGATCTGCAGATGCCGATCAAGGCTCTGAACGCCAGCCTGTAGCAGATGGCGTTCAACGTCTACACGGGAGAGCCCGACGAAACCGCGATGCCGACAGCGGCGCGTCTTGGCCTGGAGCCACCACGGTTCTGCTCGGAGTGCGGCCGCCGGATGATCGTTCAGGTACGCCCCGACGGCTGGTCGGCCCGGTGCTCCCGGCACGGCATCTCCGACTCGAAGGATTTGGATGAGCGATGAATGACCCAGTGGCACCTCGGATTTCGCGTGGACGCGCGGCGGCGATCGTCGTCATCGCGATGGCTGTGACCGGCGCAGTGATCGGTGCGATATGGGCGTGGCTGGCGCCGGCGATTCACGGCGTGGTCGCCTTGACCAAAAGCGGCGAGCGCGTCCGCGCGTACCTCGGCGGCGAGGCCGACGACTTCTTCCTGGCGGCCTTCCTCCTCTTGGGCATGATGTGCGTGGTGGCTGTTGTCGCCGCGGTGCTGGTGTGGCAGTGGCGCGCGCACCGCGGGCCGGCGATGATCACCGCGCTGGCCACGGGCGCCGCGGCGGCGGCGGGTGCCGCGGCGGCAGTCGGTGCGCTGCTTGTGCATTGGCGCTATGGGGTGATCGACATCGCCGCGGCGCCGATATCGCCGGAGCATCGCGTGCACTACGTCATCGAGGCCCCGCCGGTTCTCTTCGAACAGTCCCCGCTGGCGGCCGCGATCACGATCATGATCCCGGCCGGAGTCGCGGCGCTGGTCTATGCGCTACTCGCCGTGGCGACCGCACGCGACGATCTCGGCGCATGGCCGCCCGTCGAGCAACCGGTACTGCGGCCGCCGGTTACAGCGGAGAGCGTTCCACCGTCCGGCCAGTGACCACCTTGGCGACGATCTTGGCCAGTCGCGCCATACCCATGTAAGTCATCGGGTTCAACAGCGTCGGCCACTTCGTCCGAACCATGTGCTCGGACACTGGCTTTCCGTCGAATCGGTCGATGAGCCAGCGCAACGCCATGGGTGCCGACATCGGATGCAGGAGCATGTGCTCGCTGAACATGTCGCGGTGGTAGGTCACCGACGCGCCGCCGGACTGGTAAGTGTGGCTCAATTCGTCGATGTCGTCGACGGAGACAATTCTGTCGTGTACCGCCTGAACGATCAGCACCGGCGGCGTCGGCACGGCCGTGCCCAGCTTGATGCTTTCGAAAACGTGCTGCACCTCTGGTGTCTGCAGGATCTGTTCGAGCGGCTGATCGACCAACTTGTCCATGTCCATGCCGATGAAGCGCAGCACCGCATGAGCGGTCGTCATCTCCTGTATCCGCAGCAGCATCGCCTTGCCCTCGTCGGTGGCGTGGTGCTGGATCACCCGATGCAGTTCGGGGTAGACGTGCGACAGCGCGGCCACCACCATGCCGGGAAGGCCCGAATAGAAGCTCCCGTTCAGTCGGCGGAACGCATGGCCCAGATCGGCGACCGGCGAGCCGAGCACCGCGCCGACGATGTTGAGCTCCGGTGCGTAGGACCCGCTGACCTCGGCCGCCCAAGCGGTGGCCAGTCCACCGCCGGAGTAGCCCCACAGGCCGACCGGCGCGGACGCGGACAGGCCGAGCTTCTCGGAGCTCGTCGCGGCCCGCAGACCGTCGAGGATGCGGTACCCGGGCTCGTACGGGGTGCCCCAGGTGCCACGGCGCCCCTCGTGGTCGGGCACTGAGACCGCCCACCCCTCGGCGAGCGCGGCCGCGATCAGAAAGAACTCGAACTGCGCGAGCGCACCCGGCGCAACCGCCCACCGGCGCAGCGCGTACGACGGGAAGCAGCGCGACGTCACGGCGTCGATCGCGCACTGGTATGAGAGCACCGGCACCACCTTCCGGTGGTCACGCTCGGAGGGAGCGATCACCGTGGTGACGGTCGCCTCCGGATCCCCGTTCAGATCGGTGGTGCGGTACAGCAGCTGGGTGGCGGTGAACTTCTGCGGGATCAGGCCGAGAAAGGCCAGCTCGACGTCGCGGCTGCGCAGGACGGTGCCGGGCACAGCGTGCTGAAACCCCTCCGGCGGGTCGTAGAACGGGTCATCGCGCGGCAGCTGTGGGCGCGTGCCGCGCGCCAGCTCGTCGTGCGGTACGTACCCGATCCATTCGGCACCTGTCGCTGGTGCGGCGCTGCCCAGATCCATCCGGCCGAGGTTACTTAAGAGAGCGTTAAGAATCCAGTCGACTCACCCGGGCGGCCGCAACGCGGCGAACTCGTCGGTGACCCGGTACCGGGCGTCGGCGAACCGGTACAGCGCGGCGGGTCGTCCACCGCTTCGACCCGACCGCGCGGTCGTGCCGGTGCGCGTGATGACGTTGCGCCGTTCGAGGACCCGCTGCAGGTTGGTGGCGTCGACCTGGTGGCCCAGCGCGGCGCTGTAGATGTCCCTCAACGTGGACACCGCGAATTCGGTTGGCGCCAAAGCAAATCCGATGTTCGTGTACGACAGCTTGGCCACCAGCCTGGTGCAGGCGTGCTCCACCATCGGTCGGTGATCGAACGCCATCGGCGGCAGGTCGCTCACCGGATGCCAGCGGGTGTCCGGCGGGAGTTCGGGCGTGGCGGGGGAGGGCACCAGGCCGAGGAAGGTCGAGGCGATGGTGCGCACGCCAGGAACTCGCCGCGGGTCGGAGAAGACAGCCAATTGCTCGAGGTGAGCAAGCTCACGAAGGTCGACCTTCTCGGCGAGCTGGCGGCGAACGGAGCTGGTCAGGTCCTCATCGTCGCCGAGCCGACCGCCGGGCAGCGACCACTTTCCGGCCTCCGGCTCAGTGCACGCTGCCATAACAGCACGTGAAGTGCGGGTTTCCTGGAGCCCTCGGTTACGACCGCGAACTTGAAACACAGCGGCGAGGACTTCATGTGCGGTGCTAATATGTGCCATGTTTTCGATTATAAGTCGAAAACCTCGCTGACTCGAAGGAGGCGGCAATGACGGTTCTGGACCGCATGCCGACTAATGATCTCGCGGACCACATCGTGGCGGGTCCGACCGGTTATTCCGGCGTCGACGGAGACGAGGAATGGGCCGCCGAGGTGCGCCGACTGGCAGACCTGCGCGGCGCGACGCTGCTGGCGCACAACTATCAATTGCCGGCCATCCAGGACGTCGCCGACCATGTCGGTGACTCGCTGGCGCTGTCGCGCATCGCCGCCGAGGCGCCCGAAGACACCATCGTGTTCTGCGGCGTGCACTTCATGGCCGAAACCGCCAAGATCCTGTCGCCGGCCAAGACGCGTGCTCATTCCCGACCAGCGCGCGGGCTGCTCGCTGGCCGACTCGATCACCGCCGACGACCTGACGGGCGTGGAAGGCCGAGCATCCCGGCGCGGTGGTCGTGTCCTACGTCAACACCACCGCAGCGGTGAAGGCCGAGACCGACATCTGCTGCACGTCGTCGAACGCGGTCGAGGTGGTGGCATCCATTCCCGAAGACCGCGAAGTGCTGTTCTGTCCCGACCAGTTCCTCGGTGCCCACGTGCGCCGGGTCACCGGCCGGCAAGAACCTGCACGTCTGGGCGGGCGAGTGCCACGTCCACGCAGGCATCAACGGCGACGAGCTCGCCGATCAGGCCCGCGCGCATCCGGACGCCGAGCTCTACGTGCATCCCGAATGCGGTTGCGCCACTTCGGCTCTGTACCTCGCAGGCGAGGGTGCTTTCCCTGCCGACCGGGTGAAAATCCTGTCCACCGGCGGCATGCTCGACGCCGCCCGCGACACCAGGGCGCGCGAGGTGCTGGTCGCCACCGAAGTCGGCATGCTGCACCAATTGCGTCGCGCCGCACCGGACGTCGACTTCCGCGCCGTCAACGATCGCGCGTCGTGCAAGTACATGAAGATGATCACGCCGGCCGCGCTGCTGCGCTGCCTGGTGGAAGGCAAAGACGAGGTCGACGTCGATCCCGAGACGGCGCGGTTGGCTCGGGCCAGCGTGCAGCGCATGATCGAGATCGGCACGCCCGGCGGCGGCGAGTGACCGCGGCCTGGCGGCCTGCGGCGGCTCGCCCCTTGCCGGCTACTGGCAGCAGCGCGCAGACGTCGTCGTCATCGGCACCGGAGTCGCTGGGCTGGTCGCGGCACTGGCCGCGCACCGGAGCGGCCGGAAAGTGTTGGTGCTCAGCAAGGCCCCGGAACTCGGTGACCGCGCCACCTTCTATGCGCAGGGCGGGATCGCGGTCGTGCTGCCGGATAACTGACGACTCGATCGACCAACATGTCGCGGACACCCTGGCCGCGGGCGCAGGGCTGTGCGATCCGGATGCGGTGCGCTCGATCGTGGCCGACGGCTACCGGGCGGTGGCGGCATTGGTCGACGACGGCGCACGTTTCGACGAAGCGGCGCCGGGGCAGTGGGCGCTGACCCGAGAGGGCGGGCACACGCGGCGGCGGATCATCCACGCCGGCGGCGACGCCACTGGCGCGGAGGTGCAGCGTGCGCTCGACACGCGCCGCGGCGCTGTTGGACATCCGACGCAATCACGTTGCGCTGGAACTGCTTCAGGCCGATGGCGCGGTGACCGGCGTGCTCGTCCGCAACGACGACGGGCTGGGCATCGTGCACGCGCCGTCGGTGATCCTGGCGACCGGCGGACTGGGCCACCTGTACACCGCGACGACGAACCCCGAGGGCTCGACGGGCGACGGCGTCGCGCTTGGCGATGTGGGCGGGCCTGCCCGTCAGCGACCTCGAGTTCATCCAGTTCCACCCGACCATGCTGTTCGACGGCGATGCCGGCGGCCGACGCCCGCTGATCACCGAGGCCGTCCGCGGCGAGGGCGCGATTCTCATTGATCGGCAAGGAATTCGGTCATGGCCGGTGTTCACCCGATGGGCGACCTCGCGCCGCGGGATGTGGTCGCGGGCGCGATCGACGCGCGGATGGCGCAGACCGGCGACCCGTGCGTGTATCTCGACGCGCGCGGCATCGACGGCTTCGAGCACCGGTTCCCCACCGTGACGGCGGCCTGCCGCGCAGCCGGAATCGATCCGACCCGCGAACCGATTCCCGGTCGTGCCGGGTGCGCACTACAGCTGTGGCGGCGTGGTGACCGACGTGCACGGACGCACCGACTTGGCGGGCCTGTTCGCGGCCGGAGAGGTGGCGCGCACCGGCCTGCACGGCGCGAACCGGTTGGCGTCCAACAGTCTTCTGGAGGGCCTGGTGGTCGGCGGTCGAGCGGGCAGGCAGCCGCCGCGCACGCGGTGGATGCCGGGCCGAGTCGGGCGATGTTGCCGAGCAGTTCGACGCGCCGCGCGCTGCCGCGAGCCGACCTGCAGCGGGCGATGACGCGCTACGCGTCGGTGGTCCGGGACGGCGACGGACTGGAGCGGCTCGGCGAAGGAACTCGACACCGCCACACCGCGTCGCTCAAGTCCCGCAGTGACTTCGAGGATGTCGCGCTGACCACGACAGCGGGCGCCGTCGCGGTCGCGGCGCTGGCCCGCACCGAGTCTCGCGGGCTGCCATCATCGCTCCGACTTCCCGGACACCGACCCGGCGTTGGCGCACAGCCTGGTGCCGGCGGTGGCGTGCTGATGGAACTCAGTGCCGACGAGCTGACTGAAGCTCGACGGGTCATTGCGCGCGCCCTGGAGGAAGACCTGCGATATGGGCCGGACGTCACCACGCTGGCGACGGTGCCCGCCGACGCCACGACGACTGCGTCGATGGTCGCCCGCGAGCCCGGCGTCATCGCGGGCGTCGACATCGCGCTGCTGGTCCTCGACGAGGTGCTCGGCCCCGGCGGCTACCTGGTGAAGCATCGGGTCGACGACGGCGCACGGCTGGAGTCCGGCGGCGCGGTGCTGACCGTGGAGGCGCCGACGCAAGGGCTGCTGACCGCCGAGCGGACCACGCTCAACCTGGTGTGCCACCTGTCGGGCATCGCGACGACGACCGCGGCGTGGGTCGCGCCGTCGAGGGCACGCAGGCCCAGATTCGCGACACCCGCAAGACGCTGCCGGGGCTGCGCGCATTGCAGAAGTATGCGGTGCGGGTCGGCGGCGGCGTGAACCATCGGATGGGCCTCGGCGATGCCGCCTTGATCAAGGACAACCATGTGGCCGCGGCGGGATCGGTGGTGGCCGCGTTGCGGGCCGTTCGTGCCGCGGCGCCGGACCTGCCGTGCGAGGTCGAGGTCGACTCCCTCGAGCAGCTCGACGAGGTGCTTGCCGAGGACTTGGGGATCGAGCGCTGGTGCTGCTCGACAACTTCCCGGTGTGGCAGACGCAGATCGCCGTGCAGCGCCGTGATTCCCGTTCGCCGGCAACCAAATTGGAGTCTTCGGGCGGGCTGTCGCTGGACACCGCCGCGGAGTACGCGGGTACCGGCGTCGACTACCTGGCCGTGGGCGCACTCACCCATTCCGTCCGCGTGTTGGACATCGGGCTGGACCTCTAGCGCTACTATCACCTGCATGCCAGAGACTTCGCTCAGCAAATCGCTCCGGGGTGACCATCGTGGCACGTGTTGACGACGAACCGCGACGCCGCTTCAACGCGTTGGGCATCGTCACCCTGATCCTGTCCATCGCGGCGGTCGCCCTGGCCGGCTGGACGCTGTATCGGGTGGACTTCGCCAAGGAAAACGGCTACGACGCGATCCAGCGGGCCGACGCCAAGGTCAAGATCTGCGGCGCCATGGACGTCGTCCGCAAAGGCGTGTCACTGAACACGAACCTGGCCCCCGCGGGCGGGCCGTCCGATGTCACCGGATCGCAGGCGGTCGCGGCGAACGCACGGGTTTCCCTATACGACGGCGGGCAGTATCTGCTGGCACGGCTTGATCCCGCCACGCCGACGACCTGGCGAGAAGGTCCGCGACTTCGCGAACAACCTGATGGACATCGGCGCAAACGCCACCGCGGGCGCGACCAACGAGGACGCCGACCAGGCCAAGCGGCTCAAGAACGCGGACGCCGACAACACCGCCATCACGGAGTTGTGCAAGTAGCGTTCGGCGCTTCAGGCAACCCCCCGGTTGTCGCCAGCGAACCTCCGTCTAGGCTGGCGAACAGACTCTGGGCCTGGCGATCTGCCAGTTCGGTTATTCACGTAGCGAAATTTGGGGGTTGGCGTGGGCAAACACCGCAAGCCGGCCAGGAATTGGGGTCCGTATGTGACCGCCGGCCTGGCTCTCGAGGCGGCGGCACTGATCGGCATGTCCTATCAGCGGCGACGGCCAGATCCCTGGCGCGAACCTCCTGGCGACGTCGATCTTCGTCGACGGCACGAAGTCGATCACCGGCAACGAGTTCGGCAACCCGCCCTACCGGATGGCCGACTCGCTGCAGGGCCGGTAATGACATACGGCGCCGACAACGCAGTTCGTGATTTATCCGCGCAGCCTCGGCCCGGCCACCGGTCTCGGCGACCCGACCTACGACGTATCCGAGGGTCTGGCAACTCAACAGGTCGTCGATCTGGTCAAGGCGGCGACGAAGATCGACACACGCCGACGACCCGACAAGAAGATCTATGTCGTCGGCTATTCGCAGGGCGCGGGCGGGGCGGCCAAGGCTATTCCGCAATCTCGAGGAGCAGGGCCTGCCGACAACGTCGAGTTCGTGCTCGCAGCGAACCCGCGGCGCAACGACGGCGGCATCCTGACCCGCTTCCCACGGGCGTCTACGTGCCGGTGTTCGGCGTGACGTTCGGCGACGGCACCACCCCGCAGAGCACGAAGGTCCTCCAGGTCACCAAGCAATACGACGGTGTCGGCGACGCGCCGAACTACTTCCTCAACGTCGCGTCAGACGTGAACGCCGCGCTCGGCTTCTACTACCTGCACGGGGACTACTACAAGGACGTCGATCCCACGCCGGACCCCAACCGCGCCGGATGCGATCGTGTCGACCACGCCCGACGGCAACGTCACCGATGTCCTGGTCCGCACTCCCGACGGACAGCTGCCGTTGACCCGGCCGCTGCTGCAGCTCGGCGTGCCGCAGAACATGGTCAGCGCGCTGGACCCGTTCCTGCGGTCGGTGATCGAGACCGGTTACAACCGGCCCACCGGCCCGGGCTCGTATCCGTCCGAACCCGTTCCGTTCCAATTGGTTCCGCCGCCGACAAGTGGCTCTCCGACATCCAGTCGGTCGCCGCGGGTGCCGCTGCGACCACGCAGCGGCTCATAACTCTGGGCCAGCCGCCGCGGCGCCTGCGCATCCAGCCGGCGACCGTGCAGCCCGCGGCCACCGGCCAGCCAGAGATCGCTGTCGTCGCTATCGAGCCCCGGTCACCTTGCCGACGACGACGAGCCCCTCGACCCGGCGCAGAACGACGCGGAGTCGACCGCGGGCGGCGACACGAACAAAGTCGAGCCGCCGAAGTCAGCGACCGGGGGTTGGAAGCCGGGCGACTCCTGCGCTCGCTCTTCGCGCCGAAACCCGCTGACGACGGCACCAAGCAGGATGACACACGGCCAAGCCCGATCCCGGCCATGCGCGCCGCGGGAACGAACGATTCGGCGAACGGAACGGCCAACGCACGATCGCCAGATCAACCAGACGGATCTAAGCAGTAGCTTCGGCCCGGAGCTGAGCAACGTGCGCGCCGCAGCCTTGGCGGCGTCCAGCGCGGCGCCTGTCGCCCGCGATGCGGGACAGGATCAGCGCCCCTTCGATGAGGGCGATGACCGCGAGAGGCGGTCCGGTCTCGCGTCGGCGTCCGGCCAGCCGTCGGCGCGTAGCCGGTCGGCACCGGCGCCGCCCAGTTGCCGAATGCCCGCGCCGAGGCCGCCCTGACCTGAGCACTCGCGTTCACCGACTCGGTCGCGATCGGTTCGATCGGGCAGCCGTCGCGCTGGTCGGACGCCAGGCCCGCGGCCATCAGGTCGATCCACCCGTCGACGATGTCGGCCACCGGCAGCCCGCTGTCGAGAAAACCACGTAGCCGCCGCTCGATGTCGGCCCCGACGCTGTCGACGACGGCCGCGGCCAATTGCCTGCTTGCCGTCGGGAAAGTGGTGATACAGCGAGCCCGCCTTGACGTCGGCGGTCTCCAGGATCTGATTCACTCCGGTCGCCGCGTAACCCTGCCTGCGGAACAGCATGGCCGCGGTGTCGACGAGCGCGGCTCGGCTCCGATCCGGACGAGGCATGCCTTGACTTTACTAGAAAGGTCACTCAAGAATACTTGAATAACTCGCTAAAGAAAGGTCGGTCATGCAGCATCTGATGTTCGAGGAGGCCGGGTCTTACGTCTGGCGGGATGCACCCGATCCCGCAGATCACCGAGCCCCGGAGCAAGCGCTGGTGCGTCCGCTGGCGGTGGCGTGTTGCGATCTCGACGTCGCGGTGGCGCAGGGCCGGCTGCCGATGCCGCCCGGCCACGCGGTCGGCCACGAGGGAGTGGCCGAGGTCGTCGCAGTCGGCGACGCCGTTCGGCGGCGTGAAGGTCGGCGACCGGGTGATCGTGCCCTTTCAGATCAATTGTGGGCAGTGCCCGGCCTGCCGGCGCGGCGTGTCGGGGTCGTGCGCGTCATTGCCGTTGATGGCGATGTACGGGATGGCGCCGCTGGCCGGGCTGGACGGCGGCGGTTTCATGGCCGACCTGGTGCTGGTGCCCGTACGCCGACGCGATGCTCGTCGCCCTACCCGACGACGCCGACCCCGTCGCGATCGCGTCGATGTCGGACAACATCCCTGACGGCTGGCGCACCGTCGGCCCCTACCGCGACGAGTTGGCCGCGCTCGACCCGCCGACCGGCGGGTGCTGGTGCTCGGGCGCGCTCTCGATCGGGCTGTATGCGGTGGCATCCGCAGCGGCGCTCGGCGTTCATGTCGACTACGTCGACACCGACCAGAACCGGCTGGCCGATTGCCGAAAAGCTCGGTGCCACAGTGCATGACCGCGAGAAGCCGGACAAGGCCGCCGAGCCGTATCCGGTCACCGTGCACACGACGGCCGAGCCGTCGCTGCTGGCTGCGACGTTGAGAGCGACATGGCCCGACGGCGTCTGCACCGACACCGGAGTTTACGCGCAGGGCAAGGTCGAGATGCCGTTGTTGCCGATGTACACCCGCGGTGTGCGTTTCGTGACCGGCCGCGTCAACGCCCGCGCGGTGATCCCCGAGGTTCTCGAACTGCTTGCAGCGCAGGATCTTTCGCTGGCTGTCGAGCGTGTGGTCGGCTGGGATGATGCACCGTCGGTGTGGCCGACGATGACGGGCAAGACGGTGTTTACGCGCTAGCCGGGCCGGCGATGTCGGCGACGAAGACGCCTGCCCTGTTCGCCTGCATGCGAGCCATGAACGGTAGGTTCCCGGCGTCACTGCCGGCGGGCACGATCCGCGGATTGGTGAGATGCACGTCGCGACGGACGAAATGCAGATCTGCTTCGCCGGCGGCCAGCACATTCTTCACCCAGTCGGTCTTGCCGTGGCCCAAAACGATCGCCAGTACGTCGCCCTTGCGGTAGGCGGTGACGATCGTTTCGTAGGGCTTACCGGACTTCCGGCCGCGGTGCTTGATCGTCGCCATGCCCGGCATGAATTCGGGCAAACGGCCTGACCATCCGGTTGAGGTAGCGGACCTGAAGTTCTCGAACCACGGCGGAAACACCATCGGTACGCCGGGTGCGTTGTTGGGATGGTCTTTCGCGCGCATGACGGCAACCTACCGCATGCGCCGACGTCGGCTCAGTTGTCGCCGCCGCCCAGGCCGAGTGCGCCGGTAACGCCGGACAGCGTGCCGCCAACGGTATTCGCGAGTCCGCCGACGACCCCTGCTCGCCTGCTTGGTGCTATTTCCGTCGCTGCCCGGGTTCGCCGGCGGAGGACAACACGCCTCCGTTGCCAGGCTCACCGCCTGCGCCCTCGCTCTTGCCGCCCAGGATGATGATCATCCCCGTCGCCGCCGTCGCCGCCTTCGCCACCCGGACTCAGACAGCGCCCCACCGTCGCCGCCGTGGCCACCGTCGCCACCTTCGCCCTGGCCGATCAGGGCTATGCCGTCTCCGCCCGGGCCGCCGTCGCCACCGGGGCCGAGTAGCACCCCACCGGGCCCGGCAGGCCCACCGCTACCGCCGTGGGCGACGCCGAGAATTGTTGCGGCATCCCCGCCGGTCCCGCCGCCCCCACCGGCGCCCAACAACGCAGCCGCTGAACCGCCGTCGCCACCTGTGCCACCGCCAGCGCCGAGTAGACCGAGTCCGAGGCCGCCGTCGCCGCCTTCGCCACCGCTTCCTGAGACCACGCCCGCGTTGCCGCCGTCGCCGCCGGTACCGCCGATGCCGAGGATGCCAAGTCCGATGCCGCCGTTGCCGGCATTGCCGCCGCTGCCGAGTAGCACGCCGCCGTCGCCGCCGTCGCCGCCACCACCGCCGGGCAAGATGATGCTGAGCCCGCCGTTGCCGCCGTCACCCCCGGAGCCGATGAGGCCGGCGTGCCCGCCGGGGCCACCGCTGCCCAGAAACAGGTTGTCGCCGCCGTCGCCACCGGAACCGAGCAGGAGACCGCCGTTGCCCCCGCGGCCGCCGGCGAACACCGCGCTGGGCCCGCCGTCACCCCCGTTCCCGATCAGGCCTGCGTCCCCTCCGGGCGCGAAGAATCCACCGTCGCCGCCGTTACCCAGGATCAAACCACCGCGTCCGCCGGCCACGAAGGGGAAGTAGCCCGGTGCTCCGTTGCCGATGAGCAGCCCGCCGGACTGACCGGGCCATACGCCGTCGCCGATCAACAGACCGCCCGGGCCGATCAAGCCCAGCGTGAGCAAGGTAGTCGGAGACCCCGGGACACCTGGGGGAACCCCGGGGAAGTAGGGGGCGGGAAACGTGAACGGATTCGCACCGGCGAATGCCGACGCAGGGTCAGTCACCGCCGCGCTCCGGCCAGTGGATGGTCGAGGATTCGGGATCCAGGCCGCCGGACTGAAGAGCGCGCTCAACCGAGCGGCGGCGGGGTTGTCAGTGAAAGCTGTTGGGGCAAAGGCTGTCCCGGCTCCCGCACTGCCCGCGTTGAACGCATTGAAGGACGTCGGGGCGGTCGGTGCAGGCGCGGACTGATCCAGGGCGCCGCTGGCCGCCATCGGTTCTGTCTCCAGCGTCCGACTGGGCCCCGCCGCCTGGTCGCTGGGCGCAGGGACGAGCTCCGGATACACCATGGCGACAGTGCCCACCCCGGCCATCACACCTGCGGCCAACGCGGCGGTGACAACCTGCGTCGTCTTCGGCATTTGCCAAATCCTTCCCCGGAGCATCAGCCTGCTGTTTTGGCTAACGCGTGTTCTAAGGCAAGCATCTACATATACAGCCGCGCAGCAACGGACGAGAAGCAACTTACCCGTTTGTTTCAGACCTTTCACCTCGGGGAGAGCTAACCGCAGGGTTTGGGCGAATAGCAACGTCGACGTCAATAAAATCCGAATCGACAAATAGTTGCTGGCGGCCGTATCGGCCGGAGCGATTTCGATTTGGCCTGCTCTGGGACAATGGATGCTGTGAACGCCTCATTCGGGCCGATGGCCCGCATCGACCTGCGCGGAGGGACGCTGTCAGCGGCCCAGTTGAGGGCAGGCCTGCCGCGCGGAGGCGTCGATGTCGATGCGGTCGTTCCGACGGTGCGCCCGATGGTGGAAGCCGTCGCTCAACGCGGCGCGCAGGCCGCACTCGAGTATGGCGAATCTTTCGACGGCGTGCGACCCGAGACGGTCCGGGTTCCCTCGGACCGACTCGACCGCGCCCTGGCCGAGTTGGATCCTGACGTGCGCGCGGCGCTCGGGGTCGCCATCGAACGCGCCCGCGCCGTACATGCCGATCAGCGGCGCAGCGACACCACCACAATCCTCGCCGCGGGCGCGACCGTCACCGAGCGCTGGGTACCCGTGGAGCGGGTCGGCCTGTATGTGCCCGGCGGCAACGCGGTCTACCCGTCAAGCGTTGTGATGAACGTGGTGCCCGCACAGACGGCGGGCGTGGACTCGCTGGTGATCGCGAGCCCGCCGCAGGCCTCCAACCCAGAACCCTTCCAAGGCCTACCGCACCCGACGATTCTCGCCGCGGCCCGACTGCTCGGTGTCGACGAAGTGTGGGCGGTCGGGGGTGCGCAATCGATTGCGCTCCTGGCGTACGGCGGCACCGACACCGACGGCACGGAGCTCGCTCCGGTCGACATGATCACCGGCCCAGGCAACATCTATGTCACTGCCGCCAAACGCATCTGCCGTTCGCAGGTGGGTATCGACGCGGAGGCGGGCCCGACCGAGATCGCAATCCTCGCCGACCACACCGCCGATCCTGCGCATGTCGCCGCCGACCTCATCAGCCAGGCTGAGCACGACGAGATGGCGGCCAGCGTGCTTGTCACGGACAGCACGCGGCTCGCTGATGCCGTCGACGTCGCACTCGACAACCAATTGCAGACGACCGTGCATCGGGACCGCGTCGCGGCGGCGTTGTCCGGCAGGCAGTCGGCGATCGTGCTCGTCGACAACCTCGACGCCGGCGTCCGCACCGTCAACGCGTACGCCGCCGAGCACCTCGAGATCCAGACCATCGACGCCCGCGAGGTCGCTGGCCGGATCCGTTCGGCCGGAGCGATTTTCGTCGGCCCGTATGCACCAGTCAGTCTCGGTGATTACTGCGCGGGTTCCAATCACGTGCTGCCCACCGCGGGGTGCGCACGGCACTCCAGCGGACTGTCAGTGCAGACGTTCCTGCGCGGAATCCACGTCGTCGACTACGACGAGGCCGCGCTGAAGGATGTCTCGGGCTACGTCATCACGCTCGCCGAAGCCGAGAACCTGCCCTCGCACGGCGAGGCGGTCCGCCGGAGATTCGAGCGGTGATGACGGGCGAGAAGGTAACGCTCGACGACCTGCCACTGCGTGAGGATCTGCGTGGCAAGTCGCCCTACGGTGCACCGCAACTGGATGTGCCGGTGCGATTGAACACCAACGAGAATCCGCATCCCCCCACCCAGGCGCTCGTCGACGACGTGACGGAGTCGGTGCGCGCGGCAGCGGCCGACCTGCACCGCTATCCCGACCGTGACGCGGTGGCGCTTCGCACTGACCTCGCCGCCTACCTCAGCGCACAGACCGGTGTTGAGCTCGGCGTCGAAAATCTCTGGGCGGCCAACGGATCCAACGAGATCCTGCAACAGCTGCTGCAGGCGTTCGGCGGCCCCGGGCGCAGCGCGGTCGGGTTCGTGCCGTCCTACTCCATGCACCCGATCATCGCGGACGGCACCCAGACCGAGTGGCTGGTGGCCCACCGGGCCGAAGACTTCAGGCTCGACGCCGACGTGGCGGTGCAGGCGATCAAGGAACACGACCCCGACATCGTGTTCGTCGCGAGCCCCAACAACCCGTCGGGTCAGAGCGTTTCACTCGATGAGCTCAGGCGGCTGCTGGAGGCGATGACGACCGGCGTGCTGATACTCGACGAGGCGTACGGCGAGTTCTCGTCGCAGCCGAGCGCAGTCAACCTGATCGCCGACTATCCGACCAAGCTCGTCGTCACACGCACCATGAGCAAGGCGTTCGCGTTCGCGGGCGGCAGGCTCGGCTACCTGATCGCTGATCCCGCGGTTATCGACGCGATGCTGTTGGTGCGGTTGCCTTATCACCTGTCGTCTGTCACTCAGGCCGCTGCCCGCGCCGCGTTGCGCCACGCCGATGACACGCTCGGCAGTGTCGCCACCCTCGTCGCCGAACGTGAGCGCGTCACGAAGGCGCTGTCCGACATGGGGTTTCGGGTAATTCCCAGCGATGCCAATTTCGTGCTGTTCGGTGAGTTCACCGACGCCCCCGCCACGTGGCAGCGCTACCTGGACGAAGGAATCCTCATCCGTGACGTCGGCATTCCCGGATATCTGCGCGCCACCACCGGGCTCGCAGAGGAGAACGACGCGCTGTTGGCCGCCAGCGCCCGAATAGGAGCACAGTGACCGAACCCCGTCGCGCGAAGATCGAACGCAAGACCAAGGAATCCGACATCGTCGTCGAACTCGACCTTGACGGCACCGGTGTCGTCGACGTGAAGACCGGAGTGCCGTTCTTCGACCACATGCTCACCGCCCTTGGCAGCCACGCCAGCTTCGACCTCACCGTCAAGGCCACGGGTGACGTCGAGATCGAGGGTCACCACACCATCGAGGACACCGCGATCGTGTTTGGCCTGGCTCTCGGTAAAGCGCTCGGCGACAAGAAGGGCATTCGTCGCTTCGGGGATGCCTGGATCCCGATGGACGAGGCACTCGCACACGCCGCCGTCGACGTTTCGGGCCGGCCGTACTGCGTGCATACCGGCGAGCCGGATCACATGCTGCGCTTCACGATCGCCGGTTCCGAGGCGCCCTACCACACCGTCGTCAACCGCCACGTCTTCGAGACCATCGCGATGAACGCGCGCATCGCGTTGCACGTCCGCGTGCTCTACGGTCGCGATCCTCACCACGTCACCGAGGCGGAGTACAAGGCCGTCGCACGTGCGCTGCGTCAGGCGGTCGAGTTGGATCCGCGGGTTGTCGGAGTGCCGTCCACCAAAGGCGCTCTGTGACACGCAAAGTCGTCGTGCTCGACTATGGCTCCGGCAATCTGCGCTCGGCTCAACGCGCCCTGCAGCGGGTCGGCGCGGACGTCGAGGTGACCGCCGACGCCGATGCGGCGATGAGCGCAGACGGTCTGGTGGTACCGGGCGTCGGCGCCTTCGAAGCGTGCATGACGGGCCTGCGCAAGATCGGCGGCGAGAAGATCATCGCCGACCGGGTCGCCGCTGACAGGCCGGTGCTCGGCGTGTGCGTCGGCATGCAGATTCTGTTCGCCCGCGGGGTCGAGTTCGGCACCGAGACAACGGGCTGCGGCCAGTGGCCGGGGGCCGTCGTGCGCCTGGATGCGCCGGTGATCCCGCACATGGGGTGGAACGTCGTCGACGCACCCGCGGGCACCACATTATTCAAGGGCCTGGATGCCGATACGCGGTTCTACTTCGTGCACTCCTATGCCGCGCAGCAGTGGGAGGGTAATGCCGACGCACTGTTGACCTGGGCCACCCATCACGTCCCGTTCCTGGCCGCTGTCGAAGATGGACCCCTGTCGGCCACCCAGTTCCACCCCGAGAAGAGCGGCGATGCCGGCGCCGCGCTTTTGGGCAATTGGGTCGAGTCGATCTAGGTTGACGGCCGTGACACCAACAGAACGCCTGATGCTTCTTCCAGCAGTGGACGTGGTCGAGGGCCGCGCCGTACGGCTCATGCAGGGACGCGCAGGCAGCGAGACCGAGTACGGCTCTGCACTCGATGCCGCGATGAACTGGCAGCGCGACGGTGCGCAGTGGATCCACCTGGTCGATCTCGACGCCGCGTTCGGCCGCGGGAGTAACCGCGAACTACTCGCGGAGGTGGTCGGAAAGCTGGACGTCGCAGTCGAGCTGTCGGGTGGAATCCGCGACGAAGACTCATTGACGGCGGCACTGGCCACCGGCTGCGCTCGGGTCAACCTCGGCACCGCGGCGCTGGAAAACCCGCAGTGGTGCGCCAAGGTCGTCGCCGAGCATGGCGACAAGGTGGCCGTCGGTCTGGACGTGAAGATCGACCCTTCCCTGCCTGGCGGCGGGTTCCGACTCCGCGGCCGCGGCTGGGAGACCGACGGCGGCGATCTGTGGGAGGTGCTGGAACGCCTTGACCGCGAAGGGTGTTCACGCTTCGTCGTCACCGACGTCACCAAGGACGGCACGCTCAACGGCCCGAATCTCGAGCTGCTGTCGAACGTTACAGACCGCACCGACGCGCCGGTAATCGCGTCTGGCGGCGTGTCCAGCCTGGACGACCTGCGGGCCATCGCGACCCTGACCGCCCGCGGTGTCGAAGGTGCGATCGTCGGAAAGGCGTTGTATGCCGGGCGGTTCACCTTGCCGCAGGCGCTGGCCGCGGTGGGGCAGTAGATGGCACTTGACGAGGCCGAGCTCGACGCGTTGGTCACCGAGGCAGCGACGATTCTGGACACCGTGACGAAACCGTTCATCGACGGTCATCGCGCGGATTCGGCTGTGCAGAAGAAGGGCAACGACTTCGCCACCGAGATGGATCTCGCGATCGAGCGCCACGTGGTGGCGGCGCTGACGAAGGAGACCGGCATCGAGGTGCACGGCGAGGAGTTCGGCGGTGCCGACCTCGACTCGTCGCTGGTTTGGGTGCTCGACCCGATCGACGGCACCTTCAACTACGCGGCCGGATCGCCGATTTGCGCGATCCTGCTCGGCTTGGTGCGCGACGGCGTGCCGGTGGCCGGGCTGACGTGGGTGCCGTTCACCGGAGAGCGGTTCACCGCTGTCATCGGTAAACCGTTGCGCAGCAACGGGGTCGAGCAGCCCCCGCTCCAGCCTGCGAAGCTGGCCGACTCCGTCGTGGGCGTCAGCACCTTCAACGTCGATTCGCGCGGCAAGGTGCCGGGCCGCTACCGCTTGTCAGTGATCGAAACCCTGAGCCGCAAATGCTCACGGATGCGGATGCACGGTGCCACGGGAGTCGATCTCGCCTACACGGCTGCGGGAATCCTGGGTGGCGCGATCAGTTTCACCGGCCATGTGTGGGACCACGCCGCCGGGGTGGCGCTGGTGCGCGCGGCGGGTGGCGTCGTCACCGACCTGATGGGCAACGACTGGACGGTCGCGTCGCCCTCGGCACTGGTCGGCGTCCCGGGGGCCCACGCAGAGTTGCTCGACCTGCTGCACTCTGTCGGCGATCCCAAGGACTACTGATGGACCCCAGAGACCTCGCGGTACGCATCATCCCGTGTCTGGACGTCGACGACGGTCGGGTGGTCAAGGGCGTCAACTTCGAAAATCTCCGCGATGCAGGCGATCCCGTCGAGCTTGCCGCGGCATACGACGCCGAGGGCGCCGATGAGCTGACGTTTCTCGACGTGACCGCATCCTCATCAGGCCGGGCGACCATGCTCGAGGTCGTCGCGCGGACGGCCGAGCAGGTGTTTATCCCCTTGACGGTCGGTGGCGGCGTGCGGTCGGTGGCCGACGTCGACGTGCTGTTGCGTGCCGGCGCGGACAAGGTCGCGGTGAACACGGCCGCGATCGCGCGCCCGGAACTGCTCGGCGAGTTGTCCCGCCAATTCGGGTCGCAGTGCATCGTGCTGTCCGTCGACGCCCGCACCGTTCCGCAGGATCAGGAACCGACGCCGTCGGGCTGGGAGGTCACCACGCACGGCGGACGGCGGGGTACCGGCATCGACGCGATCGAATGGGCCACCCGCGGTGGGGAACTCGGCGTCGGGGAGATCCTGCTGAACTCCATGGACTTCGACGGCACCAAGGCGGGATTCGACCTGCCGATGATCAAGGCGGTACGCGGCGCGGTGAACGTGCCCGTGATCGCGAGCGGCGGCGCGGGTGCGCCGGAACATTTCGCGCCTGCGGTGCAGGCGGGCGCCGACGCAGTCTTGGCCGCCAGCGTCTTTCACTTCCGCGAGTTGACCATCGGCCAGGTGAAGGCGGCGATGGCGGCAGAAGGGATCGTGGTGCGGTAGTGCTGGATGCGGGCATCGCGTCGCGGCTGAAGCGCGACGCCAACGGGCTGTTCACCGCCGTCGTGCAGGAACGGTCGACCGGGCAGGTACTGATGGTGGCGTGGATGGATGACATCGCGCTGGCGCGCACGCTGGAAACCCGCAGGGCGACGTACTATTCGCGGTCGCGTCAACAGCACTGGGTCAAAGGCGAGACGTCGGGCCACACGCAGTACGTGCACTCGGTGCGGCTGGACTGCGATGGTGACACCGTGCTGTTGGAGGTCGACCAGGTCGGCGCCGCGTGCCACACGGGCGATCACACTTGTTTCGATGCGGACGTGTTGCTCAGCCCGGAGGCTTAAGCTCCCCGCGTGAAGAAGCTTCTGGCGATCGCAGGATTGGGCCTTGCGGCTGCCGCCGTACGCAGTCGCCTGAAGGTACGCGACGCCCTGCCCGCGGTGGCTCCCGAACTTCGCAACCCGCTGCTGCCTTTGACCGCGACGTCGTTCACCCAGGGCAAGCTGCCGGTCGTGCGGTTTCTGTTCAGGATCCCCACCAAGCCCGGGCCGGACGTCACGGTGGCCGAGCGCTTCGTCGGCACGCCAGTAGTGCCCGTCTGGGTGACCACCCCCGACACGCGCTCGACGCCCAGTCCTGCGGTGCTGTGGCTGCACGGCGGTGGGTATGTGGTCGGCAGCCCGAGGTTCGAGGCGACCGGCGCCGGACAACTCGCCCGCGAGCTCGGGGCTGTCGTGGTAGCCCCCGCCTACCGGCTGGCGCCCGAGCACCCGTTCCCGGCGGGGCTGGACGACTGCATGGCGGCGCTACGGTGGATGCTCGCCAACGCCGACGACTTGGGCATCGACGCGGACCGGATCGCAGTCACCGGGGCGAGTGCAGGCGGCGGGATGGCGGCCGCGGTGGCCCAGCGCAGCCACGACGAAGGCATCCACCTGCGGGCACAGGTGCTCGTCTATCCGATGCTCGACGACCGCAATGTGCTGCGCACCGACCATGCGGGCCGGGGCCGCTTCGCGTGGACGCCGGAGTCGAACCGGTACGGGTGGACCGCCTACCTCGGGCGTGCACCGCGGATGTCTGATGCTCCCGAATATGCCGCTCCCGCAAGGCGATCCGACCTATCGGGTCTACCCCCGGCTTGGGTCGGGGTAGGAGATCTCGACGTGTTCTACGACGAAGACATCGACTACGCCGAGCGCCTACAGGAGGCGGGCGTGCCGTGTGAACTCGTCACGGTGCCGGGGATGTACCACGGCGCCGACGGTCTGGCGCCGAGAACGCCGTCCATGGTGAGGTTTCGGGCCGCGACGATGGATTTTCTGCGAACGCATCTGTGACAGCTACAGGTCGATGATGCGGGTCGCTTTCGCGCGCGCCGTCCACCGGCCTTCGTCGTAGCCGACGATCACCGGATGCGAGAACGCCGCGCTGACGTTGTCGGTCGTCACCGTGTCGCGAGCGGGGCCCGTGGCCATCGTGCGTCCGTCGGCGATGAGCAGGGCGTGCGTCGTGGTGGTCGGCAGTTCCTCCAGGTGGTGGGTAACCAGAATCGATGCCACCTCGGGGTGGGTCTCGTCGAGCGAGTCCATGGTCTCCAGAAGCTGCTCCCGCGCAGCCACATCCAGCCCCGTCGTCGGCTCGTCGAGCAGTAACAGCTTCGGTTCGGACACCAGCGCCCGCGCGATCAGCGTGCGCCCGCGTTCGCCCTGTGACAGCGTCGGCCACACGTCATCGGCCTTGTGCGACAGGCCCACCGCATCGATCATCGCATCCGCGCGGGCGCGCTCCACCGCGCTCGGTGTCCACCGCATGGGGATGTCGATGGTGGCGGTGATTCCGGTCAACACCACCTCGCGCACGGTCAGCGAATACTGCAGGCGGTGGCGGGGATTCACGTGACCGATGAACCGCCGCAGCCGCGCCAACTCCACCCGGCCCATCTGCTCGCCGAGAATGCGCACCGAACCCGACGTCGGAAACGTGACTGCGGCGCAGAATCCCAGCAGCGTGCTCTTGCCCGCCCCGTTTGGACCGAGCAACGCCCAGTGTTCACCGGCATTCACGCTCAGCGATATGCCGTCGATGATCTGCTTGCCGTCGCGGCGGAACGTCACATCGGCGAGCTCGAGGACACGCGTCACGCCGACTGGCGCTGCCGCAGCACCTCCAGCGCCTTGTCGGCGTGGGTGTCCATGCTGATCTCGCTGGCGATGACCTCGAGCACGGTGCGGTCGGAATCGATGACGAACGTGGTCCGCTTCACCGGCATGAGCTTGCCGAGGAGGCCGCGCTTGACGCCGAATTGTGTTGCGACGGCGCCGTCGGCGTCGGACAGCAGCGGGTAATCGAAGCTCTGCTTGTCGGCGAACATCGCCTGCTTATCGACGGGATCGGTGCTGATGCCCACGCGGCTCGCGCCGACCGCGGCGAACTCCGATGCCAGGTCGCGGAAGTGACAGGCCTCCTTGGTGCAGCCCGGCGTCATCGCGGCGGGGTAGAAGAACAGCACGATCGGGCCGCCCGCGAGCAGCTCGGTGAGGCTACGCGTCGTGCCCGTCTGATCCGGCAGTTCGAACTCGGCAACCTTCTCGCCACGTTTCATGGCGCCAACGCTACGCCCCAGCCGAATTGGTTGGCCTCTGCCGTTCTGTGCGTGAGAGCCTCGGCGCGATGGCGGATCTCGACGCTTTCGTGTCCGACGGCTACGCCAAGGTCGACCAGGCGGCGCCACGAAGCGCCGCCGATGCGGCCCGGGCCTTGCTATGGCGGCAGCTGGGACTGTCGCCCGATGACCCCACGGCTCGCTGGGCAACATTGCGGTGCGCTTCCCGGCCACTCCGCTCGCCGACGATCGGGGTGGCATATCGATGCGAATACGCTTCAGCCCGACGGGTCCTGGAGGTCACCGGCCAGCTCGGCGACATGTATGTCGTTCACCCGTTCACAGCGCATGCCGCCGACGCCCATCGCGGCCGCACGCCCCGCTTCATGGCGCAGTCGCCGGTCGTGCTGACCAGGCCGCTCACGCATGCGTCGGCGTCCCCGCTCGCGCGGGCGTTCACGGCCTGAATTGGGGTTCGAGTAGGCCGGTCTGGGAGAATTGTTCGGTGCAATCGACCGCCAACCTCGCCAGCACCACATCGCGCGAGGACTTCCGGGCGCTGGCCGCCGGGCACCGCGTGGTGCCGGTGACCCGCAAGGTGCTCGCCGACAGTGAGACACCGCTGTCGGCATACCGCAAGCTGGCCGCCAATCGGCCCGGGACGTTCCTGCTCGAGTCGGCTGAAAACGGGCGGTCGTGGTCGCGGTGGTCGTTCATCGGCGCCGGTGCGCCGTCGGCGCTGACGGTGCGTGACGGTGAGGCGGTGTGGCTGGGGACGACGCCGCAGGACGCGCCGCGAGGCGGCGACCCGCTGGAGGCGCTGCGCGCCACGCTGGAGCTGCTGAAAACCGAGCCGCTGCCGGGCCTGCCGCCGCTATCCAGTGGGCCTTGTCGGGTTCTTCGCCTACGACATGGTGCGGCGCCTCGAGCGGCTGCCGTCGCTCGCGGTCGACGATCTCGGCCTGCCCGACATGTTGCTGCTGCTGGCCACCGACGTCGCCGCCGTCGACCACCACGAAGGCACGATCACGCTGATCGCCAACGCGGTGAATTGGAACGGCACCGATGAACGCGTCGACTGGGCGTACGACGACGCCGTCGCGCGCCTGGACGTCATGACCGCGGCCCTGGGCGAGCATCTTCCGTCGACCGTCGCGACGTTCAGCAGGCCCGAGCCGCTGCACCGCGCCCAGCGCACGCTCGAGGAGTACACCGTGATCGTCGAGAAGCTCGTCGGCGACATCGAAGCCGGCGAGGCCTTCCAGGTGGTGCCGTCGCAACGATTCGAGATGGACACCGACGCCGACCCGCTCGACGTGTACCGGATGCTGCGCGTGTCCAACCCCAGCCCGTACATGTATCTGCTCAACGTGCCGAATGGCGATGGGGAACTGGACTTTTCGATTGTCGGATCCAGCCCGGAGGCGCTCGTCACCGTCAAGGACGGCCGGGCAACCACCCATCCGATCGCCGGTACGCGGTGGCGCGGTACGACGGAAGAGGAAGACCTGCTGCTCGAAAAGGAGCTGGCCTCCGACGAGAAGGAGCGTGCTGAGCATCTGATGCTCGTCGACCTCGGCCGCAATGATCTGGGCCGGGTCTGCCGGCCCGGCACGGTGCGCGTCGAGGACTACAGCCACATCGAGCGCTACAGCCACGTCATGCATCTGGTGTCGACCGTGACCGGGCTGCTGGCCGACGACAAGACGGCGCTGGACGCCGTGACGGCCTGCTTCCCGGCGGGCACGCTGTCAGGCGCGCCGAAGGTGCGGGCGATGGAGTTGATCGAGGAGGTCGAGAAAACCCGTCGCGGCCTCTACGGCGGCGTCCTGGGTATCTCGACTTCGCGGGCAACGCCGACTTCGCCATCGCCATCCGCACCGCGCTGATGCGCAACGGCACCGCGTATGTGCAGGCCGGCGGGGGAGTCGTGGCCGACTCCAACGGGCCCTACGAGTACACCGAGGCGGCGAACAAGGCGCGCGCGGTGCTCAACGCGATCGCCGCGGCGGAAACGCTCACAGAACCGTGATCCGGGCCGCACAGCTGCTTCTGCTGCTCGCCGCCGGCGGGTTGTGGGCGGCGTCGAGGGTGACGTGGGTCGACGTCACGTCGTTCGACGGCCTCGGACAACCGAAGACGGCGACGCTGTCGGGTGGGTCGTGGTCGTCGGCGCTGGTGCCGCTGGCGGTACTGCTGGCGGCGGCCGCAATCGCGGCGTTGGCGGTGCGCGGGTGGCCGCTGCGGTTGTTGGCGGTGTTGGTGGCGGCAAGCAGCGCGGGAATGGGCTACCTGGCGATCACGCTGTGGGTGATCCGCGATGTGGCGGCGCGGGCGGCGCACCTCGCCAGGGTGCCGGTGGCCGACCTCGTCGACACACAGCGGCACTACGCGGGCGCCGTGATCACTGTGGTGGCCGCCGCGCTGACCCTCTTCGCGGCAGTACTTCTCATGCGTGCGGCGGCCAGCGAGCGCACCGGCGCGGCCCGTTACGCCCGCCGTAGTGCGGTGACCGGCGACGAACCGGGCACCGCGATGTCTGAACGAACGCTGTGGGACGCGCTCGACGACGGCCATGACCCGACCGATCCGGACAACAAGGGCCGGTGATTGGCGGTGCTGTGGTGGCGGTTACCCTTCGTTGAAGATCGATCGACATCGTCGGAGAGGAGTCGGCACCTATGAGTTCGGCGACTGTGCTCGACTCCATCATCGAGGGAGTTCGCGCCGATGTTGCCGCTCGAGAGGCCCTCGTTCCGCTCGCCGAGATCAAACAGATGGCCAAGGACGCGCCGCCGCCGCTGGACGTGATGGCCGCACTGCGCGAACCCGGTATCGGCGTGATCGCGGAAGTGAAGCGGGCCAGCCCGTCGCGCGGTGAGTTGGCGTCTATCTCCGATCCCGCGAAACTGGCACGTGCATACGAGAACGGTGGCGCGCGCGTCATCAGTGTGCTCACCGAGCAGCGCCGGTTCAACGGTTCACTCGAAGACCTGGACACAGTCCGCGCCGCGGTGTCAATCCCCGTGCTGCGCAAGGACTTTATCGTCAGGCCCTATCAGATCCACGAGGCCCGCGCACACGGAGCCGATATGCTGCTGTTGATCGTCGCCGCGCTGGAGCAGCCGGTGCTGGTCTCGATGCTCGACCGCACGGAGTCGCTGGGCATGACCGCTCTGGTCGAGGTGCACACCGAAGAGGAAGCCGACCGCGCGTTGCAGGCGGGCGCCACCGTGATCGGTGTGAACGCAAGGGATCTCAAGACACTCGAGGTCGACCGCGACTGCTTCGCCCGCATCGCTCCCGGGCTGCCGACCGATATCATCCGTATCGCGGAATCGGGCGTGCGAGGCACTGCCGATCTCCTCGCTTACGCGGGAGCGGGCGCCGACGCGGTGCTCGTCGGCGAGGGCCTTGTCACCAGTGGCGATCCGCGCAGCGCCGTTGCCGATTTGGTCACCGCAGGCACCCATCCGTCGTGCCCGAAACCCGCACGCTGAGAAGTGGCAGATCTCGCCGGGCCGGAGTTGCCGCGTACGAGCGCGGCCATCGCAGAGCCCACCGTCCACGACCCTGACGCTCGCGGCCATTTCGGCGTCTATGGCGGCAGATTCGTCCCCGAAGCGCTGATGGCCGTTATCGAGGAGGTCACCGCTGCCTATGAGAAGGCCCGCGGCGATCAGGCTTTCCTCGACGAGCTGGACCGGCTGCAGCGGCACTACAGCGGTCGGCCGTCGCCGTTATACGAGGCAGAGCGCATTTCTGAGCACGCCGGCGGAGCGCGCATCTTTTTGAAGCGAGAAGACCTCAACCACACCGGGTCTCACAAAATCAACAACGTGCTCGGTCAGGCACTGCTCGCTCGTCAGATGGGCAAGACCCGGGTCATTGCAGAGACCGGCGCCGGGCAGCACGGAGTGGCCACCGCGACGGCGTGTGCCCTTCTGGGGCTCGAGTGCATCATCTACATGGGTGCCGTCGACACCGCGCGTCAAGCGCTGAACGTCGCGCGAATGCGGCTACTGGGAGCGACGGTGGTGTCGGTCGAGGCCGGGTCGAAGACGCTGAAGGACGCTATCAACGAAGCATTCCGTGACTGGGTGACCAACGCGGACAACACGTATTACTGCTTCGGTACCGCGGCCGGGCCGCATCCCTTCCCGACGATGGTGCGCGACTTCCAGCGGGTGATCGGGCTCGAGGCGCGCGTGCAGATCCAGGCGCAGGCCGGCAGACTGCCCGATGCGGTGACAGCCTGCGTCGGCGGCGGGTCGAACGCGATCGGCATCTTCCATGCGTTCATCGACGATCCCGATGTTCGGCTGGTCGGATACGAAGCCGCCGGCGACGGTGTCGAGACGGGGCGTCACGCGGCGACCTTCACCGGCGGCTCGCCGGGTGCCTTTCAGGGCTCATTCTCGTACCTGTTGCAGGACGAAGACGGGCAGACCATCGAATCGCATTCGATCTCAGCGGGTTTGGACTATCCGGGGGTCGGGCCGGAACACTCTTTCCTGAAGGACCTCGGCCGCGCGCAGTATCAGCCGATCACCGATGTCGAGGCGATGGACGCGTTTTCGTTGCTGTGCCGCACGGAGGGCATCATTCCGGCCATCGAGTCGGCCCATGCGGTGGCGGGCGCGCTGAAGCTGGGCAGGGAACTCGGGCCCGGTGCGATCATCCTCGTGAACTTGTCTGGCCGCGGCGACAAGGATGTCGAGACGGCGGCGAAATGGTTCGGGTTGTTGGACGGTTCGCCGTGAGCCGGCTCGCTTCGATGTTCGACGCCTGCCGCGCGGAGGGCCGCTCTGCGCTGATCGGCTATCTGCCGACCGGTTTTCCGGATGTGCCCGAGTCGATCTCGGCGATGAAAGCGATGGTCGAATCCGGTTGCGATCTAGTAGAAGTCGGCATCCCGTACTCGGATCCGGGAATGGATGGCCCGACGATCGCGGCGGCGGCCGAGGCGGCGCTTCGCGGTGGAGTGCGGGTGCGCGACGCGCTGACGGCGGTCGAGGCCATCAGCAACGCCGGCGGCCGTGCCGTGGTGATGACGTATTGGAATCCCGTGTTGCGCAAGGGTGTCGATGCATTCGCCCGTGACCTGGCATCCGCAGGCGGGTTGGGCATGATCACGCCCGACCTTATTCCCGACGAGGCGTCGGAATGGATGGCGGTTTCGGAGACGCACGATTTGGACCGGATCTTCTTGGTGGCGCCGTCGTCCACGCCTGAGCGGCTCGCGATGACGGTAGAGGCGTCGCGCGGATTCGTCTATGCCGCATCGACGATGGGCGTGACCGGCGCCCGCGACGTCGTTTCGAACGCCGCGCCCGAATTGGTGCGTCGAATCAAGGCGGTTTCGGACATCCCGGTCGGTGTCGGGTTGGGCGTGCGCTCGCGCGAGCAGGCAGCTGAGATCGGTTCCTACGCGGACGGCGTGATCGTGGGGTCGGCGCTGGTGTCGGCCCTGAAAGACGGCATGGAGGCGGTGCGATCGCTGACGGCGGAGCTGGCCGACGGCGTGCGACAGAGGATTACTGCGTGACAACCACATTGCTCGCCTACATTCCCAGTCCGTCGCGTGGCGTGTGGTACCTCGGTCCTTTCCCGATCCGGGCATACGCGCTGTTCATCATCGTCGGCATCGTGGCGGCCCTCCTGATCGGAGACCGGCGTTGGGCGGCCAGGGGTGGCGAGCGCGGAGTCATCTATGACATCTCGTTGTGGGCCGTCCCGTTCGGCCTGATCGGCGGCCGGCTCTACCACGTGATGACCGACTGGCCCAAGTACTTCGGCGAAGGTGGCGCGGGAGTCATTGGGGCATTACGGATCTGGGATGGCGGATTAGGCATCTGGGGTGCAGTGGCACTCGGTGGTGTCGGGGCCTGGATCGCATGTCGACGGCGCGGCATCCCGCTGCCGGCATTCGGCGACGCGATAGCGCCCGGCATCGTGCTCGCACAGGCGATCGGCCGATTGGGCAACTACTTCAACCAGGAGTTGTACGGCCGCCCAACGACTCTGCCATGGGGCCTGGAGATCTACGAGCGCAAGAATTCGGCCGGGGTGGTGAGCCCGGATCTGGCCAATGGTGTGTCCACGGGACAGCTGGATTCCATCGTGCACCCCACGTTTCTGTACGAATTGCTCTGGAACCTCTTGGTTTTCGCGGTGCTCATCTGGGTCGACCGGAAATTCAAGATCGGACACGGCCGGCTTTTCGCGCTGTACGTCGCGGGCTATTGCCTTGGCCGATTCTGGGTCGAACTGCTGCGTAGCGACCAGGCCACGCTTATCGCTGATATCCGCGTCAACTCGTTCACGTCGACGTTCGTGTTCATCGGCGCAGTCGTGTACATCATGGTCGCGCCAAAGGGACGCGAAGACCCGGCAAGACTCAAAGGCACGGCCGAGGCGGAAACCGCGGTCGAGGACGACACCACGGTCGAGGATTTCGTCAAGGAACTGAGTGTCGTCGGCGCGACAAGCGGAGTCGTCGCCGCAGCGAAGGTTGCCGGTGAAGCGGAGCCGGAAGACGCCAGGGCGGCCGGTGATGGGAGCGACTCCGAGGGGCAAGAGTCCGGCGACGAAGAGCCGGAGGCCGAACCCGAGACCGCGGCGACCGAAGCCGCAGGCGAGGAAGCCGAAGGGACCGAAGCCATCGGCGAGGAAGCCGAAGGGGCCGAAGCCATCGGCGAGGAAGCCGAAGAGGCCGAGGAGTCACAGCCTGTCGGGGGTGTCGGTGCGGTCGAGGGTGACGAGGTCGTTGAGGCTGAGCAGGCCGCACCTGAGGTTCATGAGGCTGCTGTCGGGGGAGAAGCTGAAGCCGAGGAGCTAGCCGCTGAAACGGCCGCCGAGGAAGCCGCTGAGGAAGCCGAAGCCGAAGAGCAGGCTGCCGAAGCGGTCGCCGAGGAAGCCGAAGAGGCCGAGGGGTCACAGCCTGTCGGGGGTGTCGGTGCGGTCGAGGGTGACGAGGTCGTTGAGGCTGAGCAGGCCGCACCTGAGGTTCATGAGGCTGCTGTCGGGGGAGAAGCTGAAGCCGAGGAGCTAGCCGCTGAAACGGCCGCCGAGGAAGCCGCTGAGGAAGCCGAAGCCGAAGAGCAGGCTGCCGAAGCGGTCGCCGAGGAAGCCGAAGAGGCCGAGGGGTCACAGCCTGTCGGGGGTGTCGGTGCGGTCGAGGGTGACGAGGTCGTTGAGGCTGAGCAGGCCGCACCTGAGGTTCATGAGGCTGCTGTCGGGGGAGAAGCTGAAGCCGAGGAGCTAGCCGCTGAAACGGCCGCCGAGGAAGCCGCTGACGAAGCCGAAGCCGAAGAGCAGGCTGCCGAAGCGGTCGCCGAGGAAGCTGACGCCGAGCCCACTGGCGAGCAAGCAGAGCCCGAGGCCGAGGCGGTCAAGGGTGACGAGGTCGTTGAGGCTGAGCAGGCCGCACCCCCGGTTCATGAGGCCGCGGTGGAGGGTGAAGCCGAGGCTGAAGAGCTCGCTGCGGAAGCGGCTGCCGAGTCCGCGGCTGAGGAAGCTGGATCCGAGCCCGAGGCCGAAGGAGCTGAAGCCGCCGGTGGTGTCGGCGCGGTCGAGGGTGACGAGGTCGTTGAGGCGGAGCAGGCCGCACCCCCGGTTCATGAGGCCGCGGTGGAGGGTGAAGCCGAGGCTGAAGAGCTCGCTGCGGAAGCGGCTGCCGAGTCCGCGGCTGAGGAAGCTGGATCCGAGCCCGAGGCCGAAGGAGCTGAAGCCGCCGGTGGTGTCGGTGCGGTCGAGGGTGATGAGGTCGTTGAGGCGGAGCAGGCGGCACCCGAGGCGCATGAGGCCGCAGTCGAGGGTGAAGCCCAGGCCGGCGAACTCGCGACCGCGATGAGCGAGGCCGACGAAAAAGAGACCGAGCAAGCAGAAGAGGCCGCGGAGGCAGCGGCCGAAGAAGCCGAAGCCGCCGAACAGCCAAAGCCCGAAACCGCTGCACCCAAGGCGACACCGCCCTCGCCGCGACCGATCGAAGAGGCCGGCGGCCGGATCCGCCGCTGGCTGCGACGCCGCGACCGATAACTCCACGTGGGTTATCCCCGATTGGGGCCTGCGTGCTGCGATCTGCGGTGGTCTTCATGCCGTCGCCGAGGAGAATCCCTGTCCGACGACGCGGCGATCCAGTACGAAGGTGCCCTTCTGGCCTAGCGGCCCTCCGATGCGCACTCTTCGCCCCGCCGGGCGACCCGACCTCAAAAGTGGGGCGCTCTTGCGGCGCGGCGTTTCGCGCCTGAGCGCGCGTTCATACCGATCACGGCACCCGCGACCAGCCTTGCCAACCGGCAGCGGTTGACATAGGAGTAACTCATGCGGTTGTCCGAGAACGTTCTCAAGAAACTCATCAAGGGGACGTTCCTCGCCACCCTCCTGCTTGCGGCCCAAGAGGGAGGCCAGCCACTTCACGAAGCGGCCTGGATCCTCGTAGGGGCGACGCTGACCACTGTTGTGGACGCATACGCAACCCATCTCTCAAATCGCAGCTATAGCAGCATGCGAGCCTATATCGGCAGCCTCTGGATAGGCATCGTTGAAGACTCTCCGCGCACCTTCGCCAGTTTCCCCACGGTCTTACTTCTGTTCTGTGCGTGGATGTTTCATTGGGGCCACGATCACCGGAATCCAGATGGCAGTGTGGTCGCCGGCTACGAGACCCTCGTGTTGAACGTCAACGTCGTGCTGCTTTTCGTCTTCGCGGTGCTTGCGGCGCACCGAATTGGATCCTCGATACGCGGGACGGCCCTGTTCGGGTTCATGAATGCCGCTCTGGGTTGGCTGATTGTCACCGTCGAACTTGCCCTCGACTAGGTTGTCTTGCCGCCTTAGAGCGCCCGCTGAAGTGGCTTTCGCAAGTTCGGTGCCACCACTTGCTCCCCAAACGCAACAAATCCCCACCCTTCTAGCTACGGGTGATGTGGTAATCGCGATCGTCGGGTCGAGACAGCATGGCAGTCATGGTCTTTCGGTCGTAGGGCCACAGGTCGACATTGCCTTCATCGGTGAGATACCACGAGTTGCAACCGGTATTCCACACCGTTGGGCCAAGCGCCGCAGCGACATCGTCGTTGAATTTTGTGGTGGCTTCTTCGGTGACTTCGACTACGTCGACCTCACCGTCGCGGAAGCGCCTCAACCAATGGGTGATGTAGCGGGCGGTCAACTCCGCGGAGTACTGCAACGAAATGGAGCCGGTAGGGGAGTTCGGGCCCAGCACCGTGAAGAAGTTCGGGAAGCCCGGTATTGCGGTCATCCGATATCCGCGCGGGCCCTTGGCCCAGGCATCGTCAATCGACACACCATCGCGACCACGAAGGTCCATCGGCCGCATGTAATTGTGCGCCTGAAAACCGGTGGCGAGCACCAACAGGTCGACGTCGATCTCGTGGCCGTCGGCTGTGCGGATCCCTCGCGGAGTGATCGTCTCGATCGCCGACGTGATCAGACGAGCGTTGCGTGCACGGATCGCTCGGTAATACGAACCCGAGATGACCTGCCGTTTGCAGAACGGTTGGTGATCGGGCCTGAGACGCTCCCGCATTCCGCGGTCCCTGGCCCAAAAGCGCAGGGACACGTATGCGTACTGTTGCGCCAGTCGGCGCCGCCACGTCGGCCGCGTTGCAATATCGGCCAGAAAGCCCGAACTCCACAACAGCACGTCGTACAGAAACCGATTGACCCGCGGCAGTTTTCGCAACACATTGCCGACCCACGCCGGCTGGCGTACGCCCATCGGCACCCACATCACCCACTGCGGCGTGCGGATGAAATGGCTGATCTCGAGAGCCTCTTGCTGCAGCGCCGAAACAACCTGCACGCCGGTGGATCCGTTGCCGATGACCGCGATGCGACGGGCACTGGTCTCGACGCTGTCATCCCAGCGGGCGGTATGGACGACCTCGCCCTCGAATGTGTCTAGCCCCCGGATCGCCGGCGTGTACGGGTGATGCAGCACGCCAGTTGCCGCGATGACGAAATCCGCTTCGATAACGGCGTCGTCTGCGGTGCCGATCCGCCATGTCGCGCCGGTGAACTCGGCCGACACGACCTCCGCGTTCAACCGTAGGTGAGCATTCAATCCGAATCGGTCCACAACATCGCGCAGATAGCGCTGGATCTCAGTCCCGGATGCAAACATCGACGACCAGTCTGGTTTCGGCGCGAACGCAAATTGATAGAGCTGCGACGGCACGTCACACGTCAGCCCGGGGTAGCGGTTCCAGTGCCACACACCGCCCACGTCGGCGCCCTTTTCCAGAATGGTGAACCGGTCGAAACCGGCTCGCTGCAACGTCACCGCGGTGGCGATTCCGCCGATGCCGGCGCCGATGATGACGATCCTCGGATCCCGCCTTGCCGGTTCGCCTGCCACGCCTGGGAACTTACTGCCCGGGGCCGGTTCCAATTCGCGGGTTTTCCTTACTTACGAGGCGCCGATTCGTTCTGGCATGCTGGGTCCATGACTGAGCCGCAATTCAGTGGCAGTGAGCAAGGCTTCCCGCCGCCACCGCCCCCGCAGCAGCCCGGATATCCGCCTCCGTACCCGCCTCCGGCGGGACAGTACGCGCCTCCGCCTGGGCAGTATCCACCCGCATACATGGATCCTGCCGCGCCCTACGGCCGTCATCCGCTGACCGGTGAGCCATTCTCGGACAAGTCCAAGGTCGTCGCGGGCCTCCTGCAGCTATTGGGGCTGTTCGGCCTCGTCGGCATCGGCCGCATCTACCTCGGCTACACGAGTTTGGGCATCGCCCAGCTCGTCGTCGGCATCATCACGTGCGGCCTCGGCGCCATCGTGTGGGGAATCATCGACGCGGTGCTGCTGCTCACCGACAAGGTTCGCGATCCCGCGGGACGTCCTCTGCGAGATGGCACCTAGCGCCACCCTGCGCCGGGGACGGCTGTCCGGCGCGATCGGGACGGGTGCCGTGCTTTCGGGTGCCCTGGTCTATATCGGACTCGGCGACCCGCACCGGCCGGGCTTCGCGTTTCCGACGTGTCCGTTCAATGCGTTGACGGGGCTCTACTGCCCAAGCTGCGGCGGGCTGCGGATGACCCACGACGTCCTCCACGGCGATTTTGCCGCCGCCGTCGTCGATAACGTGTTCCTGCTGTTCGGACTGCCCATGCTGTTCGCGTGGATTCTGGTGCGGTGGCGTGCCGGTAAACCGTGGATGACCGCGCCAACGCTCGTCATGATCCTGATCGCCGCGATCACCTGGACGGCAGTACGGAATCTGCCGGGGTTCCCGCTGGTCCCGACGCTTCTCGGCGGGTAGTCCCCGAACAGCGCTGATACACTGACCTCGGGCCGTCGCAGTCCCGGACCAGCTTTTTTCCGGACTGCGGAGGTGCCCGTCGATGCTCTATTCGGCATTCCCCGAACCCCAGGGCCTGTACGACCCGGCCAACGAGTCGGATTCGTGCGGTGTCGCTATGGTCACCGACATTCAGGGCCGCCGCTCGCATGCCATCGTCGCCGACGGACTGACCGCCTTGGAGCATCTCGACCACCGTGGCGCCGCAGGCGCGGAAACCAACAGCGGCGACGGTGCGGGTATCTTGATCCAACTTCCCGTCGACTTACTCCGCGAAGTCGTCCCATTCGAACTCCCGGCCTCGACGGCTGACGGAGCCAACACGTTCGCGGCGGGCATCTGCTTTCTGCCCCGCGACGCCGACGAACGTGTCGAAGCACGCGAGCGCATCGAAGCCATTGCCGCGGACGAAGGGGTGACCGTTCTCGGCTGGCGCGAGCTGCCGGTCGACCCCGATGGAGCCGATGTGGGCGAGACGGCCCTCGGCTGTATGCCCCACATGGAGCAGCTTTTCGTCGCGTCGCCGGCGCTGGCCGGTATCGATCTCGACCGTCGCGTCTATCCCTTGCGTAAGCGCGCTGAACGCGAGGGCGTGTACTTCCCGTCGCTGTCCGCCCGCACCATGGTGTTCAAGGGCATGCTCACCACAACGCAATTGCCCCAATACTTTCCGGATCTTCGCGATGAACGTTGCCGCAGTGCTATCGCGATTGTGCACAGCCGCTTTTCCACCAACACCTTCCCGTCGTGGCCCCTGGCCCACCCGTTCCGTTTCGTCGCACACAACGGTGAGATCAACACCGTGCGCGGCAACCGCAACCGCATGCACGCGCGCGAAGCCATGCTCGCCAGCGCCAAGATCTCCGGTGACCTGAACCGAATCTCGCCGATCTGCACTCCCGACGCCTCCGACTCGGCATCCTTCGACGAAGTCCTCGAACTTCTGCATCTGGGCGGGCGCAGCCTGCCGCACGCGGTGCTCATGATGATCCCCGAGGCGTGGGAGAACAACACCACGATGGATCCCGCCGAGCGGGCCTTCTGGCAGTTCCACGCCTCCCTGATGGAGCCGTGGGACGGCCCGGCCTGCGTCACGTTCACCGATGGCACGCTCGTCGGAGCGGTGTTGGACCGCAACGGATTACGGCCCGGACGCTGGTGGCGCACCATCGACGACCGCATCATCCTTGCCAGCGAGAGCGGTGTGCTCGACGTGCCGTCGGCGCAAGTCGTCGCCAAGGGGCGGCTGCAGCCCGGCAAGATGTTCCTGATCGACACCGCCGCCGGGCGCATCGTGTCCGACGACGAGATCAAGCAGAAGCTCGCGACGCAGGAACCCTACGGTGAGTGGCTGCACGCCGGGCGGCTCGACCTGGCCACGCTGCCCGATCGCGCGCACGTTGCACCCAACCACGAGTCGGTCGTGCGCAGGCAGATCTCGTTCGGATACACCGAAGAAGACCTGCGCGTTCTGCTCACACCCATGGCCGCCTCCGGCGCCGAGCCCCTGGGATCGATGGGCACCGACACCCCCACGGCGGTGCTCTCTGCGCGATCGCGGCTGCTGTACGACTACTTCGTCGAGCTTTTCGCGCAGGTCACCAACCCGCCGTTGGACGCCATTCGCGAAGAGGTTGTCACTTCAATGGCCCGCATCATGGGACCCGAGCAGAACCTGCTCGAACCCACCGCCGCATCCTGCCGCCAGATCGTGTTGCGCTGGCCCGTGCTGGACAACGACGAGCTCGGCAAGATCATCCACATCAACGACGACGGCGACCATCCCGGCCTGAAATCGGCCGTCCTGCGCGCGCTGTACGACGTCGAACGCGGTGGCGAAGGCCTCGCCGACGCTCTCGAGGATCTTCGGCACCGCGCCTGTGAGGCGATCGCGAAAGGCGCACACACGCTGGTCATCTCCGACCGCGACTCCGACCACACGAGGGCGCCGATCCCGTCGCTGCTGGCGGTGTCGGCCGTACACCATCACCTGATCCGCACGAAGCAACGCACGACGGTCGCACTCGTCGTCGAAAGCGGCGACGCCCGAGAGGTCCACCACATCGCGATGCTGATCGGGTTTGGCGCCGCCGCCGTCAACCCGTATCTGGCCTTCGAGTCGATCGAGGACCTCATCCGCGAAGGCGAACTCACCGGCATCGAACCCGCCGCGGCGGTGCGCAACTACTGCAAGGCGCTCGGCAAGGGCGTGATGAAGGTGATGAGCAAGATGGGCATCTCCACCGTCGCGTCCTACACCGCCGCGCAGGCATTCGAAGCGGTCGGTATAGACAAGGACGTCATCGACGAGTACTTCACCCGCACGCCGACTCAACTCGGCGGCATCGGGCTCGACGTCATCGCCGAAGAGGTCAAGCAGCGTCACCGCCGCGCCTACCCCGAGAACCCCACTGAGCGCGTCCACCGCCGCCTGGAGATCGGCGGTGAATACGCGTTCCGTCGCGAGGGCGAGCTGCACCTATTCACCCCCGAAGTGGTCTTCCTGCTTCAACATTCGACGAGGACCGGCCGCTACGACGTATTCGCGCAGTACTCCGACGAAGTCAACCGCCTGTCGAAGGAAGGCGGCACTCTGCGGGGCCTGTTCGACTTCAAGAAGGGTCTGCGGCCACCGGTGCGGCTCGACGAGGTCGAAGCCGTCGAGTCCATCGTCACCCGGTTCAACACCGGCGCCATGAGTTACGGGTCGATTTCGGCCGAAGCTCACGAGACTATGGCCATCGCGATGAACAACCTCGGCGGCCGCTCGAACTCCGGTGAGGGCGGTGAGGACACCGACCGGTTGTACGACCCCCGGCGCCGCAGCGCCGTCAAGCAGGTCGCCTCCGGTCGGTTCGGGGTGACCAGCGACTATCTGGTGAACGCCACCGACATCCAGATCAAGATGGCTCAAGGAGCCAAACCCGGTGAGGGCGGACAACTTCCGGGTTACAAGGTGTATCCGAACATCGCCAAGACACGGCATTCGACACCCGGCGTCGGCCTCATCTCGCCGCCGCCGCACCACGACATCTATTCGATCGAAGACCTCGCGCAACTGATCCACGACCTGAAGAACGCCAACGATCAAGCGCGCATCCACGTCAAGCTGGTCAGCAGCGTCGGCGTCGGCACAGTCGCAGCCGGCGTGTCCAAGGCGCACGCCGACGTAGTGCTGATTTCGGGCTACGACGGCGGCACCGGGGCCGCCCCGCTGACCAGCCTCAAGCACGCGGGCGCGCCCTGGGAGATCGGCTTGGCCGACACCCAGCAGACGTTGATGCTCAACGGGTTACGCGACCGCATCACCGTCCAGTGCGACGGCGGGATGCGCACAGCGCGCGACGTCATCGTCGCAGCACTGCTGGGTGCCGAGGAGTACGGGTTCGCCACCGCGCCGCTGGTGGTATCGGGCTGCATCATGATGCGTGTCTGCCACCTCGACACGTGTCCCGTCGGTGTCGCCACCCAGAACCCCGAATTGCGGGCCCGCTACACGGGTAAGCCGGAATTCGTCGAGAACTACTTCCGGTTTGTGGCAGAAGACATCCGCAAGTACCTCGCCGAACTCGGCTTTCGCAGCCTCGACGAGGCCATCGGACGCGCCGAGGTGCTCGACACCGCCGAGGGGGTCGAGCACTGGAAGAGCAAGGGCCTCGATCTCACCCCGGTTTTCGCCGTATCGCCGGATGGCCACACCGGTGAGCCGACTCCGCGGCACCGGGTGCGCGACCAGTACCACGCGCTGGACCAAGCGCTCGACCAGACACTCATCCAGCTCGCCGAGGGCGCCCTTGAAGATGCGCATCCGGTGCGGCTCGAACTGCCGGTGCGCAATGTCAACCGCACCGTCGGAACGCTGCTCGGCGCCGAAGTCACCCGGCGCTACGGCGCCCAGGGGCTGCCGGACAACACGATCCACATCACGTTGAACGGCTCGGCCGGCCAGTCCATCGGTGCTTTCCTGCCGCCGGGCATCACGCTGGAACTGATCGGCGATGCCAACGACTATGTCGGTAAAGGTCTTTCAGGGGGTCGGGTGATCGTGCGGCCGCCCGACGACGTGCTGTTCCTACCCGAGGACAACGTGATCGCAGGCAACACGTTGTTGTTCGGTGCCACGTCCGGTGAGGTGTACCTACGGGGCCGGGTCGGCGAGCGCTTCGCCGCGCGCAACTCCGGTGCGCTCGCTGTCGTCGAGGGGGTGGGCGATCACGCTTGCGAGTACATGACCGGAGGACGAGTGGTCGTGCTCGGCAGAACTGGTCGCAACCTGGCGGCCGGGATGTCCGGCGGCACCGCGTTCGTTCTCGGCCTCGACCCCGAAGCGGGTCAACACCGAGATGGTCGATCTGCTGAGCCCCGAACCCGAGGACCTGGTCTGGTTGCGTGACGTGATCGCCAGATACGTGCAATACACCGGCAGCACATTGGCGACGTCGGTGCTCTCCGACTGGCCAAGGCGCAGTGCACAGTTCACCAAGGTCATGCCTCGCGATTATCAGCGGGTTCTGGAGGCCACCTTGCTGGCCAAGCGCGAGGGGCGTGACGTCGACACTGCGATCATGGAGGCCAGCCGTGGCTGATCCGACAGGTTTCCTCAAGGTTCCGAAGATCGACGCCGCCAAGCGCCCCGTCGACGAGCGTGTCGGCGACTGGCGCGAGGTCTACGAACGCCAGAATCCGCACGAGCGTGCCGGCGAGGTGTCTCAGCAGGCCCGGCGCTGCATGGACTGCGGAATCCCGTTCTGTCACTCCGGATCCGCCGGGTGCCCGCTGGGCAATCTGATTCCCGAGTGGAACGACCTGGTCAGGCGTGGCCGGTGGGACGCGGCCAGTGACAGGCTGCACGCGACGAACAACTTCCCTGAGTTCACCGGCCGGCTGTGTCCCGCGCCGTGTGAAGCCGCTTGCGTGCTGTCCATCGGGGAAGAACAGACGGGCGGCAGTGTCACGATCAAACGCATCGAGCAGACCATTGCCGACCAGGCATGGATGGACGGCATAGTCGAACCACAGCCCGCAGCCATCGCGACCGGCAAGCGCGTGGCGATCGTCGGTTCCGGGCCCGCGGGCCTGGCCGCCGCGCAACAACTCACCCGCGCGGGTCACGATGTCACCGTCTACGAGCGTGACGACCGCATCGGCGGGCTCATGCGCTACGGCATTCCGGAGTACAAGCTGGAGAAGGCCATGCTGAACCAGCGGCTAGCCCAAATGCGCGCGGAGGGAACACGATTCGTCACCGAATGCGAGGTCGGTGTCGACGTCACCGTCGAGCAGCTCAGGCAGCAGTACGACGCAATCGTGCTTGGCGGTCGGTGCACTGCGCGGCTCGCGACAGCGACGTGGCGGGCCGCCATTTGAAGGGTGTGCATCTCGCGATGGAGCATCTGGTGCCCGCCAACAGGGAGTGTGAGGGCGACGGCCCCAGCCCGCTCTCGGCGGAGGGCAAGCACGTGGTCATCATCGGCGGTGGCGACACCGGCGCCGACTGCCTTGGCACCGCGCACCGCCAGGGCGCGAAATCCGTTACGCAGCTGGACTACAACCCCGAGCCGCCCGAGCAGCGCGACGATTCCCGATCGCCGTGGCCGACGTGGCCGATTGTGCTCCGGACCCGGCTGTCGCCCGCCCACGCCGAGGGCGGACGCCGCCGGTACGAAGTCGCGGTGCAGCGTTTCCTCGGCGACGAGACAGGGCCAGGTGCGGGCCATGGAGATCGCCGAGGTGCGGGTCGAACGCGACGCGGAAGGCCGCCGAGTCATCACTCCGGTGGGAGAGCCGCTGGAGATTCCCTGTGAGATGGCCCTGCTGGCGATCGGGTTCGACGGCGTGGAGCACATGCCGCTGCTGGACGCATTGGGCCTCCAACTCAACCGGCGCGGTGCGTTGCCGTGCGGCTCGGACTGGCAGACAGCCGCGCCCGGGGTGTTCGTCTGCGGCGACGCACACCGCGGCGCGTCGTTGATCGTATGGGCCATCGCCGAGGGCCGCAGCGTCGCGCATGCCGTCGACGTCTACCTGATGGGCGAGTCGGATCTGCCGTCGCCCGTCACTGCCTGGGGCGCTTCCGCTGGCCGTCGTCTGAATCGATCAACGACTATGCTCATCAGTCGTGAATAGACGCGGAAAGATCGTCTGCACCCTCGGCCCGGCCACCGCTAATGAACACGCTGTTAGGGCACTGGTCGAGTCCGGAATGGACGTCGCCCGGCTGAACTTCAGCCACGGCGACTACTCCGATCACGAAGCCAACTACAAGCGGGTCCGCGCAGCATCCGACGCGACCGGACGCGCGGTCGGCATCCTCGCCGACTCTGCAGGGCCCGAAGATCCGGCTCGGGCCGCTTCGCCGCCGGACCCACCTTCTGGGCCGACGGCGAGACCGTGCGCATCACCGTCGACGACTGCGAGGGCACCCACGACCGGGTGTCGACCACCTACAAGCGGCTGGCCGAGGACGCCGCAGTCGGAGACCGGGTGCTGGTCGACGACGGAAACGTGGGTCTGGTCGTCGAGAACATCGACGGCAACGACGTCGTCTGCAAGGTCACCGAGGGCGGACCGGTCAGCAACAACAAGGGCATGTCGCTGCCCGGCATGAACGTGTCGGCGCCGGCGCTGTCGGAGAAGGACATTGAGGACCTCGAGTTCGCGCTGCGCCTCGGAGTAGACCTGGTCGCACTGTCGTTCGTCCGGTCGCCGGCCGACATCGAACTCGTGCACGACATCATGGATCGCGTCGGCCGACGCGTGCCCGTCATCGCCAAGCTCGAAAAGCCCGAAGCCATCGACAACCTCGAGGCGATCGTGCTGGCATTCGACGCGATCATGGTCGCCCGCGGCGACCTCGGCGTCGAACTGCCCCTCGAAGAAGTCCCGCTGGTGCAGAAGCGGGCCATCCAAATGGCAAGGGAGAACGCCAAACCCGTCATCGTCGCTACCCAGATGCTGGAGTCGATGATCGAGAGCTCTCGGCCCACCCGCGCCGAGGCCTCCGATGTCGCGAACGCGGTTCTCGACGGCGCCGATGCGGTGATGCTCTCCGGCGAGACGTCCGTGGGCAAGTACCCCCTGGAGGCCGTCAAGACCATGTCGCGCATCATCTCCGCGGTCGAGGAGAATTCGGTGGTCGTCCCACCGCTGACCCACGTACCGCGCACCAAGCGCGGAGTCATCTCGTATGCGGCCCGCGACATCGGGGAGCGGCTGGACGCCAAGGCGCTGGTGGCATACACGCAGTCCGGGGACACCGTGCGCCGGCTGGCGCGGCTGCATACCCCGCTGCCGCTACTGGCCTTCACCTCGCTGCCGGAAGTCCGCAGCCAACTGGCGCTGAGCTGGGGCACCGAGACGTTCATCGTGCCCCACATCCAGACCACCGACGGGATGATCAAGCAGGTCGACAAATCGCTGCTCGAGCTTGCCCGCTACAAGCGCGGCGACCTGGTGGTCATCATCGCCGGTGCTCCGCCTGGCACAGTAGGTTCCACGAACCTGATCCATGTCCACCGGATCGGGGAGGAAGACGTTTAGAAGACGTATGAGGGGGCGTCGTGTGTCGACGGCAGACTTCGATGAGCTGCTCGCGATACTCGACCTCACCCAGATCGACGACGACCGGTTCATCGGCGCGCATCCGAGCAAGAACCCGGTGCGGACCTTCGGTGGCCAGATGATGGCGCAGTCGTTCGTGGCCGCCAGCCGCAGCCTGACGCACGATGTGCCCCCCAGCGCGCTGTCGGTGCACTTCATCGCCGGCGGCGACCCGCAGACAAGGATCTCGAGTTCCACGTTGTGCGGCTGCGCGACGAGCGCCGCTTCGCCAACCGTCGCGTCGACGTGCATGCAGGACGGCCAGCTGCTGACCACCGCGATGGTGTCGTTCCTGTCGGGCGGCCGCAGCCTCGAGCACGGCATCGAACCCCCCGAGCTGCCCGGATCCGCTGTCCGTGCCGCCGGTCGATGAGCTGCTGCGCGGTTACGAGCGACGTCGTCCCGCACTTCGTCAACGCGCTGCGCCCGATCGACTGGCGCTACACCAACGATCCGACCTGGGTGATGCGCGACAAGGGCGAGAAGCTCACCTACAACCGGGTGTGGATGAAGACCGTGGCGCCGATGCCCGACGACCCGGTGTTGCACTCCGCGGCGCTGGTGTACTCGTCGGATACCACGGTGCTTGACTCGATCATCACCACGCACGGCCTGTCGTGGGGATTCGACCGCATCTTCGCGGTCACCATGAACCACTCCGTGTGGTTTCACCGTCCTGTGCGCTTCGACGACTGGGTGCTGTACTCGACATCGTCGCCGGTTGCCGCGGATTCGCGCGGCCTGGGCACTGGTCATTTCTTCGACCAGTCGGGCCAACTGCTGGCGACCGTCGTCCAGGAAGGCATTGTGAAGTACTTCCCGGGATCCAAGCGCTAGAACGGCGTATCGTTCTTGTTGTGAACGGGTCCGCCCGTCAACTCTGCGCCGAGGCTTGCGGGCGCGCGACCGCGTTGTCGTGCACGCGGATTCGCGCGCCGCGCGGTGGATCGGCGCGCTGGCCGCTGCTCAGCCTGGTTCGTGCGTGGATCGTGGTGCCTGCACCGCGACCTGGCATGGTCGCTGACCATCTTGGCGGCCGTCGCTCTGATCGCCCGGGGCGATCTTCCTGAACAGGCCGGTGACCGCGGCGCACGCGTGCGTCGCGATGGCGATTCTGTTGGCGGGCCTCGCGGCTGAGGTGCTGCAATTCGACGCTGTCGGCAACGTGCTGATCGCGTCCGCGGGCGCGGTGCTTGATGTGGCCGACCACTGCGCGGCCGAATCCGGCTGAGCTGCCCCGCATTTGGGCGCTGGTAACGCGACGGCCAGGCGATCCGCTCGCGCCGTTCGCGATGCAGTCACTGCAAGTGCTACCACTTCAACGGCGACGGCACCGCGGCGATCGCCTACCGCACCCGGATCGGCTATGCGGTGGTCAGTGGCGATCCGATCGGCGACGAGACCCGATTCCGCTGACTGGTCGCCGACTTCGCCTCGATGTGCCACGCCCGCGGCTGGCGCATCGTCGTACTGGGCTGCAGCGAGCGCAGGCTGGCGTTGTGGGCCGACGCGACGCTGCTCGGCAGATCGCTGCGGGCGGTCCCGATCGGCCGCGATGTGGTGATCGACGTCAACCACCTTCGACATGGTGGGGCGCAAGTACCGAAACCTGCGCCAGGCCGTCCAGCGCACCAGGAACGCCGGCATCACCACCGAGGTCGTCGACGAACATGACCTCCGGCCGGAGCTGCTTGCCGAGCTGACCGAGCTGATGCTGGCCTCTCGAAAGGGCGCACGAACCGAACGTGGTTCTCGATGAGCATCGACGGTGCTCTCGAGGGCCGATACCCGGGCGTCCACCTGATCGTCGCGCCGCGACGCGACCGGGCCGACTCCAGGGCATTCACAGGTATGCGACAGCCGGGGGCGGCAGCGAGGTTTCGCTCGATGTGCCGTGGCGTCGCCGCGGTGCACCCAACGGTATCGACGAACGGCTCTCCGTCGACATGATCCATTGGGCGCGGGCCAACGGTGGGACGCGGCTCTCGTTGGCGTTCGCCGCATTTCCCGAGATCTTCAGCGACACCGACCGCGGCAAGATCGCCAGCCTGATCTACATGGCGATCCACCTCGGCGATCCGTTGATCGCGCTGGAATCGCTGTACCGCTATCTGCGCAAGTTCCATGCACTCGGTGACCGCCGCTACGTGATGCTGTCGCTCACCCAGGTGCTGCCGCTGCTGGTGGTCCTGCTGTCGCTCGAATTCGTGCCGCGGCGACGCCGCCTGTGATCAGGTCGTCGGAGTCGTATCGTGATCGAGAACTTGTTCTGCACGCGATCGCGTGAACTGGTCGATGCACTGCTGCATGGCCTGCTGGTCGGATCCTGCCTTGGCCAGGCAGTCCACGTAGTCAGTGCCGCCGGACTCGGTGAACCCCCAAGACGATGAAACCGATCAGGACGACGCCTCGATGATGGCCAGGAATCCCAACACGATTCCGGCCACCGCCATGCCGCCGTTGGTCGCCTCACCGCGCTCGCGCCCGGGACCAGCCGAGGAATCCGAGGATGACCGCGACGACGCCGAGCACGACGCCGCCGAACGACCGAGAGCAGCGCGATGATCGCGACGACCAGAGCCGCGATTCCCAGGCCGTTCTTCGGGTCCGGTCGGCGGGGGTGTGAACCCGCCATAGGGCGCGGCCGGCGGCGGGGGATAGCTGCCGGGATATGCGCCGTACTGAGGGGGTGGAGGCGTGGGCTGAGGTGGGGAGGCGTCTCGGGCTGCTCCGGTTCGCTCATGCCGGTGAGGTTACTCGCCGACCGGCAGGTGGAGGGTGGGACAGACAACGTCGTCTGGGCAGGTGGTGGGTTGCGACGACGACGGTGCGGTCGGCGGAGAACAGTCCGCCGGGGCGGTGAGAAGTTCGGCCAGGATCCGCCGACCGTCGGCGGCGTCGAGGTGCTCGGTCGGTTCGTCGAGCAACACCGTCGGGGCCGGAGAGATCAAGTGCGCGCGCCAACAGCAGCCTGCGGCGCTGCCCGGCCGAGACTGCCGCGGCCCCGCCGGCGAGCACGGTCGACAGACCCGTCGGGCAGCGTGTCGAGCCAGCCGCCAAGGCCCACCCGCCGCAACGCGGCATTTCGCAGCTCGTCGTCGTTCGCGTCGCCGCGAGCCACCAGAAGGTTGTCCCGCACCGTGGTGGCGAACAGGTGTGCGTCTTCGGCGAAGAACGCGGCCTCCGATGGGGTTTCGTCGGGCAGCAGCCCGCCAGCGTCATCAGCAGCGTCGTCTTGCCGGCGCCGCTGGGACCGGTCACCGCCAGCCGTGCCCCGCCGTCGAGATGCGACCGGCGGCATCGGGGCCGTCGCGAATCGTCGACCTCGGCGCGGGTGAGGTCATTGAGGCGACGAGCTGCGATCCGAGAGCGGGCAAGCTGCACCGCCGCGCCGGGCAACGCCGTCGTCGCCTCGAAAGCGGACAAGCGGCAGCAACATCAGGATCGCCACCGTGGTCGGCGCGATGGCCGACGACAGCCAGACTCCGGCGACGACAGCGCCGAGCACGCTTGCTCCGACCGCGGCGGTCGGGGCGGCAGCTGCCAACGCGGCGGGAGCGGCTGCCCGGTCGATCGCACGGCCCCATTCGCGCTGTTGACGATCGGCGTCGGCGAGCACGTCGTCGAGCCGGCCGCCGACGCGCAATTCGGTCCCGTGCTCGAGTGCGAGCATCGCGGCGGTGTCGCGCGACGAATGATGCTGTGCAGCAATCAGTTCTGCGGCGACTGCGGCCCGGGCCGCCAGCGCATGGCGCGGCCACCCCGGCGACCGTCAGGCAGATCGCCAGCACCAGCGGCGGCGGCCGGAGAGATCGCTGCGATCACGACGACGGCTGCCGTTCCGAGGATGGCCGCGACGGCAATCGGCACCACGGCACGCACCACGACGTCGGCCAGTTCGTCCACCGAGGTGCCGAGATCGCTCACGAGTTCACCCGTGTGCCTGCGCATGACGGTGTCGATGGGCCCGCCCGCGAGTCGCATGTACAAGCGCTCGCGGACATCAGCGGCGGCGCGCACGGCGGTGTCGTGGGAGGCCAGGCGTTCGCAGTAGCCGAACACGCCTCGCGAGATGCCGAGCGCGCGCACCGCCACCACGGCGACCGTCAGGTCCAGCACTGGCGGCATCTGCCACGCCCTGGTGATCAGCCAGGCCGAAACACCCGCCAGCGCAAGGGCGCTGCCGAGGGCCAGCACGCCGAACAAGATCGCCAGCATCAGTCGAGGCAGGCGGGGACGCAGCAGCTCAAGCATCGACGAGGCTCCCGAGGTGCAGTATGACCCGGTCGCCGATGGCCAGCACGGGTTCCCGGTGGCCTACGACGACGACGGTCGCCCCGTCGGCCGCGCGCTGAGCGATCGCCCGCAATACGCGTTCCTCGGTGCGCGCATCGAGGTGAGCGGTGGGCTCGTCGAAAAGCAGGACCGGTGCCGGCGAGCCGAGCACCCGGGCCAGGCCGAGGCGCTGACGCTGCCCCAGCGACAACCCGACGCCGTCGCGACCGAGCATCGTGTGCAGTCCGTCTGGCAGTGAGGCCAATACCTCGTCGAAACACGCCGCGCGGCAAGCACTCCTCGAGATTGCGGAGCGGGCCGAACAATTCGAGGTTCTGCAGCACCGTGCCGGGGATCAGCATCGGCCGATGCGGCAGCCACGCTACCTGACTCCACCACGCGCGCAGGTCGCGACTCCGTTGCGCCGCCTCGTCCAGCCGCAGAATACTGTGCAGCAGAGTGGTTTTCCCGACGCCGTTGGGGCCGGTGATCACGGTCACCTGTCCGGGCTCAGCGGCGATGTCCGGGGTTTCGAGTCGAGTGATCGCGTCGGTCCGACGTGTCGAGGAGTCGGAAGGCCTTTTCGGCGGCGACCTTTCCGTCCTGCGCGGCGTGGAAAGCCACGCCGACCCGGCGCAGCGGCCAGAACACCTCGGGGGCCAGCAGCAGCGCGGTGAGGCCCGCCGTCAGCGTGATGTCGCCGTACACCAGCCGCAGACCCACACTCACCGCCACCAGCGCGACCCCCAGCGTGGCCAGCAACTCCAGCACGAAGGACGACAGGAACGCGATCCGCAACGTCGCCATTGTCGAACGGCGATGCGCAGCACCGAGTTCCGCGATTCGAGCGGCCGAGCCGCCGACGCGCCTCAGCGCACGCAGCGTCGGCAGGCCGGCCACGAGGTCGAGCAGCCGCGACTGCAACGTCGCCATCGCTGCCAACGCAGCGGCCGAGCGATCACGGGTGGCCAGTCCGATCAGCACCATGAAGAGCGGGACGAGCGGCAGTGCGATCGACACGATCACCGCCGACTGCCAGTCGAATCACGGCGATGGCCACCACGGCGGCGGGGGTCAGGATCGCGGCCAGAAACAGCGCGGGCAGATACGTGGTGAAGTACAGCCGCAGTCCGTCCAGGCCGCGGGTGACCAGCACGGCGGCGTCGTCCCGGCGCTCGGCGAGTAGGCGTGGCGGCAACGAGGCCGTCGTTGTGAGCACCTGGTGGCTGAGATCGGCGATCACGTCGCTTGCACCGCGCTGAGCCAGCCTGCCCTGCCGCCAATGCACCAGCGTACGAACAATCCACAGCAGCAACAGAATCGACAGCTGCGCCGCAACTCGATCCAGACTCCGCTGGCGCGGGATCGGTGATCACCCGCGCGACGATGTCGGCCAGCACAACCGCCGACGCGATCGTGCAGCCGCGAAATCAGCACCCCGCATACCGTCGTGGCGACCAGGAAGCGGCGCATCGCCGACGACGCGCGCCACAGGCGCGGGTCGACGGGTCCGCGATGTGTAGTCAGGATGCGCGCCTTGCCAATCCGACGGAGGCGGGGATCGCGTCGGCGGTGATCCGGCGGCGGAACACCCAATACGTCCACGCCTGGTATCCGATGACCAGCGGCAGCAGGGTCAGTGACGCCCACGTCATGATCTTCAGCGTGTACGGCGTCGACGAGCCGTTGTAGATCGTCACGCTCCAGTCGGGGTTGAGCGTGGACGGCAACAGGTTCGGATACAGCGAACCGAACAGCAGCACGACGACGGCCGCGATGACGACGATGGTCGACACGAACGCCCAGCCCTCATTGCGGTGGGCCCACATCAGGCCCGACCGCCGTCAGCAGCGCCAGACGGCGACGCCCAGCGCCAACCACGTCCAGCTCTTGCCGTGCGCCAGCTGCGTCCACAGTCCGAAGCCGCCGGCAAGCACGATCGCGGGCACCGACAGCATGCGGGCGAACCGGAATGCGTCCTCGCGCACCGGCTCCGCGGTCTTGAGGGCGACGAACACCGCCCCGTAGAACGCGAACAGCGACGCGGTGGCCAGGCCGCCGAGCAGTGTGTAGGCGTTGAGCACGTCGCCGATCGACAGGTGGGCGCTGTCCGCCGGCGTCGATCGGCAAGCCGCGCACCAGGATCGCGAATGCGACGCCCCACAGGATGGCGGGCAGCCAGGAGCCGACCGCGATACCGACGTCGGCCCACTTTCGCCACCGCGGATCGTCGATCTTGCCGCGCCACTCGATGCCGACGATGCGCAGGATCATCCCGAACAGGATCGCCAGCAGGGGCAGGTACAGCGCCGAGAAAACCGTGGCATACCAGTTGGGGAACGCCGCGAACATCGCCGCGCCTGCAGTGATCAGCCAGACCTCGTTGGCGTCCCACACCGGCCCGATGGTGTTCAGGACGGCGCGACGTCGTGCTTCGGGATCACCGTCACCGACGCTTCCCATCGGTGCCATCAGCATGCCGACGCCGAAGTCGAACCCTTCGAGGATCAGGAAGCCGAGGAACAGCGCAGCGATGAGGAGGAACCACAGCTCTTGAAGGCCCATCACGATCTCCTAATACGCAAACGACAGCGGGGCAACGTCGCCCTCGCTGGGCGGCTTGGGCGGCGCGGGTTCGGAGTCGTGCTCCTGCGGGCCCTCGACGACGTAGCGGCGCATCAGGAAGAACCAGACCACCGCGAGCGCGCCGTATAGCAGCGTGAAGACCGCCAGCGAGAACAGCACCAGTCCCGGCGGCGTGATCGGACACGCCGTGCTGCACCGTCATTCGCACGAGTTGATCGCCTGTGGGATTGGGCGCCACGACCCATGGTTGTCGGCCCATCTCGGTGAACACCCAGCCGGCCGAATTGGCCAGGAACGGGGTGGGAATGGTGACCAACCCGAACCACCCGTACCAGCGTTGGTCGGGAATCCGGCCCCGCCGGGTGAGCCACAGCGTGACGATCGGCGAATGCGACCGGAATCAACAGCAATCCGATCATGGCGCGAAACGCCCAATACGTCACGAACAGGTTGGGCCGGTAGTCACCCGGGCCGAACCGCTCCTGGTATTGCTGCTGCAGATCCTGTAACCCCTTGCAGCGTCACGCCGTCGATCTTGCCCTCGGCCAGGAACGGCAACACGTACGGCACATCGATGATTTGCGTGATGCTGTCGCAGTTGTTCTGTGTGCCGACGGTCAGAATCGAGAAGTCGGGATCAGTTTCATGGTGTGGCACAACGACTCCGCCGATGCCATCTTCATGGGCTGCTGCACGAACATGAGCTTGCCCTGGGTGTCGCCGGTGAAGAACAACCCGACTGCGGCCGCCAGCGCGACCAGGCTCGCGACGATGGTCGCCGGCCGGTACATCGGTCGGCGCATCGACGGCCTCGTCGGGTCGCTTGTGCGATCGGACCATGCGCCAGGCGCACACTCCCGCGACGAAAGAGCCTGCGGTGAGCAACGATCCGGCCACCACGTGCAGGAAGGCCCAGATCGCTGTGTTGTTGGTCAGCAGCGCACCGAAGTCGATCGAGTTCCGCGCGGCCGGACTGCGGGTTGTAGCGCGCGCCGACCGGGTGCTGCATGAACGAGTTCGCCGCGATGATGAAGAACGCCGACGCGTTGACGGCGAACGCGACGATCCAGATGCACGCCAGGTGCACCGACCGCGGCAGTCGATTCCAGCCGAAGATCCACAGCCCGATGAACGTGGACTCGAAGAAGAACGCGATCAGACCTTCGAACGCCAGCGGTGCGCCGAAGATGTCACCGACGAAGCGCGAGTACTCGCTCCAGTTCATTCCGAACTGGAACTCCTGCACGATGCCGGTGGCGACCCCGATCGCGAAGTTGATCAGAAACAGCTTGCCGAAGAACCGGGTGAGCCGGTACCACGCGGTGTCGCCGGTGGCTACCCACGCCGTCTGCATCGCAGCGATCAGCGGGGCCAGCCCGATCGTCAGCGGGACGAAGATGAAGTGGTAGACGGTGGTGATTCCGAACTGCCACCGAGACACGTCCAGAGCATCCATGCGCCACCCCTAGGCATCGTCGACTCTATCTACGACGAATTGTAGTAGCGATTCGGCCCGTTTTCACTAGGGGCTTTGGGCCTAAGTTGTCAGCACATACGCATCTACTCGGCGGCTGCGGGCGCGACCGTCTCCGCAGGTCGACCGAGGTTCTTGGAGGCCGAGCGGATGCCGAAGGCCGACACAACCTCGAATACGCCGATGACGACCAGCCAGATCCCGACCACGAAGGTCAGAGTCGCAAGCGACGCGAATGGCGAGGCCAGCATCACGACGCCCGCCACCAGGCTGATCACGCCGATGAAGATCTCCCAGGCGCGACCGGGCAGGGTGGGGTCGCTGATCGCCGAGACTGCCGTCGCGACGCCGCGGAAGATGAATCCGACGCCGATCCAGATCGCCAGCAGCAGGATCGACTGCTGCAGGCTGCGGAAGCACAAGACGGCCAGGATCAGCGCAGCGGCGCCGCTGATGAACAGCAGCACCCGTCCGCCCGCCGAAACGTGCAGGCTGAACGCGAATACCACTTGCGAGATGCCGGTGATCAACAGGTAGGCGCCGAAGAAGATCGCCGCGACGAAGAGCGTTATGGCGGGCCATGCCAGCACGAGAATGCCGAGAATGACGGCAAGCACTCCGGACAGCAACGTGGTCTTCCACAGATGCTGCAACAGGCTTGGGGGAGCGGGGGTTTCCATGCGCGAAGTGTGGCACAGTGCGGGTCCAACCTGGTGGATTTCGCGTTACCGCTGTGCTGTTTAGACGTGGTCGTTAATGTTCCGTTACCGGCAATGCGCGCTGGGTCCACTGTCGTTAACGTCCTCGACGGACAAGGGGCGAAGCGACCCGATGCAGAAAGTAGAGGCAACCGTGTCAGGTGGGTATAAGGAGCGTCGAGTGAAGCTGTGGCGCATCGCAGCGGTGTTTGCCACGGCCGGGGCGCTTGCCCTTTCGGGCTGTGCGAGCGGCACCCAGAAGAGTGAGCCGGCCAGCCCGGCGGAGTCGTCGGCGAAGGTCGACGAGATCGCAAACACCGTGCCTGAGGACATCAAGTCCTCTGGCAAACTGACCGTCGGGGTGAACATTCCCTACACGCCGAACGAATTCAAGGATCCCAGCGGCAAGATCGTCGGCTTCGACGTCGATTTGATGAACGCGATCGCGGGTGTGCTCGGCCTGACGCCGGATTACCGCGAATCGGACTTCGCCAAGATCATCCCGTCGATTCAGGGCGGCACCTACGACGTCGGCATGTCGTCATTCACCGACACGAAGGAGCGCGAGCAGTCGGTGGACTTCGTCACCTACTTCTCCGCGGGCATCCAGTGGGCACAGCGACCCGGCGGCGGGATCGATCCGAACAACGCGTGCGGCAAGAAGGTTTCGGTACAGGCCACCACGACCGAGGAAACCGACGAACTGCCCGCCAAGAGCAAGGCGTGCACCGACGCCGGCAAACCATCGATCGAGATCGTTCCGTTCGACGGGCAGGACGCGGCGACCAACGCTGTCGTCCTCGGCCAGGTTGACGCGATGTCGGCCGACTCGCCGGTGACCGCGTATGCCATCAAGCAGAACAACGGCAAGCTCGAAGCCGCGGGCCCGGTCTTCGATTCGGCGCCCTACGGTTGGCCCGTCAAGAAGGACTCGGCGTTGGCGCAGTCTCTGCAGAAGGCGCTCGAGCACCTGATCGAGACGGGGAAGTACAAGGAGATCGCGACCAACTGGGGCGTCGAGGCAGGCATGATCGACAAGCCGGTGATCAACGGCGCGATCAGCTAGCGAGGACCCGACATGACTGATGTCGACACGTCGTCACCCACCACCCCAGAAGCCATCGATGCCGTTCCGTTACGTCATCCATGGCGGTGGGTGGCGGCGGTCGTCATCATCGTCCTCGTTGGGTTGTTCCTCTACGGCGCGGCCACCAACGAGGCGTACAAATGGCCCGTTTTTCGCGAGTACCTGTTCAACGAGCGGGTTCTCACGGTCGGTTTGGTCAATACGCTGCAGCTGACCCTGTATTCGATGGTCCTGGCCATCGTCTTGGGCGTGGTGCTCGCGGTCATGCGGTTGTCGCCCAACCCGATCTTCTCATCGGTGTCGTGGGTATTTCTGTGGATCTTTCGCGGCACTCCGGTGTACGTGCAGCTGGTGTTCTGGGGCCTGATCCCCACCATCTACCAAAAGATTCAGCTCGGTGTGCCCTTCGGCCCGTCGTTCTTTCGCCTCGACCTGCAGGACCTTTCCATACCGTTCGTCTTGGCGATTCTCGGGCTGGCCCTCAACGAGTCGGCCTACATGGCCGAAATCATCCGCGCCGGAATCAGTTCCGTGCCAGAGGGTCAGTCGGAAGCTTCGACGGCGCTGGGCATGTCATGGGGAATGACGATGCGCCGTACCGTACTTCCGCAGGCGATGCGGGTGATCATCCCGCCGACCGGCAATGAGGTCATCAGCATGCTGAAGACCACCTCGCTGGTCACCGCGGTGCCCTTCACGCTGGACCTCTTCGGCATCACCTCCCGCGAGATCGCCGCGCGGACGTTCGAGCCCGTCCCGCTGCTATTGGTCGCGGCGTTCTGGTACCTGCTGGTCACAAGCATCCTGATGGTCGGGCAGTTCTACCTCGAGCGCTATTACTCTCGCGGCGCCTCGCGGAAGCTGACCACCAAGCAGCTCGAGGCGTTGGCGAAAGCGCAGCAGATCGGTGAGGCGGGACACGTATGACGACGTCGGAACTTGCGACCCAACCGATGGTGAAGGCCGAAAGTGTCTGCAAGAGCTTTGGCGCACTAGACGTTCTCAAGGGCATCACGCTCGATATCGGCAAGGGCGAGGTGCTGTGCATGGTCGGCCCGTCCGGGTCGGGCAAGTCGACATTTCTCCGGTGCATCAACCATCTCGAACAGGTCAACGCGGGCCGACTGTATGTCGACGGCGAGTTGATCGGCTACCGGGAGCGCGGCAACAAGCTCTATGAGATGTCGCCACGCGACGCCGCCAAGCAGCGCCGTGACATCGGCATGGTGTTTCAGCATTTCAACCTGTTCCCGCACCGCACGGCGCTGGGCAACGTGATCGAGGCGCCTACCCACGTCAAACGCCTCAAGAAAGCCGACGCGCTGGCTCGGGGCAAGGACCTTCTGGAGCAAGTGGGGCTGTCGGACAAGGCCAACGCATATCCCGCGCAGCTGTCGGGCGGCCAGCAGCAGCGCGTCGCGATCGCGCGTGCCCTGGCGATGAATCCCAAGCTGATGCTGTTCGACGAGCCCACGTCGGCGCTCGATCCCGAACTGGTCGGCGAGGTACTCGAGGTGATGAAGAAGCTTGCATCCGAGGGTATGACGATGGTGGTGGTCACTCACGAAATGGGGTTCGCCCGCGAGGTAGCCAACCAGCTGGTGTTCATGGACGGCGGTGTCGTCGTCGAGAGTGGGCCTCCCCGTGAGCTTCTCGCCAACCCGCAGCACGAACGCACGAAGGCGTTTCTGTCCAAGGTGCTGTAGTGCTTCGCGATCCGGCCACCCCGTTGTGGCGGGCGGCGCAGGTGTTCCGGCTGCTGAGTTGCCTGTATGCGCTCGGTTTTCAGGTGGCGGTCAACGCCGACTTGAGTCGACCCGCGATTGGATGGGCGCTGTTCGCGGTGCTGATCGGGTGGAGCGTGGTGTGCGCCGTCGCGTACTTGCAGGGCTTCGGCCGGCGACCCTCCTGGGTGCTGGCCGAAATCGTCGTCGTGGTGGGGCTGATCCTCACCACCGAGTGGATAGCGTCCGCGCAGTGGGCGCTGGACAACCAGTCCTGGCCTACCACGCTGTGGGCTACCAACGCCACCATCTCGGCTGCGATTCTGTCGGGTCCTATCGCCGGAATGCTGGCCGGCGTGGCGGTGATGGTCGCCAGTTCGATCGTGAAGGGCTTCATCAACTACGACCTGGGGCGTAACGCGACGATCGTCATTGAGCTCGCCGTCGGACTGGCGGTCGGCATGGCCGCGCAGACCGCACGCCGTGCGCACGCCGACCTCGAACAGGCCGCCCGGCTGGCGGCGTCTCATCAGGAGCGGGAGCGGTTGTCGCGCCAAGTGCATGACGGCGCGATTCAGGTGCTTGCGCTGGTGTATCGCCGCGGACGTGAAATCGGCGGTGAAGCAGCCGAATTGGCGCAACTGGCCGGAGAGCAAGAGCGTGCGTTGCGGCGGCTGGTCAGTACGGCCGACGTCGAACCGCGAACAGGGGCGCGCGCCGACGTAGGCGTGTTGTTGCGGCAGCGCACGTCGGATCGCGTGTCGGTGAGCGTGCCCGCCGACCCCGTGTTGTTGGACGCGCATGTGGCGGAAGAGGTGTTCGCCGCTGCCACCAACGTGCTCGACAACGTCGCCGCGCATGCAGGACCCGATGCCCGCGCTTACGTCTTGTTGGAGGATCTCGGCGACTCGGTCACGGTGAGCATCCGCGATGACGGCGTCGGCATCCCGGACGGCAGGCTGGATCAAGCGGTGGGTGAGGGCCGGTTCGGCATATCCAAATCGATTGTGGGACGGATGAACTCGCTCGGAGGGAGCGCAACGCTCACGACCGGGCCCGAGGTTGGGACGGAATGGGAACTGACAGTACCCCGACGGTGATGGTCGTCGACGACCATCCCATCTGGCGTGACGCGGTCGCTCGCGACCTCGCCGACGACGGCTTCACGGTGGTGGCGACCGCTGACGGGGTGGCGGCGGCCCGTCGTCGTGCAGCCGTCGTGCAACCCGATGTGGTCGTGATGGACATGCGATTGTCGGATGGTGACGGCGCGCAGGCGACCGCGGAGGTCTTGGAGGTCTCGCCGTCGTCCAGGGTCCTCGTGCTTTCGGCGTCCGATGAGCACGACGACGTCTTGGAGGCAGTGAAGGCAGGCGCGACTGGTTATCTCGTCAAGAGCGCGTCGAAGACGGAACTCTGCGATGCGGTGCGTGCAACCGCCGACGGGCGCGCCGTTTTCACCCCGGGCTTGGCGGGCCTGGTGTTGGGGGAGTACCGGCGCATCGCTCAAGAGTCCCGAAACCGGGCCTGCGACACCCCGTCTGACCGAGCGTGAGACGGAAATCCTGCGTCACGTGGCGAAAGGTCTGTCGGCCAAGCAGATCGCGGGCAAGCTCTCGTTGAGTCACCGCACTGTCGAGAATCACGTTCAGGCGACGTTTCGCAAACTTCAGGTGGCCAATCGGGTGGAGCTGACTCGATACGCCATCGAACACGGGCTGGACAAGGAATAGCCGAGTAGTCCTACTCATCCGGAGACGACCTCCTCGCTGCGACGATGTGGTCATGACCGAACCGCATCGCGCCGTGCTCGCCAGGCTGTCCGCGGACTTCGCCGCCATGTCTGCGCAGATGGCCCGGGTTTCGACCGACCTGGTCGCCCTCGACCGGCTGCTATCGGCACAGCCGGTTGCACCTGCGCCCGTGCCGATGCCGGCATGGCCGCAGTATCAGCCGCAATACGTGGCGCCGGCGCCTCCTCCACCGGCACCACCGCTGCTGCCGTCGGCTCCCAAGCCGCTGGATGGCCAGACCGACGTCACCCATCTCCTCGCTGATGCCGGAGAACGCCTCGTTGATGCGCGTCTGGGCCTCGGCGGCGGAGTAGGTCGCCTTGATGGTCTCCTTGCGCGTGCGGAAGGAGTCGACCTTGGCCTGCAGCCGTTGGCTGGCCCGGGTGAGCTTCTCCTCCTCTCCCTGCAGCTGCGCGTGCTGGACCTGCAGGTCGCTGAGCTGCTGCTGGACGCCGGACCGGCGGGTCAGGGCCTCGCGGGCCAGGTCCTCGCGGCCGACCTCCAGCGCCTTCTGCGCCTGCTGGGTGAGCTTCTCGACCTGCGTGTTCAGGCCGTTGGCCTGCAGCTCCACCCGCTTGCGACTCGTCGCGACGTCGGCCACGCCACGACGGACCTTCTGCAGCAGCTCGAGCTGGCGCTGGTAGGAGTAGTCCAGCGTCTCTCGCGGATCCTCGAACTTGTCCAGGGCCTTGTCCGTCTTGGCCCGGAAAATCAATGACATTCGCTGGAAGATGCCGGCCATCGTGTCCTCAACTGGTCCCTTCGGAGTCCCCGGACCGTGCGCCCGGAGCGGTCGTGCACAGGGATCTACCGTATCCCCGCCGCCGAAACTCCGAACACCGAACCGGCCGTGGGATTCGAGATCGCGGGTATCCCCTGACAGAATCCAGGGACGACCACCCTCGTCACCCAGCCCGGTGGCCATCCCAGCCAGGGTGCTCACCGGACGCACCATCGAGAGGCAGCAGTGGCACTCTTCCGTCGGAACACGTCGCAGGACCCGGAGCCGGAGCCCGACGACGCGCTCCCCAGCACGACCTCCGAGTCCGGACGGAAGAAGGCCGGCCCCACCCCGTCCCGCAAGGAAGCCGAAGCACTGCGGCGCCAGCGGGTGCACAAGCAGCTGACGCCGAAGGAGGCACGCAAGGAGGCCTCCGCGAAGAACCGGGTGGAGCGGATGCGGACGCTGAACGCCCGCGAGGCCACCCCGGAGAAGGCGCTGATGCGGGACTACATCGACGCCCGCTTCAGCGTCGGGGAGTTCCTCCTCCCCTCGCTGGTGATCATCCTCGCTCTCAGCTTCTTGAACTCGGTCTGGCCGGCCATGACGCTGTTCGCCACGATCACGATGTACGTCTACATCCTCGCCGTCCTGGTCGACGGCTTCCTGATGTGGCGGGGGTTCAAGCGGGTGCTGGCCGACCGCCTGCCGCGGGTGTCCCCCAAGGGTCTGCTGATGTACGGGATGAACCGGATGATCCAGATCCGCCGGTTCCGGATCCCGGCCCCGCGGATCAAGCGCGGCGACACGTACTAGTCGTCACTCGCTGCTCCGCTGCGCGCCGATTGGCTCTGCCTTCCTTCCTCGTTCGCACGACGAAAAGCGTGTCGTGCTCTCTCCTCTGTCCAGGCAGAGCCGGGCGCTCCGCTGCGCGGTCGCTCGCGACGGGGGCCGGCTCGCTGACGCTCGCCGGAGAGCAAGACGCTTTGCTCGCGACGGGCTCGCTCGCTGACGCTCGCTCGGATCGTGTCGGTGGGGCTGAGTAGGGTCGGTCGTCGGGTCGGTGTTCTGCTGGTCCGACGACGACGTACGTAGGAGTGGAAGACGACGATGGAGTTCAGGTATCTCGGCAACAGCGGGCTGAAGGTCTCGGCGATCAGCTACGGCAACTGGGTCACCCACGGCTCGCAGGTGGAGGCCGAGAAGGCCGCGGTCTGCGTCCGCGCGGCCCTCGAGGCCGGCATCACGACCTTCGACACCGCCGACGTGTACGCCAACACCAAGGCCGAACAGATCCTGGGCGACGCCCTCGCCGGGGAACGCCGCGAGAGCCTGGAGATCTTCACCAAGGTCTACTTCCCCACCGGCCCCAAGGGACCGAACGACACCGGTCTGTCCCGCAAGCACATCCACGAGTCGATCAACGGCTCGCTGAAGCGGCTCCAGACCGACTACGTGGACCTCTACCAGGCGCACCGCTACGACCACTTCACGCCGCTGGAGGAGACCATGGAGGCCTTCGCCGACGTGGTCCGATCAGGCAAGGCGCTCTACATCGGGGTCAGCGAGTGGACCCCCGACCAGCTGCGCGCCGGTCACGCCCTGGCCCGTGAGCTGCGGATCCCCTTCGTGTCCAACCAGCCGCAGTACAGCGCGCTCTACCGGGTGATCGAGCCCGAGGTGGTGCCGACCTGCCGCGAGCTGGGCATCAGCCAGGTCGTCTTCTCCCCGATCGCGCAGGGTGTGCTCACCGGCAAGTACAAGCCCGGTCAGCCCGTGCCCGAGGGCTCCAGGGCGACCGACGAAGCCGGCGGCGGAGCGAACTTCATCAAGAACCTGGTCTCGGACGAGGACCTGCTGACCCGGGTGCAGCAGCTCCAGCCGCTGGCCGAGGCCGAGGGACTGACCATGGCCCAGCTGGCCGTGGCCTGGGTGCTCCAGAACGACAACGTGGCCTCGGCCATCACCGGCGGCTCGCGGCCCGAGCAGATCACCGCCAACGTGGAGGCGGCCGGCAGGAAGCTGTCGGCCGAGACGCTGGCCGGCATCGACGACGCCCTCGGTGACGCCGTCCAGCGGGACGGCTCGGTCGTCGGCAAGGCCTCCCCCACCGAACGCCTCACCTGAGCGCGGCCGGGGACGACGATGGCGTGGCGCTGGGTGGGTGAACCACGATACCGGCCGAGCTCGAGCAGCGTTGGCACAGCCAGGGCGATGCCGAGACCTGGCTCGGTGAGTTCTATCCCGAGCTCCGGGAAGCCGGGGTCCGGGCCGTGCGCCTGTACGAGGAGGACCGGCTCGTCTACGGTCCGATGTCGCTCGACCCGAGTGACGCTGCGCCGCCCGGGGGCGGCCGAGACGGCCGACCCCGCCCGGACCCGATGGCATACGCTCCGACCATGATCGAGAGGCAGCGTTCATGACCGGATCACGCCTGGTCGCGGTCGGGCACTTCCAGCCCGAGCGGGTGGTCACCAACTCCGAGCTGGAGACCATGGTGGAGACCAGCGACGAGTGGATCCAGCGGCGGGTCGGGATCAGGGAACGCCGCTGGGCCGGACCCGACGAGACCGTCGACGTGATGGCCGAGAAGGCCGCACGGGACACGCTGGCCAAGGCCGGGGCGACCGCCGACCAGGTGGATCTGGTGATCGTGGCCACCTGCAGCGCGCTGGACCGGTCCCCCAACATGGCCGCCCGGGTGGCGCACCGGCTGGGGATCCCCGGGGCCCCGGCCACCATGGACATCAACACCGCCTGCTCCGGCTTCCCGCACGCCGTCGCGATCGCCCAGCACGCCATCGCGGCCGGCGCCTCCACCACGGCTCTGGTGATCGGTGCGGAGAAGCTGACCGACGTCACCGACTTCACCGACCGGACCACCTGTGTGCTCACCGCCGACGGTGCCGGCGCCTTCCTGCTCACCGCCGACGCCGACGAGCACATCTCCCCGGTCCTGTGGGGTTGCGTCCCCGAGCTGGGCGACGCCGTGCGGATCGAGCGGTCCGACAACGACAAGTTCGCCCAGAACGGGCGCGCCGTCTACCGGTGGACCACCTTCGAGCTGCCGAGGATCGCCCGGGAGGTCATCGACAAGGCGTCGCTCGCACCCGAGGACCTGGCCGCCATCGTGCTGCACCAGGCGAACCTGCGCATCATCGAGCCGCTGGCGGCCAAGATCGGCGCCGTCAACGCCGTCGTCGCCACCGACGTCACCGAGTCGGGCAACACGTCGGCGGCGTCCATCCCGCTGGCGCTGTCCAAGCTGCAGGAGAAGTCGCCGCTTCCGTCGGGTGCGCCGGTGCTGCTCTTCGCGTTCGGCGGCGGTCTGGCGTACGCGGGCCAGATCGTCCGGATGCCCTGAGCATGCCCACCCCCACCTACATCACCGAGCTCCGCGAGGTCTGGGGACATCGACCGCTGCTGCTGCCGGGAGTCTCCGGCGTCGTCCTGCGCGGCGATCCCGGACACGAGCAGATCCTGCTGGGACAGCGGGCGGACAACGGCCGCTGGAGCCTGCCGGCCGGGATCGTCGAGCCGGGTGAGCAGCCGGCCGACAGCCTCGCCCGCGAGCTCTGGGAGGAGACCCGGGTCAGGGTGGTCGTCGAACGGTTGGTGAGCCTGATCGCCGATCCGGACATCACCTACCCGAACGGGGATCGCTGTCAGTACATCTCCATGACGTTCCGCTGCCGCTACGCCTCCGGGGAAGCCGCGGTCGGCGACGAGGAGTCGCTGGCGGTCGGCTGGTTCGACCTCGACGCCCTGCCGGGCGACCTCAGCGAGCGGGGGCGGCAACGGATCGCGGCGGCACTCTCCACCGAACCGGCCTGCACCTTCGTCGTCTCCGGCTGAACCTCAGGTCGTGGTGGCGCGCGAACGGTCCCGGCGGACGTCGGACACGAACAGACCCGGCGCCGAAGACCGCCACCAGCAACCCGACCCCCACGATGACCGGAGCGGCGTTGCGCGCGTCAGCGGCGCGCGCCTCGTAGCTCTGCGCCGCGCTGCCATCGGCCTTGGCGCAGGACTCTGACCCGGCCTCAGCTCCACGCCCGCGGCAGGTCACCGTCGGGTCGGCCCCCGAGCGTGAACGGATACAGCGCCACCAGCAGACCCGCCAGCGCGAGGACCAGGTGAGCCAACCGGCGTCCGGTGACGGCCCCTCACGGCTCGCGGACGCCGGGGGTGACGAACGGCGGCTTGATGATGGTGAACGCCTCGCTGCCGGCTCCGTACGTCGACCTGGACCTGCTCGCCCACCACGAACCGGGAGTCCAGCAGCGCCAGCGCGATCCCGGTCTTCAGCGGCGGCGAGAACGTCCCGGAGGTGACCGAGCCGATCTCGCGCCCGTCGGTGTCGCGAACCAGCATGCCCGGCCGGGGGATGCCCCGCCCGACCGCGCGCAGGCCCCAGAGCAGCCGGTTCGGGGTGGCCTCCTTCTCCGCCCGCAGCGCGGCGTCGCCGAAGAAGGCGTCCTTCTTCCAGCCGACGGCCCAGCCGAGCCGGGCCTGCACCGGCGAGATGTCGGGCGAGATGTCCTGGCCGTGCAGCGGATAGCCCATCTCGGTCCGCAGCGTGTCGCGGGCGCCCAGCCCGGCGAGCTGGATCCCGTACGGCTCCCCGGCCGCCACCAACGCGTCCCAGACGACGCCGGCCTGCGCGCTGGCACGACCAGCTCGTACCCGCGCTCGCCGGTGTAACCGGTCCGGCAGACGGTCAGCGGCGACCCCGCCCAGCTCGGCGTGGGCGAAGGACATGTAGCCGTGGCCGGTCGGCAGCCCGGCCGCCTCGAGCACCTCGTCGCTGTGCGGACCCTGCACCGCGAACACCGCGTACGCCTCGTGCTGGTCCTCGACGGTGACTCCCCGCGGAGCGGCCGCCGCGCAGCAGACCGGCGACCTCCGCGGCAGTTGCGCGGCGTTGGGGATCAGCAGCACGTCGTCCGGGACCGTCGAGGTAGGCGATCAGGTCGTCGACCACGCCGCCGTCGTCGTTGCAGATCATCGAGTACTGGGCCTGGCCGGGGGCGATCTTGCCCAGGTCGGCGGTCAGGCAGCGGTTCACGAAGGCGGCAGCGCCCGGGCCCGGTGACGCCGATCTTGCCGAGGTGGCTGACGTCGAAGAGACCGACAGCCGTGCGGACGGCTGCGTGCTCGGCCAGGACCCCGGCCCCCGCGTACTCCAGCGGCATCGACCAGCCGCCGAACTCGGAGAACTTGGCGCCGGCGGCCTCGTGCCGGTCGTGGACCGGGGACGCTTCAGCGACGGTGCCGTCGGGACCGGCTCGCTCACCGAGGGCTGCGACCGGTTCTCACCGGTCGGCGGGGAAGCAGCCGATGATGCGGTGGACACGTCGACGAACCTACCCCACTACTGTGGGCTGGTCCCGCGTTCTGCGCCGGGCTGATCCACCGAGTGAACCCGCGAGTGAAGGAGCCCCCGTGCCCGTCCCCAGCCTGCCGACCCTGACCGTCGCCCGGACGCCCGACCGGTCAGCGACCGCGCTGGTCCTGGGTTACGGCGCCGACGGTGTGGTGGGAGCCCCCACCGGCCTGGACAAGGAGTACGACAAGCGACTCGGCCTGGGGCTGACCGCAGTGGCCGCCAGCGTCGGCGCCAAGGCCGACGCCGGTCACACCCGGACTCTCCCTGCTGTCGGTGGCTGGCCCGTCGTCATCGTCGTCGGGCTGGGCCTGGAGTCGCCGACTCCCGAGGACCTGCGCCAGGCCGCCGGGGCCGGCGTCAAGCAGGCCGGCGAAGCAGACCGACGGCGGCGCCCAGATCGCCGTCGCCCTCGGAGCCGACGAGCCGGAGACGGTGCAGGCCGTGGCCGAGGGCGCGTTGCTGGGCAGCTACCGCTACCGCCCCACCGGCAAGGGCGCCGACCAGGCCGCCGCCGTGACCTCGATCGCGGTGATCAGCCCGCTGGCCGGGCGTCGGGTGAGCACGACGGAGTCGGTCACCACGGCCCAGACGATCGCCCGCGCGGTGGCCACCGCGCGGGAGTGGGTCAACATCCCGCCGAACCTGCTGTACCCCGCCTCGTTCGCCGAGGAGGCCAAGACGTTCCTGAAGGACGCCAAGGTGTCGGTCGAGGTGCTGGACGACAAGGCGCTGACCAAGGGCGGCTACGGCGGCATCCTGGCTGTCGGCGGGGGTTCCTCACGACTCCCCCGGCTGGTCCGGATCGCCTACTCCCCCCGCGGCGCCAAGCACCACCTGGCCCTGGTCGGCAAGGGCATCACCTTCGACTCCGGCGGCTTGAACCTGAAGCCCGGCGACAGCATGTACACGATGAAGTGCGACATGGCCGGTGCTGCAGCGGTGATCGCGGCGGTGGGCGCGATCGCCGACCTGGGACTGCGGGTCAAGGTGACCGCGTACGCCTCCCTGGCCGAGAACCTGCCCTCCGACACCGCCTACCGCCCGTCGGACGTGCTGACCATGTACGGCGGCAAGACCGTGGAGAACGGCAACACCGACGCCGAGGGGCGGCTGGTGATGGCCGACGCCATCGCCCGGGCCAGCGAGGACGCGCCGGACCTGATCGTGGACATGGCCACCCTGACGGGCGCGGCGGTGGTCGCCCTGGGTGACAAGACCGCCGGTTTGATGGCCAGCGACGACGACACCGCGGACCGGGTGCTGGATGCCGCCGAGGCCGCCGGCGAGGACGTCTGGCAGCTGCCGATCCCCAAGCACATCCGCCCCAAGCTCGACTCCAAGGTGGCCGACCTCCGCTCGACCAGCGGCGACCGGGCCGGCGGAGCCCTGGTCGCGGCGGCGTTCCTGCGGGAGTTCGTCGGCGAGGGCATCGCCTGGGCTCACGTGGACATCGCCGGGCCCGGCGTGGACCGACGGCGGCGGCAGCGGCTACGTCTCGCCCGGCGGCACCGGCTTCGGCGTCAGGACCCTCGTGGCACTGGCACGCTCGCTGGAGGACTGAAGCTAAGGCGCTGCTCGGCGGCGCTGATGCGGCGCAGCGCAAGCCGGCGCGGTCGGGAGTGCAGGAGCGGATCAGGTCGGGACACGCTTTCGTCCCGGCCGGAGGGCGACGAACGAGCGGCCCAGAGCGCCGGCGAGCAGCGCCATGAGTTGAGCGCGGCGCTCGGGGTCCCTCGACCTCACCGCAGGTCGGGGTGCTTCTTGTTGCGGGTGTTGTAGTCCCGCATCCGCTGCGGGTAGCCCACCACGGCCGCGTCGTAGCCGGGGATCTGCAGGCTCTCGGCGAACTTGTGTCCCCACTCCGGCGAGGGCACCACCCGACGGGTCCACTCACCGTCCCAGGCCACCAGCAGCAGGGTCGTCTGGGTGACCGACGTACGGGGCTCGATGAACGCCTCGACGCCACGGTGGGTGCTCGCGAACTCGCTCAGGTGCATCGTGATGGCGTCGTCGACCTTGCCCGAGGGCCTACCCGCTCCACCACCCCGCCGCAGCTTCTGCGTACCCCGCTTCAACCAACCCATGACCCCCAGTATGAAGGGGCGGTCCGCACGCCGGCTCGTGTCGCTCTCAGCGCAGGTCGGTCAGGACCTCGGCGAGCTGGTCGACGGCCCAGTGCAGCTCGTCGGCGGTGACGACGAGCGGCGGGGCGAGGCGGATGGTCGAGCCGTGGGTGTCCTTGACCAGGATCCCGCGGGCCATCAGCCGCTCGCTGACCTCACGACCGGTGGCCAGAGCCGGGTCGATGTCCACCCCGGCCCACAGGCCGACGCACCGGACCGCGGTGACCCCCTGCCCGATCAGCGCGCGCAGCCGGTCGCCCAGCACCTCACCGAGCTCGCTCGCCCGACGCTGCCAGGAGCCGTCGGCCAGCATCCGCACCACGCTCAGCCCGACGGCAGCCGCCAGCGGGTTGCCGCCGAAGGTGGACCCGTGCTGGCCGGGATGCAGCACACCGAGCACGTCGGCGTTGCCGACCACGGCCGAGACGGGGACGACGCCGCCGCCCAGCGCCTTGCCGAGCAGGTAGAGATCGGGTTCGACACCGACGTGCTCGGAGGCGAAGGTCGTCCCGGTCCGCCCCAGTCCCGACTGGATCTCGTCGCAGATCAACAGCATCTGGCGCCGGTCGCACAGCTCGCGCAGCCCCGGCAGGTAGTCGGCCGGCGGGATCACCACGCCGCCCTCGCCCTGGATCGGCTCGACCAGCACCGCGACCGTGCTCGCGTCGCAGGCCGCCTCGACGGCGGCCACGTCGCCGTACGGGACGGTCCGGAAGCCCGGCGTGTAGGGACCGAAGCCGGCGCGGGCGTCCGGGTCGTCGGAGAACGAGATGATGGAGATGGTCCGGCCGTGGAAGTTGCCGGCCGCCACCACGATGGTCGGGTTCTCGATCCCGCGGACGTCGTGACCCCACTTGCGGGCCACCTTCAGACCGCTCTCCACCGCCTCGGCGCCGGTGTTCATCGGCAGCATCATGTCCTTGCCGGCCAGCGCACACAGCTCGGCCGCGAACGTGCCGAGCTGGTCGGAGTGGAAGGCCCGACTGACCAGGGTGACCCGGTCCAGCTGCTCCTTGGCCGCCTGCACCACCGTGGGGTTGCGGTGACCGAAGTTGACCGCGGAGTAGGCCGCCAGGCAGTCGAGGTAGCGCCGACCCGTCACGTCGGTCACCCAGGCACCCTCGGCCTCGGCGATGACGATGGGCAGTGGGTGGTAGTTGTGAGCGACGTGCGCGTCCTCGAGGGCGATCTCGTCGGCCGTGGGATCAGCAGCCGCGGGCACTGTCGCACGGGGGCCGGGCTCGGTCACGGCGCTGCTGTCGGTCATGGTCTGGCTCATGCTCCCACCTCCGCCCCGGACGCGCCGCCGGCGAGCGGTCGGCGCAGCTCGAGGGTGCAGCACTTGACGCCGCCGCCGCCCTTGAGCAGCTCGGACAGGTCCACCGGCAGCACCTCGAAACCGCGCCCGGTCAGCTGGGCGGCGAGATCGGTGGCCCCCGGCGCCAGGAGACGTGCCGCCCGTCGGAGACCGCGTTCAGCCCGAGCACCGCGGCGTCGGCCGCCGTGGCGATGATGGCGTCCGGGTAGAGGGTGGCCAGCACCGCCTGGGCGACCGGTGAGAACGCCTCCGGGTAGTAGGCCACCGTGCGGTCGTCGAGCACGGCCAGGGCGGTGTCGAGGTGGTAGTACGCGGGATCGACGAGCTCGAGGCTGACCACCTCCAGACCGGTCAGTCGGGCCACCTCCGCGTGGGCGGCGGGGCTGGTGCGGAAGCCGGTGCCGGCCAGGATGGTGTCGCCGACCACCAGGAAGTCACCCTCCCCCTCGTTCACCTCGACCGGCTGGTGGACCGGACCCAGACCGTGGGCTCCAGCCAGCCCGCGTACGCAGCGGACTCCGCGGCCCGCTGCGGGTACGCGAACCGGGCGGCGACCGTGGCGGTGCGGGTGACCAGGGCGCCGTTGGCGGCGTACACCATGTCGGGCAGACCGGCGACCGGGTCGAGGAGGTCGACCCGGTGCCCGAGGCGGCGGTAGGTGTCGGCCAGGGTCTGCCACTGGCGCAGGGCGAGGTCCCGATCGACCTCGATCCCCGGGTGCATCCAGGGGTTGATCGCGTACTCCACCGCGAAGTGCCGCGGCGGCGTCATCAGGAAGTGGCGCGGTCGGGGCACGCGCTGCGTGCTGCCCGTGGGTGCGTAGGCGAGGTTGGTCATGGGGGGCTCCGATCGACGCGATCGAGGGACGGCATCCCTCCGCCGGTCCGGGTGAGGCACGGTCGCCTTCAGCCTAGGAACCGGCCGCTGCGCAATCAATCGCCGGATGTTGCGAGTTTGGTCGTCATTCCGGCTGTCCATTCCGCCTCAACAGCGATTCGTTGCGCGGCTAGGGTTAGGACCCATGGACGTCGTGGACGAACGAATCCTGCACCACCTGGTCCGCAACGCCCGCGCGACCTTCGCCGACATCGGCGCCGAGGTGAATCTCTCGGCTCCGGCGGTCAAGCGACGGGTGGACCGGATGATCGCGGACGAGACGATCGCCGGCTTCACCACCATCGTCGACCCGGAGTCGCTCGGGTGGGGCACCGAGGCGTACGTGCAGGTCTACTGCAAGGGCACCGTGTCGCCGCAGGCCCTGCTGAACACCTGGGACTCCATCCCCGAGGTGGTCAGCGCCTCCACGGTGACCGGACAGGCGGACGCCATCCTGCGCGTCCGGGCTCGCAACGTCCGCGACCTGGAACGGGCCCTGGAACGGATCCGCGGCGACGACACCATCGACCACACCGAGTCGATCATCGTGCTGTCCCGGTTGATCGAGCGCGGCTAGCGTCGCGTCGCCGGTGACCCCGACCCGTGGGCGTCGCGGCGCTAGTTTGTCTCCCATGACGGAACGCGTTCTCCCATGACCGAGCAGCCGGATCTGGTCGTCCTCGGCGGGGGCAGCGGCGGGTACGCGGCGCGCTCTGCGCGCCGCCCAGCTGGGGCTGCGGGTGACCCTGGTGGAGAAGGGCAAGCTCGGCGGCACCTGCCTGCACCGCGGCTGCATCCCGACCAAGGCGATCCTGCACGCCGCGGAGGTGGCCGACGCCGCCCGGCACGGCAGCCGGTTCGGCATCCACGCCACCCTCGACCGGGTCGACGCCCAGGAGATCACGGCGTACGCCGACTCGGTGGTGACCCGGCTGTTCAAGGGGCTGACCGGCCTGGTCAAGGGCCGCGGCATCACCGTCGTCGCAGGGCGAGGGGCGGCTGGAGGCGGCGGACGGCACGGTCGGCGTCCGGGTCGGCCGACGAGCTGATCGACGGCCCCGGCCACCGTGCTGGCCAGTGGCTCGGCCGCCAGGTCGCTGCCCGGGCGTGACGATCGACGGCACCCGGGTGCTGACCAGCGAGCACGCCCTGCGGCTGGAGACCCTGCCGACCAGGGCCGTGGTGCTCGGCGGCGGCGTGATCGGCGTCGAGTTCGCCTCCGCCTGGACCTCGCTGGGAGTCGAGGTCACCGATCGTCGAGGCCCTCCCCCGGCTGCTGGCCGGGGAGGAGCCGGAGATCTCCGCGGCGGTCGAGCGGGCGTTCCGCAAGCGGGGGATGACGCGTGCGGACCGGGGTCGGCGTCGAGGACGTCGGCACCACCGACGACGGCGTCCGACTGCTGCTGGCCGACGGCGGCGAGATCGCCGGCGACCTGGTGCTGGTCGCTGTCGGACGGGGTCCGGTGAGCGACGGGCTCGGCTACGCCGAGGCCGGGGTGGTGCTGGAGCGCGGTCTGGTGGTGGTCGACGAGCGGCTGGCGACGTCCGTGCCCGGCGTCTACGCCGTCGGCGACCTGGTCGCCGGGCCGCAGCTGGCCCACCGGGGATTCGCCCACGGCATCTTCGTGGCCGAGGAGATCGCCCACCGAACCGGTCGTGGGGAACGGCCGCCGGTGCCGGTCCGCGACCAGGATCTCCCGCGGGTGACCTACAGCGACCCCGAGGTCGCCTCGGTGGGGCTGAGCGAGGCGGCCGCCCGGGAGGCGTACGGGGACGTGCAGACGCTGACCTACGACCTGGCCGGCAACGGCAAGTCGCAGATCCTCAAGACGCAGGGCTTCGTGAAGCTCGTACGCCGGGTGGACGGCCCGGTGGTGGGGGTGCACCTGGTGGGCTCGCGGGTCAGCGAGCTGATCGGCGAGGCACAGCTGATCACCGGCTGGGACGCCTTCCCCGCCGACGTCGCGGCCCTGTCGCACGCCCACCCCACCCAGTCCGAGGCCCTCGGCGAGGCCCACCTCGCCCTCGCCGGCAAGCCCTTGCACGCCCACGGCTGACGCTGCGCGCCCGCCGGGACGGCCGCCGGTCGAGCGACCCGGGCGGGCCCGAGCGCGGTGGGACGCCTATGGCTAGGCTGAGCCACACCGTTACGCTCAGGTCACACGCGACCAAGCGTCTGACCCCCCGGTTCTGCGCCAGAAGGAGTCCCACCACCTCATGTCGACCTCCGTAACTCTCCCCGCTCTCGGCGAAAGCGTCACCGAGGGCACCGTCACCCGGTGGCTGAAGCAGGTCGGTGACTCGGTGGAGGCAGACGAGCCGTTGCTCGAGGTCTCGACCGACAAGGTCGACACCGAGATCCCCTCGCCGGTGGCCGGTGTGCTGCTGGAGATCAAGGCGGCCGAGGACGAGACGGTCGAGGTCGGCGGCGAGCTGGCGGTCATCGGCGACGCCGACGAGGCGCCGGCCGGCGACTCCGGCGGCGACCAGGCCGAGGCGGAAGCCGAGCCCGAGCCGGAGCCCGAGCCCGAGCCCGCCCCGAGCGCGGAAGCCGACGAGGAGAAGGCGTCGCAGGCCAGCTCCGAGCGGTCCCGCCGCCGGCACCGGCTGGCGGTGGCGGTGGCGGCACCGAGGTCACCCTCCCGGCCCTGGGCGAGAGCGTGACCGAAGGCACTGTCAGCCGCTGGCTGAAGCAGGTCGGCGACACGGTGGAGGCCGACGAGGCGCTGCTGGAGATCTCCACCGACAAGGTCGACACCGAGATCCCCTCGCCGACGGCCGGCACCATCCTGGAGATCCGGGTGGCCGAGGACGAGACCGTCGAGGTCGGGGCCGTGCTGGCCGTCATCGGTGACGGGTCTGCGGCGGAGTCGGCTCCCGAGGCCGAGGCACCGTCGAACGAGACCGCACAGGTGGACAGCGCGGACACCATCGAGGAGCAGACCGAGGCCGGTGACGAGGGCGGCCAGGCGCCGATCCCCGCGCAGCCCGAAGCCGCAGCCCCGAAGGCCGAGCAGCCCAAGGCCGAGCAGCCGAAGGCCGAGCCCGCCAAGGCGGCGCCCGCGAAGCCCGAGCCGGCCAAGTCCGAGACCGCCGAGGGGGACCGCAGCTACGTCACCCCGCTGGTCCGCAAGCTGGCCGCCGAGCACTACGTCGACCTGTCGTCGGTGACCGGCACCGGAGTCGGCGGCCGGATCCGCAAGCAGGACGTGCTGGCCGCGGCCGAGGAGGCCAAGAAGGCTGCCGAGGCTCCGGCCCCGGCCGCTGCTCCCGCCGCAGCCGCCTCCGACCCCCGCTCCGGCGGCGAAGAAGCCGGCCGCCGAGCCGAGCAACCTGCGCGGCACCACCGAGAAGCTGTCCCGGCTGCGCAAGACCATCGCCAAGCGGATGGTCGAGTCGCTGCAGGTCTCGGCCCAGCTGACCGCGACGGTCGAGGTCGACCTGACCGCCATCTCCCGGATCCGGGCGAAGGCCAAGGACGACTTCAAGGCGCGCGAGGGCGCGAGCCTGTCGTACCTGCCGTTCATCACCAAGGCCGCCATCGAGGCGCTGAAGGTCTACCCGAAGGTCAACGCGACCATCGACACCGAGGCCGGGGTGGTGACCTACCCCGACGCCGAGCACATCGGCATCGCGGTCGACACCGAGCGGGGCCTGCTGGTGCCGGTGATCAAGGACGCCGGCGACCTCAACCTCGCCGGGATCGCCAAGAAGATCGGCGACCTGGCCGCGCGGACCCGGCAGAGCAAGGTCGGACCGGACGAGCTGAGCGGCGGCACCTTCACCATCACCAACTACGGCTCCGCCGGGACGCTGATGGACACCCCGATCATCAACCAGCCGCAGGTCGCCATCCTCGGCACCGGTGCGCTGGTGAAGCGGCCGGTGGTGATCAAGGACGCCAACCTGGGTGAGGTCATCGCGGTGCGCGACATGATGTACCTGTCGATGTCGTACGACCACCGCATCGTCGACGGTGCCGACGCCGCCCGCTTCCTGTCGCTGGTCAAGGCCCGGCTCGAAGAGGGCGACTTCGGCGCCGAGCTGGGGCTGTAACCATCCGCTATCTGCTGGCCGGCGCGTCCGGGTTCCTCGGTACGGCTCTGCGGATCCGGCTGGCGTCGGAGGGTCACGAAGTGGTCCGGCTCGTCCGTCGCGAGCCGGGCTCGGCCACCGAGTTCGGCTGGGATCCCGACGCGGGCACGCTCGACGACCACGTGCTGGACGACGTGGACGCGGTGGTCAACCTGTGCGGTGTCGGCATCGCCGACCGACCGCTCACCACCAAGCGCAAGGAGCTGGTCAGGTCCTCACGGATCAACCCGACCCGGACGCTGGCCGACGCCTTGGCGGCCCGGCACGAGCGGACAGGGTCGGCTCCGGTCGCTGCTGCAGGCCAGCGCCACCGGCTACTACCCGTCCGAGGGATCCGATCAGCCGCTGACCGAGTCCGCGCCGGCGGGAGCCAGCTGGATCTCCGGGCTGGTGGCGGAGTGGGAGCGTACGGCTCAGCCCGCCGCCGACGCCGGTGTCCGGGTGGTGCTGTTGCGCACCAGTCCCGTGATCGACTCCAGCGGTGGACTGTTCCCGGTGATGAGGAGGGCGTGGTCACTGGGCGCCGGGGCGGTGCTCGGCGACGGCAGCCAGCACATGCCGCTGATCCAGCTCGGCGACTACCTCCGCTTCGTGCTCTGGGCGGCGGAGCACCAGCGGGCGTCCGGACCGTACAACCTGACGCTGCCCCAGCCGACCACCAACGCCGAGTTCACCGACGAGCTGGCCGGACAGCTCCACCGGCCGCGCTTCCTCAAGGCGCCCAAGGCGGTGCTGTCGACAGTCCTCGGTGACTTCGCCGAGCAGCTCCTCGGGGACGTCTGGCTGCTGCCCCAGCAGGCGACCGACCAGGGCTTCACGTTCCTGGCTCCCGACGTCACCACCGCCATCGCGCACTCTCTGCGCGACTGACGCTCCACCCACGAGCCGTCGGGCTCCGTCTGTCGCCTGGAACCCGCAACCTCACCGGCACCGGTAGGCCTTGGCCCTGGCACCGGCACGGACACCGGCACCGCAATTTCCATCCGCGGAGGCAGATTCCCGCCCGCGCGGGCCACCCGGCCTGCAATTTCCATCCGTGGATGCAGATTCCCGCCCGCGGGCCACCCGGCTTGCAATTTCCATCCGTGGATGGACATTGCCCTCGACCCGCGGCCCCCGAGCACGCACTACCCACCCGTGGATGGAAATTGCCCACCACCCGCGGCCTTCGAGCGCGCACTACCCACCCGTGGATGGAAATTGCCCACCACCCCAGCATCCCAGATTCCCAGCACCCCAGCACCCCAGCACCCCAGCACCCAGCACCCACCACCGCCCCAGCACCGACACCCACGACGCACGGCCCCCTCACGGCCGCGTCCTAGACTCCAGTCATGAACCTCGACTTCCTGTACCCCGGTCCCCTCGGGACGCACGAGGTCGACTACCTCGCCGCCTGGGAGTCGCAGCGCCAGATCCACGCGGAGGTCAAGGCCGGCGAACGACCGAGCACGGTGCTGCTGCTGGAGCACGCCAGCGTCTACACCGCCGGCAAGCGGACCGAGCCGCAGGAGCGGCCGCTGGACGGCACCCCGGTGGTCGACGTCGACCGGGGCGGCAAGATCACCTGGCACGGCCCCGGCCAGCTCGTCGGCTACCCGATCGTCAAGCTCCCCGAGGCCGTCTACGTCGTCGACTACGTCCGCCGGCTGGAGGAGGCGCTGATCGACCTGTGCGCCGACTACGGGCTGACCTCCGCCGCCCGGGTCACCGGTCGGTCCGGGGTCTGGCTGCCCGCCGAGGCCGGAAAGCCCGAGCGCAAGATCGCCGCCATCGGCGTCCGGGTCGCAGCCGGGGTGACCATGCACGGCTTCGCCCTCAACGTCGACCCCGACCTGAGCGCGTTCGACGCGATCATCCCGTGCGGCATCACCGACGCGGGCGTCACCTCCCTGGCGGCCGAGACCGGCGAGGCCCCCGGTCTGCCGGAGGTCGCCCACGTGCTCCGACCGCACCTGGAGCGTTACCTGTCCTTCCAGCCGTACGAGCAGTCCGAACCGATGCGCCACGAGACCGAGTCGAAGCCGGCCGTCACCTACGGCCTGGCCGTCGCCTGACGCACTGAGCGAGCGTTCTGCACCTCGGCTCAGCCCGCTCCCCCTCGACCGGCCCCGGCTCGCCAGCTGCGAGCGGGTCGCAGCGTCGACCGCACCCCTGCCTCTGGCAGGCTCTGGCCATCAGCCGAGGTCAGGGGTGGCGTGTCCGATTCGACGATGCCGTGGGCGTTGCGCACAGCGGGTCTGCACAAGACGTACCCGCGCCGGCGCGTCCCCATCCCGGCGGTGGACCGGCTCGACCTGAACGTGCCGTCGGGCGGGGTGCACGGGTTCCTCGGGCCGAACGGCTCCGGCAAGACCACCACCATCCGGATGGTGCTGGGGCTGATCCGGGCGGACGCGGGCCGGATGGAGATCTTCGGCACCGAGGTGCCGCGCCGGCTGCCCGACGTGGTGAACCGGGTGGGAGCGATCGTCGAGCAGCCCAAGTTCTTCCCCACCTTCACCGCGCGTCGCAACCTGGAGCTGCTGGCGACCGGGATCGGTGTCCCGAAGCAGCGCGTCGGCGCCGTCCTCGAGGAGGTCGGGCTGGCTGCTCGGGCCCGGGACCGCTACAAGACGTACTCGCTGGGGATGAAGCAGCGGCTGGCCATCGCCGCCACGCTGCTGAAGGACCCTGACCTGCTCATCTTCGACGAGCCGACCAACGGTCTGGACCCGGCCGGGATCCACGCCATCCGGCAGACGATGCGTCACCTGGCCGACCAGGGCAAGACCGTCCTCGTCTCCAGCCACATCCTGGCCGAGGTGCAGCAGGTCGCCGACACGGTGTCGATCATCGGCCGCGGACGGCTGCTCGCCGAGGGACGGGTCGACGACATCCTCGCCGGCGCCGGGGGCGGCGTACGGGTCAGGGTGCCGGACGCGTACGCGGTCCACCGTCTGCTGGCCGACGCCGGTTTCGGCTGCGTGGTGGCACCCGACGGGGCGCTCAGCGTGACCACAGCCCCCGACGGCTCCCCGGTCGATCCCAGCGGCCTCAACCGCTTCCTGGCCGACCGCGGCGTCTACGCCTCCGAGCTCGGCCGGGTGCAGGCCAACCTCGAGCAGGTGTTCCTGCAGCTCACCGCCGCCGACGCCCTGGGCTCGGCGCCCCCGGCACCGCCGATCCAGCCGCCACCAGCGCCACCAGGCGCCGAGGTGGGACCCCGATGAGGCACGCACTGCAGGCCGAGGCCCTCCGGTTGCGCAGCCGACGCCTGACGCTGGTGGCCCTGCTGCTCCTGCTGGGGCTGATCGCTCTCTTCCAGCTGGAGGTGAACTACGAGATCACGCCGCCCACGGCCGCCCAGCAGGCGCAGAACCAGGCGGACTACGAGCGGGACGTGCAGGACTGGGAGGCCAACCACACGGAATGGGAGGCCGACTGCACCGCGTCCGGGGGCACCGCCGAGGAGTGCGCGGAACCGCGGCCTGAGCTCTCGGACTGGGGACCGGTCTCGTTCCTCGACGCGGTTCCCGGGGCGGTGAGCTTCACGGTCTACCTGGCCGGGCTGGTGCTCTTCGTCGCCATGGCCTCGTTCGTCGGCGCGGAGTCCACCACCGGCTCGCTGGCGAACTGGCTCACCTTCATCCCCGACCGACGGATCGTGCTGACCAGCAAGCTCGTCGTCGCCGCCGGTTTCAGCCTGCTGGTGGGGGTCGTGGCCACCGGGCTGACCGTCGCCGCGTCGTCGGTGCTGGCCCTGGTGCACCGGCAGCCGCTGACCGGCCTCGACCAGGTCGTGGCGATGGCCGGCCGGGGCGTCGTCGTGGTGATGATCCTGGGTGTGCTCGGCTTCTGCGTCGGTCTGCTCACCGGGTCCACCGGGGCCAGCATCGGGGTGCTGCTCGGCGGTCTCGTCGCGACGTACGCCCGGCTCATCTTGTCGGTGACGTCGCGCTGGGCCGAACGCCTGGCGGCGTGGAGTCCGGAGGTCAACCTGTCGGCCATCCTGCACGCCGGGACGACCTACCCCGTCAGCACCGGGACCGGCGCCGTCTCCGGGGAGTCCGGGAGCTATCTGGAGCAGTCGCTGAGCCTGGCCCACGGCCTCGGCTACTGGGCGCTGCTGCTCGCCGTCCTGATCGCGGTCACCTGGCTGGTGTTCCGGCGCCGGGACGTCTCCTGACCGGCTCGGACCCGGCGTCCGCCCCGTTCCGCACCGGAGCCGTCCGGGTCGTCAGCGAGTAGGCTGAGTCGGTGACCGTCACCCCCGAAGGACGCAAGATGCTCCGCCTCGAAGTACGGAACGCCAGTGTGCCGATCGAGAAGAAGCCGTCCTGGATCAAGACCACCGCCCGGATGGGACCGCAGTACACCGAGCTGCGGAACCTGGTGAAGAACGAGGACCTGCACACCGTCTGCCAGGAAGCCGGCTGCCCCAACATCTTCGAGTGCTGGGAAGACCGCGAAGCCACCTTCCTGATCGGCGGGGACCAGTGCACCCGACGCTGCGACTTCTGCCAGATCGACACCGGCAAGCCCGCCGACTTCGACGCCGGCGAACCGCTCCGGGTGGCCGAGTCGGTCCAGAAGATGGGCCTGCGCTACGCCACCGTCACCGGCGTCTGCCGCGACGACCTGCCCGACGAGGGCGCCTGGCTGTACGCCGAGACGATCCGCAAGATCCACGAGCTCAACCCTGACACCGGCGTGGAGATGCTGGCCCCGGACTTCTCCGGGAACCCCGACTACCTGAACCAGCTGTTCGACACGCGCCCCGAGGTGTTCGCCCACAACGTCGAGACCGTCCCTCGCATCTTCAAGCGGATCCGACCCGGGTTCCGCTACGAGCGGTCCCTGGACGTCCTCCGTGCCTCCCGCGCCGCCGGTCTGGTCACCAAGTCCAACCTGATCCTCGGCATGGGTGAGACCCGCGAGGAGGTCTCCGAGGCGCTCCGCGACCTGCACGGCGCCGGCACCGAGATCATCACCATCACCCAGTACCTCCGCCCTTCCCCGCGGCACCACCCGGTGGAGCGCTGGGTCAAGCCCGAGGAGTTCATCGAGCTCCAGGCCGAGGCCACCGACATCGGCTTCGCCGGGGTGATGAGCGGACCGCTGGTCCGTTCCTCCTACCGCGCCGGTCGGCTGTACCGCCAGGCCGTCGAATCCCGCGACGATCTCGTACCATCGGCCGTCAACGGCTGAGTCGCCCGACAGCAGCACAGTTCCACGCAGACGAAGTGAAACACGAGGGAGCACGGCATGGCTGACCAAGCCGGCAAGGAAGCCAAGGCGCAGCTCAAGGCCGCGAAGCAGGCCGAGAAGGCGCGTCGCAAGGCCAGCACCGACCCGGCCGACATGGGCCGGATGCGGCAGATCAAGCGCGCGTACACGCTCACCCACGAGTACGACAAGCAGCTGCCGCTGTGGGTGTTCGGCCCCTGGGTCGCCATCCTGGTGATCGCCCTGGTGATCGGCTTCGTGGTCGGGCACCCCATCTACGCCGGGATCCTCGGGCTGAGCCTGGGCATGCTCGCGGCGATGCTCTTCCTGGTCCGACGGACCAAGAAGGCCACCTACAAGCGGTACGCCGGCCAGGCCGGCTCCGCCGAGGTCGCTCTCTCGATGCTGCCGAAGGCGTGGGTCTCCAAGCCCGTCATCGCGGTGACCCGCCAGCAGGACGCCGTCCACCGCACCCTCGGTCCCGGCGGTCTGGTGCTGATCGGCGAGGGCGAGCCCGGCCGCCTCAAGGCGTTGCTGGCCAGCGAGGTCCGCAAGCACGAGCGGGTCGCGTACGGGGTGAAGGTCACGACGATCGTGATGGGCGACAAGGACGGTCAGGTCCCGCTGGACAAGCTGGCCGACCACATCAAGAAGCTGCCCAAGACGCTGCAGTCCAACCAGGTGACCGACATCCGCCAGCGGCTGCGCGCCCTGGACGCCGTCCGCCCCCAGCTGCCGATGCCCAAGGGGCCGATGCCGACCAGCGCACGCCAGTCCAGGGGCTCTCGTCAGGCGATGCGCGGGCGGTAGTCCGGACGCTCGTCGTCAGGCTCGCCGCAGCCTCGTCGTCAGGCTCGCCGGAGGCCGCGTCGGAGCTGTTTGGCCGCACGCAGCAGCGCCACCACGAACAGGTCGCCGGCGGTGGCCGTCGGGGTCGCCTCGTTCAGCTCGATCCACTGACGCCCGCGCTTGAAGCGCAGCAGCCGCCGCAGCTCCGGGGGCAGCGGCCGGTCGGTCACGTCGAACTCCGCTCCCTGGCCGAGGGCCGCCGACAACAGCCCAGCCGTCGCCTCGGTCGCCGCGTCCAGCGGGACCGTCGTCGGCCGGGGCAGCTCGCCCACCTGCGGCCGCTCCAGCAGCAGTTGCGGGTCCCCGATCACCCGACAGCCGGAGCCGAGCACCGCGTCGTGATACCTCCGGGCGCGGGCGAGGGCGGGCTCCTCCGCCCAGGGCGGCAGCACCATGCCGCTCTCCTGCTCCGACGGCCGACGAGCGCGCAGCGTCCGCGCGATCAGGCCGTCCCGGATCAGCACCTCGTACGGTCGCCAGCCGACCTTCGCCTCGTGCACCCGCGCGTTGACCCCGCGCAGGAACTCGGCCTCCTGCCAGGACAGCGACCGGTTCTCCCCACCGTCGGGGGCATTGCGCAGCAGCTCCCGCGGCAGGCCGAGCAGGTCACTGAACGCGTCCGGCAGCAGGTTCGGTCGGCTGCGGTCGCCGATCACCACGGTGAGCCGCTCGGGACCGACCAGATCGAGCCATCGGGTGAGGATCTCGGCCTGGTCGTGTCGGCGGTGGAACGACCGGGCGAGGTTGCTGCGCGGTTCGTCGGCCAGCACCTCCCGAAGCCACGGCTGGAACGCCTTGCGGCGGCCGGCCTTGACGTACTGCTGCCAGCTCGAGCCCAGCAGGGTGGCGAAGCCGCGCAGGGTGATGACGACGTGGGTCTGCTCACCGAGCTCGGCGACGAAGCGTGCAGCCTGCTCGTCGTCGGACTCCGAGGCGAACTCGTGGCTGATCAGGATCCGGTCCGTCGCGTCGGCCGCAGCCACCTCGGCCATCAGCTCACGCCACCAGCGCAGGTCCGGTGCCACCGCCCCCGACACCGACCAACCCAGACGCCGACCCATCAACGCGCACACGGGCTGCAGGTGGTTCACGCCCCGACCCGGATAGCGCACGCCGTGGGCGGCGAGGTCCGCGCGGTGGGACGCTGCCGCCCGCTGCAGGGCAGTGGTGCCGGTCTTCATCAGCCCGATGTGCAGCAGCCGGGTCCCCGGCGGCAGCGCAGCCGCTGCCGTCGGGTCGGGTCGGGTCGTCGTCGAGACGGCGATCGAGGGCTCCTCCACGTCGCCCAACGGTAGCCCGATTTGCCGGGAGGACACTGGGTGCGAGGGAATGGGGGCCTATGGCCAACGTGGTGAACGCCGAGCGGGTGAGTGTGCAGTACGGCACCCGGCTCGTGCTGGACGAAGTGAGTCTCGGGGTCGCGGCCGGGGACGTGATCGGCGTCGTCGGCCGTAACGGCTCGGGCAAGACGACGCTGCTGCGCGTGCTGACCGGGGTCGACGACCCCGACTCGGGTCGCGTCGTGCGGACGGCCACCGCCTCCATCGGCTACCTGCACCAGGCAGACGACTTCGCGCCCTCCTCGACCGTCCGCGACGTCATCGTGGGCGGCGAGGCCGACCACGTCTGGGCAGCCGACTCCTGGACCCGGGCACTGGTCGAGCACCTGCTCGGCGCCGTCGACCTGGACAGCCCGATCGCGCAGCTGAGCGGTGGCGAGCGCCGCCGGACGGCCCTGGTCGCGCTGATGCTCGGCGGCCACGACCTGCTGGTGCTCGACGAGCCGACCAACCACCTGGACGTCGAGGCCGTGGACTGGCTGGCCCGACACCTGCGGACCCTGCAGGACCGCGGCACGGCCATGCTCGTGGTCAGCCACGATCGCTGGTTCCTGGACGCGGTCTGCTCGCGGGTCTGGGAGGTCCACGACGGCGTGGTGGACGCCTACGACGGCGGCTACGCGGCGTACGTCCTCGCACGCGCCGAGCGGTCACGGCAGGCCAGTCAGCTGGCCACCCGGCGCAAGAACCTGCTGCGCAAGGAGCTGGCCTGGCTGCGCCGCGGCGCTCCCGCCCGGACCTCGAAGCCGAAGTTCCGGATCGACGCGGCCACGGTGCTGATCGAGGACGAGCCACCACCGCGCGACCGACTGGAGCTGGAACGGTTCGCGGTCACCCGGCTGGGCAAGGACGTGTTCGACCTGACCGACGTCAGCGTCGCCATCCCCGGTCGCACCCTGCTGTCCGACCTGTCCTGGTCGATCGGACCGGGTGACCGGATCGGTCTGATCGGGATCAACGGCGCCGGCAAGACCACCCTGCTCCGGCTGCTGACCGGCGACCTGGCACCGGACTCCGGCCGGGTCAAGCGCGGCCGGACGGTCGACATCGGGCACCTGTCGCAGGCCGTCGGCGAGCTGCCGGCCGGCGAGCGGGTGCTGGACCTGGTCAACCGGGAGCGTCGGGTCACCCAGGTGGCCTCCGGCAAGGAGGTGACCGCCACCAGCCTGCTGGAGGACTTCGGCTTCACCGGTGAGCGGCTGACCACCCGGATCGGCGACCTGTCGGGTGGCGAGCGGCGACGGCTGCAGCTGCTCCGGCTGCTGGTCGGCGAGCCCAACGTGCTGCTGCTCGACGAGCCCACCAACGACCTGGACATCGACACCCTGACAGTGGTGGAGGACTACCTCGACTCCTGGCCGGGAACCCTGATCGTGGTCAGCCACGACCGCTACTTCCTGGAGCGGGTCTGCGACGTCACGTACGCACTGCTCGGTGACGGCAGCTGCGTGCTTCTGCCGGGCGGCGTCGACCAGTACCTGGAGCTGCGCCACCGCGCCGAGTCGTCGTCCGGTGCGAGCGCAACCACCGGGCGGGCTGGAACCGGCGGGGCGTCGGGCGGCACCGCCGCGAACGGCTCGGGCACGTCCGCGTCCGACGGCCCCTCCCCGGCCGAGACCCGCCAGGCCCGCAAGGACCTGGCCCGGATCGAGAGCCAGCTGGCCAAGCTGGACCGGCGGGTGGCGAAGCTGCACGAGCAGATGGCCGAGACGGCCAGCGACTACGGCAAGCTGGCCGAGCTCCAGCAGCAGCTGACGGCGACCACCGACGAGCAGACCCAGCTGGAAGAGGCCTGGCTCATCTCCGCCGAAGCCCTCGACTGATCCCGCCGGCTGCTCCCCTGCTCCGACTTCTGTCGAGCTATCCCGTCTGGGTGATGCCGGCTCGACAGGAGTTCGAGCGCGTGGCTGCCGGGAGACCGCGGGGTAGGTTGGCGCCATGAGCGTGATCACCGTCGACTCGTTGCTCACGGCCCTCCCCGAGGGCGTGGTCGTGACAGATCCGGCCGTCGTCGAGAACTACCGGTTCGACTGGTCCCGCGACCCGGGCGCCGGCACACCGATCGCGGTGGCCCGCCCCACCGACGCCGGGCAGGTGCAGGCGATCATCCGGTGGTGCGCGGAGAACCGGGTCGCCGTGGTGCCCCGAGGCGCCGGCACCAGCCTGTCCGGCGGGTCGTCGGCGGTCAGTGGCGGCATCGTGCTGTCGCTGGAGCGGATGCGCGCCATCGAGATCGACACCACCACCCGGGTCGCCGTGGTCGAGCCGGGGGCGTTCAACGCCGAGGTCAAGGCCGCGGCCGCCGCCCACGGTCTCTGGTACCCGCCGGATCCGTCGTCGTACGAGATCTGCTCCATCGGCGGCAACATCGCGACCAACGCGGGCGGCCTGTGCTGCGTGAAGTACGGCGTGACCACCGACTACGTGCTCGGGCTGGACGTGGTGCTGGCCGACGGCGAGCTGATCACCCTGGGTGGCAAGCGGATCAAGGACGTGGCCGGTCTGTCGCTGCTCAAGCTGTTCGTCGGCTCGGAGGGAACGCTCGGGATCATCACCCGGGCGGTGCTGCGGCTGCTACCGGCCCAACCGCCCCGGGCGACGTTGGTGGCCACCTTCCCCGACCCGGAGGCGGCTGCCCGGGCGGTCGTGGCGCTCGGCATGGTCGCCCGCCCGTCGATGGTCGAGCTGATGGACAACGCGTCGATCAACATCGTCGAGGACTACCGCTCGATGGGGCTGGACCGCAACGCCGGCGCACTGCTGCTGGTCCAGTCCGACGCGCCCGGGCGTGGCCTGCTCGGCCGAGATCGCCTTGGCCGAGGAGGCCTGTCAGAGCAACGGCGCGTCCGAGTGCTTCACCACCGACGACCCCGAGGAAGGTGAGATGTTCGCCGAGGCGCGGCGGATCTTCTTCCCGGCGGTCGAGGGGCGGGGGGCCTTGATGCTCGAGGACGTCGGCGCTCCGGTGCCCGAGCTGCCGGCCCTGTTCGCTGGGATCGCCGCCATCGCCGAGCACCGGCAGGTGGACATCCCGGTGGTCGCTCACGCCGGCGACGGCAACACGCACCCGACGATCGTGTTCGACCCGGCCGACACCGCCGCGCGTGACCGGGCTGCGCTCGCCTTCACCGAGATCATGGAGCTCGCCCTGTCCCTGGGCGGCACCATCACCGGCGAGCACGGGATCGGGCGGCTCAAGAAGGAGCTGCTGCCCACCCAGCTCGGTCCGCGGGTGACCGAGCTCAACCGGCAGGTCAAGCAGCTGCTGGACCCGGACGGGATCCTCAATCCCGGAGCGATCCTCTGACGTGAAGAGTCGGGCTCGCCAGGACCGCCCGGTCCCGGCTCCGTCCTCCGCCTACTTGCGGTTCACCACGACGGTGGTGGCCACCAGGTCCTGCAGCCCCCGTCGGTCCGGGCCGATGATCAGCGGTGGCAGGGCCAGGCAGATCAGGGCCTGCCGCAAGGCGGCCCGGGGGAAGCCGACGGGCAGGGTGTCGAGCCGGACGACGGCGATCCGGCAGATCAGCTGGCCGAAGCTGCCGCTGGCCACCGCGACCAGCACCGTGGACTCGACGAAGAAGGTGGCCAGGGTCATCCAGGCCTGCCAGCCGCTGCCGGTGAGCACGTCGGTGCCGAAGATCGCGACCGCCACCCCCATCGACGCCGCCCAGTCCAGCAGCAGCGCCGCCACCCGGGACCGCCAACCGGCCAGTGACCCTCGACCGGAGGCGGGCAGACCCAGCCGCTGTCCCGGATAGGGCTCGGCCGGGACCTCCGGCGCTCCACGCGTAGCCACGCCGCGAGGCTACCCGTCCGACTCGCGTACGCCCCGGCGCCGAGCTCGCCGCTCCCGGGTGTGATCGCGGCGGCACGCAACCGAAACAGGGCGGACACGTGGGCTCAGTACGTTCACCGGGTAACCCGCTGTCGAGGTCCCGCCGGGGCGTTCCCACCCGCACGTGCCCGACGTCATCGGGTCCGGTCGTCCAAGCCCGACCGGCCCCGCACCCGAGGAGCACCATGAGTGGAAGCGCCACCCGGCACGACGCCGTCGAAGCCGTCACGTCGTACGAGATCCCGCACAAGGACTTCGCCGAGCCGCTCGGCCAGCTGTTCGGCAAGAACGTCTTCGACCTGTCCCGGATGAAGAGCCGGCTGCCCAAGAGCGTCTACAACTCGGTGCTCGCCACGATCGAGAAGGGCGCACCCGCTCGACCCGGCGATCGCCGACTCCGTGGCCTCGGCCATGCGGGACTGGGCCCTGGAGAACGGCGCGTCGCACTACGCCCACGTCTTCTACCCGCTGACCGGTCTGACGGCGGAGAAGCACGACTCCTTCCTGGAGCCGGACGCGAACGGCAGCTCGCTGGCCCAGTTCACCGGCAAGACCCTGACGCAGGGCGAGCCGGACGGCTCGAGCTTCCCCAACGGCGGCATCCGCAGCACCTTCGAGGCTCGCGGCTACACCGCCTGGGACGTGACCAGCCCGGCGTACATCCTGGAGAACCCGAACGGGAACACCCTGTGCATCCCCACGGTGTTCATCTCCTGGACCGGCGAGGCGCTGGACAAGAAGACCCCCCTGCTGCGCTCGCAGCAGGCGATGAGCGTGCAGGCCGCGCGGCTGCTGAAGCTGTTCGGTCACGCCAGATGTGGACACCGTGGTGTCCTACGCCGGCGCCGAGCAGGAGTACTTCCTGATCGACGAGCACTTCTACTACGCGCGCCCGGACCTGATGAGCGCCGGCCGGACGCTGTTCGGCGCCAAGCCGGCCAAGGGCCAGCAGTTCGACGATCACTACTTCGGCGCCATCCCCGAGCGGGTGCTGGCCTTCATGATCGAGGTCGACCGGGAGCTGTTCAAGCAGGGCATCCTGGCCAAGACCCGGCACAACGAGGTCGCCCCCGGCCAGTTCGAGATCGCCCCGCTGTTCGAGAAGTCCAACCTGGCCCATGATCACCAGCAGCTGATGATGACCACCCTGAAGAAGGTGGCCGAACGCTACGGGATGACCTGCCTGCTGCACGAGAAGCCCTTCAACGGGGTCAACGGCTCCGGCAAGCACGTCAACTTCTCGCTGGGCAACAGCAACCAGGGCAACCTGCTGAACCCCGGTGACACCCCGCACGAGAACGCGCAGTTCCTCACCTTCTGCGCGGCGATCATCCGCGGTGTCCACCTGTACGGCGGGCTGCTGCGCGCCGTGGTCGCCTCCGCCAGCAACGACTTCCGCCTCGGGGCCAACGAAGCGCCGCCGGCGATCATCTCGATCTTCCTCGGCGACCAGCTGATGGACGTCTACGACCAGATCGCCAAGGGCGGGGCGACCGGCTCCAAGAGCGGCGGCACCCTCGAGGTCGGCGTCGACACCCTGCCCAAGCTCAAGGCCGACCCGGGCGACCGCAACCGGACCAGCCCGTTCGCCTTCACCGGCAACCGGTTCGAGTTCCGGGCCCCCGGATCGGGGCAGTCGATCTCCGGTCCGATGGTCGCGATCAACGCGATCCTGGCCGACTCGCTGGACTTCATCTCGCACCGAGATCGAGGCGAAGCTCGCCGACGGGGATCGACTTCAACGACGCCGTCCAGTCGGTCCTGCAGGGCATCGTCACCGACCACGGCGCGGTCGATCTTCAACGGCGACGGCTACTCGGCCGCCTGGCAGGAGGAGGCCGCCCAGCGCGGGCTGAAGAACCTGCGCACCACGCCGGACGCCCTGCCCGAGCTCGCCGACCCGGCGGTGATCGCGATGCTCGACAAGTACAAGGTGCTCAGCCCGCGCGAGCTGAACAGCCGGTACGAGGTCTACCTCGAGCAGTACATCCTCAGCGTGCACGTCGAAGCGGTGGAGACCGCGCGGGTCGGCAAGACCGCGATCCTGCCGGCGGCGCTGCGCTACCAGGCGCTGCTCGCCGACAACGTCGCCAAGCTGACCGCCGTCGACGTCCCGGCCGACCGGACCATGCTCGACGCGGTCACCGCCGAGATCACCAAGCTGACGAGCGGTATCGCCGCGCTCGAGTCGGCGCTGGCCCACGAGGCCGGCGACTCCTCGTCGCTGGAGCACGCCACGCAGGCCAAGGACGAGCTGATCCCGCCGATGGCCGACGTCCGCGCCGCCGCCGACGCCCTCGAGGAGCTGGTGGCCGACGACCTGTGGCCGCTGCCGACGTACCAGGAGATGCTGCACATCCTCTGATCTCGTCGGGTCGCCCTTCGTGGGTTGACCAGGCTCCAGCGAGACGAGAACGGGTTTCCGGCCAGGGCGCGTGTCACACCAGTGAAACAAGCGCGCAACTCGGCGGAAACCCGTTCTCCGTATCTTCGCTTGAGCCGAGGACGATAGGGTGGCGCGCGCCAGCGAGACCACAACGCGTACCCCTCGTACGGTTCCAGCCGCACCTCGGGTTCACCCACGATCACCGGAGGACAGATGTTCCAAAGCGCCGACGAGCTGTTGGCCTACATCAAGGACGAGGGCGTCGAGATCGTCGACGTCCGCTTCTGCGATCTGCCCGGCATGATGCAGCACTTCACGGTCCCGGCCGGATCGTTCGACATGAGCGTGTTCGAGGACGGCCTGGCGTTCGACGGTTCGTCGATCCGCGGCTTCCAGAAGATCCACGAGTCGGACATGGCCCTGCTGCCGGATCCGACCACGGCCTACCTGGATCCGTTCCGGGCCGCCAAGACCCTGTGTCTCAACTTCTTCGTGCACGACCCGCTCACCAAGGAGCCCTACAGCCGCGACCCGCGCAACATCGCGCGCAAGGCGGAGAACTACCTGGCCTCCACGGGCATCGGCGACACCGCGTTCTTCGCCCCCGAGGCCGAGTTCTACGTCTTCGACGACGTCCGGTTCGAGACCAAGCAGAACACCGGCTCGTACGCGATCGACTCCGTGGCCGGCGCCTGGAACACCGGGCGGGTCGAGGAGGGTGGCAACCGCGGCTACAAGGTCAAGTACAAGGGCGGGTACTTCCCGGTCCCGCCGGTCGACCACTTCGCCGACCTGCGCGACGTGATGACCCTGAACCTGGAGGCCGCTGGCCTCACCGTCGAGCGGTCCCACCACGAGGTCGGCACCGCCGGCCAGGCCGAGATCAACTACCGGTTCAGCACCATGCTGAGCGCCGGTGACGACCTGCAGAAGTTCAAGTACATCATCAAGAACACCGCCTGGGCCGCGGGCAAGACCGCGACCTTCATGCCGAAGCCGATCTTCGGCGACAACGGCTCGGGCATGCACGTGCACTCCTCGCTGTGGAAGGGCGGCGACCCGCTCTTCTACGACGAGGCCGGCTACGGCGGCCTGTCGGACCTGGCCCGCTGGTACATCGGCGGCATCCTGGCCCACGCCCCGGCCCTGCTCGCCTTCACCAACCCGAGCGTGAACTCGTTCCACCGCCTGGTGCCGGGCTTCGAGGCGCCGGTCAACCTGGTCTACAGCTCGCGCAACCGCTCGGCCGCCATGCGGATCCCGATCACCGGGACGAACCCGAAGGCCAAGCGGGTCGAGTTCCGCTGCCCGGACCCGTCGTCCAACCCGTACCTGGCGTTCGCGGCCCTGCTGCTCGCCGGTCTGGACGGCATCCAGAACAAGACCGAGCCGCCGGCCCCGATCGACAAGGACCTCTACGAGCTGCCGCCGGAGGAGCACGCCAACGTGCCCACCGTCCCCGACAGCCTCGGTGGTGCTCTCGACGCGTTGGAAGCCGACCACGAGTTCCTGCTGCAGGGCGACGTCTTCACCCCCGACCTGATCGAGACCTGGGTCGAGCTGAAGCGGGCCGACATCGACGCGGTCCGGCTGCGCCCGACCCCGCACGAGTTCGAGATGTACTACGACTGCTGATCGTCTCCGCCGATACGACTGCTGATCGTCTCCGCCGATACGACTGCTGATCGTCTCCGCCGATACGACTGCTGATCGACCCGCCGACAGACTGGCGAGAACGCGTTCCGACGGAAACCCCCGGATGCCCATGGCTCCGGGGGTTTCCGCGTCTCGGCGTACGGTCCCGCCAACATCGGGTCGAAGGGAAGCCCATGCACGGTCCAGGTTCTCGTCGGATCACCAACCCCCTCGACCCGGCATCGAGCCTGGTCGAGATCGTGGCCGCCGTCGTGATCGCGGTCGGCATCGTCGCCAGCGCGCGGCTCGGCGTCTTCGGCGAGATCGAGCCCCGCCAGGCCGCGGCCGTCGTGCTCGCGTGCGGGGCGGCCTGGGGGGTCATCGACGCCGGTCTCTACCTGATCGCAGTGATCATGGACAACGGACGGATCGACCGGGTCGGGGCTGAGCTCCGAGCCCAGCCGGGGCTCTTTTGACGCCGGCGCAGCGTCGATCACTAGCTGCCGGCGCCTTCGAATCCGTGTCGGTTGCTGGACCGGATCACCTCGTCCAACCGACCTACGACGCCTTGGCGACCGCCCTGACGTCCCCCCACCCACCGCCGGCGCCTGACCCACCAGGATCGGTCGGCTGCCGGCCTCGTGGTGTGCTGGGTGATGGCCACCACCGTCCTGGTCTGCCTTCCGCTCCTCGTCCTGCCGACCCCCTGGGCCTTCGTCGCCGCCCAGGTCCTCGGCGCTCTGCTTCTGTTGCGCGGCGGGGACGATCTGGGCTCGACACACGCCGTTCCGGCCCCTCGTGGTCGGTCTCGGGTTGGCCGGCATCGGTGCGGCGATGATCCTGCTCACGCTCGATCTTGGGCGCGGTCTGAGGGACCACTGACGGACTAGGTTTAGGCGCCGTCCTCTGCCAGGCTGACGCCATGGATCCGGCGACCACCAGTCTCGTGATCCTGGCCCTGGCGGTCGCGCTGTTCATCGTCAACAAGCTGCCCGTGGGACTCGTGGCGGTGATGACCTCCCTGTCGCTCTGGTTCACCGGTGTCTTGTCGGTGGACGATGCTCTCGCAGGCTTCGGTGACCCGGTGGTGATCTTCATCGCCACCCTCTTCGTGGTCAGCGAGGGCATCGACAGCGCCGGTGTGACGACCTGGGCGGGTCAGCGGCTGCTGGCCGCGGTGGGCGACCGACCGCGGCTGCTCACCGTCGCCGTGATGCTGCTGTCCGCGGTGGTCAGCGCCCTGATCACCCTCAACGGCGCCACCGCCGCGCTCATCCCGCTGGTCGTGGTGGTGGCCGCACGCATGGGCCTCTCCGCCGCGCACCTGCTGATGCCGATGGTCTTCGCCGGATCGGCCGGATCGCTGCTGGTGCTGACGGCGAGCCCGGTGAACGTCGTCGTCGCCGAGGCGTCGCTGGACGTCGGCGGTGGTGGGTTCGGCTACTTCTCGTTCGCGGTGATGGGTGTCCCCCTGCTCGCCGGCACGATCCTGATCGCCCTGCTCCTGGCCCGTCGGGTCCTCCCTGTTCGCGCCACGGGCGGACGGACACCGGATCTCGGGAGGTACGCCGCCACGGTCGGGGAGTACTACGACCTGCAGGAAGGCTTCTACCGGCTCAGAGTCAGGGCGGGGTCGCCGCTGATCGGGCTCGACCCGGACGATCTCCAGCTGTCGGCTCCCCGGGGAATCACGATCCTCGGCGCCCAGTCCGTCGATGGTGGTCCGGCGACGATCCACCGTGCGCTCGCTGTCGACGACCGGGTGATCGCCAGCGGATCGTCGACGGCGATCAGCGACTTCGCCGTCACCGCGTCGCTCGCGGTGGCGATGCGCCCGGTCACCGCCGTCGACGGCTCCCTGGTGAACCGCGAGATGGGAGCAGTCGAGGTCGTGGTGCCGCCGCGCTCACCCCTGGTGGGAGAACGGATCTTCCCAGGCATGGTGCGGACTCCCGAGCTGGTCGTGCTGGCGATCCGTCGGCTCGGCCAGGATCTGCGCACCGGCACCATCACCGTCGCCGAGGGTGACTCGCTGCTGGTGCACGGCTCCTGGGCCGCGGTCGAGGCCCTCGCCGACGACGGGCACGTCCTCGTCGTCAACTCCCCCGACCTGATCCGGCGCCAAGCTGTTCCCCTCGGCGCGCGTGCGTTCCCCGCGTTGGCGGTCCTGCTCGGCATGGTGGTGCTGCTGGCCGCCGGCCTGGTCCCCGCCGCGGTCGCCGGACTCCTCGCCGCGGGGGCCATGGTGCTCCTGCGGGTCGTGAGCGTGCAGCAGGCCTACCGATCCGTCTCCTGGCAGACCGTCGTCCTGATCGGGGGGATGATCCCCCTGTCCACAGCCATCCAGGAGACCGGAGCGGCCGACCGCGTCGCTTCCGCGTTGCTGGAGGTGGTCGGCGTGGAGCGTCCGCTGCTGCTGATGGCCACGCTGTTCCTGCTCACCGTGGTCCTCGGGCAGTTCGTCAGCAACACCGCCACCGTGCTGATCATCCTCCCGGTGGTGGTGGCAGCGGCCACCGAGGCCGACGTGTCGGTGCAGCCCTTCCTGATGATGCTCGCCGTGGCGGGCGCGGCCTCCTTCCTCACCCCGGTCGCCACCCCCGGGAACATGATGGTGATGGGCCCGGGCGGCTACCGGTTCGGTGACTACTGGCGGCTGGGACTGCCGATCGTCGTCTTCTGGTTCGTGCTCACCCTCGTGCTCGTGCCACTGGTCTGGCCGTTGTAGCACCGTGATCACCCACCGGTGGTCCCGGTCGGGCACCGGGCAGTACAGTCCGGTTCAGGGGCGCCGGCGGGGCGCTCGCAGGGAGGTTCCAGAGATGCCCACCGGCCACCAGGACTTCGACCCGACGCCTTCGGTTCGGCGGTCTCCCAGGGTGATCATCGCGGTCCGAGGATCGGCCTCCGACCTGCTGGTGGGTCATCTCTCCTCACCGGGGCAGGGGTCGGCCGCCGGTCTCACCGCCGACCAGCTGGCTCAGCTCGGCTTCAACGGCTCGCCGGGTCAGACCCTGCTCATCCCCTCCACACCGCCGGCGATGCTGGTGGGCCTCGGCGCGCCGGCCGCCGTCACGGCCGATGCGATCCGCGATGCGGCGGGCACCTTCGCCGCCGCCGTCCCCCGGCACCCTCACCTGGGCATCGATCTCCCCCACAGCGACCGGGTGAACACCACGGTGGCCGTCAACGCCGCGATCGAGGGTGCCGTGCTCGCGCGCTACCGGTTCAGCCTGAAGAGTCGCGAAGACCCCGGCCACACCTTCGTCCAGAGCCTGACCCTCTTCGTCGACGAGTCGGACCGTGACGAGGCCGAGGCCGCCGTGCCGGCAGCGCTGGTGCGCGCAGCCGCCGCCGAGCTGGGACGCGATCTGGCCAACTCCCCCGGAGGCCTGTTGACCGCATCCCGGATGGCCGACATCGCCGTGGAGCTGGGAACCTCACAGGGTCTGACCGTGGAGGTGTTCGACAAGGACGCGCTGGTCGAGCTCGGCTGTGGCGGACTCCTCGGAGTGAACCTCGGCAGCACGAGCCGCCACGGATGATCAAGCTGAGCTACCGACCGGCGGCCGAGCTGGGCGAACCGACCGGGAGCCTCGCCCTCGTCGCCAAGGGCATCATGTACGACTCGGGGGGCATCAGTCTCAAGCCCAGCGACGCCGTCCACGCCACCATGAAGAACGACATGTCCGGGGCGGCTGCCACCCTCGGCCGCCCTCACGGCGCTGCCGCAGCTGCGCTGCCGCACAGCTGTCACCGCCTGGCTGATGTGCACCGACAACATGCCTTCAGGCACCGCCATGAAGCTCGGCGACGTGATCACGATCCGCGGCGGGACCACCGTCGAGGTGCTCAACACCGACGCCGAGGGCCGACTGGTGATGGCTGACGCTCTCGTCCTCGCGACCGAGGAGTCGCACGACGCCCTGGTGGACATCGCGTCCCTCACCGGAGCGTGTCTGCGGGCCCTGGGCCCGGAGGTCGCCGGGGTGTTGGGCACCGGCCAGGACGTGATCGATCAGGTCAAGGCGGCGGCCGAGCGGGTGGACGAGCCGGTCTGGCAGTTCCCGATGGTGCAGCGCTACCGGGCCGGATCGACACCGACATCGCCGACATCGCCAACCTGGGCGGTGTGCACGCCGGTCAGATCACCGCGGCGCTGTTCATGGCCGAGTTCGTCGGCGATCTCCCCTGGGCCCACATCGACATCGCCGGCACCGCCTGGGCCGACAGCTCGCGGGCCTGGCGGAGCAAGGGGGCCACCGGCTTCGGCACCCGGCTGTTGATCGACCTCGCACTGAACTTCACCGTCCCCACGGCGGAGTGATGCCAGCGGACGGCACGTGTCGACGCCGTCCGCGTTTCCCTGCGCCCCTGGTAACCCGTCCGAGCCCATCCTGTCTCACCCGGTGAAGAGGCATTGATGAACCCTGTCGTCGCATTTGTCGTGGTCATGCTCGTGTGGACGATCAGCGACTTTGTCGCTAAGAAGACCCAGTCCCTGCTTTCGTCACTGTTTGTTGCGTCGATCATCTTCCTGATCGGGTTCCTGACTGGGATCTTCCCCGAGGATCTGTTGGTCAGTTCATCATTGCTTGGGCTCGCCGGGGTCGTCGTTGGCTTCATCATCGTGCACCTCGGAACGATGATCAGCCTGGACGACTTCAAGCAGCAGTGGAAGACCTTGCTCGTCGGCATCGCCACGGTCTTCGGCATTGGCATCTCCCTCTGGATCGCCAGCCTCATCTTCGGGTCGAGCATCAGCGGCTCGGCGGCGGACGGCTATGCGCAGACCATCGACTTTGTGGTCGCCGGGACGGGCGCGCTCAGCGGTGGAACCATTTCCGTTCTCATCGTTCAAGAGGCCGCCCTGGGAGTTGGGTTGACCAGCATCGCGGTATTCCCGGTGCTGATTGCCGCCTTGCAGGGTCTGGTGGGGTTTCCCCTGACCTCGATCATCTTGCGCAAGGAGGCGGCTCGCCTGCGGGATGAGTATCGAGCCGGCAATCTCGCACCTGTCGCCCTCGACACTGACGAGAACAGCGCGACCTCCAGAATTACCGGACGCGCTACGCACGACCGCAGGCACGTCTGTTCATAGTGGGTGTCGTGGTCCTGGCCAGCCTCGGGATCAACAATCTCACCAATGGCGTTCTCAACACGTTCGTCGTCGCCCTGATTTTCGGCATCGCTTTGCGCACGATGGGGATCTTCAAGCCCTCGGTACTAGCCGGCATCGACGCGTTCGGCCTGATGATGATCGCCATCATGATCCTGGTCTTCGGGCCTCTCGCGACAGTCGAACCAGCCGATGTGCGGGCCCTCGCCTTCCCGCTCCTGCTCGTCTTCGTGTTCGGCGTTGCCGGAATCGCCGGCTTCTCCGCCGTCGTCGGCAAACTGTTCGGCTACACACC
>CAWBYS010000016.1:0-162070 GCA_963793055.1 uncultured Actinomycetota bacterium | reverse complement strand
CTGCAGCAGAAGGAAGCACTCGAACGCGACGTGCAGAAGGCGCAGGCGGCGCCCGCGCTGGCCGAGGCCGCTCGTGACCTCGGCATGATTCCGTCGCGCGACACCGCGCATCTGGTGCAGGATCCGGCGGGCAACTGGATCGTGGTCGGCACGCCGAAGCCCGCCGAAGGGGTTCCGCCGCCGCCGCTGAACACGCCGCTGCCCGACGAGGCGCCACCCGGCCCTCCGCCGCCGCCCGCGCCCCGCGTCGTCGACCCGCGTGAGCTGACGGTGCGGCTGCCCGGCAGGCAACTGCCCGCCCGCTGCCCGGTGCCGTTGCGGGCGCCCTGCCGCCCGGCTGCCGGCGTCGCACCCGCGCCGGTCGCAGGCGCCGTACCCGGCGCTCCCGTCGCGCCGTTGACCGCGCAACCAGGTGTCGAGGTCCGCAGCCGTCGCGCCGCTGCCCGCACCTGCCGCGCCACCGGCCGACCAGCCGGCCGCCGCGCCGCTCGGCGCCGACACGCCGCACATCCCGACGCCTGCGGCGCTGCCCGGCCCGATGCCCGGTGTCGATCAGCAGGCCCCCGTCGTCGCGCCGGTCACCCGGCGCTCCGGCATGACGCGGGGCGCGGCCAGAAGCGCACCGCGGCCAAGACGAAGGCAGCCGCAAGCGACCGTGTCCAGGAGCGTTCCGCCAAGGCGCGCCGGACCCGCACCGCGACGGCCGGCACCGTGGATCCGCAGCGCCTCGTTCGTGTTCCGGCACCGCGTCGGCAACGCGACGATCTTCCTGTTGCTCGTCATCGCCGCCGCACAGCTGTTCAATCTGCAGGGCCCGCGCGCCGCAGGTCTGCGCGCCGAGGCGGCGGGCCAGCTCAAGGTCACCGACGTGAGAAGGCGGTGCGCGGCTCGATCGTCGACCGCAACGACGACAAGCTCGCCTTCACCATCGAGGCCCGCGCGCTGACGTTCCAGCCGGTCAAGGTGCGCAAGCAACTGGAGGAGGCGAGGGCGAAGAGCGCGGAGGCGCCGAACCCGAACCGCAGGCTGCGCGACATCGCCGCCGAAGTCGCGTTGCGGCTGAACAACAAGCCCGACGCGAAGACGGTGCTGAAGAAGCTGAAGAGCAACGACTCGTTCGTCTACCTCGCGCGCGCGGTCGACCCGGCGGTCGCCGACGCGATCACCACCAAATTCCCCGAGGTCGGCTCAGAGCGCCAGGATCTGCGCCAGTACCCGGGCGGCGCGCTGGCCGCCAACATCGTCGGCGGCATCGACTGGGACGGCCATGGCCTTCTGGGACTGGAGGATTCGCTCGACGCCCGTCTGGCAGGCACCGACGGTTCGGTCACCTACGACCGCGGCTCCGACGGCGTCGTGATCCCCGGCAGTTACCGCAACCGCCATGACTCGGTCAACGGTTCCACGGTGATGTTGACCCTCGATGACGACGTCCAGTTCTACGTGCAGCAGCAGGTTCAGCAGGCCAAGGACCTCTCCGGTGCCCAGAACGTCTCGGCGGTGGTGCTCGACGCGAAGACCGGTGAAGTACTCGCGATGGCCAACGACAACACGTTCGATCCGTCGTCAGGACATCGGCCGGCAGGACGACCGCCAGCTGGACAACCTGGCGGTGTCGTCGCCTTACGAGCCGGGTTCGGTGAACAAGATCGTCACCGCGTCCTCGGTCATCGAGAATCGGGCTGACGAATCCCGACGAGGTACTGCAGGTGCCCGGCGAGATCGAGATGGGCGGCGTCAGCATCAGGACGCGTGGGAGCACGGCACGATGCCGTACACCACCACCGGCATCTTCGGTAAGTCCTCCAACGTCGGCACGCTGATGCTGGCGCAGCGCATCGGACCGGAGCGCTACGTGGACATGCTGGCCAAGTTCGGCCTCGGCCAGCGCACCGGCGTCGGTCTGCCGGGCGAGAGCGCCGGGTCTTGTGCCGCCGATCGACCAGTGGTCGGGCAGCACGTTCGCGAACCTCCCTATCGGCCAAGGTCTTTCGATGACACTGCTGCAGATGACGGGCATGTACCAGACGATCGCCAACGACGGCGTGCGCATTCCGCCGCGAATCGTCAAGTCGACCATCGCGCCGGACGGCACCCGCACCGACGAGCCGCGGCCCGAGGGTGTCCGCGTGGTGTCGCCGGAGACCGCGAAAACGGTCCGCGACATGTTGCGGGCGACGCTGCAGCGCGATCCGACCGGAACCCAGCAGGGCACCGGGTTCAGGCGGCGCCGTCGAGGGCTACCAGATCTCGGGCAAGACCGGCACCGCGCAGAAGATCAACCCGGGCTGCGGCTGCTACTACGACGACGTCTACTGGATCTCGTTCGCGGGAATGGCGACCACCGACGATCCCGCGCTACGTCGTAGGCGTGATGATGGACAACCCGCACCGCACGGCGGACGGCTCGCCCGGCACGACCGCGGCGCCGCTCTTCCACAACATCATGTCGTGGTTGCTCCAGCGTGAGAACGTGCCGCTCTCACCAGACCCGGGACCGCCGCTGACGCTGCAGGCCACCTGAGCGCGCGTGCGACCCCAGCCTGCTCGGGGAGATTCGACTCCGGCAACGGGCCGGTACTGTGTCATCCGCCATGAACCTGCGTCCCAGCCATCCTGTCGGCCGCGCGCTTCGGCCGCTGGCCGAGCAGGTGGCGGCGGTGCCCGTCGGCGGCGTCGCGCCGCCCGACATCGCGGCTCACCGGGGTCACGCTGCGTAGTCAGGACGCCCAGCCCGGGGACCTGTTCGCCGCCCTGCGCGGGGCCACCTCGCACGGGCGTGCACTACGTCGGCGACGCGGTGTCGCGCGGGGCGGTCGCGGTGCTCACCGACGCCGCGGGCGCGGCGGCGATCGGCACGAATGTCGGGGTGCCGGTACGTGATCCATCCCGATCCGCGTTCGGTGCTGGGCGAGCTCGCCGCGACCGTCTACGGCCAGCCGTCGAGGAGCTTCGCGTCATCGGCGTCACCGGAACCTCCGGCAAGACCACCACGACCTATCTCGCGGAGGCCGGGCTCCGGTCGGCCGATCGGGTCGCCGGGCTGATCGGCACGGTCGGCGTCCGGATCGACGGACGCGACCAGCCCAGTGCGCTCACCACCCCCGAGGCGCCCGACCTTCAGGCGCTGCTGGCGGTGATGGTCGAGCAGGGTGTCGACACCGTGGTGATGGAGGTGTCCAGCCACGCGCTGAGCCTGAGCCGGGTCGACGGTGTCCATTTCGCGGTCGGCGGCTTCACAAACCTGTCGCAGGGACCATCTGGACTTCCATCCGACGATGCAGGACTACTTCGACGCCAAGGCGCGGCTGTTCGACCCTCGATCATCAACGCACGCCGACGTTTCCGTCATCTGTGTCGACGACGATGCGGGCCGCGACATGGCCGTCGCGTCGCATCGCCCGGTGTCCGTCAGTGCGACCGGCCGCGATGCCGACTGGCGCGTCGAGGACATCCGCACGGTCGGCGCAGCCTTCGCAGGAGTTCCTCGCGGTCGACCCGGCAGGCGTGCACCACGCGCTGAGCATCGCGCTGCCCGGTCGCTACAACGTGGCCAACTGCCTTGCTCGCGATGGCGATGCTGGACGCGATCGGGGTGTCACCCGAGCAGGCCGCGCCGGGACTGCGCACGGCGCACGTGCCGGGCCGGTTGGAGTCCGTCGACCGTGGACAACAGTTCCTCGCCCTGGTCGACTACGCGCACAAGCCGGGCGCGCTGCAGGCGGTGTTGCAGACGCTGCGCGACCAGAGCACCGGACGGCTGGCGGTGGTCTTCGGCGCGGGCGGCAACCGGGACCCGGGCAAGCGAGAGCATATGGGCCGCGTCGCCGCGGAACTTGCCGACCTGGTGGTGATCACCGACGACAACCCGCGCGACGAGGATCCCGCCGCCATCAGGGCCGCGATCGTCGCCGGTGCCGCGGACGGCGCGGCCAAAGTCGTCGAGATCGGCGACCGCCGCGAAGCCATCGACCACGCGGTCGCCTGGGCGCGACCGGGTGACGTCGTTCTCATCGCGGGCAAGGGCCACGAAGCCGGGCAGACCAGTCACGGCCAGACGCGGCCGTTCGACGATCGTGAGGAGCTGGCCGGGGCGCTGGAGGCGTTGGGGATCTGCCAGGTGATCGATCTGTCCATCGCCCAGATCGCCGACATCGTCGGCGGTCAGCCTGGCGGACATCACGCCCGCCGAGGCCGCGGCGCGACCCGAGTCACCGGCACCGTCGAATTCGACTCGCGGGCAGTGACACCCGGCGGCATGTTCCTGGCGCTGCCCGGCGCGCGCGCCGACGGTCACGACTTCGCGGCGGGCGCGGTGGCGGCAGGGGCCGCGGTGGTGCTGGCGGCGCGACCGGTCGGGGTGCCCGCGATCATCGTCAGGCCCACTGCCGCCCTCGACCGATCCACGCGGCGTCCAGCGTGCTCGAGCACGACACCGACGGTTCCGGTGCGGCTGTGCTGGCGGCGCTGGCGCGACTGGCCTCGGCGGTCGCCGCCGAGCTGGTCGACGGCGGGCTGACCATCGTCGGGGTCACCGGCTCGTCGGGTAAGACGTCGACCAAGGATCTACTGGCCGCGGTGCTCGCGCCGCTGGGTGAGGTCGTCGCACCGCCGGGCTCGTTCAACAACGAGCTGGGCCACCCGTGGACGGTGCTGCGCGCGACCGAATCGACCGACTACCTCATTTTGGAGATGTCGGCACGCAGGCGCGGGAACATCGCCGCCCTCGCCGCGATCGCGCCGCCCTCGATCGCGGTCGTCCTCAACGTCGGTACCGCCCACCTCGGCGAGTTCGGTTCGCGCGAGGCCATCGCAGAAACGAAAGCTGAACTGCCGCAATCGGTTTCATCATCCGGTGCGGTTGTCCTCAACGTCGACGACGCCGCGGTGGCGGCGATGGCGGACCAGACCGCCGCCCGGGTGGTCCGAGTGTCGCGGGAGCGGGGCCGCCCGGGCGCGGACGTCTGGGCCGATGACGTCACGCTCGACGAATTGGCCAGGCCGCGGTTCACGCTGCACGCTGCGGGCGGCCAGGTGCAAGTCGCACTGTCGGTGCACGGCGACCATCAGGTGTCCAATGCGCTGTGCGCGGCCGCCGTCGCGCTGGAATGCGGCGCCTCACTCGAGCAGGTGGCCGCCGCGCTGGCCACCGCGGGTCCGGTGTCCAAACACCGCATGGCGGTCACGACCCGCGACGACGGCGTCACGATCATCAACGATGCCTACAACGCCAACCCCGACTCCATGCTCGCCGGGCTGAAGGCGCTGGCCTGGATGGCCCGCGAAGCCGACGACGGGCGGCGCAGTTGGGCGGTGCTGGGGGAGATGGCCGAACTCGGTGACGACGCGATATCCGAGCATGACCGCATCGGCCGGATGGCGGTGCGATTAGATGTGTCACGACTCGTCGTCGTGGGAACCGGGAGGGCTATGAGCGCCATGCACCACGGCGCGGTGATGGAGGGGTCCTGGGGGTCAGAGGCCGCCATGGTCGCCGACGCCGACGCCGCGCTGGCATTGCTGCGTGCCGAATTGCGGCCCGGTGACGTGGTGCTGGTGAAGGCCTCCAATGCGGCGGGCCTCGGCGCCTTGGCCGATGCCCTCGTCGCCGACAGTGGGGAATCGCAGGCATGAGGCAGATCCTCATCGCCGTCGGTATCGCGCTGACGGTCTCGATCCTGCTCACACCGGTGCTGATCCGGCTCTTCACCCGCCAGGGTTTCGGCCACGAGATCCGCGAGGACGGGCCGCCGAGCCACCACAAGAAGCGTGGCACCCCGTCGATGGGCGGGGTCGCGATCGTCGCGGGCATCTGGGCGAGCTACCTGGGCACCCAGCTCATCGGCATGGTGATGGACGGCAGGGGTCCGTCGGCGTCGGGGTGGCTGGTGCTCGGCCTTGCCACCTCGCTGGGCGCCGTCGGATTCGTCGACGATCTGATCAAGATCCGGCAGGCGCGCAATCTGGGCCTGAACAAGACCGCCAAGACCGTCGGCATCTTGACGGCCGCGGTGTTGTTCGGCGTGCTGGTCCTGCAGTTCCGCAACACCGACGGGTTGACTCCGGGAAGTGCCGAGCTGTCCTATGTCCGCGAAATCGCCACTGTCACATTGCCACCGGCGATCTTCGTGCTGTTCTGCGTGACGATGATCTACGCGTGGTCCAACGCGGTGAATTTCACCGACGGCCTCGACGGGCTCGCGGCCGGCGCGATGGCGATGGTGTGCGCGGCCTATGTGCTGATCACGTTTTGGCAGTTCCGCAACGCGTGCGCGACCAGTCCCGGACTGGGCTGCTACAACGTCCGCGACCCGTTGGACCTTGCGATCATCGCGGCGGCAACTGCCGGCGCCTGCATCGGATTCCTGTGGTGGAATGCCGCGCCCGCCAAGATCTTCATGGGCGATACCGGCTCGCTCGCGCTCGGCGGCATCATCGCGGGAATCTCGGTCACCAGCCGGACCGAGATGCTGGCCGTCGTGCTCGGTGCGCTGTTCGTCGCCGAGGTCACCTCGGTCGTGGTGCAGATCATGGCGTTCCGTACCACCGGGCGCCGGGTCTTTCGGATGGCGCCGTTCCATCACCACTTCGAATTGGTGGGCTGGGCCGAGACCACGGTCATCATCCGGTTCTGGCTGCTGACCGCGATCGCCTGTGGGCTGGGCGTCGCATTCTTCTACAGCGAGTGGCTGACCACTGTCGGTGCCTGACGTGAACGACCTCTCCCTATTGGCGCCGGGGGCCCGTGTCCTGGTGACCGGCGCGGGTATCACCGGCCGCTCGGTGAGCGCGGTGCTGGAGCCGACGGGCGTGCGGCTGACAATCTGCGACGACGACCCCCGCGCGCTGCAGATGCTGATCACGCCCGCGGCTGTGGTAACCACCGTCGAAGCGCAGGCGCGCATCGCCGACTACGACCTCTTGGTGACCAGTCCGGGTTTCTCGCCGACCGCGCCGGTGCTGGCGGCCGCAGCCCGCGCCGGGGTGCCGATCTGGGGCGACGTCGAATTGGCTTGGCGGCTAGATGTTTCGGGGCGCTTCGGGCCACCGCGCAAATGGCTCGTGGTCACCGGCACCAACGGGAAGACCACCACGACCTCGATGCTGCACGCCATGCTGACCGCCGCGGATCGACGCGCGCTGTTGTGCGGCAACATCGGCAACCCAGTTCTCGACGTGCTCGCCGAACCGTCCGAACTGCTGGCGGTGGAACTGTCGAGCTTCCAATTGCATTGGGCGCCATCGCTGCGGCCGGAGGCGGGCGTGGTGCTCAACGTCGCCGAGGACCATCTCGACTGGCACGGCACGATGGCGGACTACGCCCGCGACAAGGCCCGTGTCCTGAACGGCCGGGTCGCGGTCGTCGGACTCGACGATCCGGTTGCCGCGGGATTGTTGAGCTCCGCCGACGCCACGGTGCGTGTCGGCTTCCGGCTGGGCGAACCTCAGAAGGGCGAACTCGGCGTGGCAGACGGCGTTCTCGTCGACAACGCATTCGGCGACCACGTCGCGTTGGCCGAAGCGGCCTCCATCCCGGTCGCCGGACCCGTCGGCGTCCTCGATGCACTCGGCGCTGCGGCGCTCGCTCGTGCCGTCGGGGTGGCGCCGGAGCCGATCGCGCGGGCGCTTGCCGGCTTCACGGTCGGTAGCCACCGCGCCGAGAGGGTCGCGGCGATCGACGGCGTCACCTACGTCGACGACTCCAAGGCCACCAACCCGCATGCCGCGCAAGCGTCCATCGCGGCGTACCCACGCGTGGTCTGGATCGCGGGCGGGTTGCTCAAGGGCGCCTCCGTCGACGAACTCGTAGCGGCCGTGGCTGATCGGCTGGTGGGAGCGGTGTTGATCGGCCGCGACCGGGCGATCGATCGCCAACGCGTTATCGCGACACGCCCCGGATGTACCCGTCGTAGAGCTTGTGACGGGGGAGGATTTTGGGGTGCAAGAGGACAACGAGGCTCCTGAGGCTGGAGTGACTGGCGAGACAGTCATGACGGCGGTCGTCGGCGCTGCGCGCGAACTGGCGCGGCCAGGCGACACCGTGCTGCTCGCGCCCGCCGGGGCGTCCTTCGACCAGTTCGGCGGCTACGGCCACCGCGGCGATGCGTTCGCGGCCGCCGTCCGCGCCCTGTCGCGGTAGCGGCGATGAGCAACATCCTGACCCGATTGCGGCAGCGCAAGACGGGTGTCGAGGACAAGCCCGCCGCGGCCGAGCAGCGGCCGCGCACCCGCTTCGGCGCGTGGCTCGGGCGGCCGATGACGTCGTTCCACCTCATCACCGCCGTTGCCGCCCTGCTCGTCATGCTGGGCCTGACGATGGTGCTGTCGGCCTCCGGCGTGTACTCCTATGACACCGACGGATCGCCGTGGATGGTGTTCGCCAAGCAGGTGCTGTGGACGGTCATCGGACTGTTCGCGTTCTACGTCGCCCTGCGGATGCCGGTGCAGTTGATGCGCAGCCTGGCGTTCTCCGCCTTCGCCATCACCATTGCCATGCTCGTCCTGGTGCTGATCCCCGGAATCGGCAAGATATCCAACGGGTCTCGAGGCTGGTTCGTGGTGGCGGGCTTTTCCATGCAGCCGTCGGAGTTGGCCAAGATCGCGTTCTTGATCTGGGGGGCGCATCTGCTGGCGGCCCGCCGGATGGAGCGGGCGTCGCTGCGCGAGATGCTGATCCCGCTGGTGCCCGCGGCGGTCGTCGCGCTGGCGCTGATCGTGGCTCAGCCGGACCTCGGCCAGACGGTGTCGCTGGGCATCATCCTGCTGGGCCTGCTCTGGTACGCCGGCCTGCCACTGCGGGTCTTCCTGTCGTCGATGTTCGCGGTGGTCGTCTCCGCGGCAGTGCTGGCGATGACCGCGGGCTACCGTTCGCAGCGCGTCCAGTCCTGGCTCAACCCCGGAGCAGACGCGCAGGGGTCGGGGTACCAGGCGCGACAGGCGCGGTTCGCGCTGGCCAACGGTGGCGTGTTCGGCGACGGCCTGGGCCAGGGCAGTGCGAAGTGGAACTACCTGCCCAATGCGCACAACGACTTCATCTTCGCGATCATCGGTGAGGAACTCGGCTTCGTCGGAGCCGCGGGCCTGCTGTGCCTGTTCGGGCTGTTCGCCTACACCGGGATGCGGATCGCCCGCCGGTCAGCCGATCCGTTCCTGCGGCTGCTGACCTCCACGGCGACGCTGTGGGTGATGGGCCAGGTGTTCATCAACGTCGGCTATGTGGTCGGGCTGCTACCCGTCACGGGGTTGCAGTTGCCCCTGATCTCGGCGGGTGGGACGTCAACGGCGACAACGCTTTTGATGATCGGAATCATGGCCAACGCGGCCCGCCATGAGCCCGAGGCGGTGGCCGCGCTGCGAGCGGGCCGCGACGACCGGGTGAACAGGCTGCTGCGACTGCCGTTGCCCGCGCCGTACGTGCCGACGCGCACCGAGGCGCTGCGCGACCGCCTGCGGGCCAAGTCCGCCAATAGGAAGGCGGCCAAACCCGCGCGCAAGCCGACCCAGCAGGCCCGCCGTAAACCGCATACGGCTGCCCGGCCGGTGCGGGCCCCAAGGCATCATGGAGGCGGCCGAAAGCAAGCGGCCGACGATCTCGCACATTGGAAGGTCAGCTACGTCAACGGGTGGAGGAGCTGGGCCCACGCCCGTGGGCAGGGGCGTCGGGGGATTCGGTGGTGCTCGCGGGCGGTGGCACCGCTGGGCACGTCGAACCGGCGATGGCGGTGGCCGACGCGCTGAGAGCGCTCGATCCTGACGTCCGGATCACCGCGCTTGGGCACCGAACGGGGTCTGGAAACGCGACTGGTGCCCGAACGCGGCTACGACCTCCGGCTCATCACCCCTGTTCCGCTGCCGCGCAAACCAACCGGCGACCTGTTTCGGCTGCCCGCGCGGATCCGCCGCGCGATCCGCGAAACCCGCTCGGTGCTCCACGACGTCGACGCCGACGTCGTGGTCGGCTTCGGCGGCTACGTCGCGCTGCCGGCTTACCTGGCGGCGCGGGTGGGCTGACGCCAGGCGCGCCGGGTTCCGGTCGTCGTCCACGAGGCCAACGCGAGCGCCGGCCTCGCCAACAAGGTCGGCGCCCGGTCAGCGCGGCGGGTGCTGTCGGCGGTGCCGAACTGCGGGCTGCGCAATGTCGAGGTGGTCGGCGTCCCGGTGCGCGCCGCGATCACCTCGCTGGACCGGATGGCGCTGCGCGCGGAGGCGCGCGCACACTTCGGGTTCGACGACGACGCGCGGGTGCTGCTGGTCTTCGGCGGTTCGCAGGGTGCCCAGTCACTGAACCGTGCCGTATCGGCGGCCGCCAAAGACCTTGCTGCAGCCGGCATTTCGGTGCTCCATGCGTACGGCGCCAAGAACACGCTCGATCTTCGCGAGCCGGCTGACGGTGATCCGCGCTATGTCGCGGTGCCGTATCTGGACCGCATGGACCTGGCGTATGCCGCCGCCGACCTGGCCATCTGCCGCTCGGGGGCGATGACGGTGGCTGAAGTGACCGCCGTCGGACTGCCCGCGGTTTATGTGCCGCTGCCGATCGGCAACGGCGAACAGCGGCTCAACGCGCTGCCCGTCGTCAACGCCGGGCGGCGGCATCGTCGTCGACGACGCCGAATCTGTCCCCGGACTTCGTCGCCGATACGGTCGCCAGTCTGCTGACCGACGCCGGCCGGCTGCAGAAGATGACGGCGGGGGCGGCGCGGGCCGGCCATCGCGACGCCGCGCAGCGAGTCGCCGAGGTCGCTCTCGACGTCGCACGCAACTCGGAGCGAAGTTCGCGATCATGAGCGCGAGAGATCTGCCCGACGAGCTGCAGCGGGTGCACATGGTCGGCATCGGGGGAGCCGGAATGTCGGGTATCGCCCGCATCCTGCTCGATCGCGGCGGTGTGGTCTCGGGATCCGACGCCAAGGAGTCCAGCGGCGTGGCCGCGCTGCGGGCCCGCGGCGCCGCGATCCGCATCGGGCACGACGAATCGTCGCTGGACCTGCTGCCCGGCGGGCCCGACGGCCGTGGTCACCACGCACGCCGCGATCCCCAAGACCAACCCCGAACTGGTCGAGGCCCGCAGGCGCGGCATCCCGGTGATCCTGCGACCGGTGGTGCTGGCCAAGCTGATGGCGGGTCACACCACCCTGATGGTGACCGGAACACACGGCAAGACCACCACCACGTCGATGCTCATCGTGGCGTTGCAGCACTGCGGTTTCGACCCGTCGTTCGCGGTCGGCGGCGACCTCGGCGAGGCTGGCACCAATGCCCATCACGGCAGCGGTGACTGTTTCGTCGCCGAAGCCGACGAGAGCGACGGCTCGCTGCTGGAGTACGCCCCCGACATCGCGGTGGTAACCAACATCGACGCCGACCATCTCGACTTCTACGGCAGCGTGGAGGCTTACCGCGCGGTGTTCGACGAATTCGTCGAGCGCATCAAACCCGGTGGTGCGCTTGTGGTGTGCGTCGACGACCCCGGCGCGGCCGCACTAGCCGAACGCACGGCGGCGCTCGGCATCCGCGTCCTGCGCTACGGCAGCGACCCGACTGTGGCGACCGACAGGCAGCGTTGTTGAGCTGGGAACAACACGGCACAGGCGCGGTCGCGCACGTCCGATTGGCCGACGACCCGCGGACCGTGGGTGATGCGGCTCGCGGTGCCCGGCAGACACATGGCGCTCAACGCGCTGGCGGCCTGCCTCGCCGCGATCAATGTCGGGGCGCCTGCTGACGCCGTGCTCGACGGTCTGGCCGGCTTCGAAGGTGTGCGCCGCCGCTTGGAGTTCGTCGGCACTGCCAACGGCGTGCGGGTTTTCGACGACTACGCACACCACCCGACCGAGGTACTTGCCACCCTGGGCACACTGCAAACGGTGGCAGCGGCACGGGCCGCTCGGTCGTGGTGTTCCAGCCGCACTTATATTCGCGCACACAGGCTTTCGCGCAGGAATTCGGGCAGGCGCTGTCCGCGGCGGACGAGGTATTCGTGCTCGACGTCTATGCCGCGCGCGAACAACCGCTCGCCGGGGTGAGTGGCGCATCGGTCGCCGAACACGTCACCGTGCCGGTGACTTACGTGCCGGACTTCTCCGCCGTCGCTGAGCGGGTGGCCGCGGCCGTCAGCGCGGGCGACGTCGTGGTCACCATGGGTGCCGGCGACGTCACGATGCTCGGCCCGGAAATCCTTGCCGCACTGCAGGCGAAGGCCAACCGCAGCGCACCGGGTCGGTCGGGACGGCGCCCCGATGACCGAGCCGACCGACGAGACCGACGCACCTGACGCACCCGAGGTCGAGGACGCCCCGGCCGAGACCGTTGCGGCCCCGCGGCGGCGACCGATTTCGAGGGACCGCGCCGTCGGGCCCGGCGCGAACGCGAGGAACGTCGCGCCGCTGCAGGCCCGCGCCACCGCGATCGAGCACGCCCGCCGCGACGCCAAGCGGCGCATCTCCGCGGCGCCGGCCGAAGAGACGACCAAGCTCGGCCGTCGAACGGTTCGGGGTCTGAAAGTGCTCATGTGGTCGGCGCTGATCAGCGTGATCGTCGTCGGGCTCGGACTGCTGCTGTACTTCACCCCGATCATGTCGGCGCGCAACATCGTGGTCACCGGGCTGTCGGTGGTGACGCAGGAGGAGGTCGTCACCGCCGCGGCCGTCCCGCCGGGCACCCCGCTGCTGCAGGTCGACACCGACGCGGTCGCCGAGCGGATCGCGGCGATCCGCCGCATCGCCACCGCCCGGGTGCAGCGGGAGTATCCGTCGACGTCTGCGAGTCACCGTTGTCGAACGAATTCCCGTGGTGGTCAAGGATTTTCCGGACGGCACACATCTTTTCGACCGCGACGGCGTCGACTTCGCACTGGCGCCGCCGCCGCCGGGCGTGCCCTACCTCGACGTCGAGAATCCCGGCCCGAACGACCCGGCGACCAAGGCCGCGCTGGAGGTGATCACGTCGCTGCGGCCCGAGGTGGCGGCACAGGTCGGCCGCGATCGCCGCGCCCTCGGTGGCCGCGATCACGCTGACCCTGATCGACGGCCGGGAGGTGGTGTGGGGAACCACCGACCGCACCGAGGAGAAGGCGCTCAAGCTGGGGGCCCTGCTCACGCAGCCGGGACACACCTACGACGTCTCCAGCCCCGATCTGCCGACCGTCAAGTAGTCGTTGCGCCGGCCGTGGCGCGAAATTGTTCGGATGTACCTCGGCGCGCCTGCATGGATACCCCGCGACCTCGCCCTATCGTTCTGGTTGCGCGGAACAACTTGACATAACTATAACCCTCTGGTTGAGGTTGAGAGTTTGCCGAGAGGTCTCGCGCACCGACAGGCAACCTGGGAGGAAGGCGATCGCAATGACCCCCCCGCATAACTACCTCGCCGTTATCAAGGTGGTCGGCATCGGCGGCGGCGGTGTCAACGCCGTCAACCGGATGATCGAGCAGGGTCTCAAGGGCGTGGAGTTCATCGCCATCAACACCGACGCCCAGGCGCTGTTGATGAGCGACGCCGACGTCAAGCTCGACGTCGGTCGCGACTCCACCCGCGGCCTGGGCGCAGGCGCGGACCCCGAAGTCGGGCGCAAGGCCGCCGAGGACGCCAAGGACGACATCGAGGAGCTGCTGCGCGGCGCCGACATGGTGTTCGTCACCGCGGGCGAGGGCGGCGGCACCGGTACCGGCGGTGCCCCCGTCGTCGCGACCATCGCGCGCAAGCTCGGCGCGCTGACGGTCGGCGTGGTCACGCGGCCGTTCTCGTTCGAGGGCAAGCGGCGCAGCAACCAGGCCGAGACCGGCATCACCTCGCTGCGGGAGAGCTGCGACACCCTGATCGTGATCCCGAACGACCGGCTGCTGCAGATGGGCGATGCCGCGGTATCGCTGATGGACGCGTTCCGCAGCGCCGACGAGGTGCTCCTCAACGGCGTGCAGGGCATCACCGACCTGATCACCACGCCCGGCCTGATCAACGTCGACTTCGCCGACGTCAAGGGCGTCATGAGCGGTGCGGGCACCGCGCTGATGGGCATCGGCTCGGCCCGCGGCGACGGCCGTGCGCTCAAGGCCGCCGAGATCGCGATCAACTCGCCGCTGCTCGAGGCCTCGATGGAAGGCGCCCAGGGCGTACTGCTGTCGGTCGCCGGCGGCAGTGACCTAGGGCTGTTCGAGATCAACGAGGCGGCCTCGCTGGTGCAGGAGGCCGCCCACGCGGAGGCCAACATCATCTTCGGCACGGTGATCGACGACTCGCTCGGCGACGAGGTCCGGGTGACGGTGATCGCCGCGGGCTTCGAGGCCAGCGGAGCCGGCCGCAAGCCGGTCGTCGCCGCGGGCCAGGCCATAACTCCCGGGAAGGCGGGCACGGTCAGCACGTCACTGTTCGACCCCGCCGACGCGGCGAGTGTCCCGGTGCACACGAACGGCTCGACCGTCCGCATCGGCGGTGACGACGGTGGTATCGCCGACGACGACGTCGACGTGCCGCCCTTCATGCGCCACTAGTCGCAATACTGGCGACCGTGACGGTTCGCATACGGCGGGTAACCACGACGCGCGCCGGCGGCGTATCGGCGCCGCCGTTCGACACGTTCAATCTCGGCGATCACGTCGGCGACGATCCGGCCGCCGTCGCGGCGAACCGGAAGCGGCTCACGGCCGCGATCGGGCTGGGCGACGACCGCGTCGTCTGGATGAACCAGGTGCACGGCGATCGCGTAGTAGTCGTCGACGGCCCCCCGAAAGCCACAGGCGCGCCGATCGACAATACGGACGGATTGGTTACCACCACGGCCGCGTTTGGCTTTGGCGGTGGTAACCGCCGATTGCGTGCCCGTATTAATGGGCGACGCGCGCGCCGGGGTGGTGGCGGCGGTGCACGCGGGACGCGTCGGCGCGCAGAACGGCGTCGTGGCGCGGGCGCTGGAGGCGATGCTGGCTGCTCGGCGCGCACACCGAGGACATCTCGGTGCTGCTCGGCCCGGCGGTCAGCGGGCGCAACTACGAAGTTCCCGAGGCGATGGCCGCCGAGGTGGAGGCCGCCCTGCCAGGCAGCCGCACCATGACCGCCAGGCGGCACGCCCGGACTGGACCTGCGTGCCGGAATCGCCAGGCAATTAACGAGTTTGGGGGTCAACGCCATCGATGTCGACCCACGCTGCACCGTGGATGACCGCGACCTGTTCAGCCATCGGCGAGACGCTCCGACGGGACGCCTGGCGTCGCTGGTATGGATGGAGTGACGGGCGCGGTGACGACGACACGCGAACGCGAACTGGCCGACGCGCTGGCGGCGGTCCGGGCCCGCCTCGCTGCCGCCGCCGAGGCCGCAGGACGCAATTCCGACGAAATTCAATTACTGCCGATTACCAAATTCTTTCCGGCCACCGACGTAATCATATTGCGGAGTTTGGGATGCGAAGATTTTGGCGAATCGCGCGAACAGGAAGCGTCGAATAAAGCCGCGGAAGTCGGCAATGTCATCGGCACGCTGCCCATTCGCTGGCACATGGTCGGGCGTATCCAGCGCAACAAGGCGCGGTCGATCGCGGGCTGGGCATACGCCGCGCACTCCGTCGACACCACCAAGGTGATCGACGCGCTGGCCCGCGCTGCCGGTCGATGCTGCTCGACGACGGCCGCAGGCCCGAGCCGCTGCGCGTCTATCATCCAGGTCAGCCTCGACGGCGACGAGCAGCGGGGTGGTGTGGACGTCGGCGAGCGCCGGGCTGATCGACGAGGTCGTGCGCCGCCGTCGAGGCCGCCCACGGTCTGGCATTCGTCGGGCTGATGGCCATCCCGCCGCTGGGATCCGATCCGGACCAGGCATTCGCGCGTTTGCAATCGAGCACGACCGGGTACAGCGCGACTATCGACAGCGCCTCGGGCTGTCAGCGGGAATGTCCGGCGACCTCGAGGCGGCGGTGAAACACGGCACGACGTGTGTGCGTGTCGGTACCGCGCTATTGGGGCAACGTCCTCTACCGTCACCATGAGTAGTCACTCCAGTCACATCTTCATCACAGACACCAGAGCCATAAGTCATCAGAAGGGTCGAGCGATGAGCACACTGCACAAGGTCAAGGCCTACTTCGGTATGGCGCCAATGGATGACTATGAAGACGAGTACTACGAGGACGACGACCGCGGCCCAGCCCGCAGCTACTCGCGTCGCCCCCGCGAAGACCGCTTCGACGATGAGGGATACGGGCGCGGTTACGACGACCGCGAATTCGACGACGCCCCGGTCGGCTACCGCGGCGGCTACCGCGACGAGGACCGCTTCGAGGCCAGGCTGCGCGGGCCGCGCGACTTCGAGCGCGCCTCCGCGCGACTTGGGTGCGCTGCGCGGCTCCACCCGCGGCGCGCTGGCGATGGATCCCCGCCGGATGGCCGAGCTGTTCGAGGCGGGCAGCCCGCTGTCGAAGATCACCACGCTGCGCCCGAAGGACTACAGCGAGGCCCGCACCATCGGCGAGCGGTTCCGCGACGGCACTCCGGTCATCATGGACCTGGTGACCATGGACAACGCCGACGCCAAGCGGCTGGTCGACTTCGCCGCCGGGCTCGCCTTCGCACTGCGCGGCTCTTTCGACAAGGTCGCGACCAAGGTGTTCCTGCTGTCACCCGCCGACATCGACGTCACCGCCGAGGAGCGCAGGCGGATCGCCGAGGCCGGGTTCTACGCCTACCAGTAGGGACGGTAGCCACAGCGCTGCATTCAAGGTGCCGGGTAGGCTGGCGACGTCGCGCTGGCGCTTGGCTTCGAGCGACACCGGCCTCGTGCCTGTATCGAACGTCACATCTGTAAGTGAGGACGGCTGTCAGTTGTCGCTCTTCTTCGACATCCTGGGCTTCGCCCTGTTCGTTTTCTGGCTGCTGCTGATCGCGCGCGTCGTGGTCGAGTTCATCCGCTCGTTCTCCCGCGACTGGCATCCCAAGGGTGCAACGGTCGTGATCCTCGAGATGATCATGACGGTCACCGATCCGCCGGTGAAGCTGCTGCGGCGGCTCATTCCGCAGCTCACGATAGGTGCTGTTCGCTTCGACCTGTCCATCATGGTGCTGCTGCTGGCCGCGTTCATCGGCATGCAACTCGCGTTCAGCGCCGCGGCTTAACAATCGGGGTTTGCCGGAACAATATTCTCCGCACGAATCCCGGCGGCCGTCGCTGCTACATTGAAATTCGCTCTTAATTATTGGCCTCTCCTGCAACGGCCGCGGCTGGTGTGACAGGATGGACGCCAGTTACCTTCGACTAACGCTCTACACTTTGAGATCGGTTTACGGTCCAAGACTCCAAGGGGGCAGACAATGCCGCTGACACCAGCCGACGTCCACAATGTCGCGTTCAGCAAGCCACCCATCGGCAAGCGCGGCTATAACGAGGACGAGGTCGATGCCTTCCTCGATCTGGTTGAGAACGAGCTGACGCGACTGATTGAAGAGAACACCGATCTTCGTCAGCGCGTTGCGGAACTGGATCAGGACCTCGCCGCGGCGCATGCCGGCGGTGGGGCAGCGCAATCGGCGCCGGCGGCACCGTTGTACGAGCCGGCTCCCGAGCCGCCGCCGCAGCCCGTCTACGAGGCACCGCCGCAACAGCCTGCTGCTGCGCCCACCGAGGAGTCGCACCTCAAGGCCGCGCGAGTGCTCAGCCTGGCGCAGGACACCGCCGACCGGCTGACCGGCACCGCCAAGGCCGAGTCCGAGAAGATGCTCGCCGATGCGCGCGCCCAGGCGGATGCGATGGTCAGCGAGGCCCGGCAGACTGCCGAGACCACGGTGGCCGAGGCCAAGCAACGCGCCGACGCGTTGCTGCTCGATGCGCAGACCCGGTCCGAGACCCAGCTGCGTCAGGCTCAGGAGAAGGCCGACGCCCTGCAGGCCGACGCCGAGCGCAAGCATTCCGAGATCATGGGCACCATCAATCAGCAGCGCACGGTGCTGGAAGGCCGTCTGGAACAGCTACGCACATTCGAGCGCGAGTACCGCACCCGCCTCAAGACCTACCTCGAGTCGCAACTGGAAGAACTGGGTCAGCGCGGCTCCGCAGCGCCTGTCGACTCCAGCGCCAACAATGACGGTGGCAGCTTCAACCAGTTCAACCGCGGCAACAACTGACCGTCATCGTTTTGACCTAGGGTTGATCAATGCTGATCATTGCGCTTGTGCTTGCCGTCATCGGATTGGCGGCGCTGGTGACGGCCGTCGTCACCAGCAACGAGTTGATCGCGTGGGTCTGCATCGCCGCCAGCGTGATCGGTGTCGTGCTGCTGATCGTCGATGCCGTGCGCGAGCGCTCTCGCAGTGACTCAGGCGACGAGGGCGGCGATGAGGTCAGGGCCGAGGACGTCGACGTCGTCGAGGACTACCCCGATGACGCTCCTGCCGCGGAGTCCGAAGACGAGGCCGAGACCACAGTCGTCGAACAGGCCGACGAAGACGTCGCCGACGAGGACGTCGCCGACGAGGACCGCAGCCGCTAAACCGTTGGGGCGGCTAGTAATTCGCGGACTTCGTCGTCGGTGACCTGGTGGAAGTCCTCGAATACCTGCCCGACCGCCTCGAATCCGGGCGGCATCGTCGCGCACACCACGTCGTCGGCTTCGCTCTGCAACTCATGACATGCCGACGACGGTCCGACCGGCACCGCGACGACCACCCGCGAAGGACCACCGGCCCGCACCGCGCGCACTGCCGCGACCATGCTGGCACCGGTCGCGATACCGTCGTCGACCAGGATCACGGTCTTGCCGGCGATGTCGACGGGTGGACGGTCGCCGCGATACGCCAATTCGCGTCTGCGTAGTTCGTCGGTCTCCCGCTCGATCGCGGCCTGCACCTGTCGGTCGCTGATCCCGAGATTGCGCACCACGTTGTCGTTGATCACCACGCCGCCGCCTGACGCCAGCGCGCCCATCGCCAACTCCGGCCATTGCGGCACTCCGAGCTTGCGGACCAGGAACACGTCGAGCGGGGCGTGCAGCGCGGACGCGACGCGTGCTGCGACCGGAACGCCGCCGCGGGCCAGGCCGAGCACAACCAGATTGTCCGCGCCGCGGTAGGAGGCGAGCTCATCAGCCAGGACGTCGCCGGCTTCCCGGCGGTCCCGGAACACCCGCCTTGCGTTTCGCCTGGCGAGTCCGCTCCATCCGCTCATCGCAGTCTTCCCGCTATCGAGAATTTCAGCCTACGACCGGGATACCCACCCCGCGCGCAATCCGCCGGGACGACGGCTACGAATATTCAGATATGGGGATCGAGTACGAAAGCGTCGTCGACCATTCGTTGGCCGAAGTCTTCGCCTGGCATACCCGTCCCGGCGCGATGCGTCGCCTGGTGCCGCCGTGGCAGCCGATGAAGGTGATCGCCGAGACGCAGTCGCTGGCCGACGGTCGAGCGATCCTCGGTCTGCCGGCGGGGATGCGCTGGGTCGCCCAGCACGACCCGACCAGGTATTCGCCGCCGCACCGGTTCGTCGATGTGCTCTCCTCGCAAGGTCCGCGGTCATGGCCCCCGCGCATCGTCGGGCATTGGACGCACACCCACGAATTCAGCGAGGCGGGCGAGGGGACGCGGGTGTACGACCACGTCGATGCGCCGGTACCGGCCGCGGCGCTGCGCCCGACGTTCGTCTACCGGCACCGCCAGCTCGCCGACGACCTCGCCGCACATCGTGACGCGCGCGTTGCCGGCCAGGTACCGCTCGTCGTGGCGCTCACCGGCGGCTCGGGGCTGGTCGGAACGGCGCTGACGGCCTTCCTCACAACCGGCGGACACCGCGTGATCCGGCTGGTTCGACGGCCCGCGCAGACCGCCGACGAGCGGCAGTGGGATCCGGATCGGCCTTCGGCGGATCTGCTGTCCGGTGTGGACGCCGTCGTACACCTGGCCGGGGCGTCGATCGCGGGTCGTTTCACCGATGCGCACAAGACCGCAATCCGTGCCAGCCGCATCGGGCCGACCCGCCGCCTCGCCGAGACCGCGGCGCAGGCCACCGACGGTCCGCGCACTTTTGTCAGCGCCTCGGCGATCGGCTTCTACGGCTTCGATCGTGGCGACGCCGTTTTGACCGAGGAGAGCGAGCGAGGCGACGGCTTCCTGGCCGATGTCGTCGCTGACTGGGAGGCGGACACGGAGCCGGCGCTCGATGCGGGGCTGCGGGTGGTCAACGTGCGCACCGGAATAGTGCAGTCCGCGCGCGGCGGCACGCTGCAGCTCTTCCGTCCGCTGTTCGCAACGGGTTTGGGCGGCCGCGTCGGTGACGGCCAGCAGTGGCTGTCCTGGATCGGGCTCGACGATCTGCTCGACGTGTATTACCGCGCGTGCTACGACGACCGCATGACGGGGCCGGTCAATGCCGTCGCGCCCGACCCGGTGCGCAACGTCGACTACACCAAAGCGCTGGCGTCGGTGCTGCATCGTCCTGCGCTGCTGCCGGTTCCGTCGTTCGGGCCGCGGTTACTGTTGGGGGAGCAGGGTTCTCGTGAGTTGGCCGAGGCCAACCAACGCGTGGTGCCGACCAAACTGCAGACGCTGGGCCACCGGTTCCGGCATCCGGCGGTCACCGGTGCGCTCGCTCACGAGTTGGGGCACGGCTGACGAACGACGTGCGTCACGAAACCGCGAACCAGGTCTCGCACTCTCTGCGTCGCGTCATCGATGAGTTCGGTTGTCTGTGAACGTAGTTCGTCGTGAGTGCCGCCCACGCTGATGACCTCTCCATCGCGGTCGTCGGCCAGCCACCTCTCCAGCAGTTCGTGGTCGACCTCCGGATGAAATTGCAGCGCGAGCGCGCGGTCGAGCAGAAACGCCTGCGAAGCGCTCGGCGTGCGCGCGATCTCGGTGGCGCCGGGCGGAATCGTCCAGCGGTCGAAATGCCATTGAAACCAGCGCCCACCGGGCACCAGGTCGGTCGAGACGCTGTGAACGTCGTGCCAGCCGATCTCAGGGAGGGGAGACCGCCCGACCGATCCCCCGAAGGCCTGAGCCAGCAGCTGACCACCGAAGCACACGCCGAGCAGTGCCACGCCCGCGTCGGCGGCATCGCGCACCAGCTGCATCTCGGCGCTCACCCAGGTGCGGCGCAGCGCCTCGTCGTAGACCGGCCACCGCGCGCCGAGCGGCACGACGACGTCATAGTCGGTCGGGTCGGGGAAGGTCACGTCGATGGCCGGCTCGTCGACGTGCTCGGCGGGCACCACCTCGAAGGTGTCGACGTCGAAACCCTGCTCGGCGAACGCGTCGCCCAGCAGGGCTTCGGTCGCGAGGTGCTCGTTGTACAGGAACAGGACCTTGTCCGCCACGGCTCACATTATTTCGCGGGAGGCGCCGGCGGCGCATCGTCAGGAGCCAGCTCGGCGCCGATCTTGCGAAAGAGGGTCTCAGCGGCGTTCGAATAATTGCCCTGGTCATCGAAGGCTTCGGGCAGGTAGGTGACGGCGACGGCGATGGCGATCTTCTGCGAAGGTAAGTACCCCTCCACCGCCGCGTACCCGGAGAACAGCGGGTTCTGAACCAGCCAGTTTCCGGAGATGACCACGCCGAGGCCGTAGGTGTAGATGTTGTTCATCTCGTCGCACGTGGTGCAGCCGGGCTGCTTGCGGGTCTTGCCGCGCAGGTCCGTCGACACCATCTTCTGGTAGGAATCGGCCGACAGCAGCTTGCCCGAGCCGATACCGACCGCAGTCGCCTCCAGGTCGTAGATGTTGGTCGTCTGGATCGCGCCGTGGGTGATCGTCCAGGACGGATCCCAGTAGGTGCTCTCCTCGTAGAACGGTGTGCCCGAAGGGATTTTGAGGAAGGCGCGACGTTCCGACGTGAACGCGTGCAGTGCCGGGGCGGGGATCTCCGCGGTGAGGGAGTTGACTGTGTTCGTCAGGCCGAGCGGACGAAGCACCTTGTCGGACAACAACGTCGACATCTCTTGGCCGGTGGCCTTTTCGATGGCCAGACCGAGGAGCACATAGTTGGTGTGCGCGTAGTTCCAGTTTGTGCCCGGCTCATAGAGCAGCGGTTGATTCACGGCGTACTGCAGCAATTCGTGCACGGTCCAGCGCCGGAACGGGTCGGCGTACAGGGCGTCGTTCATCTTGGTGTTGCCGATGACGTAATCGACGTAGCCGGAGGTCATCTGGGCCAATTGGCCCAAGGTCACCTGGTCGGCGTGGGGTATCTCGGGTAGATACTTGGAGAGCTTGTCGTCCAGGCTCAGCTTCTGCTCGTCGACGAGCTTCAGCAGGAGCGTGGAGACATAGGAGATCGCGACCGCGCCATTGCGGAAGTGCATGTTGGTGGTGGCGGGCACCCCCGTCATCGATTCGCCGACGGCCTGGGTGACGACCTCTTTTCCGCCGACCGTCGCGCGGACGATGACCGCTTTCAGGTGCTCTTGGCCCATCACGTCGCGTACGACGCGCATGACCGCGTCGGCCTTGGCGGTGTCGGTGCTGGTGGTCGGCGACGTCGTTCCGCCGGGGAGGGCGCCGGGCGCGCATCCGGCGACGAGAACGAGTACGCAGAGCGACGCGAGCAGTCGCCAGACGCGGGGCATGCCCGGATCTTGGCAGAGTGACTCGCTTCGGCGCGTAAATTGACGCACAACTGGGCACTCCACGGCGTGTCTGTGCTTGCCGAATGGTTCCTCACCTCGGCGCAACGCGGCAATCCCGACTGGGACCTGCCGGCCTGGAGTGAGGGCAACGAGGCCGAGGCTCTCGTCCACGGAGCCACGTACTTCGATCGCCTCGTCACCGAGGTGGAGGCGCTGGGCCCCGGTGATCACCTGTTCTTCGCTGACTGGCGGGGCGACGCGGATGAGCGGCTGCGCGAGAACGGGCCGACCGTCGCGGAACTGTTCCGGGCGGCGGCGGAGCGCGGCGTGCTCGTCAAGGGCCTCATGTGGCGGTCCTACCCGAACAGACTCCAGTTCAACGAGGAGCAGAATCGCCACCTCGCCGAGGCCATCGAGCGCGCGGGCGGGGAGGTGCTACTGGATCAGCGGGTACTGCTGGGTGGGTCACACCATCAGCGGTTGGTCGTCCTTCGCCATCCCGACGACCCGGGCTGCGACGTCGCATTCATCGGCGGCATCGACCTGTGCCACTCCCGCCGCGACGATGCGTCGCATCGCGGAGACCCACAAGCGGTCGCAATGTCGCGTCACTACGGAAAGCGCCCGCCGTGGCACGACGTGCAGCTGCAGTTGCGCGGCCCGGTCGTCGGTGCACTGGACACCACATTCCGGGAGCGATGGACGGCGAGGGCGCCGCTGAACGTACTCAACCCGCTGGCGTGGTTGCGCGACCGGGTGCAGGGCGGCGACGCGACACGGCGGTCGCTGCCGGACCAGCCGGCCGATCCGCCGCCGTGCGGAACGAACGCGGTCCAGGTGCTTGCGGACTTACGGCGACGCGCTGATCCAGTACGAATTCGCGAAGAACGGGGAGCGAAGCTCGCGCGCGGCTACACCAAAGCCATCCGGCGTGCTCGGCGTCTGATCTACCTCGAAGACCAGTACCTGTGGTCGGAGGAGATCGCTGATCTGCTGGTCGGCGCGCTGACCGCCAACCCGGAGCTGCACCTGGTAGCCGTCGTACCACGCTATTTCGATCTGGAGGGCGGTCTGGGCCGACCGCCGACGCTGGTCGGGCGCCAGCTCGCGGTGGAGGCGTGTCGTCGGGTCGCTCCCGATCGGGTGCATGTGTTCGATGTCGAGAACCACGAGGGCACACCGGTGTACGTGCATTCGAAGGTGTGTGTCATCGACGACACGTGGGCCTGTGTAGGCAGCGACAACTTCAACCGGCGGTCATGGACGCACGACAGCGAGCTCGCGTGTGCGGTGCTCGATGCCGATGGCGGATTCGCGCGCGATGTCCGGTTGCAACTGCTGCGTGAGCATCTGGACCGTGCTCCCGACGGTGGTGAGGACGGCGGCTTGGCCGACCCGGTCACCGCGGTGAGCGAGATCGTCTCCTGCGCAGCGACTTTGGAGGCTTGGCACGAGTCGGGATGTAGGGGACAGCGACCGCCGGGGCGGTTGCGTCCGCATACGATCGAACGGGTTGATCCGCTGACCCGACTGTGGGCCGAACCGGCCTACCGGATGATCTACGACCCGGACGGCCGCTCGTACCGTGATCGACTGCTGGGGCGGCGGCCGTGAACATCTCAGAGTGGTTCCTCGACGATGCCGAACGCGGCAACCCTGCATCTCGCTTGCCTGCCTGGTGTGAGGGCAATCGGGCAGAGCCCCTGATTCACGGTGCGACGTACTTCGACCACCTCGTCGACGAGGTCGAGTCGCTGCGCGCAGGCGACTACCTCTTCTTCACGGACTGGCGCGGCGATCCGGACGAGAAGATGCGGGAAGACGGGCCGAGTATCCGCGAGTTGCTCTGCCGCGCAGCAGAACGGGGCGTCACCGTAAAGGGTTTGGTGTGGCGTTCGCATTTGGACAAGTTCTCCTACAGCGAGGAGGAGAACCAGCATCTCGGTGAGGCGATCGAGCGGGCGGGTGGTGAAGTGCTGCTGGATCAACGTGTCCGGATCGGCGGATCGCACCATCAGAAGCTGGTCGTGATCCGGCATCCGGGAGCACCCGAGCGCGACGTCGCCTTCGCCGGTGGCATCGATCTGTGCCACTCTCGGCGAGACGACGACGTCGCACCATGGCGACCCGCAGGCGGTGCAGATGGCCGAGCAATACGGCCAACACCCGCCTTGGCACGACGTCCAATTGCGGCTGCAGGGCCCGGTCGTAGGGGCACTGGACCTGACGTTCCGGGAGCGCTGGGAGGACCCGGCGCCACTGGACACGTTGTCGCCGGTGGCGTGGATCGTGGACAAGCTTCGCGGTGCTGACCTGAAGCCGGGTCGGTTGCCCGAGCAGCCACCGGATCCGCCGGCGTGTGGGCCGCACACGTTCCAGGTCCTGCGCACGTATCCCGATGCACACTTCGAGTACGACTTCGCGCCGCACGGCGAACGCAGTATCGCGCGCGCCTACCACAAGGTGGTCCCGCGCGCCCGGCGGCTGATCTACGTCGAGGACCAGTACCTGTGGTCGAAGCGGGTTGCACAGTTTTCGCCAAGGCGCTTCAGGACAACCCCGATCTTCACCTTGTCGCCGTCATCCCGCGCCATCCGGATGTCGACGGGCGGTTCGCCCTGCCGCCCAATCGATCGGCCGCCAGCAGGCGCTCGAGACCTGTTTCGAGGCGCAGCCCACACCGCGTGCACGTGTTCGACGTGGAAAACCACGACGGCACGCCGGTTTATGTCCATGCGAAAGTCTGTGTCGTCGACGACATTTGGGCCTGCGTCGGCAGCGACAACCTCAATCGACGGTCGTGGACCCACGACAGCGAATTGACATGCGCTGTGCTGGACTCCGAGGGCGAATTCGCGCGCGACCTGAGGTTGCGGCTGCTGCGTGAGCATCTGGACCGGGCCACCGACGGTAGCGAGGATGGGGGACTCGTCGATCCGAAGGCTGCGGTGCGCGAAATCGTCTCTGCGGCCAGGCGTTGGACCAATGGCATGGCTCGGGACGTCGAGGTCCGCGGCCACCGGGCCGACTGCGGCCGCACAAGCCGGAGCGTCTGAGCTGGTTCTCCCGCTTGTGGGCCGAGCCCGCATACCGGTTGTTCTACGACCCGGACGGGCGGTCCTGGCGTGATCGGCTCAAGCGCCGGCTGTGAATTCGACCGGCAGGACGGCCGGGCCGCTGATACCCGTCAATGGTTTCCACGGGACCGGACCCGCGCAGCGGATGTTGGGCATACGCCGCGCCATGGTGGTCAGCGCTTCGGCGAGCTCGATTCGTGCCAGGTGCGCGCCGAGGCAGTAGTGGATGCCGCCGCCGAAAGTGAGCATGGCTGGAGCGTCTTCGCGGGTGATGTCGAACCGGTCGGGGTCGGCGTAAACCGCTGGATCACGATTGGCTGCAGCGGTATTGGCGATGACGAGGGTGCCCGCCGGAAACGTGACGCCGGCGATGTCGACGGCGTCGGTGGCGACGCGCATGGTCGTGAAGATGGTCGGCGAGAAGCGCATCGCCTCCTCGACTGCCTTGGGCGCCAGCTCGGGGTGCTCGGCGAGCAGGGCCCACTGGTCGGGATGGTCGCAGAACACCTCGATCGCCGATGCCAGTTGGTTGCGATGGGAATCGGGTACTGGCGGGCGATGTCGTTGACGACATCGCAGCGGCAGTCGCTCTCGAGACCGTCGATGAGTTCGGTGATGACTTCGGTGCATGTGGCGCGAAGCCGCTCGGCGGCCCTGGGCGTGAACGCCTTCGACACCAGTCGGCGCTGGCGACGGTGTGCTTCCCCGTCCAGGCTCAGCAGACCCTTGACCGCGATGTCCCACAGGTCGCCGGAGGTGATGCCCTGCATGGCCAGGGCCATGCCCTTCGGCATCGCGAAGCGATCGTCACGCAGGACGGCGCGGACCAGTTCGTAGGACAGGATCTCCGGTCCGTGCGGTCCCATCGCGATCGGTCCGTGGTTGCGAGCCTGCCGGACGGACGCGGCTGAGGCGGCCGCGGAGACGGCCAGAGCGAACTCCACTGAAATCGAAGGACTGCAGTTGGGGTTCGCCTACACCACCCTTGCCCTCGCTGCACTCGCTTCCGGGGACGCCGAGCGCGCGAAGACTTTCGACGACAAGGCCTTTCCGTTGAACAGCCCACAACCCGAGATCACATCGATCAATCGCTATCTCACCGCGGAGATAGCGCTCGCACGGGGCGAGCTCGCAGAGGCGCGCCGGTATGCTGACGAGTCCGTCGCCGGAACGACTGACCGACCGGGGCACGCGGTCAGGGCGCTGACTACACGCGCGCGCGTTGCACTCGCACAAGACCAGCCGCAGCAGGCGGAAGAGTTCGCTCACCAGGCGCTCGGACGAACTGCCGAATCGGAGGCGTATCTCGGTCTTCCCGAAATTCTGGAATGTCTTGCCGGACTGGCGACACGCGCGGGAAGCCATATCGAGTCTGCGCGTTTGTTCGGTGCGGCTGATGCCATTCGGCAGCGGTTGGGGGTTGTCCGTTTCAAGATCCATGACTCCGCTTATGACGCGTCGGTCGCATTGCTGCGAGAAGCGATGGACGAGAAGGACTTCGGCGCCGCGTGGGCCGAAGGTGCTGCATTGTCGACCGAGGAGGCGATCGCCTACGCGCAACGTGGTCGCGGCGAGCGCAAGCGACCGTCGACCGGCTGGGCATCGCTGACCCCGACGGAACTCGACGTGGCCCGGCTGGTGAGTGAGGGCCTGGCCAACAAGGAGATCGCCACCCGCCTCTTCATTTCGCCCCGCACGGTGCAGACACACCTCACGCACGTCTACACCAAGCTCGGCCTGACCTCCCGGGTGCAATTGGCGCAGGAGGCCGCTCGGCACGACTGACACGCATGCATAGGATCGCGGCATGACAGTCGTTTTGGTGCATGGCAATCCGGAGACGGACGCAATCTGGGGTCCAATGCTCGAGGCGCTCGGTCGCGACGATGTGGTGTGCCTGTCGCCGCCGGGTTTCGGCGCTCGCTTGCCAGACGGCTTCGGCGCGACCTACCTCGACTACCGCGGCTGGCTCGAAGGCGAATTAGAGCGGTTCGACGAACCGGTCGATCTCGTCGGCCACGACTGGGGTGGCGGCCACGTCATGACCGTAGCGATGCACCGGCCTGAACTCTTGCGAAGCTGGGCCACCGACGTCATCGGCCTGTTCGACACCGACTACGTGTGGCACGACCTTGCGCAGGTGTGGCAGACGCCCGGCGCCGGCGAAGAACTCGTCGACACGATGATGGGCGGCACGGCGCAGGAGCGGGCCGGCCAATGGGCTGAAGTGGGCATACCCCTCGACATCGCCACCTCGATCGCGAAGGCCCAGGGGCCGGAGATGGGCCGGGCGATCCTGGCGCTGTACCGATCGGCCGCCCAGCCGGTCCTCGCCGAGGTCGGCAGCGGCCTCGAGAGCGCCGCAGCCAAGCCGGGACTGTCGCTGCTCGCCACGGAGGACACCTACGTGGGCACCGACGAGATGCGACGACGGGCGGCGCAGCGTGCGGGAGCCCGCACCGAGGTGCTCGACGGACTGGGTCACTGGTGGATGATGCAGGACCCGTCGCGGAGCGCGGCGGTGCTCAATGCATTCTGGGAGTCCCTCGGGTAGCGGACCCGACTTGTCGGCCCCAGTGGCTAGACTCGCACACATGTTCGAGAAACTTGCGGTCATCGACATCGATGCCGATGAGGCGACGCTGGTGGAATGCATCGCCGAACTCGAGCACTTCAAGTCGGTGGCCGCCGCGGGGCAGGCCCGTTTGACCGCAGCCCTGGACCAGAAACGGCGCGCCCGCGAGGCCGCTGAGGGCGTACCCGCGGTGAAACGGGGGCGCGGTCTGAGCACTGAGATCGCTCTGGCCCGTCACGATTCCCCAAACCGCGGCGGCCGCCACCTCGGCTTCGCTCGAGCCCTCGTCCACGAGATGCCCCACACCCTGGCTGCCTTGGAAGCCGGAGCGCTCTCCGAATGGCGGGCCACCCTGATCGTGCGCGAGTCGGCCTGCCTGACCGTGGAAGACCGCCGCACCCTGGACGCCCGTATGTGCGCGGACCAATCCGGGCTCGACGGCAAGGGCGACAAGCGCATCGAAGCCGACGCCAAAACCATCGCCTACGAACTCGACCCGCAGGCCGTCGTCGACCGTGCTGTGCGTGCGCAATCCGAGCGCAATGTCACGATCCGTCCCGCACCAGACACCATGGCCTATCTGACCGTGCTGCTGCCCATGACGCAGGGAGTGTCGGTCTACGCCGCCCTCAAGCGTGCCGCCGACACGAGCGGCGACGGCCGCGGGCGCGGTCAGGTCATGGCCGACACCGTTTTCGAACGGATCACGGGTCAACCCGCCGACGTGCCAACCTCGATAGCGGTCAATCTCGTCCTGACCGATGACACCCTGCTCGGCGGCGCCACCACCCCGGCACATGTGCCCGGGTACGGTCCAGTGCCCGCAGCCATCGCGTGCCGCCTGGCTGGTGACGCCATCGTCGACGAGCGATCCAAGGCCACCCTGCGCCGGCTCTACCGGCATCCGGAAACGGGAGCGCTGGTGGCGATGGAGTCGCGCTCAAGGTGTTTTCCGAAGGGGTTGGCGGCGTTCATCGGCCTACGCGACCAGAGTTGTCGCACGCCGTACTGCGATGCGCCGATCCGTCATCGTGACCACGCCGTCCCACGAAACCGCGGCGGACCAACGAGCGCGCTCAACGGGCTGGGCATGTGCGAACGGTGCAACTACGACAAGGAATCCCCGGGGTGGCACGTCACGACCAGTGACGAGAAAGGCGTCCACTCCGCCGAATTCGCGACACCCACCGGTGCGCACTACCGCTCGACCGCGCCGCCGCTACCCGGACCACCCGCCATCGCGGTAAGCGAAGTCGAAGCCAGGATCGGTATAAGGCTCGCCGGCCTCCACGCGGCGTAGCCGTCTAGGTTTCGTCCGCGACCTGGTGCCGGGTCTGCTGTTGGCCGGGCGCGTCCGGATCGTCGTTGCGATGATCGAGTTGCTCCTGCTGTTCACGCTGCTCGTCGGTGGCTTCCCTGGCGTCCTTCGGTGTCGATGAATGGTTGTCCATGCGGACATGAGTCGCCCGATTGACCGAGGACGAAACGTTTTCGACGTGGCCCAGCCCACATTTGTTTCCGGCGCGTTTCGTTGGTGAGTCCGTCATGAATCTCGCTGCTGACAAAACAGATTCGCGTCCGTTGAGGACAACGTTCCAGCGGCTTAACCGCCGCCACGAAGCTACGTAACAGGCAATTCCTACCGTCAGGTCGATCGAAGTCGATTTGGACTGCTCATCGTTGATTTGACGCCCTGGAGGAGATTGTCGTGACTGTTACGGGTGCTGAACCCATCACAGCTTTAACTCCGCCCCGAACGCGCGGGGCCCACTGGATCGAAGACTGGCGCCCTGAGGATCCAGATTTCTGGTCCACCGAGGGGAAGCCGATCGCCAGGCGCAACTTGATTTGGTCGATCTTCGCCGAACACATCGGGTTCTCCGTGTGGCTGTTGTGGAGCATTGTGGTCGTCCAGATGACGGCCGGCGCCAACGGAGCACCCGCCGCGTCAGGCTTCGCACTCACCGCCTCGCAAGCGCTCTGGTTGGTGGCGGTGCCGAGCGGCGTCGGGGCATTCCTGCGGTTGCCGTACACGTTCGCTGTTCCGCTATTCGGTGGTCGCAACTGGACAGTGATTTCCGCACTACTACTTGTCATCCCGTGCCTGCTGCTCGCCTGGGCAGTGGCGAATCCGGACATCTCATTCGCACTATTGCTGCTGATCGCGGCCACAGCCGGTTTCGGCGGCGGCAACTTCGCCTCATCGATGGCGAACATCTCGTACTTCTCCCCCGAAAAGGAGAAGGGCTGGGCGTTAGGGCTCAACGCCGCGGGCGGAAACATCGGCGTAGCCGTCGTCCAGAAGGTGATCCCGATCGTGATCACTGCCGGTGCCGGAGTCGCCCTGTCTTACGCCGGCTTGTTCTACGTGCCGTTCGCGGTGGCGGCATCGGTGTGCGCATACCTGTTCATGGACAACCTCTCTGAAGCCAAAGCGGACGTGAAGCCCGTCTTCCAGTCATTGCGGCATGCGGACACATGGGTGATGTCCTTTCTCTACGTCGGCACGTTCGGCTCTTTCATCGGTTACTCTGCGGCTTTTCCGACGTTGCTCAAGACCGTCTTCGACCGCGGCGACATAGCACTGACCTGGGCGTTCCTCGGAGCAGGGATCGGTTCTATCGCAAGGCCTTTCGGTGGTTGGCTATCCGACCGGATCGGTGGTGCGCGAATCACCGCTGTCAGCTTCATCATGCTTGCCGTCGGCGCGGCGGCCGGCCTGTGGTCGGTTCAGGCGAAGAACATGCCAATTTTCTTCGTCAGCTTCATGTTGCTGTTCGTCGCCACGGGCATCGGTAATGGCTCCACCTACCGGATGATCTCGAAGATCTTCCGTGTCAAGGGTGAAGATGCCGGCGGCGCACCCGAGACGATGGTCGAGTGGCGCAGGCAGGCGGCAGGTGCGCTCGGCGTCATCTCGTCGGTCGGCGCGTTCGGCGGGTTCGTCGTTCCTCTTGCATATGCCTGGTCGAAGTCGCAGTTCGGCAGCATCGAACCGGCACTGCGCTTTTACGTGGCGTTCTTCGTGGTGATGCTGGCGGTCACGTGGTTCTTCTACCTGCGTAAGGGCACACGGATGGCGCAGGCGGGGGTTTAGCCGGGTCGTGACGACAAGTACCCGCACGGCATGCTCGTACTGCGGGGTCGGCTGCGGCATCGAGGTCCACACCGCAGCCGACTCCGGCAGGCCCGTCATCGCCCGTGTGACCGGAGACAAACTGCACCCCGCCAACTTCGGGCGGCTGTGCACGAAGGGTGCGACACACGCGGAGATGATGCAGGCCGATGCCGGCCGGTTGACGACCGCCATGTGCAGACCCGCCCGTGGCGAGGAACTCCTGCCTGCGCACGTCGATGATGCCGTCGCGCAGGCAGGTCGGCGCATGCGTGCCATTGTCGACGAGCACGGACCCGACGCGGTTGCGCTGTACGTGTCGGGTCAGATGTCCATCGAGGCACAGTATCTGGCCACCAAGCTCGCGAAGGGCTTCCTGCGCACGGTACACATCGAGTCGAACTCCCGGCTCTGCATGGCGAGTGCGGGCACTGGTTTCAAACAGTCGCTCGGGGCCGACGGGCCACCCGGCTCTTACGCCGACTTCGATCGCACCGACTTGTTTTTCGTGATCGGCGCGAACATGGCCGACTGCCATCCGATCCTGTTCCTGCGGATGGCCGACCGGCTGAAGGCCGGTGCCAAGCTGATCGTCGTCGACCCGCGTCGCACCGCCACCGCCGAACGCGCCGACCTGTTCCTGCAAATCAAGCCAGGCACCGACCTTGCACTGCTCAACGGGCTGTTGCACCTGCTGGTCGAAAACGGCGACATCGACCGCGATTTCATCGCCGAACACACCGAGGGCTGGGCCGACATGCCGGCCTTCCTTGCCGGCTACCCGCCCGCGAAGGTCGCCGAGATCACCGGCCTCGCCGAAGCCGACATCCGTACCACCGCCCGGATGATCGCCGAGGCGGGGGACTGGCTGAGCTGCTGGACGATGGGACTCAACCAGAGCACCCACGGCACCTGGAACACGAACGCGATCTGCAACCTGCACCTGGCGACCGGGGCGATCTGCCGGCCGGGCAGCGGACCGATGTCGTTGACCGGTCAGCCCAACGCGATGGGCGGGCGCGAAATGGGTTACATGGGACCGGGCCTACCGGGTCAGCGATCGGTGCTGTCCGCGGAGGACCGCGCATTCGTCGAACAGCAGTGGGGGCTGCCGCCCGGTGCCGTCCGCTCCGATGTCGGCCCGGGCACCATCGACATGTTCAAGCAGCTGGCCGACGGGCAGATCAAGGCCTGCTGGATCATCTGCACGAATCCCGTTGCCAGCGTTGCCAACCGAAAGTCCGTGATCGCCGGTTTGGAAGCCGCAGACTTGGTCATCACCCAGGACGCCTACCGCGTCACCGCGACGAATCAGTACGCCGACATCGTGCTGCCCGCCACACTGTGGGCCGAATCCGACGCGGTGATGGTCAACTCGGAACGCACGCTGACCCTGCTGCCGCAGTCCATTCCGCCGGCCGGCCAGGCCCGCCCCGACTGGCAGCTGATCTGTCAGGTGGCCGCGCACCTGGGCTTCGGCGAACACTTCGAATACAGCTCGAGCGAGCAGATCTTCGACGAGATCCGCCGCTTCACCAATCCCAATACCGGCTACGACCTTCGCGGCGCCAGTTATGCCCGGCTGCGGGAGACGCCGCTGCAGTGGCCCTGCCCGCCTGACGACGACACCGACCGCCACCCGATCCGCTACCTCAACGACGGCATCAGCCAGGAGTACTTCGTCGACGAGAACGGTGACGCGCCGCGACTGGCATTCCCCACGCCGTCGCGGCGCGCGGTCTTTCACACTCGCCCCCACATGGACGCGCGCGAGTTGCCCGATGACGACTTCCCCCTTGTGCTCAACACCGGACGCTTGCAGCACCAGTGGCACACCATGACCAAGACCGGCAAGGTCGACAAACTCAACAAGCTCAACGGCGAACCCTTCGTCGAGATCCACCCCGCTGACGCAGCCGCCCGCAACATCGTCGGGGGCCAGCCCGTCGAACTCACCTCACGGCGCGGCCGCGCGGTGTTGCCCGCCGTGCTGACCGACCGTGTGCGACAGGGAAGTTGCTTCACACCGTTTCACTGGAACGACGACCACGGCGAGTACTTGACCGTGAATGCGTTGACCAACGACGCGGTCGACGCCGACTCGCTGCAGCCGGAGTTCAAGGTGTGTGCAGTGAACCTACGGCCGGTTGCGGTCGTTGATGCCGAGCCGCAGGCCGTCGTCAGGTCGCGGCCTCGGGTTGTCGACGGTCCGCTCGTGTTGTGGGCGTCGCAGACCGGCACCGCGGAGGACTTCGCCGCCCGGTTGGCCGAGCGGATCGGCGGTGCTCAGTTGGTCAACATGGATGACCTGGTCCTGGCCGATCTGGCCGCCGCGCGCGACGTCCTGGTGGTCACCAGCACGTTCGGCGACGGCGGGCCGCCGGACAACGGCGTGGAGTTCTGGCAGCAGCTGGATTCCCCGGAAGCACCCGGGCTCAAGGGCATTCGCTACGCGGTGCTGGGTATCGGCGACCGCGCATACGACAACTTCTGCGGACACGCGAAGTCCATCGACAGCAGGCTCGCGGCACTCGGCGCCACGCGACTGCTGGAACGCAGCGAATGCGAAGCCTACGACGACGAACCCATGCACCGATGGGCTGATCGGGTCGTCACCTTGCTCACGGGTGCAGCGCCGAGCATCGCGCGCCCAGCCGCCGTCGCGGAGCCGTTCACTCGCGCTCGCCCGATCCTGGTGCCGCTGTCGCGCAATATCGTGCTGACCGCTCCGTCAGCACGAAAAGAGGTGCGCCAGTTCGGGTTTGATATCTCACAATACGACGTCAGCTACGCGGCGGGCGATTCGCTCGGTGTGTTCGCCACCAACGACCCGGCCGTGGTCGACGCCTGGCTCACCGCGACGGGACTGCGCGGCGGGCACACCGTCGAGATCGACGGTGTCGAGCAGACCCTGCGCGACGCCCTGATCTCGCGCTACGACATCTGCCGCATCACACCGGACTTGATCCGGTTCATCGCCGACCACAGCCGCGACGTCGCTGTGCTGCGCGCGCCGAAGGCCAAGCTCGACAAGTATCTCGTCGGACGAAACGGACTGGACCTCGTGCAGGAGTTCGTCGTGCACGCCGACCCCGACGAGTGGCAAGAGGTGCTGGTGCGGCTGACGCCACGCAGCTACTCGATCTCCTCGAGCCCGCTGGTCAGCCCGCACGAGGTGCAGCTGACGGTGTCGGTGGTGCGATACCGCGGCGCCGACGGGGGGATGCGCGGCGGCGTGTGCTCGACGTTCCTGGCCGACCGCGCGACGTCGGCCCCGGTGTTCCTGCAGCGCTCACCGCACTTCCGGCCTCCCGGTGACGGGACCACGCCGATGATCATGGTCGGGCCGGGGACGGGCATCGCGCCGTTCCGCGGATTCCTGCAGGAGCGTCGCGCCCTCGGGCACACGGGCCGAAACTGGCTGTTCTTCGGCGACCAACATCGCGGCGAGAACTTCTATTACCGAGACGATCTGGAGGACATGGTCCGCGACGGTCTGCTCAACCGGCTGGATCTGGCGTTCTCCCGCGACCAGGCCGACCGGGTCTATGTTCAGCACAAGATGCTCGCCTACGGCGCGCGACGTTTGGCGATGGTTAGACGACGGTGGCCACTTCTACGTGTGCGGCGACGCCAGCCGGATGGCCCGCGACGTCGACGCCGCGCTGACGACGATCATTGAGAGGTACGGCCGAATGTCGCATGAGCAGGCCCACGACTACAAGCGAGAGCTGGTGGCCGACAAGCGCTACGTCCGCGACGTGTACTGAACTGCGGGCTGGGCAACATCGCTGGCAGCAGCCCGTTCCGGCGATGCGCGATCACAACTGCGAGCCAGCAGGGTAGTGCGCGCGAGTTTTCCACTACCGCAACGTGTTCGAGCGTCAATACGGTGCCGGTGCTCATCGGCCTCGGTGAGCGGGTCAGTTGTTTGTCGGTGGTGGTTGGGGTTGGAATGGTTCGTACCACCACCAGTCGGCGCGCTCGCCGCTGGCTCCGGGGCAGGGCGGGACCGCGGGTGGGGGCTTGTTCGGGGATCGCGCTAGCGATCCTGGCCTCAGTTTTCGGCCGGCGCTGTCGGTCACGATGAGCTGGTGGGCGGGTCCGGTGATGGTGATGACGCCCCGATGATGATACGGGCACACCAGCACCAGGTTGGCCAGCTCGGTCGGGCCGCCGTCTTCCCACATGCCGGATGTGATGGGCACGCAAACCCCGGGTGGCGCCACAACCCGGCACCGCGCAGTTGGGATGGCGATGTTCCAACGCGCGACGCAACCGCCGGCTGATCACGCGGGTCGTCCGCCCCGACCCGATCACCTGCCCGCCCCGGTGAAACCACACCTCACAGGTCGCGTCGCACAACAGGTAGCGGCGATCGGCATCGGCCAGCAGCGGACCCAAATGCAGCTGTGCGGCGCGCTGCTCGACATCCAGGTGCACCACGACGGTGGTGTGCTGCCCATGGGGCCGACGAGCCGCCTCGGCGTCCCACCCCGCGCCGACCAACCGCATGAACGCATCACCGATGTTGGGCATGGGCGGTGACTGATCCGAGGCGCTGTCGCGGTCGTGTTTCCATTCGGCGATCAGCGCCTCCTGATGAGAATCCAACGCCGCACCGAACGTCGCGGCCTCGGCGTGCGGAAGGGTGATCCGATACCGGGTGACCTGCTCATCGCAGGTCTTGGTGATCGACCGCGTCGGCTCCGCCCGATGTTGGTCGGGATCGGGCTCGGGGCGCGGTTCCAGTTTGACCGCGGTGCGCAGCTGATTGACTGTGGCACTGTGGGCCAGCTCCGCATAGTGCTCATCGGATCCCTCGCCGGCCTTGTCCGCGATGATCCCGACCTGATCCAGCGACAGCCGGCCCTCCCGCAACCCTTGAACGCAACGGGGAAACTCCGCTAACCGATGAGCAATCGTGGCGATCGTGGCCGCGTTGTGCGATGAGCAGCCGGTCTTCCAGGCCACCAACGCCGCCACCGACCGCGCACCCGTCGCCCCCAACAACTCATCGCGATCCAACTCCGCGACGATCTCCACGATGCGCCCATCAATCGCGTTGCGCTGACCGATCAACTCCGCCAACTCATCGAACAACACCTCAACACGCTCGCCAGGGCGCGCTGCAACCGCGCTAGACGAAGCGGTCGAAGACATAAGCCCATCATCGCAGCGGAGTACGACAAGTTTGGTCGTCCGATCCGCGATCGTGCGCGATCCGCAGATCCTCGCAGCCCAAAACCGAAGTACGACAGGTCAACCGCTGCGATTAACCGCGATCCTCGAATCGTGCGCTACCGTCCATCGCCTCAGCAATCTGATGTGCACCGGTGTCGTTTTCTCCGAGTAGACCCGCGACCACCCCGCGGCGATCGGCCTCGGAGCGGTTCTGGCTCAGCTTCGCCTTGCCCTCCACGCGCGTCACCGTGATCTCCAACCCGACGATGGCCGCGAGTTGCCCGTCGATGTAGCGCTCGGGGGCGTCGGCGGGCTGCCACGGTTGACTGCGGCCGTCCTCATGCCTGGCGGTCAGCCAGGTGACCATGTCACGCAACCACTCGCGGTCCTCGTGTACCCGCACCGTGCCCGACAGATGCACGGCGGTGTAGTTCCACGTCGGCACCACCCGGCCGTGCTCGGCCTTGGCCGCGTACCACGACGGGCTGATGTAGGCCTCGGGGCCCGAGCAGATGAGCAGCGCGGGGCCGTCCGGCGTGATGGCTTTCCATTGCGGGTTGGCCTTGGCCATGTGCGCGATGACGGCGCCCTCGTTCCACAGGATCGGCAGCAGCGTCGCGACGGGATACCCCTCGGGATCGACCGTGACGAACTCGGCGGATCGCGCCTGCGCCACCAACCGCCGGATCTCCGCCTCGTCTCCGATGCGGTTGAAGGAGGGGATGTACATATGGTGTCCGAGGGGGGACTTGAACCCCCACGCCCGTTAATAGGGCACTAGCACCTCAAGCTAGCGCGTCTGCCATTCCGCCACTCGGACCAGTTCTGGGCAGCTAAGGCTATCGGATCACCGAGGCCGGACCCAAACCCAGCGGCGGGGTCAATGGTAGGAAAGGTGACTGTGAGCCCCTTGTCCGACTCCCGAGCCAAATCCGCCGAAGCTGAGGTGGTCGAGCTCGTCAGCGCGCTCATCCGCTTCGACACGTCCAACACTGGCGAGCCCGAGACCACCAGGGGCGAGGCCGAATGCGCGCGCTGGGTGGCCGAACAGCTCGAAGAGGTCGGATTCAGCTGCGAGATCATCGAGGCCGGCGCCCCGGGCCGGGCCAATGTGTTCACCCGGCTCGAGGGGGCCGACCGCCAGCGGGGCGCCCTGCTGCTGCACGGCCACCTCGACGTCGTCCCCGCCGAGGCCTCCGACTGGAGCGTGCACCCGTTCTCCGGTGCGGTGGAGGACGGCTACGTGTGGGGTCGTGGCGCGGTCGACATGAAAGACATGGTCGGCATGATGATCGCGGTCGCCCGGCATTTCAAGCGTTCGGGCATCGTGCCGCCGCGCGACCTGGTCTTCGGCTTCGTGTCGGACGAGGAGGCCGGTGGCAAGTACGGCTGCAAGTGGCTGGTCGACAATCGGCCCGACCTCTTCGAGAACGTCACCGAGGCGATCGGGGAGGTGGGCGGCTTCTCGCTCACGATCCCGAAGCGCGAGGGCGGCGAGCGCACGCTGTATCTGATCGAGACGGCCGAGAAGGCCATGATGTGGATGAGGCTGACCGCCCGGGGCCGCGCGGGCCACGGCTCGATGATGCACGACAACAACGCCGTCACCGCCGTCGCCGAGGCGGTGGCCAAGCTGGGCCGCCACGAATTTCCGGTCGTGTTGACCGAGTCGGTCGGAGAGTTTCTGACCGCCGTCGCCGAGGAGACCGGCTACACCTTCGACGTGACCTCACCGGATCTCGAGGGCGCGATCGCCAAACTCGGCCCGATAGCCAGGATCGTCGGTGCGACGCTGCGTGATACCGCCAACCCGACGATGCTCAAGGCCGGCTACAAGGCCAACGTCATCCCGGCGACCGCAGAAGCGGTGGTGGACTGCCGCGTGCTGCCGGGCCGGTTGGCGGCCTTCGAACGCGAGGTGGACGAACTGATCGGGCCGGACGTCAGCCGCGAATGGATCGTCGACCTGCCGTCGTATGAGACGACCTTCGACGGTGATCTGCTCGACGCGATGAACAACGCGATCCTGTCCGCCGACCCCGATGCGCGCACCGTGCCCTACATGCTCTCGGGCGGCACCGATGCGAAACATTTTGCGCGGCTGGGGATTCGCTGCTTCGGATTCGCACCGTTGAAGCTGCCACCCGATCTCGACTTCGCGGCGTTGTTCCATGGTGTCGATGAGCGGGTACCCGTTGACGCGCTGAAGTTCGGCACCCAGGTTCTCGAACACCTCTTACTGCACTGCTGACCCAGACGAAAGGACTCTCATCATGGCGTTTGACTACAACCCCTACGACTTCCTGCCGAAGCTGCCGTCGTTCACGCTGACCTCGGAGTCGTTCACCGACGGGCAGCCGTGGCGCAACGACCAGGTCAGCGGAATCATGGGCGCCGGCGGCTCCGACGTGTCGCCGCAGCTGTCGTGGTCGGGTTTCCCCGACGAGACCCGCAGCTTCGCGGTAACGGTGTATGACCCCGACGCGCCGACGGCATCGGGCTTCTGGCACTGGGCAGTGGCCAACCTGCCCGCGAGCGTGACCGAGTTGCCCGCCGACGCGGGTGACGGCAGTGAATTGCCCGGCGGCGCACTCACTTTGCGTAACGACGCCGGCTTGACGCGTTTCCTCGGCGCCGCCCCACCCGCCGGCCATGGTCGGCACCGTTACTTCGTCGCGGTACACGCTCTCGGCGTCGAGAAGCTCGACATCCCTGCCGAAGCGACGCCCGCGTATCTCGGTTTCAATTTGTTCGGCAACGCGATCGCCCGCGCGCTGATCCACGGCACCTACGAGCAGAACTAGTCGCGCGCGGCCGAGCCGACGGCCTCGGCCAGCGAGGCGAAGCCGCCGTCATGCAGGTGGCGGGCGATGCCGTCGTGAATGTGTTTGGCCCACAGCCCGCCGCCGTAGATGAAACCGGTGTAGCCCTGCAGCAGCGACGCACCGGAGGTGATGCGGTCCCACGCGTCATCGGCCGTCTCGATGCCGCCGACGCTGATCAGGACGAGGCGGTGTCCGACACGGCGGTACAGCCGGCGCAGGATCTCCGCCGAGCGCTGCGCGACCGGTGGCCCTGAGATGCCGCCCGCGCCGAGTTCGTCGACGCCCGGGGTGGCGAGCCCCTCGCGGGAGATGGTGGTGTTGGTCGCGACGATGCCGGCCAGCCCCAATTCGACTGCCAGATCGGCGATTTCGTCGACATCCTCATCTGACAGATCCGGCGCGATCTTCACCAGCACCGGCACCGTCGTCTCGGCACGCACCGCCGCCAGGATGGGCCGCAGCGATTCCACGGCTTGCAGATCACGCAGTCCCGGAGTGTTCGGCGAGCTGACGTTGACCACCAGAAACGACGCCAGCGGCGCCAGTAACCGCGCGCTTTGCGCGTAGTCCGCGGCGGCGGACTCCGGCGGCGTCGTCTTGGTCTTGCCGATGTTGACCCCGATCGGCACGTCCGGGATGTGCCTGGCCAATTGAATCGCCAACTCGCCGGCACCGTGGTTGTTGAAGCCCATCCGGTTGAGTAGCGCCCGGTCGTCGGACAGCCGGAACATCCTCGGCTTCGGGTTGCCGGGCTGAGCCTGCGCGGTGACCGTGCCGACCTCGGCGTAGCCGAAGCCCAGTGCGCCCCAGGTCCGCAGGCCGCGGCCGTCCTTGTCGAAGCCAGCGGCCAGCCCCAGCGGCCCTGCGAACCGCACCCCGAACACCGTGCTGGCCAGCACCGGATCCGTTGGTGCCAGCCACCGCGCCAGCGGGCGGCGGGTAACGGCCGATGCGGTGGCGATGCGCAGCAGCGCGAACACCCAGGTATGAATCCGTTCGGGCGCGAACAGGAACAGCACCCGCCGCAGCGCGCGGTACATCACGGGTTCACAGCGCAGGTTGCTCCGGAACACCCACCCTGTCGGCCGGAGTCTTCTTGCGGCGCAGCAGCACCCGTCGCGAACCGTCGGTGTAGAGCCGGACGCGGGTCAGCTCCCACCCGCGGTATTCGGCCTCGATCGACAGCCGGGTCGACGCGCTGATGCGGGTCAGGTCCGGCGGAAGCCGCAGCGGGATCCACTCGTACTCGTCGGAGAGATCCTTGTCCCAGCCCGACGGCATGCGTCCACGCTGGATAGCCGTCATGGATGACCCTCCGCGTTGGGGATCACCTGCACACCCGCTCCCGAGCCGGACACCACATACAGAGTGCCAGACGCTTGGTCGTAGACCAGGGAATTCGGCTGCTGCACGGTTCGATAGCGCACCTTCTCGACGGGGATGCCGGTGGCCAGATCGTAACCAATCACGGTGTTCGTGGCCGTCTGAGACACCCAGGCCAGCGTCGACGAGCCCGCCAGCCCGAACGGCGCGTCGGGCACGGGGTATCGCTGACGCAGGATCAGCGGATCGGTGCCGAACACCAGCAGCTCGTCGCCGCGGGTGTCGGCCACCAGTACGCGGCCGACCGGATCGGCCGCCATCGTGGTGGCTCCCTCGCCGGCCCGCAGCGCTTGCTGCGCCTCGCTGCCGCTCTCCGAGACGGTGGTCACCGAGGTTTGGCTCCGGTCCAGCACCACAACGGTATTGCCCTGTGCGACAAGGGCATCGACCCGAGCAAAGATCTTCAACTGTGCGCCGACCGCGGTGTCCGAGCTCAGTGTGTACACCGCGCCGTCCGCGCTACCGAGCACCAACTTGCCGTCCGCGCGCCTGGTGATCGCGGTGAAGTCGGTCTGCTGCTGCCCGTCGACATCCACTTTGGCTGCAGTGCCCGCAACGAGGTCGACCCGGAAGTAGCCGCCTCGCGTCGAGGAGTACAGCAGGCCTTGCTGGTCGCCCGTCATTGCCGTGGCCGTTCCCGGCAGAGCCACGGTCCACATGGCGTCGGCCCTGGTCAGAGTCGTCACCACCGACTGTCCGGCCGGTCCGGGGCTCAGAATCGCCAGGGCGCCGGTCTTCGCGTCAAACACCGCGGCCTGCGAATGTCCGCCGAGGGGGTGCACGACACCGAGCAGTTCACCCGTCACCGGGGGAGATATCGCGGCCTCGGCGGGGACGATCGTCGGCGGCGGAGCGTCGGCCGAGTGCGACGAACACCCCGATAGGCCGGCGAGCGCAAGCAAAAAGGCCAAAAAGCGAACAAGGGTGCGTCTCGCGTTTATGAGGGGCGACAAGGGGAAGCTCTCGGCCGTGCAAATCGGACTTCTGACGAACGGCAAGTGTAGGCAAGTGACGGCACGCAACGGAGGTATGGTTCGGAAATGACCCTGACGGCAGACCGCGAGTTGGGCAGTCAAGAGTTTGCTATTGAGGACATCACAACTGGTCTACACGCCAGCGGATTTGGCCAAGTCGGCGACGGGCGCAGCTTTTCCTTCCACGTCGAACGCCAGACGCTGATCGTCGAGATCTACCGGCCGCGGCGCTCCGGGCTCGTTCCGCTCGAAGAGGACGTGGTCGCCGCAGCGACGCGCAAGCTGACGAACATCGACCTCAACGACGAACGAAGCGTGTCGGCGGCCGTGCGTGATGCCGTGGCCGACGCGCAGCCGGTGGGACGCCCAGCGCGCTGACAGGAACCCCACGGTACGGTCGTCGTCGTGATTCTCGCGTCGGCCATGTCGTGGCTTCAGGTTGTCGTGCTCTCTGTTGTCCAGGGCCTGACCGAGTTTCTGCCGATCTCGTCGTCAAGTCATCTGGCGATCGTGTCGACCGTGTTCTTCGACCGCGACGCCGGAGCGTCCTTCACCGCGGTGATCCAGATCGGCACGGAGATCGCGGTTCTCATCTATTTCGCGAAGGACATCGGCCGCATCGTGGTCGCGTGGTTCGCCGGGCTGAGAGACTCGGCCCGCCGGACGGCCGACTACTGGATGGGCTGGTGGGTGATCATCGGAACCATCCCGATCGGCATCGCCGGGCTCGCGTTCAAGCACTACATCCGCGGCGAGATCCGCAACCTGTGGATCATCGCGACGGCGCTGATCGTGTTCTCCGCCGTCATCACCGCCGCCGAGTACTTCGGCAGGCAGACCCGCACGATAGAGCAGTTCACCTGGGTCGACAGCCTCGTAATCGGCACATCGCAGGCGCTTGCGCTGATCCCCGGGGTGTCGCGGTCGGGGGTCACCATCAGCGCCGGACTCTTCATGGGCCAGAAGCGCGAGTCCGCGGCGCGCTTCGGCTTTCTGCTCGCGATTCCGGCGGTGCTCGCCTCCGGGTTGTACTCGCTGCCCGACGCGTTCCATCCCGAAGGCACCGGCCAGAGCGCGACTGGACCGCAGTTGCTCGTCGGCACCGTCATCGCGTTCGTCGTGGGATACGCCGCGATCGCCTGGTTCCTCAAGTTCCTGGTGAACCACAGCATGTACTGGTTCGTCGGCTACCGCGTGGTCGTTGGCGTCGCAGTGCTGATCGCGCTGGCGACGGGAACGGTGTCGGCGCAATGACGGTGATCCTTCTGAGGCACGGCCGGTCGACCTCCAACACCGCCCACACACTCGCCGGCCGCAGTGACGGTGTCGATCTCGACGACAAGGGGCGTGAACAGGCCCAGGGGCTGGTCGACCGCGTCGGATCGCTGCCGATCCGGGCGATCGTGCGCTCACCCCTGTTGCGCTGCGAGAAGACGGTGGAACCGCTGGCCGCCGCGCTGGGACTCGAGCCCATCGTCGAAGAACGCATCTCCGAGGTGGACTACGGGTCGTGGACGGGTCGCAAGATCGGTGATCTGGTCAAGGAACCGCTGTGGGCGGTGGTTCAGCAGCAGCCCAGCGCCGCGGTGTTTCCCGACGGGGAGGGGCTCGCGGCCGTGCAGGCGCGCGCGGTCGCCGCGGTGCGTGAGCACGACCGCCGGCTGGCCGAGCAGCACGAGGGCGACGTGCTGTGGTTGGCCTGCACGCACGGCGACGTGATCAAAGCCGTCGTGGCCGATGCGCTGGGCACCCACCTGGACAGCTTCCAGCGCATCACCGCCGATCCGGCGTCGATGAGTGTGATCCGTTACACGGCGTTGCGTCCGTTCGTCATCCACGTCAACCACACTGGCGACCAGATGACCGCCGCTCTGGTCGCCAAACCGTCGAAGGAAGGCGCAACAGATGACGAACTGCCGCCCGAAGACGCAGTGGTCGGGGGCTCGACCGGCTAGGTGGCGCTCGCCCCTGGATTGGGGCTGACGCCGTCGTTGCCGGTATTTTGGAAGGTGCCATGGCCCGCGCAATTCACGTTTTCCGCACCCCCGACCGCTTCGTGGCCGGGACGGTCGGGCAGCCCGGCAACCGCACCTTCTACCTGCAGGCCGTTCATGACAAGCGGGTGGTGTCGGTGATCCTGGAGAAGCAGCAGGTTGCCGTGCTCGCGGAGCGGATCGCCGCGCTGCTGCTGGAGATCAACCGCCGGTTCGGCACACCGGTCCCGCCGGACACCGGCGAGGTCGACGACCTGAGCCCGTTGATCACCCCGGTCGATGCCGAGTTTCGGGTCGGAACCATGGGGCTGGGCTGGGATTCGGAGGCGCAGACCGTCGTGGTCGAACTTCTCGCGGTGTCCGAGACCGAGTTCGATGCGTCTGTCGTGCTCGACGACGCCGAGGACGGACCCGATGCGGTGCGTGTGTTCCTGACGCCGGAGTCGGCACGTCAGTTCGCGACGCGCTCGAATCGGGTGATCTCGGCGGGCCGCCCGCCGTGCCCGCTGTGCGACGAGCCGCTCGATCCCGCGGGCCACATCTGCGTACGCACCAACGGCTACCTTCGTGGTGCCATCGCCGGTACCGACGATGATGACGCAGAGGCGTAGCGGGGGCGAATCCGATGAGGTGCTTCGGGCCGGCGAGCTGACCGTCATCGGACGAATTCGCTCAGCGAGCAATGCCACCTTCCTTTGTGAGGCGCATCTCGATGAGCGGCAAGCACATTGCGTGTACAAGCCGATCGCCGGAGAGGCGCCGCTGTGGGACTTCCCGCACGGCACACTCGCCGGCCGCGAGTTCGGCGCCTACCTCATCTCGGAGGCGCTTGGCTGGAATATCGTGCCGTACACCATTATTCGCGAGGGCCCGGCCGGTCGGGGCATGCTGCAACTCTGGGTCGACCAGCCCGGCGATGAGGTCGGCGACGAACTCCAGGCGGGTCCCGACCTCGTCGATCTGCTGCCCGCGGGCCGCATCCCGCCGGGCTATCTGCCGATACTGCAGGCGTACGACTATGCCGGCGCCGAGGTCACTCTGGTCCACGCCGACGACATCCGGCTGCGCCGCATGGCCGTATTCGACGTACTCATCAACAATGCCGACCGCAAAGGCGGCCATATCTTGTCGGCCGTCGACGGCCAGGTCTACGGCGTCGATCATGGGGTGAGCTTGCACACCGAGGACAAGCTGCGGACCGTGCTGTGGGGCTGGGCCGGAAAGCCCGTCGACGACGAGACGCTGGAGGCCGTCGGCCTGCTCAAAGACGCGTTGCGCGACGACCTCGGTGATCAGTTGGCGGAACACCTGACGAGCCGCGAGGTCGACGCACTCCACGCAAGAATCGTTGCGCTGCTGGATAATCCGGTGATGCCGACACCTGATCGGCGGCGCCCGATACCGTGGCCCGCGTTCTGACTCAGCCTGCTTTGGTCAACGTGAACTGGCAGACATCCGTGTTGCCACCGCGGAACAGGTCGGCGCAGCCGGTCAAGTACCTCGTGTACCGCTCGTAGACCTCCTCGGATTGAACGGCGATGGCTTCGTCTCGATGACTCTCGAGAGCGGCCGCCCAGGTGTCCAAGGTTCGCGCGTAGTGGGGTCGTAGGTGCTGAACCAATCCGACGTCGAAGCCTGCGTTGGTGGCGTGCGCGGTCACGAGGTCCACCGACGGCAGCCGGCCGCCGGGGAAGATCTCATCCATGATGAATTTGATGAAGCGAATCAGCGACATCGTCACCTTGATTTCGCGCTGCTGGATCTCTTCGGGACTCGGTACGACGATGGAGTGCAACAGCATGACCCCGTCAGTGGGCAGCGCCGCATAGGCCATCTTGAAGAAGTCGTTGTAGCGCTCGAGCCCGAAGTGCTCGAACGCGCCGATCGACACGATGCGGTCGACGGGTTCGTCGAACTGTTCCCAGCCGGCCAGAAGCACGCGCTTGCTGCGTGCGCTGGGTGATTCGGCGAACGACCGCTCGACATGCGCCCGCTGGTTCTCGCTGAGGGTGAGGCCGATGACGTTGACGTCGTATTTTTCGAGGGCACGGTTGAGCGTCGCGCCCCAGCCGCAACCGACGTCGAGCAGGGTCATGCCCGGCTGCAGGCCCAGCTTGCCCAGCGACAAGTCGATCTTGGCGATCTGCGCTTCCTCCAGCGTCATGTCGTCTCGCTGGAAGTAGGCGCAGCTGTAGGTCTGCGTCGGGTCGAGAAAGAGCCGGAAGAATTCGTCGGACAGGTCATAGTGCGACTGCACGTCCTCGAAATGGGGTGTCAGCTCGGGTTTCTCGTCGGAGATCATGCCCATGATCTTGCCGTTTTCATTTGTCCTGAAACTTCGTTGAAATCCGTTGCCTCACAGTCGGTTCTGCGAGCCTGTTCTCAGGCGGAGTGGCGTCGTGATCGTCGCAGGTGAACCAATTTCCTACCATTGATCAATGGCAGCGAACGTCTGGTGCGCCGCCGGGCTCCCTTGGCGCGTGGTCTACTGGCGTGGTGAGCCTGACCGATGCGGCGCTGGCGGCTGAAGTGGCCCAAGACGCCGGCGAACTTCTGCTCGCGGTACGCGAAGAGGTCGGCTTCTATGACCCATACGACCTCGGCGATGCGGGCGACAAGCGGGCCAACACATTGATCCTTGACCGCCTCCACGCCGAGCGGCCCGACGACGCGGTGCTCTCGGAGGAGGCCGTCGACGATCTCTCCCGGGTGCACGCCGACCGCGTTTGGATCGTCGACCCTGTCGACGGCACCCGCGAGTTCTCCACTCCGGGCCGGACGGACTGGGCCGTGCACATCGCGCTGTGGCAGCGCAACGGAGACGCGGGCGGCATCACCGATGCCGTCGTCGCGCTGCCCGCGCGCGGTGAGGTGTACCGCACGGATACCGTCGATCCGCCGCCGCCGCGCACCGAAGGACCGATCCTCATCACCGCCAGCGCCAACCGGCCGCCGCCGGTGTTGTGGTGGTTGCGCGACCGGTTGGACATCCGGCTGGTGCGGATCGGCTCGGCGGGCGCCAAGGCGATGGCGGTGGTTCGCGGCGATGTCGACGCCTACATCCACGACGGCGGCCAGTGGGAATGGGATTCGGCTGCCCCGGCCGGCGTGGTGCGTGCCGCCGGCCTGCACGCCTCGCGGCTGGACGGGTCGCCGTTGATCTACAACCGTCGCGACCCGTATCTGCCGGACCTGCTGATGTGTCGCACCGAGGTGGCCGACACCCTGCTCGAGGGGATCCGGGCCGCCTACGCCAATCGCTGGCGGGAATGAAACAGCCCCTCGCGTTGTAGCTTCGGCTGATGCCTAGAGTCGACGCTATGAAATCGTGGCCTGCGCCGACAGTCCCGGCCCTGCCGGGACGCGGTCCGCAGCTGCGGCTGTATGACAGCGCCGACCGGCAGATCCGTCCGGTCGCGGCGGGGGACACGGCCACCATGTACGTCTGCGGCATCACCCCATACGACGCCACCCACCTCGGCCATGCCGCCACCTATCTGACGTTCGACCTCGTGCACCGGGTATGGCTGGACTCGGGCCATCAGGTCCATTACGTACAGAACATCACCGACGTCGACGACCCGTTGTTCGAGCGGGCGCAGCGCGACGGCGTCGACTGGCGCGAACTGGCCAACCGCGAGACCGAGCTATTCCGCGAGGACATGACGGCGCTGCGGGTTCTGCCCCCGCATGACTACGTCGCGGCCACCGAGGCGATCGCCGAGGTGATCGAGGTCGTCGAGAAGATGCTGGCCTCGGGTGCGGCGTATGTCGTCGACGACGCCGAGTATCCGGACGTGTACTTCCGCGCCGACGCCACGCGTCAGTTCGGCTACGAGTCGGGCTACGACCGCGAGACCATGTTGCGACTGTTCACCGAACGCGGCGGCGATCCGGACCGGGCCGGCAAGAGCGACGAGCTCGATGCGTTGATGTGGCGGGCCGAGCGGCCGGGCGAGCCAAGCTGGCCGTCGCCGTTCGGACCAGGCCGGCCCGGCTGGCACGTGGAGTGCGCCGCTATCGCGCTGAGCCGCATCGGCACGGGTCTCGACATCCAGGGCGGCGGCAGCGACTTGATTTTCCCGCACCACGAATTCTCTGCCGCCCACGCCGAATCGGTAACCGGTGAGCGGCGATTCGCCCGCCATTACGTGCACGCGGGAATGATCGGTTGGGACGGGCACAAGATGAGCAAGAGCCGGGGCAACCTGGTGCTGGTGTCCGGGCTGCGGGCGCAGGGGGTGGATCCGGCCGCCATCCGGCTGGGCCTGTTCGCCGGTCATTATCGTGCCGACCGGTATTGGAGCGCCGCTGTGCTCGATGAGGCGAACGCGCGACTGCATCGGTGGCGCTCGGCGACGAGCCTGGCCGGGGGCCCCGACGCGACGGATGTGGTGGCGCGGGTGCGCCAATACCTGGCCGACGATCTCGACACCCCGAAAGCGCTTGCCGCGCTAGATGGTTGGGCTGCAGATGCCCTTGAGTTCGGCGGTCATGACGCGCAGGCGCCGCACACTGTCGCGACGGCGGCCGACGCACTGCTGGGGATCAAGCTGTAGACCCCGCCCGCCCCAGCACGGCGCGAGGTACGTTGACGGCCATGGGTTCTGTGAACGGAAAAGTCGTCCTGATCACCGGAGGCGCCAACGGCGTCGGTGCGGAAGTCGCCCGGCGCCTGCACGAAAAGGGCGCCAAGCTCGTGCTCTTCGATCTCGACGAACGACGCCTCAAGGAGGCGGCCGCCGGTATCGGCGAGGACCGCGTGTTGACCGGCGTGGGCGACGTGCGAGACCTGGCCGCGCTGCAGGTCGTCGCGGACAGGGCCATCGCGCGGTTCGGCGGCATCGACATCGTGATCGCCAACGCCGGGATCGCCAGCTACGGGTCCGTGCTGCAAGTGGATCCGCACGCGTTCAAGCGGGTCATCGACGTCAACGTCGTCGGAGTGTTCAACACCGTGCGGGTTGCGCTGCCGTCGATCATCGAGCGGCGCGGCTACGTGCTGATCACGTCATCTCTGGCCGCTTACGCCGCCGCACCGGGCATGGCGCCCTATGACGCGTCGAAGGCGGCAGTCGAGAACTTCGCCAATTCGCTGCGGATGGAGGTGGCCGATCGCGGTGTCGACGTCGGGTCCGCGCACATGGCCTGGATCGACACCCCGATGGTGCAGGAAAGCAAGGCAGACCTGTCGACGTTCGCCGAAATGCTTGCCAAGCTGCCGTATCCGTTGAACCAGACGACCTCGGTCGACAAGTGCGGGGAGGCGTTCGTCAAGGGCATCGAGGGACGCAAGCGCCAGGTCAACTGCCCGGGGTGGGTCGGCGCGCTGCGCTGGCTGCGCCCGCTGCTGTCCACCCGCCTCATCGAGCAGCAGACGCTGGGACGCACCCCCGGTCTGCTTGCGCGGATGGATGGCGAGGTCATCGCGTTGGGCCGCCACACCAGCGCCCGCAACGAAGAATTGCACAAGCAGTGACCCGCCGAATCGTCATCGTCGTCGCGCTGTTGGCACTGTTGGTGGGCTGCAGCACCAAGGAGGGCCAAGAGGCGACGTCGTCGTCGCCCGCTCCAAGTCCTACCGCTGTGCCGCCCGACCAGGCGCGCGCGATCGCCAAAGAGGCCTACATCTATGGCTTCCCGATTGTCGACAACTACCGGGTCATGTACTCCTATTTCGTCGACAAGGACGATCCCGAGTACAAGGGCCCTTGGAACGAGGTCCACAGCACCGCACGGGTGTACACGCCCGAGGACAAGGCGGTTCAGACGCCGAACTCGGACACCCCGTACTCCGCGCTGGGTGCCGACCTGCGTACCGAGCCGCTTGTCTTGACGGTCCCGCCGATCGAACAGAACCGCTACTACTCGCTGCAGTTCGTCGACCTCTACACCTACAACATGGCCTACGTGGGCAGCCGGACCACGGGCAACGGGGGCGGGAAATACCTTCTGGCAGGCCCGAATTGGAAGGGTGACAAGCCGGAGGGCATCAACGAGGTCATCAGATCCGACACCGATCTCGCGCTGGTGCTCTACCGCACTCAACTGCTGGGGCCGTCGGACATCGATCAGGTCAAGAAGATCCAGGCCGGCTACACAGCGCAGCCACTGTCGGCGTACCTGAAGCAGCCCGCGCCGCCGCCCGCGCCGGCCATCGACTTCGTGCCGCCGCTCACCCGCGATCAAGAGAAGACATCGCCGCAGTTCTTCGAAATCCTGAACTTCGCTCTGCAGTTCGCGCCGGTGCTGCCCGACGAGAAGGATCTGCGTGCCCGCTTCACCACCATCGGGATCGGTCCTGGCGAGAATTTCCAGGCCGACAAGCTGACGCCGGAGATGCGCGCGGCGTTCGTGGGCGGTATGGCCGATGCCTGGGCCGAGTTGGACAAGCTGAAGAAGGACAAGGTGGACACCGGCGAGATCGGGTCGGCGCAGTTCTTCGGTACCGCAGCCGATTTGAAGGGCAACTATCTGTACCGAATGGCCGGTGCGGCGTTCGGCATCTATGGCAACACCGCCGCCGAGGCGCTTTATCCCGGTATCGGGCAGGACTCGACCGGCGCACCGCTCACGGGAGCCAACAACTACGTCGTGAAGTTTCCCTCGGGGCAGCTGCCGCCGGTCAACGCGTTCTGGTCGCTGACCATGTACGAGTTGCCGCAGAGCCTGCTGGTCGACAATCCGATAAAGCGCTACCTGATCAACTCCCCGATGCTGTCCAGCCTTGTGCCGGATCCCGATGGCGGCTACACGATCTATGTCCAGAACCAGTCTCCGGGGATCGACAGGGAGGCCAACTGGCTGCCTTCGCCGCAGGGCCCCTTCCAGATGGTGCTACGGCTCTACTGGCCCAAACCCGATGCGCTGAACGGGACCTGGAAGCCGCCCCAGGCAGTTATCGCGCCGAAATAAGGTTCACCCGCGAAAGCCCGGCCCGCGGCGGCGCAGGTAGCGCTCGAACTCCGCGGCCAGCGCGTCGCCGTCGATCTTGCCGAGTGCCTCGTTCATGTCGACCTCGGCGTCGCCGCGCTCCTCGAGCGACTGAACGTATTCGGCGATCTCGTCGTCCTCCGCCGTCATCTCCGTGACCGCCTGCTCCCACTCCTCGGCCGCCATCGGCAGATCGGCCAGCGGCACCTCGATGTCGAGCACGTCCTCCACGCGGCGCAGCAGGGCGACCGTCGCCTTCGGGTTCGGCGGCTGCGAGACATAGTGCGGAACGGCCGCCCAGAACGTCACCGCCGGAATGCCGGCCTGCACGCAGGCATCCTGGAACACGCCGGCGATGCCGGTCGGACCCTCGTAGCGGGTTTCCTCCAGCCCGAAGGCCTTGGCCGAATCGGGGGAGTAGGCCGCACCCGACACCGGCACCGGCCTGGTGTGCGGAGTGTCGGCGAGCAGTGCGCCGAGGATGACGACGGTATGCACGTTGAGCTTGTCGGCGATGGCGAGCAACTCGGCGCAGAATGTGCGCCACCTCATATTGGGCTCGACGCCGTGCATCAAAACGATGTCGCGGTTCGACCCCGGTGGGCGGCAATGGGAGATCTGCATCGACGGCCACACCAACTCGCGTGTGACGCCGTCCACCTGCCGGATCACCGGCCGGTTGACCTGGTAGTCGTAGTAGGCCTCGTCGTCGATCTCGACGATCGGTTCGGCTTCCCAGATCGCGTCCAGGTGTTCCAGCGCGTCACTGGCCGCATCGCCTGCGTCGTTCCAGCCTTCGAAGGCCGCCACGATGATGGTGTCCTGCAGGTCCGGCAGGTCTGTCACCAGGCCAGCCTAAGCCTTACGGCGCGTGTGCGAGACGCATCGCCCCGCGGGTCGGCGCACGTATTGGTTTGGTCCGACCGACTACTCTGGCTGTGTGACTGCCGCAAACGACCGCTCGTACGACACCGACCTGCTCGACAGGCGCGCCGCGCGTGTCACGGTGGGCGACGGTGCGATGGGCATGCAGCTGAATTGCGGTCGGCTGCAATCTCGTTAACCCTGGTGACTACGACTTTGCCGACAGGATCCACGAGCTGTCGCTCAACGGCACCGCGATGGCCGAGTGGGTCGGAGTCAAGCTGGGCGTCCAGACGTCGATCGGGTGGCGACGTAGACTTTTCACCGTCGAGAGGCGTTGCAACGGGTCCGGGTCCCGCCGGTATCCGCCACGCTCGGCAGAGTCAAGGACGCCTTCCGCTACGGAAGGAATGCACGTGAACGCCCCCGTGAATGCCCTGCAGCCGAACATCCGCCCCGACTGCACCGATGAACTGAAGGCTGCTCTCGACCAGCGGATCATGGTGATCGACGGCGCGATGGGTACGGCGATCCAGCGGGATCGGCCGGACGAGGCCGGTTACCGCGGAGAGCGGTTCTCCGACTGGCCGCGCGATCTTGTGGGCAACAACGACCTGCTGACCCTGACGCAGCCGCACATCATCGAGGGGATCCACCGCGAGTATCTCGAGGCGGGCGCCGACATCCTCGAGACCAACACGTTCAACGCGAACGCGATCTCGCTCTCCGACTACGACATGGCGGAGCTGAGCTACGAGCTGAACTACGCCGGCGCCGCCCTGGCCCGCAAGGCCTGCGACGAGTTCAGTACCCCGGAGAAGCCCCGCTACGTCGCAGGTGCCCTCGGGCCGACGACGAGGACCGCGTCGATCTCGCCGGACGTGAACGATCCCGGAGCCCGCAACGTCTCCTACGACCAGCTGGTCGCCGCCTATCTCGAGGCTGCCAACGGACTGGTCGACGGCGGTGCCGACCTCCTCATCGTCGAGACGATCTTCGACACGCTCAACGCCAAGGCGGCGGTGTTCGCCCTCGAGACGCTGTTCGAGGAGCGCGGACGCCGCTGGCCGGTGATCATCTCGGGCACCATCACCGATGCTTCCGGGCGGACGTTGTCCGGTCAGACCACCGAAGCGTTCTGGAACGCGATCAGGCACGCCAAGCCGATCGCGGTGGGCCTCAACTGCGCGCTGGGCGCGCCGGAGATGAGGCCCTACATCGCCGAGATGTCGCGGATCGCGGACACCTACGTCTCCTGCTACCCGAACGCCGGCCTGCCCAACGCCTTCGGCGAGTACGACGAGTCCGCGCAGCGTCAGGCCGGCTACGTCGCCGAGTTCGCCGAGGCCGGCTTCGTCAACCTCGTCGGTGGTTGCTGCGGAACGACGCCGGCGCACATCGCCGAGATCGCCAAGGTCGTCGAGGGCGTGAGACCGAGGGAAGTGCCGCACATTTCCGTGGCCACCCGGCTCGCCGGCCTGGAGCCGCTCAACATCACCGACGACTCCCTGTTCGTGAACATCGGTGAGCGCACCAACATCACCGGCTCCGCCCGGTTCCGCAACCTGATCAAGGCCGAGGACTACGACACCGCGCTGTCGGTCGCCCTGCAGCAGGTCGAGGTCGGTGCGCAGGTCATCGACATCAACATGGACGAGGGCATGATCGACGGCATCGCCGCGATGGACCGGTTCACCAAGCTGGTCGCGGCCGAGCCAGACATCAGCCGCGTCCCGGTGATGATCGACTCCTCCAAGTTCGAGGTCATCGAGGCGGGCCTGAAGAACGTGCAGGGCAAGCCGATCGTCAACTCGATCTCCATGAAGGAGGGCGAGGAGAAGTTCATCCGCGAAGCACGGCTGTGCCGCAAGTACGGCGCCGCCGTCGTCGTGATGGCCTTCGATGAACAGGGTCAGGCCGACAACCTGGAGCGCCGCAAGAAGATCTGCGGGCGTGCCTACCGGATCCTGACCGAAGAGGTCGGCTTCCCGCCCGAGGACATCATCTTCGACCCGAACTGCTTCGCGCTGGCGACCGGTATCGAGGAGCACGCGACGTACGGGATCGACTTCATCGAGGCCTGCGCCTGGATCAAGGAGAACCTTCCCGGGGTGCACATCTCCGGCGGTATCTCGAACGTGTCGTTCTCGTTCCGCGGCAACAACCCCGTCCGCGAGGCGATCCACGCGGTGTTCCTGTTCCACGCCATCAAGGCCGGCCTGGACATGGGCATCGTCAACGCTGGCGCGCTGGTGCCCTACGACTCGATCGACCCCGAGTTACGGGACCGCATCGAAGACGTCGTCCTGAACCGTCGCGAGGATGCGGCCGAAAGGCTCCTGGAAATCGCTGAACGGTTCAACAGCTCGGATAAGGCCGATGACCCGGCGGCAGCCGAGTGGCGCAGCCTCGGAGTCCGCGAGCGGATCACGCACGCTTTGGTCAAGGGCATCGACGCCCACGTCGATGAAGACACCGAGGAATTGCGGGCCGAGATCGACGCCGCAGGTGGTCGCCCGATCGAGGTGATCGAGGGTCCCCTCATGGACGGCATGAACGTCGTCGGTGACCTCTTCGGCTCAGGCAAGATGTTCCTGCCCCAGGTCGTGAAATCGGCCCGGGTGATGAAGAAGGCCGTGGCCTACCTGCTGCCCTATATCGAGGCGGAAAAGGAAGAGTCCGGGGCTGCTGCCGGTAAGGACACCAACGGCACGATCATCATGGCGACCGTCAAGGGCGACGTCCACGACATCGGCAAGAACATCGTCGGGGTGGTCCTGCAGTGCAACAACTTCGAAGTGATCGACCTCGGTGTGATGGTGCCTGCGCAAAAGATCCTGGACGCGGCCAAGGAGCACAACGCCGACATCATCGGGCTGTCCGGCCTGATCACCCCGTCGCTGGACGAGATGGTCAACTTCGCCGTCGAGATGGAACGCGAGGGGCTTGCGATCCCGCTGCTGATCGGTGGCGCGACTACCTCGCGCGCCCACACCGCCGTGAAGGTGGCGCCGCGTCGTACCGGTCCGGTCGTCTGGGTCAAGGATGCTTCCCGCTCGGTGCCGGTCGCTGCCGCGCTCCTCGACGACAAGCAGCGGCCGGCCCTGCTGGAGGCCACCGCGGCCGACTATGCAGCCCTGCGCGAACGGCACGCCCAGAAGAACGAGCGGCCGATGCTGACGCTCCAGATGGCCCGCGCCAACCGGACGCCGATCGAGTGGGACGGCTACACGCCGCCGGTGCCCGCGCAAGGTGCGGGAGTACGAGAATTTCAGGACTACGACCTTGCCGAGCTGCGCGAGTACATCGACTGGCAGCCGTTCTTCAACGCCTGGGAGATGAAGGGCAGGTTTCCCGACATCCTCAACAACCCGGCCTCGGGCGAGGCTGCCCGCAAGCTGTACGACGACGCCCAGGAGATGCTCGACACCCTGATCAAGGAGAAGTGGCTGACTGCCAACGGGGTGATCGGGTTCTTCCCGGCTAACGCGGTCGTCGACGACATCGAGGTGTATACCGACGACACCCGTACCGAGGTGTTGACCACCTTGCACAACCTGCGCCAGCAGGGCGAGCACCGGGCCGGCATCCCGAACCGGAGCCTCGGCGACTACATCGCACCCAAGGACACCGGTCTGGCTGACTATGTCGGCGCGTTCGCCGTCACCGCGGGGCTCGGCAGCGCAGCCTTGATCGCCGAGTTCAAGGCAGCCAACGACGACTACAGCGCGATCCTGCTGGAATCCATCGCCGACCGGCTGGCAGAGGCGTTCGCCGAACGGATGCACCAACGGGTCCGCAAGGAGTTCTGGGGATATCAGCCCGACGAGCAGCTGGACAACGAGGCACTCATCGGGGAGAAGTACGCGGGAATCCGCCCTGCCCCCGGCTACCCGGCCTGCCCGGAGCACACCGAGAAGGTGACGCTCTGGAAGTTGATGGACGTCGGTGAGCGGACCGGCATCGAGCTGACCGAGTCGATGGCGATGTGGCCCGGTGCTGCCGTCAGCGGCTGGTACTTCTCGCACCCGCAGTCGCAGTACTTCGTGGTCGGCCGGCTGGCCCAGGACCAGGTCGCCGACTACGCGAAGCGCAAGGGCTGGACACTGGCCGAAGCCGAGCGCTGGCTCGGCCCCAACCTCGGCTACAACCCGGAGGACTGAGCCCTACTGGCTTGGTCGAAAGGTATTGCGGCTCAGCGTAAAGCGGTCGAGACGCGGGACGAGATACCGGCCCGCTGCGACGTCGCAGCCGAAACCCGATGCATCCGAACGATTCCCGAAATCTCGGGAGGGCTTGGTGCGTCAAACGTTGTCCGGAGGAGGGGCGACGTATCGCGATTTTCACCGCCCGGGTAGCGCATGACAGAATTCGAGGCATGCGCGCAGTCCTTTTCGACATGGACGGCACACTCGTCGACTCCGAAAAGCTCTGGGACATCTCCATGCACGAGCTGTACGCCCGCCTCGGCGGTGTGCTGACCCCGGAGGTACGCGAGTCGACGGTCGGTGGTTCGGCGGAGAGCGTCATGGCGACCGTCTATGCGGATCTCCGCATGGATCCCGACCCGGCCGCCATGGCGGAGTCCGCGGACTGGTTGCACGAGAGGACCGGTGAACTGTTCGAAGCCGGTCTGCCATGGCTGCCGGGCGCGCGTGAGTTGCTCGACGCGCTGCTCGCCGACGGCGTCCCGATCGCGTTGGTGACGAATACTCGCCGCAGTCTCACCGAGCAGGCGCTGAAAAGCATTGGTCGGCACTACTTCTCCGCATCAGTGTGCGGTGACGAGGTGCGGCGCGCCAAACCCGCCCCGCATATCTATGCTCGCGCCGCCGAGTTGTTGGATCTGTCTCCGGAGCAGTGTCTGGCCATCGAAGACTCGGTCACCGGAACCGCCGCGGCCGAAGCCGCCGGATGTCCGGTGTTGGTGGTGCCCAACGACGTCGAAGTGCCGTCCGGACGGCGTCGGCACCACATCCCGTCGCTTGCGGGGGTGTCGGTGCCGGATCTGAGGCGGATCTTCAGCGACTTGAATTCACAGATGGAGGAACGCACCGCCTGACGGCTGTACAAGTGATTGAATGTGATTTCGATCACGCAACGCTGCGGAAGGGTGTCACATGACTCACGGACCCGCCGATTCCTCGTCAGGTATCGACTACGAAGAATCCGAACACAGCGGCCGCGTCGTCCGAATCGCCTCGGTAGCAGCTCTCGGTGGTTTGCTGTTCGGCTACGACAGCGCCGTCATCAATGGTGCGGTGTCGGCTGTTGAAGACCATTTCCAGATCAGCAAGTTTGTGACCGGCGTCGCGGTCGCGGCGGCGTTGATCGGTGCGGCGCTCGGTGCGGTGGTCGCGGGACGGCTCGCGGACAAGATCGGTCGCCTTTCGGTGATGAAACTCGCCGCATTGCTGTTCCTCGTCAGCGCGTTCGGTACCGGTTTGGCAGCCAACATCTGGCTGTTCGGTCTGTTCCGGGTCGTCGGCGGCATCGGCGTCGGTGTGGCATCGGTCATCGCGCCCGCCTACATTGCCGAAACCTCCCCGCCGCGTATCCGTGGTCGACTCGGCTCGCTGCAGCAGCTCGCAATCGTCACCGGCATCTTCGTGTCCCTGGCCGTCGACGCCCTATTGGCGCACTTGGCCGGCGGGTCGCGGGAGGAGTTGTGGCTGGGCGCGGAGGCCTGGCGGTGGATGTTCATCATCATGGCGGTGCCCGCCCTCTTGTACGGCGGGCTGGCCTACACGATTCCCGAATCGCCGCGCTATCTCGTTGCCACATTCCGGATTCCGGAGGCGCGCAGGGTGTTGAGCATGCTCCTCGGGGAGAAGAACCTGGAGCTGACGATCACCCGGATCCAGGAATCGCTGAAGTCCGAGAAGCCGCCGTCGTGGTCGGATCTGCGCAAGCCGACCGGCGGGCTCTACGGAATCGTCTGGGTCGGTGTCTTCCTGTCGGTGTTCCAGCAGTTCGTCGGCATCAACGTCATCTTCTACTACTCCAATGTGCTGTGGCAGGCCGTTGGATTCGACGAGAGCCAGTCGTTCATCATCACGGTGATCACCTCGGTGACGAATATCGCCACCACGCTGATCGCGATCGCGCTGATCGACAAGGTCGGCCGCAAACCCCTGCTGCTGGTCGGCTCGGCCGGAATGGCCGTCACGCTGGGCACGATGGCGGTGGTCTTTGGCACGGCCCCAGTGGTCGACGGCCAGCCCCACCTGGAAGGAGCTGCCGGACCTATCGCGCTGGTCGCTGCCAACCTCTTCGTGGTGGCATTCGGCATGTCCTGGGGTCCGGTGGTGTGGGTGCTGCTGGGCGAGATGTTCCCGAACCGCATTCGGGCCGCAGCGCTTGGCTTGGCCGCTGCCGCACAGTGGATCGCCAACTGCTTGATCACCGCGACGTTCCCGAAGCTGGGTGAGATCTCACTGTCCCTCGCCTACGGCTTCTACGCTGCCTGCGCGGTGTTGTCCTTCGTGTTCGTATGGCGCTGGGTCATGGAGACCAAGGGCAGGCATCTCGAGGACATGCAGGGCGAGACATCACATCAGCCGGCCGCACCACACTGACCGTCGGTAAACCCGCGTGACCCGCACGGCCCGCGCGTGACACAATCGCGTGCCGTGAAGACCTTCGACGCGCTGTTCGCTGAACTCAGCGAGAAGGCGCGCACCCGGCCTGGAGGTAGCGGCACTGTCGCGGCACTCGACGGCGGCGTGCACGGGCTGGGCAAGAAGATCCTCGAGGAGGCCGGCGAGGTGTGGCTGGCCGCCGAACACGAGAGCGACGACGCGCTGGCCGACGAGATAAGCCAACTGCTCTACTGGACCCAGGTGCTGATGATCTCGCGCGGTCTCACGCTCGACGACGTATACGCCAAGCTGTGACTGTGTCTGACGCTCTTCGCCCAAGAGGCTCATCGCCCATACTGCGGGTCGCCGTTCCCAACAAGGGCACGCTGTCCGAACCTGCCGCCGAGATCCTGTCGGAGGCCGGCTACCGGCGCCGCACCGATCCGAAGGACCTGACCGTCGTCGATCCGGTGAACAATGTCGAGTTCTTCTTCCTTCGCCCGAAGGACATCGCCATATATGTCGGTTCAGGTCAGCTGGATTTCGGCATCACCGGGCGTGATCTGGCCCAGGAATCCGACGCGCCGGTGCGCGAACGGCTCGCGCTGGGGTTCGGCTCGTCGACATTCCGTTATGCGGCCCCCACCGCGCGGCAGTGGCGCGTCGAGGATCTCGCCGGAAAGCGGATCGCCACCGCCTTCCCGAATCTAGTGCGAAAAGACTTGGCCGTCAGGGGGATTGAGGCGACCGTTATCCGGCTCGACGGCGCCGTGGAGATCTCGGTCCAGCTCGGTGTCGCCGACGCCATTGCTGATGTGGTCGGCTCGGGCCGCACGCTCGGCCTGCACGATCTGGAGGCGTTTGGTGAGCCGCTGTGTGATTCGGAGGCCGTGCTGATCGAACGCGAGGGCGCGGATGGCGAGAACGCCGTTGCCCGAGACCAATTGGCGGCGCGCGTGCAGGGCGTCGTCTTCGGGCAGCAATACCTGATGCTCGACTACGACTGTCCGCGCAGCGTTCTCGACGCCGCCACCGCGGTCACACCGGGTCTGGAATCGCCCACCATCGCTCCGCTGGCCGACCCGGACTGGGTGGCGGTGCGCGCACTCGTTCCGCGGCGCGACGTCAACGCGATCATGGATGAGCTCGCGGCCATCGGCGCCAAGGCGATTCTGGCCTCCGACATCAGATTCTGCCGCTTCTAGATTGCGGCGACCCGACACGCGCTGCGTGTTAGCGTCCGGATGTCATTTCCACCGGTCGGGAGGTTCGCATGACGCAGGTGCTCGTTATCGTGCTCGCTCTGCTGATCGGCGTGATCGCCGGTCTGCGGGCGCTGACAGCCCCGGCGGTGGTCGCCTGGGGCGCATTCCTCGGGTGGATCGATGTGCACGGCAAGTGGTCGGAGTTTATGGCCCACCCCATCACCGTCACCGTCCTGACGATCTTCCTGCTGGTGGAACTGGTGACCGACCAGCTGCCGAAGACACCGAGCCGCAAGACGACACCCCAGTTCACCAGCCGCCTGATCATGGGCGCCTTCGCGGGCGCCGTGATCGGCAGCGCCTTCTTCCACACCTTCACCGCCACAGGCGCGGGCATCGTCGGCGCCGTGTTGGGCACGATGGGCGGTGCCGCAGCCAGGCAGAAGCTGTACGACGCCAATGGCGAGCGAGACCGACCCGGCGCCTTCATCGAGGACGTGGTGGCCGTCGGCGGGGGATTCCTGGTCGCGTTCCTCGTCAGCTTCGTCTGAACCGACCTGCATGCCAGAGAAATTCGACGCGATCATCATCGGCGCCGGCCAGGCGGGGCCGTTTCTGGCGGGGCGGCTGACCGATGCCGGCCACACTGTTGCACTGATCGAGCGCAAACTCGTCGGCGGCACCTGCGTCAACTACGGCTGTATCCCCACCAAGACGCTCGTGGCGAGCGCGCATGCCGCCCATCTGGCCCGGCGTGGCGCCGACTACGGCATCGGGACCGGCGAGATCACCGTCGACATGGCCACGGTCAAGGCGCGCAAGGACAAGGTCTCGGGCGACGACCGCCGAGGCCTCGAGTCGTGGTTGGAGAACATGGCCGGGTGCACCTTCATCCGCGGGCACGCGCGTTTTGAAGGGCCGCACACGGTCAACGTGGACGGGCGGGTCCTCGAGGCCGATCGGATCTTCCTCAACGTCGGAGGGCGGGCTGTGGCACCCGATATGCCGGGCCTGGCCGACGTCGACTACATGACCAATGTCGGTGTGCTCGAACTCGACGCCGTGCCAGGCCATCTCGTCATCATCGGCGGTAGCTACATCGGGCTGGAGTTCGCCCAGATGTACCGCCGGTTCGGGGCCGACGTCACGGTGATCGAGAAGGGCTCGCGGCTGACCCCGCGCGAAGACGAGGATGTCTCAGCCGCGATCAAGGAGATCATCGAGGCCGAGGGCATCGACGTGGTCGTGGACGCCGCAGACATCCGATTCACGAAGACGGACAACGGTTTCGAGGTGGCTCCACGTGCGGGTGCGAACCCGATCGCCGGCACCCACCTACTGGTCGCGGTGGGCCGGCAGCCCAACACCGATGACCTCGGGCTGGACAAAGCGGGTGTTGAAACCGATTCGCGCGGCTACGTCGTCGTCGACGACGAGCTGCGCACCAGCGTCGGGCACATCTGGGCGATGGGGGACTGCAACGGGCGCGGCGCGTTCACCCACACCTCGTACAACGACTTCGAGATAGTCGCGGCCAACATCGGTGTGTTCGACGGGGTGCGGCGCCGGGTCAGCGACCGCGTCCCGACGTATGCGTTGTACATCGACCCACCGTTGGGGCGGGCCGGCATGACCGTCGACCAGGTGCGCAAGTCCGGCCGGAAAGCGTTGGTGGGCAAGCGACCGATGACGCGGGTCGGTCGCGCCGTCGAGAAGGGCGAGACGCAGGGCTTCATGAAGATCGTGGTCGACGCGGAGACCGAGGAGATCCTGGGCGCGGCGATCCTGGGTGTCGGTGGCGACGAGGTCATTCACGCCATCCTCGACATCATGACGGCCAAGAAGCCCTACACGGCGATCTCGCGCACCATGCACATCCACCCGACGGTCAGCGAATTGGTGCCGACGATGCTTCAGGAGATGGAGCCGCTGCAGTAGCGTTGCGCCTGTGATCGGGGCGTCACATGACGGTGGCGGTCGCGATCAACGCCGGCGCCGAGAAGCCAACCGAGCCGTCGGCGTCTACGAAGATGCTCAGCCGGGTATGCGCCGCCCGACGGAGACACTCGAACTGGTCATCGTCGACGGCGTCGGACAAGGTCCAGCCGCGAATGTCGGTGTAAAGCCACTCATCCAGCGACGTGAAGTGTGCGCGTCCCATCCGATGTTGCACTTCCACCTCACCGAACGACGGCCGCAGCAGGTCTGCGAGTTCGTCCGGCGTGCCGATGCTGAAAGGAGCCCGCAATGCCTCCGCGGCCCAGTCGCCGAGCAGTTCACCCAACAGATCGACCATCGCCGCATAGCCGGGTGACTCGTCGACGGCTGCCCACGTGGATACCGCGACGCGGCCCCCGGCGTGGGTGACTCGGGCCATTTCCTTGGCGGCGCGTTCTCGATCATCGAAAAACATCATCGCGAACTGGCTTGTGGTACAAGTTACTTCATTGTCAGCGAAGGGCAGGTCTTCCGCCTTGGCCTTCCGCACGTCCAGGTTCGGCGCGAGACGTCCCGCGACGGCCAGCATGCCGTCGTTCGGATCGACCGCAATGACCGAGCCGGTGGGCCCCACTCGGCGCAATGCGGCCCGGGCAACCACACCTGTGCCCGTACCTATGTCGAGTAAGCATTGGCCTTCACGGACGCCGACCGCGTCGAGTATCGGATCGGCCCACTGCGCGAACAGCGCCGGAATGAAAAAATTCTCGTACACCTCGGCAGCGGCGGTGGAAACCTGGCCCGTCGAGGCGCTGGTCGGTGACTTAGTTCTCATGCCACCATGCTCGACATCGAGGCCGGACTTGTGAAGTTCGGATTCAGAACTCGGAGCGAGGCGCCGATGGTGGCACCATCAATGCCATGGGCACGTATCGCCAGTACTGTCCGGTGGCACGCGCGTCGGAGATCATGGCCGAGCGGTGGAATCCCCTGATCGTGCGCAACCTGATGTTCGGCGCCGACACCTTCTCGGCTATCGCACGGGGGGTGCCGACGATGTCACGCTCGATGCTGCTCAAGCGGCTTGCGGAACTAGAACACGCCGGGGTGATTGAATCGCGTGCCAAACCAAGTGGTCGGGGACATCTCTACGGGCTCACCGAAGCCGGAGTCGACCTGGCAGGCGTGATCGACGAGCTGGCGCACTGGGGTGAGCGCTGGGTCGAGGTCACGACCGAGCGATCGGATCCCGGATTCGCGCTGTGGGCGTGGTGCCGAGTACAGCTGAACCGCTCGGCGCTGCCGCCGGGCCGCGTCGTCGTCGAGTTCCTTTTTCCGCAGGAGGCTCCCACCAATCGGCGCTACTGGCTGCTCATCGAGCACGGCGATGCTGAGGTTTGCTATAGCGATCCCGGTGGCGTGCCGGATCTGCACGTCGAGGCGGCGTCACTGGCGTTCGTCGACTGGCACCGTGGTGCCCGGAGTTGGCGGGATGTGATCGAGTCCGGGGAGGTGACCGTCACCGGGCGGCCGCGACTGAGGCGTGCGTTGCCGACTTGGAACCGTCATCAGCCTGAGCTCATGTCCTGATGGATTGCGCCAGACCGAAAGATCGGCCCAGGACGAGTTGTCTGGTGACTGACGCGACCCGGCGTCCGAGGTGGCGGCACGTCTGTACGTCTGAGGGATGGACCTGATCGGGGTTGGCATCGACGTTGGTCTGCGCACCGGCGCCGAGCCAGAAGCCGAGCCGGTTGAGGTCGTTCTCGCTACCGGTCTTGCTGTTCCAGCCGGCGCCCAAACCCAAACTCACCCAATGCATATGGTGTTGGGCGGCGAAGACCGCCAGCGACACCAACGTGTTCACCTTGTCACCGCTCATGGCGCCGGAATTGGTGAACCCCGCGGCGACCTTGTCGCGCCACGATCCGTTCATGCAGCGGCGGCCGGTCTGCTCGGCGAACGCCTGGAAGCCCGCCGACACATTGCCCATGTACGTCGCGCAACCGAATACAATCCCGTCTGCGCCGTCCAGCAGATCCCATTCTTCGTCGGTCATGCGGTCGACGGGGATGACGCTGACCTTTGCACCCGCGTCCCGCGCGCCCGCAGCGACGGCGTCGGCGAGTACGGCGGTATGTCCGAATCCGGAGTGGTAGGCGATCGCCAAGGTGGGCGCTTCGATATGAGAACCGTTGTGCAACATGCTAATCCATTTCCAATCCGGCTGATTTGTTGACCTCGAGGCGTCGGGTGGTCCAGTCGGGCAACTCGTCACCGGTGAGGTAGGCCGCCAGGCGATCGAGGAAGGCGTGAGTTCCGCCGAGGAAACCGCCCGCGTTGCGGACACCCAATCCGCGGTGGCTGAACCGAAGCACCGTTCCGCCGTCTCCGTCGGGCTCGAGTTCGTAGCGAACGACGCCATCCTCGACGATCTGCTGCTTCCATTCGTGCTCGAGGACATTGGGCGGATCCCACACCAGGATGCGACCCGTCATGCGCTTACGCTCGGGCGGCAGCGGTGGCCCCGTGGCGACCATGTCGATCACGCCGCCTTCGCGGGCATCGATCGTGGTGGGCCCGAACCATCGCGCGCGTTCGTCGGGATCGGTGATCGCCGACCAGACGGCATCGATCGGAAACGGCAGACGGCGTTCAAAATTCAACACTGCGCGGTCGCCATCGACCGTCAGACGCCCGGCGTGTTCGCTCACTGCGACCCCTTGTGCTTGTGTTCCAGATGCCGCTCCAGTGCATCGAGATGGTTGGACCAGTAGCGCCGGTAGCGGTCGATCCAATCGTCGATCGCTACCAGCCCGTCCGCGCGCAGGGCATAGATGCGCCGCTGGGCGTCGGGGCGAACCTCGACGAGACCGACCTCGCGGAGCACTCGGAGATGCCGGGACACCGTTGGCTGGGTCAGCTCCGGAAGAACCGCGACGAGTTCGCCGGCGGTGCGCTCACCGTCGACGAGCGCATCCAGCAGTGCGCGCCGACTCGGCTCGGCGACCGCTTCGAACACGTCCATGCCATCTAGTATTACACTGCATCTATATAGATGCAAGCGTATACAACTGTTGGGTCAGACGAATTGCTGGCCGCCGTCGATGTCGTAGGTGGCGCCCGTCAGACGGTCGGCGCTTCCCCCGATAAGGACCACGGTCTGTCCGCTCAACGCGGGTTGGCGGGCATTCATTCGCGGCGCTGAACGAGAAGCGTCTGTGCCGAGGTCCCGATGAAGCCCCGGCGGTCGAACAGTTCGGCGGTGGTCACGCCGATTCCGTCGGGGCCGATCGACCCCCGCGCTCGCAACCCGAAATCGTTGCCGACCGGCAGTCGGTGCAGATGCAGGACGGTGTCGGTGTTCATGAACATGAATTGTTCCGGATCGAGTGCCGCGCCGGCACCGTTCGCCGAGTCCACGACCATCGCCAGGCGCTGTAGCTCCGTGGCCGGCTCGTCGTCGACAAGGGGAACAAGGGGGCGCAGCCACACCTCGTTGCCCGTCTCATGGGTGTCGGATTGCCGTCGCCAGCTGACGGTCTCGAGGTATCCCTTCGCGCCCACCCAGCTGTGCGGGACCGGGGCCGGCTCACCTTCGACGAGAGGGGGATGGCGGTCGGTGGCCGCATCGGTGGTGTCGCTAGTGGCCAACAGCCAGGCCGTCACGCGGGCGACGGTGCGCTCGGTGCCGTCGGGGCGGGTAGCGCGCATCTCGGCGGCCACCAGTGAGATTCGCGCACCCGGGCGTTCCACCCAGGCCCGCGCTCGCACTTGTGTCACCGGAATCGCACCGAGGATGTCCAACGTCAACCGGCCGACGCGCAGCCCGGCGTCGCCCACGCGTTCCTCGATCAATTTCGTCATCAGCGCGAGCGGCGGTGAGCCGTGCTGGATCTCGGGATCCCAGTTGCTGCGGGTGCCATCGGTGGACTCGAACACCTGGAACTCACCGTCGACGCCGGCCCGACGGTAGAGACAGTCGATCACGCGGCCGGCTCGGAGGAGCGCAGCACGGTGTCGTGCTCGGCGTCGGCGCCCTCATCGGGTGACTCCGGCCAACCCGGATACGGCGGAGGCGTACCACCGAAGACCGGACAGCGGGAGTGGTGGGCGCACCAGTCGCACATCCGAGACGGGTGCGGCCGGAAATCGCCTGTGGCGCCTGCGGATTGGATGGCCTGCCAGATCGCGATCAACGTCTTCTCGAAACGCAGCAGCTCGTCGAGGTCGGGGGTGTAGTCCAGCACCTGACCGTCAGCCAGATATAGCAACCGTAGTCGGGCGGGCAGCACGCCTCGCGAGCGCAGCAGCGCGACCGCGTAGAACTTCATCTGGAACATGGCCTTGAACTCCGCCGGCGCCCGCGCCTCCGGCGGTGCCTTGCCCGTCTTGTAGTCGACGATGCGCAGTTCCCCGGTGGGCGCGATGTCGATCCGGTCGACGAAGCCGCGCAGCACGGTGCCGTCGTCGAGCTCGACCTCGACGCGCTGCTCGCAACACTGCGGGTCGAACCGGGTCGGATCCTCCAGCCGGTAGTAGCCCGACAGCAGTGCCCGCGCCTCGTCGAGCAGTTCGGCCCGCAGCGCGGGTTCGAACTCGTCGGCCAGCGCGGGCTGCGCCTCGCACAGCTGGTCCCACGCGGGTTGCACCAGAGCGACCGCGGTGTCACGCCCGCGCTCGGCGGCGGGCAGCGCGTACAACCGCTCCAGCGCCGCATGCACGACGGTGCCGCGCACCTGCGCGGTCGACGAAGGCTCGGGCAGCCGGTCGATGGCGCGGAACCGGTACAGCAGCGGGCACTGCTTGAAGTCGGCCGCCCGCGATGGGGACAGCGCGGGACGACGCACCGCGGCCGGCTCGTCTCTCATAAGGGGCAGCCTATTGCTGCATTCCGACAACCCCGAGCACCCACCGCGGCGCGCCGACTGGCAGGCTGAGCAGCTGTGCATCCGACCGGTCCGTTCGCCATCGGTGATCGCGTGCAGCTCACCGACGCGAAGGGCAGGCACTACACGATGGTGCTGACCGAAGGCGGCGAGTTCCACACCCATCGCGGCATCATTGCGCTCGACTCGGTGATCGGGCTGCCGGAGGGCAGCGTGGTGAAGTCCACCAGCGGCGACCAGTTCCTGGTGCTGCGGCCGCTGCTCGTCGACTACGTCATGTCGATGCCCCGCGGCGCGCAGGTCGTCTACCCGAAGGACGCCGCGCAGATCGTCCACGAGGGCGACATCTTCCCCGGGGCCCGGGTACTTGAGGCGGGCGCCGGTTCCGGTGCGCTGACGTGCTCGCTGCTGCGCGCCGTCGGGCCCGACGGACGGGTCACGTCCTACGAGGTGCGCGAGGACCACGCCGAGCACGCGGTGCGAAACGTCACGACCTTCTTCGGGGAGCGCCCGCAGAACTGGGAGTTGGTGACCGCAGACGTCGGCGACTATGCGGGAGGTGAAGTCGACCGGGTGGTGCTCGACATGCTCGCGCCGTGGGACGTGCTCGGTGCCGTCGCCAAGGCGCTCGTGGCCGGTGGTGTGCTGATGATCTATGTGGCGACGGTCACCCAGCTCTCGCGCACTGTCGAGGCGCTGCGCGAACAGCAGTGCTTCACGGAGCCCAGGGCGTGGGAGAGCATGCAGCGCGGTTGGCACGTCGTGGGCTTGGCGGTGCGTCCCCAACACACGATGCGGGGGCATACCGCGTTTCTGATCAGCGTGCGCAAATTGGCGCCGGGGGCCGTCGCGCCGATGCCGTTGCGTCGCAAGCGTCAACTCGGCGGCGGTATTTAATCGTCCGTGCTGCGGCGCAGACCGCGGCGCACCGACAGCAACTCCATCTCGGGGCGTGACGCCACCAATCGTTCGGCGGCGTCGAGCACATCGACGACGTGCGCGCGATCGGCCGACACAACCGATATCCCGACGCCGGCGCGGCGATGTAGCTCCCGGGCCCCTGTCTCGGCCGCCGACACCGCGAATCGGCGCTGCAACTCGGCGATGACGGGACGGATCGCGGAGCGCTTCTGCTTCAGCGACCGCACATCACCGAGGAGAAGATCGAACTCCACCCAGCCGATCCACATTCAGGTGGGACTCAGGGCGGCGGTGGAGGAGGCGGAGTCTCAGACGACGGGGCGTCGCCGCCGTACTGCAGCAGGTCGTCGGCGCTGTCCCGAGTCAGTTGCCAATCGGTTCCGGTCGGCGCGAACTCCATCGGGAAATTGAAGACGCCGTTCTCCCCGGCCTGCGAATTGCTGGTCCTGATGACGATCGTCGCCATCACATTGCCGCCCGGCTTCGTTGACCAAGCCACATCGTTGGCTTCGAATGTCAGCGGCCGGTAGCCGCCGTCGGTCACCGCTTTGTCGAACCTGTCGATCGCGGCGGCGTCGTCGGGGCTGGTGTCTTGAATGAGGACGACCTTGTCGGCTCCGGCAACGTCGGGGGCGGTGAGCCGGACCATCACGTCGATCAGCGCCTCGGGCGGCGGCAACGGAGCGTCGAGGGCCGTTGCCAGCGGCGGGGGTGGGGTCAGCGTGACCGGGGTGGCCGGGGGTATGTCAGGTCGATGAGTACATCCGGAAAGCCCGAGCGCCGCCGCAATCGCGACGGCGCTCAAGACCGGCAAACAGGCGCTTCGATGCACCGGTCGAATTTAGCCGACCGACGACAGCAAAGACAGCGCCGACGCTTTCGAGATCTGCCAGCCGGTTGGGCTGGGTCCCGCGACGAACTGGATGTTCTGGGTGGCGGTGCCGCCGGTCGCGGCTGTCGCGGTGACGTCCGCGGTGACCACGTTGCCTTCCTGGTTGATGTTGGCGATGCTGAACGTCAGCGGGAATTTCCCTTCTGCAGCCGCGTTGTTGTACGCACGGTCGGCGCCGATGCCCTCGATTCGCCCGGTGCCGCCCTCGATGTAGGCGGCCTTGTTGCCCTTCGGGCTAAAGGTGCCGGGGCCGGCGAGCACGTTGAGGATCGACAGCAGCTGCGCCTGCATCTCCGGCGCCGGCGTCTCCGGCAACGGGACGCCCCGTACCACCGGAGCAACCGCCGGCGAGGACGATGGGGAAGGCGATGCAATGGAGGTCACACCTGCCGCGGCACCGGCGACGAGAGCGGCCGCTGCTACGCCGGTAACGAGGGTCTTCAGGCTCACGATTGTCCTTTCAGTCGGCACAATTCATCCATGAGATTAACAAGTGTTGCTGGTGTGTCGGATTCCTAGACCGCACACAAAGGCTGAATCGCCGGTAGCGTTGAAGTTGTTACTGCACCAACTCCAGGTGCGGGAAGGGGCGCAACATGAGTGAATCGGAGCGTTCTGAAGCGTTCGGTACACCCCGTGAATCAGGGATGTCCAGCGACGATGCCGCCGAGCTCGAGGAGCTGCGCCGCGAGGCGGCCGTCCTGCGCGAGCAACTGGAGAACGCGGTAGGCCCGCAAAGTGGACTGCGAAGCGCCCGAGATGTGCACCAGCTCGAGGCGCGTATCGACTCGCTTGCCGCCCGAAACGCCAAGCTGATGGAAACCCTCAAGGAAGCCCGTCAGCAGCTGTTGGCGCTCCGCGAAGAGGTCGACCGGCTGGGTCAGCCGCCGAGCGGTTACGGCGTGCTGTTGGGCGTACAGGACGACGACACCGTCGACGTGTTCACCTCCGGGCGCAAGATGCGCCTGACGTGCTCGCCGAACATCGACACCAAAGAGCTCAAGCAGGGCCAGACCGTGCGCCTCAACGAGGCCCTGACGGTGGTCGAGGCCGGCAACTTCGAGGCGGTCGGCGAGATCAGCACGCTGCGCGAGATCCTCTCCGACGGGCACCGCGCGCTTGTGGTGGGTCACGCCGACGAGGAGCGCATCGTCTGGCTGGCCGAACCGTTGGTGGCCGCCGAGTTCCTTCCTGATCTCGAGGTGATCGACGACGACGACGACCTGCGGCCGCGCAAGCTGCGCCCGGGCGACTCGCTGCTGGTCGACACCAAGGCCGGGTACGCCTTCGAGCGCATCCCCAAGGCCGAGGTCGAGGATCTGGTCCTCGAGGAGGTCCCCGACGTCAGCTACAACGACATCGGCGGGCTGGGCCGCCAGATCGAGCAGATCCGCGACGCCGTGGAGCTGCCGTTCCTGCACAAGGAGCTGTACCGGGAGTACTCGCTGCGTCCGCCGAAGGGCGTGCTCCTCTACGGTCCGCCCGGCTGCGGCAAGACGCTGATCGCCAAGGCGGTGGCCAACTCGCTGGCCAAGAAGATGGCCGAGGTGCGCGGCGACGACGCCCGCGAGGCGAAGAGCTACTTCCTCAACATCAAGGGCCCCGAACTGCTGAACAAGTTCGTAGGCGAGACCGAACGTCACATCCGGCTGATCTTCCAGCGGGCGCGTGAGAAGGCCTCCGAGGGCACTCCGGTGATCGTGTTCTTCGACGAGATGGACTCGATCTTCCGGACGCGCGGTACCGGTGTCAGCTCGGATGTCGAGACCACGGTGGTTCCGCAGCTGCTGTCGGAGATCGACGGCGTCGAGGGTCTGGAGAACGTCATCGTGATCGGCGCGTCCAACCGCGAGGACATGATCGACCCCGCGATCCTGCGCCCGGGCCGGCTGGACGTCAAGATCAAGATCGAGCGACCGGATGCCGAAGCGGCACAGGACATCTTCAGCAAGTACCTCACCGAGGAACTGCCGGTGCATGCGGAGGATCTCTCGGAGTTCGGTGGTGATCGGGTGGCCTGCATCGAGGCGATGATCGTGAAGGTCGTCGACCGGATGTACGCCGAGATCGACGACAACCGGTTCCTCGAGGTGACCTACGCCAACGGCGACAAGGAAGTCATGTACTTCAAGGACTTCAACTCGGGCGCCATGATCCAGAACGTCGTTGACCGGGCCAAGAAGAACGCGATCAAGTCGGTGCTGGAGACCGGCCAGTCGGGCCTGCGCATCCAGCACCTGCTCGACTCGATCGTCGACGAGTTCGCCGAGAACGAGGATCTGCCCAACACCACGAATCCCGATGACTGGGCTCGGATCTCGGGCAAGAAGGGCGAGCGGATCGTCTACATCCGCACGCTGGTCACCGGCAAGTCGTCGAGCGCGTCGCGGGCGATCGACACGGAATCCAACCTGGGCCAATACCTGTAATCCTCATTTGCGCGTAATCCTCATTTGCGCGAATGTGCGTGTTTGGGCGATTTGCGTCTCCCGGGCAGGGCGCGGTAGCAGCATTGGGCTATGACAACGCCGTTGCTTTCCTGGGATGTCGTGCCCGTCGACAAGCCCGCCGACCTCAACGTCATCATCGGGCAGGCACATTTCATCAAGACCGTCGAAGACCTGCACGAGGCGATGGTCGGGGTGGGCGGATCGCTGCGGTTCGGGCTTGCGTTCTGCGAGGCCTCAGGCCCGCGGTTGGTACGGCGCAGTGGCAACGACCCCGAACTCGTTGAGTTGGCGACCCGCAACGCGCTCGCCATCGGCGCCGGACATTGCTTCGTGATCTTCCTGCGCGACGGATTTCCGGTGAACATCCTCAATCCGATCAAGGCGGTCCCCGAGGTCTGCTCGATCTATTGCGCGACAGCCAATCCGGTCGAAGTGGTGGTCGCGGCGACGCCACTCGGCCGCGGAATCGTCGGCGCCATCGACGGGGAGCCGCCGCTGGGCGTGGAGACGGGCGAGGACGTAGTCGACAGACGCAACCTGCTGCGCGCCATCGGCTACAAGCTGTAGCGATAGGAGCGGCAAGTTCCGTCAGGTGTGGTCGGTCTCCAGCGAATAGGTGTTGGCCAGATCGTCTTGCGTCACGCATGCGGGCTCACCCGTGGTGTCCACACGCAAAGGCGTTGCGGGCGTTCGCGCCTGATAACTCCAGCCCTCGGGCAGAGTCAGTCGGGTTGCCAAGCCAGGCAGGTCATTCAACGACAGTGCGTGATCCACCGTCTGGCTCCATGTCTGCATGACCCACCGGGCGCCATCGGGATCGACGAGTTCATAGATCTCTCGGCCCGCATCGAAAGTGAACACCGCTTTGCGGTCCACCCGGTTGATGTTGTACGGCGCCGGGTTCATCGACGTCAGCGCCACAGTGGCCTGCCGAATCATCTCGAGGCCACCGAAAGACTTGTGCTCCAACGAATCTCGGCCGACCTTGCCGATGCTACTCATCAGCCAGTACCGCGGCCCGTTCAGTAATGCGGCGACGGCGCCGTTCTCCGCTGCGATCGCCTCGGCGTTCAGCTTGTCCCACAGCTCGGCGGGACAGTCGTTGAGCGGGAACGTGTTGTAAACCGTCGCCTCCGGACCCGACGGCGTGGAGTGCACAAGCAGGACTTCGCCGTAGCGCTTGGCGAACACACCGTCGATCACCGAGACGTCGTCGTCGGACATGGCGCGACGGTAAACCTCAGGGGTGCACGAGCGTGCACAAAATGCCGGAAAAGATCGGTGTGTCGCCCTCAAACACGCACGCTCGCGCCACCGAGGGTGACTCAGCAGAGGTGGATGACCGCGGCCTCGTAGATGTAGTTGGCGTCCTCAGCCGTGACGTTGTCAGCGGTGTTCTCGTAGATGGCCTTTACCGTGGTGGCCTGCGGGACCCCGTGTTTCACGTCGGTGCAGATCTCGTATCCCATCTGCAGTGCGACGTCGGCCGGTCCGGTGAAGTCGTTGTTGGCCAAATCGGTGAGATAGCTCTCCTCGTCGGCCATGGCGGGCGCCGCGCTCGCCAGGCCAAGAGCCAGCGCCGCTGCGGCGATGGCCGGGACCAGAAGCTTCTTCATCTCCATGTCCTTTCAAGCAATGTTGCGCACTGTTTGCCGGGCCTGATGACGGTTACTGACTGCCGTCCGGAGTACACAGCATTCGCGCAGTGTATTGCCAGCAGAGCAAATGTGCAGCGCATTCGTCGTTCGCGTTGATTCGTTGCTCGGGACGGTTAGTGCCTGTCCTCGATCTCCAGGTAGGCGTCGCGGCCCGCCAAGCTCACCGCGACGTCCGAGATCAGCGGGTCGAAGAACCGCTCGCGATACAGCGGGTCCACGCTGGTGCTGACGGTGAAATACAGGCCCGACAGCACCGCGACGAACAACGAGACATGCACGATCGTCTGCGGGACGGGGACGTGGATGCCGAACCAGGTTCCCGGACAGGGTGGTTCACCGACGGGGCAGTTTTGCTCGGATGACCACAGCACCGCAACATCGTCAGGGACCGCGACGATGCCCAGTGCAAGAAAGAAGGCGAACAGCCCGGCGGTGAAGACCACCACCTGGATCGCCTGCGCCACCACCATCACCGCGACGACGTTGATCTGTTCGGCGCGTGACAGCGGCGTGCGGGCCGGCGCGCGACCGTCGGCGCTCGCCAGCGGCGTGTCCTCAAGGAGCTTCGCCGGATCGCGCTGCTCGGCTCGGTCGTCGCGCAATGCTCTGACCTCGTCGCGGATCGTGGTCACCACGAAAATGATCGCCACCACGGCCAGGAATCCGATGGTCTGCCAGAGTCTTTGGCGGGTCATGCGGGACGCCAGCTGCCACAGTTCACCGGTGAAGTAGACGACAACCGTGAGCATCAGCAGGGGAAGGGCTCGGCTCATCAGGGTGCCGAGTGCGCCGAGCTGCACCCATGCGAACCGGAAGGCCCACAGCACAATCGAGCCGATGCCGAGATAGGTCAGCCAGATCGCCACCACCGCCACCACTGCGAAGCCGACTGTCTCCGCGGCCGCGATGCCCGAGAAGCCGCTGTCGGCGAACGGCAAACCGAATACGAACAATGCCATCACGATCAGCGCCGCCGACCGGCGGCCGGCTTCACCCAGGGTGGTGCCGGTGCGGTGCAGCAGGTACAGCGCGAACGGCGCCCCTACCAACAGCAGCGTCAGGACGCCGAGTCTGAGCAGGTAGCCGAAATCCGCGTGGCCCCCGGTCAGCTCGGCCAGCGTCATCGTGAGCGCGATGATCGCGCCGATCCCGCTCACCATCGGCGCCGAGCGTTCGATCAATGCGCGCGAGCGCACCCGCCTGGTGAGCACCAGCGGCAGCCCACGATGCAGAAACCACTCGTGGACCTGCTGTATGTCGGACACACGGGCAAACATTAGCTGGAACAGCCGCTAGCCGAACTCCAGGGCGTTGCGATAGCGGCCGCGGGCCGCCAGAGTCAGTTTCAGGTCGTCGACGATCGGATCGACGAACTGGGCCCGGTAGTCGCTGTCGCCCGCCGCCCTGGCGCTGACGTACATGAACGTCAGCGCACCGAGGAACAACGTGATCTGGATCAGCGACTGGGGTACCGGGATGATCATGCCGAGGAAGGTTCCGTCGCTTGAGCCGTTCCGGGTCCACGCGGCCAGCACTTCTGGCGATAGCAGGATCAACCCCAGCACGAAGAAGATGAGCGCCGTCACGACTGCGACCACCATGATGTGAGTGAGTTGGGACGCCGCCATCACGAACATCACGTTGTACCGCTCGACGCGACGCAACGGATAGGGGCGCGACGGATCCGCCATCATCTCGAACGGCGTGCCTGCCAGTCGCACATCGCGATCGGTGGGCTGCGTAGGCGTGTTGATCACCGGCTTGAACCGGTCGATCGTCACCGACACCACGAATGTCGCCGCGAGCGCGGCCAGAAACAGCAGCGCCATCCAGAGCCGGGGCCGCGACACGGCCGAGGCCATCAGCCACACAGGGGAATTGAAGAACACCAAGAACGTCAGCATGAGCACGGGCAGTGCGCGCAACAGCAAGGAGCCCGCCGCGGCGAGGTGCTCCAGCGTCATCCGGGCTAACCAACCCAGGATTGAGCCGATGCCGGATGCGGTGAGCACCAACGTCATTGCGATGGCGATGCCTTCGAAGACGAGATCCACCAGAACCTTGGCGCTCGGGCCGCCGAAGATGCCGCCGACGATCGCGACGGCGACGGCGACGGTCGCCGCGACGGTCCGCCCGCCCACCGAGGCGATGCGCGAGACCAGCCACCCGACGAGCGCCGCGACGGGCAACACGAGCACGACGAGTGCGAGAACGAACCACTCGGTTCTGGTCGGTTGGCCATTGATGTCGATGGTGTGTTCGCCGGTAACGAAAACGACGAGAGCAGAATTGGCCATGAACACCGCCAACGCCGCGAACGCCGGCGCCGAGCGTGGCCACACCCGCCGAACCAACGCGCCCGGCCGCAGCACTGCGGGCAGGCCGCGCTCGAGAAACCACCGGTCGGCCGCACGGCGCTGTTCGACGTCAATCATGGAAGGGCCGCCGATTGGGAGTTTTCGTTAGCTGAATCACGGCCTGCCACAGCAGGATTCCGCTCTGGACGCCGACGGCGATCGACATCATCGAGATCAGTGTCGCGGTGAATACGGCGGTGCTGTGGGTGCCCAGCAGCTGGGTGACGCCCATGAAGCCCAGGGCACCCGGCACCAGAAGCCAGAACCCCGGAAGTATTAAAGACATCGTCGGCGGCGTGTTGGGTCGGCGGGATATCGCCAGCGCGAAGATGATCAGCGTGAGACCACCGCCGAATCCGCTGGCATAACTGCCGAGCAGTGCGTTGCCGATCCACTGGCCGGCGTAGGCGGTGTACAACATCAGCGCCATCCAGGGCAGGAACTTCGTGGGCGGAGCGAAGTTCAGCCAGATGCCGATCCCGTACACGAGCACCCCGAGGAAGGGCGCCCACGGCCCGAGTCGGTTGAGCTGGGTGGTGACGAGGTTGGCATCGGCGATGCCCGCGACCTGTGCCGCGATCAGGATGCCGAACGCCAACTGGGCGATTTGCATGAAACCGGCGACCAGCCGGCTGGCGCCCGACACCAGGTGATTGGTGGTCAATTCGATGACGGCAAGAGTGATCGCCGCGCCGGGCAGGAAGGTGGCCAGGGGTGCGGCGAGAGCGCGCAGGCTGTCGATCCCGACGTGCCACCGGTTGTTGAACGTGAAGACGATCAGCGCGACCAGGAACGCGCAAATGGTGGGCAGCATGTCGCCGACGGCTTCGACGCGGCGGCCGAGTGCACTCAAAGCACCCACCAGCAGACCGAGGGTCGCGGCACCCACCAGGCTCCACGGCGTGGGCTGGAGTATCAGGGCCAGCCCAAGGCTCTGTACGGCGTAACCCGCAAACGTGATCCATACCGGAAATCGCGTGTCCAGGTTGCGGATTCGCTTGAGTTCGGCCATGCCGTCTTCGGGCCGGACCGTGCCCGTCGGCGCGCGCTCAACGAGCTCGGCGAGAGGGAAGGACTGGTCGTAGCGCAGATCGAAATCGGGGTTGGCGATGTAGAGGCCGTCCCCGGTCGCGCTGCCGACCTGAACGTAGTTCGGCAGCGCGAGCACTTCGTTGTCGAGCCCGTACGCCTTCGACGTAGCCATCATGGTCCCGCGCACCAGGGTGACGGGGTAGTTGGCGGCGGCCATCGCGGCGCCCAGCGCGGCGACGAACCGGCCCGCCGTCACGCGGGGATCGACGTCGTGCTGGGCGCTGTCAGATGGCACGGTCGCAGGCTACTGCGGCTCGTCACCTAGGCTGGGCGACATGCAACGGATTATCGGAACCGAGGTCGAATACGGCATCTCCTCGCCGTCCGATCCGACCGCCAATCCGATCCTGACCTCCACCCAGGCGGTGCTGGCATACGCGGCGGCTGCCGGGATCCAGCGCGCCAAGCGCACCCGGTGGGACTACGAGGTGGAATCGCCGCTGCGCGATGCCCGCGGGTTCGACCTGAGCCGGTCGGCGGGGCCGCCGCCGGTGGTGGACGCCGACGAGGTCGGCGCGGCCAACATGATCCTGACCAACGGCGCCCGGCTCTACGTCGACCACGCTCACCCGGAGTATTCGGCACCGGAGTGCACCGACCCGTTGGACGCGGTGATCTGGGACAAGGCGGGCGAGCGCGTGATGGAGGCCGCCGCGCGCCACGTCGCCAGCGTGCCTGGGGCCGCCAAGCTGCAGCTCTACAAGAACAACGTGGACGGCAAGGGCGCCTCGTACGGTTCCCACGAGAACTACCTGATGTCGCGGCAGACCCCGTTCTCGGCGGTGATCGCCGGGCTGACGCCGTTCCTGGTGTCCCGGCAGGTGGTCACGGGCTCGGGCCGGGTCGGCGTCGGGCCGTCGGGCGACGAGCCGGGCTTCCAGCTGTCTCAGCGCTCCGACTACATCGAGGTCGAGGTCGGCCTGGAGACGACGCTCAAGCGCGGCATCATCAACACCCGCGACGAGCCCCACGCCGATGCCGACAAGTACCGGCGGCTGCACGTGATCATCGGCGACGCGAACCTGTCGGAAACCTCGACCTACCTCAAGCTCGGTACCACCGCGCTGGTGCTGGACCTCATCGAGGAGGGAATGGACCTCACCGACCTGGCGCTGGCCCGGCCGGTACACGCCGTACACGTCGTGAGCCGCGACCCCTCGCTGCGGGCCACCGTCGCGCTGGCCGACGGCAGAGAACTGACGGCCCTTGCGCTGCAACGCATTTACCTGGACCGGGTGGCCAAGCTGGTGGACAGCCGGGACCCCGACCCACGCGCCGCCGACGTCGTGGAGACCTGGGCGAACATCCTCGACATGCTCGAACGCGATCCGATGCAATGTGCGGAGGTGCTCGACTGGCCGGCCAAGCTGCGCCTGCTCGAGGGGTTCCGCAATCGCGAGAACCTGAGCTGGTCGGCGCCACGGCTGCATCTGGTCGACTTGCAGTACTCCGACGTGCGACTCGACAAGGGCCTGTACAACCGGCTGGTCGCCCGCGGTTCGATGAAACGGCTGATCACCGAGCAGCAGGTGATCGATGCGGTGGACAACCCGCCGACGGACACCCGCGCCTACTTCCGCGGCGAATGCCTGCGGCGGTTCGGGGCGGACATCGCGGCGGCCAGCTGGGACTCGGTGATCTTCGACCTCGGCGGCGATTCGCTCGTCCGGATTCCGACGCTGGAGCCGTTGCGCGGAAGCAAAGCGCACGTCGGGGCCCTGCTGGACTCCGTCGACAGCGCCGTCGAACTGGTCGAACAGCTCACCACCTGAGTCCTGCGCGTGGCGCGCTATCCCGGGCAATTTGCTCGTCGAACGGTAGGGTGGAGTGACGGCGGGCTGCAAGCAGCCCGCCTAGCAGGCTCAAGACATACGCAGGAGGCGGCGATGGCGCAGGAGCAGACCAAGCGTGGCGGTGGTGGCGGCGAGGACGACGACCTCACCGGTGGCACGGCCGCCGGGCAGGAGCGTCGCGAGAAGCTCGCCGAGGAGACTGACGACCTGCTCGACGAGATCGATGACGTCCTGGAAGAAAACGCCGAGGACTTCGTGCGCGCGTATGTCCAGAAGGGTGGCCAGTGACCTGGCCGAACCGCGAACAGCTGGCCTTCCCGTCACCTCTACCAGGAGCTCCCACCCGTCCCGTGGACTTGTCGTCCTTCTCTGAACTGCTGCGCCGTCAGGCGCCCGAACTACTGCCCGTGAACCGACAGGCCGTCGGACCGTCTGATGCGGTGCCGCACGGCACCACGATCGTGGCGCTGAAGTATCCCGGTGGCGTCGTGATGGCGGGAGATCGCCGATCCACCCAGGGCAACATGATCGCCGGCCGGGATGTGCAGAAGGTCTACATCACCGACGACTACACGGCGACGGGCATCGCGGGCACCGCGGCCATCGCCGTCGAGTTCGCCCGGTTGTACGCGGTCGAACTCGAGCACTACGAGAAGCTCGAGGGTGTCGCGCTGACCTTCGCGGGCAAGGTCAATCGGCTGGCCACGATGGTCCGCGGCAATCTGGGCGCCGCCCTGCAGGGCTTCGTGGCATTGCCATTGCTCGCCGGCTACGACCTCGACGATCCCAATCCTGCGGCCGCGGGTCGAATCGTGTCCTTCGACGCGGCGGGCGGATGGAACTTCGAGGACGAGGGTTACCAATCGGTGGGATCGGGCTCGATCTTCGCCAAGTCCTCGATGAAGAAGCTGTATTCGCAAGTGGCCGACGCTGATTCAGCGCTGCGCGTCGCCATCGAAGCGCTCTACGACGCCGCTGACGACGATTCGGCGACGGGCGGTCCTGATCTGGTGCGGGGCATCTACCCGACCGCAGTGGTGATCGGTGCCGAGGGTGCCGAGGATGTGCCTGAGCAGCGCATCGCCGACTTTGCGCGACAGGTCATTGAAAACCGTTCTCGCGCTGATACTTTCGGTCCAGATGCACATCGGTCGACCGACGCTCGGGGAGATCAGTGAGCTTTCCATATTTCATCTCGCCCGAACAGGCGATGCGCGAGCGTTCCGAGCTCGCACGCAAAGGCATTGCCCGTGGCCGCAGTGTGGTGGCGCTGGCATATGCCGATGGCGTGCTCTTCGTTGCCGAGAACCCGTCGCGCTCCCTGCAGAAGGTCAGCGAACTGTACGACCGAATCGGTTTCGCCGCCGTCGGCCGGTTCAACGAGTTCGACAACCTGCGTCGCGGCGGCATCCAGTTCGCCGACACGCGTGGCTATGCGTATGCCCGTCGTGACGTCACCGGCCGCCAGCTGGCCAATGTGTACGCCCAGACGCTCGGCACGATCTTCACCGAGCAGGCCAAGCCCTACGAGGTCGAGCTGTGCGTGGCCGAGGTCGCCCACCACGGCGAGTCGAAAGCGCCGGAGCTCTACCGCATCACCTATGACGGGTCCATCGCAGACGAGCCGCATTTCGTGGTGATGGGTGGCACGACGGAGCCGATCATCGAGAAGCTCACCGAGACCTACACCGAGAACGCCAGTCTGTCCGCTGCGGCAAAGATCGCGATCGACGCCCTGAAGGGGGGCGGCAATGGCGAATCCCGCACGCTCGGACCTGAGACGCTCGAGGTGGCAATCCTTGATGCGAACCGCCCACGGCGCGCGTTCCGGCGGATCACGGGTTCGGCGCTCGAAGCCCTGATTCCAGCCGACGAACCGTCCGAGTAGCCCGTTCTAGCCTTCGCTGGGTCGCGCGCGGATGAGGATTAGCTCGGCCAGCTGTTCCGGGCTCTCCAGCGGCGTGAAGTGGCCGGCGTCGAACGCGAAATACAGTTCCGCGTCGGTGAAGTAGTGGTCCAGCCGGTCGGACCACTCGCGCGGGAACAGCGGATCATGTTGCGGCCACAGCACGTCGGTGGGCACGTGAATCTTGATGGCGCGGTCAGGTGGCAGTTCGGTCAGTGACTGGGCGACCGTTCCGGCGCCCGCACGGTACCAAGCGATCGACGCAGTGAAGGCGCCCGGCAGGGCGTAGTCCGCGGCCAACCGATCCAGATCCTCGTCGGTCATTGTGAAGTTCGGGCCGGACCAGTGAATCCAGAAGTGTCGCAGATACTCTCGGACGGCATCGGGGTTGCCGTCGATCAACTGCGCTGCAAGCGGCAATTGATGGAAGGCCTGATACCAGAACTCGCTCTGCGCCTTCGCAGACAGCACGCGGTCACCTGCGCCGGGCAGCGGGGGAGAGAGGATGAGCGCAGCGACCCGATCTGGTTGCATCCGTGCAACGCTCTGCGCGACCCGACTTCCCACGTCATAGCCCACGAGCACGACCTGCGACAGGCCGAGCTCCTTGATCAGGCCGATGATGCTGCTGGCTTGAGCGGTGGCGCTGTAGAAGTGGCGCACCGCGACGGCATGCTTGTCCGAACCGCCGAAGCCGCGCAGGTCCGGAACGATGGCATCCACCGCGTCGCTGAGCAGGGGCACGACGTGGCGATAGTCGTGGCGGTTGCCCGGCCAGCCGTGCAGCAGCACAACCGGTGGTGCACCTTTCGTGCCGAATCGGTCAAAGGCCAACCGAAATCCGTCCACCGGCGCGCTGCGCGACCACATCGGCCTATTCTGGCCGCTGTTCAGCCGGCTTCGTGCAGGGTTTCCGAATCCCCGGTGATCACCGCCAGGATGTTGCGCCACGAGTCCGACGGCCAATTGAGCAGATCGGAATGCGCCCGCCAGCCCGCCATGATTCGACCGTCGTCGTAATTGCCTGTCGCCAAATGAATTACGCCGGGCATGGCGTCGGGGTCGGCGCCATGCGGACCCATCGGAATGCCCTGCACGAGCTGGATGAAATCGCCGGGTGCTGTCATCGAGAAGCGCAGCACGTGCGGATTGCGGTTGTGCCAGTCGCCGGGGTGCTCGACGCCCACGCCGGCTCCGGCCGCGGCCACGTACAGCGTGCGGTCGGCGGTCAGGCCCAGTTCCTCGGCGGTGCCCAGGATCGAACCGCCATAGGAGTGGCCGATGTAGGTGACCGGGACATCCACGGTGCGGTCGACGTCCTCGCTGAACGCGGCCAATCGGGGAGCCATATCCAGCGCGTAGCGCGGGTTGGCGGCGTCGATGGGGCCAGTCACGGGGTTGCCGCGCGGAAACGGCCCGCCGAGATAGGTGATGACGGCGACCTCGCCGCGGGTCGCCGAAACGAATCGCCGCGCCGTGGCGGTGTTGGCCGCCGAGCCTTCGATCGTCGTGTTCATACCGGGCACCAGCACGGCGACGCTGTTGGCGGTGGCGAGATTTCCGTTCAGCTCGATCAAGGACGCCCGGGCCGGGTCGAAGGCGATGATCTGCCGGTCCACCCGGCCGCGGCCGGCGGGGTCATCGATCTCGCCCAGCAGGGTGCGATAGAACGCGGCGCGACCGGGGTCGCGCTCGTCGAGGATCGCCTGGGCGATGTTGGTCCGGTTGGCGGCGACCCGCATCTGCCATGGCACGCCGTCGGTATTGCCGACCTGGCCGGGAAACTGGGCGACCAGGCGCTCGCGCTGGTCAGGCGTCATCGCGGCGATCTGGTCGGCGATGCGGTCCTGACTCATCTGCGGCCACGCCGCGACGACCTCACCGGCGGTGACGGGCCACGCACCGGCGGGAACCGTTTCCGGTGTGCGCACCACCGGCGCAGCGAGCGCTTCGTCGATGTCGCACGCGGCGTCGGCGTCTGCGGCGCCGAGCCGGTCGAGTGCCTCGCCGATCTGCCGAGTCAGGTCACGCGCCCGCACCTCCAAGAGTTCCTCGGCCACCGCGGGGTCGCCACCGGACATCGCGACCAGCAATTCCTTGGGAGCGGCTCGCCGCGACACCGAGCCGTCGTCACCGACGGTGAATCCTTCGCTTCGGGCGGCGGCCACGAGGGTGAGCACCCCGGCTCGGGCCGAGGAGATCTGGGCGGCACCGTCACGGGCGGCGGCGACGGCCATCACGGTGGCGCGCGCCAGCGCATCGGACGCACGCCCTGCAACGACCGCTTCCTGCCGCGCGGCTTCGGCCGCAGAACCACTCCAGAAGTCGCGCGTCGACGTCACGCCGGATACCGAAACGCCGACCTCGGCATGGATGTCAGCCGCGGCGATCTCCCAGGCGTCCGCGGCCTGGCGCAGCGAATCCGGTTGCCACGCTTGCGCATCGGAAAGCGTCGGCCGCGTCGCACCCCCCATGCCTCATGCTGACAGATCAGCGGGTGACCGCGTCGCGGTTATCCACAGGGCTCGGCGCGATCCAACCGACATAGGTCAGCCACCCGCCCATCACCGTCATTGCCAGGAAAAAGACACGCGCGACGAGCAGCAGGCCTGGGCTCGACAGGGTGTCACCCGCGCCGGCCTCGATGGCCGACGGGAACGCCACCAACGCCAGGCCGCGCAGCGCGACGAACCAGCCGAACAACGAGATGAGCACGGCGGCCACCCCACGCCAGTACTGGTGGAACGCGATCACGATCAGTCCGCCGATGAGCATCGACGCGCCGAGCATCCACGGCAGTACCGCGTTGGCGAACAGGCCATCGACTATGTCGGTGAGGTCGGGCAGGCGGATCGCGATGATCAGCGTGACGACGGCGACGAACGGCCCGATCACTCGAGCGAATGCCCTCGTGCGCTGCGCGGCCTCAGGACTGGTTTGTGACGCCATTACCGGCCTCCCATTAATAAACCGACTGACGGTCTATTATAGCTCGCATGCCACGAATGGTGAAGCCCGACGAGCACGCCGCACGACGGCGCGAGATCCTCGCCGCCGCCCTGGAGTTGATCCAGGACAAGGGCTATGCGCGGATGACGATCGAAGACGTGCTCGCCAGGACGCAGATGTCGAAGGGAGCGCTGTACCACTATTTCCGCTCGAAAAGCGCTCTGCTGGAAGGCATCGTCGACGCGATGGGAGAGGACGCCGTGCGCGTGTTGCAGGCGATTGTCGACGATCCCGCCCTGGGGGCGATCGACAAGATGCAGGCGTACTTCGCTCAATCCGCTGCGTGGAAGACCGACAACGCCGCGGTCGTGTCCGCTGCCATGCAGCTGTGGCGCAACGAGAACAATGCGCTACTGCGCCAGAAGCTGGCCCAAGACACCCTGCGCGTCACCGCGCCGCTGCTGGAGGCGGTCATCCGTCAGGGCTGCGAGGAGAAGGTTTTCGACACCGACCACCCGCATGAGGCCGCCGTCATCATCACCGGCATGGCGCTGAACCTCACCGATGCGTTCATCGACGCGATCGAGGCGGACGGATCGGCCGGGCCCGACATCAGCGGCCCCCACATCCAACGGGTGCTGGCCGCTTACTCGCAGGCTCTCGAACGGATACTGGCAGCGCCGTCAGGTTCGTTGAGCATCACCTGATCGGATGTCTTCGGCAACGCTTTCGGCGCGGCTAGCGCGCCGCAACCGTAAGGCAACCAGTAGTCTCGATGAGGTGCAGCGGCGAATCATGGGCATCGAGACCGAATTCGGTGTCACCTGCACGTTCCACGGTCACCGCAGACTCAGCCCCGACGAGGTAGCCCGCTACCTCTTCCGGCGCGTGGTGTCGTGGGGCCGCAGTTCGAACGTGTTCCTACGCAACGGCGCGCGCCTTTACCTCGACGTCGGGTCACACCCCGAGTACGCCACCGCCGAGTGCGACAGCCTCGTCCAGCTGGTCACCCACGACCGCGCCGGTGAGCGGGTGCTCGAAGACCTGCTGATCGATGCCGAGCAGCGGTTGGCCGACGAGGGCATCGGCGGCGACATCTACCTGTTCAAGAACAACACCGACTCCGCGGGCAACTCCTACGGCTGCCACGAGAACTACCTGATCGTGCGCGCGGGCGAGTTTTCGCGGATCTCCGACGTGCTGCTGCCGTTCCTGGTCACCCGCCAGCTGATCTGCGGCGCGGGCAAGGTGCTGCAGACGCCCAAAGCGGCGACGTTCTGCTTGAGCCAGCGTGCCGAACACATCTGGGAAGGCGTCTCCTCGGCCACCACCCGGTCACGGCCCATCATCAACACCCGCGACGAGCCCCACGCCGACGCCGAGAAGTACCGCAGGCTACACGTCATCGTCGGCGACTCCAACATGTGCGAGTCGACCACCATGCTGAAGGTCGGCACGGCGTCGCTGGTCCTCGAGATGATCGAGGCCGGCGTCGCGTTCCGGGACTTCTCGCTGGACAACCCCATCCGGGCCATCCGTGAGGTCAGCCACGACCTGACCGGCAGGCGGCCGGTGCGGCTGGCCGGCGGCAGGCAGGCCAGTGCGCTGGACATCCAGCGCGAGTACTTCGCCCGCGCTGTGGAGTACTTGCAGAACCGCGAACCCAACACCCAGATCCAGCAGGTCGTCGATCTGTGGGGCCGCCAGCTCGACGCTGTCGAGAGCCAGGACTTCGCGAAGGTCGACACCGAGATCGACTGGGTCATCAAGCGCAAGCTGTTCCAGCGCTACCAGGACCGCTACAACATGGAATTGTCCGACCCGAAGATCAGCCAGCTCGACCTGGCCTACCACGACATCAAGCGCGGCCGCGGCGTGTTCGACCTGCTGCAGCGCAAGGGCCTGGCCGCGCGCGTGACCACCGACGAGGACATCGAGGCTGCGGTGAACACGCCGCCGCAGACCACCAGGGCCAAGCTGCGCGGCGAATTCATCAGCGCGGCACAGGAAGCCGGCCGCGACTTCACCGTCGACTGGGTGCACCTCAAGCTCAACGACCAGGCGCAGCGCACCGTGTTGTGCAAGGACCCGTTCCGGGCGGTCGACGAGCGGGTCAAGCGGTTGATCGCCTCTATGTGAGTGCGCTTCCCGTATGTGAGTGCCCGTCCCGCGACCGCTCACCGTTGTACGGTTTGCACCCGAAATTTCGTACAACGATGAGCGCTCGACTGTTATCCACAGGCCGCACTGGCGGCTTTGCGTGGCGGCAACCCACAATGCCGGAATGCCGCCGGAGCTCAGCGCCTTGTTCGCCGCGCAGGGCGGAGTCGCAACCTCTGCTCAAATACTGAATCACGTAACCCGTCGCGGGATGCAGCGTCGGCTGCGCAGCTCCGAACTGGTGAAGATTCTTCCGGGCGTCTACAGCCTCGGCGTGCCCGACGCCCTCACCGTGCTACATGGATTGGATCTGCGCTGCAACGAACACATTGCGGTGTGTCTGGGCACCGCCGCGGCGATGTTCGGCTTCGACACCGAAGGCGTCACCGATTTGCACGTTCTCAACCCCGAGGGGCATCTTCTGCGTGACCACGCCGGCGTGGTGGTGCACCGGCGGGACTGTGCACCACTCACCAGTTGCCGTGGCCGCCGGCTCACCACCCCCGGGTGGACGGCAGTCGAGATCGCGCGGAGTTTGCACCGGCCGCGTGCGCTGGCAACCCTCGATGCTGCCCTGCGAAGTCAGAGCTGTGACCGGCGCGATCTACTACAAGCCGCGAAAGACCAGGCAGGCCGGCGTGGCATTGTGGTGGTTCGAGACCTCATTCCGTTGGCGCGGCCAGGGGCAGAGTCTCCGATGGAGAGCGAAGCCAGACTCGTCATGCTCGACGGAGGGTTACCTGAACCCCTTCTGCAGTACGAGATCGTCGACAAGGACGGGCGACTGTGGCGAGTCGACTTCGCGTGGCCGGACCGCATGGTTGCCGTCGAATACGACGGATTCGAATGGCACAGCTCACCAGAGGCGCTACGGAGAGATCGTCAGAAGAGGGCTGCTCTGGAAGAGATCGGCTGGCGGGTTTTATCTATCGTCAGCGACGATGTCCGAGGGCACGGCGATGTGATGGTGCGCCGCATCGATGCCCACCTGATGCGGACTGTGGCCGCGTGAGCGATCAACTGTGTACGGCTTCGGCGCGGAATTCCGTACGAGGCTGAGCGCTCGGTGAGCGCGGGTGACACTAGGCTAAGCCGAGTGGCGATCTCCAAAGTCGAACGGTTGATGAACCTCGTCATCGCGCTCCTCTCGACCCGGAGTTTCATCACCGCCGAGCGGATCCGCGAGACGGTCTCCGGCTACGCCGACAGCGCCAGCGACGAGGCGTTTTCCCGGATGTTCGAGCGCGACAAGAACGAGTTGCGCGATCTGGGCATTCCGTTGGAAACCGGTCGGGTGTCGCAGTTCGACCCGACCGAGGGCTACCGCATCAACCGTGACGCGTACGCGCTGCCTTCCGTGGAGCTGACGGCCGACGAGGCCGCGGCCGTCGCGGTGGCCACGCAGCTGTGGGAGTCGCCCGAGCTCATCACCGCAACCCAGGGCGCCCTGCTCAAGCTGCGGGCCGCCGGTGTGGATGTCGATGCACCGCACTCGGATGTGGCCATCACCTCGACCGCCACGCTGCCCGGCCTGCGCGGGTCCGAGGAGGTACTGGGAATTCTGTTGTCGGCCATCGATTCTCGACAGGTGGTGCAGTTCCCGCATCGCTCGTCGCGAAGCGAGCCGTACACCACGCGCACAGTCGAGCCCTGGGGTGTGGTCACCGACCGGGGCCGCTGGTACCTCGTCGGCCACGACCGAGACCGCAACGCGACCCGCACGTTCCGCCTGTCGCGCATCGGCGCGGAGGTGACCGCTATCGGGCCGCCCGGCGCCGTGACGCCGCCCAGTGACGCCAACTTGCGCGAAATCGTGGATCGGGCGGTCGGGCAGTGGCCGAGCACCGGCGAAGCGCGGGTATGGGTGGCCGAGGGTCGCGGCACCGCGCTGCGACGCCGCGCGACGGTCGTCGGTCCGCGGACGGTAGCGGGCCGCGCGGGCGAGGAGATCGCGCTGGAGATCGGGATGATCGACCGGTTGGCACGCGAGATCGCCAGTTATGGCGCAGACGCCGTCGCGCTGGAACCGCAACCGCTGCGCGACGATGTGGTCGCGCGGTTGCGCGCGCAGGCCGGCGTCACGGACGGGGTCACGGCATGACTAGCGAGCGAGTAGCGAAGGCGGATCGCGCATGACAACCGTGTCGGCGCGGCTGGTCCGACTGCTCAACATGGTTCCCTACTTTCAGGCCAACCCGAAGATCACCTACTCCGAGGCGGCGTCAGACCTCGGCGTCAGCGTCAAGCAGTTGCGCGACGACCTGAACCAGCTGTGGATGTGCGGGCTGCCCGGTTATGGCCCCGGCGATCTGATCGACTTCGAATTCTCCGGCGACACAATCGAAGTCACGTTCTCCGCGGGGATCGACCACCCGCTGCGGCTGACGTCGCCGGAGGCGACGGGTGTGCTGGTGGCCTTGCGCGCGTTGGCGGATGTGCCCGGCATGGTCGACCCGGAGGCCGCCCGCAGCGCAATCGCCAAGATCGAATCGGCGGCGGGGGAGAGCGGACACGGCGCAGAGGCATCTGCAGCGGCGGTCGACGAGCCCGCCCCAATCGAAAGCGAGGCCGCCGCAGCGGTGCGTGCCGCGGTCCGGGAGGGCCGCGCATTGGCGATCGAGTACTACTCGGCCTCCCACGACGTCTTGTCCAGCCGGGTGGTCGACCCCATCAGGGTCGTGCTGGTGGCCGATCACAGTTATCTGGAGGCGTGGTGCCGCTCCGCCGAGGGGGTGCGGCTGTTCCGATTCGACCGCATCGTCGACGGCCGCGTCCTCGACGAGCCGTCGGCTCCGCCGCAGCCTGCGGTGCAGGCCGGCCCGGACACGTCGCTGTTCGACGCCGATCCCTCCCTGCCCGCGGCCAAGCTGCTCATCGACCGGTCGGCGTCGTGGATGTTCGACTACTACCCGTTGCGGGATGTCCGCGAACGGCCAGATGGCACCTGGGAAGCCGACATGACCTACGCGTCCGACGACTGGATGGCCCGCTTCGTGCTCGGCTTCGGCTCCGCGGTGCGGGTGCTCGAGCCGCAGTCTTTGGCCCAGCGGGTGCGGGAGTCGGCCGTCGCGGCGCTCGATGCGTACGGAGCCGACGGGTAGACTGGCCCAAACGTCTGGAGGTGACCGAATTGGGTGGTCTACAACCCTGGCATTGGTTAATCGTCATCGCGGTGTTCGTGCTGCTCTTCGGTGCCAAGAAGCTCCCGGACGCGGCGCGCTCACTGGGTCAGTCGATGCGGATCTTCAAGTCCGAGGTCAAGGAGATGAAAGCTGACCCCAAGCAGGAGACGCCGCCGGCGGCGACGCCGATCGCCTCCGAACGCGCCGACACCCCTGCTCCGGCTCCCGAGCAACCGTCAGACAAGCACCCGGCCTGAATCAGGTCGGACAGTGAGCGCGGCGGGAAGCCGCGTCTCTAAGGCCGCGTGACCTCGAAGCCTGTGCAAACCCCCGGAATCTTCAAGAAACTCGATCCGCGCCGACGTCGGTCGAAGGTCAATCCCGACGGCACGATGTCGCTGGTCGAGCACCTCCACGAACTGCGGAGCCGGCTGTTGATCGCGACGGCGGCGGTGGTGCTGACGACGATCATCGGGTTCTTCTGGTACAGCCACAGCGTGCTGGGATTCCACAGCCTCGGGGAGTGGTTACGCGGTCCGTACTGTTCGCTACCGGCCTCCGCGCGCGCCACCATCGCACCCGAAGGCGAATGCCGGCTGCTGGCGACCGCACCGTTCGACCAGTTCATGCTTCGTCTTAAGGTCGGGCTGACCTCAGGCATCATCCTGGCCTGCCCGGTGTGGCTGTATCAGGTGTGGGCGTTCATCACTCCCGGCCTGTACAGAAAGGAACGCCGGTTCGCCATGGCGTTCGTCGGCGTGGGCGCGGTGCTGTTCATCACCGGAGCAGTGTTGGCCTACGTCGTCTTGGCCAAGGCGCTGCATTTTCTGCTGACCGTCGGCAGCGACGTGCAGATCACCGCCCTGTCGGGTGAGCAGTACTTCGGGTTCCTCCTCAACCTGCTGCTCGTCTTCGGAATCAGCTTCGAGTTCCCGCTGCTGATCATCATGCTCAACCTGGTCGGCGTGCTCACCTACGAGCGACTGAAATCGTGGCGGCGCGGCCTGATCTTCGGGCTGTTCGTGTTCGCGGCGTTCGCGACACCGGGATCGGATCCGTTCTCGATGCTGGCGCTGGGCCTTGCTCTGACGCTGCTGTTGGAGGTCGCGATCCAGATCGCCCGCGTCCACGACAAGCGCAAGGCTCGTCGGGCGGCGCTGGGATATGTGCCTGACGACCAGGCGGCGCCGATCGGTCCCGTCGAGCAGATCGAAGCGCCGGTGTCCACGCCTGGGCGCACCGTGGTCGATGACGACGCCACCTAGCGGGCAGTTGGCGGCCTTCACCGAACAGCTGCCGTTTTCACTCGACCCTTTTCAGCAGAAGGCCTGTGAGGCACTGGAGAACGGGCACGGCGTCCTGGTGTGTGCGCCGACCGGCGCGGGTAAGACCGTCGTCGGCGAGTTCGCGGTGCATCTGGCACTGGCCTCGGGCGGAAAGTGTTTCTACACCACTCCCATCAAGGCCTTGAGCAATCAGAAGCACAACGATCTGGTCCGCCGGTATGGGCCGGAGAAGATCGGTCTGCTCACCGGCGACCAGTCGATCAACGGCGATGCCGACGTCGTGGTGATGACGACAGAAGTGTTGCGCAACATGCTCTACGCGAATTCGTCGACGTTGCATGGTCTTTCCTATGTCGTGATGGACGAGGTGCACTTCCTCGCCGACCGGATGCGCGGTGCGGTGTGGGAGGAGGTGATCCTGCATCTGTCCGACGACGTCTTGCTCGTCAGCCTGTCGGCCACGGTGAGCAACGCCGAGGAGTTCGGGGGCTGGATCCAGACGGTGCGCGGCGACACCGCGGTGGTGGTCGACGAGGATCGACCCGTCCCGCTGTGGCAGCACGTCATGGTGGGCAAGCGTGTTTTCGACCTGTTCGACTACCGCGCCACGACGGCGGCCAAGTCCGGACGGGAGCTGCTGGTCGACCCCGAGCTGCTGCGCCACATCGCCCACCGGCGCGAAGCGGATCGGCTGGCCGACTGGCAGCCGCGCGGCCGGGGCAGAGGGGCAAACCGAGGACGCCCGAGCATGTTTCGGCCGCCGAGCCGGCCCGATGTGGTCGGCATCCTCGATCGTGAAGGCCTGTTGCCCGCCATCACCTTCATCTTCTCCAGGGCCGGCTGCGACGCCGCCGTCAAACAGTGCCTGCGCTCTTCGCTGCGACTGACCACCGACTCCGAGCGGGCGCGCATCGCCGAGGTGGTCGACCGGCGCTGCGCGGACCTGCCGGAGGCCGATCTGATCGTGCTGGACTACCACGAATGGCGGGAAGGGCTGCTGCGGGGACTTGCGGCCCACCACGCCGGAATGCTTCCCGTCTTCCGTCACACCGTGGAGGAACTGTTCACCGCCGGGCTGGTGAAGGCCGTATTCGCAACGGAGACATTGGCTTTGGGGATCAACATGCCTGCCCGCACAGTCGTCCTGGAGCGATTGGTGAAATTCAACGGCGAGCAGCACATGCCGTTGACCCCGGGGGAGTACACCCAGTTGACCGGGCGCGCCGGACGCCGCGGCATCGACGTCGAAGGCCACGCGGTGGTGCTGTGGACGCCCGATGTCGACCCCGCCGAGGTGGCCGGCCTCGCGTCGACCCGCACCTTCCCACTGCGGAGTTCGTTCGCGCCGTCCTACAACATGACGATCAATCTGGTGCACCAGATGGGACCGGCGCAGGCACACAGGTTGTTGGAGAGTTCGTTCGCGCAGTACCAGGCGGATCGGTCGGTCGTCGGCCTGGTGCGCGGCATCGAGCGGGGTGAGCGGATGCTCGACGAGATCGCGGCCGAACTGGGCGGCCGGCAAGCCCCGATCCTGGAGTATGCGCGGCTGCGGATGCAGATCTCAGTTCGCGAGCGTGCCCAGTCTCGGGCGTCGCGACTGCAGCGACGCAAGGCGGCCAACGACGCCTTGGCCGCGCTGCGCCGCGGCGACATCATCACGATCACCCAGGGCCGCCGCGGCGGACTTGCCGTGGTGCTCGAACCCGATCGCGACAGCGACGATCCGCGCCCGCTCGTGCTGACCGAACATCGTTGGGCGGGAAGGATTTCCTCGGCGGACTACTCGGGTGCCTCGGATCCGACTGGGATCGATGTCATTGCCCAAGCGCGTCGAACACCGAAATCCCCGTATGCGCCGCGACATGGCGTCGGCGTTGCTGTCAGCGGCATCCAGGTTGGACGTCCCGTCGGGCAGGGGTAAGCGCAGCGGGCCACCCGCCGAACGTGACGTCGACCCCGAATTAGCTTCGCTGCGTGAGCAATTGCGTCGCCACCCCGGCCATCAGGTGCCGAACCGCGAAGAGAAGGTCCGGATCGCCGAGCGGTATCTGAAGATCGAGCGTGACAACGAGCAGATCCGGCAGAAGGTGGCCGCCGCGACCAACTCGCTGGCGCGCACCTTCGATCGCATCGTCGTGTTGCTGACCGAACGCGGCTTCATCGACGAAGGTTCCGACACCGATCCCCAAGTCACCGACGACGGCCGCCTGCTGGCTCGGATCTACAGCGAGAGTGACCTCTTGGTTGCCGAAGCCCTGCGCGGCGGCATATGGGAGGGCCTCGACGCCGCCGAACTCGCTGCGGTGCTCTCGGCCGTGCTCTACGAATCCCGCGGCGACACGCCGAGCGCCCCCGACTCTGTCGACGTGCCGACGGGCACGCTGCGGCGCGCGCTGAACCAGACGCGGCGGCTGTGGACCGAACTGCGCGCCGACGAGCAGCGGCACCGACTCACCGGCAGCCGCGAGCCCGACGCCGGCTTCGTCCCGGCGGTCTACCGGTGGGCCACGACGGGCGATCTCACCAGTGCGCTGGCGGCGTCCGACGCTTCTGATACCGGGTCTGTCCTGTCGGCAGGCGATTTCGTGCGATGGTGCCGACAAGTGCTCGACCTCCTCGACCAGGTGCGCAACGCCGCACCCGATCCCGTGTTGCGGGCCACGGCGAAACGTGCGATCAGCGATGTGCGACGCGGGGTCGTGGCTGTTGATGCCGGGTAGTGTGTGGGCGAGCACGACGTTGATGGATTCGCGGCTCGGCCGCGGCGATCAAGGAGAAAGATGAGCGGACCGCAGGGAACTGAGCCGACGCAGCCGTGGCCCGGCCAGCAGCCGGACCCCGGGACGGACCAGCCGTCAAGCGACCCGTCGGCCAATCAGCCAGCCAATCAGCCATGGCAGTCGCCGGCGTCGGCAACCGAGCCGACGACCGCGGCGCCGCAATGGCAGCCCCCGGCGTATGACCCGCAGCAGCAGCCGCAACAGCAGTATCCGCAGTACCAGCCGCCGGCGTATCAGCCGCCGCAGGCCTACCCGGAGCAGCAGTACGGCCAGCAGCCCTCCGAGTACAACCCGCAGGCGTACCCGCAGCAGGGGCAATACGGTCAGCCGCAATACGGCCAGCCTCAGTATGGTCAGCCGCAGTACGGCCAGCAGCCAGCTCAGTACGGCCAGCAGCCCGGTCAATACGGTCAATATCCGGGCTACACCGCGCCCGGCGCCGAAGAGGGTTCGAAGCGCTCGCTGGCGGTGATCGGCGGGGTGATCGGACTGTTGGCGGCCATCATCGTCGCGGTGGTGCTGGTGCTCGGCTTTTGGAAGCCGGGTTTCTTCGTCACCAATAAGCTCGACATCGGCGCCGCGCAGAAGGGTGTGCAGCAGATCCTGACCGATGAGGCCAACGGCTACGGCGCGAAGAACGTCAAGGACGTCAAGTGCAACGACGGCCAGAATCCGACGGTCAAGAAGGGTGGCACGTTCGACTGCGAGGTCAGCATCGACGGCACCAAGCGTCAGGTGACGGTGACGTTCCAGGACGACAACGGCACCTATGAGGTGGGTCGGCCCAAGTAGCCGTCAGGCGCCCGGCAGCCCGTCCAGCGCCTTCTGCAGCCTGCCGATCGACGACGTGACCCCGTACTGTTCGGCCAGCTTGACGACGTTGCGCGGGTGCTCGGCGGCCAGCGGCAAGGTGTCCGACGACGTGGTCCACGACAAGTCGGCATCGGTGGCCACCCGAACCACCGGGCCTGCCTTGTCGATGTAGTCGACGGCGGCCAGCAGCTTGCTGCGATACGCCTTGGACATCTTCGACTTGGGGTCGTGCGCGGCGACCAGGATTGCGTCGAGCGAGCCGTGTTGCGCCAGCAGCGTGGCCGCGGTCTTCTCGCCGACACCGGGCACGCCCGGCAGCCCGTCCGACGGGTCGCCCCGCAGCAGCGCGAGCTCGGCGTAGGCGGGGCCCGCCCGATCGACGGGGACCCCGTACGTCTCGGCCACCTCACCCGGGCCCCACTTGGTGGCCTTGGCCAACCCACGGCCCAGATAGAGCACCCGGACTTCGACGGGATCGTCGCGCACCAGCTGGAGCAGATCGCGATCGCCGCTGACCACCACGACCGGATCCCGTGTCTCCTGCGCGGCCAGCGTGCCAAGCACATCGTCGGCCTCGCATTCGGGCGCACCGGCGGTCGGAATACCGAACGCGTCGAGCATCTCCATGATCATGTCGACCTGCGGCGTGAGATCGTCGGGCACCTCCTCGATGTCGACAACGCCGTCGGGGTTCTCCTCGACGACGCGATGCGCCTTATATGACGGGATCAGGTCGACCCGCCATTGCGGCCGCCAGTCGTCGTCGCGGCACACCACGAGCCGGGATGGCTGTTCCCGCGCGATGACCGTCGCAACGGCGTCGAGGAAGCCGCGCAGGGCGTTAACCGGACGGCCGTCTGGTGCCGTGATCGACGAGGGCACACCGAAGTACGAGCGAAACCACATGCTTGCGCCGTCGAGCAGGACGAGGGGACCGGGCATGGTCACTGACAGTAACGTGAGGCATGGCCTTGACTGTGGATCGAATCGATCACGTGGTGCTCAACTGCCGCGACGTCGAGCAGACCGCCGAGTGGTACGAGCGGGTGCTCGGCCTGCGTCGAGAAGTGTTCGGTGAGGGGCGCGTTGCCCTCCTGTTCGGGATCCAGAAGATCAACCTGCGCCCGACCGGCGCACCGGACTGGGCCACCGGGGCCGTCGATGCACCGGGCTCGCTGGACCTGTGCTTCATCGCGGGCATGAGTGCTGACGACGTCGGGGCGCACCTGCGGGCCAGCGGGGTGCAGATCACCGAAGGGCCCGTCACCAAGACCGGCGCAATGGGACCGATGACGTCGCACTACTGCCGCGACCCCGACGGGAACCTGATCGAGGTCGCCACCTATTCGACCCGGCTAGCCTGAAAATCATGACTGCGGGCCGATTCAGCACCGACGTGTACGCACAACGCCTGCGGTCCGCCGCGGCGGCCACCGCCGACGCCGGCCTGGCCGGTCTGGTCATCACCCCGGGCTACGACTTGCGCTATCTCGTCGGGTCGCGCGCGCAGACATTCGAACGGCTCACCGCGCTGGTGCTGCCCGCATCCGGCGACGCGACGGTGGTGGTGCCGCGGCTGGAGGTGGCGTCGCTGAAGGAGTCGGCCGTGACCGAGCTCGGCCTGACGGTGCGCGACTGGGTCGACGGTGATGATCCCTACCAGCTGGTGGTCGACGCGCTCGGTGGGCCTCCGGCCGGGTCGTCTGGACGGCTCGCCGTCGCGACCGCCGTCACCGACGCCATGCCCGCGTTGCACCTGCTGCCACTGGCCGACGCGCTCGGTGTGGTGCCCGTGCTCGCGACCAATGTGTTGCGGCGGCTGCGAATGATCAAAGACGCCGCGGAGATCGACGCGCTGCGCAAGGCCGGCGCGGCGATCGACCGGGTGCACGCGCGCGTGCCGGAGTTCCTGGTGCCGGGCCGTACCGAGGCCGACGTCGCCGCTGATATCGCCGAAGCCATTGTCGCAGAGGGACATTCGGAGGTAGCGTTCATCATCGTCGGATCCGGGCCGCACGGCGCCGACCCGCACCACGAATGTTCGGACCGTGAACTGCGCGCAGGCGACATCGTCGTCGTCGACATCGGCGGACCCTACGAACCCGGATACAACTCCGACTCGACCCGTACGTACAGCATCGGCGACCCGGAGCCCGAGGTCGCGCGTCGCTACGCGGTACTCCAACGCGCCCAGCGGGCCGCCGTCGAGGCGGTGCGGCCGGGCGTGACCGCCGAACAGGTCGATGCCGCCGCCCGCGACGTGTTGGCCGCGGAAGGGCTGGCCGAGGCGTTCGTTCACCGCACCGGTCACGGCATCGGGCTGTCGGTGCACGAGGAGCCCTACATCGTCGCCGGTAACGACCTGGAACTCGAAGAGGGCATGGCGTTCTCCGTCGAGCCGGGGGTCTACTTCCCCGGGCAGTGGGGCGCGCGGATCGAGGACATCGTGATCGTCACCGCCGACGGGGCCGCGCCGGTGAACAATCGGCCGCACGATCTGATCGTCGTGCCGCCGGGAGCCCCGGCGACCAGCTAGTCCTCGGTGCGGTCCAGCAGCTCCGACGAGCCGAGCACGCGCTCGACGCGAACCTCGATCACCACCCGCTTCGGGTTGACCCGGGGGGTGCGATAGCGCTGGGCGTAGCGCAGTTCGGCGTCCCGCACGGCTTCGGCGTCGGCGTTGACGCTGGATTTGCCCTCCAGCGACAGCCACCGCGCTCCGTCGACCTGGCTGAGCACCGCGACGCCGCGCTCGGCGGCGTTGACCGCCTTCTGGGAACCACCGGAGGTGATGACCCGGGCGATGTGGGTCTTGGGATCGAAGGTGAAACCGACGGCGACGACGTGCGGCGAATGGTCGGAACGCAGCGTCGTGAGCATGGCGAGATGTCGTTCGGTGAGAAACGCGATCGCCTCGTTGGTGAGCCGAGTGGTTGCCCGGCGGCTGGACGTTGCCATCAGGCCCAACTTAGCGCAGGTCATAATCGCATCCGTGAAGGACACGGATCGCGGGCTAGTCGTGATTTTCGGCGGGCGCAGCGAGATCGGCGTCGAGTTGGCCACCCGGCTCGCGCCCTGTGCCACGGTGGTACTGGCGGCCCGTCGCGCCGGGGACCTCGACGAGCAGGTCGCAGCGGTGCGCACTGCCGGGGCGGCCGCTGTCCACGTACGAGAATTCGACGCCGACGCGCTGGAGTCACATGGCCCACTCGTCGATTCGATCGTCGCCGAGCACGGGCCGATCGGCACCGCGGTGCTCGCCTTCGGCATCCTCGGCGACCAGGCCCGCGCCGAGAAGGATCCGGCCCACGCCGCGGCGATCGTGCACACCGACTACGTCGCGCAGGTCAGCCTTCTCACGGTGCTGGCATCCGCGATGCAGGCGGTCGGCTCCGGGCGCATCGTCGTGTTCTCGTCGATCGCAGGCGTGCGCGCGCGGCGCGCGAACTACGTCTACGGTTCGGCGAAGCTGGGGCTTGACGGCTTCGCCGCCGGCCTCACCGACGCCCTGCACGGCGCCGGAGTCGACGTGCTCGTGGTGCGGCCCGGGTTCGTGATCGGTCGGATGACCGAGGGCATGTCGCCAGCGCCGCTTTCCAGCACGCCGGGGCAGGTCGCCGACGCGGCCGCCCGCGCGCTGCGCAAGGGCCGCAGGACGGTGTGGGTGCCCGCACCGCTGGCCCTGTTGGCATTGGCGTTCCGGGTGATGCCTAGATCTATCTGGCGGAGGCTGCCGCGGTGATGAGCGCTTGCGCGAAGAACGGACAGCCATGATCATCGTGGTAGGCATCGGCGCCGACGGAATGCCCGGGATCGCGCCGGCGTCGCGTGCCGAATTAGCCAGAGCGACAATCGTTTACGGGTCGAAACGACAGCTTGAGCTGCTCGACGGGAGCGTCACGGCAATCAGACGGGCGTGGCCGTCGCCGATGCTGCCCGCTCTGCAGACGCTGCTCGACGGCGTCGAAGGCGACGTGCACGTGGTGGCCAGCGGCGACCCGCTGCTGCACGGCATCGGCAGCACACTGATTCGGCGGTACGGACCCGACCGCGTTGTGGTGCTTCCGCATGTGTCGTCGGTGACGTTGGCGTGCTCGAGAGTCGGCTGGGCCGTGCAGGACACCGAGATCATCAGCCTGGTCACCGCCGAACCGCACACCGCGGTGCGCCGGGGCGGGCAGGCGGTGGTGATGTCGCGCGACGGCAGCACACCGGCGACGCTGGCGCGACTGCTCACCGAAACCGGGCGTGGCAACTCGGAGATCACGGTGCTCGAGCAACTCGGCGGGCCGGCAGAGCGGCGTCGTTCGGCGACCGCGCGGGAGTGGGCGGCACGACCGCCCGCGGATGTCGACGACCTCAACGTGATCGCCGTTCGCTACCTGCCCGACGACCGCCTGCTCGCGGTGCTGCCCGACGATGCGCTCGCGCACGACGGTCAGATCACCAAGCAACCGATGCGCGCGGTGACGCTGGCGGCGTTGGCGCCCCGGCCGGGGGAGCTGTTGTGGGATGTCGGGGCGGGGTCGGGCAGCGTGGCGATTGAGTGGTGCCGCAGCGGTCCGGGATGCCGCGCCGTGGCTTTCGAACGCGACGAGCAGCGCCGCAAGCGGATCTCTGACAACGCCGTGGCTTTCGGCGCTCGGGTCGAAGTGCATTTCGACGCACCGGAGGCCTTCGACTTCGTGGCGCCGCCGGCGGCGATCTTCATCGGCGGCGGCCTCACTCAGGAGGGCCTGCTCGACGCCTGCTATGAGCGTCTGAAGCCCGGCGGCCGGCTGGTCGTGAATGCGGTGACCGTTGAATCTGAAGCGGTTCTCGCCCAATGGTATTCGCGTCTCGGGGGCGAGCTGCGGCGGTATCAGAACTACCAGGGGGAACCGCTGGGCGGCTTCACCGGATGGCGACCCGCGATGCCGGTGACGCAGTGGTCGGTGACCAAGCGGTGACGGTCTACTTCATCGGCGCCGGGCCCGGCGCCGCCGACTTGATCACCGTGCGGGGCCAACGCCTTCTCGCCAGCTGCCCGGTCTGCCTGTACGCCGGGTCGATCATGCCCGACGACCTGCTGGCGATGTGCCCGCCGGATGCGCGGATCGTCGATACCGGACCCCTGACGCTGGACCAGATCATCTCCGAACTCGCCGACGCCGACGCGGCCGGCCTCGACGTGGCCCGGCTGCACTCCGGGGACCCGTCGATCTACAGCGCGCTCGCCGAACAGTGTCGTCGTCTGGACTCACTCGGGATCGACTACGAGATCGTGCCGGGCGTACCCGCTTTCGCTGCCGCCGCCGCGGTCCTCGGCCGGGAACTCACGGTTCCCGGTGTGGCCCAGACGGTCACCTTGACGCGGGTTTCGACGCTGTCGACGGCAATGCCGCCGGGGGAGGACCTGCAGACGCTGTCTGCCGCCGGCGGCACCTTGGTGCTGCACCTGGCTGCCGCGCAGATCGACGCGATCGTGCCGCAACTGCTCGCCGGTGGATGGCGTACCGAAACACCATGCGCGGTAGTGGCATTCGCGACATGGCCGCAAGAGCAGGTACTGCGCTGCACACTCGCCGAACTCGCCGATCGGATGCACGCTGCCGAGATCACCCGCACCGCGGTCATCATTGTGGGAGACGTGCTCGCGGCCGAAGGCTTCGCCGACAGCTATCTGTACTCGTCCGGCCGGACCCGCCGAGGACGGCATTGATGCGGATCCTGTTGCTGGGCGGGACCTCTGAAGCCCGTGCCCTGGCGGCGAGGCTGCAGCCGGACGTGGACGTGATCAGCTCGCTGGCGGGCCGCGTACCGGATCCGGCGCTGCCCGTCGGTGAGGTGCGGATCGGCGGTTTCGGCGGAGCGCCGGGACTGCGGCGCTGGCTGATAGCGGCCGGCGTGGACACCGTCGTCGACGCCACCCATCCCTTCGCGGCAACTATCACCGCGAACGCCGCGACGGTGTGCGCGGAGCTGGGGCTGCCGCATCTGGTGCTGGCGCGGCCGGCCTGGCCACCGGGCGACGCGATCCTGGTGGGCAGCGACGATGATGCGGCTAAAACTGTTGCAGACAAAGGCTATTCGCGCGTATTCCTGACGACTGGCCGTTCGGGCATCGCGGCGTTCGCGGATCTCGACGCCTGGTTCCTTATTCGCGCGGTCACTTCGCCCGACCCCCGGGACCTGCCGCGGCGTCACGAGGTGGTGCTGTCGCGGGGCCCCTATCGCTACGACCGCGAACTGAAACTGCTCGAGGAACACCGTATCGATGCGTTGGTGACCAAGAACAGCGGAGGGCCGATGACGCGCCCGAAGCTGGACGCCGCAGCGGCCCTTGGCGTTGGGGTGGTCATGGTCGACCGCCCGCCACTGCCGGCGGGTGTGACGACCGTGAACACCGTCGACGACGCCGTGGCCTGGGTCAGGTCGACTGGTAGGAACCGATGAGTTCGAGCGTGCCGAGCTCACGGATGGCCTGGCAGCCGCGGCTCAGCATGGCCAGCATCATGTCGTCGCCGCGTTCGGTCGACGACGCGAACGCGGTTCCCAGCGCGACAAGCAGCGGCACCTGCGCCATGCCGAGCCGGTAGTCGTGCCAGCAGGTGTCGATGTCGTAATCGCTGATGCCGTAACCGAGCAGCGTCCGGTGATAGAGCTCGACGAGGTCGCGCTCGATGTCCGCGCGCACCGACGGTTCGAGACTGGTCCCGGTGAAGTACGCCAGGTCGCGACCGGGCAGCCCGATACCGACGGTCTGCCAATCGACGACCGTGATACGGGTCCGATCGGGATCGAACAGCATGTTGTCGAGGCGGTAGTCACCATGCATGAGGGCATACCGCTTCGGCTCGGCCATCAGCCATGGCGTCACCAACGACATTGCGGCGACAAGGGTTTCCTGGTCGGTGGGGCTGATCTTCGATCCGAGCCGGTCGATCACGATGTCGGCGGCCATGCGGGAGATGTCACCGAGCCCTTTGGCTGCGTCGTCATCGCCGGGCTTGGGCATCGCGATGGCGGCCAGGTCCATCCACTGCGGATCGCACCAACTCGGGCCGTGCAGTCCGGCAAGGGCTTCCACCGCCAGCCGAGCCTCCTCCGCCGAACAACCGGCGATCTGGTCGCCCTGCACCGCGGGGGCCATGTCGCCCAGCAGCAGTACGACGTCGCCGCCGTCTTCGGAGATCTCGCAGTAGAAACTCCGCGGGATCGGGATGCGCACGTTGTCGGCGATCCGCGTATAGAACTCGACCTCCGAGCGGTATCCGAGGGCGACGCGCTCGCGGACCGCGTCGTCCTGGGCGGACAGCTTGACCGCGAACGAGTTCGGCAGGTCGGATCGCTCGGTTGCGTACGTCGCCGCCACCCGGTACGTCGCCCCGGTCTGGCCGGTACCGATCGCCGTCACCTCAACATCGCGCACGTCGGCACCCAACACCGAGCCGAGCCAGGACGGCGTTACATTTTCGGGGCCGCGTGGAATGGTCTGCATGGAGCACAGATCCTAGAGCGTGGGATAGCGGCGCGGCGTGAAGACCCTGTCTCCGACATCCCCCGGGTACCACTGGGTTTGCGACGACCCGACGATGAGAAGACAGCGCATGTCCACGTCGGCCGCATCCAGGTCGGCGAGCCGCACGACCTTCACGTCCTCGGCCGGCCCCGACACGTCGCGGCCGATCACCACGGGTGTGCCGGGGTCGCGGTGCTCGAGCAGCAGATCACGCATCGCCCCCACCTGCCAGGTGCGGCTCTTCGACGCCGGGTTGTAGATCGCCAGCACCAGGTCGGCTTCGGCCGCGGCGCGCAGCCGGGCAGCGATCACGGCCCACGGCTTGAGCCGGTCCGACAGCGAGATCACCGCGTAGTCGTGACCCAGTGGCGCGCCGACCCGGCTGGCGACGGCCTGCGCGGCGGTCATGGCCGGGACGACCCGCACCCGCACCCCGGGCCACTGCTTGGCTTCCTCGAGCACCGCTGTCGCCATCGCGAATACGCCCGGATCGCCGGATGAGACCACCGCGACCGCGCGACCCTGTTCGGCCAGCGTGCACGCCAACCGTGCGCGGGCCGGTTCGTCGGTGTTGTCACTGGGGTGGCGGCGCTGGCCGTCGCGGGTGCCGACCCGATCGAGGTAGGGGCCGTATCCGATGAGATCGGTGGCGCCCGCCAGCTCGCGGCGGCTCTGCGGTGTCATCCAGTCGGTGTCGCCCGGGCCGAGCCCGACCACAGCAACACTGCCGCTCTCGGCAGTTCGCCGCGATGTGCCCGGCAGCATCACGAGCGAGAAGTAGGGAACCGAGGCCTCGTCGACGTCACCGGCGGGCAGTAAGCGCTGGCCGGCAGTACTGGCCCGCTCGACATAGAACGCGTCGTCGAGGCGGCCGGCCGACGAAAGCGCTTCCCGCACATCGGGATAGGAGCGGCCGAGTTTGAGCACCACCGCGGCGTCGGTGTCGGCGAGCCTGCGTTTGAGCTCGTCGACTCCCAGGGTGCCGGGCAGGATCGACAGCACTTCGTCGCCCGCCACCAGCGGCGTGCCGGTCGCCGCGGACGCCGCGCTCACCGACGTCACACCCGGGACGATGACTGCGTCGAACCGCTCCGTCAACCGCGTGTGCATGTGCATGTAGGAGCTGTAGAACAGCGGATCACCTTCGGCGAGAAGAGCGACGTCTCGTCCGGCGTCGAGATGGGCGGCGATGCGATCGGCGGATTCGCGGTAGAAGTACTGCATCGCGCCCGCGTAGCCGCCTGGATGGTCGGTGGTCTCGGTGGTCACCGGGTAGATCAGGTGCTCTTCGATCTGGCCCGGCCGCAGATAGGGCTCGGCGATGCCGCGCGCGATGCTTTTCCCGTGCCGTGCGCTGTGATAGGCGACGACGTCGGCCTCGCCGATCACCCGCGCCGCCTTGACCGTCACCAGTTCCGGGTCCCCAGGGCCCAGGCCCACGCCCCAGAGCGTCCCGCGCCTACCGCTCATTCTTGTTCACTAGCAATCGCATTCACGGCGGCAGCCGCCATCGCGCTCCCACCACGGCGGCCCCTGACCACCAGATAGGACATCCCGCGCGGCCGCGCGACCAGCTCGTCCTTGGACTGCGCCGAGCCGACGAACCCGACCGGACCGCCGAGCACCGCAGCAGGGGTCGGGGCGCCGTCGTCGATCAACTCCATCAGCCGGAACAGCGCTGTCGGCGCGTTCCCGATGGCCAACACCGCGCCGCCGAGCCGATCGGCCCACAGGTCGACGGCGGCGGCCGACCGCGTGGATCCCAACCGGCCGGCCAGATCGGCGGCCCGGCTGTCCGCCACGAGCGACACCACCTCGTTGTCGGCAGGCAGCCGGGATTTCGTGATGCCCGCGGCCACCATCGACGAATCACACAGCACCGGGGCACCGCCGAGCAACGCCGCATGAGTCTTGGCGACGACGTCGTCACTGAAGGCGATGTGCTCGGCGACGTCGACCTGCCCGCAGGTGTGGATCAGCCGCACCACCACCCGGGCGACGTCGTCGGGGAACGACGACAAGTCCGCCTCGGCGCGGATCGTCGCGAACGACTGCCGGTAGATCTCGGCGGCGTCGCGAATGTAGTCGAGCACGGGCTAACCCTACGGGTGGGCGGTGCGCGGTCGATATCCGTCTCCGGTTGCCACCAGAACCTCACCGGTTGGCGGACTTCCACACGCCCGCGCGCAGCCGACGAAGTGACGGTGGCCCGTGGCCGGATCCTCGACGGCGGCCGCCGCATCGGACCGGACATCGGCGAGCGAGTGCTCGCAGCCGGGACTTCCGGTGCACGAGCTGAGCGACAGCCAGGGCGAACCCCCGTCGAACACCAGCCCCATCGGAGCCAGCACCCTCAGCGCGGTGTCGGCGACGCCCTCGTCGAGATCGAAAACGACGACCGAGCGCCACGGCGTGATGGCCATGGGCGCGTCGATCGCGGCGAGAAACTCCGCGACGCGGGCCGCAAGCACTCCGAGCGGCACTGCGGCGCCGAGCGCCACCCTGCCGTCATTCTGCGCGATCCAGCCGACCGGCGGCGAAGTGACCGGTTGCCATGTCGCACCGGCCTCTGCGGTCGGCGGGTAGCCCGTCAGTAGTCGGGTGTGGTCGTCGAGTTCGGCGATGCGCCAGGCAGTTCCGCGAACGTCGGCGAATCTTGCGGCGATGGTGATGAGCGCAGGGACCACCTCGGCCGTCGCGAGCCGGATGCCGCTGTCTTTGCCGCCGAGCAGCAGCGCCGCGGACTCACCGTGCATGTGCACGCCGACGTCGGCGCCCAATCCGGAGATGTCGGCGCGGCCGTCGTCGATGCCGAACAGGAATCTGCCGGGCAGGGTGGCCAGGCCGGGCTCGGCCTGAATCGCCTCATCCAACTCAGCGACGAGCCTGCGGATGTCGGTCTCGGGGCCGACCCGGCCGGACAGCGGCGAAGCGACGATGTTGCGCACCCGCTCATGTGTGGGCGACGGCAGCAAGCCTGCGGCGGCGACGGCATCGGCAACGGCGGCCGTGTCGGTGATGCCCCGAATCTGAAGGTTGCCGCGTGAGGTGAGCTCCATGGCCGGTGATCCGTGGTCTGTCGCCGCGCGCGCGAGCGCGTTCAGCTGCGCGGCGGTGATCGTCCCGCCCGGAAGCCGCACCCGCGCCAACGCCCCGTCGGCAGCCTGGTGCACCTGCAGGGCGCCCGGACAGGCGTCCTGGTCGCGGGTCCTGGCCACCAGATCACGGTACGCAACACAACTGGGGTAGTCCTCTACGCATGTGTCAATTGCGTGGCGGTCGTACTTTTCTGCCATGAGAGCTCGGCGCCATGCCGGGCGAACACGGTGGGAGATAGAGAAATGACCGATCTGACGACGACTCGTCCGTCATTCGACCCGGCCGCCGGCGCCGTGCCGGTGGCAGCCCCGACAACGCCGGCCCAGGAGCCGACACTGATCACCGAGCAGCAGGTGATGTTCAGCACGGCCGCGGTGGTGGCACTGCCGCCGGCGAGGACCCATCGGTGGACCGACGTGTTCGCGTCCTTCGCGGCCGCGCTGCGGAAGGCGGCCGGACCGCCGGAGCCGGTGCGACGCCATCACTCCGAGCGGTACGCCTACCTGCAGGACGCCTGATGGCGCGGGAGATGGATCGGCTCTGACATCGAGGAATATGTCGAAACCGTCAATTGGCAGGGGCCGCGCCGCGTACTGTGCGGCCCATTGAACAAGGGGGTCACGGTGGCGCAGCGACGCGAATTGAATGTGGCGATCGTCGGTGCCGGGATGTCCGGGTTGTGCATGGCCGCCAAACTGCAGGACGCCGGCATCGACAACTACACCATCTTCGAGGCGGCCGACGAGGTCGGCGGCACTTGGCGCGACAACACCTATCCGGGCTTGAGCTGTGACGTGCCGTCGCGCTTCTATTCGTACTCGTTCCGGCCCAATCCCGAATGGTCGCGCTTCATGTCGCCCGGGCCTGAGATCCACGACTACTTCCGCCGGGTTGCCGACGAGCGAGGGATCCGACCGCACATCCGGTTCGGCACCGAAGTGACCGCGGCACGATACGAAAACGGCCGCTGGATTCTGGCGACCGCTTCCGGGGAGGAGGCGTTTGATGTTCTTGTCACCGCGACCGGTGTGCTGCGGATACCGCGGTACCCCGACATCGCCGGGCTCGAGACTTTCGCCGGCCCGATGTTTCATTCGGCGCGATGGGATCACACGGTGTCGCTGCCCGGCAAGCGTATCGGCTTGATCGGAACGGGTTCGACCGGCGTTCAGATCACGGCTGAGCTCGGTGGAAACGTGTGCGAGCTCAAGGTGTTTCAGCGCACACCGCAATGGGTGTTTCCGATGCCGAACCTCCGTTACTCACGAATCACTCGGACCGCACTGCGGCGTTGGCCGGCGCTGAACAAGATCGGCTACCGCGTCTGGCAGATTTGGGTCGAGCACGGGTTGGGCCGTGCGACCGTCGAGCGGTGTTGGCAGCGCCACGTCATGTCGGCGATGTGCCGCTGGAATTTGCGGTTGTCGGTGCGTGATCGGGAACTGCGCCAGAAGTTGACGCCCGATTACCAGGCGATGTGCAAGCGCCAGATCCTTGCCGGGCATTACTACAAGTCGATTCAGGCACCGGGCGTGCACGTGATCACGGAATCGATCGAGCGCATCGAACCAGAAGGTGTCGTCACAGCGGATGGCACACTGCACGAACTCGATCTGCTCGTGCTGGCCACCGGGTTCGACGCGCACGCCTACGTTCGGCCGATGCAGATCGTCGGAGAGCGCGGCTACACCCTCGAACAAGCGTGGGCCGACGGGCCCCACGCCTACCGCTCTGTCGCCCTGCCTGGGTTTCCCAACCTGTTCATGATGATGGGCCCGCATTCGCCGATCGGAAATCAATCGCTGGTGAGCATCGCCGAAGACCAGGCCGACTACGCGATCTGGTGGATCAATCAGATCCGCGATGGTCGCATCATCGCAGCCTCACCCACCGATGCGGCTACCAAGGATTACAACGAAGAGATGAAAGCCGCTATGCCCCAGACAGTTTGGGTGACCGGCTGCAAGAGCTGGTACCTCGGCAAGGATGGTCTGCCCGAGCTGTTTCCGTGGACGCCCGACCGGCACCACGAACTGCTGGCCTCGCCGGAGATGTCCGACTTCGACGTCCGCACGGCCTGAAATGTGACGGCTGACACACTAGAGCCTCTAGTGATCCGTGCCACACAAATCGGTCACTACCAGCGAGTACGGACGTAAATTCCCCCTAACTACACGCGTGTGTAGTAAGCGCAAGAGGGAAGGAACGACGATGTTCGCACTCATCGCCTTCGGTGGGCTTCTGGTCGTACTCATCGCTGCATTGGGGCTGCCGTACCCGCAGAGCACCTACGGCCGCTGGACCCGGCACTAACCGCAAGCCGCACGCCGCCTGCGGCGTGCGGTAGTAATGGTGGGTGCCAGCTCCGACCGTCCTGCTGCTGTCGACGTCCGACACCGACCTGATGACCGCCCGCGCAAGCGGTGCCGGTTATCGGTGGGCGAACCCGTCGCGGCTCGTCGACGGTGAGCTCGAGGAGCTGCTTGGCGGCGCAGATGTCGCGGTGATCCGCATTCTCGGGGGTTACCGCGCCTGGCAGGACGGCATCGACGCCGTGCAGGCCAGCGGGGTGCCATCCGTCGTGGTCAGCGGCGAGCAGGCGCCCGACGCCGAGTTGATGGCACATTCCACCACGCCTGCGGGCGTCGCGTTGCAGGCCCACGTCTACCTCGCGCAGGGCGGTGTGGCCAACCTCCGGCAGCTGCACGCATTCCTGTGCGACACCGTGTTGATGACCGGGTTCGGCTTCGCTGCGGCGGTGTCGACCCCGAATTGGGGAGTGCTCGAGCGCCCGGCGACCACCACTGACGGCCCCACGATCGGGGTGCTCTACTACCGCGCTCAGCACCTTGCCGGCAACACCGGCTACGTCGAGGCGCTGTGTGATGCGGTCGAACACGCAGGCGGCCGCGCGTTACCCGTGTTCTGCGCATCGCTGCGCACGGCGGAGCGCGAACTGCTGGAGCTGCTCGGCACCGCCGATGCGTTGGTGACGACCGTGCTGGCCGCGGGCGGTGCGACGCCCGCCGCCGTCACCGCAGGCGGTAATGACGACACGTGGAACGTGGCGCACCTGGCCGCGCTGGACATTCCGATCCTGCAGGGCCTCTGCCTCACCAGCTCCCGGGCGCAGTGGCGAGACAACGCTGACGGGCTGTCCCCGCTCGACGTCGCCACCCAGGTCGCGGTGCCGGAGTTCGACGGCCGCATCATCACCGTCCCGTTCTCGTTCAAGGAGATCGACGACGAGGGCCTGATCTCTTATGTGGCCGATCCCGAGCGCTGCGCACGCGTCGCCGGACTCGCGGTGCGCCACGCCCGTCTTCGCGCGATCACGCCGGCCGACAAGAGGGTGGCCGTGGTGTTCTCGGCCTATCCGACCAAGCACGCCCGCATCGGCAACGCGGTCGGGCTCGACACTCCTGCCAGCGCCGTCGCGTTGCTGCAGGCGATGCGCGGGCACGGCTACCGGATCGGCGACATACCCGGTCTCGACGCCCGCGACGGCGATGCGCTGATCCATGCGTTGATCGAGCGGGGCGGACAGGATCGGGACTGGCTCACCGACGAACAACTGGCAGGCAATCCGATCCGCGTGCCCGCCAATGACTATCGCGACTGGTTCGCGACCCTGCCCGCGGAGCTCGCCGATGCGGTCGTGAAGCATTGGGGCCCGCCGCCCGGAGACCTGTTCGTCGACCGTAGCCGGGATGCCGACGGCGAGATCGTGATCGCCGCGCTGCAGGCCGGCAACGTCGTGCTGATGGTCCAGCCGCCACGGGGTTTCGGTGAGAAACCGGTCGCGATCTACCACGATCCGGATCTACCGCCCAGCCATCACTACCTGGCCGCCTACCACTGGATCGACGTGACGTTCGGTGCCGACGCCGTCGTTCATCTCGGTAAGCACGGGAATCTGGAATGGCTGCCGGGCAAGACGCTTGGCATGTCTGCGGCGTGCGGCGCGGACGCTGCGCTGGGCAATCTGCCGCTGATCTACCCGTTCCTGGTCAATGATCCGGGGGAGGGCACGCAGGCCAAGCGGCGTGCGCACGCGACGCTGGTGGACCACCTCATCCCGCCGATGGCCAGAGCCGAAACATACGGCGACATCGCGCGTTTGGAACAATTGCTCGACGAACACGCGACGATCGCCGCGCTCGACCCGGGCAAGCTGCCCGCGATCCGCCAGCAGATATGGACGCTGATGCGCGCGGCCAAGATGGATCACGATCTCGGCCTGAACGAGCGCCCGGAAGACGACTCATTCGACGACATGCTGTTGCACGTCGATGGCTGGCTGTGTGAGATCAAGGATGTCCAGATTCGCGACGGACTCCATGTTCTCGGCGAGAAGCCCACGGGGGAGGGCGAACTCGATCTGGTGCTGGCCATTCTTCGCGCACGCCAGTTGTTCGGCGGCGACCAGACGGTGCCGGGTCTGCGCCAGGCGCTCGGCCTCGCCGAAGACGGCCACGACGATCGTGCCACGGTGGATGCCGCCGAGAGCACTGCGCGGGAACTTGTTGCAGCACTTCAGCATTCGGGGTGGGATCCGAAGGTCGTCGACACGCTCACCGACAATGCCGAGGTAGCCGCCATTCTGCGGTTCGCGGCCACGGAGGTGGTGCCGCGGTTGGCAGGTACCGAGGCGGAGATCAGCCAGATCCTGCGTGCGCTGGACGGTCGTTTCATCGCGTCGGGCCCGTCGGGGTCGCCGCTGCGCGGCCTGGTGAACGTGCTGCCGACCGGTCGCAACTTCTACTCGGTGGATCCAAAGGCGGTGCCGTCGCGACTGGCATGGGAAACCGGTGTGGCGATGGCAGATTCGCTGCTGACCCGCTATCGCGACGATTACGGGCACTGGCCGCCGTCGGTCGGGCTCTCCGTATGGGGCACGTCGGCCATGCGTACGGCGGGCGACGACATCGCCGAGGTGCTCGCACTCCTGGGCGTGCGGCCGGTATGGGACGACGCGTCGCGGCGGGTGGTGAACCTGGAGCCGATCCCGATCGCGGAACTGGGCCGACCGCGCATCGACGTGACCGTGCGCATCTCGGGGTTCTTTCGCGACGCGTTCCCTCACGTCGTGACCATGCTCGACGACGCCGTGCAGCTCGCCGCCGGCCTCGACGAGTCCGCAGAGGACAACTATGTCCGAGCGCACTCTGCCGCCGACATGGCCGACCATGGTGACCAACGCCGTTCGACAACAAGGATTTTCGGATCCAAGCCCGGCACGTACGGGGCCGGTCTGCTGCAGCTGATCGACAGCCGCAACTGGCGCGACGATGCCGATCTCGCACAGGTCTACACCGCGTGGGGTGGGTTCGCCTACGGTCGGGAATTGGACGGGGCGCCGGCCGCCGACGACATGAATCGCCAGTATCGGCGGATCGCGGTGGCCGCCAAGAACACCGATACTCGCGAACACGACATCGCGGACTCCGACGACTATTTCCAGTACCACGGCGGCATGATCGCCACGGTGCGGGCGCTCACCGGGCAATCGCCCGCGGCGTACATCGGTGACAACACTCGACCCGACGCAGTGCGCACCCGCACGCTGTCCGAAGAGACCACCCGCGTCTTTCGCGCCCGCGTCGTCAATCCCCGCTGGATCACCGCGATGCGGCGACACGGCTACAAGGGTGCGTTCGAGATGGCCGCCACTGTGGACTATCTCTTCGGCTACGACGCGACGGCGGGCGTGATGGCCGACTGGATGTACGAGCGCCTGTCCGCCGAGTACGTGCTGGACGACGAGAACCGCAAGTTCATGGCGGAGTCCAACCCGTGGGCGCTGCACGGTATGGCCGAACGGCTACTGGAGGCTGCGGGCCGGGGAATGTGGGCCCAGCCCGAGGCGGCCACGGTGGACGGCCTGAAGCAGGTGCTGCTGGAGACCGAAGGGCAGCTGGAGGGCTGATCAGCGCCCGCCCAGTAGGTTGGTTGCGTGCCTGCCACCTTCGCCGACGTCGCGAAATCGGATTACATCCTGTTGACCACCTTCACCAAGGACGGCCGACCCAAGCCAACCGCCGTCTGGGCCGCCCCCGACGGCGACCGGCTGCTGGTGATCACCCAGGAGAAGTCGTGGAAGGTCAAGCGCATCCGCAACACGCCGCGGGTCACCGTCGCCGTGTGCGATCGCAGCGGCAATCCCAAGGGTGAGGCGGTCGACGCTGCCGCGGCGATTCTCGACAAGTCGGCGAACGGTGCCACCTACGACGCCATCGGCAAGCGCTATGGGCTGATCGGCAAGACCTTCAACGTTTTCTCCAAACTGCGCGGGGGAATGAAGAACAACGTGACGGTCGAGTTGCGTTCCGGGTAGCAAACCCGTTTGATGGGTAACGACCAATGCATCGTTTATGCATCGAAAGAGGCCATTCCCGTGACAGACACATTCGACGATGTCGCCAACGCCAAGTATCTGCTGCTCACCACGTTCACCAAGGACGGCCGGCCGAAGCCGACCCCGGTCTGGGGCGTCCCGAAGGGCGACAAGCTGCTGATCGTCACCGATGACGGGTCGTGGAAGACCAAGCGGATCAAGAACACCCCGCGAGTGACGATCCAGCGCTCTGGTGCGCTCGGAAAGCCAAAAAGTGAGCCGGTCGAGGCTGTGGCGCGCAACCTGCCGAAGTCAGACACCCGCCGGGTGTTCGAGATGGTGACCAAGCGCTACTGGTGGCATGCGTGGTGGTGGATTCCGCAGGCGCTCGTGCGCGGCGGCATCGACAAGGTGCACAGTGCGATCGAGGTGCAGGCGGCCTAACCGGGTGCAATTAACCCGTAACCCATGTTCCGCCATAACCCGTACGCATCTGATCCTACCCTTCGTCCCCCGTTCAGCGTGGCACTGCCGACGAGGATTGTGAAGGTGGCGGGCGATTTTCCTTTCCGTAGAGTGCGGTGAGCTCGACTCAGGTCCAGCGGTTGGGGTCGTAGACGGTGTGGTCACGAACCAGAGCGTGGGCGATGCGGGTGGCGCGGTGGGCCAGTGCGCAGGCGATGACGCCGCCGTGCTTGCCGCGGCCCTTGAGTCCGTGTGCGTAGATCTTGGCTGTCGGCTCGGTCAGCCACAAGCCGATGCCGAGGTCGATCAATGCTCGGCGTAGCGCCACACTGCCTTCGCGGCTGATCGATCCATCTCGGCGTTTGCCCGCCGACTCGTACTGCATGGAGACAGTCCCGACGCGCGATAGACTTGCTTCGGTCCCGGCCATCGGTCGGATCGCCAAGGGCAGCAGCGTAATTGGATACACGGACCACACCCCAGCCCGGCACCGACGTCAGTGTGCTGAAGGGGCTCAACGGCAACAGTCGGGCCAGCTCGGCTTCGGCATCGACGATCCGGGCATCCAGGTCGGCCAACAACGACACGTCAGCAGCCAGCACGCGTCGGGCCACTACGGCGTCGCGAGTCGGCAGAGCGTCCTTGGCCACCGTGATCAGACGCTCGGCGACCGGGCGGCGCACCTGGACGTCGCGGGCGGCGCAAAGCGGATCAGCCGATTCACACCCAGCGCCGACAATCGCGCCGGATCGGTGAACTCGGCGGCGACCAGCCGCCCGATCTTGGTGCCCAACACATCCGGCAACGCCAACGTCAACCCGGGAAACGCCCGATCGAGTTGACCCAGCAGCTGATTCTTCGTGGCCGTCCCGTGGCGACTCGCCGCGACCGATGCTGAGCCCACGCCGCCACCTCACCGATGAGCGCGTCGCGTTCGGTGATCACCCGGCCCCTACCGGCCAACACCAACTCTACTACATATCACCCGGCGGCACCAAGTGCTCGTTGAAGAACGAGAAGATCCGGCGGTACGCGTCCTCCGTGGCCGCCTCGTTGTAGCCGAATCCGGTGATGCGGAGCAGCGGCTGGGCGGGAAGTTTGTTCGCGAAGCTGTGGCCGACATCGGGGTAGGCCTTGATGTCGGCGGTGATGCCCTTGTCGTCGACGACCTTGCGCAGGCGCGCGGGCGCGCCGATGCCGAGCGGGTCGCGACGGCCGAAGCTCGCGACGATGGGGCAGGCTCCGTCGAGCGTCTGGCTGAGGTGGCGGGGCAGCGGCGTGCCGTAGAAGGGCGCTGATGCGCCGAAGCCCTTGGGTGACATCACCAGCGCGAACTGGCCGCCCATGCAGAACCCGACGATTCCGGCCGAGCCCGTGCAGTCCGGCATGGACTGAACGTGATCGCGGGCGGCCAGAATGTCGTCGAGGGCGCGGCCGCGTTGGGTCAGCAACTCGCGCATAACCCGCGTCACGCACCGGGCCCGGCCCCCACGCGCGTACATGTTCGGGGTGATGGCGATGAAGCCCGCCGCGGCGATTCGTGCGGTCGTCGCCTCGGTGTCCGGGCGGTAACCGAATGCGTCGTGGATCACCACCACGCCAGGCCAAGGGCCCTGGCCGTCTGGTACGCCGAGCAATGCGTCGATAGGTCCGGATGGCGTTTCGATCACGATCGTCGGCACATCGTCAATCTACGGAACCCTGGCCCGCCCCTCGGACGTTCGACGTACATGGCGATGCGGTTGTTTCTCCTGTACACGGTCATCGAGCTGGCGGTCATCGTGGCGCTGGCCTCGACGATTGGTGTCGGCTGGACCATCCTGGCGCTGCTCGGGACCTGGCTCGTCGGTCTCACACTGGCCGGATCACAGGTCAAGCGCCATATCCGCCGGCTGCAGTCGGGGCTGAATGCCGCCGCGATCCAGGGCGCTGCGACCGACAGCGTGCTTGTCGCGGTTGGCACGGTCCTGGTCGTCATTCCGGGGCTGGCGAGCTCTGTCATCGGGGCACTGCTGCTGCTGCCGCCCACTCGTGCGGTCGCGCGCCCGCTCGTCACGGCGATTGCCGCGCGCCGGATGCCGCTGATCGCGGCGGGCGCCGCGGGCGTCTCTGGCTGGGGCTACTCGGCGGCCAGGCGTGGTGATTACATCGACGGCGAGGTGATCGACGTGAGCGACATCGCGCCGAAGGCTGTGGAGCACAAGCCCGAATAAGTGACCACCCTCCTGCTCAACGGCCGGGTGCACAGCCCTGCCATGCCCGACGCGACCGCTCTGGCCGTGCGCGACGGCGTTGTCGCCTGGCTCGGCAGTGACGACGTCGGGCGCGCTCAGTTCCCCGACGCGCAGATCGTCGATCTGGACGGCGCCTTCGTCGCACCCGCGTTCGTCGACAGTCACGTCCACCTCACGGCCACCGGCCTTACGCTGGCCGGCCTGGATCTGAGGTCGGCCACGTCGTTGCGGCACTGCCTTGCGCTTCTGGGCGACTACGCCCGCAGCCAACCCGACGGCGTGATCTGGGGCCACGGCTGGGACGAATCGGGATGGCCCGAACGCACCGCTCCCAGCACCGACGACGTCGACGGCGCGGTCTGCGGCCGGCACGCGTACCTGGCCAGGGTCGACGTGCATTCCGCGGCCGCCTCGACAGCGCTGCGCGCTCAGGCTCGCGGCCTTTCCGATGCGTCCGGGTTCTCCGCGCAGCAGCCGTTGACCGCCGATGCGCACCATCTCGTGCGCGCCGCCGCCCGTGATGAGTTGACACCCGGACAGCGACAGCACGCGCGGACGGCCGCGCTGGACGCGGCCGCGGCTCACGGCATCGTGGCCGTGCACGAGTGTGCGGGTCCGGACATCGGCGGGCTGGGCGATTGGGACGAGATTCGCGGCCTCGACCACGGCGTCGAGGTCGTCGGCTACTGGGGTCAACCGGTGGGTTCCGCCGATGAGGCGCGCGCGTTGCTCGATCGCACAGGGGCGCGCGGACTGGCCGGTGACCTGTTCGTCGACGGCGCCCTCGGCTCGCGGACTGCGTGGCTGCACCGGCCGTACACCGATGCGCCCGACTGCTGCGGCAACAGCTACCTCGACATCGACGCGATCGCCGCACACGTGCACTCCTGCACCGAAGCCGGCGTCACCGCTGGATTCCACGTGATCGGCGATGCCGCGGTCACCGCTGTGGTCGAGGCGATCGAGCGCGTCGTCGATCGGTGTGGAGCGCCCGCAGTCGCGCGGTGCGGGCACCGGCTCGAACACCTGGAGATGGTGACCGAAAGCCAGGCGCGCCTGCTCGGATCGTGGGGCGTGATCGCCAGCATGCAGCCCAACTTCGACGCGCTCTGGGGCGGCGACTCCGGCATGTACGCCCAGCGACTCGGCAGTGATCGCGCAAGGACATTGAACCCGTTGGCGCTGTTAGCATCCCAAGGCGTGCCACTCGCGTTCGGCTCGGACAGCCCCGTCACCGGCTTGAACCCCTGGGCGACGGTACGCGCGGCGACCCGGCATCAGACCGCGGGCAGCGGGCTGTCGGCGCGCGCGGCATTCGCGGCCGCGACGCGAGGCTCCTGGCGTGCCGCCGGGGTACGCGACGGTGTCACGGGCACGCTGGTTGCCGGTGCGCCGGCGTCATACGCCATCTGGGAGGCCGGGGAGGTCGAGGTGAGCGCACCGGCCGATGCCGTGCAGCGCTGGTCGACCGATCGACGGTCGCGGGTGCCCGCCCTGCCGAAACTCTCCGATGCCCTGCCACAGTGCCGGCAGACGGTTCATCGAGGCGTCGTCGTCCATGGCTGACTTCGGTGATCGCGCCCGGGCATTCGGCCGGCGACGCGAATGGTCCCGCGCGCACGACAAGACCGATGTGTTTCCCGCCATCGAGGATGACGAGGAAGAGCCCGGCGAAGGCGACGACGCCGCCGTGCCGGAGGCGGATCCCTCGCGGATTCGGCGATTCGGGCAGGCGGTGGTCGACCGTCTTCCTGCGCTGGGCGTGGTGATCGTCGCCGGTGTGTTGTTGTGCGTGAGCTTCCCTCCGTTCGGCTGGTGGTATCTGGCGTTCCTCGCATTCGCTCTGATGGCGTGGGTGCTGACTCGCGAATCGACCACTGTCGCAGGAGGATTCGGCTACGGATTCCTGTTCGGCCTGGTGTTGTACCTGCCACTGCTGCCATGGATCAGCGGACTGGTCGGCGCGTTTCCGTGGATAGCGCTGTCGGCGCTGGAGGCTCTGTTCACCGGTCTGTTCGGGGCGTCGGCGGTAGTCGTGCGCCGACTGCCGGGCTGGCCGCTGTGGTTCGCGGGGCTGTGGTCGGCCCAGGAGTGGCTCAAGTCGACGGTGCCGTTCGGCGGGTTCCCCTGGGGCGTCGTCGCTTACAGTCAGACCGACGGCCCGCTGTTGTCGTTGGTGCAACTCGGCGGTGCACCGTTGCTGTCCTTCGCGGTGGCACTGATCGGATTCAGTTTGGCCGCAATTGTTTTCGAGACCGTGCAGTGGTGGCGCGGCGGCGAGCAGCAGGACGCCGCACCACCGGCCGTCTTCGTGCCCGGTACGTGCATCAGTCTCGTGCTGTTGATGACCGCGCTGACTTGGCCGCATGTCCGGCAGGCCGGTGTCGGGGCGGGCGACGACCCGGCGATAGTGGTGGCCGCCGTGCAGGGCAACGTGCCGCGTCTTGGTCTGGAGTTCAACGCCCAGCGCCGCGCCGTGCTCGACAATCACGTTCGCGAGACGGCCCGGCTGGCCGAAGACGTGCGGGCCGGGCGTGCGCCGCAGCCTGCGTTCGTCATCTGGCCGGAGAACTCCTCCGACATCGATCCACTGGCCAATCGGGATGCATTCGAACGGATTTCGACTGCGGCGGCAGCCATCAACGCACCGATTCTGGTCGGCGGTGTCGTCGCGGCGCCGGGCTACAGCCCCGACAACCCGGTGGCGACCAATTCGGTGATCGTGTGGAACCCCGGCACCGGCCCCGCCGATCGGCACGACAAACAGATTGTGCAGCCGTTCGGCGAGTACCTGCCGTGGCGGGGCTTCTTCCGCCTTCTCTCGTCGTATGCCGACCGCGCCGGTTATTTCATTCCCGGCAACGGCACCGGAGTGGTTCACGCCGCGGGCGTTCCGGTGGGCGTGACCACCTGCTGGGAGGTGATCTTCGATCGTGCCGCGCGCGAGTCGGTGCGCAACGGCGCTCAACTGCTCGCCGTGCCGGCCAACAACGCCACCTTCAACGAGGCGATGAGCCAGCAGCAGCTTGCATTCGGCAGACTGCGCGCGGTCGAGCACGACCGCTACGTCGTCGTCGCGGGCACCACCGGCATCAGTGCCGTCATCGCACCCGACGGCCGGGAACTGGCCCACACCGCATTCTTCGAACCCGCCTACCTCGACACGCAGATCAGATTGAAAACCCAGCTCACGATCGCGACGAGGTTCGCACCGCTGATCGAGTTCGTGCTGGTCGCGCTCGGTGTCGGCGCTGTGATCTTCGCAATACTGCACAATGGGAGCCTTGTGCGTCGTCTGCGAGCGGCGACGAAACATAGAGGAGCTACATGACTACGGGCCCGGGCCCGGGGGAACGCCCAAGTCAGCGCACGCTGGTCATCATCCCCACCTACAACGAGCGGGAGAACCTCCCGTTGATTCTCGGTCGCGTCCACGCGGCCCGTCCCGACGTGCACATTCTGATCGTCGATGACGGCAGCCCCGACGGCACCGGCGAGCTGGCCAACGAGCTGGCCCTCGCCGACCCGGACCGGATTCACGTCATGCACCGCAGCAACAAGGCCGGGCTCGGCGCGGCCTACCTTGCCGGCTTCGCGTGGGGTCTGAGTCGCGAGTACTCGGTTCTGGTGGAGATGGACGCCGACGGCAGCCACCCACCCGAACAGCTGCACCGGCTGCTCGACGCCGTCGACGCCGGGGCAGACCTGGTGATCGGCTCGCGCTACGTCAAGGGCGGCGAGGTCCGGAACTGGCCGCGGCGGCGCATGGTGCTGTCCCGCACGGCCAACGGCTACTCACGCGTCCTGCTGGGTGTGGACATCCACGACATCACGGCCGGTTACCGCGCCTACCGCAGAGAGGTGCTGGAGAAGATCGACCTGTCCGCCGTCGACTCGAAGGGTTACTGCTTCCAGATCGACCTGACCTGGCGCAGCATCAACAACGGTTTCGTCGTCGTCGAGGTGCCGATCACCTTCACCGAGCGCGAGTATGGCCAGTCCAAGATGAGTGGATCCAATATCCGGGAAGCCATTTTCAAGGTCGCCGAATGGGGCGTGCGCGGGCGCCTCGATCGCGCCCGCGGGGTGGGTGTTACGCGCTAGCCCCGGCGGCGGGTTTTGATGATGTCGAGGCGCTCCTTGAGCAGCTCTTCAAGCTCCTCGACGGATCGGCGCTCCAGCAGCATGTCCCAGTGCGTACGCGGGGGCTTGACCTTCTTGGGCTCCGGCGCATCGCCTTCGATCAGCGTGCCTTCCATGCCGTTGCGGCACAGCCAGGCGTGGGGAATCTCGGCGTCGTCGGCGAACGGGACGTCGAACTCCTCGCCATTGTCAGTGCGGTAGCGGGCGACCTGACGTGGCGCCAAGTCGTGGTTGCGGTCCGTCTCGTAGCTCACGGCTCCGAGGCGGCTTCCTCTCAGGACACGATCAGCCATCGTCAACACTCCTCAATCAATGCAATTCGTCCGGATAACCAACGCAGCAACTCGGCACGCAGTTCCCGACTCGACCGTCGATGATACCGGGATCTGGAGGTCCGTCGGTTTACAGTCTGGTCCGTGACAGCTCCCACCCGGTCCCGGATCCGCCCGCAACCGTGTCGCTGGTGTGGCCGGGAAGTCGCCGATGCCGTTCTGGGCAGGCGGCGGCAGTACTGCAGGCAGTCCTGCCGGCAACGCGCCTACGAGCAACGTGCCATGGTCAAAGGCACCTCGCTGGCGCCCGACGCCGTGGTGCTGAGCGCGGAGGAGGCCAACGAGCTGTCCGACCGGGTTTACCAGGTCAGGTGCGCGGCCGAGGACGTCGCGACAGCCCTGGAAGAGGGAGCCGAACGGTCGGTACTGCATGACCTGTGCGATGCGCTGATGCGGGCGGCCAAGGCAGCCGACGGCTGGCGTTAGCAGGCTTCCGCAGTGGCGCATAGTTGCGCCCGGTGATAAGCGGATGTTCGGTCGTGTGCTGGACGATCATGGTCGGGTGGCTTCGTTTCTATTGGCGCACGGTTCATGGCTGGGCGGGTGGTGTTGGAAGCGTGTCGCCGATCGTTTGCGTTGCCACCACCACGATGTCTTCACACCCAGCTACACGGGGATGGGTGACCGAGCCCACCTGCTGAATTCCACAATCACCATCGACACGTTCGTGGGTGATCTGATCCAAGTCATCGAAACCGAAGAATTGACCGACGTGGTGTTGGTTGGGCACAGCTTCGGCGGCGTAACGATCTCGGGAGTCGCCGATCGGGTGCCCGACCGGATCGCGCAACTGATCTACCTGGATGCGGTCGTGCCGCAGAGTGGCAAGCATGCTTTCTCGGTCTACCCTGTCGCCGAGGCCGAGGCCCGGATCAGGGCAGCCGAAGCTGCCACCGGCGGACTGGCTGTCCCCGCCCCGGAGCCGCTCCCGGATGTCTGGGGTCTTGGACATCGAGGTGATCCGGACTATGACTGGGTGCTCCGCCGGATGACGCCGCATCCGCTGCGGGCTTACACGACGCCTCTGACACTCGAGGGTGAAGTCGGCAACGGCCTACCTCGTACCTACGTAGCCTGCACAAGCCCTTCGCATCCCGCGTTGGCGACTTCTCGCGCACTCGTGCGCTCCTGGTCTGGATGGCGCTGGGTCGAGCTTGCGGCGCCCCACTGCTGCATGATCACTCACCCTGACGACGTCGCGGACTTGTTGCGCTCCTGTGTGGCGACTGGGTGAGCGCCGCGTCGAACCTTCGCGGGCGTCCAATTCAGCCCGGCGACCGGCCAGAAGCTCGAGCAGTCCGATTTGCAGAAGCTCGCCGATGACCAGTTCCGCGCACAGGTACGCAATAAGCGACAGCTGACGGCTGCGAGCCAGATGCAGCTCCTGACCGACAAGAGCCCGCGATCAACGATCAACGGCAGGTCGGTGTCGCCGACACTGGTGACGGGCAGCTTCCGCCTGCGCTGACTTTCTTCGGCGAAAAGACGCAAAAGCACCCCGACACGCCGCGGAAAGGGGGCTTTTGCGTCTGCTCGCGCGGAGAACCGGTAAAGGTGAGGTGTGGACGAATGGTTCGAGCGCAGCCCGTTCATCGGCTTCGCCCCGTGGATCATCTATTGGGTGGTCGCCGACGGCCCCAGCACTTGGATGTTCGGTGCGATCTGCGCGGTGATCTCAGCCTTCATCCTCGGCATCTCGGCCGGCCGCGGCGGGCCCCGGCTTCTCGAAGTGGTGACGATCGTCTTCTTCGTCGGCGTGACCATCGCGGGCATGATCACCGGCGCCCACGACCGCGACTGGATGGACAACTATGCGACGACGCTGTCCGGCGGGGTGCTGGCGGTGATGGCGCTGGGGTCGCTGGCGTTCGTCCCCTTCACCCAGCAATACGCCCCCGAGTCGGCCCCTCGGCAGGAGTGGGAGAAGGCCGCCTTCCGGCGCACCAATCAGGTGCTCACCCTCATGTGGGCGCTGGTGTTCGCGCTCATCGCCGTGCTGGGCTACGTCGCGGTCACCTCGCCGTCGACCGTCCAGTGGACCAAGGCGGTGATCCCGGCCGTCGTCATCGTCGGTGCGATCGGAATGACGCAGATCTATCCCGACAAGGCACGGGAAAAAGCGCGTCCGAGCGCCTGATCGGACGAGCGCTATTATCTGCGTATGAATGCAGATAAGCAGGTCTGTGCTCGCAGGCTCGCAGACGAACAGGCTGACCTCGTCGTAGAGGTCTTCAGGATGCTGGCCGATGCCACCCGCGTGCAGCTGCTGTGGGCATTGGCGGATCGCGAGTTGTCGGTGAACGAACTCGCGTCGCGAGCCGCCAAGCCGGCGCCGTCGGTGTCGCAACACCTGGCCAAGCTGCGGATGGCGCGGCTGGTACGCACCCGCCGGGAGGGCACGCAGGTGTTCTACCGGCTCGAGAACGACCACGTGCGCCAGCTGGTCACCGACGCGGTGCACAATGCAGAGCACGCCGCGGGCGGGGTGCCTGCACACCATTTGGGCGACGGTGAGCTGCGGGTCCTGCACGAGACGGGAGCGGGCTAGTGGGCCTCGGACATTCTCACGACCACGCCGACAGGGTCGACGATGCGCTGCAGGACAGCGCCGAGGGCATTCGCGCGGTCAAGATCAGCCTGGTGGTGCTCGGCATCACCGCGATGGCGCAGCTGGCGATCGTCGCCGTCTCCGGTTCGATCGCATTGTTCTCCGACACCGTGCACAACTTCTCCGATGCGCTGACTGCGGTGCCGATGTGGATCGCATTCGCGATGAGCCGTCGTGCCGCGACCCGGCGATACACGTACGGATTCGGCCGAGTCGAGGATCTGGCCGGCCTGTTCGTCGTGCTGGCCATCGCGGTCTCCGCCCTCGTCGCCGCTGTCGAAGCCGTGCGCAGGCTCATAAACCCGGTGCCACTGTCGCACGTGGCCTGGGTTGCGGCCGCAGGCGTCGTGGGGTTCGTCGGCAACGAGGTCGTCGCGCTGTACCGCATCCGCGTCGGGCGGCGCATCGGTTCGGCGGCGTTGCGTGCCGACGGAATGCACGCTCGCGCAGACGGATTGACGTCCCTGGCGGTGGTGGCCGGTGCCGTCTTCGTGGCTCTGGGCTTTCCGGCCGCGGATCCGATCTTCGGGCTGCTGATCGCGGGCGCGATCGGCGTCGTCCTTGTCGTTGCCGCGCGCGATGTCTTCGGCAGGCTGCTGGACCGCGTCGATCCGGAACTCGTGGACACGAGCGCTGCGGTGCTGGCCCGGCAACCGGGCGTGCGCGGGGTGCGAAGTGTGCGAATGCGTTGGGTCGGACACAGATTGGAGGCTGACGCTCAACTCGACGTCGAGCCATCGCTGAGCCTGGCCCAAGCTCATGCGGTAGCCCACGCGGCCGAACACGAGTTGGCGCACGCTATTCCGAAGCTGGGCCCGGTCGTCGTGCATGCGTATCCGGCACACGAACCGGTGTTCAGCAGCTGAACATCTCGCCGATCATCGGCGGCGGGTCGATCGGTTGCAGGCAGCCGAACGGTTGGATGCCCGCATCGCTGTACTTGACCGCCGTGTTGTTCGCGAGGTTGGCGCAGAACAGGCCGACGGTGTCGGCCCGGCAGCGGTAGTCGCCGAAGGCCAGCGCCCGGCCGTACGGCAGTTCGGGGCCCGAGCCGGCGGTGAACCGTCCCGGATCGCCGTGCACCGAGCCGACGGCCACGCTCTTCCCGTCGTAGTCGACCCAGCCGCCCTTCCACTCGCCGTATGCATCGTCGGGACGGGGCGGTGGGTTGATCAGATCCACCAGGCACGCCAGCGCACCGTCGCTGTACTTGGAGTCGGTCATGCAGTTGGTCTTGCCCGACGGCGTCGTGAAGGCGACGTCCTCACCGAGTTCCGTTGTGGCGCCGTCGCGCGTCGCGACGTGGTACTCGGCGGAATCAGAGGTGTCACCCGCCTGTATCCAGGCGATCACATCGGCCACGGGAGCACCCGGCGCGGGGGGCTTCGTGGGTTTCGTCGATGTGGACGGGGTTGTCGTCGCGGAACTTCGGCTGGTGTCGGGGGGTATCGGCGTGATGCGGTCGGCTTGTCCGCCCGTCGAATGAGAGCATGCTGCTACCAGCAAAGAAACCGCGATGAGCCCAGCCACTCGCATACCGGCCAGGTTAGCGGGCCGACCCACCGATCCCGTCAAGGCGCGGCGGGGGCTCGTCATTCGCTGTCATTCGCTACCGTCGAATGATGCACGAACACACCGTCCGCGCAACCATCGCCTCGGGGACGATCGAAGGTTTCACCCGCCACGGGGTGAACCGGTGGCGGGCGATTCCGTACGCACGCCCGCCGGTGGGTCAGCTGCGACTGCGCGCGCCCCAGCCGGTCGAACCCTGGCGCGGTGTTCGGTACTGCCACAGCGTCGGCAACTGTTCGCATCAGCAGCGGATGTACACCATCCTCGCGCCGGGCAAGTACCAGCCGATGAGCGAGGACTGCCTGACGCTCAACGTGGTGGCACCCAAGTCGCCCGGCCAGTCGCCGCTGCCCGTCATGGTCTTCATCCACGGCGGCGGCTACTTCATGGGTTCGTCCGCAACGCCCATCTACGACGGAGCCGCCCTGGCGCGGCAGGGATGTGTGTACATCTCGGTGAACTACCGCCTCGGCCCGCTGGGATGCCTGGACCTGTCGTCGCTGTCGGCCCGCGACATCACGTTCGACGACAACCTGTACCTGCGAGACCTGGTGATGGCGCTGCGCTGGGTGCGCGACAACGTCGCGGTCTTCGGCGGCGATCCCGACAACGTGACTATCTTCGGCGAGAGCGCGGGGGCGCATGCGGTCGCGGCGCTGCTGGCCGTTCCAGCCGCCGAAGGTCTTTTCGCCCAAGCGATTTCGGAAAGTCCGGCCGCTGGAATGGTTCGCGATCCCGAGATAGCGGCGCAGTATGCATCGAGGTTCGCCGCGTTGCTCGGCGCGGGCGCCGACGACGGTGCGCAGGCCGTGATGGCCGCCCGCCCCAAGGAACTCGTCGATGCGTTCCACCGGCTGATCGTTGCGGGCCAGCGCGAGATGCTCGGCGCGTTCGCAGCGGGGCCCACCAGTGGTACCGACTACCTGCCGCATGATCCGATCGAGGCGAAGCGCAACGGCAAGGCGCACCGCGTGCCGCTCATCGTCGGTACCAACGCCGAGGAAGCCCGGCTCTTCGGCCGATTCATCAAGCTCCTGCCGATGACCGAGCCGATGATTGAGCGATTGCTTGCCGAGACCGAACCCGGTGAGCGCGAACGCATTACCGCCGCGTATCCGGGTTATCCGGATCCCAAGGCCTGTATTCAGTTCGGCGGCGACTTCGCGTTCGGGTCGGCCGCATGGCAAATCGCCGAGGCGCACAGCCGGCACGCACCCACCTATCTGTACCGATACGACTATGCGCCGCGCACACTGCGCTGGTCGGGTTTGGGCGCCACGCACGCGACCGAGTTGTTGGCGGTGTTCGACGTCTACCGCACGAAATTCGGTCGGCTCATCACCGCGGCCGCAGATAGGCGCTCGGCGCTGAAGGTCAGCGACGACGTGCAGTCCCGCTGGCGGGCATTCGCGCAAACCGGCGTGCCCGGCCACGACTGGCCTGCCTACACCAGCGCCGAGAGAGCGGTACGGGTTTTCGATCATCGTCCCCGCATCGAATACGATCCGCATGCCGAGCGTCGCCAGGCGTGGGAAGGGTTTTCGCTGGCCGGCCGCTGAAGCCGTCGCTGCGCACGTGAGGAGCGAAACACCTGGCGTGGCGGAATCGGCTGCGCGTCGCGGCGGGGATGTGATTGCCTCGACTGCGTGATGCACCCCCTGGATCCGCTCAGCGAGGTCGAGTTCGCGACGGTCGCGGCGATTCTGCAGCGCGAACACGGCGTTGCGTCCGGAGCCGGAGGGCCGTCGACATCAGACCTCGGCTGGCGGTTCGCGTCCATCGAGATGATCGAGCCGAGCAAGGCCGACCTAGCGGCATTCGACGGCGGGGGAGCGCCACCACCCCGGCGCGCCGCGGTGATCTGTCTGGACCGCGCCAACAACGCCACCTACAAGAGCGCGGTCTCGCTGACCGACGTCCGGGTCGAATCGTTCGAACACGTTCTCGGCGTGCAGGCCAACTTCACCGTCGACGAGTTCGCCGAGTGCGACCAGCTGCTGCGTGCCCACCCGGATGTCATTGCGGCAGTGGCCAAGCGCGGCATATCGGACATGGATCTCGTCTTCTTCGACACATGGACGTATGGCAGTGCGGTGGCACCCCCCGAGTACCGCCACCGCCGGATCGGGTGGTCGGACACCTGGCTCAAGGGCGGCCCGGGAATGAATCCGTACGCCCACCCGGTCAGTGGTCTGCATTGCGTGATCGACCTGAACTCGATGGAACTGTTGCGGGTCGAGGACAACGGCGGAGTCGATATGCCCGATGTCATGGGCGAGTACGTTCCCAAGCACATTCCTGCGAGCATCCACGCCGCGTCACGGCGCGAACCGCTCAAGCCCTTGCACATCGAACAGCCCGAAGGGCCGTCGTTCACCCTCCAAGGCAACCTTCTGCAATGGCAGAACTGGTCGTTGCGGATCGGATTCAACCACCGCGAAGGAATGACGCTGCACACCATCCGCTTCCGCGACGGTGAGCGCGAACGCTCTGTGGCACACCGGATATCGCTTGCCGAGATGATCGTGCCCTACCGCGACTCGTGCGAGGACCACTACCGGCGCACCGCGTTCGACATCGGCGAGTGGGGACTGGGCTTCATGACGACGTCGCTGGAGCTGGGCTGCGACTGTCTCGGGGAGATCCGTTATCTCGATGCGGCGCTGCACAACAGCAAGGGTGAGCCCTACTCGATCGCCAACGCGATCTGCATCCACGAGGAGGACAACGCCGTGCTGTGGAAGCACGTCGACCACGATGTCGGTGCCGAGGTGCGCAGAATGCGCCGGCTCACGATCTCGTCGCACGTGACCGTCGCCAACTACGAGTACCTCATCTACTGGCGGCTGTACCAGGACGGCAACATCGAATGCGAGATCCGGGCCACCGGCATCATGGTGACGACCCCGGTGGCTGCGGGGCAGCCGCACCCCAACGGCACGCTCGTTGATGAGCGCACCTACGCGCCGTTCCATCAGCACTTCCTGGTGGCGCGTCTCGACATGGACATCGACGGCACCGAGAACACGGTGTACATGTCGGAATCACATGCCGAGCCGATGGGCCCCGAAAACCCGTACGGATTGTCGCTGGTGACGCGCAACTTCCCGCTACGCACCGAGAGCCAGGGCAAGCAGGATGTCAACTTCGCGACACAGCGCACGTGGAAGGTGGTCAACACCAATGTCCTCAACGGGCTCGGCACCCACCCGGCATACAAGCTGGTGCCGAGTGGGGCGATTCCGGCGATGTTCGATCCTGACTCACCCGTGCTCGAGCGCGCCAACGTGATCGCCCACACCCTGTGGGTCACGCCGAACCATCCCGATGAGCGTTGGCCCGCAGGCGAATTCGTCAACCAGTCAGGTCGTGACTCGGGCCTCGCCAAGTGGACTCTGGCGAATCGTTGCATCGACAACACCGACGTGGTGATGTGGTACGTCTTCGGAATCCACCACATCACCCGTCCCGAGGACTGGCCGGTGATGCCCGTCGACATCGTGTCGTTCTGGCTCAAGCCGTTCGGATTCTTCGATCGCAACCCGTCGCTGGATGTGGTGGGAACGCCGCCAGACATGTGTCATACGCTGTCGACCAGTGCACACCACTGAGATCATCGAGCGGCCGTCGGACCTGACGGCCCAGTGGCTGACGTCTGCGCTCGGCACGCCGGTCGCAGACTTCAGCTGCGAGCGCATCGGCACCGGCCAGATGAGCGAGTGTTACCGCGTCGCACTGACCTACCCGACCGACGCCGTAGGCCCGGTGTCGGTCGTGCTCAAGGTGGCGGCGACCGATCCGGTGAGCAGGCAGACCGGGCTGGCGCTGGGCCTCTACGAACGCGAGGTGCGGTTCTACACCGACGTCGCGCCGAGCCTCGACGGTGGCCCCGTCGCACCGTGTTACAGCGCCGCGTTCAACCCCGACAGCGGTGCGTTCCATCTGCTGTTGGGCGACGCGGGACCGGCGCTGGTCGGCGACGAAATCCGTGGCGCGACAATCGAACAGGCGCTGCTGGCCCTCACAGAGTTGGCCCGGCTGCATGCGCCGGCGCTGGGCAACGCGTCGATGGCGCAGGCGGAGTGGCTGAACCGCGAGTCACCGATGAATCAGGCGCTGATCGGCCAGTTGTACACGGGATTCGTCGAGCGCTACGGCGACCAGATCGAGCCCGGTCACCGGCTGGTCTGCGAGCGTCTGATCGGCAGCTTCGACGGCTACCTGGCCGCCGAGGCGGCCGCTGATCGAGTCCAGGGGCTGGTGCACGGCGACTACCGGCTGGACAACATGCTCTTCGGGCAGGCCGGCGCCGATCGTCCGTTGACGGTGGTGGACTGGCAGACCGTCGGGTGGGGCCCGGCAATGACCGACGTCGCGTACTTCCTCGGCTGTGCCCTGCCCAACGAGGTTCGCCGCGAGCACTACGAGGCGCTGCTGCGGGCCTACCGCGATGCCCTCGGCCCCGACGCCCCGGTCAGCCTCGACGACGTGCGCGAAGGGGTGCGCAGGCAGAGCTTCTTCGGTGTAGTGATGGCGATCGTATCGTCGATGCTCGTCGAGCGCACCGAGCGCGGCGATCAGATGTTCATGACCATGCTGCACAGGCACGCGCAGCACGTGCTCGATACGGAGGCACTCGACGTGCTGCCCGCCCCAGTTGCCCCTGAGCCACTCGCGCCGGATCCGGCCGACGAAGAAGCGCATCCACCCGGCGGGGAACCGTTGTGGAGCGAGAGCTGGTACTTCGACTTCGCCGACCCTGCACAGGGCGTCGGCGGGTGGGTGCGGCTGGGCTTGATGCCCAACGAGGAGACGAAGTGGATCAACGCGCTGTTGTGTGGTCCCGACATGCCGACCATCGCGCTGGTCGACTTCCACGACACCGGTGCGATCGAACTCACGCTCGACGCCACGGAGCCGCTGCGGACCTACACCGTCGTCGTGCGCGGAGCGGCCCAGGCGTATGACGATCCGGCTGCACTGCTTCGCGGCGAACCGGGCCGTCCGGCCGAGATGACGATGGAGCTGGTCTGGTCGACGGCGGGCATCCCGTACCAGTACCGGATCGCGCCGCGCTACGAGATTCCTTGCACGGTGTCGGGCACTGTGACCGTCGACGGCCGCGTGTTCGAGGTCAACGGTGTTCCGGGTCAGCGTGACCACTCATGGGGTGTGCGGGACTGGTGGTCGATGGACTGGGTGTGGAGCGCTTTGCACCTCGATGACGGCACCCATCTTCACGGGGTCGACATTCGCATACCGGGCGCGCCCCCGATCGGCATCGGCTACATCCAGCAGCCGGGCGAGCCGTTGATTGAGCTGCAATCCGTCACTGCACGAGAGACGTTCGCCGACAACGGGTTACCGGTCACCACGACGCTCACGCTTTCGCCGGGAGACATCACGGCGACGGTCGACGTTCGCGGGCACGCGCCGGTGTTGCTGACGTCGCCCGAGGGCAGGATCAGCCACTTCCCGCGCGCTTGGGTCACCGTCAGCACCGCTGACGGTCGCACCGGCGTCGGCTGGGTGGAATGGAACCGAAACCAACCCTCGGGCTGACCCCCTTACTTCCCGCGAGCTGGCACCAGTTCCCGCGAGCGTGCGTGTTTGCACACGACACGCCGAGGAAAAACCACACTTTGCGCACGCTCGAACGACCGTCAGCGCGGCGCGTAGATGATGATCCCGACGCCCACCAAGCTGATGACCGCGCCGACGACATCGCATCGTCGGGCCGGAAGCCGTCGGCCACCATGCCCCACAGCAGTGATCCAGCGATGAAGTCACCGCCGTAGGCCGCGAGCACCCGCCCGAAATGCGGGTCCGGCTGAAAGGCCGCGACGAATCCGTACGCACCCAACGCCATCACGCCGGCCCCCACCCACAACCATCCGCGGTGCTCGCGCACGACCTTGCCAGACCAGCCACGCCCCGCCGATCTCGAGCAGCGCCGCAAGGACGAACAGCGCGATCGACTTGAGCACCATCACGACTCTCGAGCGTGCCGCGTGGGCCCACACGTGAGTAGGGGACGTGCGCAATATCGGGTCAAGCAGCGGCGTGTCGTGTGCAAACACGCACGCTCGCGCAAAAAGCCTAGGTTAGGTGAGGTGCGCGGTGTCGTCGTCGAGGTCGTCGCGGTTCAGGCCCATCGGCGTCATGGCGGGAACATCGCCGCCGGACACCACTTTTCGCGTGGTGGGAGTCAAGCTCGCGAAGAGTGACTCCACCTCGTCGTCATTCAAGGAGTCGAGCGCCGACAGCGCCAACGCGTCGGTGGTGTCTTCGACGCGTTGTTTGAGCGCGCGTCCGGCGTCGGTGAGCTCACCTTCATGGTCGAGCAGGTCCCGGGCGACCAGTCGATCCTGCACGCGGTTCCACTCGTCGTCGTCGTAGTCGCGGCTGCGCATGATGAATTCCTTGGGCACGCGACCCGCCGCGGCATGCAGCACGTTGCTCTCGCGGCCGGTGATGCCCAGCGAGGCCAGCACGGCCACATGACCGTCGCCGCGCTGTTCGCGCAGCAGCGTTGCCGCATGCCACAGCTTGGCCACTGGTTCGTCGGGCCAGTCCAACGCGAGGTTAGCGGCAAACAACGGCCGACCGTCCAGCGGTGCGCTGCGGGCGGCCTTCTCCGCGAGGTCGGCCGCAGTCCGGACCTCATCTCCGTCCCCGACGCCGTACCGGCGCAGTGCCGCGACGGCCGACTGCTGCCGAACTCGCAGGGCATCGGCGACAGAGGCGATCTGCCACGCGGCGGGTAGCGCCTTGGCCACACGCTGCGGGGCGAAGTTGTAGAAGGTAGACGTCACCACCTCGGTCGGCACCTCACCCAGCGGGGCCGAGCGCGCCGCGAAGTAGCCCATCCAGAAGCCGCGGAATCCGAGCCCGTCGAGCGCGGCGCGAGCCTCCGGCGCAAAGTACGTGACGGCATGCACCGGCTCGAGACGATCGAAGAAGCGACGGGCGAGTGATGGTTCCCTGTTCACTTTCGCCAGTCAACCACTCGACCCGCGGACGAGTTGCTAGGGTCCTCAAATTGTTTCGTTTGCGGACAGGCAGCAAAGATGGCAACGGCGGCGATAGGCGTTTCACGCTTCGTAGCGGCGGTTGCACTGGCGTGCGGATGCAGCCTCAACACGGGCGTGCCGACGGTCTCGAAGGACGCGCTGCAGACCGACATCGCCGACCGCCTCGCCGGCGCGGGCGAGGTTCCTCAGTCGGTGTCGTGCAAGGAGGACCTCGTCGGCGAGGTGGGACGAACCGCCCGATGCGACGTCGTGCTGAGCCCGACGAACAGCTTCGAGCCGGTGGTCACGGTCACCGGACTCGACGGCACGACGATCGACTACGAGATGACGCCGGCAATGTCAAGGGAGCAACTCGAGACGACCGTGGCGCGACTCGAGACCACCGCCGGGGGACTCGTCGACTCGGTGTCGTGCGAATCGGGCTTGGCGGGCCAGGTCGGGGCGGTGGCCTACTGCGACGTGGAGGGCGGCGGCGTCAAGCAACGGCGCACTGTCGTCGTCCATAAGGTCGAGGGGCTGGTGATGAACTTCGATCTCGAGCCGCCGTGATCACGAAAGTTCTTCGGCCACTGCCGATGCCGCCTCATCGATGATCGCGCGCATCGCGCGTTCTGCACCGACTTCGTCTCGCATCCTGATCGATCGGGCGACCTCGTCGTGCAGTTCGATGGCCGACGGGTTGGGAGTCGGGGGCATCATGCCGTGGTGTGTCCGCCCGGCCAGCACCTCTGCGACCACTCCGTTCAACGCCCGAAACATCTCATTGCCACTGGCCTCGAGCATGGTTCGGTGAAAGACCTTGTCGGCCAACAGATATGCATCGAGATCGCCCGATCGGCCGTGCATCACCATGTCCGACACCGCAGCTGCCATGATCCGGCATTGATCGGGATTGGCCCGTCGTGCCGCCAATGCGGCGGCGGCGGGTTCGAAGCCGCGGCGTAGCTCCGAGAGCGAAATCAACAAAGCCGCGCGGTCGCCGGATTCGAGGCGCCACCGAATCAGCCGGGGATCGAAGACGTTCCACTTCACGGCGGGCAGCACAGTGACGCCCACGCGGCGGCGCGACTCGACCATGCCCATCGACTCGAGCACCCGGATGGCCTCCCGGACGACACTTCGCGAGACGCCGTGCTGCTCGCTAACGCCGTCGAGCGTCAGCACCCGGCCCGCCGGGTACTCGCCGGAGGCAATCGCCGTGCCCAGCGCCGTGAGCAGGTTGCCATGCAGTGCGCCGACGTTTGGTTGAACCGCCACCGATACATCTTGTCATAGCTTTGCTGGCGTTATTAAAACCATACGATTGCGCTATATGCTTGCAATAGTATGATCATTACGGCATTCTGTGTGACGTCCAGCACAACTGGGTAGGTGGAGGCAATGACGTTGATGGCGTCACCGATCGTCGTCATGGGAGTTTCGGGCTCCGGGAAATCGACCGTCGGCGCTGCGCTCGCGCAGCGCTTACGGGTGCCGTTCGCCGACGCCGACGATTTCCATCCGCCGGCGAACATCGCCAAGATGACCGCCGGTCATCCTCTCGATGACGACGACCGTTATCCCTGGCTGGAAGCAATCGGCGAGTGGCTGGCCGGACACTGCAACAGTGGCGGGGTCATGAGCTGCTCCGCGCTCAAGCGCAAGTACCGCGATCAGTTGCGCCGCCACTGTCCCGGCGCCCAATTCCTCCATCTTCACGGCACGCCGGATGTCGTAGGTAAACGCCAAGCCAGCCGTCCTGGACATTTCATGCCCGCATCGCTGCTGGCATCCCAGTTCGAAACCCTCGAACCGCTCGGACCCGATGAGCACGGACTAGTGATCGATGTCGACCAGAGCATCGATTCGATCGTCGAAATCTACGTCGCCTCAACCGATGCGCACGCAACCCAACAGGAGAACCGATGAATACGGCAATCACCATCCTGGCGGCCGACACCGAGCTGCCCGAACCGATCGCCCCCGGTGGGCAATTGGTGCTGGCCGCCCTGGCCGGCATCGCCGTGATCGTCTTGCTGATCACCCTTGCCAAACTTCATCCGTTCCTGTCGTTGATCTTCGGCGCGCTCACAGTGGGCATCATCGCGGGATTGCCCTCATTCGGCAGTTTCGGCGACACCCTCGACTCGTTCAGTGACGGCTTCGGCACCACTGCCGCCGGGGTGGGCATCCTCATCGCGCTCGGTGCCATGTTCGCCAAACTGCTCGCCGACTCCGGCGGAGCCGACGAGATCGTCGACACCATCGTGGGTAATGCGTCGCCGCGCGCGCTGCCGTGGGCGATGGCGCTGGTGGGCGCGATCATCGGCCTGCCGATGTTCTTCGAGATCGGCTTGGTGTTGTTGATGCCGGTGATCTATCTCGTCGCCAAGCGGTCGGGGCAATCCCTGATCACGGTCGGAATCCCCGCACTGGCAGGCCTTTCCGCGATGCACGGCCTGGTGCCACCGCACCCAGGGCCGTTGACCGCAATCGATCTGCTGGGTGCTGACCTCGGCATCACGTTGGCATTGGGTGTGGCCGTGGCGATTCCGACCGTCATCGTGGCCGGGCCGTTGTTCGGCCGGCTGGCGGGCAAGTGGGTCGTCATCGACGTGCCGGATCGTTTCGACGCGGACGACTTCACCAGGGATGGTGGCAGCGCAACCGTCACCGCGCCGGGCGGAGAGTGATACGTCGACGACGAGCACCCAGACGGCGATACGTCCCGGACGGCAGAGGCCCAAGTTCGGCATCACCCTTTTCAGTGTTCTTCTGCCCGTTGCGCTCATGATGGGCAAGGCGCTCGTCGACATCTTCATCGATGACGAAAACAACCCTCTACGTATGGCTTTCGACATCGTAGGACGTCCGTTGATGGCACTGCTGATCGCGGTGGTGGTCGGCATCTTCACGCTGGGCCGTGGCGCCGCGATGACACGCGATCAGATCGTCAAGTGCCTCGAAACCTCGTTGCCGCCCGTCGCGGGCATTATCTTGATCGTCGCCGCCGGCGGCGGATTCAAACAGGTGCTCGTCGACAGTGGCATCGGCACGCTCCTCGCCGACTGGGCCAAGGGCGCCCACATCTCGACCATTCTGCTGGCCTGGGTGCTCGCGGTATTGATCCGCCTCGCAACGGGTTCCGCGACGGTGGCCACGATCACCGCCTCATCGCTGATGCTGGGACTGGTGGAAGGAATGAGCACCGGTCAGGTGTCGTTGATCGTGCTCGCCGTTGGGACGGGCTCGCTCTTCTTCTCCCACGTCAACGACGCCGGGTTCTGGTTGGTCAAGGAGTTCTTCGGCATGACAGTGGGTCAGACCATCAAGTCGTGGTCGATGATGGAGACGGTGCTCTCGGTCACCGGCCTGATTCTTGTGATGCTCCTCGGGATCGTCATATGACGATCCCTGGGCCCACACGCATGGGCCCACACGCAAGTTGGGGATAGGGGACGCTCAGCCCTTGAGGACTTGCGTGCCGCCGGCGAGCTTGTCGTGGATGCCCTGCTTGGTCGGGCTTTGATTGATGGTCACCGCGATCCAGATAACGGCAACCAGCGACAGCAGATTGCCGACCAGGAACGGGATGACCGTCAGCAGCGTCCACGCATTGCGAATCGCCGACTGCTGCGCGGTGGGCTTGGGTGCACCGCCGGGGCCGTGCACGCTCAAGCCGAGCAATTTCTTTCCGATCGTCGCGCCCTGGCTCGATTCAAGCGCAACGAAGTAGACGAAGGTCAATATGCCCGAGATGACGCCGTTGACCATCGTGGTGAGGAATCCGTTCCCCCAGTAGTGGACACCCAGATTCAGAACCAGACCGATGACGAACGCGACGATGCCGACCAGGATCCCGTCAATCAATCGAGCGCCCAACCGCAACCCCAGGCTTCCGGGCTCCTGGCCCGCGACCGGTGGCGGCGAATACGCCTCCGGCTCGCCGGACTGCCCGGATTGAGGTTCGAAGTCACCGGTTGTCATCAGCTCGCACCTTCTCCTACCGCGGAATGGGTGCAGCTAATGTACCGCCAACTCGGTCAGCCGAGAGCGTTAAACACGTTGTGATTACGAACGCCAGCGGCGTCGGCGCTGGTCGACTTGTGTTCGGGCGGTATCGGCCAGTTCGGTCGCCCGCCCCCGGGCGACGTCGGCGAGCTCAGGTGCCCGGTCTCGGGCAACATCGGCCCACTCAGCGCTGCGTTCGCGCGCAATGTCAGCCCACTCCGAACCTCGTTCGAGAGCGACGTCGGCCAATTCCGCGCTGCGTTTGCGTGCCACGTCCGCCCATTCCGGGCCACGTTCACGGGCGACCTCGGCCAGTTCGGCACCCCGCTCGCGGGCGACGTGGGCGAGCTCGCGGCCGCGTTCGGCACCAACCTGCAGCCCGTGGCCGAGCTTGTCGGCGAACTGGCTGTCGGCGAGTGCCCCTCCGGTGGCCGCACCGACCGGCAGTGCCGCAGTGACGGCCTCGGACACCTTGCGTGCTGCGCGGCGGCCGCGCCAGCCCAGAGACGGTTTGCCCTCGGTGTCGACCGCGGCGATGATCAATCCGCCGATCAGGCTGATGTCGGTGAGGAATGCACGGCGTTCGTCGGCCTTGCGTTGCGGATCGTGTTCGTTCCAGAACGTGTGGCCGCCAAGGCTGCCCGGTATGACGCTGATCGCGAGCGCGGCGGAGGCGACTCGCGGCAGCTTGCCCGTGGCGAGCAACAGTCCGCCGCCGATCTGCACGGCGGCGGTGATGCGCGCAACGGTCTCGGCGTTCGACGGGACGTTCGTGCCGACTGGATCGGGCAGTTTGCTCAACCCTTCGAGGGTGGGCCGCGCCGCATCGGCTGCGGGCTTGGGACTGCGCAGGGCCTCGATGCCCCGGGAAATGAAGGCCGTCGACAACATCGGGCGGGCAACGCGTCTGATCAACATGAGCCATGTGTTCCCCGCGCCGCGGAGTCACAAACCCTATTAGTCCTAGTACGAGGTGTCACCCGAGCTGCGATCGCGCAGCGGCATGGCGTACCAGAAGGCGATGAGCGCGAGCAGCGAGCACCCGCCGGCGATCCACGCGCCCGTCCTGCCCGCCACGCTGTCGAAGATCAAGATCGCCACCCCCGCCAGGGCAATGCCCAGCAGGAAGATACCGACCACCGCGTAGGTGTGTGAGATCGCCACGAGGGTTTTGAGTCGGTGGCGACGGAACAACACCCGGTGCATGCTGACCGGAGCGACCAACAGCACGGTAGCGCCGATCGAGCACGACACCGTGACGAGGTACACGGCGCGCATGACGCCGTCGAGCCCGGTGAAGCGGGCCTGAAAAGGAAGTATCAGGAGAAACCCCGTCAACAGCTGGACACCGGTCTGCGCGACGCGCAGCTCCTGCAACAGGCTCGACCAATTGCGGTCCAGCCGTTGCGCTTCCGTCTCGTTGCGATCGTCGTCCCACGCATCGTCGGGTCGCTCGGAATCCACGGCACTGATTCTTTCAGTACCCCCGCATGGTCATGCTCCAATTGGCGAATCGATCGGCGTAGCGTCGCGAGAGTGGCTCTCGTTGCGGGCGTCGACTCGTCCACCCAGTCCTGCAAGGTGCTGATCTGCGACGCAGACACCGGCGAGATCGTCAGGTCGGCATCCGCGCCGCACCCGCACGGCACCGAGGTGGACCCCGAGCTGTGGTGGTCGGCCATGCAGGCGGCGATCTCTTCGGCCGGCGGTCTCGACGACGTTGCCGCGGTATCGGTGGCCGCGCAGCAGCACGGCATGGTATGCCTGGACAACTCGGGCGCGGTCATTCGAGATGCATTGCTGTGGAACGACACTCGATCCAGCGGCGCAGCTTCGGAGTTGATCTCCGAGCTGGGCGGCGCACGCGAGTGGGCCAACCGCTGCGGCGTCGTGCCGGTGGCCGCGATCACGGCGACCAAACTGCGCTGGCTTGCCGACAACGAGCCTGCGCACGCGGACGCGACAGCCGCGGTGTGCCTGCCGCACGACTGGCTGACCTGGCGGCTGAGCGGTTCGAACGACATCGGTGACCTCCGCACGGACCGCAGCGATGCCAGCGGGACCGGGTACTTCTCCTCGGAGTCGGACAGCTATCAAACAGACCTCTTGGCGCTGGCGATGCGAGGACGCCGGCCGCTGGTACCGACAGTGCTTGGTCCGCGAGATGTGGCGGGGCATACGACAACGGGTGCGGTTCTCGGGCCCGGCGCCGGCGACAATGCCGGTGCTGCGCTCGGACTCGGCGCCGGCGACGGTGACTGCATCGTCTCGCTGGGCACGTCGGGAGTTGTCAGCGCCGTCGGCGAGGCCGCGGCGCATGATCCTGAGGGCATCGTGGCCGGATTCGCCGACGGCACCGGCCGGCAGTTGCCGCTGGTGTGCACACTCAACGGTGCTCCGGTGCTGGCCGCAGTGAGCACGATGCTCGGCGTCGATTTCGACGAACTCGACCGGTTGGCCCTCACGGCCCCGCCGGGGGCCCAAGGTCTCACGCTCGTGCCGTACTTCGAGGGAGAACGTTCGCCGAACCTACCCGATGCGTCCGGCGCGCTGCACGGAATGACGACGCGAAACCTCAACGCCGCCAACGTTGCTCGAGCCGCTGTCGAGGGTCTGGTCAGTTCGATGGCGTATTGCATCGAGAAGATCGGCGCGCAGGGGTCGGACGTGCAACGCATCATCATGGTCGGCGGGGGAGCGCGCTCGGAGGCGGTCCGGCGCATCGCTCCGTCGATCCTGGGTGCGCCGGTGCACGTGCCGACGCCCGCCGAGTATGTCGCGCTGGGCGCCGCCCGGCAGGCGGCGTGGACGCTGACGCAGCGGGATTCGCCGCCGACGTGGGCCTTCGGCGTCACGGCGACGTACACGGCGGATCCGACGCCTGGAGTGCTCGAGCAGTATCGAGTTGCGCAGCCCTTGACTATGGGGCAATGAACCACACGTGGGAGCAGTTGGCGGACCGGGTATTTCGGTGCCGCCTGCCCTTCCTGGATGTGACCGTCGGGCTGGTCTGGGGCAGTGCGGGAGCGCTGTTGGTCGACACCGGCACGACGTTGACCGAGGCGCGCGGTATCAGTGCCGACGCGCGCGCCCTCTCCGGTCGCGATGTGAGCCATATCCTGCTGACCCACAACGATTTTGACCACATCCTCGGGTCGTCGGCATTCGGCAACGCCGCCGTGTACTGTGCGGCCGCCGTGGCGGAGACGATGGCCAACGAGACGGATCAGCTACGGGCGGAGGCCGTGAGTTACGGCGCCGACGCTTCCGAGGTGGACCGCGCCATCGACGCGCTGCGAATGCCCGAGCACCAGGTGTTCTCCGCTGTCATCGATCTCGGTGACCGCACCGTTTCGGTCAGGCACCCTGGCCGCGGGCACACCGACCACGACCTGATCGCGGTGGTACCCGGCGATCGCACCGTGGTGTTCTGCGGTGACCTCATCGAGGAGTCCGGCGACCCCGCCATCGATGCGGACTCCGACCTGGCCGCCTGGCCGGCCACCTTGGATCACCTCCTGGAATCTGGAGGCGAGCGCGCGGCCTACGTGCCCGGTCACGGTGCGGTGGTCGATGCCGGATTCGTCCGCCGGCAGCGGCAGTGGCTCGCCGACCGGGTGTGACGGATGTCAAGCCGTTGATGTGACCTAGCTCATTGCCCGCTCCCAGACAGTTAGGTCACCCTCACAGTTCCTTTGTTCTTCTATATGGCTGGGAGCACGATGGCCGACCTCGATTTCGCCTACAACCTCACGCTCGACGAGGCGCGGCGACGCAGCGCCGTTCTGGAGGCGATCGGCGACGACTGGGATCCCGTCACGGTGCTAGCCGAGGAGGAGAAGGCCTACGACATGCTGTACTCCGATCTTGACCAGGAGCAGCAGCGCATCTACGACGACCTCGTCCGCGCCGGTGTCCTGCCCGACCGGTCGGTGAACCGTGTTTCCGATTGATCCGACCGCTGACCGGGCCCGGCGCGCCTGGTTGCCCTGTCCGTGCTGCGATCACGCCGCCCGGTGTGGTGAGTGCGAGGCCCGCAAGAACTGCTCGACACACTGGCAGTACCTGCTGAGCAACAGGGGGACGCTGGTCCATCTTCAGTGCTCCGACTGCGGTTATCTGTGGTCGACGGACACGCATGGGCGTCGCCGGCGTCGCGCGGCCTGAGTTTTCTACACCGCGGCCTCGGGCCGCGGCCACCGCGGGCGCGGTAGCGCGGCTGAAGGTTCGGGTCGCATCCGGTCCAGCACCACCCGCAGCGGGGGCCAGGTCGCCCGCCCGCGTCGGGTGACCGCATACGCGGTCAGCACCGCTTCGGGTTGAGCTAATGGCAGCACCTTGACCCCTCGGATGGTCGGCCGCCCGATGGGCAGAAGGCCGACGCCGTAACCCGCGATGATCAGATCCTCGACGAGGTCGAGGCTGTCGATCTGATGCGCAATGCGCGGTGAGAAGCCGGCCAGCGAGGCCAGCGTCCGGACAGCGGTTTCGTCAGCGGTGTTGCGGGAGTTGACAATCCACGTCTGATCGGCGTACGTCGCGATATCGGCCGGGCCGTCGGGCAAATGTGCGGGCACACCGAGTCCCCAGGTGATCGACCACAACGGTTCGGCCTGCAGCACCGGGCCGATAGATGCGGGAGCGAGGTTGTAGTCGTAGGTCAGCGCGAGGTCGAGATCGTCGTCGGTCAACAACGCGAACGCTTCGGCGGGTTCGTACTCGCTGATCAGGAACTCGACGTTCGGATACTGCCCGGCGAGGTCGGCCACGACAGGCAGCAGCGACACCCGGATGCCGGTCGCGAAGCCGCCGACCCGCACTGTGCCGGAGGGGTCCGCGTCGGGGTCGAGGTCTAATCGCGCGCTGTCGATGGCCGCGAGGATCGTCACCGCATGGTCGGCCAGCCGTCGGCCGGCCGGCGTGAGCCGGACGCGACGGCCGTCGGGCTCGATCAACGCAGCCCCGGTTTCTCTCGCGAGGGCGGCGATCTGCTGCGACACCGTCGACGTGGTGAGGTGATGTGCATCGGCGACGGCCCGCATGGAGCCCAGCCGGGACAGAGCGAGCAGGAGCGCCAGGCGTCGGGTGTCCATGGGACAGGATTGTTCACGAATCCTGAACGGTAGGTCCAGATCGTTATGCCGTCATCACCATGCCCGGCCCAAATCTACGGCGGCGCGCGTTGGCTCAGACCACGGCCAGCGGGAGCGCCTTGCCTGCGAACTTGCGCGCGGGCGTTGGCAGGGTAGTCGCGATTCGGGCCAGTTCGCGAGCAGAGCTCGACCCGGGTGCGCCGACTACGACGGGGACGCCGCGGTCGCCGGCTTCGCGCAGCGCGAGGTCCAGCGGGACCCTGCCGAGCAGCGGCGCGCCGGACTCCTCTGCCAGCTGGGCCCCGCCGCCGGCGCCGAATATCGCGGTCTGCGCTCCGCATTGGCCGCATTCGGCGGCGGACATGTTCTCGATGACACCGGCGACGGGGACGCCGGTCTCGGCGGCCATCCGGGCCACCCGGGTGGCGACCAATCGCGCCGCGGCCTGCGGGGTCGTGACAGCGAGCAGCGCAGTGTCAGGAAGCAGCTGCAGCAGCGACAGGGTGGCATCGCCGGTGCCCGGCGGGAGGTCGACGAACAGCGCGTCCAGCGTGCCCCAGTAGGTGTCGGAGACGAACTGCTGCAACGCTTTGTGCAGCATCGGTCCGCGCCACACGACGGGCTGGTCCTCGTTGACGAAGAACCCGATCGACATCAAGGCGACGCCGTGGGCGGGCACCGGGAGCATCAGCTCGCCGAGCACGACGGGGCTGCGCCGCACCCCGAACAGCTGGGGGATCGAGTAGCCCCACACGTCGGCGTCGAGCAGCCCCACCCGCTTGCCGGTGGCGGCGAGCGCCGTGGCGAGGTTGGCGGTCACCGTGCTCTTGCCGACGCCGCCCTTGCCGCTGGCCACGGCGTACACGCGGGTGCCGCCGATGCCGAGCGCACCGGTCAGCGGCGCGGTGGTGCGCTTGAGCCGCTCCGCCAGCTCGACCCGCTCGCGTTGCGGCATCGTCACGACGTCGAACTCGACATCGCGGACGCCATCGACGGTGCGCACCGCCGCCTCGACGGCGGTGCGGAGTTCGCCTGCGAGAGGGCAACTCTCGGTGGTCAGCCGCAGCTGAAGGCGCACCCGGCCGCCGCGCGCCAGCGACGTCTCGCCGACCATGCCCAGCTCGCCCAACGGCCTGCCGATCTCCGGGTCGAGCACGGCAGCGGCGGCCGCGCGCACCCGGTCCAGGTCAATGTGCGCGGCCATTGGGACTGTCCACTCGGAATGCCCGGCGGCGCGGCTTGACCGGCCGCATCAGGAACTCCGGCCGCCGCTGACCGCCGGGGCCGAGGGTGGCACGGGCCTTGGCCAGCCACTCACGATAGACGGCAGTCGATCGCCCCGCGTCGACGTACACGTCGCCGTATTGATCGCCGGGATGCGCCGGCTCCATTCGGACCTTCTGCAGCCAGCAATGCATGCCGGAGTGTGGGTCAGGCTGCACACCGAACGCGAGGTTCTGGTGCACGCCCGGGTCGGTCCACCAGATCCGCGAGGAGTCCGGGTCGTCGGAGGCGAACGGCTCGATGCCACCGCGGTAGCGCAGCAGCCACGAGTCGGGCCCGTCGGGGTGGCTGATGTCGGCCAGACCCTGCACCCACCGGCTGCCCTCGTTGCCGTGCAGACGCCACCGACCCATGTGGTGGGACAGCGCGCACACCCCGGGTCGGATGCCCTCGGTGACCCATACCCTGGCGACCAGATAGCCGATCGAGGTGTTCAGCCGAACCAGGTCGCCGGATTTCACACCGTGGCGCTGCGCGTCTCGGGAGTTGAGCCACAGCGGGTGGGAGTTGGAGAGCTCGTTGAGGTACTTCGCGTTCCCCGACCGGGTGTGGATGAGCGTCGGCAGCCGGAAGGTGGGCACCAGCACCAGCTCGCCGCCGTCGAGGTCGATCTCGTCGCGAGCGACGTGCGAGCGGATGTAGCCGGGCGTGGCGTACTCCTCCCAGCCCCAGTCCCGCATCGTCGTGGAGTACACCTCGAGCTTGCGGCTCGGAGTGAGCCAGCCGGCGACCTGGCTGCCGTCGTCGAGTTGTACGCCCACCGCACCTGCCTCGCCGATCAGCGGGGGCACCGAGTCGTCGGTCGTCGGTTTGCGTAGCACGCCCTCCTCGTCCGGCTCGGCCCCGTCGAGCTCGGCCGCCGTGAGTGGACGCTCGTCCAGCCGGTAAACGTCCGACGCCACCTCGACGACGCCGTAGCGGCGCATGTACTCCAGCGGTGTCATGCCCTCCGCCGCCGCCTTCTCGGGCAAGCCGGGCACCCGGTTGGAGAAGATCCACCCGTAGTAGTCGTCGACGGTGACCTTCTCGCCGGGGCGGTCGGGGGACTCGAAGTGCTTGCGGATGCCCAACGAGCCGTCCGGGTCGATGCGCCAGCTGAGTTCGAACCACAGCTCGTTCTCCTCCCACACTTCGCCGGGGTTGGCATCGCGGGTGTCGCCGACCTCCATGCCGAGCCGTTCCATCGCGACCCGGCGGACCGGCTGGCGGAAACCGAGCCACTTCGAGGCATGCGTCTCGTAGGACTGGGTGTCGTGCCGCTCGGTGGAATGGCCCACCGGCAGGATGAGGTCGGCGAACTCCGCGGTCTCCGACCAGGTCGGGGTCAGCGCGACGTGCAGGCCCACCTTGTCCTTGTCGGACAGTGCGCGCATCCAGGTGAATCCGTCCGGGTAGGTCCAGATCGGGTTGAACACGCGGGAGAAGTAGACCTCGAGCTTGCCTCGGCCTTCGTTCAGGAAGTGCGGCAGCAGGATCGACATCTCGTTGCAGGTCAACGGGTACTCGCGGGGCCAGCTCAGCTCGTTCCAACTGGCGTGAGCCGGCACGTCCGGGCCGTGGGGGATGATCTTGTCCCAGCCGTTGGGGCTGGTGCCGCCCTTGGTGCCGATCGACCCGGTCAGTGCAAGCACGAACCACAGCGCACGTGCCACCTGCCACCCGCCGAGGTTGCCGGCCGCGGCGGAACGCCAGACGTGGGCGGCGAGGCGATGGTCGCAGTTCGCGACGAGCCGGGCGGTCTCCTCGATGCGCTCGACCGGGACCTGGGCCTCCGCGGCGGCGAATTCGAAGGTGTACTCGGCGTAGTCGCCCTCGAGTGCGTCCAGAAACGCCTCGAACGTCCGCGGTTTGCTCGGGTGGCGCTCGGCGAGGTAGGTGTCCCAGTTGAACCAGCGACGCAGGAACGGCTCGTCGATGGAGCGGGTGCGCAATAAGTAGGAAGCGATGGCGAGAAGGATCGCGGCCTCGCTGCCCGGCCACGGGGCAATCCACACATCGGCATGGCTCGCGGTGTTGGACATCCGCGGGTCGACCACGACGAGCTTGGCCCCGCCCTGCTTGCCCTCCATGATCCGCTGGGCGTGCGGGTTGAAGTAGTGGCCGGTCTCCAGGTGACTGGACAGCAGCAGGATCACCTTGGCGTTGGCGTGGTCAGGAGACGGGCGGTCGTAGCCGCCCCACAGCGTCTGACCCAGGCGGGCGCCGGACGAGCACACGTTGGTATGGCTGTTGTGCCCGTCGACCCCCCAGGCCTGCAGCATCCGCTCGGCAAAGCCGTCCTCGCCCGGTCGTCCAACGTGGTAGACGACTTCGTCGGTGCGGCCATCGATGATGGCTTTCCTGATCCTGCCGGCGATGTCGTCCAGCGCCTCGTCCCAACTGACCTGCTGCCACTGGCCGCCGCCGCGTTCGCCGACTCGGCGCAGCGGGTGCAGGATCCGCTCGGGGTCGTTGACCTGGTTGATCGTCGCGGGCCCCTTGGCGCAGTTTCGGCCCCGTGAACCCGGGTGCGCGGGGTTGCCCTCGACCTTTTTGATCGACAGATCCTCCTTGTCGACGTAGGCCAGCAACCCGCACGCCGACTCGCAGTTGAAGCAGGTCGTGGGCACGAGTAGGTAGGTGTGCGGCACCTTGCGCGGGTGCGCCTTGGCGTCGAATTCGACGTGGTTGTCCCAGTCCGATACCGGCGGGAAGTTGCGCAGGTGCTCGTGGGTGCGCGCCCCGGGCAGCTCGGCGGCGGATCGTGTGTCGGGTGCGGTGTCGGTCATCGGTCTGTCATGCCTCCGAAGTAGTGGTGGGGTGTAGGTGTCATGACAGGGGTACGTCCTGCCCGGCCCGGACGAACACGGACTCGTAGATCAGCAGGGCGGCCTGCACGGCCAAGCCGGCCAGCGCCGCGGCCAGCACCATGGCGCCGACCCAACCGATCGCGGCCAGCACTGCCGCGGCACCGGCCAGGGTGACCGCGCCGCCCCAGAACGCCGGTGCGTAACGGCCGTGGGTGACCATGTGGGCGGCCGCGGCCGCCCCCGCGGTCGCATGCCTGCCGGTGTACTCCAAGAGGAGCATCAGCAGGTGCACGACGGTCGCGATCGTCAGCGCGGCGCCGATCAGGCCGACGCCCGCCGCTGCGGTGCCCGCGATGGCCGCGGCCACCGCGAGTGCCCCGGCGCCGACCATGACCGCCTGGGCGAGCAGGTGCCAGAAGAGCAGCGGGGACTGCCACAGGTCGCGCCCCTCGGCCTGGCCGAAGAGGAACGCCGTGTAGCCGGCGACCATCGCACCGGTGGGGATGGCCAGCCAGGCGAGGACTGTGAACGCCGTGCCGGCGGAGCCGATCAGGCCGGCCTCTACCGCGATGCCGAGCAACAGCCAGATCCCGGATACCGCGGCGAAGGAGGCCAACGCGTACGAACCGAGCACGAGCCACGACCCGAAATTGGACTTGGTCAGCAGGTAGTAGAACCGTTCGGGCCGTTTGAGATCCCAGATGAGCAGCCCACCGGTAGCCGCGGTGCCTACCAGGCCGAGGGCCGGGGCGACGATGGTGGTGAGCACGCCCAGATCGATGCCCAGCAGGACGGCGAGCGCGGCGACGATCAGTGCCCCACCGCCGAGCCCCTTGGCCCACAGGTAGGCGGTGACCCGCCAGCCCCAGGGCCTGGGGTGCGCGGTGTTCATCGTGGTCCTCGCGTGGCTCACGGCGTCGGTCGGGAGATCAGCGGAGACCTGGACGCGGTGCGGGTCGGGGCTGGAGAACAGGTAGCTCGAATCCACCGGTGCGGCAAGCGGATTCAGCACGGCCCGGTCCGCCCCGAGGTAGAAGACGTTCGGTCCGGTGTTCTGCTCCGGGGCGCGCACAGTGACAGGGTTCGTGTTGACCAGCTTCGAGATCCCGCTTTCCGGGTCGTCGAGGTCGCCGACCCAGATCGAGTGGGTCGGGCAGACCACCACGCACGCGGGCTCCAGGTCGTTGTCGATGCGATGAGCGCAGAAGTTGCACTTGGCGGCGGTGTGGGTGTCGTCGTCGATGTAGATCGCGTCATACGGGCAGCCCTGCATGCAGCTCTTGCACCCGATGCAGCGGTCGGAGTCGAAGTCGACGATGCCGTCGTCCCGTTTGAACAACGCCTTGGTCGGGCAGATGGCCACGCACGGCGCGTCGGTGCAGTGGTTGCATCGCATGACGCCGAAGTCGCGGGTGTTGTTGGGGAACACCCCCTGGTCGACGTACTTCACCCAGGTCCGGAACTGCCCGACCGGAACCTCGTGCTCGGTCTTGCACGCGACCGTGCACGCGTGACATCCGATGCAGGTGCGCTGATCGATCGCGAAGCCGTACTTCATATGCCGAGTCCGATCGCGCGCGCCTGCTCTCGCCCGTCCGGCGTCAGCTTCTCCGGCGACCACGGCGGCATCCAGACCCAGTTGATGGTGTGGTCGGCGACCAGCCCGTCGAGCACCTGGAACACCTGGCCCTCGATGACGTCGGTCAGCGGGCAGGCGGCCGAGGTCAGCGTCATGTCGAGCACGGCGACCTCGCCCTCCATCCGCACGCCGTAGACGAGGCCGAGATCGACGATGTTGATGCCGAGTTCCGGGTCAACGACGTCGTGCAGGGCCTCGATCACCTGCTCGATCAGTTGCGGGTCCGCCGGTCTTGCGGAAGTAACGGGTTCAGGCATCAAACCTCCTTGGGTTGCTGCCGGTCCAGCGGGAGCTGGAACGTCGCGCGGTCGAGTTTTGGTTGGACAGTTCGCAATTGGTTCAGCAGGTCGGCGGCGTGCGGAGGGCACAGCTGCCACGTCGCCCGGGTGTCGATCCTGCGCAGATGCAGGCTCGATGTACGGGTGACCGCGGCGCCGCACATCGCGCACACCCGTGCCCTCGGCTCGCCGAGTCCGTCCGCCCATGCCGACCAGCAGGCGTCGCACAGCACGCCCGAGTCGTCCCGCATCCCGGGGTCGCCCGGGTGGTAGGAGAACCGCACACCGCTGGCGCAGCTGTCACCACCGGGTCCGGCTATTAATCCGGTCAACAAGACATCACATACATCGCATCTCAGGTCCGAGATCGTCACCGATCGCATCCCGTCCATCGCTTGACGCTTGGGAGTCTATATGAGAATCTCTGAATATAGATGAGGTTTGGATCACAATCGATCCGCACGACGAACAGGGGTCACAGTGGCCGAAACGCCCACAGAGGTGCTCGATTGCATCGGGCTGCAATGTCCACTGCCTGTTGTCAAAACGGCGCAGGCGATAAAGAAGCTCCCTGCGGGGGAGTTGCTGGAGTTGCTCGCGACCGACCCGGGTGTGGAGCCGGACATGAACGCCTGGTCCAGGCGCACCGGCAACGAATTGGTCAGCATCGAGCGCGAGGGCGATGTGTACCACGTGCTGATCCGTAAGACGAAGTGACGCCATGTGGACCGGTGAGGGCGAGTCGAAAATCCTGTACGTGCACACACACGGGGTGAGCGACCCCGGGCGGTGCGCTACCCCGTTCTTCCTCGCGGCCTCTGCTGCGGCAATGGACGCCGAGGTGATGATCTACTTCACCATGTACGGACCGACGCTGCTGCAACGCGAGGTGATCGACAAGATCGGCCCGAAAGGTGATCGCGGCCAACCGCTTTCGTATTTCATCGAACAGGCCACCGGGTTGGGTGTGCGGTTGCTCGTGTGCCAGCCCTCGCTCGACCTCAACGATCTGGTGCTCGACGACCTGATCGACGGCATTCAGATGATCGGCGGGGCGGCCTTCAACGACCTCGCGGTCGAAGCCGATGCCGTCGTGAGCTTCTGATGACCACGAGCACGGCGTCCTCGGCGTACTACAAGCGACCCGATGTGGCCGGCTATCCGGACGTGCCGATCGAGGAAAAGCAGCGACTGTTCGACGAGGTGAAGTCCGACATCCGGTACAAGGACTACCTGTACGGCTGTTATGAGTGCGGGATTTGCGTGGCGGCGTGCCCGTCGGCGCGGTTCTACGACTTCAGCCCGCGCAGGATCGCCCAGGCCGCGGCACGCGAGGATGCCGAACTGGTGTTCCAGCAGATGCAGGAGGACATCTGGGAATGCTCCCAGTGCTTCTCGTGTCTGCGCTGTCCCCGCGGCAACAACCCGGGCGGGATCATCACCATCATGCGCGAGGTCGCCGTCAACAACGGCCTCACCTCTGCTAAAGAAGCCCTCGGCGGCTACTCGCGGATCATCTACAAGATCATGTCCACCGGCACCCAGGTGTCACCGGACATGTTGCAGCGGGACGCTTTTCCCGACTGGGGCCCAGAGACGGGTGACGTGTCGGACAACCTGGACCTGTGGCGGCGCGCGTTGCCGTCTGAGACTCTGCACACCACATCCACCGGCTGGGAGGTCGCCGAGCGGACGCTGGTCGAGCTGTACGTCATCTGGCTCAGTACCGGTGCGCTGGACATGATCGCCGAGATCGACCGGTCGCTGCACTCGATGCTCTCCGAACTCATGGAAGAGCTACTCGAAGACGAAGGGATCGAACTATGACGAGCATCCCGATCGAAGCCCTCAAGGCGAAGAAGTCGGCCGGTTTCACCCGCGAGCCGGGGCGCTATCCCGACTTCCAGGAAGAACTCGCCGAACTCGAGCGCGCCGGTGAAATCGTCGTGCAGAAGACAACCGGCGACACGATCGAGGTCCCAACGAAGTACGGCCGGCCCAAGAAGATCCAGAAGGCTCATCTCTGGCACCACAAGTCGTGTGGCCAGTGCGGTCACATTCCCGGCTATTCGACGTCGATCTTCTGGGTCATGCGCAAGCTCGGCTACGACTACCACGACCCCAAGGACCAGACCTCGTGCACGGCGTGGAACTACTACGCCAGCGCCACCTCTAACGCGGCGGCGCAGGCCGCTGTCGCGGTGCGCAACTTCGCCGCCGCCTACGAGACCGGTTACTTCCCGCTGATCCATTGCGGGACGTCGTATGGCCACTACAAGGAAGTCCGCCACGAGCTGCTCGAGCACCCCGAGCTGCGTGCCGACGTCCGCAAGGTCATGGAAAAGCTCGGCAAGCCGCTGGTGCTGCCCGAGGAGATCGTGCATTACTCCGAGTGGTTTTACGCAATGCGCGGTGAGATCGCCGCGCGTCAGGTGCGGGACATGTCGAACATCGCGGTGACCGTGCATCCGGCGTGCCACTATTACAAGCTCGTCGAGGGCGACGCGATCTACGACCCGGACGTCTACGGAGGTCAGCGCACCGCGGTGGTGACGGGGCTTGCGGAGGCGCTCGGCGCGGAGGTCCGCGACTACTCCACCTGGTTTGACTGCTGCGGCTTCGGTTTCCGGCACATCCTCGTGCAGCGCGACTTCACCCGATCCTTCTCCACCCTGCGCAAGATCGAGCGGATGAAGGAGGAGGCCGACCCCGATGTGGTGCTGACGCATGACACCGGGTGCGTGACGACGCTGGACAAGAGCCAGTTCGCCGCGCAGGCACACGACCGCAATGTCGGGGTCGCTGTGCTGTCGGAAGCGCAGTTCGCCGCCCTGGCCATGGGTGCGCACCCGTACAAGGTGTGCCAATTGCATTGGCATTCAGCGAATTACAAGCCGATGCTGGAAAAGATGGGCATCGACCATGAGCAGGCCTGGGCAGAGTTCCAGGAAGGTCTCGCCCGACTCGAACGTGGCGAGAAGAAATATCTCGAGTGGGACGACATGGACTGACTAGTCCAGTCGACTGGCAATTTCATCAATTCGAATAATTCCAACCGGAGGGCACTCCGGTCGGCCTGACACACCCTGAGGAAGCCATGGCATTCGACACCGTTGTCGTGATCGGCGCGGGACCGGGCGGCCTGCGCGCAGCGCATGGCATCGCCGAGGTCGGTACCCCGGTCGTACTGCTCGAGCGGTCGGAGGTGCTCGGCGGCATGCCGATCCACGCCAACTACGCGGGCCTCACCCCGCACGGCGAGGAGGCCGAGCCGATGATGCAGCGGATGGCCGACAGGGTCACCGGCAATGCCCTCGTCGACGTGCGGATGCAGACCACCCCGACCGCGCTTTCCGGCGAGCCGGGCGCATTCCAACTCGAGGTGACAGGACCCAACGGGGCCGACACCATCGAGTGCGGCTCGATCGTCGTTGCCACCGGGTTCCAGCACTTCGACCCCGGACGCGAAACCCAGTTGTACGGCTACTACGAGTTCGACGATGTCCTCACGCTGCCGGACCTGGAGGCAATGCTCAAGCAGCACAACGTAGTGCGGCCCTCCACCGGCCAGCCGCCGACTCGATTGTGCTTCGTGCAATGCGTCGGCAGCCGCGACCGGCACATCGGCAACGAGTTCTGCTCGAAGGTGTGCTGCGGGGTCGCCTCCAAGGAGGCGATCGAGGTTCGCCAGCTGTTGCCCGACTGCAAGGTCTACATCTTCTACATCGACATGCGCATGTACGGCTACTGGGAGAACGAGATCTACTGGGCCGCACAGGAAAAGCATCACGTCCAGTACGTCAAAGGCATCATCACCGAGGTACTGCCCAAAGGCGATCAGCTGATCGTTCGCGGTGAGGACACCACCATGGGTCGGCCGATGGAGCTGCTCATGGACATGGTGGTGCTCTCGGTCGGGATGGAGCCGTCGGCTGGCACCCGCGAGGTCAGCAGGATCCTCGGCATCCGCCCCAACCGCTTCGGGTTCGTCGATGCCGTGGAAGGCCCGCTCGACCCGGTGGCCACCAGCCGTGAGGGCATCTACGCATGCGGTGCCGCGCTGGGACCGGCCGACCTGGAGGACACGGTGTCGTCGGCGGCCAATGCCGCGATGCGCGCGGTGGCCTTCGTTCGCGGGCGTGCCACGGCACCCGCGGGGAGCTGACGGAGATCATGATCGGCGGCCAGGTAGTCGACACGTCGACCGCGTCAGAGTTCTTCGGCCAGGTGCTGGAGGTCTGCACCGCCGAAGAGCTGTCGGGGATCGGCGAGGACCTGCGGCGTAAATCGGCGGCAATGCGTGCAATTGCCGGCGACGATCCGTCGACGATGGATGCCGACGGCCTGCGTGAACTGCTCAGCTGGGTGTTCTGCGCGCGCCGACGGGTAGATCGGATCTTCGCGAAGGTGGAGCCGGCAGAGCTGGCCGCTGGGATCGCCGAGCTGATGCACGGCCACGACGGGATCGCCGCCCGCTATCAGCGATTCGCCGGACTTCTCGACGCGCTGCCAGGGGTGGCCGACGATCTGCCCGGCGAGTTGCTGCACTTCCTCGATCCCGGCCGGTACTGGCTCTGGACCCGATGGATGTGGGATCCCGACGCAGAGACCGGCGCCCTCGCACTGGTGACGATGGAGGAGACGGACCTGCGCGGTGGCGACGCCGCCGGCAGCGGCGAAACCTACCTGGCCGTCGGCCAGGCGGTGGCGTTCGTGGAAGAAACCGGTAAGGCGGTCGGCTTCACCGACGTCGGGCCCGGGCTGTTTGGCACCGACGTCTTCCTCGCCGCCGTGTACGGCGTCTACATGCAGGCGATCCTGCGAATGCGTATGACCAACGAGTTCACCAACATCTTGCCCGCGCTGCCTGAACTCACCCGGCGCCTGCTCGGCGTCCACCGTGCCGCGAAGAGGAAGGTCTGACCCATGCCCGTAGGAGGACGGAAGGTCCCGCCGACGGTCGTCGAATTCGACCTCGCCACCGTCGCGTCGACCATCAGCGGCCGCACGGTCGAGCTGGATTCGAACTGGAACCGGATGTTCGAGCCGCGGGTGATCACCGAAACGTCACCCGACGGGTTCGCCGAACTGAACAACCTCCCGGGCGCGGAATCGCTGGAATGGTGTTACGGCTGCGGGAAATGCGTGCCGGTGTGCCCGGTCGACGTGGTCGGTGAGTACGGGCCGCGCAAGCTGCACCGCAAAGTCCAGACGGGTGAAGATCTGCTCAGCAGCGACGAGCTGTGGATGTGCACCACCTGCGGCAACTGTCTTCGGGTCTGCCCGAAGGAAGTCAACATGATCGAGATCATGCCGGCGACGCGCGAAGAGGCGATAAGCCGCGGGCAGGTGCCCGCGGAGCTGCAGCAGGTGTTCGAAGCCACGTTCCGCCAGGGCAACGCGCTGGGCTCGAATCCGCGGCGGCGGGCCGCGTGGACCAAAGGCGCCGGCGTCCCGGTGCGCGAGCTGCCCAAGGACCCGGCCCCCGTCGACGTGCTGTTCTATGTCGAGGACTACTGGAGCTACCACCCACGCGGGCAGGAGGCTGCGCAGGCTTTCGCGCGCATCTTGCATGCGCTTGATGTCGACTTCGCGATCCTCGGCGCCGAGGAGAAGACGCTGGGTGACTCCCAGCGCTTGGCGGGCGAGCGCGGATTGTTCGAATCGCTGATGGACGACGTCACCGCGACGCTGGCCCGCTACGAGTTCAACCGCATCGTCACCCCGGACCCACACGGGTTCAATGCGCTGGTGAAGGAATACCCCAAGCGCGGCCACACCTATGACGTCGCGCACTACACCCAGTTCCTGGCGCCGCTGGTGGACCGGCTGGAGTTGACCACGCCGGTCGAGGCGAAGGTGACCTTCCACGACCCGTGCTACCTCGGCCGGCACAACGGCGAGTACGACGCGCCGCGGACGCTACTTCGCGCCATCCCCGGCATCGACCTGGTCGAGATGGGCCGCTGCCGCGAGAACGGCTACTGCTGCGGCGGGGGTGGCGGCGGAATGTGGCTCGACGGGTTCATGAGCGGCAAGGTCACCGAGCGGCTCTCCGAGCGCCGGGTCCGGGAGGCCGCCGAGTCCGGCGCCGACATCCTGGCGGTCTGCTGCCCGTACGAGGTGTCCAGGTTCTCCGACGCGGCCAAGTCCACCGGTAACGAACATCTGCGGGTGCTCGACATCGTCGAGCTGCTCGACACGGCCATGGGCTCGCCGACGGCCGGATGACACCGATGCGCGTGATTGACTTCGGCACCACGACGCCGCTGCGCAGCCAGACCGTCTGGCACGCGGTGTGCCGCGCGATGCGGCCCGGCGACGCGCCGGTGCTGTCGTTCGTGCGGCCGGGGGAGCCCTACGTCAGCATCGGATATCACCGTGATCTCGCCGAGGTCGACACCGACTACTGTCGCGCCGAGGACCTGCCGATCTACCGACGGATGGTCGGCGGCGGACCTGTCTACTGCGACACCGACCAGCTGTTCTTCCAGATCAGTCTGCCGGTCCTGGACCTGCCCGCGCGCCGCGCCGCCGCCCTGACCACGCTGCTGCGTCCGGCGATGCGAGCCCTGCGCGGCCTCGGCGTCGACGCGGAGCTGGACACCTTCGGCGAGATCAGCGTCCGCGGCGCCAAGGTGTGCGGGCACGGCGCCGGTCAGCTGGGCGACGGCGCAACGGTCGTCGGCAACCTCATTGCCGGCTTCGACCACGAACGCGCCACCCGGGTGCTGCGACTGGACCCCGAGGTACGCGCGGTCGTGCTGGCGCTGATGCGCCGCTACGTCTCGACGACATCCGTCGACCCGGCGGCCTGGCAGGCCGCGATGGTGCGTGAGTACGCCGGCCACTTCGGCTCCTCCGTCCGCCATGACCGGCTGACTCCCGCGGAAGCCGATCAGCTGGCGCGGATGGACCGCCGCTTCGTGGGCGAACGCTTCGTCGCCGGCACATCACGTCCGGTTCGTTCGGTGCGCACGGTCAAGGTGCGCGCAGGGGTGTGGGTCCACGACTGGAGAGGCGCTGGTGAGCGCGTCGTGCTCGGAATCGCCGACGGCACTGTGGAAGTCGCTGACGCTCGCGAGCACCTGGTTGGCCTGCGCCTGGACGACGCGATCCAAGAATTGGAACGCGAGCACGAAGCCGCACCCCTGGTGACGGCAATCCAAGCGGCACATGCGGAGGTGGCATGACGACACAACTCGACTTCGGCGGCTATGAGCTGCGGCTGGACCGCCGCTATGACCCCGACACCCATATGTGGGTGCAGGAGATCATGCCCGGGCGGGTACGCGTCGGGTTCGACGCGCTCACCGCCGACACCTACGGCGCGCTGGCCCAACTTGCGATGGCGCATGCGGGAACCTCCGTCGAACGCGGCGATCCGTTCGGCAGCCTGGAGGCGGCGAAGTTCGTCGGCCCGCTGACCGCACCGGTGACGGGTGTGATCGCCGCGGTCAACGGCGAGGTTCTCGCCGATCCAGAGGCTGTGCTACTCGACCCGTACGGCCGCGGCTGGCTGGCCGAGTTCAGGATCGTCGGCGCTGTGCCCGGATTGGTCGACGGCGAAGAGGCGCGCTCGTGGTTCGCCCGCGAGGTGGCCGCGTACCGGGAGAAGGGCCTGGTGGCCGAGTGACGTCCACCGGGTTCGAGACCCGTCGTCGCCATTTCGGCGACGTCATGGACTTCTACGCGCCGGGGCTCAAGGAGTGGAGCACCCCGGAGTGGAAGCCCGCCAACCCTCGACGATTCCTGCCGGTGTCGGTCACCGGGTCGGCCTGCGCGCTGTCCTGCGACCACTGCCAGACCAAAGTGCTGCACGGCATGGCCGGCATCCCCGCAGGCGAGAGTCTCTTCGACGTCGCTGCCCGGATGAAAGCGGGCGGCAGCGACGGAATCCTGGTCTCCGGCGGCTCGACCCGCACCGGCGGCGTGCCGCTGGCCGCGCACCTCACGCACGTGCCGCGAATCCGCGCGGAACTCGGGATGAAGGTGATCGTTCATTCCGGGGTCGTCTCGCCGAAGCTGGCCGACCGGCTCGCCGAGGCCGGGGTGGACGGGGTGATGCTGGACATCATCGGCGCGGACGCAACGATCCGCGATGTCTACCACCTCGACCTGACCACTGCGGACTTCGCCCGTTCGCTGCGAGTGCTCGCCGAGCACGGACTGCGGATCATCCCGCACATCGTGCTGGGCCTGCACTATGGCAAGTTCCTGGGCGAACATCGGGCGCTGGAGATGGTCGTCGACCACCCGGTCAGCACGCTGATCCTGGTCGTGCTGGTGCCGCTGGTCGGCACGCCGATGGCGCACCTGCCCCCGCCACCAACCGAGGACGTCACCGCCTTCTTCGCGACGGCGCGGGCGGCAGCCCCGTCGATTCCGGTGAACCTGGGCTGCGCGCGACCGATGGGGCAGGTCAAGGTCGATCTGGACCAGGCCGCGGTCGATCTCGGCCTCAACGGGATCGCTTACCCGGCCGACGGGATCATCGGCTACGCCGAGTCCCGCGGGATCACCGCACGCCGCTACGAGTACTGCTGTTCGCTCACCTGGGCGGGCGATCGTGAGGGCGGCTACGCCGAGGTTCGGGTGAGCTGACATGACCACGTGGCGATTCTTGTTCGACGACGGCGCCGGGGCCGCCGGCGGCCTTGCGCTCGACGAGGCCCTGATGGCCGGCGTCGGCCGCGATGCCAATCCTGCGCGACCGACTCTGCGGCTATACACCTACGCGAACCACGCCGCGCTCGTCGGCCGCTACCAGACGCTGGCCGCCGAGGTCGACCTCGATGCGTGCGCGGCCACCGGAACGGACGTAAGCCGGCGACCCACCGGCGGCGGGGCGATCGTGATGGGTCGCGACCAACTGGGTGTCGCCCTGGTGTTGCCGGCGCCTGCGGCCCCGCCGCGCACGCTCATCCCCGAGCTGGGCCAAGGCGTCATCGAGGGGCTGCGCCGGATCGGTGTGCAGGCCGAGTTCGGCGGCAAGAACGACCTGCTGGCGGGCGGTCGCAAGATCGCCGGGCTGGGGATGTACACCGACGGACATGGCGGGCTGCTGTTTCACGCCAGCCTGCTGGTCGACCTGGACGTCGATTTCATGTTGAAGGTCCTGCGGATCCCCGCCGCCAAGCTCGCCGACAAGGGTGCGGCCGCCGTCGCGGAGCGGGTCACCACGGTCCGCCGCGAGCTCGGACGCCCGATCGATGTGGGGACGTTGCGGGGCGTGGTCGCCGAGGGCTTCGCCACCCGCTTCGAGGTGAGGCTGGCCGCCGGCCAACCCGACGAGGCCGAGCAGGCGGCAGCCGACGAGCTGGTGGCGACCAAGTACGCAAACCCGTCGTGGCTCACCGTGCAGGGTGCGCAGCCCGACGGCACCGGCAGCGCCGCGTTCCGCTCACCGGACGGTTTGGTACGGGTTTTCGTTGCGGCGCAAGGCTCTTTGGTCAAGAGCCTGCAGTTCACCGGTGACTTCAACGCCGTCCCCGACGGGCTGCGGCAGCTCGAGCACACGCTGCGCTGGCGACACCTGTCCGCCGACACCGTGCACGGCCTCGTCGCCGAGGTGCGCTCGGCGACCGGGGCCGACGCCGGCTGGCGCCGCGACGAGGACGTGGTTGCGGCAGTGCTCGACGCCGGCGCCAAGGCCCTCGACCGGTCCGCCGCACCCGTCCGACCGACCGGATCCTGTTACTTTCCAGAGCAAGGGAGCCGCCCGTGACCCTGACCCCGCTACCACTTCTCGACGGGCCGCCTGCAGCCGCGCGGATCAGCCCCGAATGGGTGCGAATCTCGATGGCCAGCGCCTACGCCCTGCGCTTCCGCTCCGGACGGTTCACCCGAGACTTCGACTTCGGCGGCATCAACCTGCTGCTGAACTACGACGAGGGCTGCATGTCCGACTGCGGGTACTGCGGCCTGGCGCGCACCCGTCCAGGCACTTACACCGACAAGTCGTTCATCCGGGTGGAGTGGCCGCTGGTCAGCACCGACGAACTCGTCGACCGGATGGTGCGCTACCACGACCGGCTGACCCGGCTGTGCATCTCGATGGTCACCCACGGCCACGCCTACCGGGACACCTGCGAGATCACCCGGCGCATCGTCGAACGGGTATCGGCGCCGCTGTCCATCCTGGTCGCACCGCCCACGTTGAACAGGGAGCGGCTCGAGGAGTTCAAGCGGCTCGGGGTGGACATGATCGGCATCGGCCTCGACGCGGTCACCGAGGACCTGTTCCGCAACATCCGCACCGAAGTGCCCGCCGGCGGGCTGAAGTGGACGAAGTACTGGGAGACCGTGCGGGAGTCCCGCGAGGTGTTCGGGCCCTGGAAGGTCAACGTGCACACCCTCGTTGGGCTCGGCGAGCGCGACGCCGACCTGATCGACCTGTTCTGCCGGTTGCGCGACGAGCAGGTCTACTCCTACCTGTTCTGTTTCAATCCCGAGCCGGATTCGCGGATGGCCGACGCACCGAAGTCGCCGATCACCCGCTGGCGGCGCGTCCAGCTGGCCCGCCACCTCGTCGAGGACTCCGGCTACGCGATGGCCGATTTCACCTTCGACGACGACGGCAACCTCGTCGACATGGGCGTCGACGCCTCGACGGTCGAAACGGCCATCGCCGGCGGGATCCCCTTCATGACCAACGGCTGCCCGGGAGAGAAGGGCCAGCCCGGCTGCACCCGCCCGTACGGCTCCTACCGCCCGACCGAGCCGTTCCGAGACTTTCCCTTCCCGCCCACGGCCGATGACCTGGTCGAGATCCGCGACCAGCTCGCGCTGGGCCGTCCATTGGCCGATCAACCACAAATCGAGGAGTTCTGATGCGAATTGTCGTGCCGCTCAAAGCGGTTCCCGACCTGGTCGAGGAGATCGAACTCTCCGACGACGGGACGAACATCGACCGCGAGTACCTCAAGTTCGTCCTCAACGAGTGGGACGACCAGGCGCTCGAGGAGGCGCTACTGATCAAGGATGCCGACGGCGCGGAGGTGGTGGCGGTGGCACTGGCCGATGACCCCGACATCGACCAAGCGCTCTACACCGCGATCGCCAAGGGCGCCGACGCGGCGGTCAAGCTGGACCGGTCCGCCGACGACGAGGCCCCCGCCGACACCCACGCGCGGGCCGCGGCATTCGCCGCCTACCTCAGGGACAATCCGGCCGACGTGGTGATCACCGGCGTGCAAGCCCCCGACGACTTGGACGGCCAATTACCGCCGGCGCTGGCCGCCCATTTGGGCCAGCCACACGCGTCGGTGGTGGTATCGGTCGAGCCGACCGGCGACAAGGTGCGGGTCCGGCAGGAGTTCAGCGGCGGGCGGGCCGCCGACCTGGAGATGAGCCTGCCGGCCGTCGTCGGGTTGCAGGCCGCCCGGCAGACCCCCCGCTACGCCCCGGTCAGCAAGGTCCGTCAGGCGATGCAGGCCGGCGGACTCACCGAGGTCGCGGTCCAGCCGCTCGACAGCCAGCCCGGCCTCACCGTCCGGCGAATGTATGCCCCCGAATCGACCTCACACGCCGAGATGCTCTCCGGCGAGCCGGAGGAGGTCGCCGAGAAGATCGTCGAACTGCTGCGCGCCCGCGCCCTGATTAAGGAGTGATGAACATGGGAAATGTCATGGTGCTGGCCGGGCGGACCGGCAAGGACCTCACCGACGCCACCTTCGAGCTGATCGGCGCCGCCCGTGAGCTTGCCACCGCCTGGGGTGGGCAGGTGGAGGTGGCGCTGTTCGGCACGTCGGACCCGGCGGCCGAACTCGGCGGCGCGGACACCGTGGTCTCCATCGACCACCCGGCCCTGTCGGACTACGTCCCCGAGGCCTACGAGGTGGCGCTGCGCCACGTCCTCGAACAGCGTTCGCCGCGGCTGTTGCTGCTCCCGAACGACACGGTCGGGCTGGATCTGGGCAGTTCGCTATCGGTGACCTGGCCGGCGCCGCAGGCGGCATACGCGGTGGGGCTGGCGGCCGACGGCGACGTTGCGGTGGCCACCTGCCAGATCCTCGGCGGCAAGATCCTCGCCGAGGTGGAACTGCCGGGTGAGCGGGCCATCTGCACCGTCGTGGCCGGCGCCTTCCCAGCCGCGGCAGGGCGCGGTGACGGGGAGCCCGCGCTCGAATTCCTGGACCCACCGGCCGGGCTGGACTCGCCTCGAACCAGCCTGCAACAGCTGATCGAGCCCGAGGGCGGCGACGTCGACATCACTGCGGCGCCGATGCTCGTCTCGGTCGGGCGCGGCATCGGCTCCAAGGACGACCTGGAGATCGTGCAGGAGATCGCCGACGCGCTCGGTGTGCCGCTGTCGGCGTCCCGGCCGGTGATCGACTCGGGCTGGCTACCGAAGTCCCGCCAGGTCGGCAAGTCCGGCCTGAAGGTCAAGCCGAAGGCGTACTTGGCGTTCGGCATCTCCGGCGCGCCGGAGCACCTGGAGGGCATGCGGGATGCGGAGCTGATCATCGCCTGCAACACCGATCCCAATGCGCCGATCTTCGACATCGCGCACTTCGGCAGCACCTGCGACCTGTTCGACCTGGCACCGGCACTGGTCGAGAAGCTGGAGGACTAGGTGGCCGGCGAGACGGTGACGAGGCCGATCTTCGAGGGGATCGGCCACGTCGGCGAGATCGTCTTCTACCTGCTGGCCACGGCGAGCATTGTCGCCTTCGCATACGGCGTATGGCGACGGATTTCCAAGTACCGGCGAGGCCGGTCGGCGGGTCGCGGCGGCACCGTGCGCGCGGCCCTGTTCGGTCGGCCGTTCGCCGGTGTCCGCGAGCGCGGCGACCGCGGATCGGCGGCCGTGGTCGCCAGCAACGTCACGATCGGTCGTGGGTCGGCCGCGGTGGGCCTGGCGCACTTCGGCGTGTTCTGGGGCTTCATCGTGCTGTTCATCGGCACCGTGATCCTGACCATCGACTACGACGTCGTGCGGCTGGCGGGTCGGGCGGTCACCGGCCACGATGTGCGGTTCTTCCACGGCTGGTTCTACCTGATCTATTCGGTCATCCTGGACACCTTCGCGGTGGCTGCGGTTCTCGGCCTCGGGTACCTGATCCTGCGGCGCTGGCTGTTCAAGCCCTACCGCTTGGACTACACCAGGGCCGCCGAACCCGACGGCGGGTACAGCCGCCGCCAGTTCGTCCGCGGCGACTGGCTGTTCGCCGGTGGTCTCGGACTGATCCTGCTGACCGGCCTGCTGGTGGAAGGGGCGCGGATCCGGGCCGCGAACTTTCCGGCGTTCGAGGTGTGGTCACCGGCCGGCTGGGTGACCGCCCGGTTATTCGAGCTCATCGGGATGAGCGCGGGGGTCGCCGCCACCGCGCACACGGTCCTGTGGTGGGTGCACGCGTTGCTGGCGCTCGCGTTCGTCGCATATCTGCCGTACTCGAAGTCCATGCACATGCTGGCCGACGGGGTGAACCTGCTGGCCCATGACCGCACCGCCACGCTGACGCTGCCCGCACCGGTGCCGGACGCCGACCATGCCGGCTATACCAAGATCGAGGACTTCACCTGGAAGGAGCTTCTCGACTTCGATGCCTGCACCAAGTGCGGACGCTGTCACGAGGTCTGCCCCGCGCGCACCGCAGGCGCCCCACTATCGCCCCGCGACCTGATCCTCGACCTGCGCCAGTGGGTCGACGTGCAGAGCGGTGGACTGGCGGTGCTCGACCGCGAGGAGCGATCGACGGTGCCGGGCGCGGACGCCGCGATCGCCGGCGACGTGATCAAGGCACGCACGCTGTGGAGCTGCACGACCTGCATGGCCTGCGTGCAGACCTGTCCGGTCGGTATCGAGCACGTCTCCACGATCGTGCAGCTGCGCCGCAGCCTGGTCGAAGAGGGCGACATGGACAACAGCCTGCAGCAGGCGTTGCAGAACCTCGCCGGCCAGGGCAACTCGTTCGGGAAGTCGGCGCGGATGCGCTCGCGGTGGACCAAGAAGCTGGACACCCCGATCAAGGATGCGCGCAAGGAACCGGTGAAGTATCTGTGGTTCGTCGGTGACTACGCCTCCTACGACGACCGGCTTGCCGACAACTCCCGGCTGCTGGCCCGGCTGCTGACCGAGGCGGGTGTCGACTTCGGCATCCTCTACGAGGGGGAGTGGAACTCCGGCAACGACGTGCGCCGGGTCGGCGAGGAAGGCCTGTTCGAACAGCTCGCCGAGCACAACATCGAGGCCCTGGCGGCCGCGGACTTCGAGGAGATCTTCACCACTGACCCGCACTCGCTCAACGCCCTGCGCAACGAGTATCCGAAGCTGGGCGCGAAGTACACGGTGTGGCACTACACCGAGGTGCTGGCTCATCTGGTCGAAACCGGCGCGCTGCCGGTGCAGCGTCTCGGGTTGCGGGTGACCTATCACGACCCGTGCTACCTGGCGCGCTACAACGGCGTGACGGAGGCTCCCCGCCGGATCTTGTCGGCGCTGGGCTGTGAGCTTGTCGAGATGCCGCGCAACCGGACCAATACCTTCTGCTGCGGCGCCGGCGGCGGGCGGATCTGGATGGACGATTCCTTCCTCGAGGAGCGGCCGAGTGAGAACCGCATCAAGGAAGCCGCCGCCCTCGACGTCAGCCACTTCGTGGTGTCCTGCCCCAAAGACATGACCATGTACTCCGACGCCGCCAAGACCACCGGCCATGCGGAGAGGCTCACAGTCCTCGACATCACGCAGTTGGTCGCGATGGCGGCCGCGCCGCCGGAAAGCGAACCGGTCGAGGCGGGTGTTCCCGGATGACCAGCCCGGACGCGGTCGCATCGGCAGCCGTTGACCTCGAGCTGCTCGGCCGGGCCCTCGGGCACCGGGTGCGTGAGGTCGCGGCCGCGGTGCGCCGCCTCGATGCGCTCGGGGCCGCGGGTCAGGGACCCGAACACTCGCAGCCCGGCCGACAGGACGTGCGGCAGTTCGTGCTGCGCGCGCTGCGCATCGCGGCCGACCGCGACGGCGACGCGATCCTGCGCGCGGTCGCGGCCGGCACCTCGCAGGCCGCCCGGCTCGCCCAGATCACCGGTCTACCCCGGCTCGCGCTGTGGGAGGCCGTCGGCGACCTGGTCCAGGTGGGCCTGCTCCAGCGGGAATCAGAGTCCGACGGTGTCCGCCTCACCGCCGCAGGTGAGGCAATCCTCGCGATGGTGGACCTGCTGGTCGCCACGGGGGAGGCCCGATGAAGTGTCCGTTCTGCGTCCTCGACGAAGCCGTTCGCGACGTGCACGCGCATCTCGCGGCTGACCACGCAGACGAGATCTGCACCGAGGACATCGGTGAGCGCATCGCGTATACGGTGACCTGCCCTTATTGCTCGGAACGCTACCGCCAGCCCATCCGCAAGAGCGCGGGCGACCCGCAGTTCGTGGCCGAATACGAACGCCAGATCCACCTGGTGGCTTTCGACATGTTGATCAACCACGTGCTCGCTGAGCATGGCCTGGAACACGCAGAGCCCTGAAGGAGACCGACCGTGCCCGCTGTCCGAAACTGCAACCTCCCCGACGATGTCTACTACCTCGTCGAGAGACACGTATGGGCCCGAAAGGTGGGCGAGCTCATTGAGATTGGGCTCACCGACGTCGCCCAGAACTTGGCCAAGGGCATCATCTCGGTCACCCCGAAGAAGGTCGGCCGAACACTCCGCGCCGAGCAGAGCGTCGCCACCGTGGAGAGCGGCAAGTGGGTCGGCCCGGTTCCGTGCCCGGTGGCCGGTGTGCTCGCGGAGGTGAACGAAGCGGTGATCGCCCAGCCGGGGCTGATCAATTCCGATCCATACGGGGCCGGCTGGATCGCGCGGATCGAGCCCGCGGAGTGGGATCCCGACGGCGCCGGCCTGGTCATCGGGCCCGACGGGATCGCGGCCTACGAGCGGTTCCTCGACCAAGAGGGCATCTCCTGCGAGGAATGAACGATGACGGACCGGGTGTGGAACGGGTGCGTGGTGCCGGACGACCGGCTCTACGACCTCGGCCTGCATGTGTGGGTCCAGCTCGAAGGCGAAGAGGCGCTGCTCGGCATGACCGATGTCGCGCAGACCATGGGTGGACGGCTCGTCTCGGTGAGCTGGAAACGCCCGGGTCGCACCCTGCGCCGTGGGCAGACCGTCGCGGTCGTGGAGAGCGCGAAATGGGTTGGCCCGTTCCCGACCCCACTATCGGGCCAACTGCTGACGGTCAACCGGCAGGCTTTCGAGGACGACATCGCGATCGGCAATCGCGACCCCTATGGGACCGGTTGGATGGCGCGCGTTCGGCCGGCACTCCTCGACGAGGAGAGGGAGCACCTGCGCGACGGTGAGGCGGCGTACGCGTTCTACCGAGAGTTCATCGACGAGCGGGAAATCCGCTGTTATCGGTGCGCGGACTGAGAGGAATTAAGGAGCGGTATGGAGGGCAAGCCGGAAGGCACAGAGCAGCGCAGGCGCGGTAGGCGCCCCTGGTGGCTGGTGGCGCTGGTCGTGATATTCGCGGGGTACCTGGCCTTCCGCCTGGTGCAAGGCCTCATCTGGCTGGTGGGTCTGCTGTAGCAGCGTTCGTCCCATCCGGGACTTCAAACAACAAGAGGAGATAAGGAAATGAGCTCGAACATCAACGCCGGCGACGTCGGCGATGTCGGCGACGACACCAAACGGTTGGCGATGGTCTGCTGGAGCAACGACCTCGACAGGGTCTGGCCAACGCTGATCCTGGGCACCACCGCCGCGGCCTCAGGAATGGAAGTGGACGTCTTCTTCACGTTCTGGGGGCTGCGGGTGCTGCAGCGCAACGACAAGCGCATCACCGGAACGAACTGGATGCAGAAAGGTGAATCAATCGTCGACCGCGGCGGCACCGACCACCTCAGGCTCGGAAAGATCCATTTCGGCGGCGCGGGTACCGCGATGATCAAGAAGCTGGCCCGTGACTACAAGGTGGCAGACCCCTCCGAGTTGATGCAGATGGCCCTGGACATCGGCGTTCGGCTGTACCCATGCCAAATGACCATGGACCTCTATGGCCTGAACAAGGAAGACTTCATCGACGGCCTGCAGCCGAGCATGGGCGCCGCGAGCTTTCTCGACATCGCCGCCGACGCCGACATCACCCTGTTCATCTAGGTACACGTCGCGATGCGCACCTCGGTCCTGATCGGTGGGGACCATTCGATTGCGCGGCGATTGGCCAGTCTGGACGTCGATTTCGGGCTGCGCTGGGTCGGCGCGGAGACCGCCGAGTCGGTCGATCTCGTGGTGGTCGACCTCGCGGCGCCGGGCGCCGTCGACCAAGTACGCCAAGCGCGCAGACGCTGGCCCGCCGCGATCATTGCGGGTTACCTCTCCGTGCCCGAGCCGGACGTCTGGATCGCCGGCCAGCGCGCCGGCTGCGACCTGGTCGCCAACCGAGGCGCGCTCACGGCGCGGCTACGCCAGCTACTCGCCGGCGCGGAGACCGGACGGCGCACGTTCCCGGTGCTCGACGAGGCCGACCTGGCGGGCAGGCTCGGCCTGGTGGCCAGGGTTGCCGACACGCCGCGAGGGCCCGTTGCGATCTATCAGGTCGATGGCGAAGTCCACGCGGTCGCCGACCGGTGCCCGCACGCGGGCGCGCCGCTGTCGGAAGGGGAGCTAAGCGGACGGCAGATCACTTGCCCACGGCACGGAAGCCAATTCGACGTGTGCACCGGCGAGCGAACGCGCGGGCCGGCAGACACCGATCTCGCGACCTTTCCCGTGGTCATCGCCAACGGCCAGGTCGGGATAACGGTCGAGAGACAGTAAAGTAGGTCCAACCGGTAGTCTGACTAGCTAGCGGGTTTCGCCAGGAGGTGCGTATGAGTCAGGCAACTGTGCACGAGATGTACGCTCTGCACGCACGCCTGTGTAAGGCGATCGCCGACCCGAAGCGGCTCTTGATCCTCGACGCGTTGCGTCACGGCGAGCGTGCGGTCGGCGACATCGCCGACGAGCTGGGGCTTACTCAGCCCAACACCAGCCAGCACCTGGCCATCCTCCGGGACCGCAACGTCGTCACCACGTCCCGCTCTGGCAACACCATCTACTATTCCCTGAACAGCCGGAAGGTCATCGACGCTATCGACCTTCTTCGCGAGTTCATGGCGGAATTCATGATCGACGGCGAAGGCGCCGGCGATCTGGCCGACGATGTGGACGCCGCGGCAGCCGTGGGTTGACAGCTTAACCGCGCAGCAGTTCGGCGCCGATGCTGACGCCGATGCCCAGGACAAGGACCATCACCAAGAGCATCGCGCCTGGCACCATGCCACGGGACAGCGGAGTATGTCCGGCTCGGACGGTCCGCAATATCCGGTGATAGCGATGTGGTACGAGCACGAGGATGGCGAGGCCGGCGATGACGCTGAGCAGGACGCCGGGCCACGCCGGCGCGTGCTGTTCCACGTTCCAGCGGACCAGCAGCGCGCCAGCCGCCATCATTCCGATGCCGGTGCGCTGCCAGGCGAGCGCGGTGCGCTCGGCCTGCGCCCCGACATCCATGAGTTCGGAGTCGGTCATCGGCCGGTCTCGGCGAGGAATATGAGTACCGCCGCCGCGGCGACGACGATTGCGACGCCCGCGACGATGATCCTGGGCATCGGGTCGGTTGGCAGCGAACGGTTCTCACGCAGCGCGCGTTCGGTGCGATCCCACCGCACGTAGGCGCCGACGACGACCGTCACCGACAGGATCAGCAGGAACACTGTGATCGCGATCCGCAGTGATCGCGGACCGAAGTCGTGCACGAGGCTGGCCAGCGCTATCGCGCCGGCCAGCAGCGCCAGGCCGGTACGCAGCCAGGCGAGGAAAGTTCGTTCGTTGGCCAGCGTGAATCGATAATCCGGGTCGGTACCCACGGTCCGCAATGGCGGCTTACGCCCCATCATCGGCGACTCCTACTCATTCGGGACGAATCTCGGGAAACGCGTCTTGGCGGTGCCGGCGCAACTCTAACCAAGCGGGTCCTTTTCCGGTGTGAGCACCCAAGACCGAGGTAGACGTATTCGGCGCTGCCTGGCGTCGCGCTGGTGGACACCGCGCCGAAGGTCAGCAATGCGGTGATCGCAACAGGACCGGTTCCCAGGTAGGGAGAGGACGCAAATACCGCGGCGGCCATCAGCGGCACCGCGGCGGTGTACAGCCCGACGACGGGCGGCATCCCGGCAAGCTCGGCGTAGGCCAGCGACTGCGGCAGGATGACCATGGCCACGCTGATCGCCGCTATCAAGTCACGGGGTGCCGTGGTGCGCCGCGACTTGTTCTGTCCCCTGGGCACGAAGCGCTCCAGCCCGTCCGGACGTCCGGACAACGATGTCACTATCAGTGGTCCGCTGGCGCGGTCACTATCGAACGGGATCATACCCCACGGGGTAACGCCGCCTGCTCGATAAGTGCCACCGCCCGCATAGCTATGTGAA
>CAWBYS010000015.1:0-145416 GCA_963793055.1 uncultured Actinomycetota bacterium | reverse complement strand
ACGCACTAGAGGAGTTGCTCGAATGCGCGGGCTCGGCGGGTAGGTGAGTTCTGCGAATCAGTAGCCCATATGGCCCGGATACATCGGGTTCAACAGTTCGCGACCACTTTGGTTTTCGATCGGTATTGCCGCGCCACAGCAGGGAGTCAGTTGCGATTCAACGGAATTGGATGCGCAGCATCATTGGTCAGTCCACCGCTGCTGTCGGTGGGAGAGCGCTTGCCAGTAGGCCTGCATTACCGCGAACAGGAACGCCGTGCTGATGCCGAACAGCAGCGCGCCGTTCACCGCTTCGAGTGCGCTCAACATGTGGAACCGGGACGGCAGCGTCAATCCCGGTATTTCGAACGTCGTCATGGTGGCCAGGGAGTAGACGGACGCGTCCGTGAGCGAGCCGAGCGCGCCCAGCCACCAATATGCCAGCGCCCACAACATGCCCTCCAGCCCGTGTAGTGCGGCCAATATCAGTGCGACGGCTCCGATGTGGCCGATCACGGTCGGGATCGCTCGCAGTGCGTCAGGCTGGTGATAGTCGACGCGGGCCCGAATCCCCATTTCCAGGCCGAGGGCCATCAGCACCACCACCGTCGTGTGGATCGCGACGGTCAGCACGATGAGCGAAAGGCCCAGGCCCCAGCTCGGAAGGTCCACCCGTCTTCCATACCACCGGCGACACCGGCGGAGGGCAACAACCACCGAAGTTGATCGGTGGCCCAGAGTGGCCACGAGCGGGTGCTCAAGGGGCGATAGTGAGTGCGGGCCGTCCGGCGCGGTGTCGGCGCCCTGGTTGGGGGAGGTAAGCCGTGGGCGACTATGGGATAGCAGGTATATGGCTGTTTCTGGGATTGACTCTGGTCGTGTCGGTATTGATCGCGGCGGGCAGTATGTGGCTGGCGGATCGCACTCTCCACAAACCGGTTCCGACAGGGCACAACGGCGCGCTGTCGCCGTTCATGACCTGTGTCAGCCTCGTGTACGGTGCCCTGCTCGGATTCACGATCGTGGTCGCGTGGGAGCAGTTCTCCTCCGCGGAGGCCAACGTCTCCAATGAGGCGTCCAGTTTGACGACGATGTACCGGCAGACCGTCGGAATGCCCGTTGCCGAGCAGACCCAGATGCGGGAGCTGGTCCGCAAGTACGCCAAGGCGGTCGAGGGTCCCGAATGGCAGAACGCGATACAAACGCACACTGGAACCGAAGGTGCGCGAGACGCCCTCAACGAGATGTACCGGGTGCTCGGCAGCGAGCAGTCCAGCGTCGCGTCGAGTCCGATAAGCCAGAAGTTTCTGGACCAGCTGACCACGTTGGCGTCGGAGCGGAATCAGCGAATCCTGGACTCCAAACCGCGAATACCCGGTTTGCTGTGGACCGGGCTGATCTTCGGGGGTGTCGTACTGATAGCGCTCGGCGGTTTCATGCGCCTGGCCAGCCTACGCGGGCACCTGGCCCTGCTGGGCGCAGTCGCCGTACTGCTCGGCTTGCTGCTCTTCGTCGTCTACTGGCTCGACCATCCCTTCGGGAACCAGCTGGGCGTGACGTCTGAACCGTTCGAGCAATCGCTGGCCGTGTTCGACTCGATCGACCGCGGAACGTGATCAAACCCAACTACCGCATTACCGCTACTTCGCGAGCAGCTAGTGATAGAGCTCGAACGAGGCCTGCTCGATCGAGCCGCGCTGCAGCATTCCATCGGCCACCGTCCAGACGGCGGTGCCGGTCATCGCGACCGGCTTGCCGTTGGGCTCGGTGCCGAGGATGCCGTTGTTGGTGCCGGTCAGCACCCATCGGGATGAGACGCGGGTGCCGTCGTTGGTCTCAAACGTCTCGATGGTGTCGACGTGTAGGTCGTCGACATGGTCGTCGAACTCGTTGACCCAGTTCTTGATGTCGGCTTTGCCAGAGATTTCCTGGCCGCCTGCCTCGATGACGGCGTCGTCGGCCATGAACCGGTCGACGGCGTCGGGTTGGTGGGCGTTCCAGACGTCGTCCCAGAACGCGTTGACAATCTCCGTTGATCGCATGTCTGCACGATCCCACTGCCCAGCGCGACCGTGGGAGTTGGACGTGTCGCGAGCGGTTGGCCCCGACGTCGCTCGATGCCGGCCGCGCGGAATTCGTCGACCGACGCGTCCACTGTCAAAGAGAGGTGCTGCGGCTTGGTCAATGAATCTTCATTCCGCTACAGCATCGTCGAGTTCTTAGCTGCGTTGCGCTGCGGCCGCGGCCCCGATCGGCGCCGGGCAGCCGGATCCGAACAGTGGACGCATTACGCGTCCTACGTACGGGCCTGGTGATGACTATTCGTTGTCACCGGCCGTCGCGACCGTCGCGTCGACGGTGGTCTGGCCGGCGGCGCCGCGCGCGGCGGGCCACACCCAGTCCCGCACCTCCGGCAGGTCGTCGCCGTGCTCACGGGTGTACTCCCGCGCGGCGATTCGCTTGTCGGCCATCCGCTGGCGCAGGGTCGCGCACGTCGAACCCAGGAACGGCACGCGGTCGATCACGTCCATCACCAGATGGAAGCGGTCGAGGTCGTTGAGCATCACCATGTCGAACGGCGTCGTGGTGGTCCCCTCCTCCTTGTAGCCCCGCACGTGCAGGTTGTCGTGCCCGGCGCGGCGGTAGGTCAGCCGATGGATCAGCCACGGATACCCGTGATACGCCATGATGATCGGCTTGTCGCGGGTGAAGATCATGTCAAAGTCACGGTCCGACAAGCCATGTGGATGCTCGGTGTCGGGTTGCAGTCGCATCAGATCCACGACGTTCACGAAGCGAATCTTCAAGTCGGGCAGGTGCTGACGCAGCAGGTCCACAGCTGCGAGCCCCTCCAGCGTCGGCACGTCACCACACGTCGCGATGACGACGTCGGGATCCTCGCCGAGCTGCTCGGTGCCCGCCCACTCCCAGATCCCCAGGCCCCGGGTGCAGTGCGCGATGGCCTCCTCCATCGTGAGGAAGTTGGGGTGCGGCTGCTTGCCCGCGACCACCACGTTGACGTACTGGCGCGAGCGCAGGCAGTGGGCGTAGGTGGACAGCAGGGTGTTCGCGTCCGGCGGCAGGTACACCCGGACAACCTCGGCGCGCTTGTTCACCACGTGGTCGATGAAGCCGGGGTCCTGGTGGCTGAAGCCGTTGTGGTCCTGGCGCCAAACATGGCTTGACAGAAGGTAATTCAGGCTCGCGATCGGTCGCCGCCAGGGAATGTGGTTGGTGACCTTCAACCACTTGGCATGCTGGTTGAACATCGAGTCGACGATGTGGATGAACGCCTCGTAGCAGTTGAACATGCCATGCCTGCCGGTGAGCAGGTAGCCCTCGAGCCAGCCCTGGCATTGGTGTTCGGAGAGCATCTCGACCACGCGTCCTTCGCGGGCGAGGTGCTCGTCGACCTCCGCGTCGAAGAACTCGCCCTCCCACTGCTTGGCGGTCACGTCGAAGACGGCCTGCAGGCGGTTGGACGCGGTCTCGTCGGGACCGAAGATCCGGAAGTTGTCGGGGTTGAGTCGCACCACGTCGGTGAGCCATTGGCCCAGCACGCGGGTGGCTTCGGCGATGGTCGAGCCCGGGATGGGGACGTCCACGGCGTAATCCCGGAAGTCGGGCAGCCGCAGGTCCTTGAGCAGTAGCCCGCCGTTGGTGTGCGGGTTGTCGCTCATCCGCAGTTGGCCCGCCGGGGCCAGGTCGGCGATCCACGAATAAAGCATGCCGTCCTCGTCGAACAGTTCGTCGGCGCGGTAGGAGGCCAGCCAGTCCGCCAGCACCTTCAGGTGCTCGGGCGTGTCCCGGGCGCTGGCGAGCGGAACCTGGTGTGCCCGCCAGGATCCCGTGGTCTTCTTTCCGTCGATGTAGGCAGGACCGGTCCATCCCTTCGGCGTGCGGAAGACGATCATCGGCCATGTCGGCCGCCGGTCGTCACCGTCGGCGGCCCTCGTCTTGATCTCCGTGATCTCGTTGAGCACCGTGTCGAGCAGCATCGCGAACCGACGGTGTGCGTCGGCGATGTCGCCGTCCTCGGTGGCCTCGAAGAAGTACGGGTTGTGGCCGTAACCCCGCATCAGGTCGCGCAGCTCATCCTGCGGAATGCGTGCCAGGACAGTCGGATTCGCGATCTTGTAGCCGTTCAGATGCAGAATGGGCAGCACCACACCGTCGTTGACGGGGTTGAGGAACTTGTTGGAGTGCCAGCTCGTCGCGAGTGCGCCGGTCTCGGCCTCGCCATCGCCGACGACCGCCGCGACGAGCAGATCAGGGTTGTCGAACGCGGCGCCGTAGGCGTGGGAGAGCGCATAGCCCAGCTCCCCGCCCTCGTGGATTGAGCCTGGCGTCTCCGGCGCCACGTGCGAGGGGATGCCGCCCGGGAAGGAGAACTGCCGAAACAGCCGCCGCATGCCCTCGGCGTCGCGGGTGATGTCGGAGTAGACCTCCGAGTAGGTGCCGTCGAGGTAGGCGTTGGCCACCAGGCCCGGCCCGCCGTGGCCCGGTCCGGTGAGGTAGATGGTCGACTGGCCGCGCGCTTTGATCATCCGGTTGAGGTGTGCGTAGAGGAAGTTCAGGCCGGGCGTGGTACCCCAGTGGCCGAGCAGGCGTGGCTTGACGTCCTCGCGCGACAGAGGGGTTCGCAGCAGCGGGTTGTCCAGCAGATAGATCTGGCCGACGGACAAGTAGTTGGCAGCGCGCCACCAACCGTCCAGCTGGGCGAGTGTGTCGTCGCTTAGTGGTTGCAGATCGGCGGAGTGCCAATTGGATTTGACGGCGGTCATGGAAGCACGCTCCTGCGGCGACGGGATGACAATCTGTTCCCATCCAACTCTTCTTCGCAGGTTTCGGCGACCGCCGGACGGTTGCCCGGTTCAACCGGGCCGAACCTCCCGTCGTCGTAAACCGGCGCGGAGGATCCCGGGCGATACCGGCAGGCGACGCGTCGAGCCGTTGATCCGTGGACCATTGACTAAATACGTTAGCGATGACTAACGTATCGGCGTGTGCCTGACATGCTGGAGGTCGCGGCGGAGCCGACGCGGCGTCGGCTGTTGCAGCTCCTGGCGTCGGGCGAGCTCACCGTCACCCAACTCGCGTCGCAGTTCTCAGTCACCCGCTCGGCGATATCGCAGCATCTGGGCGTCCTCGCCGAGGTCGGTCTGGTCACCGCGCGCAAGCAGGGACGGGAGCGGTATTACCGACTCGACGAGCGCGGGGTGCTGCGGCTGCGCGCGCTATTCGAGTCGTTCTGGAGCGACGAGCTCGACCGCCTCGTCGCGGATGCAACCAAACCCCCATCGCCGTAAGGAGATTTCGTCATGCCATTCGACAAATCAGTGATCGTCCCGCTTGATCCGGATGCCGCCTTCGACCTCGTCACGCAGCCGGAGCGGCTGCGGCGGTGGATGGCTGTCGCCGCGCGGGTGGACCTCCGCGCCGGGGGTGGCTACCGATGGACCGTGAATCCGGGGCACCACGCGGCGGGCACGATCGTCGACGTGGACCCCGGCAAGCGCGTGACGTTCACGTTCGGGTGGGAGGAGGACGCCGATCTGCCGCCGGGCGCGTCGACGGTCACGGTGACGTTGACGCCGGTTGACGGCGGGACCGAGGTGCGGCTGGTGCACGACGGGCTGACCGACGAGCAGGGAGTGCGTCACGCCGAGGGGTGGAATCACTTCCTCGGCCGGCTGGTGGACGCCGGACGCGACGGCGATGCCGGGCCGGACGACTGGGCGGCAGCGCCTGATCCGCTCGACGAATTGTCCTGCGCCGAAGCGACATTGGCGGTGCTGCAGAATGTGCTGCGTGGGCTGGATTCCGCCGACCTGTCCAGGCAGACGCCGTGCAGCGAATTCACCGTCGCGCAGCTGGCCGACCATCTGCTGACCGGGATGACGCTGATCGGGACGGCTGCGGGTGCGCAGACGCCGGAGCGCGATCCGGACGCCGCGCTGGAAACCCAGGTGGCCGATGCGGCCGATGCGGTGCTCGAGGCCTGGCGCCGGAAAGGCGTCGGGGGTACGGTCGAGTTGGCGTCGACTCAGCTGCCCGCAGCCGCTGCCGTCGGCATCCTGTCCGTCGAATTCTTAGTACACGCTTGGGATTTCGCCATGGCCACCGATCGTCGAGTAGTCGTCTCCGAGCCGGTGTGCGACTACGTGCAGGGCCTGGCCGCCAAGATCGTCACCCCGCAGCTGCGTGTCGGCAGATTCGCGGATGCCGTACCGACCCCCGTCGACGTCGGCGCCCTGGACCGGCTCATCGCGTTCACCGGCCGGCAACCGGCCGTTGTCCAAACATCCGCCATTTAACGAAAGGTCTGTCATGCCAAAGAGAACCGAGTACGAGCAGGGCACGCCGAGCTGGGTCGACCTGCAGACCACTGACCAGGGCGCGGGCAAGGAGTTCTACGCGTCGCTGTTGGGCTGGAGCTATGACGACCAGCCGATGCCGCAGGGCGGCGCGTATTCCATGGCACTGCTGAACGGCGAAACGGTCGCGGCGATCGCGCCGATGCCGCCGGGCGCACCGGAGGGCATGCCGCCGATGTGGAACACGTACATCGCGGTGGACGACATCGCCGCGACGCTGGAGAAGGTCGGCCCGGCGGGCGGACAGGTGCTGATGCCGGCGATGGCCGTCGGCGATGCGGGCACGATGGCGTTCGTGGCCGACCCGACCGGCGCGGTCGTGGGGCTGTGGCAGGCCGACCGGCACATCGGCGCGACGCTGGTCAACGAGACCGGCGCGCTGATCTGGAATGAATTGATCACGGACAAGCCGGAATCGGCGCTGGCGTTCTACGAAGCGGTGCTCGGCGTGAGCAGCACGACGATGGAGATGGGCCCGGGGGAGACCTACAACCTGCTCAAGGTCGGCGATACCGAAGTCGGTGGGTGCATGGCGCCGCCGATGCCGGGACTACCGAATCACTGGCATGTGTACTTCGCGGTGGCAGACGCCGACGCGACTGCGGCGCAGGCGAGCGCGCAGGGCGGTCAGGTCGCCGTCGAGCCTTTCGACATCCCGACGGTGGGACGGTCTGCGGTCCTGGCCGACCCGCAGGGCGCGATGTTCAGTGTGCTGACGCCGGCGGCGCAGCAATAGTGTGTTTTATTTCGGCGCAACGGGTTTCGACACGCCTTAGCAGTTGACTTCGGCGGATTCACCGGGAGGCGGGTGAACGTCGCCGCAATAAGCGGCGAGCGCTTCGAGCGCGTAGTAGCCGCCGATCACGGCGGCAGCGCCGCCTAGAGCGACTGCGGTCCAAGGGACGGGCGGCGGCGTTTGACCAAATGGCGGCTCGCCGAACGGAGGCTCGCCCGGCGGCGGTCCGGCCGGGGACGGAGTGCGGGCTCGCTTCGACTCCACGTACGCGGCTTCGTAGGCGGGCAGGTTAGCGGTGAAGGCCGCGGCCAGCCGCTCGATCACCGGTGCGGCCCGAGGATCGCGCATGACAGCGGGATATACGTGCATGAAGTGCTCGGCGATATGCGGGACCAGTTCGCGATCGACAACCTTCGGGCTGTTCTCGAGGTGCTCGGCCACGAGTTCTTGAATGAGCGCCACGTCCTCCGCTGAGGACACCCGCAATGCCGCGTTGGTGATCTGCTCGAACCTGTCGGAGTCTGGGTTGTTCTTGGTCTTCGACATTCAGGGCTCCCTCGAGTTGGTCGGCCGCTCCGGAACCCAATCCTTTCGCAAAACATCGCCGAATGTATTCAATTCGGGACACGACGCCAAGAAAAGGATGCGCGACATTTCGATGAGGCGACTGGCAAATTGGTAGATAGCGGCATCGACCTACTCAAGGGGAGCATGCGATGCCAACCGCTCCGCGAAATCTCCTAGCGCGGAGTCGGTTACGACCGCGATCTTCTTCACGTGCTTGTGGTGGTCTCGCACGAAGCGGAAGTGGTTGACCATGGCGCCGAGGCTGTCCCACCCGGGGAACCGCGGGGCTTCGATGACGAGGGCCGGCAAGACCGCCGGTTGCCTCGATGTGTGGGTCGACCACGCTCGCGAGTTTCGTGAAGTCGTCCTGCCCGATCGCCGATGTCGGTCGCACGTGCAGGATGGAATGCTCGGTATCAAGGTCATATTCGATCATCGATCGCTCCATTCGATTGCTGCGATTCATGTTGCGGTCGCTCACGATCGACCGACAGGGCATTTGGGCCCAGAACTTAGGCGTCAGCGGGCTTGATGAGCCACAGCGCCAGGATGATCGCGGCGATCGGTCCGACGGCCATGATCAAGCTCAATGTGTGGATGGCGTCGACGGCGTTATGGGGCGCCTGGTCGATCACCAGCCGCGCCTGCTCCGGGTTGACCAGATGCGCCGAGTGGCCGCTGTGCGCAGTGAGCAACGCCTCGCGGGTTTCCGCGCGCGTGATGCCCGACTGGGACAGGTCGTGCGTGCTGTCGGTCAGGAAGAGGTTGATGCCGACGAGGGCGAAGAGGGCGGGGCCCAGCGAGTATCCGCCTTCGTTGACGGCGCTCTTGACGGCGGAGACTGCACCGCCGAGGTCGTCGGGCGCGCTGCTCATCATGATCGTGGCCTGGGGTGTGGTGACCAGTGCGCCGCCGACCACGATGAACGCGGCGGTGATGAAAACGACTGTGCGAGAGGTGTTCAGGTCGAAGGTCCGCAGCACCAGCAGTCCGGCGAGCATCAGCGAAAGGCCGCTGATGAGCACTGTGCGGGGGCCGAACCGCATGGCGGCGGGGCCGGCGGAGAAGGCCGCGAGTGCAGCCATCGCGGTGGCGGGGATCAGCAGGAAGCCGAAGAGCTCGTGCGATTCCTTGCGGATCGTGGTCAGGTAGAAGGCGAGTAGGACCATCGAGCCACCGAGCACGATGTTGAACATGACGCCGGCGGTCACGGCCGCGTTGAACCGGCCCGACCGAAAGACGCGCATATCGAGCGCCGGATCCTGCGTGTGCGCCTCGTGGTAGACGAACGCGCAACCGGCGGCCAAGCCGACCGCGATGGCGGCGGCGCCGACGCTGTTGAAGCCCGTCTCCACCCGGGAGATGCCGAAGATGAACCCCAGCAGTGCGACGGCGAACAGCGCCATGCCGAGTAGATCGAGTCGGCGGGTGGCGCGCACCGTCTCGGGAACGTAGCGCCAGGTGATGATCAACCCCACTGCGGCGATGAGCGGGACGGCGAAAAAGCATGCGCGCCAACTCATGGCGTGTGCGAGTGCGCCGCTGATGGCGGGCATCGGAGTGGCGACGGCGTAGCCCACGCCGAAGTAGGCGGCGATCGCCGCGGCGCGTTGACCCGGCGGGAAGACCGCGTTGGTGATCGCCAGCGAGAGGCCGATGAGGAACGCCAGGGTCACGCCGACGCCTGCGCGGGCGATGATCAGGACCGCGGGGACGGGGGCGGCGGCAGCCAGCGCGCTGAACACGATCGCGCCGGACAGGCCGACGAGGTACATGCGGCGCATGCCGTACAGATCGCCCAGGGCGCCGGCGCTGAGTACCGCGGCGGCCATCGTCAAGGTGGCGAGGCTGGCGACGAACGTCGCGGTGGTGCCGGTGAAGTGCAGCCCGCTGCTGACGACTTGGAGGTTGGCCGACAGCGTCGTCGGATCGCCGATCGAGATGGCATAGCCGAGGCCCATGGCGATGACCGTCATGATCGCCGCCAGTCCGGAGACCTGGCGTTGCGCAGCGTCGTTGCCAGCACTCGTCGGCACGTTCGGAGATGCTACTGGCGCCGCAGTTTCGAGCAGGCGTCGTTCGGGGAAGTCCAATGTGGTGAACGCGGCAGGGAAGGTCGTCGAGACACTCGTGAACCCACGACGTGTCTCCGACCCGGAGCGGCTCCGAGCAGCGGTGTCCGGCGCAACGGTGCTGGTCACCGGTGCGTCCTTCGGAATCGGCGAGGCCACCGCTCGCAAGCTCGCCGACGCCGGGGCGACGGTACTGCTGGCCGCCCGATCGGCGGACAAGCTCGACGAGCTTGCGCTGGCGATCAGCGCGCGGGGCGGCCGCGCGATGAGCTACCCGGCGGACCTCAGCGACGAAGAGGCTGTCACGACGCTGGCAAAACGAATCCTCGACGAGCACGGGGCGCCGGACATCGTCGTGAGCAACGCAGGCAAGTCGATCCGCCGGTCGTTGCACCACCAATACGAGCGCCCGCACGACTTCGACCGGACGATCGGCATCAACTATCTCGGCCCGATTCGGCTGCTTCTGGGGTTGCTCCCCGCAATGCGGCAGAACGGGGCCGGGCACATCGTGAACGTGTCGAGTGTGGGCGTCCGCACGCCACCGGGGCCGCGGTGGGGTGCCTACCAGGCGTCCAAGGGCGCTTTCGACATGTGGCTGCGCAGCGTCGCGGCAGAGTTGCATGCCGACGGCGTGGACGTGACGACCATCTACATGGCGCTGATCCACACCCGGATGACGGCGCCGACCGCGAGCCTGCGCAACATGCCTGGCCTGTATCCCGACCAGGCTGCCGACATCATCGCGAAGGCGATCATCGAACGACCCCGCACCATCGCGCCGTGGTGGCTATGGCCGGCCGAGGTCGCCACGGTGCTGCTGCGATCGCCGGTGGAGCGCGCGACGCAAGTGTGGTACCGCCGCACTCGGGCTTCCGGGAAGGCCGACTGATGACGGAAAGACTGATGACGACCGGACTTCGGGCCCTGCTGCATTCGCGGCTGCTGGTACCGCCGGGGCCGGCGGCGCTGCCGCGGGTCGTGCGCGAAGCGGTGCGAGGTCGCGCGAACGTGGTCACCCTGCTCGGGATGGCCGCTGCTCGGTGGCCGACCAGGACCGCGATCGTCGACGACGACGGCTCGATCAGCTATCGCGAACTGCAGTGGCGGACTGAATCCCTGGCCGGCGAGCTGAGGCGCCGCGGCACCGGACCGGGGCAGGCGGTAGGAGTGTTGTGCCGCAACGGGCGAGGGTTCGTGGCGGGGGTGTTCGCGTCGGCGCTCGTAGGCGCCGACGTGGTTCTGCTCAACACCGAATTTCAGACCACGGCGCTGGCGGATGCGCTGCGCTCGCACGAGGTCGCAACAGTGCTCTGTGATCCCGAGTTCGCGGATCGGGTGCCGTCGGGCATCGCGGTAATCGATGTGGCGAGTATCGATGTGTGCGAGCGTGATTCGCGCGCCAAAGTTGCGCCGGCGGGCCGCATCGTCCTGCTGACTTCCGGGACGACGGGGTCGCCGAAGGGTGTGCCGCGCAAGCCCGAGATCGGGATGGCGCTGGGCATCGGTGCATCGATCCTGGATCGCACACGGCTGCGGATGGGGTCACGAATCTGCCGTGCCGGTGCCGATGTTTCACGGGCTGGGTTTCGGCGTGACCATTTTGACCGTGGGCCTGGGCGGCACCGTACTCACCCGTCGGCGGTTCGAAGCCGATGCGGCGTTGGCTCAGGCATCCGAGCACGGGGCGCAGGCGATGGCCGCCGTGCCGGTCATGCTGGCGCGGATCATGGATCTGGATGACGACGTGCGGGCGCGAAATCCGTTGCGGGCGTTGCGGGTGGTGATCTCCAGCGGGGCGCGGCTGGATCCGAACTTGGCCAAGCGATTCATGGACTGCTACGGCGACATCATCTACAACGGCTATGGCTCGTCGGAGGTCGGCATCGGGGCGCTGGCGACGCCTGCGGATCTGCGGGAGGCACCCGAGACCGTCGGCAGGCCGGTGGTCGGTTGCGCCGTGCGGATTCTCGACGAGAACGGGGGGCCGGTCGGGCCCGACGTCACCGGGAGGATCTTCGTCGGTGGCGATCTGACGTTCGACGGGTACACGGGCGGGGAGACCAAGAACGTCGTCGCAGACATGATGGACACGGGCGACAGAGGGTATTTCGACCGGCGAGGCCGGCTGTTCATCGTCGGTCGGGAAGACGACATGATCGTCTCCGGTGGCGAGAACGTGTACCCCCGCGCGGTGGAGAACGCGCTCGCGGAGCTTCCGGACATCGCTGACAACGCCGTGATCGGCGTGCCCGACGAGGACTACGGGCAACGGCTCGCGGTGTTCGTCGTGCCTGCGCAGGGCGCCACCATCGACGAAGCGTCGATTCGTGACGTTTTGAAGAGCAAGGTATCGCGCTTCGAACAACCGCGAGACGTCAAGATCGTGGACAAGATCCCGCGAAACCCGGCGGGCAAGGTCCTGCGTACGGAGCTGGAGCCGTCGGGCTAGTGTCGTAGTCATCCCACATTCGGTAACACCAGGCCAGCTTCATGCCCACTAAGCCATCTGTGTGCAGGCCCTTCGCCGTTTGCGCCGTCACGCTCGCGGTTGTCACGGCCTGCTCGCACAGCGACGCGGCGCACCCGACTGTAAGCGTCAGCCCTCCGGCAACGCATACCCCAGCTGCTGTTGCGCCCCCACCCCCACGCCCGTCGCCGGTTGAGGCCACTCCGGCACCTGACTTCGCAGCGGTCTCCACGCTGATGAACGACGCGGTCGCCGCAGGTCGGTTGCCCGGCGCTGTGGTGGTGATCGGCCATGACGGCAAGGTCGTGTTCCATCAGGCGTACGGCTCACGTAAGTCCGCAGGCGAGCCTGGACTGGACGGATCGCCGGCACCGGCGGAGCCGATGACCGAGGACACGATCTTCGACATGGCGTCGTTGACGAAGGTCCTCGCGACGGCGACTGCCGTCATGCAGCTTCACGAACAGGGCAAGGTTGGGTTCGACGACCCGGTACAGCAGTATCTGCCGGACTTCAACACCACCAACGATCCGCAGCGCGCGGCGGTGACCGTTCGCATGCTGCTCACGCACACGTCCGGCGAAACGGGGGATGTCGACCTCAAAGATCCGTGGGGGCTGGACCGCGCCGACAGATCGGAAGGTTTCCGCCGCGCGCTCACCACGCCGCTCGAGTCGCGTCCGGGGCAGGTGTTCCGCTACTCCGACATCAACTTCATCCTGCTCGGCGGGCTGCTCGAGGCGGTCACCGGCGAGGCGGAGAACGCATACGTCGCACAGAACGTCTTCGCGCCGCTCGGCATGCCGGACACCCGCTACCTTCCACCGGCCGACGCATGCGGACCGCACACGATGAGGGGTGCCGCGATCGCGTGGGCGCCCGCACCGCAACCAGCGGACTGTCCCGCAGGCACCTGGAACACGAGTCTCTTGTCGCGCATCGCGCCGACCGCACGCGACGAGGAGAACAGGGCCGACCCGGGCAGGAATCCCGATCTCGACTACCTGCTGCGGGGCACCGTGCACGACACGACGGCGCGGCGCATGGGCGGAGTAGCCGGGCATGCCGGCTTGTTCTCGACGGCACAGGACGTCGGCATCTTCGCGCAAGCCCTGCTCGATCGGCTCGCAGGCCGTCCGAGCACGTTCCCGCTGACGCAGGAAACTCTGCAGCTGATGACGACTCCCCAACAGCCCGGTCACAGCGCTCAGCAACTCGACGCGGCGAACGCCGCCGTCCGAGACGCCGGCGCGAACACCGCGAGATCAGCTACTCGCTGCGCACTATCCGGCGATTGCGGGGCAGAACCTGCGTGGCTTCGGCTGGGACATCGACACCCGCCTTTCCATGCCGCGAGGCCTGGTCTTCCCCGTCGGGAGCTTCGGCCACACCGGCTTCACCGGCACCACGCTGTGGATTGATCCTGGCTCGGATACTTATGTGGTTCTGCTGTCGAATTCAATTCATCTGCGGGGCACTCCGCCGATTCAGGAGTTGCGGGGTGAAGTGGCGACGGCCACCGCGAAGGCCCTACATCTGTACGGCAGCGGGTGATCACCGCTCGAAGTGCTGGTAGTCCTTCGGAGTTCGCCAGTCACCGCCCCAGCGCCAACCACGGTCGGTGAAGACGCGCACGACAGCGTCTCCTGCATGCAGGATTCCGGGGTCTGTGCGGTTGCGGTCGACGTAAGGCGCGGCGTTCTTGGGCTGGACAGCGCCGGTCCCGTCGATCTCGGGGTTGAGCAGCGGGTTGATGTCGATGGCTCTACCGAAGGCGTGCTCAGACCAGGCGCCGCTGCCGGGAATGCCGCGGCAGTTGAACGCCGAGGTGTTGTTGTCCTCCATGGACAACTCGTCGTCGGCGCCCGGGTAGTGGTCCACGGTGCGGATCTTCTCGATCGGATAGCGCAGTCGAAGGAGTTGGTCGAAGATTTCGACGAGCTGTGCTGCGAGGTCTTGATGCACGATCAGCTCGCCGCGATGGGTCTGTCCGTCGAAGCCGAGGTAGTCGACCTCGACCCGGCGCAGCTGCCGTGGATCTGTGGGGCAGCCGGGATGCCAGCTCGCGCCGAGGTCGGCGGCGGCGACCGGTTGAATCGCGGCGGGCGGGGCAGGCGGCGCGGTCTCGACGACGGGCGGCGGTGATGGCGCTGGTGGCGGCGGGGGCGGCGCGGGGCTGCATTGCACGACGACGGCAGCGACCAATGCCAGCGTGGCGATTCGCCAAAAGACCGCTGCAAGAGACGGTTTCGTGTGGCTCATCTTGATATGCCCGACGGTACAGACCCTCGCACCGCCGTATCAACATAACGCCCGCCGGAGTTCCTGGAACCCGGGGTGTATATTGGCAGGTAGGCCGCTCGCGCCAGTAGCTTGCACCGATGCCGAATCCGATTATGCGCAGACGGGCAGCCTGCGAGTCGCCGTCGCCCGATCAGGGCCGAACCTCAACTATTTCAAGGATTTACATCATGAACTCGACCGACTTGTTCTCACATCCCGACCAGCCGCAGGTCGTCCAAACGACCGAGGCGTCGTCGGAGGACGTACAAGATCCCGTTTTCTCCGACCTTCCGCAGCGCGATGCGCCACCTGCGGTCAACTCGTCGCCCCCGCGAACCTCGTAACAGGGGGCTCGACGGGCGCCAGCCACCACCACCAGCGTCGCAATCCCTCAACGCGCCGCGGCGAGAAGCGGTTTCGTATCACGTGTCCAGATATGGCTAACGATACGGCGCGGGCCGCCAACCTGGGGTTTTACGTTTTTGCAAATTCGGGTACGCAGGGTCGGTGGAACGACTAAGTGGACTCGACGCCAGCTTCCTCTACATCGAATCTCCGAATGTGCCGCTGCATGTGTGCTCGGTGCTCGAAATGGACACCTCGACGATCCCCGGTGGCTATTGCTTCGATCGATTCCAGAACGACCTGGGGGTGCGGATCAAGGCGCTGCCGGAGTTACGGGCAAAGCTCGCCGACAGCCAGCTCAATCTCGATCACCCGGTGTGGATCGAGGACGAGGACTTCGACCTGACCCGGCATGTGTACCGGATCGCGTTGCCGTCGCCGGGCCGGCGTGAGGAACTGGCCGAGGTGTGTGGGCGCATCGCATCGGAGTCGCTGGATCGAAGTAAGCCGCTGTGGGAGATGTGGGTGATCGAGGACGTCGACGGGGCAGATGCACGCAACGGCGGACCGCTGGCGTTGATGATCAAGGTGCATCACTCCGTGGTGGATGGTGTGTCGGCGGCGAACCTACTCAACCAGCTGTGCACGTTGGCGCCCAATGCGCCGCCGCCCAAGCCCGTGGAGGGGCCGGGCGGCGCTTCGCTGTTCGATCTCGCTGCCGGGGGGTTGGTGAGATTCATGACGCGTCCGCTGCAGATGGCAAAGGCGGTGCCGGCGACGGTGGCGACGATCGTCGACACCGTGAATCGGGCCCGACACGGCGTGGCCATGGCGGCGCCGTACCGCGCCCCGCGGACGGTGTTCAACGCGGAGGTCACCGCTGAGCGCAGTATCGCGCTGGCGCAGTTGGACTTCGGCGACATCGATCGCGTGCGCCACCGGTTCGAGGTCAAGGTCAACGACGTGGTGCTGGCGCTGTGCGCCGGTGCGCTGCGTGAGTACCTGGCCGATCGTGGAGAGCTCCCGGACAAGCCGATGGTGGCGGTGGTGCCGAGGTCGGTGCACGACACGTCGGACCGGCCCGGCCGCAATCACCTATCGGGGATGTTCTGCAACCTGCAGACCCATATCGAGGATCCGGGTGAGCGGCTGCGGGCCATCGCCGAAGCGGATTGCCGTGCGAAGGAACACAGTTCGGCCATCGGCCCGACGTTGGTGCACGATGTGACTCAGGTTGTCGCGCCCGCGGTGTTCAGTCTCGCACTCGGCGTGATGTCGCACACGCCGTTGAGCAGCATGCCAATCCACAATGCGATCATTTCGAATGTGGCGGGCCCGGCGGCGACGCTCTATGGGATGGGCGCCGAAATCAAGGCGTTGTACCCGCTCGGGCCGATCTTTCACGGTTCGGGGCTGAACATCACGGTGATGTCGCTCGGCGGCAAGCTGAACGTGGGCATCGTCTCGTGCCGACGACTAACCAAAGACCTTTGGGACCTCGCTGACCGCTTCGAGGTCGAATTGGATGCCCTGTTGGCGGACGCCGGCGCCGGTTAGTCCTGTAACGCCTTGGCGACGGTGATGTACCGCGTCAGCGCGTCTGCCCGGTCCAGCGACCAGGCGGCCGCGCGGACGATGCGAACGAGGGACCATGCGCGGGCTTTGTCCTCGTCGAGGCCGGCGGCGTCGATGAGCATGTAGAAGCGGCGGCGTATGCGGTCGCGGACCTGACTGGCGAGGTCGTCCCAGCGGGTCCACAGCATCGGGGCGAGTTCGTAGTGAGGATCGCCGTTGAGCGGCTCGGGTGCGATCGCCAACCACGGTTCACGCTCGGCGGCAAGTACTTTCCCGTAGTGCAGGTTGCCGTGAAGGACACCGTCGGCGGGCTCGGCGGCCAGCTCTCTGCACAGGGTGATCGCCTGCTCGACGAGCCGGTGAGGGATCGGCGCGCTGCGTGGGAGGGAAGTGAGGTCGTCGGCCCAGCCTGGTAGGAGGGTTGTGGTCGAGGGCAATTGCGGCATGGCCGCGACATGGAGGCGCCGGTAGAGATCGACGACGATGTGGCATGCGTCGTAGTCGGCGATGGTCTCGAGGGTCTCCTGGTGCAGGCGCTCCAACAGCAGCGCGCGCCGATGCGGGTCCGCGCGCAGCAGACGCACGGCGCTGTCGCCGCCCCAGCGCCGCAACACCAGATGCGCGTGCTGGGATGCGCCGAGCTTGAGGACGGCCGGTGCACCCGACGATCGCACGGGCAGCGCAACCGAGCGTTCAGTGCGGATCGGCGGGCCGTCGGGCTGTAGGTCCCACTCGTCGACGAGGTCGTCGAGATCGCTCACGCCATGAGCATCGCATCACACAGCATGGGAAGGTCGCGCGCGGCGGCGGTTTGTGGGTGTCGAAGTGCCAACCTTCGCGCGACAAAATCGCTCAACCAGATAGTCAATCAAATTGTCGAGCGAATTTGTCGCGCGTAGGTTGGCAACCCGGATGCCCGACCCCCGCGTCGTTGGCTGCCACGCGGCCTCGAGGCCAATCCCGATGGGATCCTCGCCAACCGAGGTTTCGAACGAGTGTGACGGGCATTGCTGCCGCAGTTATCTGCAGACCCTCGCGCAGGAGGCCAAGCAGGAGGTGCCCGACGACTTCCACGCCGTCGCGGAAGCGTTCGTTTGACGCTCGGCGGCCGTGCCGAGATGCCTCGACGGCCCAACGTTTACGTAGCCTGGGCAGGTGTCAGTCGGCGGCCGCTCACCACGCACACGTTCTGCTCAGATCCTCGGCGGTGCCCTTGCCGGGCCGCTCTTCGTCACGGCTTTCACAGCGATCGGAGCCGCGCGTCGCGGGTACGACTGGCGGCGCTACCCGGTCAGTTCGCTTGCGATCGGTCGTCAAGGTTGGCAACAGCGCATCAACTTCATCATTGTGGGAGTGCTCTATTCATGTGCCGCTGCGGGTCTCGGGCGCTCCGATCGGCGGCATGTTGGACCCCGCGCCGTGCCGGCGCTCATCGCGGGAGTGGGCATCGGGCTGATCGGCTCGGGAATGTTCGTCACCGATTACGTGGGTGACCTTCCGAGCGAGGTTCCTGACGCGAAGAACCGGGGGCCGGCCGGTGGCGCCTCGACCCGGCCAACTCGTGCGGGGCGGCTGCACAACCTCTGTGGGATCCCGGTCTTTGCGGGCATACCCGTCGCCGGCCTGGCCAGCGCGGCCGCCGCCGTGCGGAACCGGGACTACCGCTGGGCCTGCTACTCGGCAGGATCGAGCACGGCGATGGTGGGCAGCTTGTTTCTCTTCGGCGCCGCGATCAGAGGCCGATCCCGCCGCCTCCGCGGCAAAAGTGGGATCTTGCAGCGTATCTCGATTGCAGTCGGGTTCGGATGGCTGAGCGCTTTGTCGCTTCGCGGCCTGTCTAAATAACGAACGCCCCGACTGCTCCGCATCTGGACGCAACCAGCGAAGCACCTACCGAGTTGCCAACCTCGAAGCGACAAATTCGCTGAACTACTACCGGGTTGCATCAGTTGCGCGACTTTGTCGCGCGAAGGCTGGCAGCTCGGCAGGTGCGGCCCCAGCGCCCAAGCTGCATTGGTCACGCCAGTGGCCATTCGTGCACCGGGGCACCGGCGTGCGCGTGCTCGACGTACCGCCGGGTCATCTCGTGCAGCGCCGCGATGCGCCCGAGCCCGCGCTCCTCGAGGTGGCGCACCATCTGGGTCTGCCACGCTGCGCCGGTGCGGCCGGATCGAACCCGCGCTTCGATGACACCGAGGTACCGATCGCGGTCGTCGGGGTCCACTCCCCAGGTGTCGAGCCCGGCCGCGGCGGCCGGCAGCAGGATCTCACGTGTGAGCCGATCGACCGGGTAGTCGACGCCCCGCCAGGACAGTTGCGCAGCCAGGCCGTCGCGCGCGGCGCGGTGCAGGTCCCGCTCGGCCACCGCGAACGGCATCTGCTCCCACGGGGCGCGCTCGTCATCGACGATCGCGCGGAGCAGCCCGTAGTAGTACGCGGCGTTGGCGATCATGTCGACGGCGGTCGGTCCGCTCGGCAGTACCCGGTTTTCGATGCGCAGCTGCGGGCGTCCGGCCTGGACGTCGTAGACCGGACGGTTCCAACGCCACACCGTGCCGTTGTGCAACCGGAGCTCACGCAGGCCCGGGGCGCACCCGGCCGCGAGCACGGTGTCGGGATCCTCGGGCTCCAATGTCGGGACTAACGGCGCGAAGTCCCGCACAACTTCGTCGAATAGCTCTATCGGGTCGTCGATCCATCGGTCGCCCAGGCGCACCCGCGCCGGAGCGCCCGCACGAACCTCCTTGGGGTGGCGCGTGTCAAGAAGCTGCTCCAGCAACGGGATTCGGGTTTCCTGCCAGGCCTGGTACCCGAGCAGGTATGGCGCGTTCGCGGCGACGGCCACCTGAGCGCCGGCGATTGTCTGGGCGGCGTTGTAGTAGGCGGCGAACTGGTCCGGCGGCACTCGCAGGTGCAGCTGCAGGCTGGTGGTGGCGGCGTCGGGGGCGACGGAGTCGGTGCTGAACTCCACCGGCTCGCACCCGTCGACGATGCGCACCGAGAACGGGCGATGGCGAGCGGAGCGCATGCGCCGCCCCAGCAGCTCGTAGCGCGGGTTGTGCGAGATGCGCTCGACGGTCAGCTGCTCGGCGCTAAGGGTCGGCAGCGTGCCGATCGCGATGAGCCGAGCGCCGAGCCCCTCGATGCCGGCCCTGCACCGGTCGAGCACGTCGGCGAGGTCGGATTCGGTCTCGCGCAGGACGCGGCCACCAAGCCGGCGGGGAGCGAGGTTCAGCTCGACGTTGAACTGGCCGAGCTCGTGCTGCATGTCCGCTCGACCCAGGCGCGCCAGGACCGCGTCATTGATCAGTCGCGGCCGGCCCAATGGGTCGACGAGATCGAGCTCCACCTCCATTCCGATGGTGTCCTCGTGGGCGTCGAACCAGCCGTCGCTCACCATGCGCCGCAACGCGGCGACAGACCGCTCTAGCCGGCGCTGCACCTCGGAGGCGTGTCCGACGACAAGGGCTGACTTTTCGACTCGCTCACCCATACCGATCAACTACATCGCGGCGAGGCCGGACTGCCTCAGCGCGTCGTCGACGAAATCCTGAACCGGACGCGACCGAAAGAACCCGGTGTGGGCGCCTGGGTACCAGACGATCTCGGGTCTGCCCCAGTGTTCCCAGAGGCGCATGACCTGGTCGCGGGGGTGCACCAGCCGGTCGGCGACTCCGGCGTAGATGAAGCGGCCGCCCATCGGCACCCGCGGAGCGAGCGAGAGGGGTGAAATCATTCGGCCGAGGGGTTGGGCCAGCGCCAACGTCTGATGGCGCGGGTCGTCGTGGCGCAGGCCGCCGTGGCGTCCGAGAACCTCGACCAGGTTGGCCACGGGGACGCCCAGCACGGCGCATGTCAGGCCGTCCTCGACGCTGGCGACCAGCGAGGTGATGTAGCCGCCCAGCGACATGCCGTTCAGCCCGATCGCGGAGTCGGGTTCCTGCGTGCGTATCCATGAGATCAGCCGCCGGATGTCCCATACCGCCTGAGCCGCGGCGTGGACGTCGTCGAGCACGTCCTGGCCAGGGAACGCCGCGCCCTTGTGTCTGCGTAGGCCGTGCAGGGGTAGGACGGGCAGCACCACGTTCAGGCCGAGATCCTCGTGCAGGTGCCGGGCGCGGAAGAGTCTCAGATCCACTGAGCCCCGGCCCATCAACGCGCCGTGGACGCACACCACCCAGGGCCGCGGTTCGCGGTGGCGCAGAATCAGCGCGTGCTCACGGCTGTTCGCGGTGTAGCCCAACCAGCGGTCGCGTCCCGGTTCGCCCGGAAGCGGTTCGTAACCGCTGTCGAAAATCAGGCGGTGCAAAGGAATTCCGCGCACCGTCAACGGTGCGGTGGTGACGTCGGTCAGCGTCGGCGGGGTGGCGAAGAACCCTGCCGGTCTGTCCAGCCATCCCTGTTGCCCGTAGAACTCGAGCGCCCCACGGACCTCGCGGTCGATTCGCTGGACCGCGTGAAAGTCGCTGCGGGGCAGGAACATCCGGAAGCCGAGCAGGACGAGCTCGTCGTGGAACACCTGCCTGGCGACGGCGATGGTCGGCCGCGCGACCGGTAGCCCGTCCGGGTGCTGATCAGCGTGGCCGGGTTCGGACTGATTGAGGTATTGACGGGCCCTCACGAAGGGCGCGACCACGTCCCTGGGACCGGCCAGTCGCCGCGCGCGGCCGGTGCTGCTCTCGGGTGCAGTCATCACGAGAAGTTAGCGCGGGGACCCCCAAGCAACAAAGGGACCTAGGTCCATACCAGCAGAGTCCGATGCCCGTCGAATGAGCGCGATGTCATGGCTATTTTCGGCCTACACACGATGAAGTGGGAACACATGAGCCATCAGGATTTCGACGACACCGAACTGGCCAAGTGGGATCCGGCGTTCATCGAACGGGCACGAAAGGTGCTCGCACCCGTCGCCAAGCTCTGGTTCCGGGCGGAGGTGCGGGGACTGGAATCCGTGCCGTCTGCCGGCGGCGCGCTGCTGGTGTGCAACCACTCCGGCGGGGCCATGACGCCGGACGTGCTCGTGCTGGGCCCGGCCTTCTACGAGAAGCTGGGCTACGACCGACCGCTCTACACCCTCGGTCACTACGGCCTGTTCAAGACGCCCCTGACCCCGCTGCTGCGCAAGATCGGCGTCATTCTGGCCAGCCGGGAGAATGCGGTCAAGGCACTGCACTCCGGTGGGGTGGTGCTCGTGTTTCCTGGCGGCGACTACGACTCCTACCGGTCCACGTTCGAGCAGAACACGATCGACTTTCACGGCCGCAAGGGCTATGTGCGCACGGCCATCGAAGCCGGCGTGCCGATCGTGCCCGCGGTTTCGATAGGCGGTCAGGAGACTCAGCTTTTCCTCGTTCGAGGCGATCGGCTCGCCAAACGCTTGGGCCTCAAGCGGATCCGGATGGAAATCCTGCCGTTGGGTTTCGGCTTTCCCGTTCGGCGTGACGTCGACGGTCCCGGCCAATTTCCCGCTGCCGTCGAAGATCATCACCGAGGTGCTCGAGCCGATCGACATTGCCGCCCAGTTCGGGGACGACCCCGATGTCGACGAGGTCGACGCCTATGTGCGCGGGGTGATGCAGAGCGCGCTCGACCGGCTGGCGCAGCAGCGGCGGTTCCCGGTGCTGGGTTAGCGGTTGTCCGGCGGGGCAGCGATCGGCGAACGATGCCGGGGCGGAGGGGAGTACCTGCCGAGGTGCCAACCTCGGAGCGAAAAAGTCGCTAGTCGGTGACCCGCTGACAGTCGATATTCGCAGGTCAAACCGGTAAAATGGGTAAGTGAAGCGTTCTCTGTGGCCGGTCTGCGGCAAGTGTTGCGAGGTGTCCTACTTCGACTGGATGGGTGGTCCGCATTACTGCGTCCAGGTCGATGAATCGGACGATGAGGTCCATGAATGCGCAGAGTGCGCAGAGCCGGCATCCAGGCGAGTCATCATCGACGGCGCCGATCTGGAGTATTTCCGAGCGATTCTCACGCACGGTCTCTCGGGGCAATTGGGGGACATCCGCGAGGTCCGCCTCGTCGTCGAACGCGAGTCGATGCTGATCGGCGCCAACGGTCGGTGCAGCGAAAATTTCGGGCGAGTGGTCAGCGGGTAGAGCAGGCAGCTGCAGAAGCCAGATCACGGGACCACCCTTGGTCGGGCGGACGCGGGGCCGTCCGACTTCGTCAGTAGCGCCGTGGAACCGACTCAATTTGCGTTAGCAAAGGTGTGTCGTGCGACGAGTGGGTCCCGATTCGGAAGGTGATCTTGAAGTGAGCATTAGCTTTCCGGCGGCCGTCTGATCACGCCCACTGGACGGCACGACATCATGGAGTCGTGGATGGAACATGGGTGAACCGGACAATGCGTGCTCTCGGGGCGATCCTGGGCTTGGTCGCGGCGCTACTGGTGTGCGGACCGGCCACAGGTGTTGCGCGTGCGGCCGTTGCGGCGCCGGCGGGGAATGCCGTCTCCATAGGTGACCCGGACGCGCTGGGGGAGGTCGATCTCTACGTGGATCCCCTGTGCCCATACAGCGGGAAAATGGTCCGCGCCCAGGGCGACGAAATCGGTAAACGCATTGAGGCCGGCGCGCTTCACATCAATCTTCGATTCGTGGACTTCCTCGACAAATACTCGGCCAGCGGAACATACGACAGTCGGGCCATCTACGCGACCTACGTCGTGGCCGACCAGTCGCGATCGAGCGACATCACATGGCGCTTCGTCCAGCAGATCTATTCGGCCGATCAACAGCCGAAAGAGCAAGGGCCGACGGATCTCGATAACAATCAACTCGCCGAGTTGGCCGACCGTGTCGGCGCACCTCGACCTGCCCAAGATCTCATCAGACTCGGCCTGCCGATCGGTTATGACCCCCATGCCATCGCCGCCAGCAACCTCGCAGTCCTGCACCAGTTTCCAGAGCCCGGTGTCCCGCTCGTCGTGATCAATGACCGGCCCGTCGACGGAGAATCGGACTGGCTCAACCAACTGCCGGGCTAGGCGGAGAATCCCGGCCGAGGTTAGCCTTCCGGCGGTGTGGGGATCTGTGTCGTCGCGTCGGACGTCGACTCGCGACGCTGGATGCGTAGCGCGGTGGTGAACTGCTCCGTCTCGGGTGCTGGAATCGCCGTCGTCGAATCTTCTTTGATACGAACGATTCTCGGCGGCTGTGAGGGCGGCCGCACGATCGTCGGTGGGGCGGATGGCTCCGGTGCGGACGGCGCGGTCGCGGTCTTGGCTTCATGGCGGCGCATCAGGTAACCGGCCAGCGGGCCGGTGAACAACAGGGCCGTCAGGACAGCCAGGCTCAGGAAACAGACGACCACGTCGAACGTGCTGGTGATCTGCTGGGCCAGGTTGTTGCCGTAGATCGCGTCGGGCGACGCTTCGGCATAGCGCGGGGCGAGCGCGACGCCGATGGCCAGGTTCGCGACCGTGAAGACGAACAGCACCCCGCTGAAGGCCGCGAGAACCGTCGACGAGCCCTCGCCTTTGCTGAGTTGCCGCAGCAGCCACCGCGCCATGAACCCGGTGATCAGGTTGAACGCCGTCATTGCCACGCTGTCGTACAGAGCGTGGGGCAGATCCAGCCACAGCGCGATCACGTAGTCGACGACGCGGCATACGGCCGCGGCGAACGCCCAGAACGCGATGAGCGTCAGGCACTTCTGCGCCGCCGAGCGGTAGGCGCCCAGCGTCGGCGGTTTGATCAGGAAGACGGCGTAGAGCGTCGTCGGGGCGACGATCGCGGCGGCGGCCGCCCAGAACACATACCCCTCGTAGCCGACGGCTGCCGTCGAGGTGTTCTGGGTAATGCCGTGGAAGGCGTCGACATCGCGGCCAATCGGTAAGACCCACACCAGCGTGGTAGCCAGCCCGGCCGAGGCGCCCAGCGCCGCAGTGGCCAGCCGGGCGGCGGCGGACCTCTCGGTGAGCCAGCGCGACGCGATCACCAACGCGATCAACGCCACCGCGCCGTAGAGCAGCGTGGTGATGATGACGGCGACATCGTGGCCGCCGAAGTCGCCGTTCGTGACGAACAGGTAGCGCAGCCGCCAGTACAGATTGAAGGCGACCGACAGCGTCGCGAGCGCAATCGACACCGCGCCCAGCACCCGCGCGGCGGTATACCAGCGCCGAAAACCGTTGTCCTCGATGGTGATACTGGTGATCGGCGGCTGGGCGGCGAGCAGCGCGCCGCCGACACCGACGATCAGGCCGGGGCCGACGCCGGGCGGCGTCAACCCTTTTCCGCCGTCGGCCACGGTCACGATCAAGTGGTACCCGACGAAGCCGAGTGCCACGACGAGGTAGGGCACGCAGACCACCAGTCGAATGCGACGGAGGAGGCGCACATCGGACTGCGCGCTGGCAAGTCGCAGCGGGCCGATGTGCGCATCGACGGCGGCGGAGACGGCGAGCAGTGTCACGACGACGACCAGGGCCCACAGCGAGACCTTGCCGTCGGGGACGCCGAGGCCGAACTCGAGGTTCCACGGCAGTAGCAGAGCCAGGACGAGCAGGGCGACCGCGAGGCCGTCGCGCATCAGGTTGGTGCGGGCGGGCACGTAGCCCACGCGAGGTGACCGGGCGACGGCAGGCGCCGCGGTGGTGTCCACCGCGGCAGTGGGGGGCGCGTCGTAACGCGGGTCGCTCACGGGACGATTCTCTCAGTAGTGCGCCACGAAGTGTGGCCACCTCAGCGTGCTCATATTTACTTGCGTGCACAAGCAAGGCGGATGGGCGTCGAGGTAGTTTTGGAACGGCGTGTGAGGTGCGAGAAGGGGAGTGTGGGCCGGTGGACGTAGTCCTCGGGGTGGCGGTCACCGGGCGGGTGGCGCGCCTGGCGATGATCGGCGCGCCGGCCTCGGGCGGTCAGGTGTTCGACCAGTACGCGCTGGACCTGCCTGACGACGCGATGACCGATCTGGCCGACACCATCGTGGGCACGTACCGTTCGGTGGCCGACTCGGGCAACCGGGTGGCCGCGATCCGGCTCTGCCTGCCCGATGCGTCGCAGGCCGAGACCCTGCGGCAGACCGTGCTGGACGCGGGCGCGCAGAACGTCGAAATGGTGGCCGAGACTGAGGCGGCCGCGGCGCTGGCGCGCAGTGTCGGCGCGGACGCGGCGCTGCTGCTGGCCGACGACGACACCGTGTCGCTGACGGCGGTCGGCGAGGACGAGGAGTCGACGTCGGTGCTGGCGTCGGTGCCGATCGGCGTGGCCGGTGCGGCCGTCGCGTGTGCGGCGGTGCTGCAGAAGGTGCCCAGCGGAGAGACCCACAGGATCATGCTGGTGAGTCAGCGTGTGGATCTGGATTCGGTTGCGGCCGAACTGCATTCGACCGCGCCGGTGGAGGTGCCGCCGGATGCGGGGTATGCGATCGCGCGGGGTGCGGCGCAGACGGCCACCGAGGCCGGTTTCCCGGCGGGCGCGGCGACGATGATGGCGCCGGCTGCGGCGGACGCGACGATGATGGGGCCTGCTGCCGCGGACGCGACGATGGTGGGCCTTGCGGCGGGGGACGCGACGCAGATGGCAGCGGCGACGGCGGGGGACGCGGTGGTCGGGCCGCAGCTGGCGTACTCCGAGGAGGAGCCGGGCCCCTACGAGCTACCGCTGGAGTCGCTCGACGAGTTCGTCCCGGAGTTGGAGGACGAAGAGGCCTACACGACGATGATCGCGCCGCCTCCGCCGCGCAAGCTGCTGATGGGCAGTGCGATGGCGTTTGTGGCGATGGCGTTCGGGACGCTGGCGGTGACCGTCGTGACCAACATCCGGCCGGTGGCCGATGTGCAGGCGCAGCCGGCGCCGGCCCGCGGACCAGTCGGACACGGTGCCGGGGAATTTCCTGCCGTCGGTGCCGCATGAGCCGGATCCGGTGGCGTTGCCGGTCGCGGTGGTGTCGCCGGCGCCGGCGGCTCCGGCGGGGCCGAGTGCGCCGATCAACCGCGGGCCGAACAGCGTCGCGCCGGAGGCTCCGGCTCCGCAGGCGCCGCTTGCTCCGGCGCCGAACGTGCCGGTGGTCCCGGTTGTGCCGGTCGTTCCGTTCCCGCCGTTCAATCCGTTCCCGACGGTGCCGACGTTCACGACGACGGTGACGACGACGCCGCCGACAACCACGACGACCACGCCCACGACGACAACCACCACTCCGACGACGACAACGACTACACCCACGACGACGACTGAGACGACCACGTCGACGACGACGTCCACGGAGACCACGACTTCGTCGCAGCCGCCGACGATTCTGTACAAGCCCAACACTGAATCGCCGGTGACGCAGGTTGAGCCGCCGGTTACGCAGGTGCAGCCGGCATACACACCGCCGTCGGAGCCCGCGTATGTACCGCCAGCTGTAGCGCCCGTCGCGCCCGCTCCTGTGGCGCCAGCACCTGCTCCCGCGCCCGTGGCGCCAGCGCCTGCCCCGGTGGTTCCGGAGTTGCCGTCGAGCGGAAGTGGCAGTGGTAGCGGCGGTTCCGTCGAGGCGCCCCTGACGACGGTACCGCTGTCGCCCTAGGCTGCGGCATCCTGATGGCGAGAATTCGCGGTGCGCCAACACTCAGCGAGCCCACGTACCGCTCAGGCAGTCGGTGTCCGTTGCCGACGAATAGCGAATCGCGACACTAGTCGCTGTCGGGCTGCGGGTCGAGGACCCGCAAGATGTCTTCGGCGAACCATCGATGACGGGTACCGGGACCCTCACCGACTTCGCGGACGATGGCCTCGCTAGTCAGCGCCCTGAGTAGATTCGTTGCGCCGGGCTGACTTACACCCAGCGCCCGTTGAACAGCCTTCACGGTCATGATCGGATTAGCGAAGAGCAGGTCGGCTACCTCAATGGCACGACTCCGACTTCCTTGCAGTCGCAGCCTGTACCGCTCTCTGAGGTCGGCCAGTTCCTCGGCACGGGTCACCGCATCCGTAGCCTGACCGGCAATACCCGATAAGAAAAAGTTCAGCCATTCGTCGATCTCGCCACGCTCGCGGATTAACTGCAATCTGTCGTAGTACTCCCCCTTGCGTTGCTCGAAGTAACTCGAGATGTACAGCAGTGGAGTAGGTAAGCGGCCGAGGTCGACGAGGTAGAGGATGATGAAAAGCCTTCCAAGACGTCCATTTCCGTCAAGGAAAGGGTGAATCGTTTCAAACTGATAGTGAAGAAGTGCGCACCGGATCAGCAACGGCAACTTGGGCTGGTCATCGTGAAGATACTTCTCCCAGTCGTCGAGTGCTTTCCACATCTCCTCGACTGTGGGCGGAACGAATCGCGCCGTTCTTGGTTGATTGTCAGGCGACGAGATCCAATTCTGACTCTGGCGAAACTCACCCGGCGTTCGTTCATGGCCACGAACGCCGGTCAGCAGAAGCTTGTGCATCTCGCGGATCAGACGCAGCGAGATAGGAAAGCCCTCGTCCATTCTGTGCAAGCCGTGCCGCAGCGCTTGGATGTAGTTGCGGACTTCCTGGACGTCTTCACGCGGCGGCCGACCGGTGACCTCAGCGTCGAACACTTCCGTTACCGAAGCTTGCGTACCTTCGATTCGTGAGCTGGCAACGGCTTCTCGTGTGATGTACGCGTTCACGAGCAGGTGCGGGTCAGGCAGGAGCCGACCGGCGCCGGCCAACCTACCCAGGGCGGCGTCTGCTTCCGAGAGGAGCATGATGGTGTGAGGGCTCAGCGTTAGTTCCCGCGGAAGAAATGCCGGTACGAACGCGTGATAAGCAGCAGATCCGCCAGTCGACACCGCTCGTCCCCAATTGGGGGCTACAAACTTGGTTGGATCCACACCGATAAGCTATAACAAAACGGCCTTTGAGTTATAGGTTCTGGGCGCACCTATAACCGCCGTTTTGTTTTGCGAGGGCCTTCATCCGCGGCAGATCAACTACTTCTGCCTGGTCAATGCGCTAACAGGGCAGCCCGCGTCGAACAGCCGATTGGCCCCGGCCTCGTGGCACTCGTCAGGCTCGAACCCCTGCGGACGGGATGATTGCCCACCGACGCCGATGTCACACCGCCACCACGCGGACCAGATCCTCGAGTCCCGCGAAGTCGGCCGCATTTCGGCTGTAGAGGTCGAGACCGTTGGCGTGCGCGGTGGCAGCGATCAGGAGATCGGTAAAGCGGCTGCGGAGTTTACGCCGTTCGCCCACAACAGCCGCAACGACGAGGCTGTAGCTGCGAACAGCCTTGGCGTCGAAAGGGATTGGCTCCATCAGCGACTCGACCTCTTGCAACCTCGACTGCCGCTTGGCGGCCTCAACAGGCGTCCTCGCCAGAAGCGGACCGGCCGCCAGCTCGGCGGCGGTAACGGCCGAAATCGCCATCTCGTCCGGCAGCTTGTCGATGACTGACGGATCGTGCCAGTCGACAACCACCGACGTGTCCAGTAGCCCGGCTGTCACTCAGAGGCTCTGATCGATGGCGTCGTCGAGGTCGCGACGAAACTGGTCGCGGTCGATGCGCACCGCGGCGCCGGAAAGCCGCGCCAGGTCCTCGCGAGTGATGAAGGTCTTCCGGACGGACTGGATGGGACGAAGTTCAGCCACCGGCTCGCCGTTGCGTGTGACAACGAATGTCTCGCCCGCGGTCACGGCGTCCATGAGTTTCGCGTTCTCGTTGCGGAGCTCCCGCTGCGCGATGGTTCTGGCCATAGCACCACTGTAGCGGGATGTGCTACAACACGCTACGCGACGGTACGCGCAGCGTTGACGGCGGCTCAAACAGCGGTTTCAGGCGACAACGCCTACCTCCCCGACCAGCGTTTACCAGCAGCGGGGTTAAGTACCACTTCGCCAACTACTTCTGACCCGTCGCAGCTGGCGGATCACTCGTTGGTGGTCCAGATCTCTGCAAGCATGGTGGCGCGGGGAAGCAGGGATAGTGCCGCAGCGCCAGTGGTCCAGACGTGCCAGTTGGGGTGGTCGATCAGGTCGAGTCCCGTCATGAGCGGAGACTGCTGAGCGATAGCGATCCTTACGTCCTCCTCGCTGAGGGGTTGTCCGTCGCGCTGCCAGCCATATCCGAGTAGCGGATGCACATGCGTCGCGAGCTCCGTAAGCGTGAGCGGACCGTGCGCGGCGAGTACGCCGATTGTCAGTTCGGTGATCTCGGTGGCAAACGTGTTGGCGTCGAACGCCGACCTGAGGCGGCGCACGATGGCGAGATCATCGCCGGCTGCGCGGGTGGGGGTGAGCACGCCGTGGCGCAGCCGTAGCAGCCCGACGCCGCGCAGTAGGTCGTGCAGCGCCCCCAACGGGGGCAGGTCGTCCTCGGTGGCCGCGGGCCGTTCGAGCGGGTGCCAATGTGGACGATGCTGTTGCATGCTGCGCACCACCGTTCTCGGCAGCCGCCCGCCCGGGGTGAGTTTGATTCCCTCGGCAGCGAAATCGATTAGCAGCCGGACGGTTTCGGGTACCTCGCCGACAACCTGGCGCACCCACCGGTCGGTCGCGGCGCGGTCGAAGGGTCGCAACCGATTGCCGACCCAGCTGCGCATGCGCTCATACTCGGGGTGTGCGGAGTCGTCGATCGCCTCGAGCAGTTCGGCGTACCCGCCGGGTCCGCCGCAGTCCTCGGGCGGGCAGGCGCCATGCCCGTCCACGCAGCCGGGTGTCGAGCCGCCGCGCCCGAGCACCTCGACGTCGTGGGTCCAGCCGTCGCCGAAGTCGTAGAGGTACTCGAACTCGGTGCCGAGATCGGCCAGCCGCGCGCCGGTTTCGTCACGCTCGTCCTCCGGCCACACCTCCTCGCCGGGGATCACCGTCCCGTAGGTGTCCTGTGGTGTGACGAACTGATGCAGATGCGAGTCGGTCCACCCGATAGCGGCCTGCAGCAGCTCGTGTAGTTCGGGCAGGGTCGCCGACGCGGGCACATCGATCACCCGGGCGACTGCCGGTTCGACGTCGCGCAACACCACGCGCAGGCGCGCGGTGTTCACGGGTGTGGGTCTGCGTCGACGGATGCCGTTGCAGCGCAACACTTCTTGTATTTGCGTCCCGACCCGCACCAGCACGGTTGGTTGCGGCCAGGTGGCCAGGCGATCAGGGTTGGGTCGGCGGTCGCGGCTAGGTGGGCGGCATACCCGGCCCGGGCATCGGCTGAATCGGGCTGGTGTCCTCGTTCGGCGCACCACGCGGTAAACGGCGCCACCTGCACCGGAGCGATCACCAGTCCGGGCATGCCGGCTTCCGCATACTCGACAAGTACTTGCTGCATCGTCCGGCAGTACTGCGCGTGCGGCACCGGCCCGTCCGGGCCGGCGACCCGATCGCTCGCAGCCAGGTCAGGCCACAACGTCGTCGCCCGCTCGTAGTCTCCCGCCGGCAGCCACGCGATCGCTACCGTGTCGACCCCACCGGCGGGTTCCGGCGCGGACTCGTTCTCCCTCGGGGAGCGCTGCTGGCCCGTCATCGGTTCGTATCCTCTCGCACCGCGACGACGCACGCCAGACTGCGGTGACCGTCCTGCTTTGCGGTCAGTTCGGGTCGTTGGCGGCGTGCCACGCCTGCCAGATGTCGGGGCGAAGCCGGCCGCGGTCCGGTACCGAGAGGCCGGCGGTGCGGGCCCAGGCGCGGACCTCGGCGGTGCTCGGTCCGGGCGCAGCGGCGGCCTGACGGAGTTCGGTGATGTCGATTCGTATTGGTGAGGAGATGCGTTGCAGCGCAGCGTGTTCAGTAATCGCCCAGGCGTGTGCGGCAGCCAGGAACCGGTACGTCCATTCCTCGGCGAGCTGGCGGGTTTCGCAAAACACGATCGCCACGTTGGGCCAGCGGATCTGCAGTTCTGCCAGCCCGTCGGCGACCACAGCCGGACGGACGCGGTCGAGCTTGAACAACTGTGAGTAGCGGTCCTCGACGACGACCGCCGCGCGCGGCAGCGCGGCCAGATCGGCGACCTGATAGCGCAGCTTGCCGCTGGTCAGGCTGGCGACCAGATCGGCCAGGGACTTGCGTTCCACGCTGGCGACCAACCGCCCGTCGACAACGAGACCGTAGTCGCCGCACGGCAGCGCCCGCTGCACCGTGCTGGCCTGCTGGGTGACAAAACGGTAGGCGTACTGCTCGTGGGTGTCGACCAGGATCTGCAGCCTCTCGATGCCCTGGGCGCGCGCAGTCGGGGTACGCACGTTCGGACGCGCCTGCTTGCGGGTGCGCGGTGCCTGCCAGAAGACCGCGTCGCGGCCCCGTGCGGTGGTGAACACCAGTTGCGAGCGGTTCTCCCTCGACCGCTGCAGAATCACATCGATGGCCGCGCCGCGGCGCTGGCACGAGCGCAGCGCGAGGCGTTCGACGATCACCGCATCGGCAGGCCACTCGTCGAGGCTGACCGGGTAGCAGTACAGCGCCTTCACCCGGGGCCACGTCCCCGAAGTCCGAAACAGCAGGTCACCACCGGGTTGCGGAAGCCGCAGCAGATACGGCAGCCGGGAACCCTCGTCCGGGTTGAGCGCGATCACCAACTCCGCCACAGCCCGAGTCTGCCGGTATCCGCGGGCGATACCAACACATCGGCGGCATCACCTGTCCCACGCGCCACTGATCTGCTTGTTGAAAGTCACCCGGTCGGCGCGGCGCTGCGAGACCGGTCTGGCCGGTCATTACGCTGACCGAAACGATCGGGAAAGTGACACGGTGATGTTGGTTCTGCACGGATTCTGGTCCTCGGCGAGCCTGTGTCTGTGGGCTGAAACCACCGAGTTGTCGGTGAAGAGTGGCAGCCAGTCGCTGCGGTCGGCCCGCCCTCATCCATTCGCCGCGTCGACCGACGTGATCGCCACGATCCATGCCGGCAAGCCGGGTAGTGCTGTGCTGCTGCTGCCGTCGCTGCGCACGTCACCGCTGGATTCGCCGAGCTTGCTGCGTGTGACGCCGCGACCGGCTCCGCGCACTGCACCCGCTTTGCTCCCGTGGACGGTTCCCGTGCAGTCGTTTTCGGCCGCGACGGCATTGACGTTGCTCGACGAGCCTGATGCTGACGTGCGGTACGGCGAGTCGGTCAGCTACTTCGCCGACATTGCGGCCTTCGCCCGTGAATTGGTGTGGCGCGGTCGAGTATTGCCGGCGCTGGGCACCGACGAGCACGGGGCCGTCGCGTTCTGGCGGCCCGTGGTGCAGGGTCCCGACGTCGTAGCCCTCAATGCACTGGTGGCCGCGATGCCGCCGGTGTGCCGAGCCGAGTCGAGCGCATCGGGCGCGTACGACTTGGTGATGTCGGCTCTGCAAGCCTTCGTGGATGCCACGGCGCGCGACGCGATGCCGGTGGCCGACGATCTGCTCCCGCCACGGAGGGGTCGTCGCCCGAAACACCTCCCGGCCGAGGAAGTTTGGTTGAGTGCGCTGGCCGCGCCGGACGGCAGGGTCGACGCGGATCTGGCCGGGCTCGACACATTGATCGATGCATTGGTGTCGTGGGATGAGATAGGGATCGACGAGCCGGGCCCGGCGCGGGCGACCTTCCGCCTCACCGAGGTGGGTATTGGCGAGGACGACAACGCCGGTTGGCGGTTGGAGTTCCTGCTGCAATCCCTCGCCGACCCGACCCTGCTGATTCCCGCAGAACAGACTTGGGACGACGACGGCAGCCTGCGCCGCTGGCTCGACCGGCCCGAGGAACTCCTGCTGGCCGAGTTGGGGCGGGCCGCGCGGGTCTATCCCGAGCTCACCGCCGGCCTGCGCACGGCCCGCCCGAGCGGACTCGATCTGGACGCTGAGGGCACGTATCACTTCCTGTCCACTGCCGCACCACTTCTCGATGAAGCGGGCTTCGGGGTGCTGCTGCCGTCGTGGTGGGATCGGCGCCGCAAACTCGGCCTCGCGGCATCGGCGTACACACCAGTCGACGGGGTGGTCGCGACGGCGGGCAGGTTCGGCCGGGAACAGCTCGTCGAGTTCCGTTGGGAGCTCGCGGTGGGTGACGACACCCTCAGCGAGGACGAGATCGCCGCGCTTGCCCAGACCAAGGCGCCGCTTATCCGGCTGCGCGGCCAGTGGGTCGCGGTCGATCCCGAACAACTGCGTCGGGGGCTGGAATTCCTCAAGAGCAACCCGTCGGGGCAGGCGACCGCGGCCGAGATCCTGGCGTTGGCGGCCCGCCACCCCGACGACACCGATACGCCGCTGGAAGTCACGTCGGTGCGGGCCGAGGGTTGGCTTGGTGATCTGCTCAGTGGTGCAGCGGCGCAATCACTTCGACCGTTGGAACCCGCACCCGGCTTCGCCGCGACCTTGCGGCCCTACCAGCAGCGCGGCCTGTCGTGGCTGACGTTCCTGTCGTCGTTGGGATTGGGCAGTTGTCTGGCCGACGACATGGGTCTGGGCAAGACCGTGCAGCTGCTCGCCCTGGAGTCAACGCAACGCCACCAGGCGCCCGACACCGCGCCGACACTGCTGTTGTGCCCGATGTCGCTAGTCGGCAATTGGCAGCGCGAGGCCGCGAAATTCGCTCCGGCACTTCAGGTTTACGCCCACCACGGTGGGGCGCGGCTACATGGCGAGGCGCTGGACGAGTATCTGGCCGACGTCGACCTGGTCGTCACCACCTACGGCACCGCGATCCGCGACGTCGACGAGCTGGCCGGGTACCGGTGGAATCGGGTGGTGCTCGACGAGGCGCAGGCGGTGAAGAACAGTTTGTCCCGCGGCGCCAAAGCGGTGCGCCGACTGGAGGCTGACCACCGAGTGGCGCTCACCGGCACCCCGGTGGAGAACCGCCTGGCCGAATTGTGGTCAGTCATGGACTTTCTCAATCCGGGCCTACTCGGCTCGTCGGAGACGTTTCGCGCGCGATATGCGGTTCCGGTCGAGAAGTACGGTCAGACCGAGTCGGCTGAACGGCTGCGCAAGATCACCCGTCCCTACATCCTGCGGCGGCTCAAGACCGACCCGACGATCATCGACGATCTGCCCGATAAGATCGAGATCAAACAGTACTGTCGGCTCACCACCGAACAAGCGTCGCTATATCAGTCCATCGTCGACGAGATGATGGAGAAGATCGAGACCTCCGACGGAATCATGCGGCGCGGCAACGTTCTTGCCGCGATGACCAAGCTCAAGCAGGTCTGTAACCACCCCGCTCAGCTGCTACACGATCATTCGGCCGTGGACACCCGGTCGGGCAAGGTGATCCGGCTCGAAGAGGTACTCGAGGAGATCCTCGCCGAGGGGGACCGGGTGTTGTGCTTCACGCAATTCACCGAGTTCGCCGAGATGCTGGTACCGCACCTGGCTGCCCGTTTCGGGCAGGACATTGCCTACCTGCACGGCGGCACCCCGAAGAAACACCGGGACGAGATGGTGACGCGGTTCCAGTCCGTTGAGGGCCCGTCGATCTTCCTGCTGTCGCTGAAGGCGGGCGGCACGGGGCTCAATCTGACCGCTGCCAACCACGTTGTGCACCTTGACCGTTGGTGGAACCCGGCGGTGGAGAACCAGGCCACCGACCGGGCGTTCCGGATAGGTCAGAAGAAAGCTGTGCAGGTCCGCAAGTTCATCTGCACAGGCACGCTGGAAGAAAAGATCGATGACATGATCGAGGAGAAGAGGGCCCTGGCCGACCTGGTGGTCGGCGACGGCGAGGCGTGGCTGACCGAGCTGTCCACCGGTGATCTGCGGAAGTTGTTCACCCTGTCGGAAGGGGCGGTCGGTGAGTAACTGGTACCCGCCACCGTCGCGGCCACGTGCCGTCGACGGCGGACTGAAGGCCCGTAGCGCCCGTGGTCCGATTGCCCAGACCTGGTGGTCGCAGCGGTTCATCGAAGTGCTCGAGGCCATCGGCATCGGCAGTCGGTTGCAGCGGGGTCGCAACTATGCCCGTCGGGGACAGGTAATTTCGCTGGACGTGGCTCCGGGTCTGGTGACCGCGCAGGTGCAGGGCAGCAGGGCGCGTCCGTACCGGGTGCGCATCGGCATTGCGGCGTTCGGGAAGAACGAGTGGGCGCAGGTCGAAGGTGCATTGGCTGAAAATGCCTGGTATTCAGCCGCTTTGCTTTCCGCAGAGATGCCGTCAGACATCGAGGATGTGTTCGACGCCGTTGGATTGTCGCTGTTTCCCAATAAGATCCGCGAACTGTCACTAGACTGCTCCTGCCCGGACAGCGCCGTCCCGTGCAAACATTTGGCGGCGACGTTCTATATGTTGGCCGAGGCGTTCGACGAGGACCCGTTCGAAATCTTTGCCTGGCGTGGCCGGGATCGTGAGGAGCTGCTGGAAAATCTCGCTGCCGCTCGGTCCGGTGGCGGTCCGGCCGCCGATCGCGCAGAGCCGACGGGCCCGCCGCTCGCTGAGTGCCTCGATTCGTTCTTCGTCCGGCAGGCGGAGTTGCCCGTGTCGAGTCCGCCGGTCACGTCGTCTACGGCGTTGTTGGATCAGCTTCCCGATATCGGGGTCACCGTGCGGGGCGACGCACTCACCGACGTTTTGCGCGCCGCCTATGTCGACTTTGGGCGCGGTTAACACCTGGGTGCTCGACGCACTTCGCGTCGTCGGTGTGAGCCTGGAGGCGACCGTACCCGAGGCGCCGACGAACGCTCGCCGCAAACGTGGCCCGGGGGACTCTGACCGGCACGGCGACGCAGTCCAGTCATGGCTCTCGGGGATTCAGCTACGACGGCGGATACACCGACTGTGCCGACCCGACACCGCTGTCGCTACCCGCCTTATCAAACCGGTACCGGGACAAGGCTGTTCGGGCCTACCGGGAAGGCCTCCTTCCGAACAGCGAAGGTGCGCGGCAGCGATGGGCACACGAATACAACGTGTCGCCGAACAATCCGGGCGTCAAGGATGAGGTATCGACATAGGTAATGCGGCGCTTGGGGCGATCATCGCGGCGGTGTTCTTGATCGGCTGATGGTGGTCGCTGGCTTGCCATGAGGCTGTGGGTTGATGACCGTGAGCTCGAGGTCGGCGCCGATCGCATGGGCGTAGCGCAAGAGCGTCGAGAGCTTCGGGTCGCCGGTTTGGTTCTCAAATTTGGAGATGACGCTGCGGTGGACGCCGATGATGTCGGCGACGAGCGATGCGGACATGCCGCGGGCTTCTCTGATGTTCTTCAGATCCCGTATGACACGGCGCAGATCGCGTGTCAGTTTGCTCGCCCGACGCGATTCATCTGACACTGCAGGCGCCCTATGATCCGCCATGACACTCCCATCCTCTTGTTGCATTCTACTACAACAATCCCTGGTGGTGCTACCTGTCTCCAAACGGACGGATGCCGTAACCCCGAGTGCGAAACCAGTACCTTGTGTACTCCATGGCCTTGCGGATCTGGTCGCGCTGCTTGATGGGTCCTCGCAAGTCGCGTGGGTCCTTTCGGCCGTAGCCGATCGCGACGACTCTGTTGTCGTGTGTATCGACGGGTTCAGAGAAGTAAAGCCGGTGCTCGATACCCCGTTGCCTTTGACCTTCAACTCGCCCAGCCAAGGAGGGTCCTTCATCTGCCAGGGTGGAAACGGTAACGGGGCGCGGTAGTCGTAGCCGTCGTCTCGGTTGATCGCGGCACCGAGGCCGCCAGGCTCCTGCGAGTCCTCGATCAATCCCATCAAGTCGCCGTGGGCGAACGCGTCCGCCGCGAGCAGTCCGTCGAGGGCTTCGACCGCGACCGGCGAGTACTCCCAGATGCATTCGCCGCGGATCACGCGGGAGATGTAGGCGCTCACCTGATCCACGCCTCTGCGACATCGATCAAAGCAACAATCTGAGATGGGCGAACGAGGCCGACAGCAGCCGCGCAGGATCCCAGGCAGCCTGTGCGCGACGAATTGAGCTGCGACGTACGACTAGCATCACGCACGAGTCCTCCCAGGTTCGACCGGACGTCGGCTTCTCCACGGAGCCCCGCCCCGTCTGTCTGAAGCTGAACATAGGGCAGGGGTTTGACATTGAGCGGTCTGCGCCCGAGCGATTCGGTTGAGCCCGCCCGGTTATGGCGCTCTCGGTCGCGGCGACGATAGACGTCAAGCGCCGCATGAAATGCGGAGCAGCGAATGCGGCCCGAGGCGGAAGCAAGCGACGCGCAAACGACAATCGCCCATATTGCCACTCACACACGAGGCGGACACGCGGGTCAACAGGATGGGGAAGCGCTTCGTGAGCCGCTCAACAATCAGCAGGTATGTTGCGTGATCATTGCGGTAATGACCGCACGCTGCTCTGCCATACGCACGTGCTGGTCGGCGCGCAGCTGGCGCTGAACGGCGGGACGGGCGGCTTGGTCGACCTGCGGCAGAGAGGAGAAGTCGATGTCGGCTTCTGTAGTCACGTGGCGGCTCCGGCGAGGGTGGTGATGGGTTCGGTGAATGTCAAACGGGGGACGGCGATTTCGCGGTCGCGGCCGTCGAGGGAACGGAAGCGGACGGTGGTGGATTCGGCGTCGTCGGGGTTGGGCTGGGTGAGCGCCCAGGACCACAGCACGATGACGTGGCCGAGGTAGGCGGTGTCGAGCATAGCGACGGCGTCGGGCAGCGAGACGGGCCCGTCGCGCAGGGCGCCGTTGAGCATGTCGGACATGGCGGGGGCGTCGACCTGGGTGGTGAGGGCGGCGAAGCTGGTGAGGTCGACGTCGCCCTGCGCGCGTTCGGCGGGTTTGGGGTTGGACAGGTCGCCGATCTTGAAGCTCAGTGCGCCAACGGAACTGATGGCGTGGCGGGCCAGCGGGACCTCGATGTCGAGGCGGGAGTCGGTGAACGACGACTTGAGCAGGGCGCGGGCGGCGCCGATGGCCTCGTTGAGTTGGCGGGCGACGCCGCGGCTCTGCTCCATGGTGCCGAAGGCGGTGAAGCGTTTGACGCGCTGGGCGCAGCGCTGCTGGATGCGTTCGACTTCGTCGATCTGGTGGCCGACGAGTTCGAAGAAGCCGGCCATGACCTTGCGCAGGGCGGGGTCGAGGGCGGGCAGGGCTTCGGCGACGGCGGCGACGTCGGCCTCGAACTCGGCGCGCTGGTCGGGGTCGTTGATCATGCGCAGGAAGGCGCGGTGGGAGTCGCGGCCCTGGGAGTCCCAGGCGGCCTGGTAGTCGGTGTACATCTGGCGCTGGCGGTCGCGGTACTCGGTGTTGGAGTCGATGGGCTCGTCGAGGGCGGCGGTGGCCTGCTCGATCATGGTGCCGTACTGGCCGATGTCGGTGATGAGGCGTTCCATCTGCAGGGCGATGGCGCGGGCCTCGTCGTAGCAGTCGGTGACGTCGGGTTGGGGGCGTTGGCCGGCGTCGAGTTGGTCGAGTTCCTCATGGAGGGCGGCGATTTCGGCTTCGATGTGCTTGCGGATGCGGGCGGGGTCGTTGTCGACTTTGACGGCGACCTGCTTGAGGCGGGAGGCGATGCCGGTGATGGAGCCGCCGGTGGCGATGGTGTCCTGGCGGCGCATGCCGCGGAGGAAGTCCAGCGCGCGGCGGGCGTCCTGGGTGAGGTAGCAGACGTTCTGGTCGTGGCGTTCGTCGACGATGCGGTGCAGCCAGCCCTGGGCGGCCCAGGACTTGATGAGGGCGAGGCCGGACTGGGGGTCGTCGAGGTCGGCGAGGTCGCGTTCGAGGTGGACGACGAGCTCGGTCTCGGGGACGGAGCCGTCGCTGAGGTGGCGCTCCATCAGCGTCGCGTAGAGGCTGAGGTTGGTGGCGGCGAGCAGGCGGATGGCGCGGGAGCCTTGCAGGTCGCGGTTGAGCTCGAGCAGGTCGGCTGCCGACAGCGCCGCGTTGTCGTCCACCTGCGTTCCTCTATTCAGTGCGTTCGTCCGGACGCCCCAACATAGGGCACGGCGACGACATGTCCGGCGCGGGACGAGGTCGTGTCGGTGGGGAATTTCGGTCCGTCGACGTTTGCCGATGTCAGCGGAATAGGCTTGCGCTCAAGGGATTGTGCGCTGCGGTCGGCTGGTGCCTTGTGAATCATGAGACCAGCGGTGCGTCGTGCCGCCAGTTACCTCATCTAAGCCAGCCGTCTCTCCCAAACGGTGTGTGCGGTCGCGGCTGGTCCCGCCACTCGTGATGCGGCGAAATAGCGGAGCAACTAATCAAGTCTTGCGCCCAGCGTCGTAGTCGTCGGCTAACGTCCGCCTAGTGGATATGGGGGTATATGAGTCGGTCCTTACCGAGCGGCTCAATCAGGAGCTCGAGCATCGCGAAGATCTGCGCGCGGAATACGGCACAGTTGACGGTTCCGAGGAAGCCTTGACTATTACGCGCCATCTCGCGCCGATCATCGAGCGATCGCTCCGCGCGGCCGGTACAGCCGAGGATCGTTCGGGATTGGCTCGACGAATTCTTGCGGTGCTGCCGGGCGTTTACGCGGATGGCGAGACGCTGCATCAGATGGATCCAGGCAAGATCACCCGACTTGATGAAGTGGCCAGTTCCGACTGCCCTTGGCCACGCTCGCCTGCCACGGCCTGCCACACCGTTCTCGGACGCTGCGCTGATGACCAACGCGCGCAACGAACCTACGCTGGCCGCCGAGCTGCGCGCCGAACTCGCGAGCGCCGACTACGTCGATCTGCTCTGCGCGTTCGTCAAATGGCAGGGCCTCCGCCTGCTCGAAGACCAGCTCAACGAACTGCGCCGCGCGGGCGTACCGCTGCGCGTCATCACCACCACCTACCTCGGCGCCACCGATGCGCGTGCACTTGACGCGCTGGTTAACGAGTTCGGCGCCGAAGTTCGCGTCAATTACGAGACCGACCGCACCCGCCTGCACGCCAAGGCGTGGCTGCTGCGGCGCAACACCGGCTTCCATACCGCCTATGTGGGGTCGAGCAACCTGTCCCATGCCGCGCTGGTCGACGGCCTGGAATGGAACGTGCGGCTGTCGGCGGTGTCGACCCCCATCTGCTGGAGAAGTTTCGCGCCACCTTCGACTCCTACTGGGAGAGCGGCGAATTCGAGCTGTACCGGCCGGCGGAGGACGGCGACCGTCTGCGACGGCGCTTGAGATCGCCTCCGGAAGCAGCGCAGACCGACCGGCTCACCGTCACGCTGTCCGGGCTGGAGGTGCACCCGAAGCCATATCAAGCCGAGATGCTGGAAGAGCTCGACGCCGAGCGCACGATCCACGACCGGCACCGCAACCTGATCGTCGCTGCGACCGGGACCGGTAAGACCGTCATTGCCGCCCTGGACTACCGGCGACTTCGCGAGATCCACGGCCGCGACCTCAGCCTGCTGTTCGTCGCACACCGCAAGGAGATCCTGCTGCAGTCGCGGCGGATGTATCAGGAGGTCCTGACCGATCCCACCTTCGGTGAGCTGCTGGTCGATGGACGGCGAACCGCAGCCAACTGGCGCCATGTGTTCGCCAGCATCCAATCACTTCCGCAGCCAGGCTCTCCGCGATAGCACCGCATCACTTCGACGTCGTCGTCATCGACGAGTTCCACCACGCCGAAGCCGCGTCCTACCGCCGGCTGCTCGACCACGTGCGGCCGATCGAACTGCTCGGACTGACCGCGACCCCGGAACGCGCCGACGGCGTCGACGTCCGCGACTTCTTCGGCGGCCGCGTAGCCGCGGAACTGCGGCTGTGGGAGGCGCTGGAGCAGAACCTGCTGTGCCCGTTCCACTACTTCGGGATCCACGACGGAACCGACCTTGAGGCCGTGCAGTGGAGGCGTGGCGGCTACGACCTGGCAGCTCTGAGCGGCCGTCTACACCGGCAACGATGCCCGCACTCGGATCGTGCTCAAGGAGCTCGACGACAAGGTGGCCGACGTTGCGGCCGATGCGCGCGTTGGGTTTCTGCGTCAGCGTCGAGCACGCCCGCTATATGGCCCAGCGTTTCGCTGAAGCCGGCATCCCCGCCCGCGCGGTGTCCGCGGAGACGTCAGCGGACGACCGCCGCGACGCACTTGACAGCGCTGCGCGACCGCGAGATCAACATCCTCTTCGCGGTCGATCTGTTCAACGAAGGCCTCGACATTCCAGAGGTCGACACCGTGCTGTTCCTGCGCCCAACCGAGAGCGCGACCGTCTTCCTGCAGCAGCTCGGGCCGTGGCCTGCGGCTGACCAAGGGCAAGACCGTGCTGACTGCGCTGGATTTTGTTGGACACCAACGACGCGAGTTCCGCTTCGATCAGCGTTTCCGCGCGCTGACCGGCGTCTGGCGGCAAGGCGTTGCAGCGGCAGGTCGAGGAAGGCTTCCCCTTCCTACCGTCGGGCAGTCAGATCGTCCTCGACCGCGTCGCGCAAGAGCTCGTCCTGGAGAACATCCGACAGCAGGTCTCGCCGCGATGGGCCGCGTTGGTCTCCGAAGTTCGTGCGCATCCGATGACAATCGGCTCGCGTCTTATCTCGGTGCGTCCGGACGCGGCCTAGAAGATGTGCTGAAGAGCAACCGGTCGTGGACGACGCTGTGCCGCGACGCCGGCAAGCTCGATGCCGAGCCGGGCCGCGCGAGGCCGACCTTGTCAAACGCGTTCGCGCGGTCGCCCACGTCGATGACCGTCGTCGGTGGACGGCGTACCGGGCGATCCTCGACGGCACGGTTGGCATGGGTAGTCGCCACCGAGCGGCGTCTGGCCGACATGCTGTTCTACTCGCTGTTCCCGAATGGCGGCGGATTCGACAGTGCGGCAGCAGGACTCGATGCGCTTCAAGACCGAAGCCGGTCGTCGACGAGCTGCGCGAAGTCATCGACATCGCATTCGACGGCGCCCGCCGCAGCACCTACGAGCTGGGCAGCCTCGTCCCCGGCGCTCGCCGACGTACCGCTCGAGGTCCACGCAAGCTACTCCCGCGAGGAGATCCTTGCCGCGCTCGGCTTTGCGTCACTAGCGCCGCACCCCCAGCACGATGCGCGAAGGGGTCGCGTGGTGCGAGGACGTCAACGCCGACGCGTTCTTGATCACCCTGAAGAAGTCCGACCGCGACTACTCGCCGACGACGATGTACCGCGACTTCGCGCTTAGCCCCGACCTGTTCCACTGGGAGTCGCAATCCACCACGTCCTCGAACTCACCGACCGGGCAGCGCTACATCCATCACCGCGAACGGGGCTCCCACATCCTGCTGTTCGTGCGGGACGCGAAAACCAACGCCTTCGGCACGTCGCCGTACGTGTTCCTCGGGCCGGCCGAATATGTCTCGCACGAAGGAGACAGGCCGATGGCGATCACCTGGCGCTTGCACAGCCGATGCCGACTGAGGTGTACCAAGCGTCGACGGTGGCGGTGGCATAGCCCCATTGGGGCTTCAAGTCCCGAAACTGTAATGGCCATGATAGGAACGGCTCCGGCTATATCGATCGACCTGTTGGAAGCGAAATGATTTCCAGATCAGCCGAACTTGACGACGACCTACTTAGGCGGATCTTGTCTGTGGTCGGCCCGGGCGATGAGATAGCGACACTGAGCAACAAGCGGCCGAACAGGATCGTCTCGATCGAACCTTCTGGTATCGAGGTTGAAACGCTGCGGTCGGATCGGCTGGGATCTGGTCCGCAGGTCGTCCCTGCGTGGATGATCATTACGGCATGGAACCATCTGCGTCAGCGCGGGGCGCTGAGCCATTCCGAATTGCTCAACGACCTAAATGTGAAGCGGTCAGCGTTTGTCTGTGCGTTGTTGGCGCGGTTTCCTGACGTGATCGTCCGCTCTACTCGGCCGATGGTGCTGGGGCTCATTTCTGCCGATCGCTGACTGCGTCACACCCACCACGGCGGAAAGCTGATGTCCAACCGCTCGCTCTGCTTGTACCCCGACCATGTCGGCACGCCCGTTGGCTGCCCGCGGTAGATGCCTCGAGCGGCCGCGACCACCCGGTCCCGCTGCGTCGGCCACTGTAACTCTGAAGCGATGTCCTCGAGCACGGCCAGCTCCCGCCCGAGTACGCGGTCGACAATCCCAACGGAAGGCAGCGCCCCGCTCTTGTCGCCGTTGCAGCGCGCACACGCCAGCACCAGATTCGACAGGCCGTCGATACCGACCAGCGACCACGGCAGCACGTGGTCGACCGGATTGTTCGCCGGCAGGTGCGTCCCGCAATAGAAGCAGTGGGCCCCGAACGCATCCTTGAATGGCTCTCGGACGGCGGCCAGCGCGGCGCGTTCACGACCGAACAGATGTCCCGCGACGTCAGGCACATCTGAGTCGAGAAACTTGTTCATGCGGCGGACGTCGTCGACCCACATGATTTCGAGCGCTGGCTTCAACAGCCCGGCCAGCCGTGCCAGTCCGTTGGCCACACCGGGCTTAAGCTCGATGGCGTCGCCGTGAGCACGCACGCTGGACCGCGACACGTTCTCACCGAGGAATGAGTCGTCATAAAGGAACGGATCGCTCACCGGCGCGCCAGGAAGCTTCTGCAATCGCGGGAGCGGCTGCTTGATCAGCGCCAGCGCAATCCGATCGATCGCGACCTTGTAGGCGGCCGGCGCCCGCAGCATCGCAATTCCAAGTGACATACGGCTATTGCCAGCGTTCGCCGCTTCCCTAAGGGCCTTGGTTGCGTCGATGATCCGAGTCTTGGTTCCCGTCCGGCGCTGAGCGAGATCGTGTCCGTAGAAGGGAAGAACCTGTTGCCAGTAGAGCGCTAAGACTCGGTGGGCCAGCTCGGGGATCGGGACGGCCAGCGGGTCATCGGCGCGCCGTGGCAGGTTCTCAATGGAATGCTCGATCAACGCCATGAGGGTCGCCAGCTTGTAGGTGGCGTCCCGCTGGCCCTGCTCAAGGATCGCGATGACGCGTTGGCCGAGCAGCAGCGGATCACCCGTCATTTGCCCCCCTGCCCGCGACCACTCGGCGGCGTCCCAGCACCGTTCAATTATTGACCGGCTGGAGCGACTGGCCGTGGCAATTCGCGTGCGCCCGAGCAATTCAGTCCGCCGGCAGCGCCTTTAGTCATCTCGTGATCCGCGCCAGGAGCCGGTTGTCGACATCCATCTGCAGCACAACCGGATCCACCTCGACCGTGCCCATTGCATAGCGGAGCAACGCCGCTATCTCGCCGACCCGCACGACGAATTCGTCGATGGAGGTCCGGTAGCCCTCCAGCGGCACGTCGGCCAGCCGGCCGCAGTCGCGCATGAGGTCTGCGTACTGGCCGGGCGCTGACACTCCGCGGCACAGCTCTGACAATTCGAGGAACTGCTCGAGGTAATCGAGCAGCCGGTTGGCGATGTGGAGGATGCCGTCGGCGTCGGCGGTGTCGTTGCTCTCGTCATCGGGGTCACCGAACATGCCTACGAATGCCGGTGCCAGCATGAAGTTTTCGACCTGTGCGACGAACTGGGAGAGCTCGTCCATGCGTTCGGTCACGAAAGTACTTCACGTCGGCACCAGTTCGCGGCCGCACCCCAGCCGACGATGTGAATCCGAGCGCACTGTCGCGCAGGCGTGTAGCCGCACCACGCGAGCCGTCTATTGGGTGCCACGCCGTATGTCGAGCCCCGGAAGACCCTCGCCGGCTGCTGCGTCGCCGAGGAGAAGTGGATCTGCTCAAAATGCCAGCACACATGGTGACCCGCAACGTGGGTCTTCTCACCGCGCCAGCGGACGAATCGAGGCTGGCGCGAACATCTTTCATACGGCGGTAGAGCCGGAGCGGATTCTCGGGCGCTCGGACGAAGCCGTACCTCAGATAGAAAGCAGCCGCGTCTTCGTCGACAGCATCCACCACGATGAGACGGGCGGCAACGACCTCCCCGGCAGCGACTGCCTTTCGCAGTGCCTCGGCGAGAAGCATTGCGCCAATACCTCTTCCCTGCTGTGACTGGTCGACTGCCAGGCGAGCCAGCAGCACCATCCCGACCGGATACGCCGGCATGCCGCGAACGAGCTTTGCCGGAGCCTCGGCTCGACGCAACGAGCCCATGGTCAGGCTGAAGTAGCCGAGGACACGACTGCTTCGTGTGGCGACGAACGTCCGCGCGGAGTCCATGCGTTGCGCTGCGAGCGCGTGGCGCCGAAGCCAGCCGTCGAGCACCGCGTTCCCCGAGTCGAAGGTGCTGACGTCATGGTGGACATCGAGCCGTTCGAGCAGAACTCGCGGCGCGCGGCTCACGCCTCGCGGAGCTTCGGGTTGTTCTTGAACAGGTCAACCAGCTCCGGTACTGGCTTCGCGGGCTTGTCGAGTTCGGCGATGAATCGGTCGAACGCCTGGTTCGACAGCACCAAATCTTGATGGTGCTTCACCACCCCCTTCGCCCGCGACGTCACGGTGTCGAGCACGAACGCCGTGACCGTGGTGTCCTCGAGGTCTGCCGCCTGACGGATGAGCGCATCCTGTTCTGGGGTAACGCGAACCTCCAGCCGATGACGCCGGGGTGTTATTGCACGATCGCTCATCAGCTCAGCGTAGCAGCTGTCCGGACGACGTCCGGACAGCATTTGGAGTCCGTCCCTGGATGGCCACCGACAGCAATCGCGAGAGCCGGTATGGCCCACGGGTGTCATCCCCACGTTGTTCAATCAAGGCATGGGGGCTGACGTGACCGTGACGGTGCCGCTCGTATGACCATCACGCCAGAAGAGACCCCGCGCCTGGCCAACGCCGCCGAGCGCAAGGTCTACCAGACGCTGCTCGACCAGCTGCAGCCCAACGACCGCGTGATCCCCGGCCAGCGCGTCACCGACCACCTCAAGGACCACGAGGTCGACTTCGTCGTCGCGATCGAGGGCGCCGGCATCGTCTGCCTCGAGGTCAAGGGCGGCGACGTCTGGCACGACGGCGAGACCTGGTGGCAGAAGCGCGCGCGGCCACGAACACAAGATCGACCCCGTCCGTCAGGCGCGCGAAGCCTGCTATGCGCTGCGCGACTTCATCGAGAAGGACGACCGCTGGACGCAGGGCCGGCTGCGCTGGGACCACGTCGTCGTCCTGCCCAACGCCGAGATCGCCGACGACTTCGCGCTGCCGGAGTGCCCGCGGTGGAAGGTCGTCGACCGCAACGACCTCCCGACGCTCGTCGACAAGCTCAAGTACGTCCTCGTCCGACAGGAACTCGACCGTCCGCTGCTGTCGCGGCAGGGCATCGAGCAACTCTCAACCGCGTTGAGCGGCAGGGGATTACCGCAACGCAGCGTCGTCGCCCGCGCACTGGCCAACGAGGACGCCGCCGACGCGCTGACCGAGCATCAGGCCGTCGTCCTCGACGCCATCCAGCTGCTCAACCGCGTCGAGGTCCGCGGGGGAGCGGGCAGCGGCAAGACCTTCCTGGCCATGGAGCAGGCGCGTCGACTCTCCGCGAAGGGCCAGCGCGTCGCGCTGGTCTGCTACTCCCACGGCCTGGCCTCCTACCTGGAGCGCATCACCGCCACCTGGCCGCGGCGCCAGCAACCCGGCCTACGTCGGCGAGTTCCACGACCTCGGCAAGCTGTGGGGCGCACCCGAAGGACCCGACGAATCCATCGCCAGCGCCGAGACCGTCGCAGTTCTGGGAACACGACCTTCCGCTCCAAATGGCCGAACTTGGCAACGCAACTCGAGCCCGGCCACCGGTTCGACTCGATCGTCGTCGACGAGGCCCAGGACTTCGCCGACGCCTGGTGGGACCCGCTGCTGGCCGCGCTCAAGGATCGACGAGACCGGCGGCATCTACGTGTTCACCGACGAAGGCCAGCGGGTGTTCGACCGGCACGGCTCGCCGCCGGTGCCGCTCGTGCCGCTGATCCTCGACCACAACCTGCGCAACACCCGCCAGATCGCCAATGCGTTCCAGCCGCTCGTCGACCATCCGATGCGTTTCCTCGGCGGCGAGGGGCCCGCGGTGAAGTTCGTCGCCTGCGCCCGTGAGGACGCGATGGGCGCCGGCGATGACGAGGTCGAGACTCCTGCTCGAGGAGGGTTGGCGCCCAGAGGATGTCGCGCTGCTGACCACCGGCAGCTCGACATCCCGGAGCAGAAGGAACGCCAGAGCGGCCGGCAGTGCGGCCTACTGGGACAGCTTCTGGGACGCCGAGCAGGTCTTCTACGGCCACGTCCTCGGCTTCAAGGGACTCGAGCGTCGCGCTGTCGTGCTCGTCGTCAACGAGCGAGTCAGCTTCGAGCGCTCCCGCGAACGCCTCTACGTCGGATTATCCAGGGCCCGCGACCAACTCGTCGTCTGCGGGGATCCGGACTTCATTCGTGCAGTCGGCGGGCCGGACCTCGCGCATCGGCTGAATCTGCCCAATTGACTTCACGCCGTTCTCGGTTGCCGCTTCAGGCCGGGTCGGTGATCATTAACATCCGCACGGCCGCTTCGGCACTCCCGAAGTCGCCGTGCCAGAAAAACTATGCCGGGCTTCCCTTGCTGCCAGCGTCCTTGGCGCGAAGTTCCCTCGCCACCTTCTGGCCTGCGTCCGTCAGGCCCAGCCATATCGAGTAGTCCCACGATGCTGGCTCGTCATATTGGCCGATGAAGCGTTCGTGTAGACGGTTCAAGGCCACGTCGATCGGCTCCCACGCTGGGAATGTCTCCTCCGGACCGGGCAGTTCGCCGATCTGCACAAGGCCGTCTTTGAGCAGCGAGCCGATGGTCTTGAACACAAGGTCCTGTCGCTGTGTATCGGTGTCGGCGAGCTGAAAGTGGGAGACGATCTGCTCGACTTCAGCGAGCGAGATCCAATCGGTCAATCCGCTAGTCAGTAGCTCCGCGCGCAAGCGCTCGTAGGCGGCCGGGTCGCGCTGCGCGTCATGTGTCATTGAGCCGTCCTTCGTAATCCGATCAATGTGCTGGTGCTGTTTTCGACGAGCCTGTATATCGATACTGATATAACATGGATATCGATCTCAAGCCCGTCAGATGGCTTGGTACGACGCGCGACGACATCCGCGCGTTACGTCCTGCCATCCGCTATGAGCTCGGTCAGCAGCTGTTTCGACTGCAGATGGGATTGATGCCGAACAACTACAAGCCCATGAAGACCGTAGGACCGGGTGCGCACGAAGTTCGGGTGCGCGATGCCGACGGCATCGCCAGGCTCGTCTACGTCGCAAGGTTTCACGACACGATCTGCGTACTTCATGTGTTCACTAAGAAGTCGATGCAAACGGAGAAGACAGATATCGATATCGACCTCGCCAAGAGCCGCTATCGGGAGGCAAGAGATGGCTGACAGCGTGTTCAACGACCTGGCGGACACCCCAGAGGAAGCCGCCAACCTCACTGCGAGAGGTCTGCTCATGACCGCGATCGAGCAGCGCATCCGGGAGGAAGGTTGGACGCAGACCGAAGCCGCCGCTCGGCTTCGAGTCACGCAGCCGCGCGTTTCTGATCTCCTGAACGGAAAAATCGACAAGTTCAGCCTCGATGCGCTGGTCAACATGCTGACACCAGTAGGTCTGATGTTCGATGTCAGACCCGTCGAACGGTCGCCCAAGAAGAGCAACGGTGTCGCGAAATATCGATCGGCCCGGAATAAGCGCAAAACGCTTAGCGGACGGTGACCTTGGGGCTCCCGTCAGTCGCGCGTGTGGCTCCGGTCAATGGGCTAGGAACTTATATCGAGTGCTCGAGTGCTCATGCTTACGCCATTGCGATGGAGCGCGGCGCGCGTCGACCATGCGATCGGTGGCACTCCCTATAACGACGACAGCATTCCAATGGAGGTCGCGCTCGATCCCCCGATCTGCGCTGGGCGTTCATTCCATATGCGCACGCGCAGAGCGGGATTCGAGATGAACTGTCGTCCCGAACGCCCGTGACGGTTGATGCGCTGAGGTCGAGCAAAACGCGAAAGGTTCTGCGGCACGCCAAAGGTGTGCCCACCTCTCAGCGACAACTCCTTGACCTGCGACTTGAGTAGGGATTTATCGCAGATCGGGCTTCGCGAATTGTGCCCCTCACCTGGGTGAACGAATTTGTCGCTACGAGGTTGGCACACCGAATGCCCACAGCGCCCGCCCACCGTCGTCGGCGACAATAGGCGGTGCAGAAGCTGGGCAGTAAAACGTGGTTGCCTCGCTGCGGCATGGTCTATCGCCTCCTATCGCCTCCTATGGTCGAGAGTGCGCACAGGGTCGTTCAACAAATCACAGCCGTGGATGCACTCTCGGCCATAGGACTGTCGACAGGACTTGCCGCCCCTCGTCGCCTTCGAGTTCGCCGTGCGTCATCGGCGCGCCGACTCAGGCCACACCATCGCCCCGCGTCCCAGCTGAGTTCGGCGCGCCGACGCACGGCTTTCGGATAGGGGACTTCGGTCCCTACCTGCGGGCTAGGTGCCGTGATTGCATCGAGGAACGGTGGCGGCTGGGTGAAAGGCCGCCGTGCCGAAACTAAGTGGCTGGCCGCCGTCGGCACCGGGTGTGTGCAGCGCGGCGGTATCGGAATGACCACAGGTGCGGGGGCGGATTGCGTTGGAGAGCTTCGACTTTCGGGGATTGCCGATCACGTATGAGCACACCGGGCAGGGTGAGCCGGTGATCATGCTCCACAACGGTGGCTCATCGCATGCCATCTGGGAGGAAGTAGCTAACAGACTGGCTGGCAAGTACGAGATCTTCGCCCTTGACCTGCTGGGGTTCGGCAATTCGGCCAAGCCCGGCGCGGGCTACACCTTGGACAACTACGTCGCGATGCTGGAGGAGTTCGTCAGCTCACGAGGATTGGACAAAGTCGCGGTTGTGGGCAACTGCATGGGATCCGCCATCTCCCTCGCATTCACCGACCGCCATCAGGACAAGGTGAACGCCCTGGTGCTCTGCAACCCGCTCACCGAATCGACCTTCCTGGGTGGCTGGTTGGGACCGTTCCTGTGGCTACGAGAACGGATGCCCGGAATCAATCGGCAGGTGTACCGGTTGCTCGGGCAACTGAAGCTCACCAACGGCATCGGCTCGGTCGCCACCCTGTTCCAGCTGGGGCCGCGCGGCCGTGCCCTCAAGCTCCAGCGCAACCCCGAACTCTGCGGCCCCTACGCGGCCACCGGCCAGCTGGAGTCGCTGCTCGGGGTGCTCGACGACCTGGAGAATTACTCGGTCATAGACAACCTCGCGCCGCAGCAGGGGTTCCCTCCCATTTGCACCATCTGGGGGTTGAAGAACAAGATCGTCTCGCCCGAGGCGGGATGTCGCCTGAATTCGACCCTCCACCCCGCACGCCAGGAATGGCTACCCGACTGCGGCCACCTGCTGATGCTGGAGCGGCCGGATGAGGTCGCCTCAATCATCGATGGGTTCCTGCAGGCTGCCGCGGGGACGCAGGCCTGAGATGGAGCCTTTCCCCGACGACATCTTCAACCTCGCCGACATCGTGTTGCGGGTATCGCGCGAGGACCCTGAGCGCATCGCGGTCATCGACCTGGACGGCTGGGAAGGCTACGGCACGCGCCGCTACAAGCGCCACACCTATGCCGAGCTTTCGGCCGACGCCGAGTCGGTCGCCGTGGGGCTGCGCGAGATGGGCATTGCCGAGATGACCCGCATCGTCTTCATGTCGCCTCCCAGCTACGAGACCTGCGTCATGGGCGTGGCCCTCACGCGGGTGGGCGCCTTCTCCATCTGGATCGACCCCGCGGTCGGCTATCGCAATATCGCGGAGCGGCTCAGCCGCGTGATGCCGGAGGCGTTCCTAGGCAACGCGCTCGCGCACCTCGGACGGATCACGTTCGGATGGGGTCCTCGAGACCTCCGCAAGCTTGTTCTCACGGGAAGCCCACTCTTGCCCGGAGCCCACGCTGTCAACGGGTTTCCGCCCTTCCCCGGCGCGCGATCGATCAGGTCGCTGAGAAGGCAAGCGCCCGCCGAGCCGGAGCCGCCACAAGTCGGGCCGGACGATCCCTGCGCCGTCCTCTACACCACCGGCAGCACCGGGCCGGCGAAACCGTCGCTGTACTTGCATCGCAACTTCTGTCAGGTGTTCCGCAACGCGCACCACAGCTGGCGCTGGGATCCGGACAACGAGGTCCCGGTGGATATGGCCGTCTTCCCCGCGTTCCTCTTCATCCCCATCAGTGCCGGCGGCACAATGGTGGTGCCGCCCATCGACTTTGCCCGGCAAGGCCCGGCCAAGGTGGATTCGGCCGCCCTGATCCAGGTCATCAACGACTGCAAGGTCGGGTCGTTCTTCGCCGCGCCGATCCTGATCGAGAACCTGGCCTCCGAAGCGCTTGCGCGCAACCTGACGATGCCCTCTTTGAAACGAGTCATCGGGGCCGGGGCGCCGATCTCTGGGCCCGTCGAAAGAATGATGAGCGCGGTGATGGCTCGCGACGGAGAGTTGGCGGCGAACTACGGAGCCACCGAGGCCATGCCGTCGACCGAGCTGGGCAGTCGCGAGCACCTTGACGGCTTGTGGAACTTGACCGAGCAGGGCGCCGGCGTCTGTGTGGGCTACGCCCTGCCGGGCGTCGAACTCAAGATCATCGACATCGTGGACGGTCCCATCGACTCCATCGAGGAAACGTCGGAGCTGCCCACGGGGCAAGTCGGCGAAATCCTGGTGCGGGGCAAGCACGTGAGTCCCGAGTACTACCTCGACCCCGAGAGCACGCGCAAGAACAAGGTGCCCGACCCGCAAGGGGACTGGCACCGCTTTGGGGATGTCGGCTATCTCGACGCGCAGGACAGACTCTGGGTCTGCGGTCGGGTGTCACAGCGGGTGAAGGCAGCTAGCGGGAATGTATTCCCGCTACAAGTCGAGCCGCTCTTCGACGCTCACCCCAAGGTGAGGCGAAGTGGACTGGTGGGAGTGCCCGCACCGGCAGGCGAGCTGCCCGTGCTCTGCGTCGAGGTCGAGCCCGACGTCGGCAGGAACGAGCTCGCCGGCTTGCACCAGGAACTGCTCGCGAGGGCTGCAGATTCCGAAATGGCGAACAAGATCCATGCCATCCTCTTCAAGCGCAGGCTGCCGGTGGATCCGCGCCACAACTCCAAGATCGAGCGCCCGCACCTTGCCAAGTGGGCCGCCAGGCAGTTGTCGGGATCTCGCTTCGGCAGCCAGCACACCCGCCCTGTCGCCGAATCCCCGCCTCCTCGGCCGCCGGCGCTTGACCGCGCCTAAACCACCCGTCGGGACGCAAATTTCAGACGTCGCCACTTTCATGACGGTGTTTCGATACTTTGACCGAGGACGCTGCGTCGTGAATCCATCACACCGGGGGTATGGCAGTGACAGAGCAGTTCTTGAAGCCCGTCCCGACCAAAGCCGAGCTTGCGATCTCGAAGGGATGGGTCCAGGGGGTCGCCCTGGTCATGGTCTTCGGCTTCCTGATCATGGGAATCCTGGCCGCCCGAACCTACGCGGACTCGATGCCTCTGCCGCAGCGCGTGGTCGGCCCGGACGGCCAGACCGTCTTCACCGAGCAGCAAGTCACTGCCGGACAGCAGATCTTCCTGCGCCGCGGTCTGCAGGAGTACGGCTCGGTGATGGGCCACGGCGGCTACCTCGGGCCGGACTACACCGCCGAGTACCTGCGTCTGTCCGCCGACAACATCGGCCAGCAACTGCGCGACTCTGGAGCGCCCGACCCGACGGCCGCCCTCGTGAAGATGATGCGGACCAACCGCTTCGACGAGGAAACCGCCACCCTGCAGTTCACCGCCGAGCAAGTGGCCGCGTTCAACAAGATTCGTGACTACTACGCCGACTTCTTCGGCACCAATTCCACAGAACACGGGCTGATCCCGGACGTCATCACCGACCCGCAGGAAATCCACGACCTCACCGCGTTTTTCAGCTGGACCGCCTGGGCCGCCGCCGCACAGCGCGCAGGCCACTCCTACTCCTACACCAACAACTGGCCACCCGAACAGCGCGTCAACAACACCCCGACCGCCGACATCCTGGTCTGGTCGGCGATGTCGCTGATCGCCCTGCTCGCCGGGCTCGGCGCCTTGTTCGCCCTCTACGGCCGCTGGAGCCGCAAGATCGGTTGGCACGCAACCGAAACGCCCACGCTTGCCTTCCGTCAACCCGGCGAAGTGGAGATCACGCCGTCGCAGAAGGCCACGGCCTGGTTCTTCCTCGTCGTCGCCGTGCTCTTCCTGGCCCAGGCGGTCCTCGGCGGCGCCATCGAGCACTACCGCGCCGAGCTGAGCAACTTCTTCGGCTTCGACCTGGCCCAGGTCCTGCCGTTCAACCTGGCGCGGACCTGGCACGTGCAACTGTCGCTGCTGTGGACCGCGGCGTCGTTCCTTGCCGCCGGCATCTTCCTCGCGCCGATCATCTCCGGCCGCGAACCCCGCCGGCAGTCGTGGCTGACCTACGGGCTGCTCGGCGCGCTGTTTATCGTCGTCGCCGGAACCCTGACCGGCACGGCGCTGAGCACCTTCGGCGTCGACTGGGCCAAGGGCTCCATCTTCTTCGACCAGCAGTGGGAGTACCTCGACCTGCCGCGGTTCTGGCAGATCCTGCTGGTCATTGGGCTGTTCCTGTGGATCGCGATCATCTTCCGGGCGATCCGCTCCCGCCTGAAAACCGAGAGCAAGCTCAACATGCCGTGGCTGTTCTTCTACGCCGGCCTGGCCATCCCCGCGTTCTACGCCGTCGGTCTGCTCGCCGGCACCGAGACCCGTCTGACCGTCGCCGAGTTCTGGCGCTTCTGGGTCGTGCACCTGTGGGTCGAGGACTTCCTCGAGCTGTTCACGACGGTGATGGTCGCCTACATCTTCGTGATGCTCGGCGTGGTGCGCCGCAGGATCGCCATCCAGCTCATCTTCCTCGACGTCATCCTCTACTCGGCCGGCGGCGTGATCGGCACGATGCACCACCTGTACTTCTCCGGCACCCCGGTGGAGCACATGGCACTGGGCGCGTTCTTCTCCGCGATGGAGGTCATCCCGTTGACCTTCCTCACCGTCGAGGCGTGGACGTTCCTGCAACTGGGCTCGCGGCAGCAGTCGCGAAGCAGCGCGCCGTTCCCACACCGCTGGGCGGTGATGTTCCTTGTCGCCGTGGGCTTTTGGAACTTCGTCGGCGCAGGCATCTTCGGCTTCCTGATCAATCTGCCGATCGTGTCCTACTACCAGATCGGCACGGCGCTGACCGCCAACCACGCCCACGGCGCGATGATGGGTGTCTACGGCATGCTCGCCGTCGGTCTGGCGCTGTTCGCGCTGCGCTACATCATCCCGCCGAACCGCTGGCCCGACAAGCTGGCCAAGCTGTCCTTCTGGTCGCTCAACATCGGCCTGGCGTGGATGGTCTTCGCCACCCTGCTGCCGCTCGGGGTCCTGCAACTGTGGCACTCGGTCAACGACGGCTACTACGAAGCCCGCACGCTCGGCTACATCACCCAGCGGGCAACGTCGTGCTCGAGTGGCTGCGCATGCCCGGTGACTTCCTGTTCATCCTCGGCGGCGTGCTGCCGTTCCTCTGGATCGCCTGGCTGGGCGTGCGTTACGGCATCAAGGCGACGACGCACACGTTGCCCGCCGAGACGCTGTTCGTCGAGGAACACGCCCACGCGGAGGAAGACCGGACCGGACTGGCGGCGACGGGTGTCGGCGGGACGTCCCGCTACGCCTCGGACCGCCGTCTGCCCGACGACCGCGAAACCCCGGAGGGTAGTCCGTGACCGCGGGCATCGCGATCGAGACCTGGCTGACGATGGGGTACGCCGCCCTGCTCGTCGCGATCGCCTACGGCATCGACACGTTCGCCCGCCGCGCGGCGGCCAAGGTGGAACAACACCGGTCGGGCGCGTTCGTCTACCACGAGGACCACGACGCCTGGCTGTGCCCGCAGGATCAATGGTTGTGGCCCAAGTCTTTTGACCCGGACAACCGGGTCATGCGCTACCGCGGCAGCCCGACGGTCTGCAACGCCTGCCCGGTCAAGCAGACATGCACCACCTCCAACGACGGCCGCGAGGTGGCCCGGGCGATCGACAGCTGGCCGGCGTCGGAGGCCGCGCGCTTCCACCGCGGAATCGCCTGCGCCGTCAGCGGCATCGCAGTCATCTGGCCGCTGGCCATGGCGCTCGCGGCCGCAACGGTGGTGGAGACGCTGCTGCTAGTCGGATGCGCCGTCGTCGTCGGTATGGTCTCGTTGCCGCTGTGGTCGCACCTGCGCCGCACCCCGGCCGTGCCGCCGGGGGTGGTGTTTCAGTCGCTCGACGAGAACATTGAGGAGCGAAAGCGATTGGCGGAGGCCGAGATCCGTCGTCGCAGCTCGTACGCATCCGACCGGCGAGAGGCACGCTGATGGGCCCGGTAACCGTTGTCGTCGTTCTCTTCGCCGTACTGCTCGTCGCTGTGGTGATCGCGTCGCTGCGCGTCGTCAAGGAATACGAACGCGGCGTCGCGTTCCGCCTCGGCCGACTGCGCGGGCCGCTGGGGCCGGGCATCGTCGTCGTGCTGCCCGGCGTCGACAAGCTGGTGCGGGTCGACCTGCGGACGGTGACGCTGACCATCCCGCCGCAGGAGGTCATCACCCGCGACAACGTGACCGCGCGCGTGAACGCCGTCGTGCTGTTCCGGGTGACCGATCCGACGAAATCGGTGATGGCCGTGGAGAATTTCGCGGTCGCCACATCCCAGATTGCCCAGACGACGCTGCGCTCGGTCGTCGGGCGGGCCGACCTAGACACGCTGCTGGCCCACCGCGCCGACCTCAACGAGGACCTGGCCGCGTCGATCGCGAGCCAGACCGAACGGTGGGGGATCAAGGTCGAGGTCGTCGAGATCAAGGACGTCGAGATTCCCGAGATGATGCAGCGGGCGATGGCGCGCGAGGCCGAGGCGGAGCGGGAGCGACGCGCCAAGGTGATCAGCGCGCACGGCGAATTGCAGGCGTCGGCCGAATTACGTGATGCCGCAATGACACTCAGCGAGAGTCCGGCGTCGCTGCAACTGCGCTACCTGCAGACCGTGCTCGAGCTGGGCGCCGACCAGAACTCGACCATCGTCTTCCCGATACCGATGGACATCGTGCGCCCGTTCCTCGAGGCAGGGCGGGCCAACTCGACCGACGACGCGGGCGGTGGCGCCGACGCCGTCCCCCACATCAGGAGGGTGAGATCCGATGACCAGCGCAGCACCTGATCCCGCCGTCAGCATGCCCGGTGGTGACGACCTCGAAGGCGTCGGCCGCCCGGTCGTCCTCGAGCCCACCCCACCGGGAATGTGGCGGGCGCTGCTGGGAACCGCGGTCGCCGTGCTGGCGCCGTTGCTGGGCTTCCTGGTCGGCGGCGCCTTCGGGGCCGGCACGATCGGCGACTCGATCGACCCGATGTTCCTGTCACTGTTCGTCGGCATCCTGGTCGGCGGGGTCGGGGTGCTCGTCGCGTTGTCCGGCGGGGCCCGGCTGTGGCGGCATTACCATCGCCAGGACGCGGTCGAATCCTGATTCCGGAAGCGGTCGGTTCCGCCGACTCGGCTCCGAAGCGGCCACGTGTCGTCATGGGCGTTGAGTCTGCGGGCCCGCCTTTTGATGAGCCCAGGAGTCTGGGACGTACCAGACTCGGGTTTGGCCGCTATCGCATAGCAAACTATCTGATCAGATATGTCAGACGTGGTCGGTAGAATGGTTAGGTGGAACGACCTCGAACGATATACCCAACACTGCACCGCGACATGGCGCGTCCCGATATCATTAGCAACTACGACGAAACACTGCGCTGGCACACCGAGTTCCCGATGGAGGGCGCCGGCGTAGTGCATGTGTTAACCGAGGCGACCGTCGACGACCTCGGATATGCGTACAGCGACGTGACGCTGGTCCGCTACCGGCACGGTGAACCAGTGGCGCACGTGCCCGTGACGGGTTCGGTCTGCGAAAAGATGGTGGCTCGCTGTATGCACGAGCATTGGTGCGACGTGGAGCGGTTGGCGAGGTGCCTCCGAGGTGGCCTGAAAGCCCTCTTCATCGGCGACATCGATTACGAACTCGACGACGATGACGCCGAACAAGAATCTGACACAGCCGACTGTGTCGACGACGCCGATCCCGGGCTTACGCCTCGAATCCAAGCAATCATTGCGCGGGCTGAAGGCCGCCCAGTCCGGGCAGCCGGCTTGAAGCGGCATCCCATCGGGAGCCATGATCGCGTAGCTCAAGCGGTGTACAGTCCACAGCGCTAGGCGCGAGGCCTCAAGATCCGGAGTTTTCGGGATTGTCGCCGCGGTACAACTCCTCCGCGAGCTCTTTGCCCGTCTCGGTCTGGTTCAGCCAGACGATGCTTGTCCAACCCCAGCGATCATCGAAGTTTTGCACATACGCTTCTTCGATCTTGGTCATCGCAGCGTCCAAAGGCAGTGTCCAGGACTCAAATTCGCCGCGGCGACTCGGAACTCCAAGAGCGAACAAGCCATTCGCAACTAGATCCCGGATCATCGTCAGGGTCAGTTCCTGAGCCTCTTGCAACGGTCGCTTGGGCTCGTGATCCTCGAACATGAACGCCGTGTGCACTTCTCCGAGCGAAACCGCGTCCATCAAACCTTCGATCAGCAGGTGCTCTCGAACCTGCTGATATTCAGCGTCATCGGCGTAGTCCGCTGGTGGAGAAGCCACGCCCAATGATATCCGGCGGCAGCGCAGGTCTCGTGCACGAATAGGCGCCCGGTCAGCTCATCCGTGCGTCCGCCATCGCTCGCGCGGGAGCGCGAGAAATCGACGCAGCGAAACAGCGCGTGCTGGCTGCAGTGAGTGCTGCGAGAACTGCCGGATTCGTAGTGCGCGATGATCTTTCAGTCGTCGCTCGCGAATTTGGCGCTGCCGAAGCGCTGGTGAGCCGGAACGATCAAGCTCGTGCATTCACCACCGATATTCGAATGCGGCTGGCTGAACTTCTTGCGGCCGATCGGCAGGTTGCGTCAATGCTTACTGCGGCAGCTGCGGGTGTGGGTAAGGCCGACTCCGGTCATGACAGCGGTGGAACGACCTTTCAAGCCGTCGACTACTGGACGCCGAAAGAAGCTCCGCCGCAGCCGGAACCGCCAGTGCCGCCCCCAGGACCGATTCCGCCGGTCACTGACGCTGACGACGTGAAGCGGGTGCTAGATCCGCTGCAGATCGGCGGAAGACGAGGCCCCAACGGCGTCGGAACCAATCCCGAGGTAGTCGAGGCATGGGGCCCGGCTGCGATCAAGCAGATGTGGGACTACCTCACTCGAAACGCCGAAGAATCGGTTGGCCCACAAGGCTTCAAGGGGCCAGTCCAAGCGCTGCCAGACGGCACCAGAATTGGATTGCGCCAAAGCACGCAAGGGTGGGGCGACACGATCCAAGTTTGGTATCCCGATGGCAGACTCGTCCCCGCCGCGCCCCGGACCTGGCGATCTATGGACCTGTTGATCGCGGCGACCGCGCATGCGCATTCGGCGCGCCTCTACACCCGCCACGTCGCCGACTTCGTCGGTTTGGAGAACCTGGTCGAGGTTGTCGCCCCCTGACGGCCCGCTCGCCGAGTTCGGCCCGCAAACGGGCACCATGGTGATGTGCCGCTCTCCGAAACGACGCTGCTCAAGGTGGCCGGTGATCTGGTCTACGCCCGAGGCGAAGACTACGTGCGTTATGTCCGAGGGCTCCGCACGACCGACTTCAAGGCCTACGCGTCGATCCAGGCCAAGAACGTCTACACCGTGGAGCTCGACTGGTCCGGTCCGCTACCCGACGGATCCTGTACCTGCCCGCATCATGCCGACGGCAACTTCTGCAAGCATCTGGTCGCGACCGGACTCGCCGCGATCGACACCGGACGGGTCGCGGTCGACGACACAGCCGGCAGTACGGCCGAGCCAGCGCTGGAAGCCGTCGTGCAGGCGATGGATGTCGACGAGCTGCGTGAACTGGTGATGACACTTGCGCAGCGCGATGACGGGGTACGCCGCATGCTGGAGATTCGCGCGACCGACAGCGTCAGGTGACGACGCGCACGCCAAAGCCGAGTTGGAAGCCTACGTGCGAAACACGTTGGCGTTCCGCGGCTTTATCGACTACCGGCGTTCCTTTGAGGTCGCGGCGGTGGCCAGTGAAATGCTCGACGAGCTCGAGAACCACGTGAACAGTGGCGCCGCCGAAGTCGCGCGGCCGGCGTTGCTGCGCGCAGTGACCCGGCTGCGCAAGATCATGGAGCAGGTTGACGACTCCTCGGGCTCGATCGGTGATCAATGCCAGCGGGCCGCCGACCTCTACGCGCGGGCCTGCCGACTGGGTGAGCCCGACCCCGTCAAACTCGCGACGTGGCTGGTGAAATTCCGCGCTGACTCGCCGGGGTGGCCGCACGTGGTCTTGGCGGACTTCGTGGACGCGTTCGACGAGCAGGCACTCGGGACTTACCGCCGGGCGGTGGCGGCGCTGGACCGCAAGCTCGAAGGTCAGGATCAATGGAAGCGGTTCGAAGTCGACGCGATGCTGCTGGAGCTCGCCGATCACGACGGCGACGTCGACCGGGCCGTCCACTTGCTGAGTGAGCGGGAACATCCGCAGTACGGCGCGATCGTCGACCGGTTGCGCGCAGCCGGCCGCACCGAGGATGCGGTGGCATGGATCGATCGCGCAGTTGCCGATGGACGAATCTCGAGCCACGGTGGTGGCAACGAATTTTGGCTGAGCCCCGACGATGTCGCCGCAAACCTATCGGGGGCTGGGCCGCATCGACGATGCGGTCGGCGTCCTTCGCGCAGACTTCGTCCGACAGCCGTCGGTGGGCGCCTACCGTGTCCTGCTCGATTTCGCGGCCGGCGTCGACCGCGTCGATACCGAACGCACCTGGGCCTTCGACCACGCGCGACAACTGGCGGCTTCTGACCGCTTCGCCGCCGGCGCGGTCCTGGTACAGCTCTATCTGAGCGAGGGTGATATCGATGCCGCGTGGCAAGCCGCCGACCGGTACGGCCCCGGCTGGGCGTGGCGGGAATTGGCCGACCGCGGCGCCGAGGCTCGGCCGGTCGATGCTGCGGACCTGTACCGGCCGCAGCTCGAGAGCGATCTGCGGTACCCCAACACCAAGCTCTATCCCGACATCGCCGCGACACTGGCGACGATGGCCGAAACTCTACGAACGAGGCGGTCGCAGCGCCGATTTCGCGTCGTTCATCGCGCAGATCCGCCAGGACTACGGCAGGCGACCCTCGCTGATGAAGGCGCTGGACGCGAAGCGGCTCTGAACGGCGGGCGGCGTTGTCACTGTCCGTGAGTAGCGTCCGCGATATGAGTGACAAACGACGAGCGCGCAAGGCCAAACAGGTCCGACGTGACGCGCGGCGCGCGAAGAAGCGTGACAGGGGAGGTTCTGAAGACCACATTCTCAGGGACGCACTACGCCGTGTCCTGATCAGTGAGAATCCATTAGACCTTCTCAGTGTGGCCAGCATGGCGATCAACGCGGCGAAACCCGGATCCGTTGAAGTGCCGATGCGACAGTCATCTAGACGGGATCCTGAATGCCCTTGTTGGCGAGCGGAATCGGGAGACGACGGCGCTTCTGGCCGTCATCGCCGAACTTCTCGTCGACGATCCAGCATCACAGCTCCGATGCCGACGCGAGGTGGCCGAACGAGGCGACCATCTGCCGCGATGGATCACCGCTCTACCGCGGGTCGACGTCTACCGCGCGGTGCGCAGAACCAATGTGTTCGGTGATGTCGACGAACTCGTGATCGGTATGCGACTCGACGGCGGGCACGAGCTGACCGTCGGCGTCCAGATCGACCACAACCTGTGGTCGAGCGTCGCCGATGCAGGCGCGCTACCGGATCCGATCGACGAGGTACTTGCGCGGTTGGCCGAAACCAGCAGCGACACCGAGGTTTCCGAGATGAGCCTGGCCGATGCGCGAGTGTGGATCGAAGATGCGCTCAACAAGCCGACACTTGCACCGAAGACCGAAACATGGCCGCTGAGCCGGCCACTGGTTCGGTGGCTGGTGGGTCGGCTACCCGAAGGTGGTGAACGCCGGTCACCGGCCTGGGACTGGGAGGCGAACGAGGAAGCTGTGCAGCAGGTTCTTCGCGACCGATTCCGCAGCGCCGTTCACCGACCCCAGCCACCGGTCGCTGCTGCTGGAGCTCTTCGAGACTGGGTCGGGTGACCCACTGCGATGGAGCGCGGCGCGCGTCGACCATGCGATCGGCGGCGCTCCCTGTTACGACAACTACATTCCCTTGGAGGTCGCGCTCGACGCACCCGATCTGCTGCGCGCGTTCATCCCATACGCCCACGCGCAGAGCGGGATTCGAGACGAACTGACATCCCGGTCACTCGCTATGGTCGACGCGCTGAGGTCGAGCTACAAGCGGGAGGTTCTGAGGCAGGCCGAGTACTGGGGTCTCGACGATGCGGTCTGAACGCGCTGCTGCTAGCATATTGCTAGCAATGCGCAAGCAATCAGGGTACGCTGGGCAAGTGCGAACCCTGCATCTGCGTAACGTCCCAGACGACGTCATGGACCGACTCGAACGGATGGCGCGTGCGGCGAGCACGTCGGTGACAGCTGTCGCGATACGGGAACTCGATGCCGCGTCTCGTCGCGTCGACAACGCCGCCTTGCTCGCGACGCTGCCAGATCTGGACGTCGCGACCGAAACCATCGTCGAGCAGTTGGAGTCCGAACGCAGGTGATCGTCATCGACGCGTCGGCGGCAGTCTCAGCGCTGCTGAACGATGGTCAGGCTCGCCGACTACTCACTGTCGAATCCATTCATGCGCCGCACCTGGTGGATGCCGAAGTGGTCAGTGTGTTACGTCGGCAGGCCGCCTCGGGTCTGCTGGCCTTAAAGGATGCGCGCCGGGCTCTAGATGTGTGGACACGGCTGGGGCTGATTCGCTACGCCGCTTCGCCTCTCCTGGAGCGGGTTTGGGAACTTCGGGCCGCCGTAACAGCGTACGACGCGATGTACGTCGCTCTCGCTGAAAACTTGGACTGTGCCCTCGTTACCGCGGATGCGCGGCTGTCTGGGGCGAACGGACCTCGGTGTGCCATAACGGTCGTACCGCGGTGATCACCTGTCATCGACGGACCGTCGTTTGTCGGTCGCTCCCGATACCCTCGAATCGACTTCACAGATGCCGCCGTCTCACTCCGGCCGGGCGTCTCGCATGCGGAGGGAGCTTGCGATGATCCGACCCCATAACTCGACGGCAACAGCGGTTGTCTTGCTCGGTGACGATGAAACCGTCCGCCGCTGCGAACAATTGACGGCCCGCGCCGCGCTGCGTTCGGCGACCATAGCCGCAATGTTCGCGTTCACGGCGGGCGCGCCCGCCTCGCACGACGACTTGACCGTGCTGCCGCAGAGTTACTTCCTTGCTCGGACCTCGGCCGGTAGCAGCGCCGCGTCACTCGGTCGTGCACGCCGGTTGTCGGACGGTTCCGACACACTCGGTTGTGATCGCCGTTGCGCGTAATCTGCACCTATCGAAGATCCATGGCGAGAGGAGGCGGGCCGGTGACCGACCTTGCACACTTGCCGCGCGGATTGCTGAGCCTGGACCAGTGGGATGCGCTTGAACTCGACCCGACGCGACGGTGGGAACTCGGTGAGGGGACCCTCATCATGTCGCCGCGCCCGCAGCTGTGGCATCAGCGCATTTCGAAGCGACTCACCCGCCTCCTAGATGATCACCTCCCGGACGGGCTAGAGGCGCTTCCCGAGATCGAAGTGATTACGCGCGCCTCGTTCCCGCCGAGTGTGCGGGACCCTGACATCGTCGTGGTTGCAGATCGCGTGTTCGAGCGGCGCCCCGCCCGGGTCCCAGCGACGGATGTCGTGCTCGTTGTCGAGATCGTATCGCCGGGCTCGCGCGGAACGGATCACGTGATGAAGTTGCACGAGTACGCGAAGGCAGGCATCGCAAACTATTGGATCGTCGATCCCGACGCACCGGCTGACGAGCGGTTTCTCGCGTACCGTCTCGAAGCGGGAACCTATCGACAGATCGCGGCGCTGGAAGGGGATCGGGTTCGGGTGAACGAGCCGACCGCGTTGGAATTCGCGCTGGATCTGTTGACGGGTCGCTAATCCCTACGAATCCGGCACCATAGGGATGTGCCGCTCTCCGAAACGAGGCCGCTCGAGGTGGCCGGTGATTCCATATGCACACGCGCAGAGCGGAATTCGAGACGAACTGCCGTCGCGAACGCTCGTAACGATCGACGCGCTGAGGTTGTGCTAGACGCGAAAGCTTGTGCGGCACAACGGTGTGCCCACCTCTCAGCGACAACTCTCTGACCTGCGACTTGAGTAGGTATTTGTCGCTGACCGGGGTTCGCAAATTGTGCCCCTCATCTGGGTGAGCGAATTTGTCGCTACGAGGTTGGCACACCGAATGCCCACAGCGCCCGCCCACCGTCGTCGGCGGCCTCCGACATCATGTCCGCCGACTGCACGCGGCGGCGTAGCTCAATATTGCCCCCACGGTTGTCGATTCGCCGCGGCCACAGCCCTAGACGCAATCTTGACGTGGTGAGCCGCCCGATTCCGTCGGCATGCCGCTCGCCCCGTGCGATGATGGCTCGCGCATCCCCGAAAGCAAAGGAGCTTCAGATGGGGTTTGAGCGAATCGACGACCTGCTCAACGGCGTGACCGCCGACGGCTCGCTGCATGGCGTCGCCGCAACAGTGGTCAGCCGCGACGGCGTCCTCTACCAAGGCGCAGCTGGAGATGCGCGGCCCGACAGCATGTTCCGCAACGCGTCGATGACGAAGGCCGTCGCGACCACCGCGGCGCTGCAGCTCGTCGAGCAGGGGCGCGTTCAGCTCGACGCGACCGTCGCGTCGATCGTGCCCGAGTTCGGCGAGCTCCAGGTGCTCGACGGCTTCGAAGGCGGTGAGCCCGTTCTACGCGCGCCCAAAACGCAGGCGACGGTCCGCCAGCTGATGAGCCACACGGCCGGCTGCGGGTATCACTTCCTGAACGGGAAGCTCTTCATGTACTGCACCGGGCAAGGCTTTCCCACCCCGCTCGAGGGAATCAAACAGAGCCTTAGTGCGCCTCTGGTCCACGATCCCGGCACGGTCTGGGAGTACGGAGTCAGCACCGACTGGCTCGGCATGGTCGTCGAAGCCGTGACCGGTCAGACGCTGGCGGACTACCTCGCCGAGCACGTCTACGGCCCGCTCGGCATGACGGACTCGACGTTCACCCCGACCGACGAGCAGCGCGCGCGGTTGCTGCCCGTCCGCTTCCGGGCGCCGGACGGCAGCCTCGTGGCGACCGACCTCGACCTGCCGGCCCAGTCGGAGTGGGACGCCGCCGGCCACGGGTCCTACGGAACCATCGCCGACTACGGGCGTTTTGTGCGCGCCTGGGTCAACGGCGGCGAGCTCGACGGCGCGCGCATCCTCAACGAAGAGACGGTGAACCTTGCGCTGCAGGACCACCTCGACGGGGCGCCGCTGCCGAAGACGATGGAGCCGACCGTCCCCGAGCTGGTCAATCCGGTCGAGCTGCTCGACGTGCCGCAGGGCTGGGGCCTCGGGTTCCACCTGTACCTGGTCGACCTGCCCGGTATGCGCAGCGCCGGCTCGGCCGACTGGTCGGGGCTGTTCAACAGCTTCTTCTGGATCGACCGCAAGGCGGGGATCGGCGCCGTGATCGCGACGCAGCTGCTGCCGTTCTTCGACGCCAAGATGGTCGAGACGATCCTCGGCTTCGAGGCGGCGGTCTACGCGGAGCTGGGCGCGGCGGTCTCCTGAGCGTTGACGCCGCCTATCCCCCCGCCGCCACCAACGACCCGAGCTTCACGTCGGGGTTGTCCCGTTGGAAGCCCTCCAGCCGCCACGGGGTGGAGAACAGCACGAGCATGACTCCGTCGGTGCGCGTCAGGACTTCCGATGACACCTGCTTGCCCATGAACTCGGCGTCCGCGGGGTCGACAATCCGCGCGACCTGATACGGCAGTGACTCCAGCGAGATCGGGGCGCTGAGTTCGGTGGCCATCCGGTGGGTGGCCACCTCGAACTGCATCGGACCGACCGCGGCGAGCACGGGGGCTTGATCGCCGCGACGGTCGGAGCGCAGCACCTGAACAACGCCCTCCTGTTCCAGCTGCTCGATCCCGCGGCGAAACTGCTTGTGCTTACTGGGATCTGCGCCGCGGGCCACCGCGAAATGCTCGGGGGAGAAGCTCGGTATTGGCGGATACTGCACGGGCACATCGCGATACAGCGTGTCACCCGGGCGCAGAGCGGCGGCGTTGGCCAACCCGATCACGTCACCCGGCCACGCAGTATCCAGCGTGGCGCGCTGCTGGCCGAACACCGATTGCGCGTACTTGGTGACGAACGGCTTGCCGGTGGCGGCGTGGGTGAGGACGTCGCCGCGTTCGAACGTGCCCGAGCACACCCGCGCATAGGCGATGCGATCGCGGTGCGCGGAGTCCATCCCGGCCTGCACTTTGAAAACGAAAGCGCTGAACGGTGATTCGACGGCGCGCCGGATCCCGTCGACGTCGACTGCCCCGCTGGGCGGCGGCGCGAGATCGACGAGCACATCGAGGAGCTGATTGACGCCGAAGTTCAACGCCGCCGAGGTGAACAGGACCGGTGTGGCCGCGCCACTGAGGAATTGCTCACGGTCGTAGTCGGAGCCGTCCGCGGACAGCAGTTCGGACTCCTCGACGGCGTGTATCCCAGTCGACGCCGGCGGCATCGTGCGCGTCGGCCGCCGCGATGTGCTCTTCGGGGGCCGCGGTGGCACCGCCCGCGGTGCGGGTGAACCGGATGAAGTTTCCGCTCCGGCGGTCGAGCACGCCTTTGAAGTCTCCGGCGATGCCGACCGGCCACGTCAGGGGCGTGGGCCGCAGCCCGATCCGATCCTGGATCTCGTCCATCAGTTCCAGGGCGTGACGGCCGGGACGGTCCCACTTGTTGATCACCGTGATGATCGGGATCCCACGGTGCTTGCAAACCTGGAACAGCTTCAGCGTCTGCGTCTCGAGGCCCTTCGCGGCGTCGATGAGCATCACCGCGGAGTCGACGGCGGTCAGCACCCGGTAGGTGTCTTCGGAGAAGTCGGCGTGGCCGGGGGTGTCGAGCAGATTGATGACGCAGGTGCGGTACGGGAACTGCAACGCCGTCGAGGTGATCGAGATGCCCCTGGCCTTCTCCATCTCCATCCAGTCGGACACCGTCGCGCGACGGCCCGCTTTGCCGTGGACGGCGCCGGCTTCGGTGATGACCCGGGCGTGCAGCGCCAGTGCCTCGGTCAACGTGGATTTGCCGGCGTCGGGATGGCTGATCACGGCGAAGGTTCTGCGGCGGCCCGCCTCGGCGGAGATGCGGCCTGCTGGCGGGGTGTCGGCGGCCGGGGCAGCGGCCAGCGCGTTGTCGGTCATGTCGTCAGCGATGGTATTGGCTCCGGACTGCAACCCGTAATTCTGCGCTGTGTCTGTTGCCTGACCAGGAGTCTTGGGCACCCGAGAAAAGCCGTGCGGGCAGCGCCGTAGCCCCGCGTCAGGCGTCGTTGAAGCGATCCTTTGTCATCGCCGACTATCCGTCGAGCATCGCAACACCATCACGCCAGGCGTTGACGACGTCGTCGACACGCTGCTCCACCTGCGTCCGGGCCGACTCACGGTCGACACCCGACATGAGCAGGGTGTCGTAGTCGGTGTCGACGTGGCGAACCGAGGCGACGACGGCCAGCCGTACAGCGTCGGCGTCCAATGCCCGCCCGGCGGCGGTCCGTCCGACCCGACCGCTGCCACGTGCCGCAGCGTGCAATGCGATCGCCTCGGCACGGTCGACCGGACACCCCGGGAACTGCTCACGGATTGCTGCGGCGAATTCACTTTGGAAGCGCACATCCTCAACGGCTCGGCGGCTGTGGTCGCGTTCCCGGCGGCGGGCGCGGACGTCGGCGTCGGAGAGGCACTCCTGCTCGGCTTGTTCGATCGCGGCTGGCTCCGCCAAAATACCCTGCCGCTCATAGCGATTCCGCCGCGTGCTCCAGCGCACCACGACGGCGGACAGTCCACTGGCCTTGGTAGCGCGACGGGTGAGCGCGGCGTCGCCGGACGGCAGAAACTCGAGATGGCCGAGATCGGCGCAGTCCAAGCACAGTGCGCCCGCCTTGTCCATGCGAAGGAAGTCGCCGGTGCCACCGCACGATGCGCACGTCCACGCGTTGTGCGGCGAGATCACGACGATCCGCTGCGGACGGCGCGGTGGGCGCTCGACGATGGGCTGAGCAATGTCCTCACCCGATGCCCAGTGCGTGCGGTATGCACGTTCGGCGTCAACGTCGCCGTCGGCGGTGAACTGCAGATCCTGGTACATGCCTTCTGAGCGCATGAGACCGCGCTCTTCGGCCCAGCGCTGCAACGCTGCAACGGCGCTGATGGCTTTATCGGCGTCAACCCCCAAGCATCGATCGAGAGAAGCCGCACGGCCCTGCGTCCACCGGTCGACGCTCGGCTCCGCGAGCCAGCCGAGACCGACCAGCACATCGACGGGCCGGACATATCGATGCTCGGTCAGCAATGCGTCCGCGATCCGCGCCACTCGTGTTTCCAAGCGTGCCATAACGAAATCGACGGTACTTCTTCGGTGCGACAGGCCGGGCACCTATTGGACGTCGATGTCCCAGCTGACGGCTTGTCTTTCTGCGCTCGCACCGCCACTTGGCGGACTAGCGGGGAACTGCCGCGGTCATCCTCTATTTCAGGTCGAGCGCCGAGCGCAGGCGCTCAGGACTCATGCGTCCGGGGGTGCCGTCATCGGCCGGGAAACAGTCCAGCAGTTTGATCACGTCGCCGCGTCGGGTCGGATCGTCCGCGGCTTGCCGCGGCGTGTGGCCGTCCAGCGCCGGAATGGATTCGTCGAGCCACTTGGCCTCGTATTCGCGGATGTAAGCATTGAGCGCCGCGGCGACCGCCGGATCGGCAGGGTCGAGCGCGTTCGCCGGAGACTCCGATTTCCCCGGCCAGTTCGGCGGCCTGTCGGGCGTCCTGGATCGGTGTTCGGGAATCCTCGAATACGCGCATCGTCGGGTCTAGTCGACCCAACGTCGCGAGCACCCGGTCCATCCGCTGTTCGCTGTTGGTCTCGACCCGCAGTACGTCGCCGTCCAGAACAAGCGTCGCCCGAACATGTTGCATGCCATGGGTTTCGACGCGTTCATGCCACCGCGGTGGGCCATCGCCCTCGACTCGGCCATACGTGTCGTCGAGCGCAGTGGCGAGAGCGGCCGGATTGTCGACGCCCACCCTGGTCTCACAGATGACCATCGGATCGCCCTCGGTGTTGGTCAGCGTAGGCGGCGCGAATTTACGGCTCAATTCGGAGACCAGTTCCACTGGGTCCGGCTCGGCATCGAGCAGCTCGATCAGTCGATCACGCTCGTACAGCGAAAGCACTTCTACGCCACCGAAGAATTGCATACTGTCACCCGCCGGGACCACCCGCGTGCAGATCAGGTGCCCGGGCTTGAGCGTGCGGCTCGCTGTCTGCTCAGCCACCTCGTGCGTTTCGCCGGTGCGCACATCGCGAACGTCGACGCCCTCACCGCGGCGCACCTGCTCGATCTCGAACACCGACCGGTCCACCAGCAGCCACTGCTCGGCCAGCAGCCGCTCGTCCTCGGGCAACAGCGTCCCGCGCACCTCGAGGAAATCCGCGAACGCGCCGCCCTCGAATAGCACGGCATCCATCACCAGCGGATCGGCCATTCCAGCGTCCACTGCTTCGGCGATGTCGTGTGTATGCCGGTAGCGCTCTACCCCAACCTCGGCCAGCAGTTCGCGCCAATCCGTCGTCAACACATGCTGGATTGCCTTGGCGTACAACCACTGGACCCGCTCGCCGAGCCCGAGCTGCTCGCGGCCCAGATGACATTTCTTGTACTTTCGGCCGGACCCGCACCAGCAGGGCTCGTTGCGCCCGAGATCGCGGCGCGCCTCGCTCCGATGGGCCTCCAACAGTTCCACCAGCGGGAAATCGGGGGAGACACCGGCGCGGCGCAGCAACCCCAACCCGCGTTCGGCGTCCCCGCGATCAGACGCGATGTGCGCCAAATCGATCAGCGGCAGCGGCCAGTCGGGATCCAATGACTCGGCCGCCAGCAGTTCGCGTTCGGCTCCCGCGATATCACCGAGGCGCTCCAGTGCCACCGCCTGCAGCCACCGACACGCCACCTTTGCGGTGCGGGGCACTCGCGACTCCAAAGTCTCGGCGAACATACCCAGCGCGGCCGCGCCTCCGCGGTTGGAGCCGATCGTCTCGGCTACGAGCAGCTCAGCGAGCAGCGGGTCGGCAAGTTGAGCGCCGAGCTTGCCGACGATGCCGAAAGAGCCATCGGCAGCGTGTGCTTCGAGATTAGCTGCCGTGTCGGTCGTCTCGTCGCCGTCGGCAACCTCAATCAGGAGACGCGCTCCTCTCGCATACAGTGCAACCAGTGAGGCAAGCGTCAACGCGTCATCAGGATCGAGGTCGTAGCGCTTGGCGAGCAGTTCACACCGGATCTCGAACTGCCAACTGTCGAAATCGAATCCGCCGGGCGCAAGCCACTCCCCACGGTATGCAAGGCCACACTCCTCGGCGATCTGACTCAGCGGCGGTAGGGGTTCCGCGAACAATTCGGGGTCTGCTGCGCACGCCGTCCATGCCGCCGCGTCGACGTCCGTCGGCTCGTCCCTGTCCAGCGCCGCTGCCAGCCAGTCGCCTCCTGGCGACTTCGCGGTGACGTCTACTCGTTCCAGGACGAGTCCCGTCGGAGTCAACCGCACGCCGATCGTGTCGCCGTCGGTCACGCCAAGCCCCGCCAGCGTGCCCGGGGTCAGCAGCAGCGCGGCAGTCGAGCCGATCGCCTCGGTCGGTATGTTCCGCTTCCCGAGGACCTCGTCGTCGTAACCGGCCAGCACGATGCGTACGGCCGACCCGTCGGCGAGCCGTTGATACTGGTCGTGCTCACAGAGCCTGGTGATCGGGGTGAGGTCGGGCTCCAGAGTGAGCAGGTCATGGGCTGACTCGCTGGAAGCGATGCGATGGGTGAACACGCGGCCCGCCAGTAGCGCTGGCAACCACACCCAGCGGTCATCGACCAACTGTCCGACTGGGCAATCCATTTCGAGCATGTTCCACTGCAATGTGGATTCCGGATCGTCGATACCGCGGTCGCGCAACGGCTGCGCCAGGTCCTCCATGCGCAGAGGCCCGCGGTGGGTCAAAATCTCTTCGAGGATCGCAATCGCGTCGTGCGTCGCTGCCACATGAGCCACCCTACGCGGGCGGCGGCATGCCCTCCGAGTTATCCACAGCCGCTGCTCCTGTCATGCGATCCGCTCCTCGAATTGTCGGATGCGCGGCAGACACTGGCTCCAATCGACGCGCGGTCCGAAACCGCGTCAACGGAGATCGGGGCGACATGGGCAACAGAGCGAATTTCGTCATCGTCAAGGACCAGGACTGGCAGCTGTACTACTCACACTGGGGCGGCTGCCGGATGCTCGACGCATTGATCGGCGGACCGGACCTCGCGCTGCGCTACGCGGCCTCGCTGCGGCGTTGCGAGAAAGACGAATGGTGCGCTCCGTCATGGGCCGACGGTGGTGCAGTCGTGGATCTCGACCGTCGCCGGGTGTTGTTCTTCGGCGAGTCCTTGATGGTGGAGATGAACGAGCGCCGGGCCCTGATGGATGTGCTTGCCACGCCGTGGCCCGACTACGAAATCTGCTGGGCCTACGACGGCACCCAAGAACTGGCGGGCTACGTGGGAGCTCAATTACGCCCCGATCCGTGGGACAGACAGCCGACGTTGAAACTGGCACGCGGTCGAAATCACCTGTGCCATCTCATCTCTGTGGTCGACGCCGATGGTCAGCTCCGGTTCTGGCCGTTGTGCTGGCACCTCAGCAAGGCCTGGCACGGCCCAGCTCTACTGGACAAGCTGCCCGGCCCGGGAATCCGCCGGATCAACCTCGGCAAGATTCCCGAAGGCGGCGCTCACATCGACGTGCGTCGAAAAACGTTGGGCGCCTGGCAAACCGCCGACACGATGGGATTCTTTCAAGCGCTACCGGAACTATGGCCGGGGTGGCGCACCGAGGTCTGGGAGGACCGCTACGAGGAACACGTCACCCGCTGCGACGGTGCGCTCCGCGTCCCCGAGCTCGATCTCGCCGCCGGTATCGACAGCGCTGAAGCGTGGATCCGCAAGCGGGTATTCGAAAGCTTCGAAGACAGTCCCGCCGGGCAGATCGTCAAACTCGCGGGAATGCTGGCTCCGGTGGCGCCGGGCTTCGTGGTCAGTCCTGACGCTGTGAACGATTGCGCGGTGCGCCCGAGCAGTGCCGAGTGGTCTCGCTTCGTCGGCGCCTGCGACCTGCTGCGATCCGCACGTGCCAAGTCAGCGTAACGGCGATGCCCACTGGTACCCTTGGACAGGTAGAAAGGTACCAATGGCGCTCAATATCAAAGACGAGGCCGTCCACGAGGTCGTCAAACGGATCGCTGCGATCACCGGTGAATCCCAGGCTCAAGCGGTGGCGACAGCGGTCAACGAGCGTCTCGCCAAGCTCGAGAAAGACGAGCTCGCGGGCCGGCTCATAGCGATCGGTCGCAGGACCGCGGACCGCATGGGCCCAGAGCCCACGCGACCCGACCACGGCGCGCTGCTCTACGACGACCGTGGACTCCCGAGGTGATCGTCGATACCTCCGCAGTCATCGCGATCCTGGGGGCCGAGGATGACGCGGCGGTCTACGCCCACGCAATCGCCGGCGCGAACGTGCGAAGACTCTCTGCTGCAAGTTACCTCGAGTGCGGGATAGTTCTGGATAGCCAACGCGACCCGGTCGTCAGCAGAAGCCTCGATGAGCTGCTCGACGAAGGGGAGTTCGTCATCGAGCCGGTGACCGAGCACCAGGCCCGGTTAGCTCGCCAGGCCTACGCCGACTTCGGGAAGGGAAGCGGTCACCGCGCCGGATTGAATTTCGGCGACTGCCTGTCCTACGCCCTGGCACTCGACACCCGTGAGCCGCTGCTCTGGAAAGGCGACGACTTCGGCCATACGGGTGTCGCATCCGCCCTCGACCTATAGGAACGTTGCTTCCCGAGGGCCGTCCCCGGAGCTGCGCCGGTTGACTGTTGGCGCTGCGTGTCATCTGGTCGACGGCCGGCACGTTCTCCGTTGTGCGGAAGACTTCTCCGTGTCGGCTGACGGCTGTGCTTCGACTGGATAGCCGTGCCTCAACGCCGCCACCGACATCGCCGGCGTCACCACGTCCGCGGTGTCCAATCCCGCGCCGTCGATCGAGACCGCGTCGACATAACCCGCGGGCGACCACCGAAACAAGAAGCCGCTCCAGATCAGCCGAAAGTCATCGTGTCCGACAGACACAAAGACACCGTCGGGAAGGTCCGGGAGCGAGGCATTGATCCAGGGCCGCCGTCGCGACTCGTTGAGCCGCCGATCGAGATCCGTCGCACCACTGAGCGGTTCTCCGCCGCTCTGGTTCACCGCTGTCATGTACGACCGGTACTGCGAACGTCGACACTCGCCACACGGCCGGTGGCCTGCCGCGAGGGCGACGGCCTCGTCCAGAAAGAACAGCTCCGTATAGGTGCCGGGGCTCATCAGCTGGCGCTTGCGGCCCTTGAACTCGAGCCGGCAGATGAGCCACATGGCGTTGCGCGACGCCCGAACGATCTGCTTGTTGTTGTCATGCAAAATGCCGCGATTGCCCATGAACGTGCCGCGGGCCGGGGTGGCGATGATTTCGCCAGACGGGCCGACCCGGTTCTGCAGGGGCATCCGGCCACGCTAGCCAGTCGGTCTGACATCGCGGCGCGAGGCCGGCGTCGGCGTACTCACACCGGTACCGCCTCCAGCGGTCCGAACCGCCACCGCCCCTCGCCGAGCAGCTCGAGATGCCGGTCGTGGTGCCGATTCACCGTGCTGCGGTGCGTCACGCTGACGAACACCGTCTCCGGCAACTCGCGTCGCACTAGTCCGTAGATCATGAACTCCAACGGTTCATCCAACGCCGACGTCGCCTCGTCGAGGAACACCACCTTCGGTTTGGTCAACAGAATCCTCGCGAATGCCACCCGCTGCTGCTCCCCGGGCGAGAGCACCTTCGCCCAATCTGCCACCTCATCCAGCCGGCTCGTATACCTCGGCAGCGCAACCGCTTCCAATGCCACGCGCAACTCGTCGTCCGAAAGCGCACCCGCCTCATGCGGATACGACACCACTGTCCGCAAGTCACCCAACGGCACGTACGGCAACTGCGACAGGAACATCGTCTCGTGCTCGCCCACCGGGCAACGCACCGTGCCCGACGTGAACGGCCACAACTGCGCCAGGCTCCGCAGCAGCGTCGTCTTCCCCGTCCCCGACTCACCCGTGATGACCATCGCGTTCCCCGGCGCCAGGCTCAGATTCAGATCGCTCACCAGCGTCTGCCCCGCCGGGCTGCGCACTTCGACATCGTCCAGCTCAACAGCGCCTCCAGAGCTCGCCGCGACCGTCATCTCCGGCAGCTCGCGGCTCTCCTCATTCGCCGTCACCAGCCCGTCCAGCCGGATGATCGACGCCCGCCAACCCGCGAACACGTCATAGGAATTCCTGAAGAACGACAACGCATCCTGGATCGCGCCGAACGCTGCCACCGACTGATACACATCCCCGAGCTTGATCTGCCCCGCGAACAACCGCGGTGCCTGCAACAGCCACGGCAACGGGATGATCAGGTTGTTCATCGACAGGTTCCACCCTGTGAACATCACCGTCCTGTTGATGAACCGCCGGTAGTTCGACACGACCGACGCGAACCGCGTATTCAGCTGCACCCGTTCGGCCATCTCGCCGCGGTAGAAGGCGACGGCTTCGGCGGCGTCACGCAAGCGCACCAATGCGTATCGGAAGGCGGCGTTGAACATCTCGTTTCTGAAGCTCAACCGGATCAACGGGCGGCCAAGCCAGAACGCGACGACCGAGGCCACCGCGACGTAGACGAACCCGCTCCAGAACATCGCCCGCGGCACCTCTACGTCGAACAGCGACAGCGAGCCAGACAAGTCCCACAGGATCGACGTGAACGACACCACCGACACGATCGCGCTGATCGCCCCGAACGGAAGCGTGCCGTTGCTCGTCTGATGTGGAGTGTTCGGCTGCGGACCCGAAATTGCCGTGAACACATCGATGTCGAGCTGAATCCGCTGATCCGGGTTGTCGATCGAGGCGTCGATGAATGCCGAGCGGTAGTACGCCCGCCCGTCGAGCCAATCGCCGGTCAGCCGGTGCGTCAACCACGTCCGCCACCGCAGCATGAAGCGCTGCATGATGAGCAGGTCGATGAGGATCCGGCTTACGACGCACACCGCGATCACACTGAAGATCACCAGCGACATCCAGAAGCCCGCAATCCCAGAGGCTTTCGCCTCCTCGTCGCCGGCCGCGACACCCTGCACCGCCACCTGGATCGCCGAATTCAAGTCGTTGGCCTGGTAGGTGAACAACACGCTCAGCCGCACCCCGGTGATCACCGACAGCAGCAGCGCGCCGAGCCACAGCCACACTCTGACGCTGTCCCGCCCCTGGAAGTAGGCGCCGGTCACGTGCCAGAACTGCCGACCCCACGTGGTGAACCGGGCGATCAGCACCAGCACGGCGATCGTGCAGACTGCCGCGATCGCCCACGCCCGGACGATCCAGACAACCGACACGAGAAACTCGCTGCCCCAGTCGATCGACGATTGAAACGGCTCCAGCGTATTCACCGCTCAAGCGTATTCACCGCCGGGCGCAGAGAGAACTCGCCGCAACTCACGCCATGGAGAACAGCTCCTGCATCACAATCACGCTCGCAACGCGCTGCAGACCGCCTTCCACCGCGATGCGTTGATCGTCGGGGGAGTCGAGCAGCTGATCCAGCGCCGTGGAGACCTTCTTCATGTCGTAGATTGGCTGGTCCTTCGCGGCCTGGGATGCGAAGGTATCGCGATAGAAGACGAGCATCGGGTCGTTGGTGTCGCGCGTCGGAGGTGTCAGGAACGGATGCTTCTGGCGGTCGTACACCTCGGGGATCAGCACGTGCTTCGCCGCCTCGCGCAGCACATGCTTTTCCCGAATTCCCTTGACTTTCATGCTCACCGGCACGCGAGCCGCCGCTTCGGCGACACGGTGGTCCAGAAACGGCACCCGCCCTTCGATGGAATGCGCCATCTCCATCCGATCGGCGAGATAGTTCAAGATGAAGTTCGGCAACACTGTCTTGGCATTGACATAGAGCATCTGATTCAGACGGTCCCGGCCCGCGACGCGTTGCGCAATCGGCAGGCGGTCCATTGCGGACAACAGCGGCTGAAACTCCCGAACGTAAGTTGGTAGATCATCGCGGAAGAACGGTGCCACGGTATTGAACGGCGCTGCAGCGAAATTGAGCGTCGCCGGCAGCCACCCGAGCCTGCCCTCCACTGCCTGCATCTCCGCGCTGCTCACCCGCTCCGGCATCAATATCGCGCGACTCGCCGGATTCGCGCCGACCATCTCATCCAGCAGCGCCGCTCTCTCGTCCGCGCTCAACGTCGGGTCGTTGTTCAGCGCGTCGATCCGGAAGTAGGGATACCCGCCCAGCATTTCGTCGGCACCTTCACCGGTGAACACCACCTTGATGCCCGCGGCTCGCACGGCGCGGCTGAGGAGATACTTGGCGACGCCGTGGCCGTTGAACATCTGCGTTTCGGAATGCCAAATCGCATCGGCGAATGAGTCGGCGATCTCCCGCCCGGTGATCGGAATCGGGTGATACGTCGCGCCGACGTGCCTGGCCTGAGCTTCAGCGATGCGGGCTTCGTCATAGAGCGGGTTCTCGAAGGTGAGCGTGAACGCGCGGATCGGCCGGGCCGTCTCCTGCTGCGCCAGCCCGAGAACGGCGCACGAGTCGATGCCACCACTCAGATAAGACGCGACCTCGACATCGGCGACCAGCCGTTGCCGCACGGCATCGGCCAGAGCCTCGCGGAATTCCTCGACGACCTCGGCTTCGCTACGCGCGTCTTTACGCATCTCCTCCGCAGTCGGGATCTCCCAATCCCAGTAGGGATAGATGCGAACGTCGCCATCTTTGGCGATCGCATAGCAACCCGGCGGCACGGTACTGATCCCGGCGAATTCTGTCTTCTCGTGGGATCTCCCCATACCTCCGGTGGCGCCCTCGAGGTCCCACCCGGCCGGCACGCCCAGCGCCAACAGTGCCTTGATCTCCGATGCGAAGAACACGTCGCCGTTCACCAGCGCGTAGTAGAGCGGCTTGACGCCGAAGCGATCGCGGACCGCGATCATCGCTCGTTGGCGTTCGTCGGCAATGACCATCGCGAACTCGCCTCGCAGGAGCGTCGCGGCCTGCATCCCGCGCTCCCGATACAGGTGCAGGGCAATTTCGCTGTCGCTTTCGGTCGAGAAGCGATAGCCCATGGCCCGCAGACGCTCGCGAAGCTCCCGGTACCCGTAGAACTCGCCGTTGACCACCACATGCACTGCCCCATCGGGGCTGGTCATGGGCTGACTGCCGTTTCTCAACCCGATGATCGACAACCGCGTGTGCCCGAGCGTCCATTGCCCATCACGCGACGTCCAGATGCCGGTGCCGTCGGGCCCGCGATGTTCCAAGAGCTTGAGCGCCGCATCGCAGCGGTCGCTGGAAAGGCCGTGACGTGTCATCGCCGCGAATATCCCGCACATCCTTGTGCCCTCCGACATCGTCGTCGCGCGCCGACCCAGGACGTCGATCTCGATCCCGGACGCTCTAGACAGCATGCACCAGGGCTGGCAGCTCCACGATGCCTGCTCCGCAAGCGGTCAGGCCGCCCGCCGATCCACCGATATCGTCGGTTGGTCGGGCATGACGGCGACGGCCCGCGATTCCTCGGCACCGTTCTGCACACCGCGGTAGCTCAGCAGATACCGGTCGATCTGCTCGCGGCGCAGCGGTCGAGCCCAGACGTTTGCGCCTTCGATCTCGATTCCACTGTCGTTGGACTCGGCCCGCGTGCGGGCACCGATGCGGAAGCCCGCGACCGTCGCAACCATCAACACGGCCAGGCTGGCGCCGATGATCCAGGCCAGGGCACTTCCGACAGCCACCGCGTAGACGAACGTCCCGAGCGCGACGAACCCCAACAGCAGACACACGTATGCCACGTCCGTCATGGAAACTCGTCTCAGTGCCCTTAACACGGCCATCACCTCTCGGAATAGTTGGTCTTGATTCGAAACGCTACGTGTAGCGTAGCGCTACGCCTAGTGTAGCGTTTTTCGGGCTGCCGTTATTCCACGGTGAAGGGAGGAGTCGATGGCGCAGCGACAGGACGTTGATGACGGCATCGCCGATGCCACTCTGGCGCTCCTGCGTACCAAGGGGCCCCGGTCGGTGACGGTCGAGGCCGTGGCGGCGCGTTCGGGCATTGCGAAGACCACCATTTACCGTCGGCACCGCGACCGGCGCGACATGCTCTCTGCCGCGTTGTCGCGGGTGACCACCCCGGAACCGCTTGCTGCGCACGCCGAGGCGCCCGATCGGCTGCGGTGGCTCATCGGTGAGGCGGTCAAGACAGTGGACGTCGGTATCGGCGTCGGGGGTTTCGCAGCCATGCTCACCGACGACGATCCGGAGTTCACGAAGCTCTTCCGGCGGATCCTCGCGCGCCAGCGAGCCGAACTGGAATCGGTGATCAATGCGGGAAAGGCGGACGGATCGTTCCACGCCGATGTCGACGGAGCCACGCTCGTCGACGCCCTTGTCGGCGCTCACATCGCCGAGCGCGCTCGCACGGGGCGGGTAGCCCGCGGATGGGAAGCGCGACTGTTCGATCTCTTCTGGCCGATCGTGCGGGTCTGAGGTTTGCGATCTGAGCGCCGCGGGAAAGCGGACGTCACTATTTGACCTCTTCGCAAGGAGGCGACCATGGCAGCGCCCACCGAGACCCAAGGCGTGCTCCGCAGCATCATCCCGGCACGAATCGACCGGCTGCCGTGGTCGCCGTTCCACACCCGCATGGTCGTGGCGCTCGGCGTGGCCTGGATCCTCGACGGTCTCGAGATCACCGTCGCCAGCTCAGTCGCCGACACGCTCACCCAGCCCGAGACGCTTGGGTTGTCGTCAGCGGCGGTCGGCCTCATCGCCAGCGTCTACCTGGCGGGTGAGGTGGTCGGCGCGCTGTTCTTCGGGCGGCTGTCCGACAAACTCGGCCGACGCAACCTCTTCATGATCACCCTGGGCGTCTACCTCATCGGCAGCGGTCTCACCGCGTTGACCCTGGGCAACGGCCCCGGCTGGATCGTGTTCCTCTACATCACCCGCTTCATCGCCGGCATGGGCATCGGCGGCGAATACGCTGCCATCAACTCGGCGATCGACGAGCTCATCCCCGCCCGCTTCCGCGGCCGCGTCGACATCGCCGTCAACGGAACCTACTGGGGCGGAGCCATTCTCGGTACTATCGGCACGTTCGTCTTCCTCAAGGCCATCGACCTCAGCCTCGGATGGCGACTGGCCTTCCTCATCGGACCGGTCCTGGGCGTGGTGATCCTGTTCGTGCGACGGCACCTGCCGGAGAGCCCACGCTGGCAGGTGATGAACGGCCGCGTGGGCGACGCCGAGCAGTCGATCACCTACATCGAAAAAGAGGTCGAGGCCACCGGTGCCACGCTGCCACCGGTAGACGAGAGCAAAGCCATCGAGCTGCGACCGACCGAGAAGATCGGCTATCTCGCCCTTACCCGAGTCCTGTTCCGCGACTACCCAACTCGCTCCATTTTGGGCGCGGTCCTGATGATCACCCAGTCGTTCCTCTACAACGCCATCTTCTTCACCTACACACTGGTGCTGGGCAAGTTCTACGGCGTGGCCTCCGGGATGACGCCGCTCTACCTGATCGCGTTCGCTGTCGGGAACCTGACCGGGCCGTTGACCATTGGGCACTTCTTCGACACCATCGGCCGCAAAAAGATGATCGCCGGCACCTATCTGCTTTCCGGTCTGCTGCTCGCCGTCAGCGCCTTCCTGTTCAACGCCGGCGTGCTCAACGCGATCACCCAGACCATCGCCTGGTGCGTCATCTTCTTCTTCGCCTCAGCCGGAGCCAGCGCCGCCTACCTCACCGTGAGCGAGATCTTCCCGCTCGAGGTCCGCGCGAAGGCCATCGCCGTGTTCTTCGCGATCGCCCAATGCTTCGGCGCCCTGGGCCCGGTCATCTACGGCGCGCTCATCGGCGATGGCTCGCAACCCTTCCTGCTGTTCCTGGGCTACCTGCTGGGTGCGGGCGTGATGATGGCCGGCGGCCTGACCGCCTGGTTCCTCGCGGTCGATGCCGAAGGTAAGTCGCTGGAAGACGTCGCCACCCCGCTAGCAGCCGAAGGCATCGCCCGACGGCGGGGTTCCGTCCGCGCAGAAGGCGCCACCCGCCCCTACTCACCCTGACGGATCAGCTGACGCCTGCTATTCGAACTGCGTGCCCAGCGCTTCGGGAGCCGGAGGCGTGCTCACCGCACCACGCGGTAGCGGAGGTGGGCCACGCCGGGCGCGTGCAGTACCCGGACGAGTTCCAGCGTGGGCACGCCGGGCTCGAAGTCATCGAAGAGGCGTTCACCTGCACCGAGGATCACCGGCGTCACCTGTAGGTCGATCTCGTCGACGACGCCTGCCTTGATCGCCTGCCGCGCGCACGACGCGCCCCCGGCGATCGAGATGTCGCGCCCGCCCGCTACCGCCTGAGCCTGTGCGTAGGCCGATTCGATGCCGTCGGTGACGAAGTGAAAGGTCGTTCCACCGTTCATCTCAATCGGGTCGTGTGCATGATGGGTCAGGACGAAGACAGGGCAGTGGTACGGCGGATCGTCGCCCCACCAGCCTCTCCAATCGGACCCGGCCCATTCGCCGCGAATCGGGCCGAACATGTTGCGCCCCATGATGGTTGCGCCCATGCCGTCCAACATGTCGGACATCACCTGTCGGTTAACCGGGTGATCCGTGTTGGGGCCCAGGTGCCAATCGTGGACGGCGAGTCCGCCCAACCCGAGGGGATGCTCCTCGCTCTGATCGGGCCCGGCGACATAGCCGTCTGCGGAGATCGACATCGAGAGGTTGGTTCGCGCCATGCCAGGTTCCGTTCCGTCTGTTCGATTCAGTTGCGCATGCCCTCAAGAAGACCGCGGCAGCGCCAGAAACTCATCGGTGCATTGTCGCGCGGCGCTGCGGCACCGGCACGATTCTGCTGAACGGCTGAGAAGCACCTGCGAAGGTCCTAACGTCGCGTGAATGACCACCTCGACCGAATCGCCCCCGCAGTCGAGTCCCGCCGCCACCCGGCGGGCCATCTGGAACACCATCCGCGGGTCGTCCGGCAACCTCGTCGAGTGGTACGACGTCTACGTCTACACCGTCTTCGCGACCTACTTCGAAGGCCAGTTCTTCGACGAGTCCGAGAAGAACTCCACGGTCTACGTGTACGCGATCTTCGCGATCACCTTCGTCATGCGCCCGGTCGGATCGTGGTTCTTCGGCCGCTTCGCCGACCGCCGCGGCCGCCGGGCGGCGCTCACCGTCAGCGTCTCGCTGATGGCCGCCTGCTCGGCCGTCATCGCCCTCGTGCCATCCCAGGCCATCATCGGGGCCGGCGCGCCGATCATCCTCATCCTCGCCCGGCTCGTCCAGGGCTTCGCGACCGGCGGCGAGTACGGCACGTCGGCGACCTACATGTCCGAGGCCGCGACCCGCGAACGCCGCGGCTTCTTCTCGTCGTTCCAATACGTGACCCTGGTCGGCGGACACGTCCTCGCTCAGTTCACCCTGTTGATCCTGGAGTCGGTGCTCGACGAGGACCAGCTGCGCGCGTTCGGCTGGCGAATCGCGTTCGCGATCGGCGGTGTCACGGCGGTCGTCGTGTTCTGGTTGCGCCGCACCATGGACGAGTCGCTCAGCGAGGACGTCATCGAAGGCGTCGCGGCCGGCGAAGAACCACAAGCCGGCTCGATGCGCGAACTGCTCACGCGCTACTGGAAGCCGCTGTTGATGTGCTTCCTGATTACGCTCGGCGGCACCGTGGCGTTCTACACCTACAGCGTCAACGCACCGGCGATCGTCAAGACCGCGTTCAAGGGCGACGCGATGACGGCCACCTGGATCAACCTGATCGGCCTGATCTTCCTCATGCTGCTGCAGCCCGTCGGCGGGCTGGTCAGTGACAAGGTCGGGCGCAAGCCGCTGCTGCTGTGGTTCGGGTTCGGCGGGCTGATCTACACGTACATCCTCATCACCTATCTTCCCGAAACACGTTCGGCGATAGGGTCTTTCCTTCTCGTCGCGGTGGGCTACGTGATCCTGACCGGGTACACGTCGATCAATGCGCTGGTCAAGTCGGAGCTGTTCCCGGCGCATGTGCGGGCGCTCGGCGTCGGCGTCGGATACGCGTTGGCGAACTCGATCTTCGGCGGCACCGCACCGCTGATCTACCAGGCGATGAAGGCGCGCGACCAGGTGCCGTTGTTCATCGGCTATGTCACGGTGTGCATCGCGATCTCACTCGTGGTCTATCTGTTCTTCCTGAAGAACAAGGGCGACACCTACCTCGACCGCGAGCGGGGATCCGCGTTCGCCCGGTGACGGAGCCGGACGGTGCCAAACCACCTTTCGTTCTGCCAACCTCGTAGCGAAAAAGTCGCTAGATACGTTGAGCGCCTAGCAATTAGCGACATTGTCGCGCAGAGGTTGGCACGTTCGATAGTGGTCCGCTGCCGGCGCGAAAACGTGCGCGCGAAGCCCCGCGGCTACGGGGCCCCGAGCTCGATGTGGCGCGCTATCCGGCCGTTCCGTTAGTCCCTCGATCAGTGATGATCGTCTGAAGAAGGTCAACGATCTGTTGTTGGCCGGCGGCCATGCCGTCGAACTTCCCGCGCATCTCCGTGAAGCCATTGTCGACGTGCGTACGCAGGTCCACGAAGTCCTGCCGAAGGTCGACGAAATCTTGCCGGAGGGCGTTGAAGCTTGCAGTGGTGGCTCTGACGGAAGTCGCGGATTTCGCCAAGGGCTCCGGGCTCCACGGGTTGAGCCTAACCGGCGACCACCGACGGCCGAATCACGAGTTTCGTTTCGTCCACCGCCGTAAGCTCCGGCCATGGAACTACTACGTCATGTAGTTGTCTTGTTGCACATCACCGGTCTCGCTCTCGCCGCGTCAACGACGCACCGGCAACCCGGTGGCGCGTCCGCTGTTCATCTCCGTCGGGGTGCTCTCGTTCGCGGCGGCCGCCGTCGCCGTCTTGTGGTGAGTTACGGTCAGTCAGACACCCAACGGAGGTTTTGATGGCCGGGCAGATCCCCTTCGTCGACTATCTGGTGCTTGACGACGGTGAACCACACCTCGTCGCGCAGGAGTGCACCCACTGCGGGGCCCGGTTCTTCGACCGACGCAACGCATGTGCGGGCTGCTTCGCCACCGAGTTCAAGACGGTCCCGATCGCGAGGGAAGGCACCGTGCGCGCGTTCACCATCGTCACCTTCGCCGCCCCGGGGATCCCCACCCCATTCGTGGCCTCCGTCGTCGACTGCGACGGCACCCAGGTCCGAGCGAACCTCATCAACGTCGAACCCGATCCCAAGCACATCCGCGACGGGATGAAAGTGCGGCTCGCCACCTATCCGATCGGCACCGACTCCGAAGGCACCGAGGCGATCGGCTTCGGCTTCGAGCCCGCCGCCTGACCCTTTTCCAGCGACGAAGGAGCGACGATGAGCGCCAGCGACGACATCTGGATTCTCGGCATCCGGATGACCAAGTTCGGAAAGCACGCCGATCGTGACACCGTGGACCTGGCCGCCGAGGCCGCCACCGGCGCGCTCGAGGACGCCGGCGTGACCATGGCCGACATCGGTGTCCTGGCAGCCGGCAACCTGATGGCCGCCAACGCCTCGATGGGACAGCAGCTGCAGAAGCAGATCGGCCAGACCGGCATCCCGGTGTACAACGTGGCCAACGCCTGTGCCACCGGGGCCACCGCGCTGCGGACCGCCATCATGGCCGTGAAGGCCGGCGAGGTCGACTACGGCATGGCCGTCGGCGTGGAGAAGCTCTCCGGCGCGGGCCTGCTGGCGGGCGGAAGCAAGGCCGACGACTCCGACGTGTGGAAGCCCAAAGGGCGCTACGGCGCGGTCGCGCCGATCGACGGGCGCATCGGCACCGAGACGATGCCCGGTGTGTTCGCCCAGATCGGTACCGAATACGGCCACAAATACGGCGGCACCAGCTTCGAGCTGTTCGCCAAGATCAGCGAGAAGAACCACGCCCACTCGACGTTGAATCCGCTTGCCGCCTACCAGAAACGGTTCACGCTCGACCAGATCATGAACGACGTGATGATCGCCTACCCGAACACCCGGCCGATGTGCTCGGCCAACTGTGACGGCGCCGCCGCAGCCATCGTCTGCAACGGCGAGACGCTGAAGACGCTGTCGGCCGAACAGCGTCGGCGCGCGGTGAAGGTGTCGGCGTCGGTGCTGACCACCGATCCCTACGAAGCGGGCTGCCAAGTCCTGCCCAACGTCAACACGCTGACCCGCAAGGCCGCCGCGATCGCCTACGAGCAGGCCGGCATCGGTCCGGGCGACCTGAATCTGGTTGAGCTGCACGACTGCTTCGCCACGGCCGAGCTGGTGCACTACGACAACTTGATGCTGTGCGAAGAGGGTGGGGCCGCGGACTTCTTCAACTCGGGCGCCACCTGGCGTGACGGGTCGACACCGGTGAACGTGTCGGGCGGGCTGCAGTCCAAGGGGCATCCGATCGCTGCCACCGGCATCGCCAACGTCTGGGAGATCTGCCACCACCTTCGCGGGGAGGCCGGCGACCGGCAGATCGAGAACGCCAAAGTCGGGCTGGCCCACGTCATCGGCCTCGGTTCGGCCTGCGGCGTGCACGTTCTGGAGAAGTCGGCGGCCTAGTTTCACCACAACGGGCAGAGCGACCCGGCGGCCCGTCCTAACGCGACCGCGGCGAAAGTTATCCACAGCCGCCGCTCGTGCGAGGGGATTCGCGCCGCAATATGTCTGAGGCCCTACGGACACTGGCCCTAGTCGACGCGCGATGCGAGACCGCGTGAAGGCTACCCTCGATCAACCTTTGATAAGACCTTGCCAGAATCAAGGATATCTGCGCACAATGACTGATCGGATGGACCAGATTGTCGAAGCTGCAGAGCGCCAGGGCTTCGAGGTTCGACAGACCGCAGAGGGGACATGGATCTTCTGTAAAGGGCTGAGCACAATCGTGCAGCCGCCGCCTCTCACCGCCGGAGAGTGGCTGAACTTCATCGTCGCACTGCGTCAACTCGGTCTGGTCTTTCCGCCCGAGTGAGAGGAGATCGAGTGGAGTCAAAGCAGTGGTCGGTGCAATTAACCGCGCCGGCGCCGGCGGACCTCGACGTCGAAACCCAAGCCGTAGTCGCCGAGAAGATGCGGGCCACGCTCTTCCATGACGGTGCGCGCCACGTCCTCACAGTCGACTTCAATGTGACGGAACCTACGCTCCGTCAAGCCGCCGAGGAAGCGCTTCGGGTGGCACGTCCACTGCCGGCGAAACCGACGCACATGCGAATTCTCCCGCTCGACGATTGGCTGGCCGAGAATAAGGATCCCCAACCGCGAGATCTCGTAGGCGCCGCTGAGGCCGCCTTGCTCCTCGGGGTCTCTCGGCAACGGGTTGGACAACTCGCCGAGCGAGCAGACTTTCCCGCGCCGATTGCCCGACTGTCTGCTGGGCCGGTGTGGACCCGAATCAGTATTGAAGCCTTTGACCAAAGCTGGTCGCGCAAGATCACGGGACGGCCACGCAAGGCGGCGACCGCATGACGTCCGACACGCTAAGCGTTGCAATGCCTCGACGGGTCAGCGACTGAGGCCAGCGGCAGCAATGTCTACGGGGGCGCGGCTCTCGTCAGCGTCTCGCCGATCAGCGATGCCGCCACTTACTGAGCCCTCTCGGACCTGCAACCCCGGCACGGGCCAGTCCTGGTGCGGACCAGTTATATTCAATTCCCACGGAAAGGCCATTGGCTCCCCCCAATATCGCATCGGCAATTAGGCGAAAACGGTACGGCAGTTCGCGAGATGTCTCGTAACTATTCGGTATGAGCTGAATTGCGAATTGGCGACGTTCGCAAACTTCCGCAAGAGACAGCATCGCTTGAACATCTCCCCTGCATAACGACCTGCTGACGGTCGCGACTAATCGGCGCGATGTGTGCCTGCAGGCGCAGGCGTGTGACTAATCTGCGTGCATGGGGGAGCGCCGACCGGCGTTGAATGCCGTCGCAAAGTTGGCTTTGTGCTGTTTGTGTGCCGGCGTGCTGGTGGCTGCACTGACTTTTCCATTCGCCGGTGGCATCGGGCTCATGTCCAATCGCGCCGCTGACGTCGTCGCCAATGGCTCGGCGCAGCTTCTCGAGGGTGACGTCCCAGAGGTCACGACGATGGTGGACACCGCCGGAAACCCGATCGCGTGGCTGTATTCGCAGCGCCGATTCGAAGTGCCAACCGATCGAATCGCCAACACGATTAAGTTGGCGATCGTCTCGATCGAAGACAAGCGGTTCGCCGAGCACAACGGCGTCGACTGGCAGGGCACGCTGACCGGCCTGTCGGGCTACCTCGCCGGCAACGTCAACACCCGCGGCGGTTCGACCATCGAGCAGCAGCTTGCGAAGAACTACCAGCTGTTGGTCATGGCGCAGACCGACGCGGAGAGGCGCGCGGCGGTCGAGTTGACGCCCGCGCGCAAGCTGCGCGAGATGCGCATTGCACTCACTCTCGACAACAGGCTCTCCAAGGCCGAGATCCTCACTCGCTACCTCAACTTGGTGTATTTCGGCAACGGTGCATTCGGCATCCAGGACGCCGCACGGACCTACTTCGGCATCGACGCCGCGCAGTTGAACTGGCAGCAGGCCGCGCTGCTGGCTGGAGTGGTCAAGTCGACGGCTCAGTTCGACCCCTACACCAACCCGCAGGACGCCCTGCAACGGCGAAACGTGGTGTTGGACACCATGATCGAGAATTTGCCCGCGCAAGCCGAGGAGCTACGCGCCGCCAAGGCCGAGCCGCTGGGCGTGCTGCCCCGGCCGAACGAGCTTCCGGGAGGATGCGTTGCCGCCGGCGACCGTGGTTTCTTCTGCGACTACGTGCTCGACTACCTCGCAAAGGCCGGTATCAGCAGGGAGCAGGTTGCCCGGGGCGGGTATCTGATCCGCACGACGCTGGATCCGAAGGTGCAGGCGTCGGTCAAGTCGGCGATCGACAAGTTCGCCCGTCCCACCCTGGACGGTGTGGCCAGCGTGATGACAGTGATAAAGCCCGGCAAGGACGCGCACCGCGTCATGGCGATGGCCAGCAGCCGCACGTATGGCCTCAACGGCGACGCAAACGAGACGGTGCAGCAGCAGCCGTTCTCGCTCGTGGGTGACGGGGCGGGCTCGATCTTCAAGATCTTCACCACGGCGGCCGCGCTCGACATGGGCATGGGTATCAACGCTCAATTGCAGGTGCCGGGCTCGTTTCAGGCGAAGGGTCTCGGCAGCAGCGATACGCCGGGCTGCCCGAAAGAGACATGGTGTGTGAAAAACGCTGGGAACTACCGCGGCTCAATGAATGTCACCGACGCGCTGGCGACGTCTCCGAACACCGCCTTCGCGAGATTGATTCAACAGGTCGGCGTTCCGCGCGCGGTCGACATGGCGGTCCGGCTGGGCCTTCGGTCCTATGCGATTCCCGGCACGGCGCGCGTCTACGACCCCGCGAGTAACGAAAGCCTCGCTGACCTGATCAAGCGGCAGAACATGGGCTCGTTCACGTTGGGGCCCTTCCAGCTCAACGATCTGGAACTGGCGAATGTGGCGGCGACGCTGGCTTCCGGCGGCGTCTGGTGCCCGCCCAGCCCCATCGACAAGATCATCGACCGCCACGGCAAAGAGGTGTCCTTCGACAGCCAGCCGTGCGATCAGGCAGTCCCCGAGGGACTGGCCAACACATTCGCCAATGCACTCAGTAAGGACGACCAAAGCGGCACGGCGGCGGGCGCGGCCGCCTCGGCGGGTTGGACGCTGCCGATGTCGGGCAAGACCGGAACCACCGAGTCGCACCGATCGGCGGGCTTCGTCGGCTTCACCAACCAATACGCGGCGGCGAACTACATCTTCGCCGACTCCAGCACTCCGTCCGGCATCTGTTCATTCCCCTTGCGCCAGTGCGGCGGTGGCGACCTCTACGGCGGCAGCGAGCCCGCCCGAACCTGGTTCGAGGCGATGAAGCCGATCGCCACCGACTTCGGCGAGGTGCGCCTCCCGCCGACCGATCCGCGCTATGTCGACGGCGCGCCCGGCGGCAAGGTGCCCAGTGTGTCAGGTCTCAAAGTGGATGCGGCACGTAAAGCATTGAAGGACGCGGGCTTTCAAGTGGCCGACCAGACGACGCCGGTGAACAGTTCGGCATCGTACGGTGCGGTCGTGGGGACCACGCCGAGCGGTCAGACGATTCCCGGGTCGATCATCACAATCAATACCAGCAACGGAATACCGCCCCCACCGCCGCCACCCCCTCCGAGCGAACCCCCGCCACCCGGTGAGCCTCCGCCTCCGCCTCCGCCGGAAGCCGGCCCGATGGTCATCCAGCTTCCCGGATTGCCGCCGATCACCCTGGGGCCGCCGCCACCTCCGCCGCCTCCACCGCCCGCGCCGGAGGCCCCACCACCACCGCCCGAGGCGGCGCCACCACCACCCCCACCGGGCGCGCCACCACCGCCCTAGCGGTGAATGAAACGCGTTCCGCGACAGCCGTTTCCACCTGGGCCGTCACCGACTCACGGCGCAGACGCAAGCGCCCGTCGTGCCTGGACGCGGCCCGCCTCCATGAAGCGGCCCCAGTCCCTCGTGGTCAGGAACTGCCGGTAGAACCCGACACCCCGAACGAGCTCGTACGAAACCGGTTCGATCATCAGCACATTCGACGCCGACTCGAGCCGCGTCAGGTTCTCACGCGCGAGCGCGATCTGTTGGCAGGTGCGAACCTGGCTTGCGACATACAGGATGCTGGCAGCGCGGTACTCCCAGCCGCTGGCGTCCTCGCCCGTGAACCCGGGTGGGTAGAAGCCATTGATCGCCACGGTGAAATCGCAGGGCTCCTCGATGTCCAGCAGCGGGTGGACCGGGAAGATGTCGACGATCCCGCCGTCGCACCAGTGAAAGCCGCCCAGCTCGACGGGCTGAATGAACAGAGGCAATGCGATCGCCATGTGCACGGCGCGTGCCACCGTGACATCGGGATAGGTTCGGGGACCGATGAATTCGAGCCGATTCTGCTCGATATTCCAAATCGGCGCATAGGCGGGGATGGGTAGTTCGCCGAGTGTCATGTCTCCCAGTAGCCGTCGGTACGTGTCCTCGATCGCATCACCCCGCACCATGCCGGCAAATCCTCGGCCGGCCGTCGGCACCAGGCTGAGCAGCCGACCCCAGTCGACGTCGATGTAGTCTTCGGGCCGCAGATTCAGCGTGAACGCCGCGACCTCCTCGGCGCTGAGTCCCGCGGCGAGGGGGAACCCGAATATCGCCGAGCCCGAGCACAGCGAGATGACACTCGGACGCAAGCCTCCTTCTTCGAGGGCACGCGCGGCACCCACCACTGATGCCATGGCGCCGCTTCCTCCGGTCGCGGCCAGCGCCACCCGTTGGCCATCGCGGACTGTGGTGGCGTAGGGCGTCATTGGTGGAAACGGCTGGAGTTGCCGTCCGGACGTATTCGTCGGCAGGCGAGCGAGGGCCCGGGCGGCGTCGGTCAACAACCCCGCGTCCGCACGCAGACCCTCGACCCATTCGCGGGTGCGCGTGATGACGTTGAAGTACTGCCGCAGGCGGAACACGTCGAATGCGGCACCGAGCATCGATTGACTGTGTGTCGTCGTCATCGCGGTGACCTGCGCGCCGTCGGCTCTTTTCGGCGCGTCCGCGTGGAACGGCGTTCACGCGGCGTGCTCCGAGTCGGCGGCGGGTCGACGGCGGCCGGATTGGCCAGGTAAGCGCGGAAGATACGGGCCATGATGGCCGCCTGGTACCCGTCGACGAACCGATGATCCAGCCCGATCGTCAGCGGCAGCACCGGCCGGACGACGCACTGACCGTCTCGCGCCAACACCTTGTCCGTCACCGCGCCCGTCAGGATCCCGAAGGGTACGTGGCAGAACGTCGGCCACGGCGCAGAGGCCGACTCCAAGCCGTAAGTCCCCACATTGCTGACCAATACGGAGCCGTACGGTCGGGCCTCGAGTCCCAGGAAGGGGAGAGGCAGCTGAAGGCTTTCCGTGACGAAGCCGATGCCCTCGACCACCGGGCGGAGCACCAGCGGTGGCAGTCCCTTCACAATCGCCTTCACCTGCTTGAACTGTGGGTCGTCGTCGTGGCGGATGCGTGCGGCGCGGTCGGCCAACTCCTTGGCGATCTGCCAGGGCGACTTTTCATTGACGCGGCGCACGACGGCGCCGGACAGATCGGTGCCGGCGGCTTGAATGCCGGTAACCGGATCGGTTCGAAGCGACACGACGAAGAAGCAGTCGATGGTGGGCGACGGTAAGAAGCTGCCGAAGACGACGCGTCCGTTGAGCGACGGGATGGCCTCCAACACCCTGGCGGCGGCCTTGCCGACAAGGTGCATCGGGGTGATGTGCTGGCCTGTCGCTTCGCGGACTTGGTGGATGTAGCTCAACAGCCGACCAGCGTCGATGTCGATCGTCGCCGAGATCATCGGGTCTTTCCTGGGTTGCCACGTCGCCATCGCCAGCTTTCGCCAGACGGAGAACGGGATGGATGGTGTACCACCGCTCATCGGCCACTCCTCTGCTCAGGGCATGCAGGGCTGCTATGCGTTCAGTGTTCGAGCTCAACAGCAGTACAGGCAGAGAACTAAGGTCACACCGCCAGAGCAGAAGGTCCTCTTCAGTTGAAGAAGTGGCCCAAAGAGCCGTCCGCAGTCTTACGCTCGATCGGGGTGTCAGCGGAGGTACGAACATGGCGACCACGAGTCCCGAGCCGCAAGAGTCGGTTGCCGAACGCGTCGCGGGCGGAATGCTTCCGCGCGTTCTCAATACGTTCGACATGGTCGCGATCTTCGTGTCGATCGTCTTGTTCATCACCAACGCCGCGGTCATCCAGAGCGCAGGACCCGCAGCCTTCGGCTGGTGGATCATCGGCTTCCTCGCGTTCCTCATCCCCGGCGCCATCGTCACCGGCCAACTCGGTCGGATGTTCCCCGGCGAAGGGTCCATTTACCTGTGGACCCAGAAGGCTTTTGGACCGTTCTGGGGATTCTTCGCCGGGTTCTGCGCGTGGTGGCCCGGCGTGCTCGTGATGGTCGCGACCGGCACCGTCGTGCTGAGCTACCTCGGCTACGTGTTCCCGTCCACCATCGGCGCCGCCAGCGTCCAGGTGCAGGGCGTCATCATCATCGCCTTCATCGTCCTGTCGGCAGTCCTTGCCAACCAACGCTTCCGGTTGACGCAGAACGTCGTCAACGCCGTCTGCATCCTCTACGGCATCGCGATCGGACTCGTCGTCCTCGCCGGCATCGTGCATCTCGCCGGCGGGCTGTCACCCGAGACCAACCCCACCGATCTCTCGGCCTGGGCGCCGTCCTCGGATACCGGTATCAATCTTGCCAATTGGAGTTTCTTCGGCGTCGTCGTGCTCGCCCTGCTCGGCGTCGAGGTTCCCCTGAACATGGGCGTCGAGATCAAGAACGAACGCTCGATCACCCGCTACCTCGTGTGGGGATCGCTCGCCGTCATGCTCGCCTACGTGCTCGCGACCTGGGCCGTGATGGTGACCGTGCCTGCCGCCGACGGGCAGTCCGCGCAGGTGACTGCGCTCGCGACCGCGGTCGGCACCGCACTGACCGGCTGGCTGGGCAAGCTCGTCGCGATCCTGTTCGCCGCCTTCTTCCTCTTCATCACCGTCGTCTACAACTTCTCCTTCGCCCGACTGGTTTTCGTCTCCGGACTCGATCAGAAGCTGCCCTCGGCGATGGCGAAAGTGAACAAGCACAAGGTGCCCAGCAATGCGGTGTGGGTGCAGACCGTGATCGCCTCGTTGTTCGCGTTGGTGGCCTTCGTCGTAATGCCGTCAATGGGCGTCGGGGGAGGCAAGCCGATCGACATCCAGACCAAGGCGTACGACGTGCTTCAGGCCGCCGTCACGGTGATCTGGTGCATCTCGATGGTGGTGCTGTTCGTCGACGTGGTGATCATCATTCGACGTTTCCTGCCACGGTACGAGGAGACCAAGCTGGCGCGCCCGGCCGTGTTCTACACCTGCGCGGTGATCGGCGGCGTGTCGGCGTTTGTCGCGGTGATCGCCACGCTGAGCGGATCATGGACGCCGCTGATCACCAACGACTCGGGAAGCCTGTCGATCGGCGGGGCCCAGATCGCCTACGGCACTCTGGTTCTACCTCGTCGCCGGCATAGCCGTGGTGTCGCTCGCTCGTCGCGGTCGCCATCTACTACCTCGGCAGGGCCACATCGGCGCGGGCGGCGCAAAGCGCTCACACGGCCTAGCGCAACGGGCCGGTCAGCTGGCGGTCGCTTTGAACTGCGGCCGTACGGACAGCGGTCGCGGCCATGTGGACGTGCCGGCAGCCAGCGCAGCGGCCTCCATGCCTCCCAACGCGACGCCGGTGATCCCGTGTGCTGTGCGGGTACTCGCCCCCGCCAGATAGAGACCGGGAATGCGCGTCTTCGCGCCGGGACGCCGCATGAACCACTGATCCGGTGTGGTCGCAATGCCATAGGAGGTGCCGCCGCTGTTGCGCAGGCGCTGCTCCCAAGCCAGCGGGCTGGCGGCCTCCTCGAATGCGATCGCATCGCGCAACCCGGGAATTGCCCTCTCCGCCACCGTAAGCAGCGCATCGCGGAACTCGGCCTTGCGGCGTGCGTAGGCGGCGCCGCTACCCCAGAAATCATGGCTTGCCGGTGCGATGCCCATCACCTGCAGGTTGGTCTGCCCCGGGCGGCACAGCCGCGAATTCTCCGGATCCTTCAGGCTCGCCGCGGTGATGTACGCACCGCTGACCCGCAATTCGCCCCGCGCACACGCGGCGTACAGTCCGTCGATGTCATCGTCGCCGTACACGCACCAGTTGTGGTTGCCGACACCCTCGGCGCGAAGGTCGCGGTCGAGCACCAGATAGTCGACGAATAGCGGCGCAGCCATCCGATAGTTGCTCACCCGGCGCCGCAGCCGCGCGGGCACATCGGCGTTCGCGAGTAGCTGTCCGTAGGTGTGCTTGAGGTCGCACGCCGAAATGACGGTCCGGGTGCTCAGCTCGCGCGATGCCCCGAAGGTGTCGGTGATCCGCACGCCGCTGACCCCGGCGTCATCGACGTGGATCTCGTCGACCTCGGTGTCGAGAATGATCTCCCCGCCGTTGTCGGTGATCACCGTCGTCAGCGCGTCGACGACCGCGCGGCCTCCGCCTTCGGGATACCAGGCTCCCGCCAGATAGTGCATCACCGACAGCGCGTGCATGGTCAACGAAATCTGCGATGGTGCAACACCACTGACCCCGTGACACCAGTTCAGTACCGTGCGCAGCCGTGGTGAGCAACCCAGGTGGTCGAACCAACGGCCGAGGGTCATCGCCGACGTCACCGTCGCCACGCGGGTGCGCCACATGGTCGTCAGCAAGGAGCCCGGCTCGAGGCGGACCGGTGAACACCTCTCCAACTCGTCCATGATCGTCGCGAGCTGGCGCAGGTGGCGGTCGATGCGGTCACGCTCGTCCGGGAACTGCTCATGCAGGCGAGCGCGGAACTCCTCGACCCCGCGCGGTACCCGAAAGGTCATGTCGTCGAAGATCAGTTCGTCGAAACCATCGGGGTCGAGCTCCCGGTAGCGCAGGTTCACTCCCAACGGCTCCAGCACGGCGCGAAGTCCGGGATGCGAGCCACCCCAACCGCCTAGATAGTGCAGGCCGATATCGAACTCATAGTCATCATGGGTGAATGCCGCGGTGTTGCCGCCAGGCATCGGCTGGCGGTCGACGACCACCACGTGCCGCCCGAGGGCTGCGAGATAGGCGGCGGCGGTCAATCCGCCCGTTCCCGACCCGATCACGACGGCCTGCGCGTCCTGCTTCTTGCTGCCCGAAACCGCTCCCGTAGTCATGAGCGTCCCCCTACCGCCATCAATCGTCATGGCACTTCGTGCAGTGTCTCGTGCTCGGTTCGGCAGCCAGAAGGGCATTTGGTCATCGGCTCGTAGCCACCCTCGTAAATTCGCCCCGACTGGTGGACAGTGAAGGTGTGAACTCGCCACCTACCGAGGGCAGTGCCATCGCTGCCCGACTCTTCTTCGGTTAGATGTGGCGATCCAACGGCAGCTCCTGGCCGCCGTCGACGGCCGGCGGGGGATAGACGCTGCCGACCGGCTTTGCGAGGCCTGCGTGCTGCTCTTCGACATGGACGCCGCCGCCATCTCCCTCGTCTTCGATGGCGCCAACAGCGGAACGCTGGGATCCAGCGGGGCGTCGGCACGTAGGTACGACGAGCTCCAGTTCACCCTCGGCGAGGGCCCCTGCCTGGAATCCGTCGCGCAACGGACCCCCATTCTCATCGCCGACCTCGCCAACCCCGACGACGTGCGCTGGCCCATCTACGGCCCCGCCATGCTCGCCCACGACATCCACGGCGTCTTCGCGATGCCCGTGATCGTGGCCGGCGAACATGTCGGCGCTCTGGACCTGTTCCGCGCCCAACCCGGCCGCCTTTCGAAAGACCATCTCGAAGGCGCCGTCGTCGCGGCCGAACTCGCCGAGATGCCGCTGCTCGACCTCATGGGCGACGACCTCACGGCCGCGATCAACGACCCCGAGAGCGGCGCCTGGGCCGAACTTCACCTGCTGGCCCGTGTGGAGGTCAGCCAGGCCACCGGCATGCTTGTCGCCCAACTCGGTATCGAACCCGCCGAGGCCCTCGTGCGCCTGCGCGCCCACGCCTACGCCACCGGCCGCAGCGCCACCGACGTCGCCCGCGACATCCTCGACCGGCAACTCACGCTGGACGCCGACTGATGCATGCCCCACGGAACCCCGGACGGAGGGGAGATGACCGAGAACCCTCGTGAAACCCGTGTGCTGGACGCGGTCGTTGCGCTCGTCGACAGCCTGCTGGTCGACTTCGACGTCGTCGACCTGCTGACCGAACTCACCGAGCGGTGCGCCGAGCTTCTCGACGTCGCCTCGGCCGGCCTTCTTCTCGCCGACCCGCTCGGCCGGCTCCGCGTGCTCGCTGCCACCACCGAGGCCACCCGCGACTTGGAGCTCTTCCAGCTGCAGGCCGACGAAGGCCCCTGTGTGGACTGCTATTCCAGCGACCATCCGGTGTCCGTGGCTGATCTGCACACCGAGGTGCGCCGGTGGCCGCGGTTCGTCCCGGCAGCGCTCGACGCCGGCTTCGTCTCGGTGCACGCCGTGCCCATGCGTGCCGCAGGCACGGTGCTGGGAGCGCTCAACCTCTTCGGCACCCACCCCGGTGCACTCAACGACGCCGACCTCCTGGTCGGTCAAACCCTCGCCCATATCGCGTCCGTCGCGATTCTGCGGGAGCTCCCGCCCACACCCTCGACCGTGATGCCGCAACTGCGCTCCGCGTTGACCGACCGCGTCCAGGTCGAGCAGGCCAAGGGCTTCCTGCGGGAAAGCCTCGACATCTCCGTCGAACACGCCTTCCATCTGCTGCGCCGCTACGCGCGCGCCAACGGAGACCACCTGACCGACGTCGCTCGGCGGCTTATGACGGATCGGGCCGCCCGCCCCACACTGCTGGCATCGATCGCCGAATTCGCCTCGGCGCCACCACGTTAAGGACGCTGCCGCGCGCGGGCGCGCCGCACCGCCTCGTCCACCAGTCGCTCGGCGACGACGTGCAGCTTGACGTTGTCGGTCTGGCTCATCTTGATGAGTCGGTCGAAGGCCTCCTCGCCGCTGACCCCCGATCGGCTGCGGATGATGCCGATCGCCTGATCGATCACCGTCCGGCTCACCAGCGCACGTTGCAGTTTCGCGGCACGGTCCCGCGCTTCGCTCAATACCTTTGCGTTGCACACAGATACAGCTGCCGGGCCTGCGAATTGCGAGGCCAGCTGTACCGCGTGTTCGGCGAACGCGTCGCGGGTGTGGGCGTAGGCGTTGATCGCGCCGATCACCTGATCATCGACCAGCAGCGGCATCGACAGTGCCGAGTGCACCCCCATCCTCGCCACCCGACCCCCGAAGCGCGGCCACCGACCGTCACTGCCCAGCGATCCGCTGATGGCAGGGCGACGCGTCTGCATGCTCGTGATGCACGGCCCCTCGTTCAGCTCGTCGTACTGGACCATGTCGATCTCGCGGACGAAATCGGCGGTCACGGCCCACGACTGAATTTTCAGCGTCTCTGTTGAGGTGTCGACCACTGTGACACCCGCACCGTCAACACCGGGAATGGCCTGAACGGCGAACTCCGCGACATCACGCAGGACCTCGTCGACGCCGCGTCCGCCCGCTGCCATATGCGCGACGCCGCTCAACCCGGCATGTCAGGCCGGCGTCGTCGGCATCCAGCTGGGCACGCGACAGATCCGATCCTGATGGCGTCGGGCGACCGGGCTGCGCGTCATAGTGGGCCATGATGACCGCCAAATTACTCGCCCCGCGACGCGTTTATGTCAATTCACCAGCGCCAAGGCGTGGGCGCGGCGGAGCTTACCGGACGGGGTCTTCGGGATCATCCCCGGCTGCAGCACGACGACGTTGCGCGGCCGGACATCGACCTCGGCGAACACCTCGTGCGCCACCTGGCGTTCGATGCGCCGCACCTCGGCGGGGTCGCCGTGCTCCTTGGACTCCACCGCCACGGCGAACGACTCCCGCGCGTGTCCACCGTCGATCCGCACCGCCACCGAACTGCCCGGCCGCACCCCCGCCACGCGGGACGCCGCGCGCTCGATGTCGGTCGGGTAGATGTTGCGGCCGGCCATGATGATCACGTCCTTGAGTCGGCCGCACACCACCACGTTCCCGGTTTCCGTGAGATAGCCCAGGTCACCGGTGTCATACCAGCCCATCTCGTCCTGGGCGGGAATGAACCCGGCCGCCGTGGTGTAGCCCTTGGTCACCGGTTCACCACGGACCTCGATGACGCCGACCCCGCGCGCCGGCAACACGGCGCCGTCTTCGTCGATCACACGCAGTTCAAGGCCCTCCAGCGGCCGGCCCAGCGATACCAGTCGCCGGGTGTGTCCCTTGTTGGCCGGGACGGCACGGTGCAGGACCGACAGCAGGTCGGCGTCCACCTCGTCGACGACCATCCCGCCGTTGCACTCGGAGAACGACACCGCCACCGTCGTCTCGGCCATGCCGTAGGCCGGGATGATCGCCTCGCGCCGCAGCCCGAACGGCGCTCCTGCCTCGCAGAGGTCCTCGACGTCGAGCGGGTCGACCTGCTCGGCGCCCGACAACGCCCACCTCAGCGACGACAGGTCGTACTCGCCGGGCGTGGCCTGCCTGCGCAACCGCTTGGCGAACAGGTTGTAGGCAAAGTTCGGCGCCGCTGTCATCGTGCCCTTGTACTTGTCAATCAGCTTGGCCCACAACAACGTATCGCGCAGGAAGTCCATCGGCGTGATCTTGACGAGTTCCGCGCCGTAGTACATCGGCACGGTGAGATAGCCCGTCATACCCATGTCGTGGAAGCACGGCAGCCAGCTCACGATCACGTCGGTGTCGACGTCGAAGTGGCAGCCGACGATCATCGCTTCGGCGTTGGCGACGAAGTTGCGGTGGCTGATCTGCACGGCCTTGGGCGAACCGGTGGACCCGGACGTCAGCTGCATGAGCGCGACGTCATCCTCGTCGGTGTCGACGGGATCGACCGGTCCGGCTCTGAGCAGGTCCTTGATCGTCAGCACCTGCATACCCAGGTCGGCGAGGACGGGCGCCGCCGCCATGAACGGCTCCGAGACCACCACCGCTGCCGCGTCGATCATGTTGATGACCGCGGTGGTCTCCTCGGCCCAGCGCGCCAGATCCGTGCGCGGGGTGGGCTGGTGCAGCATGGTCAGGCTCGCGCCGCGCATCCAAATGCCCTGCGCGGTCGGGGCGATCTCGACCGGGGCGCCCGCCAGCACCGCCACTGCGTCGCCATGGCCGACATGTGAGGCGGCCAAACCGCCAGCGACCCTGCGGGCCCGCTGGTGCACATCGGCCCAGGTGTGCCGAACGGGCGCGTCGGGCTCGCCGGTGACCATGCCCTTGAAGCTGGTCTTGGCGTTGAAAAACATCGTCTCGGTAAATTGGCTCACGAGAATCCTTTTGGCTCCGCAGTTTTGGCGCCAGGTAGTGGTTGTGCCTCGATGGAGCCGCTGAGGTACGACGACCGTCGTCCGCCCGTTTTAGGGCCGACGAGGAGTACAGAAGAGCGAGATCCTCTCGTATTCACCTCACGTGGGTCGTCGCTCCGGTCGAAGCGGGGAGTCGAGCCTGTCAGACGCCCTGACTGTACAGACCTGCTCGTGGCTCGCCCCAGCAGCGCGCCGCCGCCGACGCGCATCGTGACCTTTACGTTTCCTTCAGTTGGCACGAAATGTCCCCACACCCGAATGCGCAACCATGAAATTGTCGGCTGACGTCGGGGTTTGCACCCCGTCGGCGGGGACTCAAGATCGCCGCCGTGACGTTTCCGTGGGGCTGGAGAGTCAACCCAAGGCTAAACCGTACAGCGTAGGGGCGCCGGTCCCCAGGAATTCGGCATTGCGATTGCGTGGCCGGGATGATCAGCTACGGCCTCGGCGGGATTACCAGCGCGGCCAGTTCTTCGCGACTGGTCGTGCCGGTCTTCGCCATCGCCTTGTAGATATGGCCTTCGGCGGTGCGAACCGGGGCGGCGCAAGGCGCATAGCGGCCGAGTTCTCTGGCGGGGGGACCACCGTTCGTTGTGCCAGCCTCGTAGCGAAAAATTCGCTCAAGTGCGTCGTGCGGTAGTACTTCAGCGACATGGTCGCTCTGAGGTTGGCACTTTCGACTGTGGTCCGCAGTAGTACGGCGACCAGAACGACGGCCTACCGGGTCGGCACGAGCGTCAGGCCAGGCGCCACGGCCGGTGCTGGTGCTGGTGCCGGTGCTGCCGCAGGGGCAGGAGCAGCGGCCGGGACTGGAGCCGTCGCAGGGACAGGAGCCGCGGCCGGGACTGGGGCGGCCGCGGGGGCGGGCGCCACTCCCGGAACCGCGACAGGCGGTGGTGCGACAGGCGGAGCAACCGGCGTCGCCAGAATCCGCACGATGTCCGGCTTCATCTGCTGCAACTGCGCACCCCAGTAACCCCAGCTGTGCGTCCCGTTCGGCGGGAAGTTGAACTTCGCATTGCGTCCACCGGCGGCCAGGTACTTCTCCTGAAACTCCTTGTTGGTGCTCAGCGTGATGTTCTCCAGATACTGCGCGCTGTACTGAATACCGAAGTCGCCGCCGCTGTCCAGATCTGACGTCACGCCGTTGCCGCAGTAGACCCACAACGCCGTCCGGTTGGCCACCAACCGATTGATGTTGAGCATCGGGTCGTTACGCTGCCACGCGGGATTGTTCGGCGGGCCCCACATGTCGACCGCCTTGTATCCGCCCGCGTCCTTCATCGCCAGGCCGATCAGCGTCGGCCACAACCCTTTTGAGGGGTTCAGATACCCCGACAGCGACGCCGCGAAGAAGAACTGCTGCGGATACCACGCCGCCAACACCAGCGCCGCCCCGCCCGACATCGACAGTCCCACAACCGCATTCCCATTGGGGTCCTGCTGCCGATTCGTCGCCAGATACGACGGCAACTCCCGCGTCAGGAACGTCTCCCACTTGTAGGTCAGCGTCCCGTTGTTGCCCGTCGCGGGCGCGTACCAGTCGCTGTAGAAGCTCGACTGCCCGCCGACGGGCATGACCACCGACACCCCGGACTGGTAGAACCACTCGAACGCCCCGGTGTTGATGTCCCACCCGTTGAAGTCGTCCTGCGCGCGAAGGCCGTCGAGCAGCAGCACCGAATGGGGGCCGCCGCCCTGGAACTGCACCTTGATGTCGCGCCCCATCGATGCTGACGGCACCGCAAGCGTCTCGACCGGCAGCCCGTCGCGCGAGAACGCCGACGCCCGCGGCGCCAGCCCCGCCATCGTCACCGTGGCCGCCACCATCACCGCGACGGCGATCAACGTGCCGGCGTGACGAGTCTGTTGCCTGAATCCGCATGCCACGCGCGCGAAATTAACAGCCGTGGCGCCGACATCCCCGGGGCCGCGCCGGGCAGTGACCGGGTTGTTACCGAGGCGACGCCGCGGTAGTCGCGTCGAGGCGGCCTCTGCCACCATGGACGCATGCCCGATGACATGAGCGAAGAACGCGAGTTCAACAAGGAGAACATCGAGGAGTTCCGCCGCAACGGCGGCAAAGTGGGCGGACCGTTCGAGGGCTTTCCATTGCTGTTGTTGACCTCCACCGGCGCCAAGAGTGGCGCGCAGCGCGTCAATCCGGTGGCCTACTTCGACATCGACGACAAGATCTTCGTCGTCGGCTCGGCTGCCGGCCGCCCCGGAAGCCCGGGATGGGTGTTCAATCTCCGTGCAAATCCCCACGTCTCGGTCGAGATCGGCACCGATCCGCCCAAGGCGGTTGTCGCACACGAACTGCCGCGAGACGAGCGCGACCGCATCTACGACATCGTCGTGGCGCGGGCCCCGGGATTCGGTGAGTACCAGCAGAAGACGGACCGCGTCATCCCCGTCTTCGAGCTGGCCCCCGACAACTAGTCGGTGCTTTCGACCAACACGGCGAATTCTCGTTTCGACCTCGACCTCGGCTTCGGGGGTACCGTCGACTTTGTATACACGTGTAGACAGAAAGGCGAGCCGGGTGAAGATCAAGCAACTGGCTATGCCCATCGGCGCCGCAGCTATCGCGGTCGGGTTCGCAATCGGCACCGTCGCGCCCGCATCAGCGGCCGACAACATCGAGAAGTTCGGTGTACGCGAGACCCTGAACGACTGGGGGACCGGCGGTCCCATGATCGGCTACGTCGTGTCCGACCTCATGCCGAGTTCCGACGCTGTCCCACACAACGGCGAGCTGTACGAAGCGACGTTGACCGCCGACGCCCCGCCGGGTGGCGTGCCGATGATCGGAATGTTCAACGCTCGGGCCGAGGACAGCTCGCTCTATCCCGCGATCCTCAATGCGCCGGGCGGCGTCAGCGGCGGATGGCTTCCACCCGGCGGCTCGACCACCGGCAAGCTCTACTTCGACGTTGTCGGATCGGCGCCGAACAGCGTCGTCTACAACGACGGCGTGCGCGACATTCTTGCCTGGGTGCCCTGAGCCCACTCGCGTGATCCGGAAGGCCGGTGTGGCGCGGATGAACACCTGAAATGCCATGTCTGCCATCACGATTACGAGCGCCGGGCGAACCTCGGCGCTTGTTGAGGGAGAAGGCCGACGCCGACGATGTAGGCGGGAATCGCCGTAACCTGCGGCACGCGCTCGACGAGTTTCACCAGTGCCTCCGGTGGCCTCACCTCACCGCCCGCAAGCACACTGGCCAGTAGGCCGCGGTGCAGGATGCGTTGCAGTGTCTGGGTGGCGACGGTCGGCACGATCCGGCGGCGGCGGACCGCGGCCAGACGCTTGCTCGTGACCTGACGGGCCCGAAGTGGTTGCGCCAGAATGCTCGCGGCCGCCACGGCGTCGGCGATCGCGAGGTTGATGCCGACGCCGCCGACCGGCGACATCGCGTGTGCGGCGTCGCCGATGCAGAGCAATCCGTCGCGGTGCCACCGCCGCAGCCGGTCGAGCCGCACGTCGAGCATCTTCACGTCGTCCCACGACGTGAGCGACTCCGACGACGATTCGGGAATCAGCTCGGCGAGTTCGCGGTGCAGCGACTCGAGCCCCCGTGCGCGGAGCTGTGCGTCGCTGCCCTTGGGGATGAGGTAGGCGATTTGGAAGTAGCCCTCGCGGGGGATCATGATCGACGCCCGTCCGGGCCGGGTGCGCGGGATCAACGAGAACTGGCCGCTCTGTTCGCGAGGCAGCCGGAACCACCACACGTCGAACGGCACGGGGAAGTCGCGCAGCGGCAGCCCCGCGTCACGGCGGACGACCGAGGTGCGTCCGTCGCAGCCCACGACGAGGTCGGCACGCAGTTCGCCCGGACCGTCGGGGCCGGTGTAGCGGACACCGGTGACCCTGTCGCCCTCGCGCAGCAGTCCGGTGACCTCGGTGCGCATCCGCAGCGTGAAGGTGGGCTCCTTCTTGGCGTTGTCGGCGATGAGGTCGAGTAGGTCCCACTGCGGCACCATCGCCACATACGGGTGCGGTTGGCGCAGGCGACGGAAGTCGATGAGGGTGACCAGCCGGCCGCCGACGTCGAACTCTCCCTTCTCCACTCTGCTGTGCGGCAGGCGGTCGAACTGGTCGAAGAGGCCCAACTGGTCGAGCAGTCGCATGGTGACCGGATGCACCGTGTCGCCGCGGAAGTCCCGCAGGAAGTCGGCGTGCTTCTCCAGCACCGTGACGTCGACGCCCGCGCGTGCCAGCAGTAGTCCGAGAAACAGTCCCGCCGGGCCACCCCCGACGACTGCGCATGTCGTCTCGCTCACGCCGCCACTCTAGGTGGCCGAGGTGTTGCGCCGAGGCATTCCGTTGATGCGGCGTGACTAGCCGATGAACCGGTGAATCGCCTCGTTCGCGTGGCTCTGGATGGTCGGGTCGGCGAAGTCGGCGACGATGGTCGCCTGGTCGACGAGTGGTCCCGTCAGCGTGTTGGCCGCACTGGCGTAGAACGTTCCGGTGGTGAGGCTGCCGCCCATGGCCGCCTCGACGAGTCGGCGTGAGCCTACGGCGATCGGGTGTGCCAGCCCGAGCCGCGGCAAGACGTAGGGCATCAGCACCCGGTTGAACAGAGTGCGCACCACCGGCGGCATGTCCCTGAACACCTCGGTGCCCGACGTGTTTCCCGGGCTGACGGTGATAAGGGTCAGGTTCCGATGGCGACGCGCAAGATCCGACATCCACAGTGCGCCAAGGTATTTAACCTGGCCATAGGCAAGAAGGACGTCGAGCTTTCGGTTAGCAAAGAACGACCCGTCGATGACTCCGGTGAACTCAGCGACCGAGTGATCGGTGAATACGGGCCGTTTGGCGCCGAGCTTCGGTGCGCCGCGTGCAGCCTCGCTGCCGACCAGCACTGCCGTCGACGTGACGGCGTTCATCGCCAGTAGGCGCTCGAGCAGCACCACGTGCCCCAGCACGTTCGATGCGAAGACTTCGGTGACGCCGTCCTTGGTCACCGCCATCGGTGTCGAACCGCCTGACCCACCCGCGTTCATCACCACCGCCTTCAGCGGCTTCTCGATGCGGTCGATGGCCGCCGTCACCGAGTCGAGATCAGAGGTGTCCATCGGCAGCGTCGTGAAGATCGATCTGCCGGTCAGTTGCTCCAGGTCGGCCTTCGCCGCCTGCGCCTTCGACTCGTTTCGGCACGCGAGATAGATGCGGTCGACGTCGTTGCGGTCGGCGAGTTGGCGCGCGACCTCCTTGCCGATCCCGGTATTCGCGCCGGTGATCAGTACGGCCGTAGTCATCGGCTCAACCTATCGAGTCCCCCCGACAGGCGCCGGGTCAACAATCGGCCGATGATGAGGTCATGACCCGAGACGAGATCACTCAGCAGATCGTTGCCGCCCGGCTCGCGACCGGCCTGACCTGGCAGCAGTTGGCCGACGCCATCGGCAAGCCCGTCGTGTGGACCACCTCCGCGCTGCTTGGCCAGCACCCCATCCCGCCAGAGTCGGCGCAGACCCTGGTCGAGATGCTGGGACTAGACGCCGCTGTCGTGCCGGTGCTCGCCGCGGTGCCGATGCGCGGCGGCCTGCCCACCGCGGTTCCGACCGATCCGACCATCTATCGCTTCTATGAAGCGCTGCAGGTCTACGGCGGGGCGATCAAGGAGCTAATCGGAGAACAATTCGGCGACGGCATCATGAGCGCAATCAACTTCAGCGTGAACGTCGAGAAAAAGTCGAACCCGACGGGCGACCGCGTCGTAGTCACCTTTGATGGGAAATTTCTGCCTTACGACTGGACCGCCGCGGAGTCCTGAGCTTTGCGATCACACCCCTCGCTGTGATAGCTCTGTGAGCCCCTGAATTCGCCCGCACAACAAGACGATTACAAATCAGCATGGACCTGCCGTGTTGCGCCGGGTCCGACCCGGCTTGTCTAATATTGAGCCGTCGCCATCCCGGCCCTCGCCGAACCGCCTTGGAGATCAGTTGACGTCTGTTCGTCATGCCCGTCGTGCCTACATCGGAGCAGCACTGGCCGTGCTCGCGGTGCTCGGCGGCGTCGTCGTCTCCGTCCTTCCCGACTGCGGCGACCATTGCCAGACGATGACCGCCGCTCCCGTACCGCAGGCGGCGCCACGCCCGTCGCCGATCGAGCCGGCCGCCCTGTCGATCGAGCCTCGGCCCGGGGCCGAGGACGTCAACCCGAACGAGCGGGTGCTCGTCAGCGCCAAGAGCGGCACGCTGGACAAGGTCGAGCTCGTCAACGACGCCGACAAGTCCATTCCCGGCGTGATGACGCCCGACGCCAAGGCCTGGAAGCCCACCGTCGCGCTCGGCTACGGGCGCAACTACACGCTGACGATCAGCGCTCGCGGCCCCGGCGGCATGCCCACCCGCCAGACCTCGACGTTCACCACCGTTAGCCCCAGCGACCAGACCGACGTCTATCTCGACACGATTTCCTACGCACCGCTGCAGGACGGCGCGACCTACGGCGTCGGCACCGTCATCGTCGCCCGGTTCGACGAGCCCATCACCGACAAGGTGTCCGCCGAACGACACCTCCAGGTATCCAGCACGCCGCGGGTGGTCGGCTCGTGGTACTGGATCGACGACCAGACCGCTCACTTCCGACCCGACAAGTATTGGGCGCCCGGCACTTCGGTCACCGTGAAGGCCAACATCTACGGCATCAAGCTCGGTGACGACCTCTACGGCGAGAACGACGAACAGGTCTCCTTTCGCATCGGCGACTCCCATGTCTCCATCGCCGACGACAACACCAAGCAGGTCAGCGTCTATGACAACGGCAAGCTGGTCCGCACCATGCCGACCTCGATGGGCATGGGCGGCACCGAGACCATCGGCGACACCACGCTGAGCTTCTGGACACCGCCGGGCGTCTACACCGTGATGGACAAGGCCAACCCGGTGATCATGGACTCCTCGACGTTCGGGTTGCCGATCAACTCGCGGCTCGGCTACCGCGAGACCATCCCCTACGCCACCCGCATCAGCATGGACGGCATCTATCTGCATCAGCTCAACGCGACGGTGTGGGCGCAGGGCAACACCGACACCAGCCACGGCTGCCTGAACCTCAACGGCGACAACGCCGCGTGGTTTTACGACTTCTCGGTGCCGGGCGACGTCGTCGAGATACGCAACACCGGCGGCCCGCCACAGAAGCTGCTGCAAAACGGTGACTGGAGCATGCCGTGGGAGCAGTGGCGCAAGGGCAGCGCGCTGTTCGGCTGACCGCCTATTGAATCGAAGAAGTGGCTACGGTCGTTGAATCGGTGCGGTGACAGCCGTGGCTTCTGTTTCGGCGTTGGTTGCGATCGACACGGGCTCGGCTGCCGGCTGCCCGCATTCCGCCCGCGCGGCCCGCACGATGTCATCGGCGGCGCGGAAGATGGCGGTGTCGTAATGACTGGCCCGGATCGGCAGCGCGGCCGCGTGGCGCAGCACCATCATCGCCAAGGGCGCGGTGGTGCGCGACGGCACCACCAACAGGTTCACGCGCGCCCGGTCACCGGTCACCGTCATCACGCGCTGCTTGCGTTGATTCCAGCCGGGAATTGCGGTCACACCCCGCCGGGTCAGCGAGTCGAGATCGGGTAGGCCGTCGATCGACGACCAGTTCAGCGCGATGTCGACGACCTGGCCCAACCTGTCCTGGAGGGCTTCGATCAATTCGGCCAACTCGCGTGCCACCGATGCAGTCCGCGGCCACCACGCTCCGTCGAGGTCGTCGCAGAAATCGGATCTCAGGGTGAGCCGGATGGGGGTCGACCAGCGCGACTGGCTCACGGCGTCGACGTGATGATCGGCGCAGCGCAAATCGATTGCGCGACAGACGATTCCATGCCCAAAGTGGAGTGATCCATGGCAAATCCCTTCGTTTGTCGCCGATCCCGAGTGCGGCGGAACGGCGTACGAATCGGATCGCACGCTGACCATGCTCAGGTCCCAGTCCGGGGCGGGATCATGTCGACAAACGAAACGGTTCACCTTTAAGACTACAGAGTGCCATTTCGGCGAGTTGGGGCTGTCTGATTTCGATGCGATTTCAATGCATTCGACGCTTGCGCGCCGAGGATGCCACCTGCGCGAACGCGCGATTGCGCGATTGCCGTGGTAGCTTCAGGCAGGATGTTTTTCACATCCGTTGGTAAGTGGAAGAAGAAATAAGAATGACACAGGGAACTGTGAAGTGGTTCAACGGTGACAAGGGCTTCGGCTTCATCACTCCGGATGGCGGCGAAAAGGATGTTTTCGTTCACTATTCGGAGATCCAAGGAGGCGGGTTCCGGTCGCTGGAAGAGAACCAGCGCGTTCAGTTCGAAATCGAACAGGGCGCCAAAGGACCTCAGGCAGTCGGCGTAACGGCCGTCTAGCAAGATCGATCGACGTGGGCTGGTGGGTTTTCCCACCGGCCCACTTTCGTTTTGGCTCAATGTCGCAACAGGAACCGGCGAATTGCGTTCGGCTGTGAGGCAGGTGGTCGGCGAGATGCATACGGCCACGGGTTGTTTCGCTCCGGTACGGACGTCGCCCGCGCCTGCTTGAGCTGCATTCGCAGGTACTGCCGCAACTCAATCAGGTTTGCGTCGGCCCATCGGTTGACGGCTTCGGTCGGGTCAACCGTCAAGTCGTAAAGCTCCCACTGGTCGTCCAGCGGTTCCGTTCGGTACTCGTCGCCACCGAACCCGTTCGCCGCGAAGTGCCGCACGCCCGGCTCCGTCCACGTGGCCGGGTCGTCGAAGGTGCGGACCAGCTTCCACAGATGACCGTTGCCGCCGGCCTCATCGACTCGGCCAACCAATCCTTCGAAATTCGACCCGACGTGGGCGGGTACTCGGATGCGCAGCGGCGCAGGCGGATTCGTCGTTCGCTTCAACTGCCGCGCCAGTCCCGACGCGCCGGTGTCGCCCTCGAGCATGTTGTCGCGCGTCATCAGGTATACGGCCCGCGACTCGTCGGCGGCCGCGCCGTCCACCACCGGCATCAGGTCCCTGCCCGGCAACGGGTGCACCTCGGAGAACGACTCCGCGAGCGTCGCCGCCACCGCTGCGACGTCGACACCCGCCGCGCCCAGCAACGTCGGCACCAGGTCGACATGCGACGTCGGCGCGGTTACCACCCGTGCCGACGTGGCCTGCGACCCGATCCTCGCCACCACGAACGGCACCCGCGTCGCCTCGTCGTAGAGGTTGAACCACTTCTGGTGCAGGCCGCCGTGCGCGCCCAGCAGATCGCCGTGATCGGAGGTACGCACCAGCACCGCGTCCGACCCGCCGTCGGTGACGGCCCGGCGCACCCGGTCGATCGGCCCGTCGACCTCGGCGTGCAACCGGTAGTACAGGTCGCGGTAGCGCTGCGCGTTGCGGTGGTACGTCCGGTCGATCGCGGGTGCCACGCCGTAGCCCGAGTAGTACGCCTCGCGGAACGCGATCTGCGCGGCCGGTTTCGTCGAGAGGTCTTCGTCGGCGGTCGGCGCCGCAGGCACCGGCGGCGGATCCAGTGGTGACGCTTGCAGCGGACTCCTGCGCGCCCACGCCGGGAACAACACGATGTCGTGCGGATTGACGAAGCTGGCCACCAACAGGAACGGTCGCAAGGCCTCCGTGTCGCCGTCGCGGCGGCGCACGTAGCGGTCTTGAAGCCACGCCACCACCCGGTCGGCGATCAACGCGTCCCGGCGCACGCCCGCATTGGCCAGCAGGGCTCCGTGCGGCTCGGGACCGACCCAACCCGAAAAGCCGAACGGAGCAAGCGGATCGGCGTCGAGATAGCGCTGCACTGCGACTGGGTCGACCACACCGTCGTCGTCATTGGTCGCCAACGGCGCACCGGTGGCCGGGTCGGTCAGATCCGCGTGCGAGATGTGCCACTTGCCGTCGTAGTGCGTGTCGTATCCCGCCGCGCGGAACCAGTTGCCCAGCGTGGGCACCTCGCCTGGCCGCAGCCAGCGCATGCGGGTGTCGTTGAACACCTTCCCGATGCCGTCGGTCTGTGTGACGCCGTGCAGGTCGGGATACTGGCCGGTGAAAATCGTCGGACGACTCGGCACACACGCCAGTGAGCCCGTGTAGTGGCGGCCGAAGCTGACGCCGTGCTCGTCGAACCACTTGCGGCCGGTCAGGATTCGGTCGCGCCACGCCAACACGTTCGATGCCTCGTACGGAGGAATCGCGCGTTCCTCGTCGGTCATGATGATGACGATGTCCGGGCGGGGTTCAGACACGTGACTTCTCCAATCGGTTGGCGAGCCCGGCGAGCATGCCGCCGGACTCCCGCGCCAGCACGCGACATGTCACGCGTTCGGCGAGTTGCTGTATGGGGTTCGAGCCGATTTCAACTGTTGTCGTCAACGTGACCACTGTGTGGCCGCCGCTGGTTGGTTGCAGTGTCCAGCGGTTCTTGACCTTGCCCATGAGTTTCGGCAGCCCTTCGACGTCATATGCCAAGGTGTTTGGCGGGTCGAACTCGGTGACGCGCTCGATCAAGGTGTCGCGCCCGATCTGAATGCGCCGAGTGGTGCCCACGGGTTGCGCGCCTTGCACGAGGATGCACGAGTGGTCGACCTTCTCGGCCCACGAGCTGGCCGCGTCGATGTCGGCGAGGAGGTTCCAGACATCCTGCGGGGCAGCGGCGATCGTTCGAGAGCTGTGGGTCGCGGCCATGCGCTCATCCTCTTACGTCCCGGTCAGTTTTGGTGCGATATCCACTGCCTGTAGACTGGGCTACAACGTTGGTGTCCACTCGACTCCGACCCGTCGTGGAACGCTTCTCAATCCGAGCACAAGCTCTTCTCGCGGCGATCGATATTGCCGACCGGCAATCTCGCCCAACTTGTGCTTGCTCTCACTGTTGCTATCTCATGTGACGCAACGCACAAGCCAATGCCTGAAAGGCATCTTCAAACGTGACTACAACTCAATCCTTCGCCGATCTCGGCGTGGGCGAAGCGCTGGTCAAGACGCTCGCCGCACGCGGAATCGACACCCCTTTTCCGATCCAGGCGAAGACGCTGCCCGACAGCCTCGCCGGCCGGGATGTGCTGGGCCGCGGCAAGACGGGCAGCGGCAAGACGCTCGCGTTCTCCATCCCGCTCGTCACGCGCCTGGCTGCCCTTGGCCGGAAGTCGCGGCCGACCGGTCTGGTCCTGGCGCCCACCCGTGAACTGGCCTCCCAGATCGCCGAGGTCCTCGAGCCACTGGCGTCCGCACGCCAACTCAGGATCACGACGATCTTTGGTGGCGTGCCGCAGAGCCGCCAGGTGTCCGCGCTGCGCTCGGGTGTCGACATCATCGTCGCCTGCCCGGGTCGGCTCGAAGACCTGATGAAGCAGCGCATCGTCAGCCTCGACGCGGTCCGGGTCACCGTGATCGACGAGGCGGATCACATGGCCGATCTCGGCTTCCTGCCCGCCGTCACGCGCATCCTGGCCGCCACACCGGCGGGCGGCCAACGGCTGCTGTTTTCTGCGACGCTCGACAACGGGGTCGACAAACTGGTCAAGCGGTTCCTGAACAATCCGGTGACGCATTCCGTCGACGAGGTGGGGGACCCCGTACCCGAGATGACACACCACGTGTTCCAGGTCGACGGAACCAAGGAGAAGAAGGAACTGGTGCGCCATCTCGCTTCGGGGCGAGGCCGCCGAATCCTCTTCATGCGCACCAAGCATCAGGCCCGCAAGCTCGCCCGAGAACTCACCGAATTCGGCGTGCCGTCAGTCGACCTGCACGGCAACCTCTCTCAACCGGCACGCGAACGCAACCTGGCGGCCTTCAGTACGGGTACGGCACGGGTGTTGGTGGCCACCGACATCGCCGCCCGGGGTGTGCACGTCGACGAGGTGGAACTCGTCGTGCACGTGGATCCGCCGGCCGAGCACAAGGCTTATCTGCACCGCTCTGGCCGCACTGCGCGGGCGGGCAACACCGGCGACGTCGTCACCGTGGTTCTGCCCGAGCAGCGCAAGGAAACCCAGACGCTGATGCGCAGAGCCGGCATCGACGTGCGCCCGCAGCAGGTGGCCGCCGACTCCGCGGCGGTGTCCGCATTGGTGGGCGAACGCGTCGCGTACCAGGCACCTGCGCCTGTCGCCGCGGCTCCGCCGAGGCCGGCGAAGGCCGCTCGGCCTCGCCGTCGACCCGCGGGTAGCGGGCATCGAAATGGCTCGGGTGCAAACGCCAACGCGGGGCACGGGCAGCGTCGCCGTGACGGTGGCCGCCGTCGCGGTCAGCAGTCGGTCAGCCGCTAGATCATGTCTTTCTCGGTGAGCCAGCGCATGATCGGCCAGCCGAGGAACACCGGCAGCCAACACGTCAGGATCCGGTAGAGCAGCACCGACGGCACGCCGATCGCCGCGGGCACACCGAATGCGGCCAGCCCGCCGATCAGTGCCGCCTCGACCGCGCCGACGCCTCCGGGGGTGGGCGCCGCCGAGGCCAACGTGCCGCCGACCATCGTCACCACGGTGACCGTGACGAACGACGTCGGGCTGCCGAACGCATGCATGCTCGCCCACAAGGCCATCGCCATGCCCAGAGTCGTTGTCGCACAACCGAGCACGATCAGCGCTAGCCGCTTGGGATCGCGCGTCAGGTCGGCGAGGTCGCTCAACACCTCCTTGAGCCGCGGCCGGACGGCCGTCGCGAGCCAGTGCCGCAGCCTCGGCACGAGCAGGAAGGCGCCGACCAAACCCAGTGCGACGCCGCCGATCAAGTAGAGGATCGTCAGCGACGGCACGAAATGCGACAGATCGGCCGATGCCCCTGCGGCGGCGCTGAAGAAGATCAGCAGCGCCACGTGGGTGATGACTTGCACCGTCTGCTGCAGTGCCACCGCCGCGGTGGCGCGCACCGCGCCCAGACCGCTCTTCTGCAGGAACCGGGTGCTCAGCGCCAGCCCACCGACGCCGGCGGGGGTGGTGGTCGCGGCGAAGGTGTTGGCCACCTGCATGATAGCGAGATCGCGGAACCGCGCCTGGCCGTCGGCGCACGCCCACAGCGCCATCGCCGCGCCGATGTACGTCAACGCCGACAGCGCCAGCCCGAGCAGCGCCCACCAATAGTTCGCGGTCCGCAACTGGTGGAAGAACGCCGGGATCGTGCCGATGAACGGGTAGGCGACGTACACCAGCGCGACGAGCAGCACCAGCTGGATCACTTGTTTGCGGTTGAACCGGGTGATGTTCTCGGCTGCGATCTCGTCGACACCGGTCTGCCGCTTCACCTCGTCGCGAGCGGCCGACATCAACGCCGGCGCGTCGGCGATGGCCTTCCGAAGTCGTTCGGGAATGGCCGATTTCGTGAGCCGACCCGATGCGGCAAGCACTTCGTCCTTGCCGAACGCGGCCACCGCGGCCGTCACCGCTGACTCCGCGCCGTAGATCGCCGTCGTGGTGAGCAGGAGTTGGGCGATGTCGGATTGCAGCTGGGCCTCGGATGCGCCGTATTCGGCGCTGCCGAAGCCGCCGAACAGCACTGTGTCGTCGTCGACGCTGATCTCTCTGCCGCGAAGATCGCCATGGCTGATCTGGTGATTGTGCAAGGCCCGCAGCGACTCCCACACCCGCGCCACCGGTGTGGCCGCCGCGATCGGTGTTCCTCGCGGGGGAGTGTGGGCATAAAGCGTCCAACCACGGTCCAGCCGTGCCACCGTGATCGGCGAGACGTTCGCCACGCCGATGTCGTTGGCGGCCATGGCGATCAAGCGCGCGGTGTTCGACAGCGAGCCGCATCGACGGTTGCAGGGGAGCGGTTTCGTCCTCCTGCAGCCGCAGCTTGCGCCAGAGTTGCCGAATGGCGCTGCGGCTGCGCTGGTTCGGTCCGTACATCTCGATGATCGCCGATGCATCGGCCGCCGACAGCACCAGCGGTCCGTGCCCGGCGGGCCGGATGACCGTGCAGCGCGGTGACGGCGATCCCGCGCCCGCCCAATGCCCGCACCGCACCGTCGAGCGGAACCTCCAGCGCCGGCGTCCCGACCGCCAGTACCACCAACGCGCCGACGAACCAGCCGACCGCAAGCCCGAGCAGCGAGCGTGCGGGCACGACGGCGCTGACCACCAAGTGGATCGGCACGAACGCCAATAGCAGCGTCCACCACCATCGCCGCCAGCGCGCCGACGCCCACGGGCCCGCGACCGTCAGCACCGCCGCGAGCATCGCGATCCACCGGGGATCGTCGAGGAACTGCGACAGGACGGTGTTGAGCTTCTCGGTCAGGTAGATGTGCCAACGGGGCGCGGAGATTCCGCTGCCCGTGATCGACAGCGCGAGGATCGCGAAAAGCCCCGCGGCCGCCGATGCGCCGAGAACGATCCACTGGCGCGAGAACACCAGATTGATCAGCATCACGAACGGCAACGCCAGGATCGCGACGCCGTAGAGGATGTAGACGAGGTTGGACTGCGCCGGGGTCAGCACCTTGACGAGCTGCGACAGCGATTGCTCCAGCGTCGCCCATTCGTAGCGGGTGAACAGTGAGCTCGCGATGACGACGGCCAGGAACGCCGCCGCGGAGACCAACCGCAGGATGTCGTTCGTGCGTCGGGTCAACGGCTGTAGCAGGCTGCCTGCAACCGTGATGTCCCGTCCGTCGATCCGCACGGATACCAGCGTTCCAGGGCAGATGGCCGAATCGCGGGATTTGCGCGATGTCCGAGTGGGGCCGGGCTCCTTGTGCCATCCTTTGCGCGTGTCCGCGGGGGCTGCGCCGTCGGGCGTGGTGACGTTCCTGTTCACCGACGTCGAAGGGTCGACGCGTCGGTGGGAGGCCGACGCCGACGAGATGCGGGCAGCACTCGAGGCGCATGACGCGGCTTTGCGCAACGCGATTGAGGCGCACGACGGTTTCCTGTTCAAGCACACCGGCGACGGCGTGTGCGCGGCGTTCTCCTCACCGCGCTCGGCAGTGCAAGCCGCGGAGGCCGCCCAACGAACACTCGAGTTGCCGGTGCGGATGGGACTGGCGACCGGCGAGGCGGAACTGCGCGACGGCGACTACTTCGGTGCGGTGCTGAACCGCGCTTCGCGAGTGATGGCGTCGGGCCACGGCGGGCAGGTCCTGCTGGCCGATTCGACGGCGAGTCTGCTCAGCGGTGTGGACCTCGTCGATCTGGGGCCGCGGCGGCTGCGGGATGTCCCGATGCCGGTCGGCGTCTTTCAACTACGCGCGGAAGGATTACGCGCCGAGTTTCCGCCATTACGGGCACTCGATACGACACCGGGAAATCTGCGGCCGGCGACCACCAGCTTGATCGGTCGCGATTCCGAAGTCGAGGAGATCAGCACGGCCGTGCGGTCCCACCGGTTGGTGACGCTGACCGGGGTTGGTGGCGTCGGCAAGACGCGCCTCGCATCGGAAGTCGCGGCGAAGCTGGCCGACGAATTCCCCGACGGTGTTTGGGTTTTCGAACTGGCAGCGGTCACCGACCCCGCAGCGGTCCCGGACGCGGTGGCCGCAGTCCTCGGTATCACGCAGCAACCCGGCAAGAGCGTGACGGAGTCGGTGGCGGCGGCGCTGGAGGGCAGAATCCGGTTGTTGGTGATCGACAACTGCGAGCACGTGCTCGACGTCGCCGCCGACCTGATCGAGGCTGTGCTTAGGCATTCCGCGACGGTGAGGGTCTTGGCCACCAGCCGCGAGGGACTCGGCGTAGGCGACGAACAGCTGTGGCCGCTGCACTCGCTGGACGTGGACGCGGCTGCCGATCTGTTCGTCGAGCGGGCCCACCGCGTGGCTCCGGGTTTCACGGTCGACGATGCAAGCGCGGTTGCCGAGATCTGCCGGCGCCTCGACGGAATCCCCCTGGCGATCGAGTTGGCGGCGTCGCGAATGTCGTCGATGGCCGTCGACGAAATCCGTGATCGTCTCGATCACCGTTTCAAGCTGCTGGTCGGATCGCGGCGCGGGCTGGAACGCCACCAGACGTTGCGTCACGCGGTGTCGTGGTCCTATGACCTGCTCGACGATGCCGACAAGGAGCTGTTGCGCCGGTGTTCGGTGTTTGCCGGCGGCTTCGATCTCGAGAGTGCCTGTGCGATAGCGGGATCCGACGGCTCCGACGAGTACGCCGTGCTGGATCGACTCGACGCGTTGGTGCGCAAATCGCTGCTGGTGGTCGACCGGTCGTCGGGCCGCAGCAGATTCTCGATGTTGGAGACCATTCGCCAGTTCGCCGAAGAACAACTGGCGGCAAGCGGTGCGGCCGATGCGGTGCGTGCCGCGCATGCCCACCACTTTGCGGGGAAAGAAGCCGACGTCCTGGCGCTTTGGGACAGCCCGCGGCAGCGCGAAGCGTATGAGTGGTTGGATGCTGAATTGGCCAATCTGCGCACCGCGTTTCGATGGGCCGCCGACCGCGGCGATCTCGGCGATGCGGCGACGATCGCCACCTACGTGACACACGTGGCTTTCTGTGTCGAGAATTACGAGCCCGTCGCCTGGGCCGAAGAGTTGATCGAGCCCGCCCGTGCTGTCGATCACCCACGGCTCTGCTTCCTGTACACGATGGCGTCGCAGTGCTGGTTCGTGGGACGCATCGAGGAGGCCGTCCGGTACAGCGAGGCCGGACAGACGGCAATGGGAACTGGCGGCGGTGAGCTCCCGTTCGGCCTTGACGCCATGCTGGCCAACCCGTATCTGGCCATCGGAGAGGCTGATCGGTCAATCGAGTGGTGCCGTGCTCGGCTCGCACGCAGGCACGACGCGCACACAACCATGACGTCATTTCTTGTCACGGCGTTGACGATCGCGGGCCGCGAGGACGAAGCGACGGCCGCCGCGGACGGCCTCGTTGAGGCGGCCGGGGCCACCGGTAACCCGTATGCACTTTCGTTGGCGTTGATGGCGTACGGTTTCGCCTGGCGCAGCGCGGACCCCGACCGTGCTCTCGAGGCAATGCACCGAGGCCTGGCTGTCGCCCACGACAGCGGCAACCGCTTCAATGAGAGTCACATCGCGGCGAATATGGCTCAACTCGATGTCGAACGGGGCGACCCGCTGAAAGCGCTCGACCACCTCACTCTGGCGATCCGGCACATGCACGATTCGAGCAACAGCGTCACTCTGCGATCACCACTGACGAACCTCACGATCTTGCTCGACCGGCTGGGACGCCACGAACCGGCGGCCACTATCGCCGGGTTCGCGTCCAGCGCCCTGACAACCGCGTCGTTCCCCAAGGTCAACAACGCGATCGAGCACCTCCGAGATGTCCTCGGCGACCAGGCGTACGACTCGTTCGCGCGGAAGGGTGCGGCGATGACGGTCGCGGAAATGGTGAGCTACGTGTACGACCAAATGGACCAGGCGCGAGCAGAATTGGACGCCTGAGGTGCCAACCTCTGAGCGACGTTTTCGCTCGATACTTCGCCGAACTCAACAATGAGCGAATCTTTCGCTCAGAGGTTGGCACAACGAGCCCCCGTCCCCTGGGCGCTGCCGGCTAGGCGCCCGCGCTCAGACGGCGCGCCAGCCCGGAGGCCCGCACCACGCGTCGCTCGACCGCGGCGCGCACCGACGCCTCCGGCCCGATCACGCGGATCCGCTTCTTCGCACGTGTGACCGCGGTGTACAACAGCTCACGGGACAACAGCCGCGAATCCTCAAGCGGTAGAAGGACGGTGATCTCCTCGGCCTGGCTGCCCTGGCTCTTGTGGATCGTCATCGCATGCATGGTGTCGACGTCGGACAGTCGACTGGTCGCGAACTCCAGCTCCTCGGCGCCCGCGATCGCCGCGCGCAGCACGCCGTCGCGCAGACAGCGTGACACCCGTGTCGCCGTTGTACAGGCCCAGTCCGTAGTCGTTCGCCGTCACCAGTACCGGACGCCCCGGATACCAGGCCGACCAGATCGGCTCGCCCGTCGCCTCGGCCAGCCACCGTTCGACCTGCCGATTCCAGTACGCCACGCCGAACGGTCCCCGCCGATGGGCACACAGGAGTCGATGCTTCTCGAGCGTGGCAAGGCCGTCGTCGCGATTGTCGAGAATCGCGGCCTGCCGCAGCGCGATCGCGTGCGGCATCACGACCTTCTGCAGGTGCTGCGACGGGTCGTCGGTGTCGATCCACTCGATGTGGTCGCCGCCGGCCCGCAGTACCTCGACGGCCGCGTCCGCGTCGCCGGACCGGATCGCTTTCGCCAGCGCGCCGATCGACTCGCCGAACCTGTGGGGCGTCTTCAACTCCGCCATCCGGGCGCCACCCAGACCGTCGACCAGATCCGCGAGCACAGCCCCCGCTTCCACCGACGCCAACTGGTCGGGATCACCGACGAGGATCAGCCGCGCGTCCGGACGCACCGCCTCGAGTAGTCGCGCCATCATCGTCAACGACACCATTGACGTCTCGTCGACGACGATCACGTCGTGCGGCAACCGGTTTGCGCGGTTGTGCCGGAACCGCGCCGAGGTGTCGGGCCGGCTGCCGAGCAGACGATGCAACGTCGTCGCATGCAGATCTTCGAGCGCCGCCCGGTCGGCGGCGTCGAGCTTGTCGACCTCCAGCTGCACCGCTTCCTGCAGTCGTGCCGCCGCCTTACCTGTCGGCGCGGCCAGCGCGATTCGCAGCTGTGTTCCGCCGGCCAACAACGCCAACAACCGCGCGACCGTCGTCGTCTTGCCCGTGCCCGGTCCGCCGGTCAACACCGTCAACCCTTGTGACAGTGCCACTTCCGCGGCGGCTCGCTGTTCCTCGAACCCCCTCGGGAAGAGCCGGTCAACGTTCGGCGACGCGTGGCCTGGTCTCGCGGCGATCAGCGCGAGGATGTCGTCGCACACCTGCTGTTCTTCGAGCCAGTACCGGTCCAGGTACAGAAGGTCGCCGTCGACCCGCAGCACCGGTGGCACCGGCGGTACACCGACCAATGGGCTCGCCTGGATCGCCGAGAGCCAATCGTCGACGCGTGGCCAGGCCAGGCCGTCGACACCGACCTGCTGCTCGACCGACCGTAGGTCCAGGCACACCGAACCGTTCCGCAGCGCACGCACCACGAGCGCCACCGCCAAAGCGACGTCCTCGTTGGGTTCTTTCGCCAGGGTGGTGAGCCGCTTCGCGACGTGAGTGTCGGCCGGCTCGAAAAGCTCTGCGAAGGTATCGAGGATCACGCTGCGGCGCTCCCCGCGTCGAGCAGATCCGACAGCGCGGTGATCAGCGCCGCCGGCGGCTGCCAGCTGAACACCCCGGCCGGATGCCCGTCGACCACCGGCGTGTCCGCTCCGCACATGCCCCGCAGGAACAGGTACATCACCCCGCCCAGATGCTTCTCGGGCATGTACCCTGCCAGCCGCCATCGCAGGAACCGGTGCAGCACAACGCTGTACAGCAGCGCCTGCAGCGGGTAGTCCGAGTGCAGCATCGCCTCGACGAGCCTCGGCTGCGCGTAGTCCGCCGCCGTCAAGGGCCGACTCGGATCACCGAGCCAGTTGGTCTTGTAGTCCACCACGATATAGCGCTCACCGACCCGCAGCACCGCGTCCACCGACCCCGACAGATAGCCCTTGAGCGACTGGCCACCCAGCGCTGCTCCCGTCAGGCGGTCGGCATACTCCGCCAGCGGGTCATCCGTCGCCAGATGCTGCCTCAACAGAGTCCCGACGTGCGCGAGCCTGATGTCCGGAGCCGCTGTCCGCAGATCCCCGCCGGCCAAGGGGAACTCGAAGTCCATCTCCCGCATGCGGTCGGCCAGGCCGATCTGCCGCAACGTCATACCGCCGGCCAGCGGGCCCAGGGAGTGTCGTGCATCGGCACCATCGCGGCCGCGAGGTCGGCCGAATCCACGTCGACGGGCCACCACACCGAGTGCTCACGAATTTGCGCTTCCATCTCCCCCGCGAGATCGGAGGCGAACGGGTCCGCCGTCTCCAACACCGCGTGCACCAGCGTGCCGAACTTCGCGCCCGCCGGCAGATCCGCCATCGGTGACGGCACATCGGCTCCCACCGCCGCCGACACCAGCGGGATGTCGGCGACCTCGTCGTCGAGCTCGACGACCTCCGGCTCGCTGCTCACCGGTGTCGCCTCGGCGGCGCGGATCAGGCCGCTGTAGGACGTGCGCCGCCACATCGTGTCGATCGAGCGGTGGAAGTGCCTGGCCTCGAAGTCCGTCGGCGTCTCATCGGGCGGCCGTGCGGGGACGGCGCGCACGACCGACTCCTCGATCACCGGGCCGCCGACCGCTTCCCATTCTCTAAAGCGCGCCATCGCGTCGCCATCCGAGACTTTCGCCGGCGCAACGCTGTTCGGGACCACGGGCTCGCCGGGCTGTCGTCCCCGAAGAAGCCGCGACAACCCGCCGTTGGGCTCGTCCCGCGACGGCGCCCACCACGCCACCACCTGCGCCTCGGCGCGCGTCATCGCCACATAGGTCAACCGGCTGTCATCGCTGGCATCCTCCACACGCCCGAGCTTCGACACCGCGTTGAAGTCCGGGCTGTCCTGACCGCCGATGTGCAGGCACCGCGTGTCGCCCTCGTGGTACAGCACCAGCTCGGGTTCGAACACGTTGCGGTTGAACGTGAACGGCAGGTACACGATTGGGAACTGCAGACCCTTGGCGACGAACACCGTCATGACCTGAACCGCAGCGGCGTCGTTGTCGAGCCGTCGCGCGCGTTCGGCCGCGCCGCTGCGTTCCTCGCGCTGCGCCCGCAGCCAGTCCCGAAGGGCGGGCAGCGAGAAGTGCTCGCGGTGCGCCGCCTCCTGCAGCAGCTGCGTCATGTGCGCCAGGTCGGTCATCAACCGCTCGCCGCCCTGCCACGACAGCACGCGATCGCCCATCCCAGCGAGCTGCGCCGCCTCGAAAATCGCGGCGACACCACGCTCACGCGCATGACTGGCCCACTCGCGCAACGTGTCCGCGACGCGGTCGGTCAACCCGTCGCCGCCTTCCACCAGCGACTCGGCCGTCTCACCGAAGAACATCGTCGCCGCCGCGGCCCGTACCACCCCGGGCCGGTGCGGCTGATCGAACGCCTCCAGCAGCGCCAGCCAGTCCTCGGCGGCGTCGGAGGTGAAGATGTCGGAGTCGCCGGTGTAGACCGCCGGGATACCCGCCTCGCACAGCGCGTCGTAGCACACCCGGGCGTCCTTGTGCTTCTCGACGATCACGGCGATGTCGCCCGCTTGAATCTTTTTGCCGTCGAAGGTGGCGTCGGAGTTCAGCAGGATGCCGATGTCGGCGGCCAGGTCGCGGGATATGTGGCTTCGCAGCTGGTCGATCAGAATCGGGTTGGTTCCGCTGCGGCCGAACGTATCCCGGCTCACCACCCGCAACCGGAAGGGGTCTGGGCTCGGCGCGTCGGCCAGCCGCGAGCCCTGATGGTGCGCGGCAACGTCATGCACGATGATGCGCTCATGTCCGAGTTGCGCGCCGCGCAGCACGGCCTGCAGCCTGCGCACCAGTGCAGCGTCGCTGCGCCAGTTGGTGCCCAGCGTCATCTGCGTGCCCGCGGTTTCGGCGGCGGACAGATAGGTGACGATGTCCCCACCGCGGAACGCGTAGATGGCCTGCTTGGGATCGCCGATCAGGATCAGCGTCGAGCGTCCGGTGAACGCGCGGTCGATCACCCGCCACTGCACCGGGTCGGTGTCCTGGAATTCGTCGACCATCACGATCGGCCAGCGGTGGTGCATCCGCGCCTGCGCCGCCGAGTCGTCGTCCTTCAGCGCCTCGGCCAGCCGGGTGAGCAGGTCGTCGTAGCCGAGAATGCCGCGGCGGCGCTTGCGGATCTCCAACTCCTCCTTGACGTTTTCCGCGAAGCGGATACACACCGCCGCGCGGGAGTCGGGGTCGGGATCCTTCGGTCGCAGCTCTGTTGCGGGATGGTTGACGACTTCGCGGGCCAGCCGCAGCGCGTCGGGATACGCCAGCAGCGGGATATCGCGTTCGCGGCCGAAGTGGCGGAGGTACAGGTCGTCGACGATCTCGGAGACCAACTCGTCAAGGCTTTCCACCAGCGTCACGCCGCTGTCGGTGTCGCCCGCCACGCCGAGTGACTTGAGGACCAGTTGGCAGAACTGATGTGTGGTCGCGATGGTCGCGGCGTCGAACGACGCCAGGGCGTCGCGCAGTCGCCGTTGGCGTTCGCGCCGCTCGTCGGGGCCGGCGTCGAGGATGTACTTCAGCACCTGGTTGTCCCCGACGACCGCCGCATCGTCGAAAGACTGGACAGCGTGGACGATCTGGCGGCGCACGCGATCACGCAACTCCTGGGTGGCGGCGCGGCTGAACGTGATCAGCAGCATCTGGTCCAGCGTCGCCACACCCTCGGCGATGTAGCGGGTCACCAGGCCGGCCAGCGCGAACGTCTTGCCCGTCCCGGCGCTGGCCTCCAGCACGGTGGTGGACCGCTCGGCGGGCAGCGGTCCCAGCAGATTGAAGGGTTGCATCACTCGAGCGCCCTCAGCATCGGCAGCCACAGTCGAGAGGCGTACGTGTCGAGGCCGCGCTCGACGAGGTGTGACAGCCACGCACCTTTTCCGAAGGCGAGTTCGTATGCCTTGTCCGCCTCCTCGCCGGGGTAGCGGTCGTTGGAGCGCCACTTGAACCCCGCTTGACGATCGGGGTCGCCGTGGCTGTGCGTGGCTTCCGCCCAGGCATACGACGTCTTGACGGGCAGCGGTAGCGGCTCCCGTCGCCCTTCGTCGTACATCGCGACGAGGTCGGCCAGCAGCTCGACCGCGGAGTCAGCGGTGCGGCCCATCGTCTCCACGCGCGGAGTGGTGCCCTTCCGCGGCCTGCCGATCGAAATCGCGCGCCAGTCGCGGCGGGGTGCGTGAGCGATCAACGCCAGCAACGGAATCCAGGGCTGAAGCAGGTGACGGCCGTCGAGCTTCGAATACGTCACCGACACCAATCGGTCGCCGTAGACCGGTGAGACGGTGCCGGAGAGCCGCCGTCCGTTCGCCGAGGTCGATGTCGACATCGACGGCGGTGGGCTCGGCGTCGCGGAATCGCCTTGCGGCGTCGGCGATCAGCGCCGCCTGGTCGCACAGGTCCTTGGCCTTGCGCCACCCCAGCTGGCCGGGCGGCAGTGTGCCGCGCCGCCACTCGGCATCGCGCGCCTGTTTGGGGTCCATGCCGCGCAGCATGTCGGCCAGCATGCGGTCGCCGACCGTCCACTCCTCGAGCGCGTTGATCTCGACGGGCATGGCGTCCTCGACCCCGTCGACCTCCCACGGCAGCGTGTACTGAAGCGCGCGGAAGAAACCCTTGACCGGATCGCGGTAGAACGAAACGAGATCGGCGAGCACGACATCGTCGGGCGGGGGAGCCGGCAGCTGTCCGGAGATGAACGGCGGCCGCGCAGAGCGCTCGCCGGTGCGGGCCAGCGCCGCGCGCTTCACCGTGGAGTCGAACGTGAACGGCTCGTTCGGAATCAGCTTGCCGGGGATGACGTTTCGGGTGTCGAACGGCTGCAGCGGATGCTTGACGACGATCGCGTCGCGCACCTTGGCCTCGGTGGTGAGGTCGAGGGTGTCCAGCAGTTCGGCGAGCGGCACCGCCGGCGGTCGCTGCTAGCCCGGAGTATTCGTTGGCGCCGGTGTAGGTGATCACCAGCGTCTCGGTGGCGGCCCCGATCGCGTCGAGCAGCAGTTGCCTGTCCTCGGAACGGATGTCGCGTTCACCGGTCATCGGGTCGCGGGCCAGCGCGTCGTCGCCGTCGACGACGCCGAGCCGCGGGAACACCCCGTCGTCGAGGCCGACCAGACACACCACCCGGTGCGGCACCGAGCGCATCGGCACCATCGTGCACACCGTCAGCGTGCCGGTGCGGAAGTTGGCCCGCGTCGGCCGTCCGGCCAGGTGGCGTTCCAGCAGTGCGCGGATGTCGGGCAGCCGCATCAGGGTGTCGGCTCGTGGTCCTGCGGTGGTGAGCACGTCGGCGAACTCGCGTTGGAGTTGGCTGGTCTGCCAGGCGTCGTCATCGCCCACCTTGGCGAGCAGGTCGATGCCGTGCTCCAGCGCGGTGAGCCACTCGTGAGTGGCCGTGCGCCGGTGAGGGATTCGACGACGCGCTGCAGGCGGTCGATGTACTCGGCGAGCTGGCCGGCGAGGTCGACGCGGTTGCTGCTGACGTCGTCGAGCGGCAGGGTGGTGTCGATCCAGGCATGGGAGTCGTCGGACATGGCGACGCCGGCCAGCACGCGGTCGATGCCGAAACGCCAGGTGTTCTGGATGAAGTCGACGCCGTAGGGCTTGCGGTGGTCGGTGTCGAAGCCCCAGCGGATGTTGGCCTGGCGGACCCAGCGGGTGATGTCCTCGAGGTTGTCGTCGGTGAAGCCGAAGCGCGCTCGCACGGGCGCGGACTGCGCGAGGTTGAGCACCTCGCTGGCGGTCGCCCGCCCACCGGCGAGCGCGAGAAGTTGCGACGCGACACCGAGAAGCGGGTTGGTCTGCAGCAGCGACCGGTCGGCGAGCCGGACCCGCAGTTGGTGCGCGGGATGCACGCCCTTGATCATGTCGCCGAGACCGAAGCCCGCGACGATCAGCGGCGCGTAGGTCTCGATGTCCGGACACATGACCAGGATGTCGCGCGGCTCGAGGGTCTTGTCGTCGGCGAGCAGCCCCAGAAGGACCTCGCGCAGCACGTCGATCTGGCGGGCGGGACCGTGGCAGCTGTGCACCTGCACCGAGCGGTCAGTTGCCTTGTGCGCCCGGCCTTTCGGTCGCCGCGCGTTGGCGGTGATGTCGGATTGCAGCCAGCCCAGCAGGGTGTCGGGGCGGTCGTGACCGCCGAGATAGTCGTCGGTCTGGGCGTCGGCGGGCAGGCTGCGCTGCAGTTCGCGAAGATCGCGGCCGAGGGTCGCCAGCAGCGGGTGGTCGACCTCGCGGTGGCTGGTGTCGTCGCGGCGGGGGATCTGGCCGTGCACGCCCTTCAGCTGTTGCCAGAGGTGATCGCTGGGATGCGGCAGCCAGAGGTGCAGGTCGTGGTGGGTGGCCAGGGCGTGCAGCAGCTCGATTTCGGTGCTGGGCAGCCGGGTGTGGCCGAACAGGGAGAGGCGCTCGGGCAGGTCGGTGGGCGACTCCTGCAGCGTGGCAACGGTTTTGGCGTGGCGAATGTGAGGAGTGTCGGCGTCGATGCGGCCGAGCAGTGCTCGCCACAGCGGCGGCTGCCAGTGAAGGTCATCGGCGATATCACCGTCGATATCGTTCTCCCAGTCGATGAGCAGCTGCGGACGCTGCCGCGCGTAGGACGCGAAGAGGCCGGCGAGCCGTCGGGCGACGGCGTAGCGCCGCCCCTGCCGCAGCTCCTTTTCCTCGCCGGCTTCGAAGTGACCGAGGTGGGTGGCCAGGGTCTTGCACCAGGCCTCGGTGCAGCTGGCGTCGATGACCTCCATCAGCGGCCAGACCATGGCGTCGGGTGACCACGGGTCGTCCTTCGTCGGTGCCGGTGATTTCGGCGATGAGCGAGCGCGGGTTGCGGAACGCGATGCCGGCGCAGACGCCGTCCTGGCCGACACCGCGGCCGAGGACGTGGGACAGCCGCTGGCTCAGCCAGCGTTCGACGCCCTTCGCCGGAACGATGACCAGCTCTTCGGCGAACGGGTCCGGCAACGGATCGGCGAGCAGGGCACCGAGGCCGTCGGCGAGCATGTCGGTGCGTTCTGCGCGATGGATGTGCAGTGCCATCGATGGCCACGATAGGAGATCCGTGCCACACTCCGACCCATGCGGCGCAAACTGCCCCTCATCGTCGGCGGGTCGGCTGTCGCGTTGATGGCTGCGTGCAGTTCGCCGGCCGCACCGCCCAGCACCGTCACGGTGACGGCGCCACCGCAGGCCACGCCGCCATCGGTGGTCGGCATCCTCACCGGCGGCGCCGGTATGCGGACCCGACCAGGCCGCCGCGGTGAAGGCCGCGCTGTCGCAGTTGCCGGCCGAACCGGTCACGGGCATGGAGTGGAACAGCACGCCGATCGACACCAATTACAACCCGTGCGCGGATCTGTCGACGGTCCTGGTGATGATCGACAAGGGGACGGCCAGTTCACCGGTGCAGGCGCTGATGTTTCACCATGGCGAATACCTCGGCACCGGCACGTCGAAGGCGTATGGGTTCACCTCGTTGAACAAGGCGGCCAGCACCGGCGACACTGTCGTGCTGGACTACAGCACTCCCGGCGAATGCAATGCCTGCCCGCCCGCTGCAGTCACCAGCGTGCGCTACCAGTGGCAGGGCGATCACGTCGAGATGCTCGACCCGCCGCCGCCATCGTCATGAGCGGTTGTCAGGATGGTCGGATGATTCGGCCAACGCTTGCCGCGGCGGGAGCCGTCGTCGCCACCATCGTGGTGCCGGGACCGACCGCGACCGCGCAACCGCCGGCGTGCGGGCCCGATCAGGCGACGGCCATGCAGGCGGCTCTGAATGTGAACTGGATCGACCCGTCGACAGACAAGTACTGGGACTCCACGCCGATCGGCAGCAATTACGACCCGTGCGCCGACCTCTCGGCTGTGCTGGTGACGACTCAAGGCGGTAAGCCGCCTTCACCGGTACTGGCGTTTCTCTTTCATCGCGGCGAGTACGTCGGCACCGCGACGCAGAAGGCGTACAAATTGACGACGCTCAACGCCGGCCGCAGCACCGGCGACACCGTCGTCCTCGACTACAAGACGGCCGGCGACAACGACCTCGGCCTGGTCGCCGGCGTCGCGAGCGTGCGCTATCAATGGCAGGGCGATCATCTGGTGATGCTCGACCCGCCGCCGCCGGTGTAGGTGCCGCCGTCCTGCGCCAGGAATTCGTCGGCAGTAGTTGCCGCCGATCTACAGACCGTTCGAAGTGCCAAGCTATGAGCGAAAATGTCGCCAAATGGGAAGTCGCACAATACGTATAGCGAAACCGTCGCTCATAGCTTGGCAGGTCCCACTATCGCTTACCCGAGTGGACGAGCCGCCGAACACAGCACGCGAATTAATGTCTCACGACACCAGATCCAGACCGCTAGCCGCCGTTGCGGCGGCCGACAATCAGATCCCTGAGCTCAGCAAAGTGCTCGTCAGCCGTGCGGAAGCCGGCGCGCATCTCCTGCCGGAGGTCGGACACTTCCCGCTCGACCCCGTCCAGCCGAAGCGAATGATCCCGCTGGTTCGCTCCCAAGGCGTTGACCGCGGCCAAGACGGCTCGGTAATCGGCCTGCGAAGCCTCCAGCGCAGCGACTCGCGCCTCGAGGTCTTCCAACGTGGCCATGACAGCATCCTATGGCGGCGCGGCACCGCGGGTCGGCGGAAGTCGCTCATCTTGTGGATGGCTTGGCGTTGACGAGCTGCGTCAGCTCAGTGACCACCCGGCCGAGCTCGTCGACCATCCAACTGTCCAACCCTCGCGCGCGGTAGGCCTCCAGCAACGAGCCGTAGTACCAGAGGTGGTCATTAGGATTCTTGCGGTTGAAGCGCTCCCACAGCTTCGGACCGTGCTCGTGGTAGTCGCGCAGCATCGACCGCGCGTTGTCGAGCTTGTCGGCGACCGACACCAGCAGCGTGTCCATGCCGACCTCTGACAGGTGATCGACGTACTTCTGCTTGCGCTCCAGCCACGGCGCCTTTTGCTGGCCCGGTTCTGGCTGCGCGTCGCTGCACTGCTCGACGATGCGCGCCACCGTTTCGCCGAAGTCGCGCCGGATCTCCTCCAGCCTCGGCGGACCGCCGGCGTCCTCGACCGTGTCGTGCAACAGCGCCGCGATGGCTTGGTCCTCCGAACCGCCGTCGTTGATCACCAGGCCCGCCACCGACAGCAGATGGCCGACGTACGGGATGTCGCCGCCCTTGCGCACCTGGGTGCGATGCTTCGATTCCGCGTATACCAACGCCCTGGAAAACTGCTCGGCCAACTTCGGTGTCGTCGTTTGCTCACTCACCGTCGATATCACTCCCTTTCACCCCGACCATAGCGGCATTCACTGACACTCTTCCGCCGAGAGGCGTCAACATTTGTTGACGCGTTTTGCCGGCATTACCCGCCGGGCCGTCTACCGTTGTTCGGGTGTCCGAGACGTCGACACCTCTCTCCGACTCAGGCCACCGGCCCGAGAACCTCATCGTCGGCGCGACTTTCACGACGCTGTCCTTCCTGTGCGTCGCACTCGTCAGCGCATTCGGCAAGGCGGCCGGCCAGTACACGTCGACCGCGGTGGTCGTGCTCTTCCAGAACCTCATCTGCGTCGTGTTCGTCGCGCCGCTTGCGTTAAGAGGCGGCTGGGCGCCCCTGAAGACCACCAAGATCGGCCTGCACATCCTGCGCGCAGCCACCGGAACCGCTTGCTGGTACGCCCTTTTCGTCGCGATCACGATGATGCCGCTCACCAACGCCATGCTGTTGGGCTTCAGCGCTCCGCTGTGGATGCCCGCCATCGCCTGGCTGGTGTCTCGCCAGAAATCATCGGCGGCGACGTGGCTCGGGGCTGCCCTCGGATTCGCCGGAGTGATGCTCGTCCTGCAACCCCATCACGCCAGGTTCAACGTCGGCGCGTTGTTCGCGCTCGCCGCCGCGCTGCTGCTCGCGGTCGCGCTGATGTCGGTGCGCTGGCTCGGCGCCACCGAGCCGATGATCCGTATCTTGTTCTACTACTTCCTGTTATCGACCGTGATGGTGATTCCGTTCGCGGTCGTCCAGTGGCAGCCGATCGGCGAGCGGGCGTGGCTCTACCTGCTCGGCGTAGGGCTCGCGCAGCTGTTCTCGCAGATCTTCATCGTGATGGCCTATCGCTACGCCTCGGCAGTCAAGGTCGGTCCGTTCGTGTACACGACGATCGTGTTCACCGCGCTGATCGACTGGGCCGTGTGGAAGCATGCGCCGACGGTGTACGTCTACCTGGGCATGGCGCTCGTCATCGGCGGCGGCCTCGTCGCCCTTCGCGGCAGGACCGCCGCGCCGGTCGTCGTCGACTGAATATGTTGCGCGCCTTAGTTTCCCGCGAACCAGGCGGTGGTCACGGTCACGCGGTGCGGCGGCTCGAACGACGCGCCTCGCGGGCCCAGTAGACCGACACGCACCGTCCACGCCGGCGCAGACCGGTCGACGGCCGACACCAGATCCTCGTCCGGATTGATCAGCACCGCCCTCGACATGGCCCTCAGGTCGCACACGTACGCGGGCACCATGCCGTCCCGACGGCCGCCCCAATCGGCGCCACCGGCGAGGACGCAGGTCGACTCGTCGTCGAGCAGCATCGCGAAGGGGATCGGCGTGGCAGGAGGTGCGACCGGTGGCAGCGCGCCCGGCGCGGGGAAGCGGCGAAGCTCCTTGTTCCACGGATCCACCGCGCACAACACCGAAGCCGGGGCCGGCCAACACACCTGGGCCAGCGCCTGGCCCGGCTCACAGGTGTAGATGTCGTTGCCGACCGCAGCCGGCGACGGGCCGGGGCACGCGGAGAGGTTGGGCGACGGCTGCCGGTTGATCACGGTGTAGCCGTTGACCGGTTCACCGTTGGCGACCGCCACCACCGTGACGCTCTGTGTGGCCACTTGAGCCTGGACGCCCACCGACACCGAAAGCGCGACGACGCCTGCGAGCGCCGCCGCTGCCGCCGCTCGTATGCCGCCGAGAATCCCCCTGCTCATCGCAAGCCTCCGCTGTCAGACTCCACCATCGGTGGAGCCGACGTGGGGAAATCGCCTAAACGCGAATGCGGGGGCTCAGCCCTTTTGGACGGTGTTCGAATCCGTCGTGTCGATCTGCGGATCACCCGTCTGGTAGGTCACCTGGTTGTCGAAGCCCGAGGCGCCGATCGTGTCGGTGCTCTCGATCGTCACGCGATTGTTGACGCCCGACACCGTGACGCTCTGGCAGTGCCCGGTGAGCTTGATGGTGTTGTTGACGCCGCTGACGTTCACCTTGGCGTCGTTGCACTCGATCGTCTCGTTCTTCTCGACGCCCGCGACGCTCAACGGCACGCCCGGCGATCCGGTCTTCGGCACATCGCCGGGCATCGACGGCATGCTCGGCATGCTGACGCTCGGGATCGGGATGGTCGGCCCGTTACCCGGCTCGCCGAACGGCCCGCCGGGGATGGTCGAAATGACTTGTTGGGTCTTGGACGTCGCGTACCACACCACCGCCCCGATGCCACCCACGACGAGCACCAGGACAACCGCGATCAACCCGAAGATCAGCCCGACCGGAGCGCCCTTCTTTCCCATCGGCGTGTACTGCGTCCCGAACGGCGGTTGGTACGGGTTGGTGCCGTACGGGTCGCTGTAGGGCGGCACCGGAACCTGCGGGGTGCCGTAGACGGGTGGCGGCAGCGGGGCCGTCGGAGCGGGCCCGCCGCTGCTGGGAGTCGCGCCGAGTTCGACTGCGCCGTAGTCGGCGGACTGCTGCTCGAGCTGCCTGATGCGGGCTTCGGGATCATCCTGCGAACTCATGCGCAGATGCTCCCACAGGACCGTTTGCCCCGCCGCGATAGCGGCAACTCCGGCGAGGTGATCGGCTTCCGTTCCATCCCGGCTCGAAGGCCGCTGAGCAAATATGACGAATGCCTGACAACCGACGTGAAACGCGCCTCGAAGTGGTACCCAGGAAATGTGGCGACACCAGGCTTCATCGCCATCGGCAGCGGTCCCGCGGGGGTGAGCGCGGCGGAGACATTCCGCAGTAGGCACCCCCAGATTCCGGTGCGCATTCTGACCGTCGACCCTGCGCTTCCGTATGCCAAGCCACCGCTGAGCAAGGAGTATCTCTGCGGCCGCCCGGCCAAGCTCGACCTGCACAGCGCGGGCTGGTTCGTCCGCAACAACGTCGACCTGATCCGCGGCATCACCGTCGAGACCATCGACCTCGCGAACCAGGAGGTCGTCACCGCCGGCGGCCGGCGCTACCCGTACTGGCACCTCGTGATCGCCTCGGGTGCGACGCCCGTCGCCGCTCGACATTCCCGGCGGCGAGGCCGCCATGCGCCTGCGGTCGTTCGCCGACGCGGTCGCGCTGAAGATGGCCGCCCGCTATGCCGAGTCGGCCGTCGTGATCGGCGGCGGGCTGATCGGGTGTGAAACCGCGACCTGTCTCGCCGATCTCGGCGTTGCGACCACGCTCGTCGCCGCCGAATCCGTTCCGCTGCAACGGCGATTCGGCGTCGAAGCGGGCGAACGCGTCGCAAAGATCCTGTCCGACAGCGGCGTTCGCTTCATCGGTGGCGCCACCGTCACCGCGATCGAGGACACCTGTGTGCTGTTCGACGACTCGACGATCGACACCGATATCGTCATCGCCGCCACCGGCGTGCGGCCCGACATCAGGCTCGCCGAGGCGGCCGGCCTCGAAACCCGCGACGGGCGCATCGTCGTCGACGAGCATATGCGCGCATCGGCTCGCAACGTCTACGCCGCGGGCGATGTCGCACTCGCGCACAACGTCATCGCGGGACGACCCATCCGCGCCGAACACTGGCGCGACGCCGCGCAGGAAGGTCTCGTCGCCGGGCTCACCGCCGCCGGCGTCGCGGCCGCGTGGGACCAGGTGCCCCTGTTCTCCTGCCGCATAGGCGGATTCGTCTTCAAGTACCGCGGCTGGGGTGGCGGCTACGACGACAGCCGGCTCGTCGACCATCACAACGGGTTCACCGTCTGGTACGAGGCCGACGGCGAAGTCGTCGGCGTGCTGACGCTCAATTCCGACGACGACTACCGGCACGCCGACGAACTGCTGCGTTCGCACGCGACTGTCTGAGGCGCTACAACCACCCTCGACGCTTGAACATCCAATACAGCCCCAGCACCACCAGCACGATGATCGACGTGCTGGTCACGAAGCCCGCCACGGTGTCGATGCCTGGATACGTCACGTTCTGGCCATAGAAGCCGGTGATCGCAGTCGGTACCGCGATGATGGCCGCCCAGCCGGTGAGTTTCTTCATCACCGTGTTCAGCCGCGCATCCTGGAGGGACAGGTTGGTTTCGAACACCGTCGTCACCATGTCCCGCAGCGACTCCGTCCACTCCGAGGCCCGGAGTACGTGGTCGTAGAGGTCCGCGTACAGCGGGTCGAGGTCGGGCGAGGTCTTCGCATCCAGCCTGCGGTGCTGGATGGAGTTGACGACTTCGCGCATCGGCAGCACCACCCGCCGCAGCGCCACCAGATCCTTACGCAGCCGGAACGTCTTTCGCTGCAATCCTTTTCGGGGGCTGTTATCGAACAGATCGTCCTCGACCGACTCGATGCCGTCGTCGAGGCACTGCACGGCCTCGAAGTGCCCGTCGACGACGACGTCGAGCAGCCCGTGCACCAGCGCGCCCACGCCGTGCTCATGCCCACCGAGCTCGTCGAAGCGCTGCGACACGGTCTCCATGTCGAAGTGCGGGGAGAGCCGCACCGTGATCAGCCCCCGCGGCAGCACGAACGCCGAGATGCGATGGATGTCCAGCATCGACTCGGAGTCGTCAACGGGGGCCGGCTCCCTGATCGTCACGCTGTACACGGTGAAGAAGGTGTGCGAGCGGTAGGCGACCGCCTTGGTGCGTTCGGCCTCGGCGATCGCGTCCTCGACCGCCCAGCTGTCCAGGTCGAGCTCCTGCGCGAGATCCTTCAGGATCGCGTGGTCGGGGTCGTAGATGTCGCACCACACCAGGGCGTCGTCCTCGGCCAGGTAGTCCGAGATCGCCGCGAACTCGAAGTCGTCCTGCGGCTTGCCGTCGCGCCAGACGCGGCCGCGGACATGAGTCACTCCACCATCATGTCAGTGCGTCGCATGCCACCGAATCATTGGTGCATCACTGTGTAGATAGCTAGCAACGCAGTGAGGAGAGTCAGCGTCCCGACCGCCGCGTATCCGATCGCTGGGTGGGCGAGATCTCGACGCATGCGAAAATCGCGACGTATACGTCGAAGACGTCGGCGCATCGACCTGCGATCGTTGTTACTCCCGCGCATGACGAGGGACCCCCTAGATCTGTTGGCTTGGTTCTGCTCGGAACCGAAAGTGCCGTGTGGTAGAGATCCAATCTCACATCTATGGCAAGGGCACTGCTGTGGCTCCGCTGTGGCTCTGCAATGAATCCAAGCCGAGGATACCCAGGAGTCGACGACCTCGAAACGTGGCGTCAGCTGAGAGTGAGATCAGCGCTGTCGACAAACACCAGACTGTCGTCGCCGAGCCTGACCGCCCACCGCCGCGCGGCATCCGCGATCGGTTGCTGACCGATCTGCACGTGCACGCCGGCACTGTCGCCGAAATCGTCGACGACGACGCCGTAACGTTCACGCTCTGTGCCCGGATACACCCGCACCGAGACGCCGACGGCGATCCCGTTGTCGGCGGAGCCGGCCGTCTCCTGGCCGTCATCTGGAATTTGCATCAGCGTCACCCCCGTGGTCAGTCAAGCACATCACCGACCGCCGAGCCGGGCAGTTTCCTCAACTACTCGTGGAACCGGTTCAGACCTCTTGGCCGTTGGCCAATCCGTGCTCGAGCGCGTACATGCTCGCCCCGATCCGATTGGAAACGCCGATCTTTGTGTACGTCCGCTCCACGTGATTGCGGACCGTCTTCTCGCTGAGCACCAGCTTCGCGGCGATCTGCTTGTTGCTGGCGCCCTGCGCCACCAGTCGGAGCACTTCGGCCTCGCGCGCGGTGAGGCCGTGCGGCCGTGCCTTGCGCTTGGTCGACGCGTGTCCCGCGGCCTGCAGCACCGCGTCGGCGGCCACCGCGTCGAGCTCGCCGTCGCGAACACGTTCCCGCAACCGCCGCGCGGCGCCCGCCGGACCCAGCGCCTCCCGGTAGGGCCGCGGCTCCAGCGCGCTCTGGTAGCTCACCGCGCAGGCCAGCACCCGGTCCGGCATCGCGAGCTGCCGTGCCGACAGTCCGCGCGGATACCCCGCGCCGTCGAGGCTTTCGTGGTGATTGGCGGCGACGGCCGCCACGTCTCGCAGGCCCGGCACTTGCGAGAGGATCCGCTCGGTCAGGTAGGGGTGCAGTCGCATCCGCTCGAACTCCGACATGCTCAGGCTGCCCGACTTGGACCAGATCTGGTTGGAGACGCCGATGCGGCCGACGTCGTGCACGCTGGCCGCGCGGCGGGTGAGGGCGACGGCATCGTCATCCAGGCCGGCCGCCGTCGCGGCGTCGGCCGCCAGTTGCGTGACGGCTCGCGAATGTCCCAGGGTGAAGGGGCATTTGAGGTCGACGAAGTCGCCGAGCGCCACCAGCAGCTCGTCCAGCGCGTGCCCGCTGAGCCGGACGGCGCGGTCCGGCGCGAACTGCAGCGCGGTGGCCCACACGTCTCCCGTCGACGGCACCGCCAGCACACCTGACGGGTCGGCGACGAACGCGTCCACGACGGCGGGATCGAACTGGCCGCCGCGCCGGCTGCGGGCCATCGCCACCGCGCCGTCGACGCCGTACTCGCGCTGGTGGACTTCGACCATGTCGGCGAGCTGAGCGACTCGCATCTCGATCGGGATCGCCTCGCCCGAGGCGCCTTGCGGCAGCCCGCCGCCGTCGAAGCGCTCGAAGGTGAACCGCATCGCCGTCTGCACGTCGGCGTTCAGCCCGATCCGCTCGGCGAGCAGCGCCGCCGACGTGCAATGCGAGTGGATCAGCTGTGAAATGTGGCCGCGCGCATTGAGGAACAACGTCGACGCCGTCCGCATCCGCGACAACAGCGACTCGCCGTGACCGATGTTGGTCAACAGGAACCGCATGTACGGCAGTCCGGACCAGTCGACGAGATACGATCGCGGCGCACCGCGATGTCGTCGCCGAACCACCGCGCGTATTCGTGGGAATCGGCGTGGCAGCCGATCCACATGATCAGCGTCGCGTAGTAGATGCAGTCGCGTTGCGGCTGGGGCAGGCCGAGCCGGTCGGCGATGCGCGTGGCGATCAGTGCTGCGCGCAGCATGTGCTCCGCGGGTTGTCCCAGGCCGAGGTCGATGGCCACCGACAGCGCCGCCAGCACCTCCGCGCGGGTCGGGAGCTGTGGCGGTGTCGAGCCTGTGGGCACCATCGTATTTTGCGCCAGCGTCATTGCTTGGTCACTGGGAAAGGTCAAGACGGTTGCCATCGCGATGGCGGGCGACGTCGAAGGCCTCGAAGCGGCCCTGTGCCACCACGCAGACGCCGCGTTGGGGCAGCTGGAAGTCCGCGAGGTTGCCCTGGACAGGATGGGGCCCGACCGGCCCGAGGTCCTCGCCGCACACGACGGCCGAGGAGTCGGCGACCGCCCACACCCGCTTGGGGGCGATGCGGAACTCCTGACCATTGGGCAGGTGGCCGGTGAGTTTCATCCTGCCGATACCGAGCAGCGGCCCGACGACGTGGCTCATGGTCTTGAGCAGTGTGCGGTTCCTCGCCGCGGCGGCGGGTATGGCGCCGCCGACGGCGCTCATCAGGCGCGTTGCCCACGTGGTGGTGATGTCGACGCGCCAATCCAGCACGCCGTCAATGGAAATCGCGAGCGACCACGGGGTGATCCATTGCGACTTGATGTCGCAGACGACGGGGTCGACGGGCGTCGCCGAGCTGAAGTAGCGCGAGCAACTCTGCGCCCCGGGCGTCGTCGCGTAGAAGGTCCACACGCCGTCAGGGGTGCGGTGCCACACCGACAGATAGGCGGGGGAGAAGGACGTCTCCGGGAAGTCGCGGAAGGCGAGGTAGTGACCGTTGGCGAAGGGCAGGCCCATGACGCCGAAGCCGACGACACGTTCCTCGTCGCCATCGGGAAGGGGCATGGTCTTGGTGGCGGCCGCGGCCGATTGGGGTGTCGTGTTCATGCCGTCATCATTTGTTGACGGGCCGCCGCGGGGCATGGGGCATTTGCCCCAATTGGCGGCACGCGCGGCGTACGACCTGACGTCGACGCCGGACCAGATGAAGGCAGACGCGCCACAGTCGCGATGTCTGAGCTGCCAACCTCAAAGCGACAGAATCGCTGAACTTGTGTCGTCGTGTAGTACTTCAGCGAAAGAGTCGCTGTGAGGTTGGCAGCTCAGACATCCAGCCGGCGGCGGTGGTCCGTAGTTTCTTCACCGCCTGGGCCGACGAGCCTCGATTCTTCGTAACGCGCTCAATTTTGCGTCCAGGGTTGTGCATTCGCGCGATTCACAGCCCTGGACGCAAAATTGCGCTTGGCGCCGCGGTCGAGAGCGGCAGCCTAGGCCGGCCGGAAGCCCGCAAGCAGCGCCGTTACGCCCAGCTTCCATCGGCGCTCGATCGACGGCCCCGTCGGCCCGAGCCACCGACCCAACTCCTGAACCGCCAAACCCTGAGCCAGCGCCAGCAATACGTGTGCGATATCGGTGACGTCGCCCGACAGCACGCCCGCATCGATGCAACGCTGAATCCGGCCGATGAACACCTCTCGCACCGACGCCCCCGCCGCCAACTCGTCGGGACCCGGCTCGAAATCGGCGAACGGCCGCGAGAACATCACCTGCGCCAGCCTCGGGTACGCCCGGCAGAACAACCGGAACACCGGAACCAGCCGCTCCAGATCCGCCAGCGGATCGTCGGTTTCGGGAACCTTGGCCAACTCGGCGCCCAGCAGCCGGAACCCCTCGAAGAACATCGCCCGAACCAGGCCGGCCTTGTCGTCGAACAGCTCGTACACCGCGGGCACCGACGTGCCCGCCCGTTCGGCCACCCGCCGTGTCGTAAAGCCGGCGATGCCTTCCTCGGCCAGCGTGGCGATCGCCACGTCGAGCAGATGGTCCCGCAACTCGGGCGTGCGCTGCTTCGCCCTGGGCATGTCAGTGTCTCTGTCGGCCTAGGACAGCGTGAATTCTTCTGCCAGCCCGTCGATTCCGGCCTGGATCGCCTTCAGTGCGGCGTCGCGCGCCTTCAGCTTGGTCGCCAGGTGTGCGCCCAGATGCAACGTCGCGGCAGCCTCGGCCGCCACCTCCTGCGCACGCGCGACGACGCGGTCGGCCTCGACGATCTCATCGAGCCAGCCGCCGGCGATCGCGTCGTCGCCGACGAACGTCGCGGCCATTCCCGCGCCGCGGTCGAACGCGGCCGGCGTCAACCGAAACCGCATGATCTCGATCGCCGAGATCGGGATCGTCATGCCGATCGCCACCTCGATGGCCTGGCACTTGGTCTTGGGTTGCCCGACGCGGTGGTCGCCGGACAGCAGCAAAAACGATCCCATCGCGATGGCCGGGCCCGTCGCCGCCATGATGACCGGCTTGGGAAACGTCAGGCACCGCTTCGACAGCTCGAAGCCGCCCGCCAACATGCCCAGCGCCGCCTTCGCGTCGCCGGACTGGAATACCGCGAGGTCGAAGCCGCCGCTGAACACCCGCTGGTTGCCCGCGAGCACCACCGCCTTGGAGGCGTCCTTCTCGGCGCTGTCGAGGGCGTCGTTGATCTCGGCCTGCATCGCCGGACCCAGAACGTTGACCTTGCCGTCGTCGAGGGTGATCGTCGCGACGGAATCGTTGAGTTCATAGCCAACTGCGCTGGTCATTGCCTCTCCTTTGAGTGCGCTCGGGAATCAAATCGATGTTACGTAACGTCGCTACGAAATCCAAGGGCCAAATTGAAGTAGCCGACTACGCACGACGGGCGTGGTGCGTCGCACATAGTTTTGCCTCAGCCCGGCGTCGAGGGGTCGTCGGGCTCCGGGATACCGCGAAGTAGACCTACGGCGCGAGGTTTCGCCGATGACGCCCGTTGTTGATGATCTGTGTCTGGGCTTCTTCGAACTCGGCGTCGGTGATGTTGTCGTCGTTCGCATGCACGTCGTTGTGCGGCAAGTTCGGCACGTGCGGCACGTTCGGCACGTTGTGGTGCGGCGCGTTGTACTCGGCCCGGAAGCGGTCCCGTAGCGCGTCGGCCGCATTGCGCACCCGCGTGATCTCGCTGCGCAGCACTTCCTCGCGGCTCTCACTCGTCGCGTAGTGGTAGTAGGTCAACAGGTTTCGCAGCAGCTCCAGCTTCTGCTTCTCCTGGCGCGCCAGGTCGTGGGTGGTCAGCAGCTCGAGTCGCTCGACCGGATGCAGGGTCGCCCAGTCCAGCACCGCTGAGGTCCGGTACTGGTGTGGGGGGCGCTTTGCTCCGCGAGTGCCCTTCGGCGTCTTCGGCTGGTCGTAATAGGTGACCGCGCCGTCGAACCGCGATGCGATGGCTTCGCCGAGCTCCCGGCGGTCCAGGGCCGAGTCCCACACGATGCGCCATTCCTGCGACGGCGCCAGGTACGGGATCTCGGCGGGCAGGTTCAACGGCACGATGTCGACATAGCGATCTTCGTACTGCGACTCGTACTTGCCGACCGTCGGCGGATGCGCGAATTCGAACCGGATACCGAAAGCCGGTGTGGTACCGAAGTTCTTGACCACAAGCTCGACGAGATGCCAGTCGTTGGCCGCCGGCTCCATATACATCGCGACATTGGGCTGCATCAGCTCTTCGCTCTGCAGCCTCGCCCGCTGATATGCACGCCAGGCGTAAACCAGCGCCGCAATCAGCACGACGACTGCCACCCAGGCCGCCAGCGCCATCCAGCCGGTGGCCGAGACGTCCGTGACGCTGAGCGCCCGCAGTTCGACCGTGTCCACGAACGGTTTCTACCACGTCGAAGTGACGGTTACATAGTTTGCTAATTGTCACGCACGTCGATTTGCTGAAACTGCATTGCCTGATGTGCAAGCAGTGGCGCAAGTTGCGGGGCGTATCAGGACGCCACGGCGGCCAAGGCCGGCTGCTCGATGGTCCTCGTCGTCTTGGCCGCGGGCAGCAGCCGTTCGGCCCGCGCGGTCCAATTCGCGTCGGCCCAGATCACGTGCGACGGCAGACGGCGCCAGTAGGCGGGATGCTCGCGAAGGTAGATGTTCACGCTCGAGTGCACCAGCGCATCGGCCGGCAGCTTGCGGATCGAGATCGTGCGGGCGCTTCCGGCGAGTGCGTCGTACTCCTGCGGGGCGGGTGCGGCGCACCGCCGCGTCGACTGCACCGAGGCACCGGCCCGTATCGCACCGTCGAGCATCCAGTCGAGTGTGAGGTCGGCAAGTGGCCAGCACGCCCCCGGCCCGCCCACGACGTCGCAGTGCGCGCCGCGGAACCACACTTCCTCGATGCGGTCGCACGCCGATGCGACCAGACGTTCACCGGGTGGGCCGTCGATGGCCACCGCGTGCCTGCCGACCACGACGTTGGGCAGCGGTTCGGGCATCGCGCGCCGCAAACCCGGCAACCACATTGCGTCCCACAGCCCCAAAAACGATACGGGGACACTGATTTCGTCGTTGCCCGACAGTTCTGCGAACAGGCGCGCGACACGCTGCCAGTCTCGCGGCGTGCGCTCGGTGCGCGGCACGCGGTAGGCGGCGAGCACGTAATCCTTGAAGTCGGGCTCGAGTCCGACGGTGCCCAGCATCCGGGTGAGGATCTGCGCGCAGTACGCGCCGCGGCCGACGCCGAACATGTAGATGCGGTCGCCGGGCTCCCACCAGTCGATCAGGAAGTCGTAGGCCTCGGCGATCGTCGCGTCCGCATCGTCGGTGGCCGCGTCCCGCCACTTCAGCGTCCTGTGCAAGCCGCTGCTGTCGGCCGCCCGCATGCCGGCGTCGTACCAGGTGATCTGGTCGGCGCTCTCGTCGAGGAGACGAAACAGGCGCTCGGCGTTCGTGGCATCGCGCAGTCCGGGATGGTGACCTGCGCGGTCGAAGCAGAGCACGACGTTCTTCACATGGCCCCCGGCGGGAGTAATTTACTCGTGCGTCATAGTTTGCCCGGCAACGGCCGCTGTGTCACCCCTGAATGCGCTACTCGCGGCGAGATTTCCTACGGATCCTTGTGTTGGCAAGCGCGGCGACCGCGGAATCCGTGGCCGCGATGCCGCACGCGCCGGCGAACTGCTCGGCGGTCAGTCCGTCGGCCGAATTCACGTCGCAATGCCCGAACGGCGGCGCGCCTTCGGGTAGGCCGCCGCCGTAGCCGGCCCCGTCGGTGTATTGATGTGCGACTTTGCCCGGATACGGCGGGTTGTGGCCGTAGGCCGCGACGACGAGTCGGATGCCCGGCGGCTTGGTCGGCCACAGGGTGTTGAGGTCGCCGACGTTGCCGTACCCGATCACCTTCTTCGTCGACCCGACGAACGCGCCGACGGACTCGTAGGTGGCGTTGATCGCCGCCGACCGGTCGCCGCGGATCTGGCCGCCCCACGATTCGACGTCGAGCATCACGGCCATCTTCGGATGCGGCTTGCCCACCATCGCCTTGAACGTGTCGACCGTTTGCTGCCAATTCGGCCGCCACACAAAGTAAACGATGAAGAAGGTCAGCCGCCCGTAATCGGCGTTGCGGCGGCACCAGCCATAGTTGTTGAGCCAGAGGTGATCTCGATACGTGCCGTCATTGGAACGAATGCACAACACGCGATACGGATAGCTGTCGTTGACGCCAACCTGCCACTCGGACACGTCGGCATAAAGGGTGTCGGCCACGCGTCTAGTGTGGTCCGAACCTACGACAACGAAACCTCGGCGCCGGGTGTCGTCGGATCCGCATGCAGCTCAATGGATTCCGCTTCGGTGCCCGGCGGCACGTCGAAAGCGATCGACACGTCGGCCGAGGCAGCCTCAGCCGCCCATGAACATGCGCCACTGGTCGAGATTGCTCGCCCGGTAGACGTAGTTCGTCTGCTTGACCTCCGACAGCGAAGCGCTGGGCTCCATCGAATACCAGTGGCCGGGAAACACCGTCGGGTCGCCGGACAGCTGCGCGAGCGCCTGCAGGCTGCGGAACATGTCGTCGACGTCGCCGCCGGGGAAGTCGGTGCGGCCGCAGCCCTCCAGGAACAGCGTGTCGCCCGCGACGAGCTTGCCGTCGAGCAGGAAACACTGGCTGCCGGGCGTGTGGCCGGGGGTGTGCAGCAACTCGATGTCGATGTCGCCGACCTTGACGATGTCGCCGTGCTCGTGCGGGGTCAGCTCGCTGCGCGCGACGCCGGTGACCCGTGAAACCCAATCGGCCTCAAGGGAATTGACGTGAACCGGCACGCTTTGCCGCTCCAGCAGCTCGGCCAGGCCCTTGAGCGAGAAGCCCGCCATGCTCCCGCCGACGTGGTCGGGATGGTGGTGGGTGACCAGCACACCCGACAGGTGCATGCCGTCGGCCTCGATGGCGTCGACCAGATCCCCGGCGGCATAGGCCGGGTCGACGACGACGGCGTCGCCGGTCTCGCGGTCGCCGATCAGATAGGCGAAGTTGCGCATCTGCTGGGCCATCATGTCGCCGGCGGCGAAGTCGCGACCCGACAGCAGCTGGCGGAAGTACAGGCGGTCGGTCATAGCCCTCAGAGTATTCAGCTGCGCTCGCGCAGCCGCACCATGCGGGTGGTGCTGCTCTCGTCGAGCTCGACGATGTCGCTGCGCGACCGCAGGAAGTCGCTGAACGACTTGAAGCCCAGCGACCGCTCCGAGAACGACGGGTCCATCCGCTTCATCTGCGCCTTGACCGCCGAGTTGTGCAGCCAGTCGGCGTCGTCCTTCTCGTGGCCGATCCGCATGGCCCGCTCGAGCAGGGCCGTCGCGGTGGCCTGCGGGTCGGGGGACTCGGGCTCCTGGTCGGTGTCGGAAGCAGAAGTGGCCTTCTTGCGCGGCTTCTTCTTCGGAGCCTCCGCGACGGGAACGCCGGGCAGCGCGTCGTAGGAGACGAACTCGTCGCAGGCCGCGGTCAGCGAGCGGCTGATCGACCCCGTGATGCCGATGCCGACGACGTAGCGGCCCAGCCGCTTGCACCGCTGCGCCAGCGCGATGTAGTCCGAATCTCCGGCGACGATCACGACATGGGTGAGGTCGGGCAGCCGGAACATGTCCTCGACCGCGTCGACCGCCAGGCGGATGTCGGCGCCGTTCTTGCCGTAGGCCGCGGCGGGAAACAGCTGGACGAGGTCGACCGCGCGGCCGACCAGCTGGCCTCGATAGTCGGCGTTGACGTCGGCCGACCAGTCGGCATAGGCCCTCGTCAGCACCAGCGTCCCGAACCCGGATGCGAAGTCGATGATGGCGCCGACATCGACGGTGGCCTGGGCCAGCCGCCCCGGCTGCTTGTGAAAACCGGCGGCCCGGTCTTTCTGGAAGGAGCTGCGGCCGTGCACTTGGTCGTACCGGGAGATCACGATGTTGTCGAAGTCGAGGTAGACGGCCACACGCGGGGAGCCGGGTTCGGTCACTGTTCCGTCCTATCACCTGGCGCCCAAACTGCGCAGATATCGCGAATCGCGACTCTGTTCGCGATCTGTGTGGGCCCGGCGAAGACGAGGGCAGGTTAGACGGTGCGGGTTATTCGATGTCCGCTGCGCGAGGGAAGATACGGTTCCGACCTGCATTCTTTTTTGTCTAGCGTGGTTAACTAGAAACCGTCTAGCACGCTAGACTAGTGTTGTGGTCAAAGAAGAACCCACCCGGTCGGTCACCAAGCGGCTCAAGGAGGCTGGATTCGTGCGCACCAGCACTGACGGGCGTCACTCGAAGTGGACACACCCGACTGGCGCGTGGGTGGCGGTGCCCGACAGCCACCGCACTATCTCGCCGGGAGTGGTTCGCAAGGTGAACAAGGTCATCGACGAGAGCAAAGGGTAGTGGTGATGCACGAGTACAAGGTCGAAGTGACCCGCGATGGTCGCTGGTGGATGATCCACGTTCCCGAAATCGACGGGCTCACCCAGGCGCGCCGCATCGGCGAGATCGAAGATATGGCACGCAGTCTCATTGCTATCAGCACTGACACATTGCTCACCGAGGTCGGCGTGCGGATTGCAAGCATCACCGTGCCAGGTATTGGCGACATTGCCGGCACTGCGCACCACATCGAGGATCTTCGTCATCAGGCCGAGGAACTCGAGGTCCAAGTGGCTGCCGCGTCGAAGCAATACGCGCAGGATCTCACCCGCAAAGGTGTACCCGTGCGCGACGCAGCGTCGTTACTCGGCGTCTCACCACAGCGCATCAGCCAGATTGCTAAAACCGGATAGTTCGATTCGATTGGCGCCGGTACGAGTAACCAGAGCTGCACAGCACACCACCGGGCGAGACCTGCGGTTTGGCTAGGCAAACGCGGAGAATGTACCCTCTTTAAGGCCCACGCCTCGGCTGTTGGGTCTTAGAAGGACGAGGCCCCCTTAGCTCAGTCGGTAGAGCGTTTCCATGGTAAGGAAAAGGTCAACGGTTCGATTCCGTTAGGGGGCTCGGTGGTCATCTGGGCGAGCGGAGCGACGGGAGAAGCTTCCGACTAGGTGGCACCCGGATGGCGGTGTAGCTCAGCTGGTTAGAGCGCACGACTCATAATCGTGAGGTCGGGGGATCGAGTCCCCCCACCGCTACAAGACAACGAGAACGCTTAGACAAAGGACGACAGACGTGGCCTCCAGTACCGACGTACGGCCCAAGATCACCTTGGCGTGCGAGGTGTGCAAGCACCGCAACTACATCACCAAGAAGAACCGCCGCAACGATCCCGACCGGCTCGAGATCAAGAAGTTCTGCCCGAACTGCGGCAAGCACCAGGCGCACAAGGAATCGCGCTAGGCGCGCGCGTTCACCAACTGTGGCGCTGTCGAAGAACATCGTCGGGATGCACTTTCGCTACCCCGACCACTACGTCGTGGGACGCGAGAAGCTGCGCGAGTACGCCGTCGCGGTCAAAAACGATGACGACATGTTCTTCGACGAGGCCGTCGCCGCCGAGTTGGGCCACGACCGGCTGCCCGCGCCGCTGACCTTCACCTCGGTTTTCGGCTACATGGCGCAGACGGCCTTCTTCGCCCACGCCAACATCGGCATTTCCGACATGCAGATCGTCCAGGTGGACCAGGTGCTGAAGTTCAAGAAGGCGATCCACGCCGGCGACACGCTCTACTGCGACGTGTATGTGGACTCGGTTCGGCAGGCGCACGGCACGGACATCATCGTGACCAAGAACATCGTCACCAACGACAAGGGTGACGTCGTGCAGGAGACGTACACGACCCTGGCGGGTCGGTCGGGTGAAGACGGAGAAGAGGGCTTTTCACATGCCACTGCGTAAGTTCGATTCGGTGAAGGTGGGCGACCAACTCCCCGAGAAGAGCATCCCGCTGACGCGGGGCGACCTGGTGAACTACGCCGGTGTGTCCGGTGACCTGAACCCGATCCACTGGGACGACGACATCGCCAAGCAGGTCGGCCTGGACACCGCGATCGCCCACGGCATGCTGACCATGGGCTTGGGCGGCGGCTACGTCACCTCCTGGGTCGGCGATCCGGCCGCGGTCACCGAATACAACGTCCGGTTCACCGCTGTCGTGCCGGTGCCCAACGATGGCGTCGGCGCCGAAATCGTGTTCAATGGACGCGTGAAATCGGTTGAGCCCGAGACGAAGTCGGTCACCATCGCGCTGACGGCCACTTCGGGTGGAAAGAAGATCTTCGGGCGCGCCGTGGCTACCGCGAAGTTGGCGTAGCAGTGGCGCTCAAGACCGATATCCGGGGGATGGTCTGGAAGTACCCCGACACTTTCGTGGTGGGCCGCGAACAGGTCCGCCAGTACGCCAAGGCCGTGAAGTCGGCCCATCCGGGCACCGTCGACGAGGAAGCGGCCGCAGAACTGGGCCACGACGCACTCATCGCGCCGCTGACGTTCGCCTCGATCTTCGCCGTGATGATCCAGAATCACTTTTTCCAGCACGTCGACGTTGGCCTCGAGACCCTGCAGATCGTCCAGGTCGACCAGAAGTTCCTCTTCCACCGGCCGATCAAGGTCGGTGACGCGCTGACCGGCACGATGTACGTCGAGACGGTGACCGAGCGGTTCGGCGCCGACATCGTGACCACCCGCAACGTCTGTGCAACCCCCGACGGCGAGGTGGTGATGGAGGCGTTCACGACGCTGATGGGCCACGAGGGCGACAACTCGATCTCGGCCAAGTGGGATCCCGAGACGGGCCAGGTCATCCGCACTGCGGCCCGCGACACCGCCGGCGAGAACGGCCACGCGGCGGATTAGTAACTAGCACGGCTGGCGCGCTACACTCAGACCTCGGGGTTTTCCCAGTTAAGCGCGCTGTCCGTCGGTTTGAAGATCGACCGAACGGGGAGCGCGCGAATTGTGTGAGCTCCGACCGGGTGGTCCTGCCGGCAGTGTCACTCTGAAGGGGCGTAGCTCAACTGGCAGAGCAGCGGTCTCCAAAACCGCAGGTTGCAGGTTCAAGTCCTGTCGCCCCTGCTCAACTGAATACTCGACAAGGGTGGACACTGGATAGTGACCCACAACAACCAGACGAAAGGCATGCGGTGAGCGACGAGCTTGATCCGGCCCTTTCCGGTTCGAGAGGCACCGGTACCGATACCACCGACGAGCCGTCGGCGGTGGTGACCCGGCCGACCCGGCCCTCCGGCAAGCGCTCGCGCCGTGGTGCGGTCGGCGAGGACGTCAGCGAGGCCATCGACCTGGAAACCGGCACCAAGGCCGTTCCCACCAAGAACGGCGCCGGGACCGCGAAGAAGACTGCCAAGAAGGGCGGCGACCGGCCAGGAAAAGGTGGGCGCAATCCCTTCGCCTTCGTCTGGAACTACCTGAAGCAGGTCGTTGCCGAGCTGCGCAAGGTGATCTGGCCGAACCGCAAGCAGATGGTCAGCTACACCAGCGTGGTGCTGCTCTTCCTGGCCTTCATGGTGGCGTTGATCGGCGTGGTCGATCTGGGCCTGACCAAGCTCGTGATGCTGATCTTCGGCGGCGGCTGACGAGCGGATTTGAGAGGACTGACAAGTGACTAGCTTCGAGGGCGATACGCCTTCGGCCGAGAGCGTCGATCCGACGGCGCTCGCCGACGCCGCGGATCCGGCGACCGTGATCTGCCGACGAGGCGGCCGAGTCGCCGGCGAGCGAGACCGACGCGCGGCCGAGGCCGTTGAGGAGCGCTCCGCTGGAGGATGACGAAGCGCCTGCCGAGCGAGACTCCGGCGGAGGCTGCTGAAGACGAGGACGAGGATCCCGCCGTCGCGCTGAAGAGGGAACTGCGCTCCAAGCCGGGCGAGTGGTACGTCATCCACAGCTACGCCGGCTACGAGAACAAGGTGAAGGCCAACCTCGAGACGCGCGTGCAGAACCTGGACGTCGGCGACTACATCTTCCAGGTCGAGGTGCCCACCGAAGAGGTCACCGAGATCAAGAACGGCCAGCGCAAGCAGGTCAACCGCAAGGTGCTGCCCGGCTACATCCTGGTCCGCATGGAACTCATCGACGAGTCGTGGGGCGCGGTGCGCAACACGCCCGGTGTCACGGGCTTCGTCGGTGCGACGTCGCGGCCGTCGCCGCTGTCGCTCGACGACGTGGTGAAGTTCCTGCTGCCGCCTGCCGCGGCCAAGAAGGCCGGCAAGGCCACCGCTGCCTCCACCGCGGCCGCGGAAGTCGGAGCCACTGAGCGGGCGCCGATCGAGGTCGATTTCGAGGTCGGCGAGTCGGTCACCGTCATGGACGGCCCGTTCGCGACGCTGCCCGCGTCGATCAGCGAGGTCAACGCCGAACAACAGAAGCTCAAGGTGCTGGTGTCCATCTTCGGCCGCGAAACACCTGTCGAACTGACCTTCAACCAGGTCGCCAAGATCTAGATGCGATTTCGGTGTGCGTTGGTCGCGCTGAGCGCAACAAATCGCACCGAAGCCGCAAGAGAACGAGAGAGGAACACCAACCACCATGGCCCCGAAGAAGAAAGTCGCCGGGCTGATCAAGCTGCAGATCCAGGCCGGGCAGGCCAACCCCGCCCCGCCGGTGGGTCCGGCGCTCGGCCAGCACGGCGTCAACATCATGGAGTTCTGCAAGGCGTACAACGCCGCGACGGAGAACCAGCGCGGCAACGTCATCCCCGTGGAGATCACCGTCTACGAGGACCGCAGCTTCACCTTCAACCTGAAGACCCCGCCGGCGGCCAAGCTGCTGCTGAAGGCTGCGGGCGTGCCGAAGGGCTCGGGCGAGCCGCACAAGACCAAGGTCGCCAAGGTGACCTGGGATCAGGTGCGCGAGATCGCCGAGACGAAGAAGGAAGACTTGAACGCCAACGACATTGATCAGGCGGCCAAGATCATCGCCGGCACTGCCCGGTCGATGGGGATCACGGTCGAGTAGTTCGGCCGATCCCGTGGGAGGGCCAGCTTCGGCCCGCCAACCACAACTCATCAATTAGGAGACACGAATGAGCAAGAACAGCAAGGCATATCGCGAAGCCGCCGAGAAGGTCGACCGGGATCGGCTGTACCCGCCGCTGGAGGCGGTCCGGCTGGCCAAGGAGACGTCGTCGAAGAAGCAGGACGCGACCGTCGAGGTGGCGATCCGGCTGGGCGTCGACCCGCGTAAGGCCGACCAGATGGTGCGCGGCACCGTGAACCTGCCCAACGGCACCGGCAAGACCGCCCGCGTCGCGGTGTTCGCCGTCGGTGACAAGGCCGAGGAGGCCACGGCCGCGGGCGCCGACGTGGTGGGCAGCGACGACCTGATCGAGAAGATCCAGGGCGGGTTCCTGGACTTCGACGCCGCGATCGCGACGCCGGATCAGATGGCCAAGGTCGGTCGCATCGCGCGCATCCTGGGCCCGCGCGGCCTGATGCCGAACCCGAAGACGGGCACCGTGACGCCGGATATCACCAAGGCGGTCAACGACATCAAGGGCGGCAAGATCAACTTCCGCGTCGACAAGCAGGCCAACCTGCACTTCGTGATCGGCAAGGCGTCGTTCGACGAGAAGCAGCTGGCCGAGAACTACGGCGCCGCGCTGGACGAGATCCTGCGGGCCAAGCCGTCGTCGTCGAAGGGCCGCTACCTGAAGAAGGTTGTCGTGTCGACGACCACCGGCCCGGGCATCCCGGTCGACCCGGCGGTCACCCGCAACTTCACCGAGGCGT